>JBGATB010000080.1:0-34632 GCA_044229415.1 Myxococcaceae bacterium | reverse complement strand
CCGGTCACCGGGCGGACGCTCGTCAACCGGAGCGCGCTGGGCGAGGCGGCGCTGGACCGCGCCATCGCCCATGAGGTCTCCCACCAGCTCGTCTCCACGCTGCCGCCGGAGCAGCTGGCCATGCTCACCACCGCCTTCACGGGCGACGCCGCGTGGAAGTCCCTGCGCGAGGGCTTTGACGCCCAGGACTCTCACCACGCGAAGGTGACGGACGCCCTCGCCGTCGGCGAGCTCGTCGCCCAGTGGAGCGGCGCCACCGCCGCTGACATGCAATCCTCCACGCTGCTCAAGGCAGTGGACGCGGTCATGGCCAAGCCCGAGGCCAAGGCGCTCGGCCTGGACGTCCGCGGCCTGGACGGCGCGGCGCTCAAGCAGCTCACGGACGGCCGCGTCTACAACAACGAGAGCGGCGAGAAGGACCTGCTCGGCCTCGCCTTCCCCGCGTACGAAGGCCCCAAGGAGTACGACTTCCCCGGCGCCGGCCTCTTCCAGCAGCGCCTCTGGGAGCTGAGCGGCGGGCGGCCGCGCGACGAGGAGGTCCGCGTCGAGCAGGTCCGCCAGATGAAGGAGGCGCTCTTCCGCGGAGGAGACAGCACGGATCTCGTGGCCCTCTACAAGGCGATGGCGCTGACCGAGCCCTCGCTGCGCGCGTCCGTGCAGGGGACGCTCAACGCCTTCCAGGGGGACGCCCTCTTCATCCCCGAGCGGAGCGACGCGTACTACCTGCAGCGGCTGGCCACGCTCCCGTTCGTGGCGGGCAGCCCGGAGGCGCGCAAAAGCTACGTGGACGCAGTGAACATGAAGGCCCGCACGGACACGGTCGCGCTCAAGGCCGCGCTCGAGCTGGACGCCGCACGCGCGGCGCCGGACAAGCGGGCCGTCTGGGACGCGGTCTTCATCGGCGCCGGTCCGCACAGCCAGGCGGCCATCTCCGCGCTGCGCGCGAAGAACCCGGACGCCAAGGTGCTGGTGCTGGAGGCCACGGACAGCGTCAGCCAGTTCAGCGACACCGGAGAGGCCTTCTACGTCAACTCCTCCGGCTACCAGAACACGGGTGAGTCGGCGCGTCCCTCGAGCGGAAGCGGGGACCTCAACCCGCTCGGGCGAAACGCGCCGATCGGCGTGTCCGATCTCCAGGCGCTCAAGTACGCCAAGGGACGCGACATCGGGGACGCCGCCACGGTGAATCTCGAGATCGCCGGCCCGGACGTCCTGCTCTCTTCGCGCGTGCAGCCGGGGGGCGTCACTGAACTCACGCCGGGTGAAGGCCCGGCCCGGTTCCGCATCGACCTCACGGACTCCAAGACCGGCAAGTCCTACTCCGTCTACACCAACATCTCCGTCCTCGCGCCCGGCCAGTCTCGCCCGGATTTCTCCGGCCTGGACCCCGCCTCCCGCGTTCTGCTGGAGGAGGAGCGCCGCCTCTCCGAGGGGCGGCCGGAGGACTTCAACGGAGACCTGAATCGGGCGGCCGCGGCGCGAGCCGAGGCCACGGTGCTCACCTCGCAGGAGTACCTCGCTCGCTTCCGCACCGAGGGAGATCCGAACGCGCCCTACCGCGGCAAGCGGGTGGGCGTGGTGGGCGGAGGCGACTCCGGCCTGGTCACCGTGGCCGCGCTCAAGGGCGCGCTCTCCGCGCCGGACACCGCGGCGATCACCTACAACCGGCGGCAGCTGGGGGACGTGGGGGAGGTGCGCTTCATCACCGGCCGCAACGGCCCGGCCAACCAGCGAGAGCTGGCCCAGCTCTTCGAGGACCCGCCCGCCAGCGCGGACCTCGCGGAGGTGCTGCAGAGCTACCGGCGCGCCCGTCCGGCTGCTACCACCTTGCGCGCGCTCGCCCGCGAGCTCAAGGCAGCGGGAGAGGATGCCGAGGCGCTGGCGCGCTTCACCGTCTCCCTCGGCCGCGAGCTGCAGAGCGCGGAGCGCGACAGCCCCACCGGCCTGCGGCCGATCCTGGATCGCTACCAGGAGCTCACCGACGGCAAGCGGGGCGGCGTGCGGCGCTTCCGCTACGTGGACGTGGGCGGGCTCGCGCGCGGCCGTGAGAACGACCTCACCCTGGACGCGGGCAACGTGCGCACGGTGCTCAAGTCGGAGCGGGGCCCCGGCTTCCGGCTCTACTCCGAGACCGCGGAGTCCATCCGCCTCCAGGACGTGGCGCGGGCGCTCGCGCCATTGGCGCAGACCGCGCCGTACCTCATCCCCTCCGCCCCCAAGGCGGAGAAGGCGGCCTTCGGCAGGAGCGGCCGGGTCTTTGACGTCCGCCCCATCTACGGCGGGTTCAGCTTCCGGCCGGAGACGGTTGGGCTCAGCGCGGTGGACACCGGCCCCAACATGGTGGCCACGCGCGCGCGCATCACCGCGGAGATCGGCAGCGTGGAGTACACCGTCCGGCCCCTTTCGCGAGACAAGGTGGAGCTGGAGGGCCCCGCGGGAGCGGACAGCTTCACCGTCGAGCTTCGGGATGGCGAGCTGACGATCCTCGACCGGCGGACCACCGCGCCCGTCACCTCGCAGAGCTTCCGCGACGCCGCGGAGATCGTCCTGCAGATCACGAGCGGCCTGGTGCGGGCCAAGGCTTCGCCGCAGGGGCTCTTTGCGGAGTTCGAGACCGCGGAGCTCAACGGTAACCGGGTGGCCGTCGCCTCCGTCCGAGACGGCCGGGGCGTGGAGATCGCCCGCGTCGCCCGGACGCCCGACGGGTACGCCGCGTCCGACTCGCGCGGCGGCGGCTCGTTCGACCCGGTGACGTTGCAGCCGAGCGGTGAGCTGCGCTTCGCCTCGCGCAAGGAGTTCACCCCTGCGAGGCCGGGCGGCTACGAGACGCTGATCTCGGGGAACGTCTTCGACCGCCGTCCAGAGGCGCTCCAGTACGCGCGCGCGGTCCTCCGCGGAGTCGAAGCGCTCTCGCGGGCGCCGCTCGAGCTCGAAGCCCGCAGCGGCGGCGCGGAGGTCCCGCTCGCCGGCCAGCAGTTGCCGGGCATCCGCGTGAAGGTGGACCCCGCCACGGCGGACCGCCCCCGCTCGGTCAGCTACCGCCTGGAGAAAGAGCGCGAGCCCTCGGCCTCGCTCTCGCTCGGGGACCAGACCCGGTTCACCTACAAGGGCAACGAGGCGTTCATCTCGCTCCAGCTGGACGGCACCGCGCAGCTCGACTTCCGTGGCCAGGGCAGGCTGCGCCTGAGCCGCGGCGAGGACGGACTGGCGGAGGTGGAGGTGCTCAAGCCCGGCACCGAGACCAACAGCGAGCTCATCTCCCTCTCGCGCACCCAGCCATTCCGGAAGATCGCCGGAGCGGTCCTGGACACCCTCGCCACGCTGCGGGCAGGGGTCGCGGACGTGGATGGCATCCGGCTGGAGCGCACCGCAGACGGCGTGACCGCGCGGGACGGGGCGGGAGCGGTCCTCGGGAGCCTCTCCGGGGGGAGCATCTCGCTCGCCGGCGGTTCCCAGAGCGGCCGTCGGGAGCCGGCCTTCGAGCTCTTCACCGACGGCGGGCGCCTGCTCTACCGCCCCGAGTACCGGGGGACGGAAGGGGAGCTCACCGAAAACGGCGTTCCCGTCCGAGATGTCCGCGCGCTGCGCGTGGCCCGGGTGGCCGCGCGCCTGCGGCAGGCGGAGGTTCGGGAGGAGGAGCCCGTGGAGAGCGCGGACCCGCTGCCCGGGTTGCCGCCCTCCTTCTCCAGGAACGGGCTGCGCTTCGTGGCCACGCGCCCGGACGTCACGTCCACGCGCGCCATCCTCCGCGAGAGCGACGGCGCACGGCTGGGAGAGGTGGACCTCCTGGGTCGGACCGCCCAGCTCGCAGACCGGACGCTGAAGCTGACGCTGCTCGAGGACGGGTTGATCCTCGGCCTGGGGCCGGCCGCGGTGAAGGTGAGCGGCTCCCGGCGCAGCGTGTCGATGGAGCCGCTGGGCGGGGACGCCTCGACCGCCCTGGCAGCGGAGGAGGGCGTCCGGGAGCTCGGCGCGGCGGTGCTGGATCTGGTCCGCCCCCTCCAGCGGCGCCGAGGCCTCGAGCAGGGGCTGAGCGTTCGCCGCCCCGAGATCGGCAGCGCGCCCCGCATCGTGGACGCCGCGGGGTCGGAGGTGCTCGTGGCGGACGGCAACCGGCTGCGCAGCCCGCTGGCGCCGGCCACCTTCGAGGTCACCGCTGAGCGGGACGGCGCGCTGCGCCTCTCCGGCAGCCGGTTCGAGCGCATCTACCGCCCGGCCGGACGTGGCAGGGAGGAGACGCTGGTGGATGGGGAGGGCGGGGCGCTCACCGACCCACGCGAGCTCCTGTTGGCGCGCGCAGTGGCCCTGCGCGAGCGGGCGCTCAGCGAGCCGGGCGGGCCGGCGTTCGAGTTCGAGCCCAGATCGAGCGGCATCTTCGACGTCTATGGCCGGGATGGTCGAGCGTACAAGGCGGTCCGCTCGGTGCTGGGGGAGCAGGAGTTCACGCTCGCCCCCAAGGGCACCCTGCGCAACGAGGTGCGGTTCAGGATCGCGCCGTCCGGCGAGGTCCAGGTGAAGCTGGAAGAGGGCTTCGTGCCGCAAAGCGCCGCTGCGGCGCGGCAGGTCGTCCCGGAGGCGGTCCTCGAGATCGGCGAGGCGTTCGCGCGGAACGTGCTCCGGATCGCCCCACCGCTGCGGCAGGCGCGGTCGGTGGGGGACGGCCGCTACCAGTTGGCCCCCAGCGGCCTCTCCGTGAAGGACAGCGTGACCGGTGAGGAGCTGCAGGTGGCTCGCGAGCGGGGGCGGCTGGCGCTCGTCGGCGCGGATGGGCGGCGCTTCGAGCTCCTGGACGGGGTCCCTGGCGCGGAACCCAAGCTCCTGCAGCGCCAGGACGTGGACAAGCTGATCTGGAGCGCGGGCGTGAAGACCGCCACGGGCGAGCTGCTCTCGCGCCTGCTGCCGGAGGGCACGTATTCCTCTGCGCCGCTGGAGCGCAACGAGCAGGCCGCGCCGGCGATCCAGGGCGAGGTGGAGGGGCTGGGCGCCGTCAACATCGCCCGGCAGGTGGGGGGCAAGGATGTCTTCCTCATCGGCCCGGCGGCCGGCAACATCGTCCCGGCGGACCAGCTGGCCAACGTGAAGGAGAACGTGGCCTCGCTGTTCAACCTCGTCCCGCGCTCGGAGGCGCTGGGCGAGCTGTTGGCGGAGAAGATCGCCGCGGCGCCGGTGGGACGCAGCCTGCGCGAGACCCTGCCGCAGCCGGGGCTGCGCCCCGTCACCTCCTTCGTGGGTGACGGTACCCTCTCGCGGCCGAGCGTCCTCAACGGGCTGAAGCTGCCAGCCGAGACGCCGCTGGATCGCCTGCAGGAGCGGCCCCCCAACGGCTTCGAGGCGGCGCGGCTGCGCTTCCTGCTCGCCGCGGCCTTCTCTGGCCTGCGCTTCTCCCCGGCCCCCGGTGGCAGCGAGCTTCGCATCGAGCTCCGCGCCAGAGAGGACGCGCTCCGCAGCGACTCGATCCCGGTCGAGCTGAGCTTGAGCTCGCGCAACCTCGAGGCCCAGGGCCTGGGCGTGCTGAGCGAGCGGATCTCCGGCGCACCGGAGCTGGGGCGGGCGCTGCGAGACGCCCTGAACCTCTCCGGCCAGAGCTTCGAGGTGCGCCTGCCGGTGGACCCGGACGGGACCCCGCGGCTGGAGTACCTGGGGCTCGGCACCTTCTACAGCGGCCCCTCGGGCGCGTTCTTCGGAGCCCAGGCTTAGCGGGGGCCCCCTCGACTTCGCTTCGGGGTGACCGGTTGGCTGGATCCCCCGAGGGGACGTGCCGTAGTGTGCGCCCCCCGACATGGACCCCCTCCCGAGAATCATCGCGCTGCTCGAGGACAGCTCTGGCCACAAGCGGATCGCGGCTGCGGTCGTGCTCGGCGAGCTGGGCGCCAAGGACGCCAGCGTCGTCGCCGCGCTGAGCCGGATGGCGAGAGACCCCATGGACGCCTTCGCCGGCCCGGCGCTCACCGCGCTCGGCCAGCTCGGGTCTCTCAAGGCGCTGCCGGCTTTGCTGGAGGCTCTGGGGCGCGGGGGCGAGGTCCAGAAGCTCGCCTCCGCGGCGATCGCCCAGCTCGGCCCGGACGCCCTCCCGGAGATCCGCGCCCGGATGGCGGACGCCCCGCCGCCGGTGCGCGCCGCGCTCGGCCAGCTGCTCCCAGCGGTGGGCGGGCGCCTCTCCTTCGAGATGTCGCTGGAGGGGATGCTCGGCCAGAGCTTTGACGTGGTGAACCGCACCGCCCTCACCGCGCGCCAAGAGGTGAAGTCCGCGCCGGAGGCGGAGCGGAAGAAGCTCGCCGCCCACGTGGAGAAGTTCCTCGAGAAGAAGAAGGTCCAGCAGGACGAGGCCGCGCTGCGCGGAGCGCTCAAGGTGCTCGGCTTTCTGGAGCTGCCGGGCCCGGGGGAGGCGCTGCTCTCCTACGTCGGCCCGCGCCAGAGCGTGCCGGTGCGGGTGGAGGCGATCACCGCGCTGCGCTTCGCCTTCGGGGCGGGCGCCACCAAGAAGGCGCTGCGGCGCCTCATCGAGCTGCTCGAGGATCCAGACGCGCTCATCTCCCGCGCCGCGCGGGACACCCTCACCGTCCTGAAGATCGGCCCGGACCTCGCGGACGAGCTGGCGCGCCTCTCGGAGAGCCGCGACCTCGAGGTCGCCCGCTGGGCGATCGCCCGGCTCGGGGGCATGCCGGGCAAGGTCGCGCAGGACGCGCTCTTCCCGGTGGCGGCCGGCGCGGACCGCGCGCGCGCGGAGGCCGCGGCGAAGGCGCTCGCGCAGCTGCCGGGCGGGGAGAAGCTGCTCGCCACCGCGCTCGCCCGGGCCAAGGAGGAGGTCGGCGCCACCGTGCTGGCGGAGGTGCTGGCGCCCCTCTCCAGGCAGCTGGGCAAGAAGGAGCTCACCGCGCTGGCGCAGGCGGGTGAGAAGGCGCTGGCGGACTCCTTGGCGGTGGCGCGGAAGATCCTCGAGCCCGTGCGCGACGCCGAGCCGGAGCGCTGGGCGGAGGTGCTGCGCGCCAAGGCGGGCGCGGCGCTCAAGAAGGACCCCGCGCGCGCGGAGGCGCTGCTGGGGGTCTTGTGCCGCTCCTCGCAGGCCACCGCGGACGACCGCTACGCCTTCGCCGCGCTGCAGCTGGCGCGCAGCCCCAAGGACCCGCACCCGCGCGCCCGCGCCCGGGACGGCGCGCTCACCGAGCTGGAGCGGCTCGCGGATGACGGGCTGCCTTTGGCCAAGCTGCTGGAGAAGGACAAGCGGCTGGATGACGCCACCCGCTACTACGTGGGCTTCCACTTCGTGGAGCGCCCCGCGCCCGAGGCCCGCGCGCTCGGCGTCACCCTGCTGGAAACCCTGGCCGCCCGGAAGAACAAGCTGGGCAAGGCCGCCAAGAACAAGCTCTCCCTGCTGAGCCCCTGATGTCGCTCCCCGCCACCGTTCCTCCTCTCGAGCCAGTCCAGCCGTTCACCCCGAGCGATGTCGAGGGGCGAGCCCAGACCGGTCCCCTTCGCTACGAGCTGCTCGCCACCGACCCGGTGGGCGCGCGCGCCGGCCTGCTGCACACCCGCCGCGGCGTGGTGGAGACGCCGGTCTTCATGCCGGTGGCCACGCACGCGAACATCCGCAACCTCAGCATGGAGGAGGTGCGCGCCACCGGCTCCAAGGTGGTGCTCGGCAACACCTACCACCTGATGCTGCGCCCGGGCGCGGAGGTCTTCCGGCGCTTCGGCGGCATCCACCCGTTCATGCAGTGGGACGGCCCGGTGCTGACCGACAGCGGCGGCTTCCAGATCTTCTCGCTCCCGGCGGACCGGGAGATCACCGAGAAGGGCGCGCACTTCCGCAGCTTCCACGACAACAGCCGGCAGCTGCTCTCGCCCGAGACGAGCATCGCCATGCAGCAGGCGATCAACTCGGAGATCATGATGGTGCTGGACGTGTGCATCGACTCCACGTCCAACGAGCAGCAGACGCGGGACGCCATGGAGCGCACCCACCGCTGGGCGCTGCGCAGCCTCGCGGCGCGGGACGCGGTGGCCACCGGGCAGGCGCTCTTCGGGATCGTCCAGGGCGGCGTCTTCCCCCACCTGCGGGACGAGAGCGCGGCCTTCCTCACCGCGCACCCGTTCGACGGCTTCGCCATCGGCGGGCTGGCGGTGGGCGAGACCAAGATCGAGAAGGACACCATGACCGAGCGGGTGACGCCGCTGTTGCCCGTCCACAAGCCGCGCTACCTCATGGGCGTGGGCACGCCGCTGGACCTGCTGGAGGGCGTGCGCCGCGGCATCGACATGTTCGACTGCATCATCCCCACCAAGATGGCGCAGCAGGGCTACGCGTACACCTTCCAGGGGCTGGTGCGCGTCACCCGCCAGGTGTTCCGCCTCTCCGACGAGCCGCTCGACGCCACCTGCGACTGCGAGGTCTGCAAGCGCTACAGCCGCGGCTACCTGCTTCACCTCATGAAGGGGAAGCACACCCTGGGCTCCCGCTTCATCTCCATCCACAACCTCCGTCACTTCCACACGCTGATGCGGCGGATGCGCCAGGCGATCCTCGCCGGCGCCTTCGCCTCCCTCTACGCCGAGCTCAAGGACGTCCTGGCGTGACGGACCCCCGGTCACCCCGAGCGGAGTCGAGGGGCCCGCGCGACGGGGACTTCGAGCTGGTCACCCTGCGCAACGGCGCGCGGGCAGTCCGTTCGCTCAGCCTGGGCGAGGTGATGCACCCCTCGGTGGGCCCGTGGCGCGAGGCCCAGCTGCTCTACGTGGAGCAGCTGGGCTTGGAGCCGGCGCTGCGCGAAGCCGGCGCGGCCCTGTGCGTCTACGACGTGGGGCTGGGCGCGGCCACCAACGCCGTGGCCGCGCTCCACTGCGCGCGCTCGCTGGGGGCACAGCGGGCGCGAGCGCTGACCGTGCTCAGCTTCGAGAGAGACCTGGCGCCGCTGCGGCTGGCGCTCGCGGATCCCGCCGGCTTCCCCTTCCTGGTGCCCTTCGCCTCCGCCGCGGCGGAGCTGATGGAGCGCGGCCGCTACGAGGAGCCGGGGCTCTCCTGGCGCCTCTACGAAGGGGACGCCCTGGCGCGCCTGGCGGAGCCGGCCGAGCTCGCGGACCTCGTCTACTTCGATCCGTTCTCGCCCGCCTCAAACCCGGATTTCTGGACGGTCCAGTCTTTCGCGGCGGTGCGCGGCCGCTGCGCCCCGGGCGCGCTGCTCGCGACCTACAGCGCGGCCACTCCCACGCGCGTCTCCATGCTGCTGGGAGGCTTCTTCGTGGGCGCGGGTGCGGCGGTGGGTACCAAGCAGGAGACGACCGTGGCCGCGGTGGACCGTGCTCGCCTGCAGCGCCCCTTGGATGGCCGGTGGTTGGAGCGCTGGCGGCGCTCCAGCGCCCGCGCGCCGCATGGGGTCGAGCTGACCGCGGCGCTCGAGCGAGAGGTCCTCCAACACCCCCAGTTCAACTGACCGCGGTTGCCCCACCCGTCCCCACCTGGCGGCGGGGGCGGCGGTGCCCGATTATTTGGGTATCCGTGAAGAAGCTCGACCCGACACCTTCGACCTCCGCAGCGCCCTCGACAGGCCTCAGCGTGCTGTACGTCGAGGACGACGACACCAACTGGGACGTCACGGTCCTTCGGCTCAAGAACAAGTACCGCCTCCACCGCGCCAAGAACGCGGTCGAGGCCTGCGCGCAGGTGCGGACGCTTCACGGCTCCCTGTCCGCGGTGCTGATGGACATCCAGCTCCAGGGCTCGGAACTGGATGGCGTCCAGCTCACCCGGCTGTTCAAGGGGCTCCCGCTGGGCTTCAAGCTGCCCGCCTACGCGCAGAACCTGCCCTCGCTGGTGAAGGTGCCCATCCTGTTCGTCACCGCGAACGGCGAGCGCTACGAGAAGGGCTCGCTGCTCCAGTCCGGCGGCGCCATGGTGCTGCCCAAGCCGGTCGACTTCCTCAAGCTGACCGTGGCGCTCAACGAGCTGATGCTCGCCAACCGCGGCACGCTCGGCCGGGCCGCCGCGCCGTAGGGACGCACGCGCCTGCGGCGCTGCCATGAAAGTGGACGGATGCTCCTCCGCTCACCCCGAGCGAAGTCGAGGGGCGATCGAGAGTCGACGTCCGAGCTACCCCTCGACTTCGCTCGGGGTGACCGGGGGGCCTACGCCCGGGGCGAGCGCTGTACGGCGGGCGTGAAGCCTCGCGGCGGCAGCGGCTCCATCAGCCGCTTCACCACCTCGAGCAGCTGCGAGCGCTCCCAGGGCTTGGAGAGCCACGTCGCCTGGAACGACTCCGCCAGCTCGCGGTTGGCGCCGTAGGCGCTGGTGACGAGCACCGGCAGCGCCTGCGTCCGGGCGTCCGCGCGCAGCTCGCGCAGCAGGGTCAGCCCGGAGACGCGCGGCATCATGATGTCGAGGATCAGCAAGCTGGGCTTCTCTTCGTGCACCGTGGCGATCAACCGGCGCGGGTCCAGCAGCGTCACCACGCGCACGTCCAGCGGCTCCAGGGTCAGCCGCAGCGTCTCCAGCGCCACCGGCTCGTCGTCGAGCACCAGCACCACCGGCTTGCCGGGCTCCTCCGCCGGCACCTCCGGCAGCTCCACGTGCGCCTCCACGTTCCCCGCCAGCGGCAGCCGGACGAAGAAGGTGGCGCCATCGCCGAGCGTGCTCTCCACCCAGATCTGCCCGCCGTGCAGCTCCACCAGCCGCCGGGTGATGGAGAGCCCCAGCCCCGTGCCGCCGAAGCGGCGCGTCTGGCTGCCGTCCACCTGGCGGAAGCTCTCGAAGATCAGCTGCTGGTGCTCGGGGGCGATGCCCGGCCCGTGGTCCCGCACGGAGATCACGCAGCTGGCCCCCTCCACTCGCGCGGCCAGCTCCACCTTGCCGCCCGCCTCGGAGAACTTCATCGCGTTGCCCACGAGGTTGATGAGGATCTGGCTCGCCTTCACCGGATCCGCCTTCACCATCAGGTCCGGCTTCACCTCGCCCAGCTCGAGCGCCACGCCGCGCGAGGCGATCATCGGCCGGAAGGTCTCCGTCAGCTCGTCGAAGAGCGCGCGGACGCCCAGCTCGCGGGTGTGCAGCGTGAACTTGCCCGCCTCCATCTTGCTGAAGTCGAGCACGTCGTTGATCACCGCCAGCAGGTGGCGGCCGGAGCGCTCGAGCGTGCCCAGGTGCCGGACGATCAGCTCGGTCTCGCCGGTGAGCCGCCAGGCCTCGGTGGGCACCAGCGCGCCGGGCTCCTTGCACTCGGGGCAGGGGGTGGTGGCGGTCACGCGCTCGCCCACCTCGAGCGCGAACTCCGCCGAGCAGCGCTTGCAGGCGGCGCGCCCCTCGCGCTCGAAGAGCTCGAGGATCCCCGCGGGGAGGTTGATGATCGCGTTGAGCGGGGTGCGCAGCTCGTGGGAGATGTTGGCCACGAACTCGCTCTTGAGCTTCACCGCCTCGCGCGCGGCGCCGAGCGCCTGCGCCAGCTCCTCGTTGTGGCCGAGCAGCTCGCGCTCGCGGCGCTTCAGGTAGCGCACGCGCACGGAGTAGGCGAGCGCCAGCGCCGCGAGCACCAGGGCGGCGCCCAGCAGCCGGAAGCCGGTGGTCTCGTACAGGTGGGGCAGCCGCCGGAACGCGTGCGAGGCGCCGGCGTCGTTCCAGACGCCGTCGTTGTTCGCGGCGATCACCCGGAACCGGTAATCCCCTGGCGGGAGGTTCGTGTAGTACGCCTCGCGGCGCGTCCCCGCCTCCACCCAGCCCTGGTCGAAGCCCTCCAGCTGGTACTTGAAGCTCACCCGCGAGGGGTCCACGAAGCTGGTCGCGGTGTAGCGGAAGACCAGGTCCCGGGTCTTCGCCGCGAGCTCGCGGGCCTGCGCCAGCTCCACCGGCTGCCGGTCCACCTGCACCTCCTCCACGTGGACCATCGGCACCACGGCGTTGAGCACGGTGCGGCGCGGGTCGATCACCGCCACGCCGGCGATGGTGGGGAACCAGAGCCGCCCATCCCGGGAGAGCAGGCCGGAGGAGGAGGAGGTGCCGTTGCACTCCACCACGCGCAGGCCGTCCGACTCGCCGAAGGAGCGCGCGCTGACGTGGCGCAGCTCGCCGCGGAAGAAGGCCTCCAGCTCCGCGCGCGCCACGCGGGCGATGCCGCGGTTGGAGGTGAACCAGAAGTAGCCCTCGCGGTCTTCGAGCACCCGGAGCACCGTGTCGTCGAAGAGGCCGTCCCGCGCGGTCACCGCCTTGAAGCGGGAGAGCTCGGGGTACCAGCGGGCGAGGCCGCCGTCGGTGCAGACCCAGAGCACGTGCTGCGCGTCCTGATAGAGGCACTTGGCGAACTCGCTGGGGAGCCCCTGGTCGGTGGTGTAGCGGGTGAGCACCTCTCCGCGGATCCGCTTCACCCCGTTGGCGGTGGCCAGCCAGACGTCACCGTCCGGCGTCTGGGTGATGTCCCGGACCTGGTTGATCATCGGGCCCACTGGATCCGTCCGCTGGAAGCTCCACTCTCCGCCCTTGCGGGTGAGCACGCCGGTGCTCGTTCCGATGCGCAGCACCTGGTCCGGCGACTCGTGGAGGGAGTAGACCGCCAACGAGGTCACCCCGCCGAGCTCGCGGACCCGCTCCCAAGCCCCGCCCCGCTGCCTGCGGGAGATGCCGTCCGAGCCGCCGACCCAGAGCGTCCCCTCATGGTCCTCGAGGATGGCGTAGACGTTGGCGACGAGCTCAGGCGAGGACTCGGTCTGCACCACGCCGTTCTCCAGCCGGCTCAGGCCCACCACCGTCCCCAGCCAGATGGTGCCGGCGCGGTCCTCGTACACCGCCCAGTTGGTGGGGTGGGCGAGCCCCTCGGGTGGACCGAACATCGAGAACTTCGGCTCGCGCACCTGGTTGAGGCCGCCGGCCATGGTGCCCGCGTAGATGTTCCCTTCGCGGTCCTCCAAGAGAGAGATGACCTCGATGTCGGTCAGCCCTTCTTCGCGGGAGCGGCCCTCCAGCTTCCCGTCCACCAGCCGCATCAGCCCCTGGCCATCCGTGCCGATCCAGAGCGCCCCATCCCGGTCATAGAGCAGGGCGCGCGCGCCCTTCTTCATCTTCCCGTCCAACCACTTCTCGAAGGTGGTGCCGTCGAAGCGGACCACCGTGCCGTCCCGCACGCCGAGCAGGATGCGCCCCTTGTCGTCCTCCGCCAGGGCGAGCACCCGCGAGTAGGGCAGCCCGTCTTGCTTGGTCCACAGCTTCCATCCGCCGCTGGGCGACAGGCGCGCGAGCGCGCCGTCCAGGCCCACCCAGAGCGTCCCGTCCCGCGCCTCGTAGAGGCTCAGGACGGTTTGCAGCTCCCGCTCCTTGACGAAGCGGCTGCCGTCCCACCGGAAGAGCGCGTCGTCCGCGCCCACGTACACCGCCCCCGAACGGCCGCTGGCCACCACGCGGATCCGCTTGGAGGTCATCCCCACCGAAGGGCCCATCAACTCGAAGACGCCCTCGTGGAGCCGCACCAGGCCGGCGGTCTGGGTGCCGAACCAGACGTCTCCCTTGGCGTCCACGTGCACCGCGCGGATCCGGTTGGAGGGGATGGCGGGCGTGTTGGAGCGGTTGAACGCCACGAAGCGGGTGCCATCGAAGCGGACGAGCCCCTCCTCGGTGCCCAGCCACAGGTACCCGTCCTGGCCCTGGGCCATGGCGTAGACAGTGGCCTGGGGCAGCCCCTGGGCGTTGGCCCAGGCCTGGTGGCCGAACTGCGAGAGGGGACGTTGCGGGCTGAGCGCCAGCGCCTGCGGGGACAACAGGGCGAGCGCGCAGGCGAGGAGCCAGCCAGTCGTGCGCATGGGGAGCGCCCATCGTCGCAAGACGAACGCTTCCATTGCGACGGCGGTGGCGCGCGCACCTTGGAGAGGGATGTGCGCGCGGGTGCTCAGTCCTGCGGCAGCGCGCACGCGCTCAAGTCGCGCAGCACCTTCTTCGCCTCGGCGACGAGGTGCTGCCCCTTGAGCGCGGCGTCCACCTTCGCCACCAGCTTCATGTCCGGGGTGAGGCGGTAGAGCCCCTTGGAGCGCTGGACGAGCGTGGCCACGCGCACTGGATCCAGGCGGGCCTCCGCTCCCAGCGTCACCACCAGCCGGCCGGCGCCGGCCTCCAGCGTGCGCAGGGAGAGCTCGCGCATGTCGATCTTCAGGAGCATCAGCTCGGAGAGGTTGTCCACCTCGTCCGGCACCTCGCCGTAGCGGTCCACCAGCTCCGCGCGCAGGTCGGTCAGCTCGTCCGGGCTGGCCGCGGAGGAGAAGCGCTTGTAGAGCACCAGCCGCTGGTGCACGTCCGGCACGTAGTCGTCCGGGATGAGGGCGGGGAAGGGGAGGTTGACGTCCGGCTCCACCTGGGCGCGCAGCGGCTCGCCGCGCAGCTCGTGCACTGCCTCATCGAGCAGCTCGGAGTAGAGGTCGAAGCCGATCGCGGCGATGGAGCCGGACTGGTCCGGCCCGAGCAGGTTGCCCGCGCCGCGGATCTCGAGATCGTGCGAGGCGATGGAGAAGCCCGCGCCCAGCTCGGTGAAGGCCTGCAGCACCTCCAGCCGCCGCTGCGCGTCCTTGGTCACCGTCCGGCGCGCGGGCACCAGGAGATAGGCGTACGCGCGCTCCTTGGAGCGGCCCACGCGGCCGCGCAGCTGGTAGAGCTGGGAGAGCCCGAAGGCGTCCGCGCGGTTCACGATCATCGTGTTGGCGGTGGAGATGTCGATCCCGCTCTCGATGATGGAGGTGCACAGGAGCACCTGGTGCTTGCGCTCCACGAACTCCAGCATCACCTGCTCGAGCTGACCTTCGCCCATCTGCCCGTGGGCCACGCCGATGGTCACCTCCGGCACCAGCTCGCGCAAGAGCTTCTCCATGGAGCGGATGGACTGCACGCGGTTGTGGACGAAGAAGACCTGCCCGCCGCGCTGCACCTCCCGCATGATCGCCTCGCGGATCTGCGGCGGATCGAACTTGAGGACGAAGGTGCGGATGGCGCGCCGGTCCTGCGGCGGCGAGGCGATGATGCTCATGTCCCGCACCCCGGACATGGACATGTTGAGCGTGCGCGGGATGGGCGTGGCGGTGAGGGTGAGCACGTCCACCTGGGTGCGCAGCCGCTTGAGCTGCTCCTTCTGCTTCACGCCGAAGCGCTGCTCCTCGTCCACCACCAGGAGCCCCAAGTCCTTGAAGGCCACCTCGCCGCCGAGCAGCTTGTGGGTGCCGATCAAGATGTCGACCTTGCCCTCCTTGGCGCGGCGGAGCAGCTCGCGCGCCTCGGGCGGCTTCTTCATCCGGGAGAGCACCTCGATGTTCACCGGGTAGTCGGCGAAGCGCTTCTTGAAGGAGAGGTAGTGCTGCTGGGCCAGCACGGTGGTGGGCACGAGCACCGCCACCTGCTTCTTGTCGAGCGTGGCCTTGAAGGCGGCGCGCATCGCCACCTCGGTCTTCCCGTAGCCCACGTCGCCGCAGACGAGCCGGTCCATGGGCACGTCCTTCTGCATGTCCGCGAGCACGTCCTGGATCGCCTTGTCCTGGTCCGGCGTCTCCTCGAACTCGAAGTCGGCCTCGAACTGGCGGAAGTAGCGGTCCGGCGCGGAGAAGGCGTGGCCGGGGTGCGCGCGGCGGGCGGCGTAGAGCTGGAGCAGCTCCGCCGCCATCTTGAGCAGGTGCTCCTTGACCTTCTTCTTCGTCTTCTCCCAGCTCTGCGAGCCGAGCTTGTCGAGCGAGACCTTCTGCGGATCTCCGCCGGTGAACTTCTGGATGAGCCGCATCCGGCTCACCGGCAGGTAGACCTTGTCCTTCCCGGCGAACTCGAGCACCAGGAAGTCTCCGGGGATCTTCTGCACCTCCATCTTGGTGAGGCCGGCGTAGCGGGCGATCCCGAAGTCCTTGTGGACCACGAGGTCGCCCTCCTTGAGCTCCCGGAACGCCGCCGCGGCGAAGGCGCTGTCGCTGCGCCGCTGCTTGGCCACGCGCCTGCGCGCGCGGGCGCCGAAGATCTCCTCGTCGGAGAGGACCGCCAGCGCCCCCCTCGACTCCGCTCGGGGCGAACGGCCGAGCCCGGCCGCGTCCACGAAGCCGCTGGAGACCTCGCCCAGGAACAGGTGCGCCCAGACGGCAGGCTCGTAGAGCGCGCCGGGGTCCCCGAGCGGCTCCGCGTGCGCCTTCACCGCCACCCCGCGGTCGAGGAGGATCCGCTTCACGCGGTCCACCTGTCCGGCCGAGCCGCAGGCCACGCACACGCCCACGCCCATGTCCCGCCAGCGCGTGAGCCGCTCCACCAGCGGCGTGAGCGCCCCGTCCTCGCCGTGGTGGGAGAGGATCGCCTCGCGCAGCTCGTGCGTGCTGCCGAAGTTGAAGGTGACCGGCGTCACGTGCGCGTCCGTGAGCGACAGGCCGCCGCCCTCCACCTGCCGGTGGCGGGAGAGCGCGGCGGTGACCTCCTCGTGGGAGAGGAAGTGCTGCTCGGGGGGGAGGGTGAGGTCCCCGCGCGCCTGCGCGTCCGCGTAGGTGGCGGCCACCGCGTCCATCAGCTCGCCGGCGGTGCGGTCCAAGCCCACCGGATCGTCCAGGTAGAAGATCGCCTCGGGGCGCGCGGCCAGGTAGTCGAAGAGCGTCCCCAGCCCGCCCTCGAAGAAGCCGGGGAGCAGCGGCTCGAGGCCGAAGGCGCCGGTGCGCTCCTTGAGCGGCTCCAGCCGCTCGCGCAGCTTGGAGGAGGGGAGGTTGACCCGGTCCGCGGCGGCGCGCATCGCGCCTTCCGCGCGCGGCAGCGTCTCGTCGTTGAGGAGCAGCTCGCGCGCGGGGGAGAGCAGGACCTGGGCGAGCTGCTCGGTGGTCCGCTGGGTCTGCGGGTCGAACGCGCGCACGGACTCCACGGTGTCGCCGAAGAGCTCCAGGCGGACGGGCCGCGGGTAGAGGGGGGAGAAGACATCCACGATGTCGCCGCGGATGGAGAAGGTGCCCGGATCCTCCACGAGGGGTGAGGAGAGATACCCCATCGCCACCAGGCGGCGAGCGAGCTCATCCCGCTCGTGCTCCTGGCCCACTGCGAGCGTGGTGGAGAGCCGCTCCACCACCGAAGGGGGCAGCACCCTGCGGTGGAGCGCGCGGACGCTCACCACCAGCGCGGCGAAGGGGGTGCCGGCGCGCAGGTGGTAGAGGGCGCCCAGCCGCTCGCTCACCGTGGCCGCGTCCGGGGCCAGCTCGTCGTAGGGCGTGACCTCGTCCGAGGGGAGCCGCAGCACGTTGGGGGCAAGCAGCGTCCCCGGCCCGCCGAGGAAGAAGGCGAGGTCAGAGGCGAGCGCGTCCGCGGACTCCTCGTCTGGGGCCACGCACACCAGCGGGGCCTTGAGCGCCTGCGCCAGCCGGGAGAGGACGTAGCCGCGGCCGGCGCCCTTGAGCCCCTGGGTCCAGACCCGGCGGGCGCCGCCTTCGAGCGCGCTGGTGAGGCGCGCGAAGGCCTCGGAGGCGCCGAGGCCGGGGACGCGGTCTGGGGCGGTGGGGGTGGGAAGCTCGAGCTCGGACATCGGAAGGAGGGGGGGTAGATAGGAAGCCGGGTTCCCGAGGTCAACTCGCGCCGCGCGGCGGCGTCCTCACCGTGACCCGTCACCCGTTGTCCGTGACCCGAAACCCGTCACCCGTTGTCCGTGACCCGAAACCCGTACCCGTACCCGTCACCCGTTGTCCGTGACCCGAAACCCGTACCCGTACCCGTACCCGTGGCCGCACCCGAACCCGCACCCGAACCCGAACTGCACAGGGGGATTCGTTGAGGGGCGGCTGATTGGGGGCACTGCCCTGCATGGACAGTGGTGGCGGACCTCTCGCGACCTCGGTCGGGTTCGGGTTCGGGTGCGGGTACGGGTACGGGTACGGGTACGGGTCCGGGTACGGGAAACGGGAAACGGGAAACGGAAACGGAAAACGGGCTGTCCCACCTCCGGGAAAACCCACCGGGAATATTTTTCCCGCCGCCCTGTCTCCGTGCCCCTCTCGGCGTTTCTGGGCGCCGCAGCAGCGATGCGCTATGCCCTCGGCCGCCAAAAAAGGTGCCCCACCCGGCAAGGCACTGTGACTTTCCGGGGTGCAGGGTCACTACCGCCGTCTCACTCTCGGAGGAAGCCTCGATGAAGCGTCTCTTGGGGTTGTGCTGTCTCTTGTCGCTCCCGGCGTTCGCGCAGGAGCTGAACCTCCCGGCGAAGAGCCCGGGCGCCAAGGTCACCCAGACGGTGGGCCTGACGGACATCACCGTGGAGTACAGCAGCCCGGGCGTGAAGGGCCGGCCGATCTGGGGCGCCCTGGTCCCGTACGGCAAGACCTGGCGCGCGGGGGCCAACGAGGCCACCCGCATCACCTTCAGCAAGGAAGTGACGGTCGGCGACAAGCAGGTCCCGGCGGGCACCTACTCGTTCTTCACCGTCCCCAACAAGGGCAAGTGGACGCTCATCCTCAACAAGGACCCCAAGCAGTTCGGCGCCTTCGAGTACAAGCCCGAGACCGATCTCGTCCGCGTGGAGGTGACCCCGAAGGCGATCCCCCACCGCGAGCGGCTCGCGTACCTCGTCTCGGACTTCACGGATGACAACGCGCTCATCACGCTCGAGTGGGAGAAGCTCAGTGTCTCCCTCCCGGTGAAGCTCGCCACCCAGACGCAGTCCCTGGCCAACATCAAGGAGGCCACCGATGACGCCTGGGTGCCGCTGATGGCCTCGGCCCGCTACCTGCTCGAGCAGAAGAAGGACCTCCCCACCGCGGTGCAGTACGTGGACAAGTCCATCGCCATCAAGCAGACCTGGCTCAACACCTTCGTCAAGGCGCAGCTGCTCGCGGCCACCGGCAACGTCAAGGACGCGCGCGCCCTGGCAGAGAAGGCCATGGAGCTCGGCGCTGCGAACCCCCAGGGCTTCTACGGCAAGCCGGACGTCGAGAAGGCCCTCAACGAGTGGAAGGGGAAGAGCTGACCCTTCGATGGCACGCCCGTTCTCCTCCTCCTTCCTCGCGGGGGACGCGCGCGCGGCGCCGTTCCTGCGCGCGGACTTCAGGGACGAGGCAGCGCGGGCGGAGCACGTCCGCCGGGCGAGCGCCCGGCGGGCGTCTCCGGCTCTGCTGAGCGCGCTCGCGGCGCAGCAGCGCGCGCTCCCGAAGAGCGCCGCCCGCGAGCGCGCGCTCGAGCAGCTCGCCCGGGGCGGCACCGCCGCCGTGGTGACCGGGCAACAGGTGGGCCTCTTCCTCGGCCCGCTCTACACCGTCTACAAGGCCGCCACCGCCATCGCCGCCGCGCGCGCGCTCACCGCGCAGACCGGCACCCCGTGCGTGGCGGTGTTCTGGCTGCAGACCGAGGACCACGACTTCCCGGAGATCCAGCAGTGCCGCGTGCTCTCGCCGCACGGCGAGCCGCTCACGCTGAGCCTGCAGGACGGCGAGACCGGCGCGGGCGCGGACCGGGTCTCGGTGAAGCACCGGCGGCTTGGCCCCTCGGTGGAGGCGCAGCTTCTGCTCCTCGAGTCCACGCTGCGCGAGCTGCCCCACGCCGCGGAGGCGCTGCGCCTGCTGCGCGCTCACTACCGCCCGCAGGCGACCCTGGCGGAGGGCTTCGCCGGCACGCTGGCCGAGCTCTTCGCCGAGGAGGGGCTGCTCTTCCTCGACCCGCGCGAGCCAGAGGTGGCCGCGCTGGCGGCGCCGCTGCACGCCCGCGCGGTCGCGGAGCGCGAGGCGATCTCCGCGGCGCTGCACGAGCGGGCCCGCGCCCTCGAGGCCGCCGGCTTCGAAGTTCAAGTCCACGTCCGCGAAGGCTCGCCGCTCTCCTTCTTCCACCCGCACGGGCCGCGCGGGCCGCGCTGCCGGCTCGACCCCACCCCCGAGGGCTTCGCCCTGGTGGGGTTGGAGGGTGCCGTCTCCCGCGAGGCGCTCGCCGCCGCGGCGAAGGCGGAGCCGCTCTGCTTCTCCTCCTCGGCGCTGCTGCGGCCGGTCATCCAGGACGCGCTCCTGCCCACCGCGGCGTACGTGGGTGGGCCGGGCGAGGCCAACTACTTCGCCCAGCTGCCGCCGCTCTATCCGCTGTTCGACCTCCCGGTGCCCATGTTCCTCCCGCGGGCGCGCTTCCGGGTGGTGGAGCCGCGCGTGCGCGCATTGCTGGAGACGCTGCAGCTGCGCCCTGAGGACGCGGAGCAGCCAGCGGAGGCGCTGCTCGCGCGCACCGCTTCGCGGGTCCCTGGCGACGGCAAGCTCCCCGCCCCCGGCGCGGTGCGGGACCGGATCTGGGCGGAGACGGAGCGCGCGCTGGGCGAGCTGGATGCGCTCGGCCCAGCGCTGGACGAGGGCACCCGAGACGCCGTCCTGCGCACCCGCAAGACGGTGGCGCGCGCCCTGGAGCGCTTCACCCGCCGCTACGAGCGCGCGCTGCTCACCCGGGACGAGGTGCGGGTGCAGCGCCTGGCCCGCCTGCGCGCGGCGCTCTACCCGGACGGCGCGCCGCAGGAGCGCGTCTACGGGCTGCCTGGCTACCTCGCGCGCAGCGGCTGGCCGCGCTTCAAGCAGGTCCTGTTCGAGGCGCTCCGCCCCTTCGCGGCCGAGCTCCGGGAGCTGAGCCCGTGAGCCGCCGCGCGCTGCGCATCGGCATGGTGTGCCACTCCACCTTCGGTGGCAGCGGCGTGGTGGCCACCGAGCTGGGGCTCTCCCTGGCCGCCCGCGGCCACACGGTCCACTTCGTCTGCGCCACGCCGCCGCCGCGCCTCGTCACGGGCGCGCCGAACGTCTTCTTCCACGGCGTCTCCGCCCCGGACTACCCGCTCTTCCAGGATGGGCAGTACGCGCTCGCGCTCGCCTCCACGCTGGCGGACCTCAGCGCGCGGGAGCGGCTGGACTTGCTGCACGTCCACTACGCCATCCCCCACGCCACCAGCGCCGTGCTCGCGCGGCAGATTCTCGGCGCCTCCGGCCCGCGCGTCGTCACCACCCTGCACGGCACGGACGTCACCTCGCTCGGGCAGAGCGCCGCGTTCCGCGCCGTCACCCGCTACGCGGTGCTGCAGAGCGACGCGCTTTCGGTGCCGTCGCGCTTCCTCCAGCGCGCGGCGCGAGAGGGCTTCGAGCTCCCAGACGCGGTCGCCGTGGAGGTCATCCCCAACTTCGTGGACGTCGACCACTTCCGGCCCGCAGCAGAATTGAAAGTTCCCCGCCCTCCGTTCACCCCGAGCGAAGTCGAGGGGCGCGGGAGTCCTGCTTTATCGCTTGCCAAGCCTCCGTCGTTCAGCTCGGGCGGACTTTCCGGGCGGCCCGAGCGCCCCTCGACTTCGCTCGGGGCGACCGGGGCCACGCTCCTGCACAACTCCAACTTCCGCGCGCTCAAGCGCGTGAAGGACGTGGTGCGGATCTTCGCCCGCGTCCGCGCCGCGCTCCCAACCAGCCGCCTGCTCCTCGTGGGAGACGGCCCCGAGCGGCCGGCGGTGGAGGCCGAGGTCCGCGCGCTCAACCTCACCGCCGAGGTCACCTTCCTCGGCGAGCAGCTGGACGTGGCGCCCCTGCTGCAGCGCAGCCACCTCTTCCTCCTCCCCTCCGACAGCGAGAGCTTCGGGCTGGCGGCGCTGGAGGCGCTCAGCTGCGGCGTGCCGGTGGTGGCCTCGGACGTGGGCGGGCTGCCGGACCTGATCGCCCCGGGGGAGACTGGCTTCCTCCACCCGGTGGGGGACGTGGAGGCCATGGCGGCGAGCGCGCTGAAGCTGCTGACCGACCCCGCGCTGCACGCCCGCTTCTCCGCCGCCGCGCGGGCCCGCGTGGAGCGGACCTGGCAGCGCGAGCCGGTGGTACAGCGCTACGAAGAGCTCTACCTGCGCGCCCTGAGCAAGGGCGAAGACGGAGTCACACCGGAATGAAACGGATGGGATGGGTCATGGCCGTGGGTCTCTCGCTGTCCGCGTTCGGCGCGGCGCCGCCCGCGCGCAAGAGCGCCGCGGAGCTCTTCCAGGGGGTCAAGCGCCTCTCGGTGGTGGGCACCGCGCTCTACGTCGCCGCGCACCCGGACGACGAGAACACCCGGCTGTTGAGCTACCTGGTGAACGACCAGCTCTTGCGCGCCGCCTACCTCTCCTTCACGCGCGGCGAGGGCGGGCAGAACTTGATCGGCGCCGAGCAGGGGCCGCTGCTCGGGCTCATCCGCACCCAGGAGCTGCTCGCGGCGCGCCGGGTGGACGGGGCGGAGCAGTACTTCACCCGCGCTCGGGACTTCGGCTACTCGAAGAGCGTGGATGAGACGCTGCAGCGCTGGGACCACGACGCGGTCCTGGCGGACGCGGTCTGGGTCATCCGCACCCTCAAGCCGGACGTCCTCATCACCCGCTTCCCGCTGGAGGCGGGGGAGACGCACGGCCACCACACCGCCTCGGCGCGGCTGGCGGTGGAGGCCTTCAAGGCGGCGGCAGACCCCGCCTTCCACCCCGAGCAAGTGGCCCAGGTAGGCACGTGGCAGGCCAAGCGGATCCTCTGGAACGGCTGGAGCCGGGACCCGGGCGAGAACGTCCCCGAGCCCTCGTTCACGCTCAACGCGGGCGGCTTCAACCCGGTGCTCGGCCGCTCCTACAGCGAGATCGCCGCGGAGAGCCGCAGCATGCACAAGAGCCAGGGCTTCGGCGCGGCCCCGGGCTACGGGCTGCCGCCCGAGTCCTTCGCCCTGCTCGCGGGTGCCCCCGGCCGCTCCCTGTTGGACGGCGTGGACACCACGTGGGCCCGCGTGCCCGGCGCCAGCAAGGTGGCCGCGCTCTTCGCCAAGGCCGCCGCCGAGTTCAAGCTGGACGCGCCGCACCTCTCCGTCCCCACGCTGCTCTCCGGCCTGGAGGCGCTGCGCGCGCTGCCGGCCAGCGTCTGGCGGGACAAGAAGCTGGAGGAATTGCAGGAGCTGATCGCGGACTGCGCCGGCCTCGTCGTGCAGGCCAACGCCGCCGAGCCCAGCACCTCGCCCGGCGCGCCGCTCAAGGTGACCGCGCTCCTGGTGAGCCGCACCGCCACGCCGCTCGCCCTGCGCTCGCTGCAGCTCACCGGCGCGGCGCCGGTGGAGAAGGCCACCGCGCTGGAGAAGGACAAGCCGCTCTCGCTCGAGCTGGCGGTGAAGGTGCCGCAGGACGCGCCGCTGGCCAACCCGTACTGGCTGGACGCGCCGCCCCAGCCGGGGGCGTGGGGTTCCAATCCGCCGGAGCTGGTGGGGCGGCCGGAGCGCCCCGCGCCGCTGCAGGCGGAGGTGGTGCTCGAGTCCAGCGGCCGCGCGTTCACCCTGCGCCGGGCGGTGGCCTACAAGTGGACGGACCCCACCGCGGGCGAGCGCTTCCGGGACGTGGAGGTGCTGCCGGCGGTGCTGGTCGACCCCGCGGCGGGCCTGCTCATGTTCCCGGGCAAGGAGGGCAAGGAGCTGCGCGTCACCGTGCGCGCGCCGGCGGCCCCGGCCAGTGGCACGCTGCGCGCGGTGGCGCCCGAGGGCTGGAGGGTGGAGCCGGCCTCGCTCCCGTTCTCGCTGGCCAAGGCGGGCGCCGAGCAGGAGCTGCGGCTGCGCCTCACGCCGGCAGCGCCACTCAAGGGCGGCAGCGCCACGCAGGTGCTGCGGCTGGTGGCGGAGGCCGGCGGCCAGGAGCACAGCCGCGGGCTGACGCGGATCCAGTACCCGCACCTCCCCATCCAGACGCTGCTGCCGAGCGCGGAGGTGAAGCTGGTGCGGGTGGAGCTGGCGCGCGGCGGGAAGCGGCTGGGCTACGTGGCGGGGGCCGGGGACGACGTGGCCGAGGCGCTGCGCCAGGTGGGCTACGAGGTGACGCTCCTCTCCGACGAGGCGCTGCGCAAGCAGAGCCTGGCCGGGTACGACGCGATCGTCGTGGGCGTGCGCGCGTACAACGCCAACCCGCGCATGGCCAGCTACCACCCGCGGCTGCTCGAATACGTCGCCGGCGGCGGCACGCTGCTGGTGCAGTACAACACGCTCGCCTTCGGCCCCGCTGGCGCGCCGCCGATGGGGCCGTACCCCTTCGAGCTCTCCCACGACCGCGTCACCGACGAGACCGCGCCGCCGTCGCTCGAGCCGCCCTCGCACCGCGTCTTCACCACGCCCAACAAGCTGCTCCCCGCGGACTTCGACGGCTGGGTGCAGGAGCGCGGGCTCTACTTCGCGCAGAAGTGGGATCCCAAGTACGAGACCCCGCTGGCCCTGCACGACCCCGGCGAGCCGCCGAGCAAGGGGAGCCTGCTCATCGCCAAGCACGGTAAGGGCACGTACCTCTACACGGGGCTGGCGTTCTTCCGGCAGCTCCCGGCCGGCGTCCCCGGCGCGTACCGCCTCTTCGCCAACCTCCTGGCCCATGCGCGTTGAGCCGCCGAGCGAAGGCCCCCCTCCGTTCACCCCGAGCGATGTCGAGGGGCGCCCGCCCTTCCTCAAGAGTTGGCGCGCCGCCTACGCGCTCGTCCTCGGCTGGCTCGTCGTGCTGGTCATCCTCTTCACCGTCATCACCTGGATCTACGCATGACGGGGATCGACTGGGCGGTGCTCGCCGGCACGCTGGCGGCGATCGTCGGCTACGGCACCTGGCGCACCCGGGGCATCCGCAGCGTGGAGACGTACCTGCGCGGCGGGAGCGACAGCCGCTGGTACACCATCGGCCTGTCGATCATGGCCACCCAGGCCAGCGCGATCACCTTCCTCTCCACGCCGGGGCAGGGCTTCGAGGACGGGCTGGGCTTCGTGCAGTTCTACTTCGGCGTGCCGCTGGGGATGGTGATCCTGTCGGCCACCATCGTCCCCATCTACTACCGGACGCGCGTCCACACCGCGTACGAGTACCTGGAGCAGCGCTTCGACCTGAAGACGCGCCAGCTCACCGCGCTGATCTTCCTGCTTCAGCGCGGGCTGGGCGCGGGCATCTCCATCTACGCGCCGGCGATCATCCTCTCCACGGTGCTCGGCTGGCCGCTGATGCTCACCAACGCGATCATCGGCGCGCTGGTCATCCTCTACACCGTCTCCGGCGGCACCCGCGCGGTGAGCCAGACCCAGCAGCTGCAGATGACGGTGATGCTCGGCGGCATGGCGCTCGCCTTCGCCTTCATCCTCTGGCGGCTCCCCACCGAGGTCTCCTTCGGGGACGCGCTCGGCGTGGCGGGCGTCTTCGGGAAGATGAAGCTGGTGGACTACTCCCCGGCGCTCAACACCCGCTACACGTTCTGGTCGGGGATCACCGGCGGCACCTTCGTGGCGCTGGCGTACTTCGGCACCGACCAGTCGCAGGTGCAGCGCTACCTCTCCGGCGAGTCGCTCAAGGAGAGCCGGCTGGGGCTGCTCTTCAACGGCCTGCTCAAGGTGCCGATGCAGCTGTTGATCCTCCTGGTGGGCGTCCTCGTCTTCGTCTTCTTCCAGTTCCAGCGGCCGCCGGTCTTCTTCAACGCGTACGAGCTGACGCGCGCCAAGCAGACCGTGGTGGGGCCGCGGCTGGAGGCGGTGGAGCGCGAGCACGAGGCGCTCTTCGATCAGCGGCGCGGCCTGATGGACCACTGGCTCGCCGCCCGCCACGGCGGCGCCGCGGCCGAGCAGGAGGCCACCGAGGCGCAGCTCAAGGGCGTGGAGGCGAAGGCCAAGGACCTGCGCGGGAAGGCCAAGGCGCTCATCCTCGAGGCGGACCCGCGCGCCGCGGTGAAGGACGCGGACTACGTCTTCTTGAGCTTCGTGATGAAGCACTTCCCGCCTGGCCTGGTGGGGCTCCTGCTCGCGGTGGTGCTCTGCGCGGCCATGTCCGCCACCGCCAGCGCGCTCAACGCGCTGGGCACCACCAGCGTGGTGGACTTCTACCGGCGCAGCCTCCGCCCGAAGGAGAGCGACGCCCACTACCTGCGCGCGGCCAAGGGCTTCACCATCTTCTGGGGTGCGGGCGCGGTGGCCTTCGCCGCCTTCGCCGCCCAGCTGGACAACCTGATCCAGGCGGTGAACATCCTCGGCTCCATCTTCTATGGGCCGATGCTGGGCGTCTTCGTGGTCGGCTTCTTCTTCAAGAAGGTGCGGGGCACGCCGGTGTTCTGGGCCACGCTCGTCGCCCAGGCGATCGTCCTGGTGGTCTTCGCCGTCAGCGACATCGGCTTCCTTTGGTACAACGTCATCGGCTGCGCGGCGGTGGTGGTGCTCTCGCTGCTGTTCTCGCTGGGTTCCAGGCCGTCGCAGACCGCACCCGCGCGCGAGGTCGGAACATGACTCCTCACCCCCACGGCCCGCCCTGCTGCCACGTACCGGGCGCGGGGGTGCCATTCGCCGCTGACGCGAGCGGCGCTTCAACGAACGCTCGTACCGACGCGATGGTCTCCGCGAGGGTGCCGGCGTCGCGAACTGCTGCCTTGCGCACGAAGCCGGACCACTGGGTCTTCTTCGTTGGGTCCTCGGCGAAGGCCGCTGTGAGCGCCACCGGGGTTGTCGTCGGCAGTGGTGTTTTGCGACGCTTGAAGGTCGCGCCGATGGCGCGGGCGAGCAGCGCGCCCTCGAAGTCGAAGTCCCGCGCGAGCACGGCGACATCGTAGAAGTCCTTCATGCGGCTGTTGGCCACGCCGAGTTGCACCATCGCCTCGAGCTTCTCGGCCACGACCGTCTCGCGAGGGTAGGCGCGCACGCGCGGCGCCGGGAAATCGAGCAGCGGCGGGAACTCGACGACGCTTGGCTCCGGGGTGATCGCGTCGCCGAAGCCGACGTCCACCTGAAGCCGCACCTGTGCGTTCGTGACGCGGGCGACGAGTTCTACGCGCACGCCCCCGTACTCCTGCTCCTCGCGGATGAGGGCGACCGCGAGAGAGTCGAGGTCGTAGCGCACGCCGTCATCGGCCACATCGAGCCCAAGTACCTCGGCGAAGACCTCGCGCACGTGTTCAGCGCCTGGGTCGTCGAAGCCGAGCAGGTCGAGGTCGCGGGTGGCTCGGTGCGGCCTGCCGGTCCAGAGTGTGAAGAGCGCCGCACCCTTCAGCACGAACCGCTGCGCGTGTCGCGACGATGCGAGCCGAAATAGAAGCCGCTCGTTCGCGTAGCGCGTGAGCACGAGCTGAAAGTCCTCGCCCTGCTCGTGCGCGACGCGTAGCAGGCGAGCCCGGACCGACGCGCCAACGTCCTTGAGCGGCGTCTTCGTCAAGCGAGCGCCTCCAGGTACGGGCGCATGAACGCGTAGATGCGATCGGCGCGGGCGGCCTCCACAAGTGAATCGATGCTCCCCTTGCGCTTTCGAAGGTAGTCCTTGAGCGCTGCGAGCGCGACCTCGAGTCCGACGTGCCGGCGGAAGCGAAAGCAGTCGGCGACGGTCTTGGCGGGCGTGGTGAGCTGTACCTTCACGCCGTCCATGACGCGCGTCTCGACGCCGTATGACAGGCTTGAGCCGCTCGCGCGGACGACCTCGAGCGTCGGGGAGGCGACCTTCGGCATCCGCGCGCGCCGGTCGATGAGCACCCATACCGCGTGGGGCGCCTCGGCCGTCATTCCGTGGACCTGTAGCGCGCTGAGCAGGCAGATCACCGCGTGTGGAACGCGCTTGCTGACCTCGGCGAGGGAGCTCAGTTCGGTCACAGGTGCGTCGGCGAGCCGGTAGAGGCCGCGGTCCACCTGCTCGAGGAGGCCCCGTTCGCAGAGCCGCTTGAGGTAGGTCCGAGGGATCCCGACCTCGTCCAGGTCCCGAGCGCGCACTGGCCCGTTCCGGGCGAGTCGGAGGAGCGCGGAGGTCTTGTTCGCAGTGGCGGGCGGCATGATACAAATCGATGTCTAACGAATTTTAAAGTAGACGATTCGTATCAGATGCCGCGGAGCCTTCAAGCTTCGCGCAGCTCGTGCAGCCGCCGCGCGGCGCAGCGATCCAGCAGCTCGCGCAGCCGCTCGCCGGCGCCCTGCTGCTCGCGCATCTGCTGGGCCGCGGCCTGGACGCGCTCCGCCAGCCGGGCACGGTCGTTCGCCAGGAGCGAGCCCACATCCGGCGGGCAGCGCAGGAACGCCTCGGCGAGGCCGCCCGGCGCCACCAGCGCCTCATACGTCCGGCGCAGCCGCGCGAAGCCGTCTGGGTCGGAGTGAGGCGGGTGCTTGGAGAGTGCCGCGAAGTAGGCCCGCTTCACCGCGGCGATGTCCAGCGTCGGCGCCAGCCCAAGGAGCTCGAACGGGCTCATAGGGACCTCCTCTTCGCTGGCTCGGCCTGATCGAACGTGAAGGTCTCCTGGCTCGGCGCCTTCCCCTTCGCCCTCGCCTTCGCCTTCTTGCGGGTCCGAGGCTTGGGCGCCTTGGCCTCCAACCCGTGCTTAAGGACGAGCTGCCGGGCGCGCCGAACCGTCTCCCCAACGTTCTTTCGCCGCCGCCGGTCCACCCGCTGGAACGCCAGCAACAAAGGGTGAAGGACGGGGCACGGCAGGTGCGTGCGCTCCGCAGCCAGCGCCGCCTCCGCCAGCGCGGCCGGATCCTCATTGCAGGAGGAGATCCACTCCTCTACCGCCCAGCGCTCGAGCGGACGCTCCTCCTTTCCGCCGAGCGCGACCAGGGTCCGCGCGCGCCGATCGTGGCTGGGGCTCGGCCCGAGGTGACGGGCGACGAGGGCCCTACGCTTGGGCCAGTCCTCTTCGAGCAGAAGCCCGATCTCCAGCAGGGCGGACCGGTACGGCAGACCTCGGCTGCCGAGCCGCTCCCAGAGCGGACGCGCGGCGCTCGCCAGGCGCCGCAGCGCGGCGCCATTCGGCTCGTCCAGCCGCTGCCCGGACTCCAGGCACACCCGGGCGAACAGGTCCTCAATGCACCGCGACAGCACGTGCTTGAGCTCATCTCCAGCGTCCTGCCACAGGGCGTCAATCGCCTCGATGGCCAGCCGCAGGTCAGCGCCCTGCGTCAGCGTTTCGAGGAACTGCTGCACCCGCGACCACTCCTCATGGCGGCACCACGCGCGCAGCGCCTCGCCCGGCAATGCCTGGCGCAGCGCGCTCTGGAGGGCGGCGGGCGCGCTCGGCGATTCGGGGTCCAGCTCGTCCCAGAGCAGCCAGGCGGTGGCCAACAGCGCCGGGCTCGGGGACAGCAGCAGCAGCCGCTCGCACAGCAGCAGCAAAGGGCGCCTCGCCGACCCCTTGGCCTCGCGCCGCGCCACCGCCGCGCAGATCAGCCCTTGGTGCCTGGGCGCCCGCGCAGCCGCGAACGCCAACGTCGCGTAGGTCTCCATCCACGCCAACGGCCCGGCCGAGCCGGGCTCCGTGCTGCTCACCAGGTGGAAGAGCGAGAGCGCCCGGTCCTCGAGCGCGGGGGTGGGGGCCGCCGCCAGCGCGCGGCCGAAGAGCTCGGCAGGCTCTTGCAGCTCGCCGCCTTGCCGGGATCGCTCCAGAAGCCGCAACGCCGCCAGCTCGGCCACCAGCCCCCAGAGCGCCGCCCGGCGCTCCTGCGGCGCCGCGCCCAGCCACTGCGCCGCCTGTCGGGCGAAGTGCTCGAAGGGGCACAGCTCGAAGGCGGCGAGCAGCCGCGGCTCCAGCTCCTCGGGAGCGCTGGGGGCGGGCACGCTCACGCGAGCCTGGACCGGCTGTACCCCAAGCCGTGGATCCGCCGCGTCCGTCCCTAGCGCCGCGAGCGCTTGCTCGAGCAGGGCGGGTGGGGGCCGCCCGCGGCTGTCGAGGATGGCCTCCACCGCGGCGGCCACTCGGGGGCCGCGGGCCCTCACCGCCTCCGAGAGCGGCCGCCAGAGCGCCTCGGCGGAGCGCCACTCGAGCGCCCGCAGGCAGGGCCACAGCAGCCGCCACCGCAGCTCCAAGCGAGCCTCTGCGGCCAGGCCGTCCAGCGCGTCCTGGCTCTTGGTGAGCGCGCGGGCCAGCTCCAGCAGAGGGCCGGTCTGCTTGCCCCGCGCAAGCTCCTGCTCGGTCTTCTCCAGCAACGCCCCCAGCGGGGGGCCCAGCTGCGTCCTGGCCTCGGTGTCCGCCCCCTGCCACCCCTCCAGGGCCAACCGCGGGTCACCCCGGCGCAGTCCCTTCTCCAGCAGCTCCCGGCTCCGCCGCGCCTGCTTCTCCTGCGCCCCCACCGTCAGGGCTCCTCGGCTGTGTCGTGCGCGAGGAAGAAGTCCAGCAGCGCGTCCTCGGCGTCCGCCTTCCCTTCCCCCCTGGCAGCGGCATACCGCTCGAGCAGCGCCTCGAGCGCGCGCCGGGGCTCGCCGGAGAGGGAGGGCAAGAGCCGCTCGGCCTTGCGCACCACCAGCGAGCGCTGGCCCTGGCCTGCTTCGGTGGGCGCCTGGCGGTCGGCGACGGCCAGCGAGACCGTCTTGGCGTTCTTCGTACCGGACTGGGCGACCGACACCTTCACCACCCCGTTGAGATCGTAGGCGAAGGCCACCCGCAGGGCGGTCTGCGCGGGGGAAGGCTCCAGCTCGAAGTTGAAGGAGCCGATGCGGGTGTTGTCCTCCACGGAGGGGCTGTCCCCCTGGAAGACGACCACCTCGACGCGCTCTTGATTGTCCACGAGCGTGTAGAACTCCTGAACGCGCTCCGCCGGGAGCACGGAGTTGCGCCGGATGACCGGGGCGAATTTGAGCTCCTCCTCGTCTCCGAGCACCTGGATGCCCAGGCTGTGGGCGGTCACATCCACCAGGATCCGCTCCACCGCCGCCCCGGCCAGGAGCCCCGCCTGGACCGCCGCTCCCAGGCCCACCGCCAGGTCCACGTCCACCTCCTCGTGCACCGGCGCGCCGAACGCCTCTTCCAGGAGCTCGCGGACCCGAGGAATTCGCGTGGACCCCCCCACCATGCAGATCCGCGCCACGCTCTGGCCCGTCAGGTTGGCGTCCGCCACCGCCTTGCGGCACAGCGCGATGGTGGATTCCAGCAGGGGGGCGATCATCGCCTCGAACTCGCGGCGGGTCACCTCCAGCTCCAGGTGGACCGGCTGCCCCTTCGCCGTGGCCAGGAACTCCTCCCGCACGCGCGCCGAGGTGTCGGCGGAGAGCGAGATCTTCGTCGCCTCCGCCGCGCGGCGCAGCCGGGCCATGGCGCGCGGATCATCGCGTGGGTCCACGCCGTGCCGCAGCCGCAGGTGCTCCAGGAAGTGGGCGACCAGCTTCTCGTCGAAGTCGTCGCCGCCCAGGAACGTGTTGCCGGCGGTCGCGCGGACTTCGCGCACGTCGCCGAACACCTCCAGGAGGGAGACGTCGAAGGTGCCGCCGCCCAAGTCGTAGATCAGCACCAGCTCGGGCTCGCCCGTCGCCGCGGCGCGGCCTGCCTGGCCATACACCAGCGAGGCGCTGGTGGGCTCGTTGAGCAGCCGCAGCACCGAAAGCCCGGCCAGCTCGCCGGCGCGCAGGGTGGCGCGGCGCTGGGCGTCGTCGAAGTAGGCCGGGACGGTGATGACCACCTCGCGCACCGGCTCGCCGGTGGCCGCCTCGGCGCCACGCTTGAGCGCGCCCAACACCTCGGCGGACACCTCCTCGGGCCTGAGCGTCCGCTCTCCCACGGTGAAGAGGTGATCGGTGCCCATTTTCCGCTTCACGGAACGCAGGCTGCGCTCGGGGTGCTGCAGCTCCAGGTTGCGCGCCTCGCGCCCCACGGTCACCCGGTCGCCGTCATACAGCACCACGGAGGGGACAATGGGGTTCCCGTCGATGGGAATGGGGACGGGCCGCCCCTCCACCAGCCGCGCGATCAACGAGTTGGTCGTCCCCAGGTCGATTCCAAACATTCCGCTCATGTCCCCCTCCGTGTCGTCAGCACTTCACCTTCGCGGATCAATTGGTCGCCCTGGAAGACCGCGGCGCGCACCACCTGGGCGATCAACCCTTCGGGCTGCTCCGGCTCCAGGCGGGTGCCCACCACTCGGAACAGCTTCCCGTCCGCCGGCACTCCCTCCCGGCAGACGCGCCGCACCCCTTGCCGCTCGAGGAAGCCCTCCAGGCGGCTGGAGATCCGCTCCAGCCCTTCCCGGAGCCCGGGCTCCGCCGAGCTCCGCGCGGCTTCGTCCAGGAGGTCCAGCGCGTCGAGGAGGTCGGTGAAGTCCAGGGTGCGCGCGGCGCTCGGCAGAGAGAGCGCCGCGATCGAGCCGCGCAGCTCGGACAGCCCCCCCTCCAGCTTCTGGTCCACGTTCTCCAGGGAGAGGGCGAGCTTGGACTGCGCCCGCGCGGTCTTCTGGACCAACTCGAGGAGCGCGTCGCGCCAGGGCGCGGTGGGATCTGGAGGGGGGAGCGCGGCGGGCGGGGGAGCGAAGAGTCGTCTCAGGGCGGCGAGCATCGAGCCGCGCGGCATAACAGAGCGCCCTGACAGCGCTCAAGCCAACCTGGCCGCGATGGGTAGCCCCTATCGCAGGGCCAGCCGCAGGTCCTCTTCATCCTCTTCCCCGCCATCGCGGCGGTTCTTGGAGAGGCTGGACTCGTCGTCTGGGGAGGCGCTGCGGGCCTGCGCGTGGAGGGCGGTGCCGAGGCCGAGGAGGGTGAGGGCGAGCAGGGAGAGGGCGATCAGGTTCTTCATCGGGGGGAGGCTCCGTCGTTCTTGGGGAGGCTAGACGGAGCCTGCACCCCTCTATTCAAGCCCCGGCTGGCTACGGCTTGAAGGTGCGGATGTGGGCGGTGAGGGCGTCGATCTCCTCGGCGGAGAGCTTGTCCTTGAACGCCTTCATCTTCTTGTTGTCCTTGGACCCGTTGGCGATCACGTCCTTGATCTTCTCGTCGGTCCACTTCCCCTGCCACTCGGCAGTGGTCATGTCGCGCACCTTCTCCTTCTTGCCGGCCTTGGTGTCGCCCTTGCCGGTGTCACCGTGGCAGCTCTTGCACTTGGCCTTCCAGTTCTCCGCCACGTCAGCGGCGAGGGACGCGCCGGCGAATGCAAAGGACACCGCGACTGCGAGACAAAGCTTCTTCATGTGTGCTCCTCCAGGTGTGCAGCGGGGCCGTTCGACGGGACTGCGCGCGCGAGCTTCAAGGGACAGGCAGGCCCACACGCGATGCACCGCAACATAGAACCGATCAGCGCTCGGGTCTCGGGCGAGCTTTTGGGCGCTGCCCGGGTTGTTACCTGGAGTTCTCAGCGCGGGGCAGCCTGCCCCCCGGGCGACTTCGGGTTAGGGTGCCGCGCGAATGGGAACCAAGCGGCTGGCGCTGCTGGTGGTGAGCCGGGGCGACAGCTTCACGGTGGACTTGGAGGACGGGGAGGCGGTGTGGGTGGGGCGCGGGCCGGAGGCGGGGTTGCGCCTGCCGGATGAGCGGCTCGCCCCGCTGCACCTGAGCCTGCGCTCGGACGGCGAGGGCGTGGAGGTGGACGCGCGCGCCAGCGGGGCCCAGCTCAATGAGGTCCAGTTCTCCGGCAGGGCGCGGCTGCGGGTGGGAGATCTGCTCACGGTCGGTCAGAGCGCGCTCACCCTGCAGAGCGCCACGCCGCCGCCGCCGCCCGCTCCGCCGCCCTTGCGGGACCGCCGCGAGCTCGCCGCGCGCCTGGAGGAAGAGGTGGAGCGGGCGCTGCGCGCCGGCCGGCCGCTGCTCTTCGCGCTGGTGCGCTCGCGCTCGGCGCGAGGGCTGAGCCCGGAGGCGCTGCTCGCGTGGCAGCGGGAGGTAGGGCCGCGGGCGGTGGTGGGCGAGCTGGGGGCCACGGCCGCGCAGCTGCTCGTGGCGGAGCCGGAGGCAGGCGAGGCGGAGCGGCTCCTGGAGGCGTTCCCGCGGGCGGGGCGGGGCGAGAAGCCCTCGGTGGGCCACGCACGACTCCCGGAGGACGGGACGGACGCCGGCGCGCTGCTCGAGGTGGCGCTGGCGAGGATCACCGGGGACGAGGCGCAGGCGGAGGAGCAGCCGCTCTTCGAGGACCCCGTCATGGTGCGGTTGGTGAGCGTCCTGGACGAGCTCGCGCCGCTGCCGCGGCCGCTGCTCTTGGCGGGCGAGCGCGGAGTGGGGAAGGAGCTGCTCGCGGGGCTGGTCCACCGCCGGAGCGTTCGGAGCGGGCCGCTGGTGAAGGTGGACGCCGCGGCCTGGCCGGCGCAGGCGCTGGAGGGGGAGCTGCTCGGCAAGGGCGGGGCGTTGGAGCGGGCGGAGAAGGGGACCTTGCTGGTGACGCACGGTGAGCGGCTGCCGGAGGGGCTCTACGGCGCGCTGGTGAAGGCGAGCGAGCCGCGCGGCGCGCGCAAGTTCCCGGGGCGGCTGGTGGTCACGGCGCGTGCGCTGACGGACGAGCTGCGCGGCCGGGAGGTGCGGGTGCCGGCGCTGCGGGACCGGCCGGGTGAGCTCTTGCCCCTGGCGGAGCACTTCCTGTCCCGGTGCCGCCGGCGGCACGGCCGGCCGCGACTGGTGCTGGGCGAGGAGGTGCGGGGGCTGCTCAAGGCGGCGGAGTGGCCGGGGAACCTGCGCCAGCTGCGCAACGCGCTCGAGGCGGCAGTGCTCGTCTCCGAGAGCGACGAGCTGCGCCCGGACGATCTACCGCCGGAGGTGCGGGAGCGGGCGCCGTTCTCCCCGAGCGGAGTCGAGGGGGCGGCGGCGGGGCAGAAGGACCTGCGCAGCTCGCTGGACGCGGTGGAGAAGGACGTCCTGCTCAAGGCGCTGGCGAGCACCCGGTGGAACGTCTCCCGGGCGGCGAAGGAGCTGGGGCTGCCCCGGAGGACGGTCGTCTACCGGATGGCGCGGCTGGGGCTGCGGCGACCCGAGCGGTGAGCCCCCGCTCACCCCGAGCGGAGTCGAGGGGGGCCCGTCCCCGCTCACCCCGAGCGAAGTCGAGGGGGCCCGT
>JBGATB010000079.1:0-35648 GCA_044229415.1 Myxococcaceae bacterium | reverse complement strand
CCACCTCCACGCGTCGTCCACAGCGTCCACGTCTCAGCAGCGAAACCCGCGTATTGAAGAGCCGGATGCGGGAATTCCGCACGTCCGGATCTGTGGGGGGCCAGCAGGAGGAAACTGCTGGTCTACCCGACCATCTTTTCGCCCCGCGCCTCCCGGCCCCGGGTCCTCCAGCGGCGCGTCACCCCACGAGCGCCCACTGCCAGCGAGCGAAGGCACGGCAACCCACCGCGGCCGGAGCGCACCTCCGAGGGACCCATGGGTGCAGGGCCCAGCGCGACCCTTTCGGTTTGCCGGGCCCTACGAGCCCTCCCGCGCTCGAGCCCTACACGCGGCCCAAAAAGAACCCGCGACTCGGGAGGGCGCCGGGGGCTCTTCCCAGCATGCTCTCTGCCTCCCTCCTGCTCCTGCTCTGCTCCGCCCAGCTCGCCGCCGACGGCGACGCGCTGGCCCTCTTGAAGCTGGACCCGCTCGGCGGCCGCTTCAACCAGCTCACGATGTCCGACGCGCGCAAGTGCGTGGAGGAGCTCAAGCGCGAGCCCTCCGCACGCACCCGCTCGGACGACGCGGTGTTGATCGAGCTGCACGGCCACCTGAACCTGGCCACCGTGGAGCGCCGCGCGCAGAGCGAGGCCGAGGCCCTGTGGCGAGAAGCGCTCGGTTTGGCAAAGGTCCCCGCCAACACCGGCGCGCGCGACGAGCTCTTCTCCCCCTCCTTCCGGATGGCGGGGCTCCAACTGGTGGGCCTCCACCAGTTCGCCAGGGGCAACCTCGGCGGCGCCTACCGCCCGGACGAGGCGCTCGCCCGCATGAAGGCCGCGGTGGCCGAGCACGAGAAGACCTTCCTTGGCGGCGCCCAGAGCCCTCGCGCCCGAGCGCTGCTCGCCGAGGCGCAGCGGCTCGCCGCCTCGAACCGCAAGGCCTTCGCCGCGGCCTCGAGCGCGGGGGCGCGCCGGGACAAGTACGCCGCGGACCCTGCGCGCCGCGAGCTCTCCTCCGCCTGGGCCCAGCTCAACCGCGACGCGGAGCAGGTCGCGCGCGGCCTGGGGCTCTCCTCCCCCACGAACTGGGCGCAGTCCAGCCACCCCACGCTGCGCCCCTACGTACGCAAGCTCGCCGAGTACCAGGCACGCGAAGCGAAGCTGCGCAGCAAGTACGGCCTGGAGTAGGCGAAAACTTCGACCGGGCACCGGCTCGCGCCTAACGTCCCAACCTCCCTGTTGCAGGAGGTTCTCCCCGCGTGAGTCCGCGGCTCTGGAAGGTCGCGCCGCTGCTCTTCTGCTCCGGGCTGTGCGCCCTCGTCTACCAGACGGTGTGGCTGCGCGAGCTGCGCCTGGTGTTCGGCGCCTCCACCGCCGCCTCGTCCGCGGTGCTCGCCATCTTCATGCTCGGCCTCGGCTTGGGCAGCGCGCTGCTCGGCAAGCGCGCGGACGGCGCCCCCCGCCCGCTGGCGCTCTACGCGCGGCTCGAGGGCGTCATCTCGCTCTCCGCTGCCGCCTCGCCGCTCCTGCTGGTGCTCACCCGCTGGCTGTACCTCGCCATCGGCGGCACCCAGGCGGTGGGCAGCTTCTTCGGCACCGTGCTGCGCCTGCTGCTCTCCGCGCTGGTGCTGCTCATCCCCACCGTCGCCATGGGCGCCACCCTTCCCGCCGCGGCGCGCTCCGTGGAGACGGCGGATGACCCCGGGCGCCGCAGCCTGGCCGTCCTCTACGGCGTGAACACGCTCGGCGCGGTCTGCGGCGCGGTGCTCTCCACCTTCCTGTTGATCGAGGTCTACGGCATCCGCACCACGCTGTGGCTGGCGGCGCTCTGCAACGGCCTGGTGGCCGTGGTGGCCAACGCGCTCTCCCGCAAGCTGGAGCCGGAGCTGGCGGTGGTGGCCGCCGCCCCCGAGCCCACCGCCCCCGCGGACGGCGCGCTCCCGCCCAGGCGCCTGGTCTTCGCCGGCGCGGCCGCGGTGGGCTTCGCCTTCATGCTCTGCGAGGGCGTCTGGTACCGGATGCTGGCCCCGGTGCTCGGCGGCTCCACCTTCACCTTCGGGATCATCCTCGCGGTGGCGCTGCTCGGCATTGGCCTGGGCGGCGCCGCCTACGCCGCCTGGTTTCGGGAGCGCGCGCTCGCGGTGCGCACGTTCGCCTTCACCGCACTGCTCGAGGCCGCCCTCGTCGCGCTTCCGCTCTGGCTCGGGGACGACCTGGCGGTGGCCGCCGCGCTCCTGCGCGCGCTCGGGGCCACCGGCTTTGCCGGGCTTGCCTCCAGCTGGGTGCTCATCGCCGGCATCGTCGTCTTCCCCGCCGCGCTCGTCTCCGGCTTCCAGTTCCCGGTGATGCTCGCCCTGCTCGGGCGCGGGCGCGAAGGGGTGGGGCGGGACGTGGGCGCCGCCTACGCGTGGAACACCGGCGGCTCCATCCTCGGCTCGCTCGCCGGCGGCTTCGGGCTCTTGCCCCTGCTCGGCGCGGTGGGCGCGTGGCGGCTGGCCGCGGGGCTCCTGCTCGCGCTGGGGGTGGCCGCGGCGCTGCTCTCCGCCCGCCGCGAGGGACAGCGCGCCTGGCTCTTGCCCAGCGGGCTCGCCGCCCTGGCCGCCGCGGTCTTCCTGCTCTCGCCCGGCCCCACCGCGGCCTGGCGCCACAGCGGCGTGGGGGTGGGGCGCACCGCCGCCATGGGCAGCACCATCAATGAGATCAAGCGCTGGGCGCGCGAGCAGCGGCAGATCGTCGTCTGGGAGAAGGACGGCGTGGAGAGCTCCATCGCCCTGGTCAACCGCAACGGCCTGGCCTTCGTGGTGAACGGCAAGAGCGATGGCAACGCGGTGCTGGACGCCCCCACGCAGGTGATGAGCGGGCTGGTGGGCGCGCTGCTGCACGGCGCGCCGAAGACGGCGCTGGTGGTGGGGCTGGGGACCGGCAGCACCGCGGGCTGGCTCGCCGCCATCCCCCAGATGGAGCGGGTGGACGTGGTGGAGATCGAGCCGGACATCGTGCGCGTGGCGGAGGACTGCGCGCCGGTGAACCAGGCGGTGATGAAGAACCCGAAGCTTACGCTGCTCTTCGATGACGCGCGTGAGGTGCTGCTCACCAGCGGCGGGCGCTACGACGTGATCTTCTCCGAGCCCTCCAACCCCTACCGCGCCGGCATCGCCAGCCTCTTCACGCTCGAGTTCTACCAGGCGGTGCAGCAGCGGCTCTCCGAGCGCGGCGTCTTCGTGCAGTGGCTGCAGGCCTACGGCGTGGACGCGAAGACGGTGCGGGTGGCGATCGCCACGCTGGCCACGGTCTTCCCCAACGTGGAGATCTGGCAGGCGCACGGCGGAGATCTCCTGCTGGTGGCCTCGGCGGCGCCGCGCGCGTACGACGAGGCGCAGCTGCGCGCGCTGGTGGCGCAGGAGCCCTACCGCTCCGCGCTGCGAGACGTGTGGCGGGCCCTCTCGCTCGAGGACTTCCTGGCGCGGCACCTGGCCACCACCGGGCTCGCGCGGGCGCTGGTGGCCGCCGGCGAGGACGTGAACACGGATGACCTGCCGCTGATCGAGTTCGCCTTCGCCCGCAGCGTGGGGCAGCAGTCGCTCTTCAACCTGGGCGAGCTGACGCAGACCGCGCGCGTGCTCGGGTACGACCGGCCCGCCCTGCGCGGCGCGGTGGACTGGGAGGCGGTGGAGCTGGCCAAGGTGGAGATGGAGTTCCACGCCGGGCAGCCGGCCGGGCCCACCTCGCGCGAGGGCGAGCGCAACCGCCGCTGGCGCCGCGTCTACGATCAAGCCACCCGCGGCAGCGCCAAGGACGCGCTGGACGCTTGGCGCGCGCTGGGCGAGCCGCCCCGCACGCTGCTGCAGCAGGAGAGCGTGGCGCTGGCGCTGGCGAGCACGGGCGACGATCAGGCCCCCGCGCAGCTCGAGGCGCTGCGCCCCTTCGCCCCCGCGGAGGCGGACGCGCTCACCGCCCTGCACGCGCTGCGCAGGGGCGAGCTGCCGCGCGCCACGGACGCGCTGGTGCGCGCGTATGACGGCTACCGGGCTTCGCCCTGGAGCAACCTGGCGATGATGGACCAGTCGCTGGACCTGGCCCCGGAGATCGCCCGCCGGGACAAGGCGCTGGGGCGCCGCCTCTTCGATGCGCTGGAGCGGCCGTTCTCCGTCTCGGCGGTGAACGGCGCGCGGCTGGCCACCCGGAGCCAGCTCTCGCGGCTGGTGGATCCAGCGGGGACCTGCCTGGCGGTGCAGGAGAGCTACGAGCCGCACGTCCCCTGGACGGAGGCGGCGCTGCAGTACCGGCTGGAGTGCTACGCCCGGTTGGGAGATCCGCGCGCGGCGCAGGCGCGGGCGGACTACGAGGCGCTGCAGGCGCACGGCACGCCCCGCTTCGCCCCGGACCTGCTCGAGGCTGCCCGCGAGGCCGCCCGCGAGCAGGCGGATGGCGGGCTCTAGAACGTGGAAGCCACGGGACTCCCAGGGGATTCCTTAGGAGGTGGGTGTAGGGCGCCTGGGGCCACTTTCCTTCCACACGGACGCTCGGCTATGAGCCTTGAGCCAGTGGCTCGCCTCTGGCTCCTCTCCAGCCTCGCGGTGGTGCTCACGCTGGCGCTGCCGGCGCGGGCGGAGGTCGCCCAGGCCGTCCACGCCACCGCGCGGCCCGGCGGCGTGGAGGTTGGGCTGCGGCTGGGCGCCTCGCTCCCCCTGGAGCCGGCCGACCCCGAGCTCAACCGTCAGCAGTTCTCCACGCCGCTCTGGGTGGACGCCGGTTACCGCAGCTCCCCCAGCTGGTTCTGGGGCGGGTACGCGCAGCTGGCGCCGCTCATCACCCGCTATGGCGTGGCGCCCGGCGCGGAGATCGTCCCCTTCGGCTACCACGACTCGGTGGAGCTCTCGCTTCGGCTGGGCGTGCACGCGCTCTACAGCCTGCGCACGCACGAGCGGCTGCAGCCCTGGCTGGGGGCCGGCATCGGTGTGGAGCTCAACCCGGCGCGCCCCGCCCCCCGCCGCGTGGCCTTCGAGCTGGGCAACCTGCAAGCGGGCGTGGACTACCTCGTCTCCCCGGGCTTTGGCGTGGGGCTCTTCGCCAGCGCCTCGGCGGTCTGGCTGGATGAGCCCGAGCGCGACGCCATCAGCAACGCCTTCGGCCCCACGCCGGTGGCGGTGCGGGTGGGCCCGTTCGCGGTGGGGCGGGTGATGCTGGGGCTGCGGACGAGCTTCCACGTCCTCTAAGCTGCCCGCTTCGAAATCGTCCGCCACCCCGGGCCGTAGGGTCCATTCGTTCCCGAGATGATCCCCCCGCCCCCACCCGTTGACCAGAAGCTGGCCCGCTTCGTCTGGGGGCTGCGCCTGCCCTTCCGGCTGCTGCGCACCGCGCTCTCGGAGACGAAGCTGCGCGCGAGCTTCACGCGCACCGGCACGCTCTCCAGCGGCGTGACGCTCGTCACCGCGCTCTTCCTGCTGCTCTATCCGGGGACGCGCGGCTTCTTCATCAAGGAGAAGGACCTGGACGTGGACGCCGCGCTCGCCGAGGCCGAGCCTTTGCCCCCCGGCCGCGCCGAGGCCACCCGCGAGCTGGAGCTGGAGGCGCGGCAGCTGCGCTCGGAGCTGCGGCAGCTGCTCAAGTCGCGCGACAACGAAGAGAAGGAGGAGGCGGTGGAGGCGCTCACCTCGGTGAGCGAGCTGGTCCGCAACCTTCGCCGCGAAGCCGTGGCGGCGAGCAAGCGCCCCCGCACCGCCCCGCCGGATGAGGACGAAGACCCGCTCCAGCCCGAGGAGCTGGCCGAGGCGCGCAAGGAGCGGCGCGAGGAGCTGGACGCGGCGCTGGAGAAGCTGCGCGGCGCGCTGGCGCTGCCCCCGGTCCCCCCGAGCGAAGTCGAGGGGGCGCCGCCGCTCCCCCTGCCGCCCGTTGCGAGAATCGGAAAACCGGTCCCCCCGAGCGAAGTCGAGGGGCCGCCGGCGCCGTTGCCGGCGCCCGTCCCTCCGGGCGGGGTGGAGGACGACGGGCCCGGGCTGGCGGAGGCGGTGAAGGCGATCTCCGACGTGGCCGGCGCGATGAAGCGCGCCTCGGAGGAGAAGGAGCGCGCGATCGCCCGCGCCCGCACGGACGAGGAGCGCGAAGCGGCGCGCCAGCAGAAGATCTCCATCACGCTCGGGCCCACGGAGAAGGGGAAGCGGCCGCTCGTGGTGGTCCGGCGAGGGGACGCGGTGGAGCAGGTCCCCGTCGGCGCGCCGGTCGCCCCGAGCGAAGTCGAGGGGCGCACCTCGGCGCCGGCACCGCCGAAGCCAGCCAAGGCCCCCGTCGGCCCGGCGAAGCGCGCGGGCGCCCAGCGCGCGCCGCCGCCGCCTGCGCCGCCCAAGGCGCCGAGCGCCCCGGCCGGCGAGGAGCCGGAGGAGCCCGAGGAGGCGCCGGAGCCGCCGCCGCTCACGGCGGAGCAGCTCGCGGCGGCGCGGGAAGAGGAGGCGCGCGCGGTAGAGCAGGAGGTGGCCTCGGTGCGCGCCACGCTCGCGAAGCTTCGCCAGGACGTGGGGCTTCGGCGGGCCGAGGAGGCGCGGCAGGAGAAGGCCCACGAGGAGCGCGGGGTCGTCCAGCGCTTCCTGCTGGCGCCGTTCGTCCACCGCACGGTGCGGATCCTCCTCGCGCTCTACGCGGCCCTGGTGGCGGTGGAGTGGGTGGTGCTGGCGCTCTCACGGGACTACCAGGACCAGCTGATGCGCCGGCTGAGCCTGGCCACCGGAATGCCCCCGGACGACGAGGAGAAGACGCCGCGCCTGCGCCTGGACCTGCGCTGGGTGGCGCGCAAGATGAAGCGCCGCTTCCGGGGCTGGTACCTCTTCATGGTGGGGATGATGGCGATCTCCTGCCTGGGCTGGCTGCCGTGGAAGCTGGGGGACCAGGTGGTGCCGGTGCTCGCGGCGCTGTGGAGCGGCTACTGGCTCGCGGTGTTCACGCTGGCGAAGACGCGGCAGGCCTGGGACGACTCGGAGACGCGGCTGCCCTGGTACGTGCGCGGCTTCGACGCCACCGGCGGCCGCATCTTCTTCCTGCGCTGGTACGGCGCCATGCTCAAGCGCGTGAGCAAGTCCGTGCTCGCCCCGTGTCAGGCGTTCGAGCGCGGCAGCTACGAGGCCGCGGGGCTCGCCGTGGCGCGGCTGATGCTGGGCCTGCCGCCCATCTACTCGTTCGTGCGGCCGGTCTTCACGGTGGCGGCGCAGCACGCCGTGCTCGCCCGGGCCGAGCACCCGCCCGCGCTCGTGCCGCCGCCGGACGCGGTGTCCCCCGCGCTGCACTAGGCGCGCGCACAGGGCTCATAGGGAGCGGGACGTTCCGGGTCGCGCTGCGCAGCAGCCGCATGGGCCCCTCGGTGGCGCGCTCCAACCGCGGTGGGTTGCACTGCCACGGCGCGCGCGGAGGGCGCTCGCCAGCGGTCGAGCGGCACCGCTCGAGGCGTGGAACGTTATCCACCCCAGGAGCCCTTAACGTTCCACACTTCGCTCGGGCAGCGCCCGCCTCCGCGCGCCCACTGCGCCAGAGCGTGGCTGTGCAACCCGCCGCGGCCCGAGCGCGCCACCGAGGGGCCCATGCGAGCAAGGCTCGGCGCGACCCTGAACGTCCCTGAGCCCTCAAGGCCGTTGTGCGACGAGCGGATCGCATCGCTTCGAGTAGGCGCTGCCCACCTTGCCCACCTACGCCGCGACCGGCAGCGCGGAGGCGAGCAGCAGCGCCGCGGCGCAGCAGCCCACCAGCAGCGCGGCCACCAGCGCCGGGGCGCGGTCCTCGAGCCCGTGGGTGGACCTGCGCAGCAGCAGGTACGGCGCGCCGGCGAGCAGCATGGGGATGACCAGCTCCACGTTGTAGATCCGCTCGCGGCCGGGCCAGCCCAGGTACGCGCGGGTGGCGATCACCAGCGCGCTCGCGCCGAGGACCGCGGGCACCGCCTCCCGCAGGCGCTCGCGCCAGGTCTCGCCTGCCAGCGCCGCGCCGAGGAGCGCGCCGGCCTGGGCGATCAGCAGGGCGATCACCAGCCCCACGCCCAACCTGGCGCTCAACATCCCGCCGAGGACGGCGGCCACCATGCCCACGATGAGGCCGCGGCGCGCGCGGGGCGAGAGGTCGTTGGGCGAGATCATGCAGGGACGACCCCGCCCGAGGCCCCAGAGTGAAAGCGGATCAGCCGCGCGGGATGGTCTTCTCCAGCGGCTTCTCCCCGCTGGTGTTCTGCTTCTGCGTCCAGGTGATGACCGGCGTCTGGCACATCATCCCGGTCTCCGCCGGGTTGGGGTCCAGCTTCTCGAAGTTGAAGCCGTCTCCGCCGAAGTAGAGGTAGTCGCTGGTGACGACGGTGTACTCGCGCTTGGGGTCGATCGCCTTGCCCTTGGCGTCCTTGAAGCCCTTGCCCGCCTTCACCGCGCCGGAGAACACGGCCTCGGGGTTGGAGAGGGCGGTGACGAGGTCCGCGCCCTTCACCTTCACCACCATCAGCGAGTTCTCCCACGGCAGCACCGAGTAGACGCTCGCCTTGGTCACCACGCCGGCCGGCAGCCCCTGCCGCAGCCCCTTGCGGTTGAGCACCGCCACGTCCGCGCCCTCCACGTCGCGCCAGGCGTCGGTGATCCACCGGCCCAGCTCCGGCGAGCCCTTGGCCAGCCCCTTCTGCGTGAAGCCGATCTGCGTGCCGAGCGCCGCGTCCAGCTTCTCCTTCCACGCCAGCACCAGCGAGGCCAGCTGCGCGTCCGGTTTGGCGCTAAGCCCGGCCGTGTCCACCACCTTCACGTCCACGCCCGTCAGCCGCTCCGCCGCCGGCTTGCTGCGGTCGAACGAGAGCTGCGCGCGCGCGTACTTCTGCAGGTGGCGGCCGGGCGAGAAGATCGGCGTGGCGCCCACCTTCTCGTCGTACGCCCCGGGGCAGTGGCCGCCGGCGAGCAGGGAGATCTTGAGGTCCGCGTTCTTCTCCAGCGTCTCCTTGAGGGCGCTGGGGCAGTCGTCCACCAGCACCACCACCGCGTCCGCGCCGGCCTGCCACGCGGCGGGGACCTCGCGCTTGAGCGCGGCCTCGTAGGGCTCCACCTCCTGCCCTTCGAGCTTGCCGGCCATGGTGCTCTGCTGCGCCTTCTCGAAGGCGAGCCCCACCACGGCGATCTTCAAGCCCTGCCGCTCCAGCACCGCGCTGGGCAAAAGCTTCAGGTCGAAGGTGGCCTCCTTGGCCTTCACGTTCGCCGCCAGCACCGGGAAGGTGCCCGTCTCGCGGTTGGCGAGGAAGGACTCGCGGCCGAAGTCGAGGTCGTGGTTGCCCAGCGCCGAGGCCGCGTAGCCCATGGCCCGCATCACTTCCGCCATCGGCTTGCCCTGGAAGTAGGACGAGATGGCCGGGCCGCCCGCGTGGTCGCCGGTGGAGAGCGCCAGGGTGGAGGAGGCCGCGCACTTCTGCGCGTCCCCCACGCAGTGCTTCTCCTCGGAGAGCCAGTGGCCCAGCAGCTCCGCGGCGCCGCCCGCGGTGTGCACGCCGTTGTCGCCGCGCACCATCCAGCCGTACTCGTCGCCCGTGATCAGCAGGGTGAGGGTGGGCTTGGGGTCCGGCGCGGGCGTGGCGGCGTGCACCGGCTTCTCCGCGGGGGGCGCCTCCTCCTTCTTGCAGCCAGAGACGGAGGCCAGGGCGGCCAGGGCGACGGCGGTCCAGAGGGTCGAGCGGTTGGTTTTCACGGGCGGACCCCTTACCACGAGTCCGCCCCGAGCGGATCTCACCCTGAATAGAACGTACCGAAGTCCTTCACCCGCTCCTGGTGCGCCCGCTGCTCCGCGGCCTGGAGCTCTCGCGGGGTGAAGCGCCCGCCGGTCATCTGCCGCAGCGCCAGCTCGCGGTGGTCGCTCGCGAGCAGGTTGGTGTACTGCGAGTACTTCGCGGACTGAGGCCCACCGGCGGGGCCGGTGAGGAACGCCTGGTCATCGAAGCGCGCGGTGACGCGGCCGACCACCGGCTCGTCGGTTCGGCTCAACGGCAGGCCCGCCTCCTCGAGCTTCTGGCCGAAGCGCGCGTCCAGCGCCTGCGCCAGCTCGAGCATGTCCGCCTTGGAGCCCACGTAGACGGTCATCCCCGAGCCCTCGGCCACTTCGCCGCCCGAGCCCACCTTGTAGAAGGGGTGGTTCGCGTCCAGCCAGGCGGAGATCTCCGCCGTCAGGGGATTGCTCCCGTCCGCCTCCACCGGCAGGTGCAGCTTCCAGCCCGTCACCTGCTCGATGTTGGCCAGCTGGGCCGGCGTGGCGCCCGCGCGCTTCGCCGCGCTCAGCTGCGCGCGCTTGAGCCCACCGAGGAAGTCCCGGTCCACCTGCCGGAACTCGGCGGGGCGGGCCGCCGCCAGGCCGCGAGGGGTGAGCGCGAGGCCGGTCACGCCGGGCTTGCCGGCGTTGTAGGCATCGGAGACGGCCATGTCCAAGACGGCGGGGAGGCCGCCGCGCTCGTTGGCGTAAGCGAGGTTGTCCGAGTAGGTGTTGAAGACATTTCCGCGCTCGAGCGGGTTGGCGCGGGTGGCGTCGCCCGCGGCGCGCTGCCAGTTGGTGGTGTGCCAGGTGAGGTTGTTGAGGACGAGGTTGGCCTTGAAGGCCTCCTCGGTGGAGGTGAGGGGCGGGACGAGCTCCTCGCCGAGGAGGGACTTGGAGACGCGGGTGCTCATCTCCTGGAGCTCGGGGCTGAGCTGCGCGAAGTCCGGGGCGTACTTGCCTTCGGCCTGGGGCAGCTTGCCGATCTCTGCGTTGAAGCGGGTGACGGCGTCCGCATCGGCCTTGGAGATGCCGAGCTTTTTGGCGAAGTCATCCCAGAGGGCGTTGGCGGCGCGGGGCGGGTAGTCGGTGTCGGCGACCCAGCCGGCGTCGGTGTGCTTGAGGCCGAGTCCGCGGGCGCCGGAGCCGTCCACCGCCTGGGAGAGGAGGCCGGAGAGGTCCTCGCTGGTGCCGAGCGTCTGCTTGGCGTCCGCGAGGAGGACCGGGAGGACGTCGCTCTCGAAGGCGGCTGCGCGCTCGGCGCCCTGCGGGAGCGCGGCGGAGGCCTCGCCCACCTTGGCCAGCGTGCTGCCCGAGGTGGTCACCTCGCCCGGCGTGACGCGCGGCGCGCCCGCGCGGAGCTCCCGCGCGGCGCCGGCTTCGGCGTCCCGCAGCGCGCCCTTGACCCGGGCCTTCACCTCCCCGGTGGAGGTGAGCTTGCCGAAGTCCTTGAGCGTCCCGCCTTCGAGCTGGCCCCACTGCGCGCGCTGCGCCTGGGTGAGCTCCGCCGGCGCCCCGGCCGCCGCCGCCTTGGCCGCCGCCCGGCGCGTCACCGCCCCGGCCGCCGCCCCCATGCCGCCGGTGAACACGGCGCCGGTGACGGCGCCCCGCAGCGTCCCCTGGAAGACGCGGAACACGCCGCCCTCCTCCCGCCAGGTGGCCTCGTCCGTGATCGAGCGGGTGAAGCCGTCCGCGCCGCCTGTGTAGGCGCCGACCTTCCCCCAGGCCACCGCGTCCTGGACCACCGCGTTGCGCGTGCCGGCCACCGCGGTCCCGCGCAGCGCGGCCTGCTCGGTGCCCGCCACCGCCACCTCCTTGCCCCCCTGCAGCGCGGCCTGCTCGGTGCCCGCCACCACCAGCTCCTTGCCCCCCTGCTTCGCCGCCTGCTCCGCGGTGGCCACGATCGCCCGCTCGCTGGCGGTGAGCGTGAGCTCCTTGCCGCTCTGGAGCGCGGCCTCCTGCCCGGCCTTGACGAAGACCTCCTTGGCCGCCTGCACCGTCATCTCCTTGCCCACCCCGCCCACCAGCGCGGCCCCGCCGGGCGCCACCACGAAGGTGGCGCCGGTCACCGCGCCCACCGCGCCGTGGCGCGCCACGTCCGCGCTGTCCGCCGCGCCCCCCTGGATGCCCGCATAGGTGGCCGCGCTCGCCGTGCCCGCCACCACCGCCGCGGTCGCCGCCACCGCGGCCGTGGCCGCCGCCGCGCCGTACGCCGCGCCGATCGCCGCCACCAACGGCGCCGCCGCGCCCCCGCTGGCGACGATCACCGCCGCCGCGGCGATCATCGCCGCCGCCTCCGCGCCGTACTCCGCCGCCTGGTCCTTCGACTTCTGCAGCGAGTCCAGGTCCCCCGCCGCGAAGCCGGTCTCCCGGTGGGCCAGGTCCGCCTCGCCGCTCTCCAGCGCGTCCTGGGCGTCCTCCACGTTCTGCTGGTAGCGGTACTCGTCCGTCGCCTTGGCGTCGAAGCCCTTGGCCACGAACTGCACCGCGCTGGTCAGGCCGATCCCTGCGCCGCCCTCCGCGTCGTGCTCTTCCTGAATTCTCCGCAGCCGCTCCTGGTCCGCGCCCGGGGCGGTGGGGTCGATGTCGCCCAGGTCGAACAGGTGCTTGAGCAGCTGCATCTCGTCCCGCCCGTCCAGCTCGCGGTCCATCCGCTCGCGCAGGTCCTCGCCGTACTTCTCCTTGTACGCGGCGGAGATCTCGTCGATCTGCGCCTTGGACTTGCCGGTGAGCACCGCGCGGATGTCCTCCTCTTCCGTGCCCCAGCCGTCGAACGCCTGGCGCAGCACCTCCGCGTCCGCCTGCGCCTGGGCCTTGCTGTCGCCCTCAGCCGCCGGGTTGAGCAGGCGCGCGAAGACGTCCTTCTGGCCGTCGCCGCCCGCCTCGTCGCGCAGCCGGTCCGCGAGCACCTTGCGGTACGCCTCGGGGGACTTCCCGTCTCCGAGGTTCCCGTACTTGCGGCCGTACTGCTCGGCGATCGCGTCCACCTCCGCCTTGGACTTGCCCTCGAGCTCCTTCTCGATCCCGTCCTCGTCCGTCCCCCAGCCGTCCATCGCGTCCTTGAGCTTCTCCGCGGAGGCCTGCGCGCTCGCCGTGGTGTCCCCCTGCGCGGGCGGGTTGAGCAGGCGCAGGAAGACCTCCTCCTGGGCGCCGTCCGCCTCGCCGCGGAGCTTGTCCGCGAGCACCTTGCGGTACTCCTCCGGCGTCTTGCCGTCTCCCAGGTTGCCGTACTTGCGCCCGTACGCCTCGGCGATCGCGTCCACCTGCTCCTTCGTCTTGCCCTCCAGCTCCCCCTTGATCGTCTCCTCGTCGGTCCCCCAGCCGTCGATCGCCACCTTGAGCCGGCCGGCCACCGCCTCCGACTCGAGCTTGAGCGCCTCCTCCGGCGTGCTCGCCGTCCCTGCCCCGAGCAGGTTGCGCGCGCGGTCCATCTCCTCGTCGTTGAGGTCCCCGTCGAGCTTGGAGAGGAAGAACTCGGTGGGCGTCTTGCCCGCCGGTCCGCCGTACTTCACCGAGTACGCCTCGGCGATCTTCTGGCGATCCTCCGGCTTGGCCTTCTCGAGGATCTTCAAAATCTCCTGCTCGTCCCCGAAGACGCCCTCCAGCTCGGCGGAGATGCGGACCGCGTCCACCTCGGCGGGGTTGCCGCCCTTGAGCAGCGCCTGGCCGTGCTCGAGGTCCTTGGCGTTGTCGTCCAACTCGCCCTCGACGACCTGGTCCAGGTCCTTGCCGTAGTGGTCCTTGTAGGCCTTGCGCAGCAGGTCGAGCTGCTCCGGGCTCTTCCCCTCCAGCGTCTTGAAGACTGCGTCCTCGTCCGTGCCCCAGCCGGTGAGTCCGCCCTCGGTGGCGTCGTAGATCGCCTTCGCGTCCTTGTCCGCATGCTCCAGCGTGTACTCGGGCTCCGCGGGCGCGGTCGGCGCGCCGGGGGTGGGCTGCGCGGGCGCAGCCGCGCCAGTCTCCAGCTCGGCAGCAGAGGGATCCAGCAGCGCGCTCACGCTCTGCGGCAGCTTCGCCGCGGCCACCGCGGCCGAGCGCTCCTTCGTGCCAGGCTCGGTGGCGAAGAGCTTGGCCGCGGCGGTGGCCGGCAGGGACGCGGAGAGCGTCATGCCCGGGTGGGCCGCCAGGAAGGCCTTGAAGTCGGGGTAGCTCTTCTGCGTGCTCGGGTCGAACACGGACTGGCCCTGGCGGATCACCACGAGCTGGAACTGCTGCCCATGGTCCTCGACGAAGAGCAGCTCCGCGCGGCCGCGCAGCTGCGGCGTGGCCATGGAGACCCAGCTCTGCGCCTGCGCCACCGCGTCCTGCGAAGGGTCCCTCACCTGCTCCAGCAGGGCCGAGCCATCGTCCGCCAGCGGCGCGGCGAGCTGCGCCGTGCTGTCGAACTGCGAGCGGGCGAACGGATCTTCCGCCTGGGCCGCCTCCTCGGCCTCGACCGGACTTTCTGCCTCGAAGGCCTCAATCTCCTCCAGCGCGTTGCTGCCCCGGATGTTGGGGCTGCCCAGCTCGCCAAGCCTGCGGACCACGGTGCACGCTCCTGACGGAGCGGCAAGAACGCGCTCCCGGAGGCGGACGCGGCGACGTCCTTTCGCGGCTCAGCGCCGCGCGCAGAGGGCTGAAATGACTGATTTTTACCGCGAAGACGGGGCGGGGCCGAACCGGCGCAGCAGGCGCTCCAGGCTCAGCTCCACCGTGCCCCGCAGGGCCCGCATCAGGCTGTCCAGGGAGCCGGAGGAGAGCCGCAGCTTGTCCTTGAGGCGCAGGCGGATGCCGGCCACCAGGTCCTCCCGCAGCTGCGCGAGCGCGCGCACCACGGTGGAGCGGTGCACGCCGGCGAAGCGGGCCACGTCCTCCAGCTCCAGCCCCTTCACGTAGCGCAGCTTGAGCAGAAGTCGCTCGCGCGCGGAGAGGTAGAGCAGCGCCTCGGCGAAGGCGGTCTTGAAGGCGTCTCGCTGGTCGAGCGCGATCGCCTGGAGTTCCGGGTCCATGGCCAGGTCCACCAGCTCCTGCGCCAGCGCCTCGCCCTCCGCGGGGAGACGGTGGAGCGCGCGCAGCTCGGAGAGCGCCTGGCGCAGCGCCACCGTGCGCAGCCAGGCGAGCAGCGGCCCGCGCCCGTCGTACTCCTCCAGCTTGGGCGGGCTGGAGGACGGGACGAGCAGCTTCACCCGCATCCGCTGGAGGATCTCCTCGCAGAGGTCCACGTCTCCCACGACGCGCCGGACGTCCTCCGCCACCTCTCCCAGGAGCGCCTCCAGCCGCTCGAGCGCGGCGGGCGAGCGCAGAAGGCAGGCCTGCGCCAGCGCCAGGTCCTCCACCGCCAGCTGCGCCAGCTGCTCGCGCAGCGGGAGCCGCTCGTCCACCGCCGCGGCCAGCCGCGCGCCCAGCCGCTGCGGGTCCGGCGGCAGCTCGGGGAAGGCGTGCTCGGCGCGGGCGCAGAGCGCGGAGAAAAGCCCGGAGATCTCCGGCTGCACGGGACGCCCGAGCGCGGCGAAGAAGGCGAGGCTGGCTTTTTCAGCAGGGAGCACTGTTCGAGAAACCCCGGAGGGGGCGTTGGTGTGCCACGGGGCCGCGCCGCTGTCGAATCGCCGCTCACCGTGCCCTCGCGCCTACCGGCGCACAGGACGTGCACCGCTGTCAGAAAGAGCAGGGCGGGGTCTGCCTTCGAGCTGCACCGCAAGGTTTGGGAGCGGCGCGCAGAGCCCTAGGGCCCGCGCGCCCGCATCCACCGGATGGTGTAGAGGGCCTGCGCCTCCGCGAAGGGCACCTTGGGGCGCACCGTGCCGTCGTACCCGGTGAACTCGATGGGGAAGAGCAGCACGCCCTGCCAGAGCCGGAAGGCCGCCTGCGCAGGGCGCACGGGGTAGAGGATCCCCACCTCGCACTCGCCGGGGCCGCGCTCCGCGAAGGTGAAGCGCGCGCCGCGGATGAACGGCTTGCTCACCGTGTCCAGGTGCTTGTAGAGCGCGCCCGGGCTGGTGTCCGAGAGCGTGAGCACCGTGCGCAGCAGCGGCGCGGCGAGCGCCCCCAGGAACTCGCGGGCCACCTGCGCGCCCGTGAGCCGCAGCTGCTCGTCTCCCTGCTCGGCCTGGACGCCCTCGAGTAGGCGGATGAAGGGGACCCCATCCACCCAGCTCCACGGCATGGACGGGTCCTCGAGGTAGGCGGCGGGCGTGCCGTCCAGCCGCTTGCGCACGGCCGAGGTGTGGCCGAGCTTGCCCAGCAGCTTCACGTAGGAGCGTACGAGCGAACCGCTCACCTGTAGGGGGGCGTCTGCGTCCATGTCCGCGTCGCGACTTCAACCACCAGCGCCATAGGATGATTGCGGCAGATGCTCCCCACGCCCCGCGATCTCCGCTTTCCGTTCGAAGGCGTTCCGCATCCGTGGCACCGGCGCGGCCGCGCGGTCAGCCTCTTCATGGACAACCTCTCCGTCTTCTTCGCCCCGGCGGAGCGGTTCTTCATCGGCGTCCTGCGCCGCTCTCGAGCGCAGGTGCACGACCCGGCGCTGGCCTCGGCGGTCACCGCGTTCTGCGAGCAGGAGGGGCACCACAGCCGCGAGCATGATCGCTACAACCGGTGGTTGGTCCAGCGCGGCTTGCCGGCGGCGGGCCTGGAGGCGCGGATCGCCGTTTCTGAGACTGCTGGAGCGGCGCTTCTCACTGTCCGTGCAGCTCGCGGCCACCGCCGCGTTCGAGCACTTCACCGCGCTGCTCGCCGTCCTTGCGCTGCGGGAGGACGTGATGCTCGACGAGGCGCACCCGCAGCTCGCGGCGCTCTGGCGCTGGCACGCGGTGGAGGAGACGGAGCACAAGTCGGTGGCGTTCGACGTGTTCGCCCACCTCGGGGGCGGTTGGCTTCAGCGCGCGTGGGTGATGTGCGTCACCGCGGTTGGCTTCAGCGCGCGTGGGTGATGTGCGTCACCACGGTCCTGCTCTTCGCGTGGGTTTCGCTGCAGCAGGTGCAGCTGATGCGCGCAGACGGCTGCCTCTTCTCCTTGCGCGAGTGGTGGCGCTTGGCCGCGTTCCTGCTGCCCCCGCGGCGGCTCCCCAGCCTGCTCTTGCCGTACCTCGCGTACTTCGGTCCGCGCTTCCACCCATCGCACGAGGATCCGCGGCCGCTCATTGCCCACTGGAGCGCGGACTACGCGCCCGCGGCGGCCCAGTACGAGCGCGGCCGCGCGGGCTAGGGGGCGGCGCTCGCGTTCGCCTTGAGCATCACGTCCGTGCGCAGGAAGAGGTCCTTGCCGCCGGGCTCGCCGTGTCCGGGGACGAGCGTGGTGGCGCCCGGGTAGCGCGCCTTGAGGCGGCGCAGAGCTTCGGGCCAGGCGGAGAGCTCGGCGTCCGCCAGGTTGCCGAGCTCTCGCGCGTCCACGGACTTGAGGAAGCAGCCGCCGAAGAGGAGCTTCTCCCGCGGGAGGTAGACGGTGATGTTGTCCGGGCTGTGGCCGTGGCCGGGGTGGAAGAGCTCCAGCTTGCGTCCGCCCACCGTGAGCGCGCTCTCGCCGGAGAAGGTCTTCACCGCAGGCGGCGCCTTGCCCAGCTTCGCGGCGGTCTGGTCCAGCACGGTGACGGGCACCTGGTGGGCGAGCAGGGCGGCCAGCCCTCCGGCGCGGTCGGCGTGGGAGTGGGTGAGGATGGCGTGGACCACCGGCTTCTTCAGCCGCGTCCGGCAGAACTCGAGCAGCCGCTCGGCGGCGGAGTCGGTCCAGCCCACGTCGATCAGCACTGCGCCGGCGGGCGTCTCGTAGATCAACCCGTTGGCGGGGCTGGTGCCGCGCTCGTCCATGGCGGTGACGTGGAGCCAGACGTTGGGCGCCAGCCGGCGGATGACGAGGTCGCGCGCCACCACGTTCTCGTCCGGCATCGGGGGCGCGCTCGCGCAGGCGGCGAGCCACAGCAGGGAGGCAGCCGCCATCGCGCGCGAGACCGACTTCAGTGGAAGACCCTCCCCGGCGGAAGGAGAGCTTAGCGTCAGGCGCGGGGGGCGCGCTCGGGCAGGGCGAAGACGGGGATGAAGAGGTGGGCCAGGGGGCCGATCGTCACGGCGTACACCAGCGTGCCAATCCCTACCGTGCCGCCAAGCAGGAAGCCCACGCCGAGCACGCTCAGCTCGATGGCGGTGCGCACCACCCGGACCGAGTGGCCGCGCCTGGCCAGGCCGGTCATCAGGCCGTCCCGGGGGCCGGGCCCCAGCCCGGCGCCGATGTAGAGGCCGGTGGCCACGCCGGTGAGGGCGATCCCGCCGGCCAGGAAGGCCGCGCGCGCCGCCCAGTGGGAGGGGGTGGGGAGGAGGTAGAGGAAGCCTTCGCAGGCCAGGCCGATCACCACCAGGTTGGACACCGTGCCCAGCCCGGGGCGCTGCCGCAGGGGGATCCAGAGCAACAGCACCGCCGCGCCCACCGCGTTCATCACGTAGCCGAGCGGGACCGCGAGCCGGACGGAGAGCCCCTGGTGGAACACGCCCCAGGGATCCAACCCGAGCTGCGACTCCACCTGGAGCGCCATGCTCAGGGCGTAGATCACCAGCCCCAGGTAGAGCTGGAACAGGCGGCGGGGCCAGAGGGAGGACGCGGGCACGGGCGCGGCGGCGAGCACGGGGGACGACATATCCTCAAGAACATCGCCGCCGTGGGGCGGCGCTCAGAAGTGCCGCGCCCGCGAAACCCACTGGGCCACGGTGGGCCAAGTCACAGCTTGGCGAGGGCCGCGTCGTAGTTCGGCTCCTGGCCGATCTCCGGGACCTGCTCGGCGTGGAGCACCTTGCCCTGCTCGTCGAGCACGACCACCGCGCGCGAATAGAGGCCGGCCATGCCGCCGTCCTTGATGGTGACGCCGAACTTCTGGCCGAAGTCGCTGCGGAAGCCGGAGAGCGTGACCGCGCGCTCGATGCCTTCGGCGCCGCAGAAGCGCTTGAGCGCGAAGGGGAGGTCCATGGAGATGTTGACCACGGTCACGTTGGGCCGCTCGGCCGCGCGCTTGTTGAAGGTGCGCACAGACATGGCGCAGACGCTGGTGTCCACGCTGGGGAAGATGTTGAGCACTCTCCTGCCGGGGAACGAGGAGAGCGCCTTGTCCGCCAGGTCCAGGCCGGTGAGCGACACATCCGGCGCCTGGCTGCCCACGGCGGGGAGGGTGCCGGCGGTGTGGATGGCTTTGCCCTTCAAGGTGATGTCGGCCATGGCGGTGCTCCTTCGAGAGAGAGGTGTGGCCTCCCTCTAGCGGCCGGCCGGGGCGAACGCCAGCGCGAGCGCGCGGCTGGGAAGATTTCCGGACAGCGCCGTTTCCCCTTCGAAACGGAGGAGGACCACATGAGAGGCATTTGTCTGTTCGCGCTGGGCGTGCTCGCCGCCGCGTCCGCGCAGGGCGCCAGCGTGACGCCGCTCGCGGCGGGGCTGGGCAACGGCATGGGCTCGGCGTACCACCCCACGCAGAACAAGCTCTTCTTCACCGAGTGCGCCACCGGCGAGCTCTCCCGGTTCGACCCCGGCAACAACACGGTGGCGGTCATCCACACCGGCTTCGTCTGCCCCACCGGCGTGGCCATGTGGCCCAACCAGACGTTCGGCTACGTCACCACGCGGGACGGGAACCTCTGGAAGGCCTCCACCGGCAGCAACACGCACACCCTGGTCGCCTCCGGGCTCGGCGTCCCCATGCAGGTGGCGCTCGATACGTCCAACGGCATCGCCTACACGATCGACGCGGCGAGCGGCACGCTCTGGAAGGTGAGCGTGTGGGGCGGCCCCAAGGTGGCCATCGCCACCGGGCTGACCACCGGCTACGGCCTCTTGATGTCGCCCGACTTCAAGACCGCGTACCTCAGCGAGCCCACGCGCGTGGTCCGCCTGGATCTCCAGAGCGGGATTTTGACCAACGTGGTGACCGGGCTCTCCTTCGCGCAGCAGCTGGAGTGGGCGAACGATGACCGCAGCGCGCTCTACGTCACCGACCGCGGCGGCGGCAGCAAGGTGCTGCGCGTGGATCTCACCGTGACGCCGGCGACCACCACGCTGGTGGCCAACGTGCCGCCGAACGTGGCCTCGGTCACCCGCGGCGTGGACCCCGGGGCGCTCTACGTCATCACCGACGCGTACCTGTCCCGGATCAACCTGATGGGTGGCGCGGCGCTGGGGCCGGTGATCACCCGCGTGGGCTTCATCCCCTCCACGGAGATTGACGCCGCGAGCGGCCTGGCCACCACGCAGCCCGGCTACTTCTTCTACGTGAAGAACGCGTCCTTCGGCGGCAGCCCGCACCTGTACCTGAACTTCCCCGGCATCCGGAACGCGGGCGCCGCGTACTACCGCGTCTTCCTCGACGGCTCGGCCACGCCGCAGAAGGCGTCCTGGACCAACTACAAGTGGAACGTGAGCAGCTTCGCGCTGGAGACGGTCGTCCCGGACGCGAGCGGCTACTACGCGGTGCCGGGCGCGGCGGAGATCTGGGCGATCCCCGACATGGGGTTCGTGCTGGACACGCTCCCGCTCACCAACGCGAAGCACACCGTCACCGTGAAGCTCTACACCGCGGCCAAGGCGCTGCTGCCCGACAGCGGCACGGTCTCGCTGCTGGTGGACAACGTGCCGCCGGTGGCGACGCTCACGCAGATCTCCCACGACGGCTCCAAGCTGGATGAGTGTGCGTTGATCAGCAGCGGCTCGCCGACGCTGGAGTTCACCTTCAGCGCGTACGATCCGCAGGGCCACCTCTTCAGCTACGCGCTGTCGGACGCGTGGGGCCACGGCAAGAGCGCGGGGATCGTCGAGGACCACTATCTCGGCGTCCACGACGCGTCGCCGACGTGGACGGGCGTGGATCCGAAGGTCGTCTCGTACACGCTCTCGTGCACGACCTGCGCGCACTCGTTCCACCTGGACGCCTGGTCCAACACGACGAACGGGTTCTCGCTCATCCACCACTCCACGGACCTGGACCACGTGGCGATCTACCTGCCCGGCGGGGTCTGCTCGCTGTAGGCGGCGGTTGGGCGGCCGGTGGTCGACCACCGTGGTCGACCAGCCTGGTCGCTCGGAGTGACCGGAGTTGTATGAGGATTCTGGCGCAGTGCTCTGCGTGGGCGGCTGGGCGACCACTTCGCCCATCCCCCGCCGGGCTCCCGGGGCTGAGCGCAGTGCCGCGGGCTCGTAGGGACTTAAGTGGGTTCACTTCCGCGGGGCGCCGTGCGCGCATGGGTCCCGCGGTGGTGCGCTCGAAGCCGCCGCGGGTAGCACAGGCTTCGGCGGGCGCGGTGGGCGCTCTACCGCCGAATCCACCTCAGCAGCCGCGTTCGCCAGCTCTTGTCGCGCAGCGAGTCGAGGGCCTTCGCCACGAGCGCGAGCTCTTCACGCTCGAGCACGGCTTGGAGCTGCGTGGGCTCCAGCGGAGCAGCCACGCTCAAGACGCAGAGCCGCTGGATGTCGTTGGTGATCAGCGGCGGCTGGAGTTGCCTCGGCAGGCTCTCGATCCAGGTCGGCAGGACTTCGCGCAGTGCGGCGGAGAGCTCGGGCTCGGCTGGCGCCCAGGGGAGCGCTTCGACCTCGGCGAAGAGCACACCACCGCTGCGCTCGGTCGAGCTCACCCGCGCACGCTCCTCACTGGCCACCGTGACCGACGCAAAGTCGGCCGAGCTCCGCTCCGCGTGGGTGATTCGGCACAACGTCCCAACCGGATGGAGCTGGGCGCCGTCAGGGTCATCGACGTTGAGATCGCGCTGGAGCAAAAGCAGCACCCGCTCTTCGCGCTCGGCGGCGAACCGCAACGCCGCGACCGAGCCGGGCCGCCCCACGTTCAGCTCGTTGACCGCCCCGGGCAGCAGCACCGCGTCGCGGGTGGGGAGCACCGCGTAACGTGAGCTCACCCTGGCCCGTCCCTTCTCGCCATTTCGCGGAGTATCCACAGCGACGCTCCTTCAGGCCACAAGCGGCTGTGACCAGGTCGTGGCGCTCACTCGGGCTGACCGCGGTGCAGCGGGCTCATAGGGACCGAGTGGGTTCACTTCCGCGGGGCGCCGTGCGCGCATGGGTCCCGCGGTGGTGCGCTCCGGCCGCGGCGGGTAGCACAGGCTTCGCCGGCGGCAGCGGGCGCTCGCACTGTGGAGCGTTCCGGCCCCTGGAGGGCACTGTTTGCTCCACGATGCACGGCTGGGCAGCGGAAGCGGGCCGCAGAGCTCCGTAGTGGGGAGGTTCTTCATGATCCCAGCATGAAGAACCTCCCCACTTCGATGAGCGCGGCATGGACGAGCGCCCGCTGCGCGCGAACGTGACTGTGCTACCCACCGCGGCCCCGAGCGCACCACCGCGGGACTCATGTGTGCACGGCGTCCCGCGGAAGTGAACGCACTCCGTCCCTAAGGGCCTTCCTGCGGTGGTCTCTGGCGCGGAAGGTGCTCTTGCCGCGGCGATGACCCAGCGCCTGCGGCTGCTGCTCTGCATCCTCGTGTCGTTGCTCGCGCTGCCGTTCTGCGCGGTGGAGGGGCTGTATCGCTGGAGCCTCGCCGACGTGGGCGAGCTGCCGCAGCGGGAGCCGGAGACTCCGCTGCTGCGCGCCCACGTGGCGATCTGGGCGGCCGAAGAGGGCGGAGAGCAGCGCGTGGAGCCGGTGTGGCCGTGGACGGTGGTGCGGGCGGTGCTCGACATCGGAGCTTCTCACGCGAGACCTCGCTTCCCTCCGGGCAGCCGGCTGGCCTCCGGCGCCGGCCGCAGTTTCCTCTGGGAGCTCGGGGAGCAGGGCAAACGGAGGCATCGGGCGGGCGCGGGTCTGGCAGGTCTGACCCTGCAGATCTGGTTCACGCGGAACTTCTCCGCGGAGGAACTGCTGCGTTGGCGCGCCAGTCACGCCTTCTTCGGGCGTGGAGCGAGGGGACTGGACGCAGCGGCCCTCAGATGCTTCGGCGTTGAGCCCGCGGCGCTCACGTGGGCGCAGGCTGCGCTCCTCGCAGGGCTTCTCGAGGGCCCCTCGCACTACGACCCTCGCAAGAATCCCGAGAGGGCAATCGCGAGGCGCAGCTACGTGCTGCGTCAGCTTCGAGCCCAGGGCGCGATCAGCGAAGCCGAGCAGGCGACAGCAGAGGCAGAACCGCTGCCGCGCTGATCCGCCGCAGAACTTTCCTTCCGCCCGTGCGTTCCGGCGCGACCACCCCTCACACCGGAGGCTGCATGAGGCAGCTGCGCTCGTCGCTTGTCCTGTTGGTCACCCTCAACCTCTCTCTCCTCGCCCAGGCTGGCCCCCCGGCGCAGCCCGCGCCCAAGCCCAAACCCAAGGTGGCAGACGTGGCCCGCCCCATGGCCTGGCTGCTCGCCGCGCAGAACGACAACGGCGGCTGGGGCGCCGAGTCGAAGACCACGCCGGACGTGGCGAGCACCGCGCTGGCGACCATCACGCTCATCCGCTACGGCCACACCCTCTCCGCCGGCGAGCACCGCGAGGCCACGCGCAAGGGCGTGGAGTTCGTGGTCCGCGCGATCGAACGGGTGCCGCGCAGCACCGTCGCCATCCAGGGCGAAGGCACGCAGCCGCAGGCGAAGCTCGGGCGCTACATCGACACCTTCCTCGCGGCACAGTTGCTCGGCGAGGCGGTGCCCACCGTCAAGGACGAGAAGGAGAAGGAGCGGCTCACCTTCGCGCTCGACACGGTGGTGGAGAAGGTCCAGGCGCTGCAGCGGCAGGACGGCAGCTTCGATGGCCAGGGCTGGGCGCCGGTGCTCTCCAGCGCCTTCGCCAACGGCGGCCTCTACGCCGCCCGGAAGGCGGGCTCGGGGAAGGTCGCGGCCGAGGCGATCAAGAAATCCGACGACTACATGGCGGGCCAGTACGACACGCGCAAGAAGGCCTTCAAGACCGAGGCGGGCGCCGGCGTGGCGCTCTACGGCGCGACGGGCTCGCTGGCGGCGGCCTCGCGCCAGGGCACTCTGGACGGGCCCACAGCGCAGGCCGCCCGCGCCAAGCTCAAGGACGAGAGCTTCCTGCGCGGCTACGGCACCTACGGCGGCGAGGAGCACGTCTCGTACATGATGACCTCCGAGGCGCTGGCCAGGGTGGGGGGCGAGGAGTGGAAGGGCTGGGACGAAGGCATCCGCACCCGCCTGGCCGGACTGCAGCGCGAGAACGGGACCTGGCGCGGCGACCACTGCATCACCAGCACCACGTTCTGCACCGCCGCCTCGCTGGTGACGCTGGCGATCAAGCCGGAGCCCAAGCCGGCCAACGTCACCGGCTCTCGCTGACGGGGAATCCAGTGTGCGGTGTCCGCGACACCTGTCCCTCCCGCAGGGTCAGGCTTTCCCGGGTTTCTCCGAGGTCCGCGACCGTGCTATGCGGCGGTCGCTTTCGACGTCGGAGGGGAGGCCTGATGAAGCCCATGCACCGCACGCGCGCTTGTCCTTGCGGAGGGGAGGCCGTCTTCATCGGCGAGCGCTGGGACGTCCTCGCGGACACCGAGACCCGCCGCAGCCCCTCCGAGTTCAGCTTCAAGTGCAACCGCTGCCAGCGCGTGGTGGTGCTGGAGACCACGCTCGCCACGTACCTGAGCGTGGCCTTCGCCGTGGGGGCCGCCTTCTTCGGCGTGGCCTCGGTGATGCGCGCGCTGCCCCGGTTCGACGGGGACGGCTTCGGGAGGCCGGCGCTCATCCTGGGCGTGGTGGTGCTGACGTTCTCCGCGCTGGCGTGGCTGCGCGGCGCGCGCCAGGTGACGCTGCGCCGGAAGTTCCCGCTCGCGCGAGGCACCCGGCTCGGCGTCCGTCCGGACTAGAAGGTCGGACCATGAACCGATGGATCTCCCTGGTGGCCTTGCTCGGGTGCGCCGGCTGCGCCACCACCCGTGGCGGCGCCCAGTTCCCCGCGCGCGAGGAGCTGGCGGCGCTCGCCGAGCAGGAGGCGCTCGCGCAGGTGCCCCCCGCCGAGTGGCGCTACGTTGATCGGTGGACGCTCACCGGGCCGCTCCCCTCCGCCGCGCAGACGACCCCGCACGCGCCCGCCAACGCCTGGGAGACGGTGCTGGCGGAGGCCGCCGCGGGCCGCCCCGGCACGAGCCTGGCCACCGAGGAGCTCCACTGCACCGCGCGCGAGCTGGGGACGTTCGCGCTCGCGCACGGCGGGCTCCCCACCCGCGAGCTCTCGGAGCTCATCTCCGAGCGCTGCGGCGCCACCACCCCCGCGGTGCGGGTCCGGCAGCTCTCCGGCACCGCGCCGGAGTCCGTCCACGAAGAGGAGCTCTTCAAGGCCTGGAGCCCGCAGCTGCGCCAGATGCTGGAGCAGGAGCTCGCCGGCGCGCCGCGCGTGGCGGGGCTCTGGTTCGGGCGCAAGGGCGAGCAGGCCCTGGCGTTGATCGTCTCCGCCGAGCGGGCCGCGCAGCTGCAGCCGGTCCCCTTCGTCCCCGGCGAGGACGGCGTGGTCCATCTGGAGGGAGAGCTGCTCGCCCGCTTCGAGGGGCTGCGCGCGCTGGTGAACCAGGGGCCGCACGGCACGGCGCCCTGCACCCGCGCGGAGGCGCTCGCGCCGCCGAAGTTCGCGTTCGACTGCCCCACCCGCCCCGGAGACACCGAGGCGGTGATCGAGCTGGGCGGCCGGCGCCCCGGGCGCGTGCTCGGCGAGGTGATCGCCGCGGTGCGCGTCTTCCCCTTCGGCCAGCTCCCCTTCGAGTTCGCCCGCACCCCCGCCGCCGCGCCCGCCGCGGGCGAGGACGTCACCGCCACCTTCCTCTCCACGCTCAACGGCGTGCGCACCGAGGCGGGGCTGGCGCCGCTGGCGCTCGCGGAGAAGCAGAGCGCGCTGGCGCAGCGGCTGGCCCCGGGCTTCTTCTCGCTGCGGGCGCGCGAGGGCGGCGCCGCGCTGGCGGACACGGTGGCGGTGGGGATGATGGCCGGCTGGGAGGTGGAGGGGTGGATCACCGGCGGCGCGTTCTCCGCGGACGCGGTGCTCGCCACGCAGGGCGCGGCGGAGCTGGTGCGCACCTTCCTGCGCCGCCCCTTCGGCCGGGAGGCGCTGATGAGCCCCGCCAGCGGGCAGCTCGCGCTGGGCTGGGCGAAGGATCCGTCCTCCACGGTGCTGGGCGCGCTGGTCACCCGCTACGGCGCGCTCGAGCCGCTCGCCGCCGAGGAGGAGCAGCGCCAGGTGATGGTGAAGCTCAACGCCGAGCGCGAGCGCCGCGGGCTGCCCGCCGCCAACTGGGTGGCCCCGCCGAAGGACGCGCAGGCCGCGCTGGACGAGGGGCTGCGCTCCGGGAAGCTCGGCCCCAAGGGCGCGCTCGTCGAGCTGCTCGAGCGCAGCGCGCCCGCGCTCGGCGGCGGCACCGAGGGGTGGGTGGTGGAGACGGGCTCGCTGGAGGAGCTCTCCTTCGGGGACGAGCTGCTCGGCCGGCCGGAGCTCGGGGTGGTGGTGGTGGTCTCGCGCTACAAGCCCGCGAAGGTGCCCTGGGCGCGCTATGTCGTGCTGTTCGTCCTCACCCCTCGCACCGCCACCCCCATGGCACAAAGGCACACCCCATGAGCCCCAGCCCCAAGTCCCGCCGCACCCAGCCGCGCGCCCCGGTGCGCCTCAAGGCCCGCGTCACCGTGGTGGGCAAGAAGGGCAGCACGCTGGAGGCCACGCTCTCCTCCGCGGACCTCTCGGTGGGCGGGGTCTTCCTGGAGAGCACCTTCTTCCTGAAGGGCGATCAGCGCGTGGAGGTGGAGCTCGCCCTGCCGCAGGGCAAGGTGGTGAAGGCGCGGGGGGAGATCATCCGCGCCGAGGACCACGGCTTCGCCGTGAAGTTCACCGGCTACACCGGCAAGAGCGAGCAGCTCTTGGGCGACTTCTTGGCTAAGCGCTGATCAACCGCTTCGCCTCGGAGGCGCGGAACATCGCGGTGGAGGTGCTGGCGCCCGTCTCGGTCGTCTCGGCCGTCCCGGTCTCCGGCGGGGCATCCGGGTCCGAGTAGAGATCCAGCAGCGCGTCGCCCGCCTTCTGGAGCGCGGCGTCGTCCGTGCCGAGATCTTTGGCGCGATCTCCCAGCTGCTCGGCGAGGAACTCCTTGCGCAGCTCGTCGGTGACCTTGTCCCCGGGCTTGATCCCCTTCTTGGCGAGGAACTGCTTGAACTCGGGCGAGGCGTCGATCTGGGCGATCCGCGCCTGCATCTTCGTCCAGAGGTTCTCCTCCACCCACTTGAGCAGCTCGTCGATGTCCCAGGCTCGGCCCGGGTTCGACGCGGGCTGGATGACCGGGCTCCCGGAGGGCGCGGAGTCATCCTGGAAGCCGTAGGAGTACCGGTTGGAGGCCGGGACGGTGTTGCTGCTGCCGCTGCCGCCACCTCCGCCGCCGCCGCCGGTGTAGCTGCCGGGGGAGACGAAGGACTGGCTCGGGCCGACGGGGAGCCCCGCCGGCACGGACACGGCGCCGTCGAGGAAGGCCACTGGATCCGCCCTCTGGGCGTTCTCCCAGGAAGAGCCGCCGACCCGGACCTCGAAGTGGAGGTGGGGGCCGGTGGAGCGCCCGGTGGAGCCGACCTTGCCGATCACGTCTCCCGCCGTGACGTCCTGGCCCTGCTGGACGTTGATCTCCGACTGGTGCCCGTACAGCGAATAGGTGCCGTCGTTGTGCTGGATGACGACGAGGTTGCCAAAGCCGCCGCCGTCACCCGCGAAGACGACCTTGCCGTCCTTCGCCGCCTGGATCGGATCGCCCTTCGCCGCGGCGATGTCGATCCCGCCGTGCATCTCGGTGCCCACGCCCGTGGTGGCGTTGGTGCGGATCCCGAACTCGGAGTTGATCTTGTTGCGCCAGCCAGGGATGGGCTCGGCGATGCGCGGACGCGAGGACGTGCTGGCAGAGGCGGCGGTGGCGGTGGCGGAGCTCGCGCGGCGGACCAAGGTGACCTCCAGGCTGGGGTTGATTGGCCGCCCGGCGAAACCCACCGGTGACCAAAGGCGCCTGGACAGGTATCGGTGATGGCCCTGTCGGAGGTGCTCACTTTCTGGGAATTTGATTCAGAGCCACGACACTTCAGGGGCTTAGCGGTGTGGTGCGGTGCGCCAGACACCCGCTGGTTTCGCCGTGCGCAAAAGGCCGAGGCAGACCGCCGCAAAAGAGAAGGCCGGAGCCTCGGAGGTGTTCCTCCGAGGTCCGGCCGTTCGTTCCCGCTCGAGCGTTGCTTACTGGAGCTGGATCTTCTGCACGCCCCAGTAGCCGCTGGCGAGGAAGAGCGCGTCGTTCTGGCGGGTGACGCCGTTGGCCCACCAGCCGCGGGTGCGGACGAACTGGCTGAACTGCGGCGCCTGCCCGTCGGCGAGCTTGTAGATGTCCACGCCGCCGGAGCCCCAGCCGGAGGTGACGATCGCGCGGTCTCCCTCCACGCCGAGCAGCCAGCCCCAGCCCTTCTGGTCCGCGGAGGCGTGGTCCACCGGCGCGTTGGGGTTGGAGAGGTCGATCTGGTGGAGGGCGATCCGCGAGCCCGAGGTCTGGTCGTACTGCTGCGCGGAGAGGAACAGCTTCTGGCCGCGCAGGAACGTCTGGCCCACCCACCCATCCAGCGTGGTGGTGGAGAGCAGCTGCGCGCTGGCGCCGTTCACGCGGATGACCGCGAGGTCGTTCTTGGCCACGTTCCCCGCCCAGCGGTAGTCGATGGTGTAGAGGATGGACGGGTCACTCTCCGAGCCGCCGATCAACAGGCCGGGGACGTTGATCTTCGCCCCCACCACCGGGTGCGCTCGGTCGCTCAGGTCGATCCGGTCCAGGTAGTACTTCACCGTCCAGCTCGAGGGATCGTTCGCCTTCTGGAACCACTCGTAGTGGGAGGTGTAGAGCGTCTGGCCCACCACCTTCATGTTCCCCCACCACCCGTCCGGGTCAGTGGTGATGGTGGTGGAGGCCAGCGTCGGCGCGGCGGCGTTGCTCAGGTCCACCACGTAGAGCGCGTTGTTGCTGGCCACGTACTTGCCGTCCGCGGCGTAGACCGGCTGCCAGCGGCGGAAGGCGAGCGCGTCCCCGCCCACCTGCACCACCTCGTCACCGTAGTACCAGTCGTACCAGTAGCAGCCCTCCCAGCCCCACCCGTAGTACCAGCTGTCCGTGGGGAGCTGGAGCTTGCCGCGCAGCACCGCGCCGCCGTTGGAGAGGTCCACCACCTGCACCTGCTGCGCGCGCCCCTGGCACTGCCCGCCCAGGCCGCAGGGCGTCTGCACGCGCACGTTGGTGACGACATAGGCCAACGTCCCGTTGCGGAAGACGCGCGCGTTCACGCCGTCCACCTTCACCGTGGGCACGCCGGTCAGGTCCACGGACTCCTCGGCCTGGCCAATGGGGAGGATGCGGACCTCGGAGGTGGAGACGTCGTTGTCCCACCAGTCGCTGGAGATCTCCGTGAGCGTGGCGCCCTGCGGCTGCGCGGTGATCACGTTCCGGGCGAGCGTCAGCTCGGCGATGACCGCCGGGGCGTCATGGTTGGCGTAGTCGATGACCGAGAGCGCGAGGTCGCTCAGCGAGACCAGCCGCGTCTTCACGAAGATGCCGCGCTCCACCCAGCCGCGGGTCTTCGCCGCGCCGGCGGTGCGCTGGGTGCTGTCGGTGAACTCGATCAGCTGCAGGCCGTTGTTGTAGCCGGTGTTGCTCCAGCCGCTGAAGGGCAGCACCACCAGCCCCTTGGTCGCGTCCAGGGTGAAGGCCTTGAAGGTGCCGGCCGCCGGCGTCCACGCCCAGCCCTGCCCGAAGGTGGAGGTGCCCAGGAGCTTGGGCTGCGAAGGGGTGGTCACGTCCAGGTACTTGAGCGAGACGGTGTTGCCGGAACCGCCGCTCCAGTCGTTGCCGAGCGCGAAGAGGCGCAGGTTCGGCGCGGGGATGAGGTTCCACACCGTGCCGGGGATCTGCGCCGTGCCCGCCAGCTTGGGCGCGGCGGGGTCGGCCAGGTCGAACACGTGCAGCGGCGTGCCGCCGGTGCCGGAGGAGTAGGAGTCCGGAGAGAGGTAGAGGCGGTTGCCGTCGAAGCGCGCGGCCACGCCCCAGCCGGTGGAGGGGATGCCGAGCTCGGACTTGAGCGCCGGCGCGTCCGGGTTGGTGAAGTCCGCCGTGGCCAGCACGTAGCCGCTCTGCCCGCCGCAGCCCCAGACCGAGCCGCCCGCGCAGCCCACCACGTGGGCCGTCTTGCCGTCCGCGAAGTCCAGGTTCCAGCGGCCGTTGTCCGCGCCCCAGCCCTCCACGCGCCCGTTCACGGTGATTCCCCCGCGCTGGACGATCGCGCCCGCCGGGTCCGAGATGTCCAGGTAGAGCAGCTCCGTCTTGAGCACCGCGGTGGGCTGCTTCAAGTCATCCGCGCCGTGCGCGAGGAGGATCGCCTTCGAGGTGACGTGGAAGACGCCGCCGTAGCCGGGGAACTCCTTCTTCCCCACCGCCTTGATCTGCCCGCCCGCGAAGCTCACCGAGGAGACCACCAGCGTCGGCCCGGTGGGGACGGAGACGGAGACCCCGTCCGAGCGCGCGTCCGAGTACCAGCCGTAGCTCCAGCCGTAGTCCTCGCTCACCGCGTAGAGGACGTCGCCGACGATCCGCGTGTCCCGCACCCAGCCGCCGAGCTTGGCCTCGCCGAGCACCTTGATGTTCGCGGGGTCCGTGGCGTCCAGCCCCCGGACGATGGAGCCGTGGAACGGCGAGCCGTCATCCATCCTGCCGTACCAGTCCGCCACGACCACCGTGGCCACGCCGTTGCGGACGATCATCTCCACCGGGGAGCCGAAGATCGCCGAGCGCCCCAGGAGCTTGGGGTGGTCCACGTCACTGACGTCGAACACCATCAGGCCGCGGTAGGCGTTGAGGAAGTAGAGCCGGTCTCCCTCCAGCCGGTAGAGGTCCGTCTCCTCCACCTTGCGCTCGGGCGCGGCGTTGGAGGTGGTGGGGGCGCTCGGCGCCGCCTCGCCGCCCTTCGAGTCGAAGCCGCCCAGCGCGTTCCGGCCGCCCGCGCCGCCGGCGGGCGGCGCCGAGACGAACTCGGTCTGGCCGGGCTTGCGGTCAATCGGGCCCTGCGAGGTGCAGGCCGCCGCCACGAGGGCGAAGGCCGGGAGGAGGCGCATGAGGCGGGTAGGAGGAGGTCTCACGGGAATGGGCTCCAAAGGAGGGATCCGGCCGAAACGGCCAGAGCCTCTCGCAAGCCCGGCGCCAGCCGTAAGCGCGCGATTCCCTTGGAGGCGCCTGCGGCGGTGCGGCTCAAAAATCCCGGGACTGCTCAGGAATCTGGAGCGGTCGCCCGCCCGGCCGGGCCTTGGCGATCCTTTGTAGGCATCGCCAGGTTCGGAGAGCAGGCTCGCCACCCCTCACGTTTCCAAGGAGCGCCCCATGCCCAGCGTCACCGCGATCGCCCCCTGTCTCTGGTTCGACGGCCAGGCCGAGGAGGCCGCGAAGTTCTACACGTCCGTGTTCAAGGACGGGAAGATCCTCAAGACCCAGCGCTACTCCAAGGCGGGCCAGGAGGTGCACGGCCACCCCGCCGGCGCGGTGCTGCTCGTCTCCTTCGAGCTGGCCGGGCAGAAGTTCACCGCGCTCAACGGCGGTCCCCAGTTCAAGTTCAGCGAGGCCATCTCCCTGGAGATCCGCTGCGAGGGCCAGCAGGAGGTGGACTACTTCTGGGAGAAGCTCACCGCCGGCGGAGATCCGAAGGCCCAGCAGTGCGGCTGGCTCAAGGACAGGTTCGGCGTCTCCTGGCAGGTGGTCCCCAACGGGATGGAGGAGCTCTTCGACGACCACACCTCGGCGCGCGCCGAGCGCGCGATGGCCGCGATGCTGAAGATGAAGAAGCTCGACCTCGCTGCGCTGAAGAAGGCCGCGCAGGACTGAGCCACCGGACTACTGGCGCTGGATGAGCGCGTCCTTGGACACCCAGCCCTCGTTGCCGGCCTCGTCGCGCACGCGGACCTTGTCGTCCTTGCGCTCGAGCACCTTCATGCGAGTGCCGGGGCGGCTCTCACCCACCGGCGCCGCCGCGGGCGTAGGCGCGGACATCATCGGCGCCGGCGCGGCCACCGTCTGGTCGTACATCTTGTCCAGCTCCACGTTGCGCCGCTGCTTGCCGGTGACGAGGTTGGTGGTCATCCGCTGGAAGGCGTAGCTGCTCGCCACGTCTCCCGCGTTCACCGTGCCGCCCTCGCTCTCCGCGAAGGCCTTCTTGTCCGCCGCGGTGAGGCCTTCGAAGCTGCCCGAGGCCTCCTTCGCCGAGACCGCCACGCCCTGCGTCTTCATCTGCCGGTAGAAGTGGCTCACCACGTGGATGATCTCTCCATCCTCCCAGCGGATCCGCACCACCACCGGCGCGGCGCCATAGCGGTCCTTCATCTCCTTCGAGGACGCCAGCACCGTGACCTTTTTTTCGTCCAGCACGCGGATGGGGAAGCTGCCGCCCTCCAGCCACCACTGCGGGTGCATCCCCTTGGAGAGGAGCATCCGGGACATGAGGTTGTCGTCCTCCTTGGCGATCGCCACGGGGACGACCTCGTTGCCGGTGCCCTGCCCATTGTGGGCGATGGTGCCGGGGAAGCCCTTCTCCACCACGTTCGCCAGGGACCAGTCCGTCGTGTAGAGCAGGCCGCCCGCGCGGACGAAGCGCTCCAGCCGCTTCACGCCGCTCATCGGCATGGTGCCCGGGCAGTTCACCATGACGATCTGGCTGGACGTCAGCTGGGCCTCGGCCACCTGGTTGGGCTGGATGAGCGTGTAGCGGATGCCTGACGCCGCGAGCACCTGCTCGATGTGGTCCATGCTCCCCGCCACCACCACGATGTCCTTGCCCTTCACCGCCCCCAGCAACGCCACGTCTTCGGGGTTCTCGTTCTTCAGCCGGCGCTTGAGCAGGTCCGCCGCGGCCGCCTCGGACTTCTGGTCCGCCAGGGCAGTGGAGGTGACGGCAAAGGTGAGCGTGGCTGCGAGCAGCGCGCGCCGCGTGAATGCAAAGGGTTGCATGGAGGGCTCCTCGGTCATCGGGTCGAGGAGCCTGTGAACGGGCGGGGCCGGCGGAAGATCTAAAGCGCTCTCGCCAGCTCCAGCGTCCGGGCGTGGCGCCAGGCGAACATCTTCTCCAGCCGCCGCCGCACCACCAGCGCGTCCCCCACCCAGCCGAAGGGGCGCAGGAGCTTCGGCAGCACCTCGTACTCAACGTGGTCCGTGAGGACGCTGGTCCGCGGCTGGCCCGGGACGTCCGCGAAGCGGTGCTGGTGCACCCAGCGCGCGAACGGCCCCTTCTCCTGCACGTCCTCGAAGAGGTACGGCGGCTCGTAGCGGGTGTGGTGCGCCAGCCAGGTCACGTGCAGCGGCCCAGCCACCTTCATCCGCAGCTCCACCCGCGTGCCCGCCCGCAAGGAGGTGGGCGGGCGGATGACGGTGATCCCCGCGTCCGGCGGGGTGAGCAGCTCGAGGATCTCCGGGCGCTCGTGCAGGCGGAACGCCTCCGCGGCGGAAACCGGCAGCTGCACGCTCTTCTCGAACACGGGCATGGCGCGGGGAGCAGTGCTAAACGAAGCGCCCGGCCGTTGCACGAACGAACCCTTCGGAAAGGTGTCCACCGTGAGAAGCCTGCTCTCCCTCTGCGCCGTTGCCCTCCTCGCCGCTGGCTGCAAGACGCTCACCGAGGCGCCTGACGAGGTGGAGAAGCCCTTCGCCCCCACCGGTGCCGTCACCTTCAAGGGCGGCAGCGCGTCCTTCGACGACGCCCACGTCCAGGGGCCGCTGATCAACGCCAGCCGCCGCGCCGACGGGGACTGGGGCGGGACGCTCAACGGTCAGCCGCTGGACATCACCGTGAAGCCGGACCGGCTCGTGGGCTCGTACCTGAACATGAAGATCGAGCAGAACATGACCGGGCTGGTGATGACCGGTCAGTGGATGAACCGGATCCACCGCTTCGAGGTGAGCAACGAGCAGATCCTCGTCCGGCTGCCCTCCGCGTCGTTCACCCTCCACCGCTCGGGAGAAGGCGAGTACGGCCCGGCCGCCGCCCTCAAGCTCACCGGGGACGCCGCCAAGCCCACCCCGCCCATGCCCCAGTTCGCGCTCGCGCTGCTCGCCACGTTCATCGCCGCGGAGACCGGCGCGGGCGTGCAGGCGCCGCAGTAGGGGCCCCGCTCACCCCGAGCGGAGTCGAGCGGCCCCGGTCACCTCGAGCGAAGTCGAGCGGCCCCGATCACCCCGAGCGAAGTCGAGGGGCGTTGCCCCCGGTCACCCCGAGCGAAGTCGAGGGGCGCTGCCCCCGGTCACCCCGAGCGAAGTCGAGGGTCCCCGGTCACCCCGAGCGAAGTCGAGGGGCGCTGCCCCCGGTCACCCCGAGCGAAGTCGAGTCCGCGGCTGAGCAGCGATGCTCGGCGCAGCGGCGCACGGCGGACGCTGAGAGCTCTTAGGGATTCGGGATTTTCAAGGGCTCACTCGTCTCTGCTCGCATGGGTCCCGCGGTAACGCTGCGGACCTCAGCGGCGGCTCTGCCCCGCCCGCGCCACCTGGGAGCTCGCCGCTCCGCCTCCCGCCCGCGCCTCGCGAAGCCGCGCCCACCGTAATGCACGATTGTTCATTTTGGTGTTGACATGTTTCAAACGCAGGTCGGCCGACGGTTCGCGACCATGCCCAGCAATCGCCGTCACGCGGTCCACTTGGGCCGCTTACGCGCCCCTCAGCCTTCTGGGTCGCCGCGCTGCGATTTCGTCATCGTCGCAGCAGGGCGGGCCCTCTCCGGCCGCCGAAAATCACCGTGATAACAGCTGATGCATGAATACAACTCTCGCAGCCCTCGACAACGACTCGCTCCTCCACGCCATCCGCTCCCTCGTCAACCAGTCCAACGCCACCGAGGTGGAGCTGCTCCTTCACCTGGGCGAAGTCGACCATCGCCGCCTCTACGCCGAGCTCGGCTTCAGCTCCATGTACCGCTACTGCACCGAGCTCCTCGGCTTCAGCAAGTACGTCGCCTTCGATCGCATCGGCGTCGCCCGCCTCGCTCGCCGCCATGACTGCCTCCTCCAGCACCTCGCCGCCGGCAGGCTCAACATCACCTCGCTGAGGATCCTCTCGAGCGTGCTCTCCAAGGACGACTGCTCTTCCGCTCGCGCCGAGGAGGTTGCCGCTCGCGCCATCGGCCTCAGCACCGAGGACGTCGCCGAGCTCGCCGCCTCGCTCGACCCCAAGCCTCTCATCCCTGACTCCGCGAGAAAGCTGCCCTCACCGCCGCCGCCTCCTCCTCCTCCGTCCCTCGAGCTTCCCCTCGCGTCGCCTCCGTCGCCTCCGTCGCCTCCGTCGCCCGTCGCTCCGCCGCCGCCTGCGCCTGTCGCCATCGCCCCGGCCCCTGCTGCGCCAGAGCTCAAGGTGAAGGCCCAGCCCCTCGCCCCCGACGCCTACGGCATCCGCTTCACCGCCGACAAGGAGACCTACGAGATGCTGAAGGAGCTCCAGGCCCTCCTCAGCCACCGCAAGGACAAGCGCGAGTTCGGCTCCATCATCAAGCAGGCCCTCAAGCGCGAGCTGGCCGCCGTGAAGAAGGAGCGCTTCGGAATCGGCGCCAAGCCCCGGACCCAGCGCAAGTCCGCCGAGCGCGCCGAGTCCAAAGTCACCCGCCACGTCCCCACCGCCACGGTCCGCGCCGTCGTCGAACGGGAGGGGCTCACCTGCGGCTTCGTCTCGGACGACGGGCGCCGCTGCGGTGAGCGCGCCTTCCTTCAGCTCGAGCACCTCGATGGGTTCGCCCGGACCGGCGTCCACGAGCAGGACCGGATGGCCCTCCGCTGCGCTACCCACAACCTCCTCAGCGCCGAGCGCATGTACGGCCGCGAGAAGATGGAGGCCGAGCGTTGCGGCACTCGGTTTGAACCTGAGGGATCCCCGCATTTCAGCTCGTCCTGAAGGGTCCCGCTGCGATGCGCATAAGGCTCGTGAGCGCAGCGTGGATGCCGGCTGCCGGCAACGGCGTGTCCGTGCGTAGAACGCGCGAGCCGAGGAAGAACAGGGAGA
>JBGATB010000078.1:0-36301 GCA_044229415.1 Myxococcaceae bacterium | reverse complement strand
AGTGGGGAAGTCCGTCATGACGGCAGCATGAAGGACATCCCCACGACGGAGATCGTCGTGCTGGGCTCTCAGCAGCCTTTAGGGACAGGTGAGGTCAGGGTCGCGTTTCCTGGGTGCGCGGATGGGGCCCTCGGTGCTGCGCTCCACCCGCGGCGGGTTGCACAGGCAGAACCAGCGCCGCGGGCGCTCGAACGGTCAGAGCTCAACGCGGACCGTAACGAAACGAGCAGAGAATGCCGTGCGGGGCCTCTCCGAGGCGCATTCCGGCATTCCCTGCACCAAATGTATCGGTAGGCGGGGCTCGCCGGGCAAGTGGCTCCCGTCACCGGGAGGTGGCACGGCAGCCCAACGCAGTCCGAAGTGCTACCGCGGGAACCATGCGTGCAACGAGGCCGCGCAACCCAAACATCCCAGAGCCCTCAGAGCCCTGTGCGGTGGTGCGAGCGCCACCGGTCTCCCCGAGCGTAGGGAGTTTCATCCCTGATTGCTCCGCCCAACGGGCGAGGGCCTGACTGCGCTCGGTGCGATCGGGAGGCTTAGAACCCGCCGGACACCAGCACCACGCCGCCGCCGGGGACCGGGGTGAGCGTGAAGCGCGGCAGGGTGGGGCCGCTGTCCTTCTGCCACAGCTCGATCACCTTCTCCGCCGGGCTGTCGGACAGGTGAGAGGTGAGCGCGGTGGAGGCGCCGAGCACCAGCAGCATCGGGCCGCCCACGCTGGCCACGTTGGGGACGCCGTTGCGGCGCGCCTCCATCTCGCCGCCCACGGTGAGCAGCACGCCCGCGCCCGCCGAGATCCACCCGGCCACCTCGCCGAAGGTCCGCCAGCGCTGGTAGTCCACGTAGATGTCGTGCAGCCGCGCCTCGGCGCGGGCGACCACGCGCGCCCCGTCCACGCCGGGCTTGGCCATCGCCGCGAGGAACTCGTCCCGCACCTGCTCCTCCGGCGCCGTGCGCACCGCGGCCAGCACCCCGCCGATGGCGAGCACCGCGCCGCTGCCCACGTAGACCCAGCCCGCGGTCCGCCGCGCCTCACCGCCCGCGAGGTTGAGCGCGCCCAGCCCGCCGAGCGCCGCGCCCGCGGTGCCGGCGATGGCCACCTGCGTGGTGCGCCGGGACTTCTCCAGCGCCGCCACCTGCTCGAGCAACAGCCCCATGCGCTGGGTATCCACGCGGGAGATGCCGTAGACCGGCTCCGGCTCCTTGCCCTGCGCCACCAGATACTCGGCCATGGCCCGCGGGCCAAACGGCTTGCCGAAGAGGACGCGGAACATCTCCGCGCCGCCGCGGCTCTGCCCCGGGCGGGGCACCGGCTTGAGCGCGGACCACTGCACGTCTCCGCCGCCGCCGCCCAGCGCGTAGCGGGCGACCACGCGCTCCACGTCCCCTTCCAGCCGCAGCTGCTCCACCGCCATCCCCGGGGCGAGCCGCCGCGGCAGGCGCACCACCATCTGCGCGCCCTGCTCCTTGTTGAGATCTATCCAGCGCAGGCCGAGGTCGTCCCGCAGCGTCAGCCGCAGCGGCTCGTCCGCCTCCAGCGCCAGCGTCACCGCGTTGGCCTGCTCCAGGTCGAAGAGCGGGCGGCGATCATCTCCCGCGGGGCCGCGGGCGAAGACCTTGGGGCGGAAGTTGGGGTTCTTCACTTCAGAGGAGGCGAGGTCCACGAACGCCGCCAGCTCCTGGTAGCTCACGCGCCCATCGCCGTTGGCGTCCGCCGCGCCGGAGAGGCCGGAGCGGACGGCGTGGCTGAAGATGCCGGACTGCAGCTCGCTCCACTCGTAGACTTCGGCTTCGGCGCTGGTGGAGAGGAAGACGCCCACGTTGGGCAGCCGGCGGGTGAGGCTCTCGGCGGCGTCCCGGGGGGTGGCGTAGCGGCGACCGCCGGCCTTGCGCGGGTTCACCACGAAGAAGGAGTTGCAGCTGTCCAGAATGACGTGCGAGCGCGAGGCGCCCACGTGGCCCACGAGCTTCTCGAGATCTTCGGCGGTGAACGCGGAGTCCAGCAGCTCCACGTAGCCCTGGCCGCCCTCCACGTCCCCGTGGCCGGCAAAGACGAAGAAGAAGTCCACTTCCCGTTGCTGCCCGCGGTAGGCGGCGGCCTTGGCCGCGAGCACCCGGGCGGCCTCCTCCAGGTTCGCGTGGTTGGGGGCGCGGGTGCGCGAGGCGAGGTGCGGGAAGATCCGCTCGGTGTCGGCGTCCAGCCCGGAGAGGAGCAGCACGTCCTCGTCGCGAGCCACGGTGGAGAAGACGTCGAAGTACTTGGCGCCGTCGTCGTCCGCGTACTGGAGCGGGCTGCGCTCGGGCTTGTTGCTGGCGTTGTTGGCGACGATCAGCGCCAGCACCGCGGGTTTGGCAGGGCGTTCGCCTGGGGTGGTCGTGACCGCCAGGGTCAGGGCCAACGGCAGAAGGGCGAACATAGAGACTCCCGCGACTTAAGGCGTGACGAAGACCTGCGTCGCCCCAATGCTCGCGTCCGGCCAGCGCGCGCGGAGCGCCTCCTCGGTCAGCTCTGAAGGAGGCAGGGGATCGACCGCGGACACCTTAAGCGCTTGGCGGGAAACGATCGAGAGGATCCTCATTTCGCCCCGGGCAGGTGACTCCAGGGTGACGGTTTCGGGCAGAGGGGTTGGCGTGCGGGCGTAGTCCAGTCGAATCGCGGACGGGTCCTGCGTGGGGTCGGTGTGGCCGGGGTAGAGCCAGTGCACCTGCCCGGCCGCGTCCACCGCGAAGAGCAGCAGGTAGGCCGCGTCTTTGGCGTCCAGGTTGGCGACAGTGGCCGTCAGCCCGGCGCCCGCGGGGAGCTTGCTCCCGGAGGAGAGCTTCTCCGGGGCGCCCGCGCCCACCGCGTAGACCTGCACGCCCACCTGCTGGTGCAGCGCCAGCGGCTCGCCGGGGTGATCTCCGCGCGGGATGAGCCTGTCCGGCTTCGGCGCCAAGACCGGGGCGAGCGGCGCCTGCGGCCGGGAGATGAAGAAGACCGCCAGCGCGGTGGCCGCCAGCGCCGGCAGCGCGTAGACGAAGGAGCGGGTCCGCGAGCGGAAGGGGAGCGGCGCGGGGATGGACTCGTCGTCCAGGCGGGCCATCACCGCGGCCACCGCCGCCTCCGAGGCCACCACGCCAGGCATCGGCGCGGCGATCCGCGCGCGCAGCTGGGCGTGGCCGGTCAGCTGGGCCCGGCAGTGGGCGCAGCCGTCCGCGTGGTCGCGCAGCGCTTGGGCGCGCCGCTCGGGGAGCTCCTCGTCCGCGAGCCGGTAGAGCTCCAGCTCCGTGGGGCAGGTACCGCTCATGCGCCTTCTCCTCCGAGCAACAGCCGCAGCTTCTTCAGGCCGTGGAAGACGCGCGAGCGCGCGGTGGCCTCCGGCCGCTTCACGATCCGGGCGATGTCCGCATAGTCGAGCTCGCGGTCGTAGCGCAGCAGCAGCGCCTCTCGGAGCTTCTCCGGGAGGGACTCCATGGCCTCGCGCACCCGCCGCGCGTTCTCCCGTTCAATCATCACGTCCAGGCTGCCGGGCTCGTCCGCCGGGACGTCCAGCCCGCCGTCCTCCAACGCGGCGCCAGCGCCCCGGCGCGCGCGGCGGCCGGAGTCCCGCAGGTGGTTGCGGCAGCGGTTGCGCGCGAGCGTGAAGAGGAAGACCGCGAACCGGCCGTCCGCCCGGTAGCGGCGCCGCGTGGCCCAGGCCTGCAGCATCACCTCCTGCGCCAGCTCCTCCCCCACGCGCGGGTTGGCCACGAACTTCGCGCAGAACTGGGTGAGCTTGGGCAGGTAGCGCCGGACCAGCACTTCGAACGCGTCTTTGTGGCTGGCGCTCGCCAGCAGCATCAGCTCGTCGTCGGAACGCTCCAAGAGCGGACGCTCCGGCAAGGGAAAGGGGATGACTCTGGAATCCGCGGCGGTCCCGCTCACGATTGGGCTTAAGAACACCCGTCCGGCCCAGCCGTTCAAGCGGCAGCCGGGCGGGCGGCCAAGTGCCCAGAAGCAGAGGGCTATTCCAGCTTCTGCAGGGCCGCGGTGAGCCTGGCCACGGCGGCTTCGCTGCGCTGCGCGGGCGGCTGCTCCCTGGCCAGGCTGAGCGCGCGCGCGTAGGTGGCGCGGGCTGCGGCCTTGTCTCCCTTGAGCAGCTCCACGCTGGCCTTGGTCTCCAGCACCCGCAGGGTGCGCGGCCCGTACACCCGCGCGAGCGCGCGCTCGCAAGCCGCCAGCGCGAGGTCCAGCTGCCCCTGCTCGCGGTAGAGCAGCGCCAGGCGCGCGGGCGGGTTGTAGTCCTGCGGCAGCGCCTTCTCCGAGGCCTGCAGCGCCGGGATGGCGCGCTCGGGCGCCCCCAGCGCGAGCGCGGCGCTCACGCGGTGCGAGTCGAACGCGGCGCGCCGCTCGGCGGAGGGGGCCTTGGAGGACTCGGCCTCCAACAGCGCCAGCCAGCGCTCGGCGTAGGCACGAGCGGCGGGGAGATCTCCGCGGGCGTGCGCCACCTCCACCAGCGCGCCGTAGAGGCCGGAGCGGTCGTCCGCGAGCGGGCCCTGCAGGAGGAGCGCCTCCTCCGCGAGCGGCGTGAGCGTGGCGAGCGCCTGCGCGCGCCAGGGCTCGCTCTCGGCGCCGGAGAGCGCGCAGGAGAGCCCCGAGGCCACCACGTTCAAGAAGCTGGGCCCGCGCGGCAGCGAGGGCGCCAGCGCGGTGGCCTGCTCGGCGCACGGCCGGTGGGCCCCGCTGGTGGCGCGCATCACCACCAGCGCCTCGGCCGCGCGGGTGCGCTCGGGCGCTGCGGGCGGCGCGGCGCTCAGCAGCGCCTCGTAGGCGCGCGCGGCCTGCTCGGGCTGGTGCGCGGCCTCGAGGGTACGTGCCCGGGTGAGCGCCCCGCCAAGGCCGCCTTCGGCGGACGCGTAGGCGGCCTCGCCCTCGTCGAAGAGCGAAGCGAGCTGAGCGGCGGTGGCGTTCCCCATCCAGCGCAGCACCGGCTGCTCGCGCCGCGGGTCGATCACGAAGAGCGTGGGCCAGGCATCCAGCGGGTAGCGCTCCACGAACGCCAGGTTGCGCGGCAGCTCGGTGTCGATGGAGAGCCAGACGAAGCGGCCGGCGTGCGGGGCGAGCGCGGCGTCCGTGAAGACGTGCGCGCGCATGAAGCGGCAGGAGTGGCACCAGGGCGCCCACGCGTCCGCAAAGAGCGGCACGTTGCGCTCCTTCGCGAGCGCGAGCGCCTTCGGGTAGTCGTCCTCGATGAAGGGCAGGGCGGGCGCGTCACTGACGGCGGCTGGCGGCGGCGCGCTCGCCAACGGGGCGGTGCAGGCGCAGAGCGCGGCGATCGCCCAGAGGAGGGCCGACAGGTGGACGCCGCGCCCCTCGACGTAGCCTTTCCCGAGCGGAGCCGAGGGGCTCGGGGTGAACGGGGGGCGGTCTCCTCGAGGAGAGGACTCGGGGTCTGCGGGACGCATGCTGGGTGGCTCCTCGAAACGAAGCGGGGCGCCCTCGCGTAGGAGGAGCGCCCCACATGGCGAAGCGGATGGCGAGCGCGTTACTTGGCGACCTTGAAGCCGGACGCGGTGACTGCGGTCTCCAGCTGGGCGACCTTCACCTTGCCGTCGTCATAGGTGACGACCGCGGTGCCCTTGTCGTGGTCCGTCTTCACCGTCTTGACGCCGTCCACCTTCTTGAGCGCCTCGGCCGTCTTCTCTGGGCAGGCGCCGCAGGACCAGCCGGACACCTTGAGCGTGGTGGTGGTCTCCTTCGCCAGGGCGGCGGACGAGAGCGCGAGCACGGCGGCGATGACGAGCTTGTTCATGGCTTCTCCTCGTTGGTTGGGTGGCTGAGGCGGGCGCTGTCATAGCAGGACGGGCGCATGAAGGCCCTCTGCGCCTGTCTGCCTGGTGGGGCGAGGCCGGCCGCGTCACGGCTTCGGCGCCGCGCGCGGGGGACGAGGCGCTGGCTTCCGCGTGAGCGCCGCCAGCAGCCGCCGCTGGGCTCTCGCGTCTGCCTGTCCGCGCACCCAGGCCGCCACGCGCCCTTCGCCTACCACGGCGAAGGTGGCCGGGAGGGTGCCGCCCCAGCCCTTGTCCATCCAGCGGGCCGCGCTGGCCACGTCCAGGTTCATGTCCAGCAGCACCTGCCGGGCCACGTCGAACCCGCCTACCGCCTGGAGGCGCGCGCGCACCAGCGGCGCTTGATCCAGCTGGTCCACGCTGACGAAGACCACGTCCGCGCCCGCCTCGCGGGCCTTGCGCGCGAGCGAGACCTGGAGCGGCAGCTCTTCCATGCAGGGGGGACACCAGAGGGCCCAGAAGTGGACCAGCAGCGGGCGGTCCCCCGGCTTGAGCGCGCGGGCCACGGCGTCCGGGGTGGAGAGGGGCGTGAGGGCCGGCTCTGACGGGCCAGCGGGGACGGCGGCGAGGAGCAGGATCGAGGCGAGCGCGGCGTGCACGGGCTGGCACTCTACCCTCCAACGCGCTAGCACCTGCGCGCTCTCCATGGATCTCCACCTCTCGTGGCCGGTGCTGCTGCTCCTGATGGGCGCGGCGTTCGTGGCGGGGCTGATCGACGCGATCGCCGGCGGAGGAGGGTTGATCACCGTGCCGGCGCTGCTCGCCGCCGGGCTGCCGCCGCACGTGGCGCTGGGCACGAACAAGGGGCAGTCCGCCTTCGGCTCCTTCGCGGCGCTCTTCCGCTACTCGCGGGCGGGCATGGTGGACGGCGCCCGCGCGCGGCGCACCTTCCCGCTGGGCTTCGCCGGCTCCCTGCTCGGGGCGGCGCTGGTGCTGCTGATGAAGCCGGAGCTCCTGCGGCCGGTGGTGCTCGTCCTTTTGGTGGGGGTGGCGCTCTTCCTCGCGCTTCGGCCGCCGGTGGCGCACCCGGAGGGCCATCCCCCTCCGCCGCGCGCCGGGCTCTGGGCGGCGGTCATCGCGCTCGGCTGCGGGATCTATGACGGCTTCTTCGGCCCCGGCACGGGGACCTTCTTGATGGTGGGGCTGGTGGGGCTGGTGGGCGTGCCGCTGGCCCGCGCCTCCGCGGATGCGAAGGTGGTGAACTTCGCCTCCAACCTCGGGGCGATGCTGATCTTCGGCGCGCGCGGGGTGACGCTCTGGCGGATCTCCCTGCCCATGGCCGCCGCGTGCCTCTGCGGCGGCTACGTGGGCGCGCACCTGGCGGTGAAGGGCGGCGACAAGCTGGTCCGCTGGGTGGTGCTGGCGGTCGTGGTCGCACTGGTGATCAAGCAGGCCGCGGCGTTCCTGGGCTGACGTATTTCGTCAGCAGGGTTGGACGCGACCCGCGGCTGCCGCCGCGAACTGCGCGAGCGTCCTGAACGCCGGCTCGGGTGTTGGGCTTGCACCCTTCGCGCGCGGAGGTCTCGCATGAAGTCGCACCTGCTCGCCCTGTGTCTGGCCTGCTCCACCCTCGTGGGCTGCGCCACCACCACCACCGTCGCGCCGCTCTTCCCCACGAGCAACACGACGGTGGCGCAGCGCGGCGAGCCCGCGCAGGCCGAGCTGGCGCAGTCGCCCGAGAGCGCCCCGCTGCCTTCGCGCGGCGCGGTGGTGAACGGGATGGCCTGCCGCAGCGAGTAGCGAAGCTAGCCCGGCGGCCACTCCAACGGCCTGCCCGCGAGCAGGTGCAGATGGATGTGGAAGACGGTCTGCCCCGCGTCGCGGTTGCAGTTCATCACCACCCGGTAGCCGTTCTCGGCGTGCCCCCGCTGCTTGGCGAGCTTCGCCGCGGCCAGGTACAGCTGTCCGACCAGCTCCTGGTCGTCCACCGTGAGGTCGTTGATGGTGGCGATGTGCCGGAGCGGGATGAAGAGCAGGTGCGTGGGGGCCTGCGGGCGGATGTCCTCGAAGGCCAGGCAGTGCTCGTCCCGGTAGACGACCTTCGCCGGGATCTGCCCATCTCGGATCTTGCAGAAGAGACAGTCGGACATGAGGGGGCCATCCTACGCGCTGCGCCATGGGGCGCCTCGTGTTTTTCCAGCCGCGTCACTCTTCGCGATTTCCGCCCTTGAGGTCCAGCGGCGCTCACCGCCCATGTCGCAAATCCAGCGTGGCGCCGCTCCTTCTAGCGGCACCAGATCCGGCTCACGCCTCCGTCACCAGCGATCCCCCACTCGACGATGAACCGCTCGGACGCGTACTTGCAGCTGAAGCCGGGCGTGGGGGTGAAGAGCTCGAAGACGAGCCCCGCGTCCGTCACCTGCGCCACCTCGCAAGAGGAGGTCGCCGTGTCCAGGTGGATGGGCAGGCCGTGCTCGTGTCCCGTCCACTGATCTCCTGGGAGCAGCGCGGCAGCGGCGCCGAGCTGGGTGAAGCCCTCGTCGGTGGCGACATAACGGGCGAGTGACCCGGAGCCCTTCAACATGAAGATCTCTCCGGTGCGGGAGGCGATCACCCCACCATCCGAGGGAGGTGCGAACCGCTCCAGCCCGCCATCCGCGTTCAGGCGCACCCCCTCGTCGACGAGGTACGCGGTGTGGGCCGCGGCGACCAGGTGCCTGCCATCGAACGGGCCGAACAGCGGATGGCTGAAGTACCGCTCCTCGACACCGCCGTCCGGCAGGGGCTTGAGCGTGTGCAGCTCAAAAGTGCCGGCAACGACCCCGGTGCCATCCTCGAGCTCGGCGATCGGGACGTCCTGCGCGAGGCTGTTGTCCGGAGACCAACCGGTCACGCGCTCCAGGCCGGCATCGGTCTCCACGGCCAGCGCGATGCCTGCATCGGCAATGAAGTTCCGCGGCTGGCGCAGCCAGAGGCCGCGGCGGCTCGGGTAGGCGTAGATCCTCGAGGGCCAGGCAGCGCCGCCGTCGAGCCGCCAGAGCGTCTCCGAAGAGTCGCTCCAGCAGAGGGGCGGCGTGGACGGCCCCTCCAGGAGGTAGCCGCAGGAGGTGGGCAGCTCGGCGGCGAGGGTGACGTTGGCGGCCGAGACTGCCTGGGACTCGAACTGCAGCCGCGCCTCGTCGTAGACGAGCTCGAGCGAGTAGATGCCGGCCACGGGAGGCACGAACGTCACGTCCAGCTGTGAAGGCGGCTCACCGCCTCGCGTGAAGGGCACGTCGTCCCCGTCCGGCCCGCTCAGGTGGATCTCCGGATCGGCGAGCCCACCGCAGCGCTCGTCCGCATAGATCCGCAGCGCAATCGTCTCCGACTTGCCGACCCGGACGGTTCGGCCGCTGAGCTGATCTGCGCTCATCTGGAAGCAGTTCATGCGCGGCCTTGGACACCCCGACAGCAGCAGCGGTCCTAGCAGCGCGACAGTCCAGCGAAGCATGGCAGCTCCCCGTCCAACGCGACCGCACCCGGACAGCGATGTCGCGGAGGCCGAAGTCAAACGGAAGAGCAGCAGTCGTCTCAAGGGATTCCCCATGCGCGCGTCGGCAATTGCAACGCTCGCGCCGGGGGCCCGACCTCTCGAGCTGAGGCGCGCTAGCCCTCCGAGGAGGGATCCGTCACGGCCGAGAGCGCGGTGGAGGAGTCGCTCTCGTCACTCGACTCGCCCTCCGAGTCCTCGGAGTCGCCCGCGCTGCGGAGGCTGTTGCGCAGGATGGAGGCCGCGGCGAAGAGCGACTTCTTCGGGAGCATGCCCTTTTTGTCCATGGGCAGCTTCCGGCGCACGGCGTTCTCGTCCTCGGAGGTGTAGACCAGAAGCTCGAGCGTGCGCTTCGCGCCGGCGCCCTTGATCGTGCCCGCCACCACCGCGTCCACGGAGACCTTCTTGCCGCCGCGGCCGCGCTCCACGCACTTGTTGGAGCGGCAGAGGACCTTGGCGAGCTGGGCGCGGATCTTGGCGCCGCCGGCGCCTTCGAACTTCACGATCGCGATCCGGTCTTCCGCGAAGACCGTCACCGAGATCGTCATCGTCAGCAGCGCCGCCCAGCGTCCGAGTGCATGCATGGCCCTCGCGCGAAGCATGCCTCATGCCCGCTGTAGCACCGACTCAACCCCCCGGAATCGCGGGCTCTGCCAAGCCGCCTCACTGAGCAAACTGTCGAATCGGGGGAACAGGTGGAGCGCGTGTGCGCCTCGGGTGGCCGTGCTGGGACGGCAGGCGGCCGGGCAGCCCCGGCTGGCGCGAGGACGCCTCCATTCACAGCGTTGCGTCATGGCGATCAACCGAACGCGCGTCCGCGCCACGCCCCGCGAGGTCTTCGCCGTCCTCAGCGATGGCTGGAAGTACGCCCACTGGGTGGTGGGCGCCAAGCGCATCCGAGCCGTTGACCCGAGCTGGCCCGCGCCGGGCTCGAAGTTCCATCACACCGTCGGCGTGTGGCCGCTGCGGCTGCGGGACCAGACGCAGTCCCTCTCCGCGCGCGCCCCGGAGCAGCTGATCCTCCACGCGCGGGCGCGCCCCACCGGCGTGGCGCGGGTGGAGATCACGCTCACCCCGAAGGACGGGGGGACGGAGATCGCCCTCGAGGAGACGCCCGTCTCCGGACCGGCCAAGTGGCTGCACAACCCGCTGCTCGAGGCGCTCACCTACCTCCGGAACGTGGAGTCGCTGCGGCGGCTGCGGCGGCTGGTGGAGCGGGAGGTCAAGGCAGGCGCGGTGCGTAGCCAGGGTCCGGTACGCAGTCCTCTCGAAGCTTGATCAGCGCCAGCCCCGCCTCGTGCGCCACCACCTGGCCGCCGTTCTGCGGAGAGCCGATGGCGTAGTTGAAGTGGCCGCTCTCCCGGCCCGGGCCGAAGCTCGAGTAGAGCGGCACGTTGCGGTGCAGGTACGAGTAGCCGCCGGACCACGCCAGGTGCACCGCCTCCACCTTCAGGCCGCACAGGTCCTTGCGCCCGTGCGCCGCGAAGAGCAGCCGGTTCACCGGGCCCACGTCGTCATAGGCGCTGGCGTTGGGGCGCTGCTCCTCGTACTGCCCCAGGTCCCCGAAGGTGAGCTCGTGGAACCGTCCCGCGGACCAGAGCGCGGCGCTGAAGAGCAACGCCAGGCCGATCTTCTGGGCCAGCTGCGGGAGCGTGGAGAGCCCCACCGCCGCCAGCGCCGCGAAGACCGGGAGCACCGGGAGCACGAAGCGCAGCTCCTTGTGCGGGGTCCACGAGTGGAGGGCGACGAAGGCGAAGGCGATCAGCAGGACGCCGACCCCTCGACGTAGCCTGTCCCGAGCGGAGCCGAGGGGCTCGGGGTGACCGGGCGCTTGCTCGGGGTGAGCGCGCTCCCGCTCAGGCCGAGCGGAGTCGAGGCCCCAAGCCCGGGGGCGAGGTCTCACCGCGAGCAGCGCGAGCAGGAACGTCCCCGCCGACAGCGCGGGCATGGAGCGCAGCAGGATCCGCGCGTAGTAGCTCGGCGCGGCGGTGCCCCACTGCGCGGCCTTCCCCTCCACCAGGTTGAACTGCAGGTACTTGATCGCCGAGTGGAAGAAGCCGCCCCAGGTGAGCTTGTCGAGCAGGCCGTAGAAGAGCGCGAAGCCGAGCAGCACCGCGGTGGCCTCGAGCGCCTCGCGCCAGCGCCGGTGCGCCAGAATCCAAACCACGAGCCCAGCGCAGAAGACCCCGTTCTGGATCCGCAGGAGCACGGCCAGGCCGAGCAGCGCCGCGCCGAGCAGCTTCTTTCGCCGGCTGGAGGCGGGGTCCACCGCGAAGGCCAGCCCGAGCACCACCGGCAGGGCCGAGGCGGTCTCGCTCATGGCGCGCGGGGAGAAGTAGATGAAGACGCTCCCCAGCAGCACCACCGCCGCGGCGAGCGTGGCGGGGATGGGCGGCGCGCCGAGCGAGCGGGCGAGCCGGAACGCGCCCCAGCCGGTGGCCACGCCCACGCCCGCGAAGAGCAGCTTCAGCGCGGTGAGGTAGGCCTGGGGCGAGGTGGCGCCGAAGCTGGCCACGGTGCGCAGGGCGATCCCCACCAACCCGGGGAAGGTCCAGTTCCGGGCGCCGTCCACGAACTCCCAGGCCACCATCCCGTAGCCGAAGACCCAGCGGTGGGCCGGCTCCAGCGACTGGTAGATCTCATCTGGCCAGTAGAGGCCGTCATCGGCGATCGCGAGATACGCCCGCAGCAGGCCGCCGGCGAGGGCGCAGAAGCCGAGGATCCCGAGGACGACCCTCCGCTCGGGGACTGCGCTGTCGGTCGCCAGGCGTTCACTCCCCAAGGGCGTTTAAGTCACTTTGGCGGCCGACGTGATATCCACTCCCCGGCGATGACCTCAATCAAGATCTCGCACCTGCTGGAGGACTCGGCCTACGCGCTGCGGCTGGAGCTGGTCACCGGCAAGGAGGGGCTGGATCGGAAGATCAGCTCCTCGCGGATCCAGAAGCCAGGCCTGGCGCTGACGGGCTTCACCGAGCACCTCCACGCCGAGCGGGTGCAGGTCTTCGGCAACACCGAGGTCTCGTATCTCAAGACGCTGCCCGAGCCGCGCCAGAAGGAGATCCTCAACTCCCTCTTCCGCGCCGAGCTCGCCTGCGTGGTGGTGACGAAGAATCTGGAGCTGCCCCCGGTGCTGGTGGAGGCCTGCCGGGAGCACAAGCTGGCGCTGATGAAGACCCCGCTGCTCTCCTCCACCTTCATCCAGCAGGTACAGGCCTTCCTGGAAGAGGCGCTCGCCGCGTCCAGCAGCCTGCACGGCGTGCTGATGGACGTGTTCGGCGTGGGCATTTTGCTGCTGGGCAAGAGCGGGATCGGCAAGAGCGAGATCGCCCTGGACCTGGTGATGCGCGGCCACCGCCTGGTCGCGGACGACATCGTGGACGTGACCCGCCGCAAGTCGGACACGGTCTACGGAGCCGGCAACCCCATCATCAAGCACCACATGGAGATCCGCGGGCTGGGGATCATCAACATCAAGGACCTGTTCGGCGTGGCCGCGGTCCGCGAGCGCAAGAAGATCGAGCTGGTGATCGAGCTGGTGGAGTGGGACCCCACCGCCGAGTACGACCGGCTGGGCGTGGAGGAGGCCAAGTTCGAGATGGTCGGCGTGGAGATCCCGCTCTCGGTGGTCCCCGTGCGCCCCGGCCGCAACATGACCACCATCATCGAAGTGGCCGCGCGCAACCACCTGCTCAAGCTCCAGGGGCACCACTCCGCCCGCGACTTCGCGGACCGGCTCAACCGCGCGATCGCGGAGGGGACGATGCGCCGCTCGCTCGGCGAGGAAGTGGAGTAGAGGGGGCCCATGTCCAGCGCCTCCGGCAGCTCCAGCTCCGCAGACGGCGCCCGCCAGATCGTGGTGATCACCGGGCTGTCCGGCTCCGGCAAGTCCACCGCGATCCGCGCGCTCGAGGACGCCGGGTTCTTCTGCATCGACAACCTGCCGGTCCTGCTGCTCCCCAAGCTCACCGAGCTGGCGGCGCTCGGCGGCCACATCAGCCGGCTCGCCCTGGTGATCGACGCCCGGGAAGGCGTCTTCCTCAAGGAGGCGCCCCGCGTCTTCGACGAGGCACGCCGCGCCGGGAACCAGGTGGAGGTCCTCTTCCTGGACTCCTCCGACGACTCGCTGATCCGCCGCTTCTCCGAGACCCGCCGCCGCCACCCCCTGGCCCCGGACGGGAGCGTGGCGGAGGGCATCCGGCTCGAGCGCACCGCGCTCAAGGATCTCCGGGAGATCGCGGACCAGGTGATCGACACCTCGGTCCTCAACGTCCACGATCTCAAGCGGCTGGTGCAGGCCCGCTTCTCGCCCGAGCCCTCCAACCACCCCTCCATTTCGGTGGTCTCCTTCGGCTACCGCTACGGCGTCCCGCCCCAGGCGGACCTGGTCTTCGACGTCCGCTTCCTCCCCAACCCCTACTTCGTCCCCGAGCTCAAAGGCCTGACCGGGCGCGAAGAGAAAGTGGCCAAGTACGTCCTGGATCGCCCGGAGTCCCAGGTGTTCCTGGAGAAGATCGTCGACCTGTGCGGCTTTCTCTTCCCCCGGTACCAGAAGGAGGGAAAGGCGTACCTCACCGTCGCGCTCGGCTGTACGGGGGGCAAGCACCGCTCCGTCGCCATCGCCCACGAGCTCGCGGACCGGTTGCGGACCACGCTGGCGCGCGTTCAGCTGTGGGATCGGGACGTGGAGAAGGAGTGACCTCCGCCGGTTAGCCCCGCGGCCGTGCGAGGGTTACCTTTGACCCGGGAACTTTTGGGAGCCTCCGGAGGACAACTCCATCCGGGGCGCGTGTCGAGGAGTGTCAGCCAACGAACTTCTTGCGCGGCTGTTGCGGCGGCGGTACCTAGCGGAGAGCAGCGGGGGGCAGGAGCGGAAAGCCATGGTCGGGCTCGTGGTTGCAGCGCACGGTCACCTCGCGGACGAGCTGGTCACGACGGCCGAGTCCATCGTCGGCAAGCTCGCCAGCGTCGCCACCTGTAGCATCGAGCCGGGCGTCTCGCCGGAGGACATCCGGTCGAAGATGAGCCGGGCGATCGCCTCCGTGGACTCCGGAGACGGCGTCATCGTCTTCGCGGATCTCTTCGGCGGCACCCCCTGCAACCAGTCCCTCACGCTCTCCCGCCAGCACCGGCTGGAGGTCCTCACCGGCGTGAACCTGCCCATGCTGCTCAAGGCCAACTCCCTGCGGGCGGAGTCCTTGCCGCTGGAGGAGCTGGCCACCGCCCTCACCCAGTACGGGCAGAAGAACATCACCTGCGCCTCCGCCCTGCTGCGCGACCACGCCGCTGCGCGGGGTCACTGAGCAACCCTTTCACCTTAGGGCGCGGTCGAGGCACGGGCCGGTTTCGTGTAAGAGGCCCCCGCCAGGCATACACTGCCGGCAGGTTTGCTCTCTCTTGCCAACACGCCCGTGATCACCTTCGTCCGAGTCGACAACCGCCTCATCCACGGTCAGGTCGTTGAGGCCTGGCTGCCGCATCTCAAGGTCAAGCGCGTGGTGGTCGCGGACGACGAGGCCGCCTCCAGCCCGCTGGTCCGCGCGGCGATGGGGCTGGCGGTCCCCTCCGGCATCGACGTGGTGATCCAGTCGCGGGACGAGGTCCCCTACGAGTCCCTGGTCTCGGACGAGGTGAAGACGCTCTTCCTCTTCCGGGACGTGGAGGACGTGGTGAAGGCCCGCGCCAAGGGGCTGCGCCTGACCCGGCTCAACCTGGGCAACGTCCACTTCAGCCAGGGGCGCACCCGCATCTCCTCCTCCGTCTTCCTGAGCGAGCAGGAGCTGCACGAGGTGCAGGGGTTGGCGGGGGAGGGCGTGGTGGTGGAGGCGCGCCCGGTGCCGAGCGAGACGCCGCTGGAGCTGGAGGAGCTGGTCAGCCGCTTCGAGAAGGGGAAGTGAACGGGATGCCCCTCTGGGCCCAGCTCACACTGGCGGCGCTCTGGGGCGGGCTGGTCTCGCTGGAGCGGCGCGCGTTCCTGCAGGCCATGCTGGCCCGGCCGCTGGTGGCGGGCACGGTGATGGGGCTGTTGCTCGGAGACACGGTGGCCGGGCTCTACACCGGGATGCTGCTGGAGCTCTTCCACCTGGGCTCGGCGAACCTGGGGGCCTCGCTTCCGGACAATGACACGCTGGCCGCCACCGGCACCGCCGCGGCGGCCGCCGCGATGTCCGCCGCGGCGGGCGGCCCCTCCACCCCCGCGCTCTGGTCGCTGGCGATCCTCGCCTTCGTCTGGCTGGGCCGGGCGGGCCGGTGGGTGGACCGGGGGCTGGAGCGCTACTCGGCGCGCATGGCCACCATCGCGACCCGGAGCGCCCAGTCCGGGCAGCTGCGGCGGGCGGTGCGGCAGAACCTCTGGGGGATGTGGCCGCACTTCGTGGCCTTCGGGCTGGCCAACGCGGCGTGCGTGGCGGTGGGCCACCTGGCGGCGCCGCTCTACGAGCGGATCCCCCTGCCGCTCCTGCGCGGGCTGGCCTGGGCCTACCCGGGCATGGCCTCGGTGGCGGCCGCCATCGCCGTGCGCGGCTCGCACGCGAAGAAGGGGCTGGTGTGGGCGGGCGCGGCGGCGGCGGTGGTGACCGGCGGGGCGGCGGTGATGACGCTGGCGCGGAGGGCCACGTGAGCCCGGTGGCGCAGAGCACGCCGCTGCCACGCTCCGCCCTGGCCCTGCCGGGGCTGCCCAAGCGCGTGCTCTGGCGCGTCTTCTGGCGCTCGCTCTTCCTGCAGGCGTCCTGGAACCCGCAGGGGATGCAGAACCTGGGGCTGGCGTACTCGCTCTACCCGGCGCTGAAGGAGCTCTACCCGGAGCCGGCCGCGCAGCAGGCGGCGGTGAACCGGCACCTCACGTTCTTCAACACCCACCCGTACGTGGCGGCGGCGATCGTGGGCGGGGTGCTCTACCACGAGCAGCGGATCGCCCGGGGCGAGGACCGGCCGGAGCGGGTGGGGACCTTCAAGGCGGCGCTGATGGGGCCGCTGGCGGCGCTGGGGGACGGCTTCTTCTGGCTCTCGCTCAAGCCGGCGGTGGGGGCGCTCTGCGCGGCGCTGGTGCCGGTGCTGGGGGCGTGGTCCGCGCTGCTCTTCGTGGTGCTCTACAACCTGGTCCACCTCACGCTGCGGGCGCGGCTCTACAAGCTGGGGCTGACCAACGGGGACCGGCTGGTGGAGGGGTTGGCCAAGGCCAACCTCCCGGTGCGCGGAGCGCGGCTGCGGGAGGTGGCGGCGGCGAACGCGGGGGGCATCGCCGCGTGGCTGGCCATCGCCTTCGGTTCGCACGAGGGCGGCCGGCTGGCGCCGTACCTGGCGGGGGGATGCCTCTTGCTGGGTGGGGTGGCCTACTGGCTCGTGAGCAAGCGGGTGCCGAAGTACGCGGTGCTGTACCTGGCGGCGGGGTTGGCGGTCACGGCAGGCGTGTTCTTGTAAGGGCGAGGCCAATGGCGAACACGGTCGAGCAGGAGTTCGAGATCATCAACGCGCTGGGGCTGCACGCCCGCGCGGCGGCGCAGCTGGTGAAGCTGGCCAACCGCTACAAGAGCGACGTGGCCCTGGAGTGCGAGGGACAGAGCGTCAACGGCAAGTCCATCATGGGCGTGCTGATGCTGGCGGCGGCGCAGGGGATGAAGGTGAAGATCAAGGTGACCGGCGAGGACGCCGGCGCCTGCATCAAGGAGCTGGAGGCGCTGATCAACAACCGGTTCGGGGAGGCCCAGTAGGGCTTTAAGCATGAGCACGCAGGCCACCCCCACGCTCTCTCTGAAGGGAATCGGCGCCAGCCCGGGCGTGGCGGTGGGCCACGCCTTCGTGATCGACCGCAAGCGCGTCCGCACCCCGAAGCTGCGGCTGGGGGAGGAGGAGGTCGAGACCGAGCTGATGCGGATCAAGACGGCGATCGAGCTGTCCGACCATCAGCTGGCGGAGATCAAGGAGCGGGTGGCGCAGGGCGAAGGGCACGATCACGCGCTGATCCTGGAAGCGCACCGGCTGATGCTCCACGACCCGATGTTCGTGGACGAGGTGAAGAAGCTGATCGCCCGGGACCGGATCAACGCCGAGTGGGCGGTGCGCCGGGTGGTGCGGAAGATCAAGCACATGTTCGACAACATCCCGGACGAGTACTTCCGGGAGCGCCGCGCGGACGTGGACTTCGTGGCGGACCGCGTGGTGCGCAACCTGCTGGGGCAGGCGGTGGATGTGGAGGTGGAGGTCCCGGCGGACGCGGTGATCGTGGCGCACGACCTCTCGCCCGCGGACGCGGCGATGATGGTGAAGAGCGGGCGGGTGGCGGGCTTCGTCACCGACCTGGGCGGGCAGACCAGCCACACGGCCATCGTCGCCCGCGCGCGGGAGACGCCGGCGGTGGTGGGCGCGGGGCGCGCCTCCGAGCAGATCTCCCCCGGGGACCTGATCGCCCTGGATGGCACCCGCGGCCTGATCTTGGTCAACCCGAACGAGGAGCAGCTGGCGCTCTTCCGGGAGACCATGCGGCGCCACCTCGAGTCCGAGCAGATGGCGCTGCGGACTCGCGAGCTGCCGGCCGTCTCCACGGACGGGGCGCGGATCCGCCTGATGGGGAACATGGAGTTCGTGGAGGAGATCCCTTCACTGCTCGCGCACGGCGCCGAAGGGATCGGCCTCTACCGCACCGAGTTCCTCTTCCTGGACCGGCAGAGCGCCCCCACCGAGGAGGAGCACTACCGCTGCTACCGCCAGGTGCTGGAGGCGATGGCGGGCAAGCCGGTCACCATCCGGACCCTGGACCTGGGCGGGGACAAGGTCCCCGGCACCCGGCGCCACGAGCGCGAGCCCAACCCGGCGATGGGGCTGCGCGCCATCCGCTACTGCCTCCACAACCGAGACCTCTTCCGGATCCAGCTGCGCGCGCTGTTGCGCGCCTCGGTCCACGGAAACCTCCGGGTGATGTTCCCGCTCATCTCCGGCCTCTCCGAGCTGCGCGAAGCGCGCAGCGAGCTGGAGCACTGCCGCAGCGAGCTGGGGCGCGCCGGTGTGCCCATGGGGCGCCGCTTCCCGGTGGGGATCATGGTGGAGACGCCCTCCGCGGCGTGGATCGCCGACCGGCTGGTCCAGGAGGCGGACTTCTTCTCCATCGGCACCAACGATCTCATCCAGTACTCGCTGGCGATCGACCGGCAGAACCGCGAGGTCGCCTACCTCTACAAGCCGCTGCACCTGGGGCTGCTCCGGGCGATCCAGACGATCGTCCAGGCGGGGCAGGCCGGCGGCATCCCCGTGTCCATGTGCGGCGAGATGGCCGGAGATCCGGTCTACACCATGGTGCTGGTGGCGCTGGGCATGGACGAGCTGTCCATGACCGCCGGGCAGATCCCCACGGTGAAGCAGATCATCCGCAAGGTGAGCCGCGCGGACGCCCAGTCCCTGCTGGAGGCGGCGATGCAGTTCTCCACCGCCGAGGAGATCGAGCGCTACATCCGCGCGGAGATGGAGCGCCGGTTCGCGCAAGGCGGCTGAAGGGCCGCCGCGCCTTCAGGAGAAGCCGGGCGGATTGGGGATGGTCCTCCACGTGCGCAGGACCTCGTCCTGGAGCCGCTGGAGCTCGGCGGCCTTGGGCCCCTGGACGAAGGCGCTGATGGTGGGGCGGCGCGGGTCCGAGCCGAAGGTGACGAGGTAGAGCTTCCCGTCCTTGAGGTTGGCGAGGATGTCCGTGCCCCGGCTCCCGTCCGGCCTCCGGGCAATCCGCAGGGACTGGAAGTGGGGCTCCCGGTGGCTCTTCCAGAGCCCGATCAGCTCGGGGGAGCTCAGGGGCTTGGGCGCGGAGAGCAGCGGCGTTGGACCGTGCACCGCCTGGAACAGGGGGACGCGCAGGTCCACACCGCGCACCACCCCCGCGGTGTAGTTGATCCGCCCGCGCCCCTCCTCCAGCGTGTTCGCGAAGGTGCCGACCTCTGGGCTGGCCATCGCCCGGTCCACGTCGTCCGAGGCCGTGCGCAGCGCCCTGAGCTCGGGCGAGAGGCCGGCTCCACCGGCAGCGCCTTCGGGGAGCACCTCCTTCAGTTGAAGCTTGAGGTCGTCCAGCTCGGGGAGGCTCAGCTTGGAGAGCTCCGCCGCCCGGAGCTCCCGGAGGAGCCTCGACGCCTGCGCCTCAACGCCCCTGGAGCCAGCGCGCGCGGCGCCGTGAATGAGTTGTGCCATGCCTAGTGGTCGGCGCGCGCCCGCCCGGTGTTTCGCCCACGCTCCGAGGAAGCGGAGACGCCCTTGTCACCGAGCTGTCGCTGACGCCCCTGGGCAATCCCGCAGTCCCTGGGTGACAGGCTTGACGATTTTTTGCACGCCGCGCGCGCCGCTGGGGTCCGAGGGGGATGCCCCATGCCCTGCCCGCCGTCTGGAACCACGAAGGAAAGACCTGTCACGGCGAGCTGGTGCTGGAGCCGGACGCCCTCTACCTCATCTGCCTGGATGAAGAAGGCGCCGGCTCGCGGGCGCTCGCGGCGGGCGGTGCGGCGGCGGCGCGGCAGTTCGGCCTGCTCGGCGCGCTGGTAGGGGCGGCGGTCGGCACCGGCGTGGACGCGGTGAAGGAGAAGCGGCGCCAGACCCGGATGGCGCAGGCCACCCAGGATCAAGCCCACCTCTCTCCCGCGGAGCGCGCTCAGCTCCACCCGAGCTCCCGCTCCGTGCGCGCCGGCGAGCTGACGACCCTGCGCCGCCCAAACGCGTTCATGGCCGAGCTGGTCACCACCCGCGGGACGGTGGTGCTGCAGGGCGTCTCTGCGCAGTTGGTCGCCGCGATCGAAGGCTGGTGTGCGGCGGTGGGCGCGCCGGTGGAGGTGGTCCCGGTCCCGGTCTCCAAGCCGATGTCGCCGCGCACCAAGAAGATCTTGCTGATCACCCCGGTGGCCCTGGCGGCCACGTACTTCCTGCTGATGGTGCCCTTCGCGCTCTCGCTCGCGGCCCACACCCGCAGCGCGCTGGCCGCGTACGATCAGCTGGTGGCCACCGCCGGCCCGGCCGCGGAGGCGGCGAAGCCCACTGGCCGCGCGCTCCAGGCCAGCTGCGGCGACGTGCTCTCCAGCATGAAGCCCGAGGAGATGGTCGCCTACGTGGGCAAGCTGCCGCCCAACGGCGAGGCGATGCTGACGAAGGACTACTACGGCTTCCCCCGCTACACGCACGTGCGGCCCCCGTACTACGACGGCGGCGAGGTGGGGCTGGAGAGCGACGGGCTGCTCTCGCGTTGGCGGCCCACGGGCTCCTTCGGCGAGGCGTACGGGAAGCTGATCGAGCAGCTCCCCTTCGACTGGCCGAGGGTCTCCCAGCGCTACGGGATGCTCCCGCGGCTGGATGACACCCGCTGGGTGTTCGCCGCGCGCGTGGTCTCGATCGAGCCGTCCAGCGGCGCCGTCGTCGCCGCGATGGCGGTGAAGGTGCTCGAGCGTGAGAGCGGCAAGGTGCGCTGCGAGGGAGATCTGCTCGTCTCCGTGCCCGGCAGCGACTTCACGCTGAGCCAGGGCATCCCGTTTGGCGTGGTCCTCCCCACCTGCGCTTCCGTCGAGCGGCAGCCCTGCAGGGACGCCGCGCGCTACGCGAGCCTGATCCGGGTGCCCGGCTCGGCCCGCGCAGACGGTCGCTGACACCGGCGCTGACGGAGGCGCTGACACGGTCGGGCACCGCCCGGTTACAACCCGCGCGCGAAACGGGCTCCCCGCCGCGCGGAGAATCCCCTCGAACCATCGCTTGAGGGAGCCCCGTGAAGCAGTCACCCAAGTCAGTTCCTGGCCGGCTGCAGGAGCAGGCCCAGTCCATCCTGAAGGCGTGTCTCGAGCTCACCGCCATGCGGCGGAAGGTCCGCGAGCGGCGCATGGCGATGCAGTACGAGGACGCCGGCTCCTTCGGGGGTGGCCGGTGACGGCCCTGGTCAGCTTCGCCCAGACCGTCCGGGAAGCGGCGCTGGACCGGGGCGCCCTCGCCAGCAATCTCATCGCCCGGAACCAGGTGATCACCGGTGACCTCCACCGGTCGCTGGAGGCGCTCAGCGCTCCAGAGGTGTTGGCGGTGCTTCGCTCGCTGGACGCCTCGACCAAGCTCTCCAGACGGACGCGCGTGGATGTGGCGGGTCTGGTGCTCCAGGGAGGCCGAGCGAACTCCCTCTCCCTGGTCCTCAAGGACGACGCGCCGAAGATCGTGGCCAGCCTTCGGCAGGCCAGCAGCAACCCCTTCTACGAGGGCGTCACCAAGACCAAGCGCGGCGTGGTGGACTGCGACACCGTCAACTTCGCCGAGACCAACCCAAAGACGCTGGAGGCCGCGCTGTTCGAGCTCTTCGGCAAGCTGAAGCGCGCAATCGAGACCGAGTCGGAGGAGCTGCGCGCCAGGCTGCGCGTGGAGTAGGGGCTCTGGCTTTTGTAAAGAATGCTGGCGATTGCGGGTGAAACCCCAAGGCTTCCGCCCTCGAGAATCCCCTCAGCCACCGTTGAGGGAACGCCCATGAAGAAGTCAGCCCCGTCCGCTCCCGCTCCTTTGCAGGAGCAGGCCAAGTCGATCTTGCAGGCGTGCCTTGAGCTGACTGCGCTCCGGCGCGAGGACCGCGCGCGGCGCGTGGCGAAGCAGCACGAGGACGTTGGCTTTTTTGGAGGTGGCAAGTGACCGTCGCACTGAGCAGCTTTGCAAACACCGTTCGGGAGGCGGCCGCGGTTCGAGGCGCCCTCGCCAGCGATCTCGTCTCCCGGAACCAGGGGATCACCGGAGATCTCTCGCGGTCGCTGGAGACGCTCAGCTCTCCAGAGGTGATGGCGATCCTCCGTCAGCTGGACTCCTCCGGAACCAAGCTCTCTGGCAAGACGACCGTCGCGGTGGACGGCCTGGTGCTCGAAGGCGGCCGCGCCAACTCCATCGCGCTCACGCTGCAGGACGATGCGCCGAAGGTGGTGGCATCCAGTCGAGGAAGCAGCGTCGGCTTCGACAGCCGAAGCACCAACACCGCACGCGGGGTGGTGGACTGCGACACCGTCAATTTCGCTGAGACCGATGCCACGGCCCTAGAGGCCGCGCTGCTGGAGCTCTTCGGCAAGGTGAAGGGCGCGATCGACTCCGAATCGCAGACGCTGCGCGCCAAGCTCGGCCAGCAGCAGGCGTAGTCGTCCGCAGCGACATGTAGGGCCGCGAGCTCCCTTTCGCGCCCTTCGGTCAGAAGGCTCCGGTGTTAGGACGCGGGCCCACGCGAGACTTTGAGCTTCGTGGGCAGCGCCTTCGACGACATCCTCCGCGAGCACGGTCCGTCCCTGTGGCGGGTGATCGCCAGCTACGCCCCGCCGGGCGCGGAGCGGGACGATCTCGCGCAGGACGTGCTGCTCGCCGTGTGGCAGGCGCTGGCGCGCTTCCGCGGCGAGAGCGCGGTGAAGACGTTCGTGCTGCGGATCGCCCACAACCGCGGGCTGACGCACGCCTGGAGGCGCGCCAAGGCGCCCCTACCGGCTGAGCTCCCAGACGTCCCCGACTCGCAGCCTGCGCCCGACGAGCACGTGGCCGCACGGCAGCGGCAGGAGCGCTTCCTGCGCCACCTGCGTGGCCTGCCGCTCGGGCAGCGGCAGGTGCTGACGCTCGCGCTCGAGGGGCTGCCGCACGCGGAGATCGCCGAGATCGTGGGGATCACCCCCGAGAACGTCGCCGTGCGGCTGGGGCGCGCGCGCGAGGCGCTCCGCAGATCGCTTTCGCAGGAGGCAGCATGAGTGACACCGAGTGGGATGGCTGGATGAAGCGCTGGGGCAGCGGCGGCGGGCCGCTGCCGGACGTCCGCGCGCACGCGGCGCGGCAGGCCGCGCGGCACCGGTGGGGGAACGCGCTCCTGATCGCGATCATGGCCGGCGGCTCGCTCGCCGATCTCTGGGCCACGTACACCGGTGGCCTGGACCCGGTTGCCTGCGCAGTCCTGGTGGTGTGGGGTGTCGGCCTCACGGCCGGCGTCCTCTGGCTCCAGCGGGGTGCGCGCCTGGCGCGCAGCGCCGGCCCTCGCGAGGCCGTGGCCTTTCTGGAGGCGCGCGTCCGTTTCGAGCGCCGCGCGGCGCAGCTGTTTCGTTGGGTGTATGCCGCAGCCCTCCTCTTCGTGGGGGTCCACTTCAGGGACCTCTTTGGCGACGATTGGCAGGTGAAGCTGGTGGCACGGCTGATCCTCTTCGCCGTCTTCGTCGCCACCTTCACCGTGCCCTGGTGGATGCGCCGCCTCACGGACCGCCAAGAGGCGGAGCTCCACCAGTGGCGCCGCTGGATGGAGGAGCAGCAGCTCTAGGGCTGCGCGCAGTTGGAGATCTGCCGCAGCTCCAGCCGCACCGGGTTGTAGAAGACGCGCACCCCGGTCCTGCTCCCCGCCTCGTCGCCGTCCGTGTCGCCCACGTACTCCAGCCGCTGCACCGGGCCGCCCGGCGAGAAGACGTCCACCGAGTGGTTGGTGTCCGTGTAGCCGTGGCTCACCGACGGGGCGCTGAGGATCCGGCTCACCTGCCATCCGGACTCGGCGTTGTAGAGCGCCTCGGTGCGCGTTTCGTCCACGGTGGTCCAATCGCTCACCGTCTCCTCGGCGCGCATGCGCACCGTGAACGAGACGGTGGTGCCGTTGTGGCCGAGCGAGAGGCTGAAGGTGACCTTGGGGCCGTGCCCGTTGTACTCGCGGTCACCCCGGCGGTGCGCGGGGCGGAAGTCATAGGGCGGGGGCCGGAGCTCCACGGTGCGCAGCTGACAGAGCGGAAGGCACGCGCCGCCCTGGCAGCGCTGGTTGGGGCCGCAGGCAGGCCCCGCGCCGCAGCGGCAGTCCCCGCTCACGCAGCCGTTGGCCAGCGCGGGGTTGCAGGCCACGCACACCACGCCGCGCGCGCCGCACTGGGCGAAGGTGGAGGGCACGCAGCGGCCGTCCGCGCAGCAGCCGTCGGGGCAGGTGAGCCCTTCACAAACGCACTGGCCGCCGTTGCACCGCTGGCCCGCGGCGCATTCGCCTCCGAGCGGGCCACAGCCGCAGCCGCCGTTGAGGCAGCGGTCGGTCCTCGTCGCGTCGCACGCCTTGCACGCCTCGCCGTTCACGCCGCACTGCGGGAACGCGTTCAGCTTGCAGGCGCCGCCCTCGCAGCAGCCCGCGCAGGTGGCGGGGTCGCAGACGCACTTGCCGCTCTCGCACTTCTGACCGGCGCCGCACGCGGGCCCGCCTCCACAGCGACAGCTGCCATCCGCGCAGCGATCCGCGAGCGTGGCCTCGCACGCCACGCAGGCGGCGCCGCCCTTCCCGCACTGGGCGGCGGTGGTGGGGGAGACGCAGGCGCCCTGGGCGCAGCAGCCGTCCTCGCAGCTGTCCGCGCTGCAGCCGCGGTTGGCGAACCGGTAGACGCCGTAGCCTGCCCCGAGGAGCAGCACGGCGGCCGCGGCCAGGGCGATGGGCCACCAGCGGAAGGGCGGGGGAGGCGGCGGCAGCGCGGGGACGACGAAGGAGACCACCGGGCTCTCGGCGAACTCCTCGTCCGGGTTGTTCACCGAGGACGCGAGCAGCGCCAGCTCGTAGCGGTCCGGCCGGGTGCCGGCGGGGACGAGCAGCCGCACCACCACCTGCGCGGTCCCGTCCGCCGGCAGCTCGCGCTCGGCGCCGCCGTCCACGGTGAGCCACGCGGCGTGGGTGGCGCCCTTGGGGACGGGCGTCAGCTTGGCGCGGACCGCCCGCCCGAGCGCGTTGGAGACGGTGAAGGCCAGCTCGCCGGTGCCGCGCTGCGACACCTCCGCGCTCGGCGTGCTCGGCGTGACGTCGAAGGCGCGAGGCATGGGTGGCCGCGGTTGTCGCGTAGCTTCCCAGCCCGCGCAAGAATTCGCTCCAGGAAGGGGTTCACACTTGCGGGAGGGCGCGTGTCAGGGGCCCATGCGCGCGTCCCTCGCCCTCGCCCTGTTGCTGCTCACGCTCACGGCCTGTCGTGCCGGCTCACCCTGTGGCCCGGAGAGCTGCGCCGGCTGCTGCGGAGCGGACGGCAAGTGCCAGCTGGGCGGCGCGGACCTGGCCTGCGGCAAGGAGGGCGCTGCCTGCTCGGTCTGCGCGGTGGAGCAGTCCTGCCAGTCCGGCCTTTGCGGGGCGCCGTCCGGCTGCGTGAGGGCCACCTGCAGCTCGCTCGGGGCCAACTGCGGCACGGCCTCGGACGGGTGTGGCGGGATGCTCAGCTGCGGCAGCTGCGGCGCAGGGGACTCCTGCGGCGGCGGCGGCAAGGCCAACGTCTGCGGCGCTGGCAGCTGCACGCCCACGACCTGCGCGGCGCAGAGCAAGAACTGCGGCTCGCTCTCGGACGGGTGCGGCGCGCTTTTGTCCTGTGGCACCTGCCAGGCCCCCGAGCGCTGCGGCGGAGGCGGCGTGGCGAACGTCTGTGGCGGGGGCAGCTGCACGCCCACCACCTGCGCGGCGGCGGGGAAGGGCTGCGGCGCGATCAGCGACGGCTGTGGCGGGATGCTCGACTGCGGCACCTGCCAGGCGGCGGGCCAGAGCTGCGGCGGGGGAGGGGTGGCGAACGTGTGCGGCAGCGCCTGCGGCACCGCCTGCCCCCAGACCTTCACCTGCGCCGCCGGCGGGGCCTGCAGCGGAGGGGACGCGGAGCAGCTGGTGCTCAACGTCCTCCACGCGCCCATCGTCTCGGTGGGCGGCGGCCTGCTCGTCAACGGGGCTCCTCCGGAGGTCTTCAACGGCGCAACCCAGTGCGGGACGCTGACGTGGGAAGGCGCGAACGGGCTCGACAAGTACGTCTTCCCGCTCAACTGCGCCGGCACCTCCAACATCACCTTCACCGGCCGGGTGGTGGCGGGGACGTACAAGGTCACCGTGCAGGGGGAGCGGAACGCCAGCAACCTGCCCATCCAGCCCACGGTGCTCGACCCGGCGCTGGTGCTGACCACGGCCAACACCAACCTGAGCCTGTCGGTCACGCAGGCGGCGTGGGTCACCATCAACGGGAAGCTCACCCGCAACGGCGCCGCGCCCAAGGTCAGCAGCGTGGCGTGCGGCTCGTTGCGGTTCCTCCAGGCGGGGGAGGTCATCCGCGATCTGCCGCTGAGCTGCGTGGTCGGCGGCGAGGTGACGTACTCCGGCCGGGTCCCGCCCGGCACCTACTCCACGGAGCTGAGCACCGGCCTGGGGGTGACGGACCTGGTCCCCCGCACGCTCGACCCCGCGTGGGCGCTGAGCGCCTCGGCCACCCGGAACTTCGATTCGGCGCTGCCCGCGGTGATCGACGTGGGCGGCTCCCTCCTCCACAACGGCGCGGCGCCGCTGGTGCTCGAGGCCGGCGCGCCCTGGTGCGCGCAGATCCGCTTCGAGGGCCCGCTGATGACGGCCAACGAGTACGTCGCCTGCAGCGGCCCCTCCGCGTTCAAGTTCCAGGCGCGGTTGCTCGCGGGCACCTATGCCGTGCGGGTCCTGGGCTACTACGACCGCTCCAGCCTGCCGCCTGACAAGCTGGTCTCGGCGGCCACCTCCTTCACCGTCAGCAACCCCAGCCTCACCGTCAACGTCACCTCGCCCGCCCTGGCCGAGCCCACGCTCCTCTTTCAGGTCAACGGCGTCTCACCCGTCGTCTCCGCCTTCAACAAGTACTGCGGGTACTTCAGGCTGAGGCGGCAGCCGGGCACCGACACCATCTCCGGCTACTACCCCTGCACGCCGCCCTCTACCGTGGGCGGGCCGATCAAGCTCCAGCCCGGCACCTACCAGCTGACCATCGCCAACAACGCGGTCACCGGCCTCGGCTCGGAAGAGCGCCCGTACCCCAATCCCCTGACGTTCGCCTCGGGCCCCTCCACGGTGACGCTCAACTTCCCGGGGCTGCCGCCGAAGGTGAACGTCTCCGGCACCGTTCAGCACAACGGGCTGGCGCCGGTGGTCTACGTCAGCACGTCGTCGTGTGGCTACGTGCGGTTCGTCAACGCGGATGGCATCCACCACGCCTCGTTCCCCTTCAACTGCAGCGCCGCAGCCGGGTTCACCTTCAGCGGCTCGGTCCACGCGGGCACCTACAAGGTGCAGGTCTCCGGGGACCTCAACTACGCCAGCCTCCCGGATCAGCCGAAAGACGTCCTGCCCGCGCTCACCGTGGCCAACGGCCTCGCGCCGCTGGCGCTCAACGTGGTGAGCCCTCCCGCCATCCCGGTGGGCGGTGTGATCCAGAGCAACGGCGCCGCGCCGCTCGTCTACACGCCGTACTCCAGCTGCGGGACCGTCCACTTCAAGAACGCCAACGGCGTGGATGACCGCACCATCTCCTTCGGCTGCAAGGACGCCACCGCCTTCACCTTCCAGAGTCACCTGCTCGCCGGGACCTACCGCGTGAGCGTGGAGACCGGGGCCCAGGGCGCGCAGCAGTACGTCCGGCTCCCCACCCGCGAGGTGGTGGTGGTGGACCGGCTCACGCTCCCCTGAGGTTGGCTGCACAACGCTCAGCCCACGGGTGTCCTTTCAGTCATGGCCCCGTCTGACTCTCCGGGACAGCGCGTTGCGGTGGTCGCGGTGGCCCTGCTGGGCATCGCCCTGTGCCTGGGCGGGCTGGTGCTGATCTGGGTGGGCCCCTCGCTCGCGGCGGATGCGCGCTCGGAGCGGCTGACGGGGCACGGCGTGGACATCCACGTGGTGGACCGCTGGCCGGCGCCCGGCTCTCAGATGCGTTTGGAGGTCTCCGCGCACGGCGGCTCGCATGCGGGGATCTACGACGTGGTGGCGATCGCGGACGGCCGGATCGTGGGCAACGCGCGGGGCAACGGGGTGACGTGGGGCAGCCTCATCACCAGCGGACGGGGTCGCGGCAGTGAGACGCTCACGCTCGAGCTGGAGGTGCCTGCCAGCGCGCAGCCTGGCGTGCCGCTGCCGCTGGAGATCCGCGTCGGCTACGTCTGCGCCATCTCCGGCGGCGGCACCTTCACCAACGAGCGTTTCGACGAGAACCTGCGGCTGGAGGTGACGCCGCAGCTCGGCGCGGCGCTGATCCCGCGGGCGAAGGCGGCCATCGTGCCGTTGTTGGCCCTCCTGGCGTGGTCCCTGCTGTGCTGGGGTGGCGCGGTGGTGATGGCCGCGGAAGATCGCCGGCCCGGCAACGCCCTCTCCGAGCCCCTGGGCGTGGTGGCGATCGCCGCCCTCGTGGGGGCGGCGCTGCTGGGGTACTGGGGCTTCGCCTTCCCCGTCTCCGCCATCTTCGGCGCGCCGGTGGGCCTGGATTGGCTGCTGGTGGTGCTCTTCCTCTTCGGCCCTCCCCTCGCGGTGTGGCGCCTGCGCCGTGACGAGGTGCCGCTGCGGCCCTTCAGCTTCACCGCGGCCCGGTCGGCCTCCGGTGCGCCGGTGCGGCTGCGGGAGCTCGCTGCGCCGCTCGAGCGCGCGGGCTACACGGTGAAGCAGCGCGCTGGACAGTTGAAGGCTTGCAAGGCGAAGGCGCGCCTGCGCGTGGATGGGCCGGAGACGTTCACGGCGCTCTCCGAGCTGCGCGTCCGCGGCAACGACTCTGACGCGGCCTACCTCCTGGCGCTGGCGCTCTGCGCGCGCCTGGGCCCGCTGCGCGTGGACACAGGCTTGGGTCCTGAGCTGGTGGAGCCGCAGACCACGCTGCAGCAGCTCCAGCTGCGCCAGAGCGCCGCGATGCTCGAGCGGATGCGCCGCGTCTCGGACTTTCTGCGCACCCGGCTCTCGCGCTGAAGGCTCAGGGTGGCTCGGCGACCTCGGCCCCCGTCGCTGCGGACGAGGTGGCGGGGATGTACGGGAACGCCCAGCTGATCGCGAACGCCGCCACCGCCGTGCCCGCGAGGATCCAGAAGTTCATTCCCAGCCCGCGCGTCAGCGCGGCCAGGACCTGCGTGCGCACCGCCGGGTCGAGCTTGCCGTGGGGCGCGAGCAGCTCGCTCGCCGCCTCCGCGGAGAGCGTCCCGCCGCGGGTGAGCTCGGAGGCGAGCAGCGCCCCCATCATCCCCACCGCGAGCGCGCCGCCCACGTTCCGGAAGAAGAGGGTGGCGGCGGTGGCCACGCCGCGCAGCGTCCAGCCGACGCTGGTCTGCACGGCGATCAACAGCGCCGTGTTCGCGAAGCCCAGCCCCGCGCCGAAGACGGTCATCGCCGCCTGGGGGACGATCAGCGGCGAGTCCGTCTTGAGGGAGACCGCGAGCCCCACCGCGCCCAGCGCGGCCAGCGCCAGCCCTCCGCGGACCAGGAGCCGGAAGCCGAGCCGGGAGAGCAGCCTGCCCCCGAGCGCGCTGGCGATCGGCCAGCTCACCACCATGGGCGCCACCGCCGCCCCGGCCTGTGACGGGCTGGCGCCCTGCACGCCCTGCACGAAGAGCGGGACGTAGGAGAAGCACGCGTACATCCCGGCGAACATCAGCGCCCCCAGCACGCTGGTCACCGCCATCTCCCGGCGCCTGAGCAGGGAGAGCGGGATGAGGGGCTCCGCCACGCGGCCCTCCACCCAGACGAAGAGGCCGAGCAGGGCCAGCCCTGCCGGCACGCCGATCATCGCGAGCTCGCGGCGCTGGCTGCTCGCCAGCAGCGCCAGGACGCCGGCCGAGAGGAGCGCGGCGCCGCCGAAGTCGAGGGAGTGGCGCCGCTTCTCGACCTTCTCGTGGAGCGCGAACGTCAGCACCGCCGCCGCGGCGAGGCCGAACGGCACGTTGATGAAGAAGACCCAGTGCCAGGAGAGCACCTGGACGATCACCCCGCCCACGAACGGGCCGATGATCCCCGCCACGCCCCAGACCGCCCCGAAGAGCCCCTGCACCCGGCCGCGCTCTTCCAGCGTGAAGATGTCCCCGATGATGGTGAGCGCGATGGGCTGCATCGCCCCGGCGCCTAGCCCCTGGAGCGCGCGGAAGAGGATCAGCTGTGGCATCGAGCTCGCCATCCCCGAGAGCGCCGAGCCGACGATGAAGACGCCCAGGCCGAAGAGCATCACCGGCTTGCGCCCGGAGAGATCCGCCCACTTCCCGTAGATGGGCACCGTCACCGTGGACGCGAGCAGGTAGGCGGAGAAGACCCAGGCGTAGAGCTGGATGCCCCCCAGCTCGCCGATCACCGTGGGCATGGCGGTGGAGACGACGGTCGCCTCCAACGCGGCCATGAAGAGGCTCAACATCACTGCAACGACGGTCAGCGGGCGGTGGGTGGTGCGCATCGGCCGGGCAGGGTCATACCCCACGGTAGGCCCCCTGGCTCAGCGAGCGCGATTGCGTCTGCGCGTGTCCTCCAGCGCCTCCGCGTCGAGCAGGTCTTGCGGGCGACCGCTGGCCCGCTTGAGCTGGATCAGATCGTCCAGCGAGACGATGGAGACGGGAACACCTTCCCAGCTCGTCGCCTCACGCCGCGCATAGGCGCTCTCGAAGTTGCCGCCTGGGACCTGCTTCATGAAGTCGAAGCGCAGGGGCGGATTGCCCATCCAGGCAACGTCGAGCCCGCTCAGCTCCTTCACTGCGCGGATGGTGGCCTCAGGCGCCGCGAATCGGCGCAGCGCCTGCTCGAGCCGGGCGAGATCCTCCGGATCTGAGGCGATCCAGAAGTCGACATCCTTTGTGAAGCGCGGCGTGGCGTGGAAGCCGAGGGCGTGGCCGCCAATGACGAGGTAGCGCGCCTTAGCCTCGTCGAACTCCCGAAGCAGTTCGATCAAGTCGAGTGGTAGCGCCACCGGGAAGTCCTCCCATCGCGAGGTAGGCTTCTACCAGCTCCCACAGCGCGGCGACGCGCTGCTCTCCAGAAAGCTGGCGCCAGAACTGGCGGTCCTGCTCCAGAGCCTCCTCTGGTGAACGCGCCACGCCTGTCTGCATGGCCAGCCGGCGCGTTCTGTCTGAGGCGGAACCCACAGTGACAGTCTAGTGGGCCGTGGCGCCTGCCGCCAACCCGCTCACCCGCTGAAGATCTTCCCCAGCGCGCCGCTGGCGACGAGCCCGATCAACCCGGTGACGAGCGCGAAGAGGCTTTCGCCGGCGATCATCCCGCCGCCTACCAGGCTGGTGGTGCTCATGTCGTCCGGCAGCACCTCGCCTTCGCCGGGCTGTTGATCATCCGAGGAGCGCCGCAGCTGCCGCGCCTGGTTCGCCCGGCGCAGCTGCGCGAAGTTGAACACTGAGGAGAAGACGCCGCCGGCCGCCCACCAGAGGGACGCCTCGAAGTCCACGAACCCGCCGAAGCTGCTGGCGTACGGGGAGGCGATGATCACCGCGTCCAGGATGAAGTCGATGATCCCGTTGGCGTTGCTGCGCCGCTTCCAGGCGTCGTAGCGCTTGGACTTGAGGATGGCCTTGCGCAGCACTTCGATGGTGAGCCCGAGCACGATCCCCAGGAACATCACCATCAGCGTGCGGGTCTTGTCCTCGGAGAGGGTGTTGAGCACGCCCACGAACTTGTAGGTCATCGCGCTCTGCCAGCCGCGCGCCGGGCCGTCCCGCAGCTCGGGGTGCGCGAAGAGGTTCTCGCGCAGCACCGGGTACGAGGCGAGGAAGACGCGCGTCATCAGCACCGCCACCACCGCGCCGCTCAGGATCCCCAGCACCTGGTAGCGGAACTGGACCGCCCGGTCGCTCCCCAGCCGCCAGCCCGTGGAGCGGTCTTGCTGCATGTCCACGCCCACGGTGCAGGAGACGAGCAGGATGGAGCCGCCGAAGAGGCCGACCAGCGGGTCCCGCAGGCCCAGCACGCCCATCAGCAGCACCGTCACCACGAACGCGGAGGAGATGGGGTTCTGGTCCGTGATCCCCTGGGAGATGCCGTTCACCATCTGGAAGACGAAGGCCAGCGCGATCGCCAGCGCCACCCACGGCCAGGGCACCTGGAGGATGTTGGTGGCCACCGCCATCAGCGCCGCCGCCCAGAAGGCCACCCAGAGCAACAGCCGCCCCACCTTGGTGCCCTTGGCGTCGTCGGCCTTGCCCTCCTTGCGCGCGGCCCGGATGCGGGCGAACGCGTCCCGGGCGATCAGCGTGAGATCCACCACCGCCGCGCCCAGGATGGTGCCGAGCGCGAAGATGAAGCCGATCTTCCGGAACGGGTCATGCTCGCCGATGTACTTCTCGGCGATCAGCCAGGGGCGCAGCAGCACGCCGATCCCGCCCACCACCAGCACCGGCACGCCGATCCGCGCCCCCACGATCATCCCGCCGCCAAACAGCGCCGAGGAGAAGCCGGTCTTCGCCGCCAGCTCCACCTTGTCCACCAGCACCGAGAGGCCGATGCCCCCGCCGATGCCGCCGCCCAGCGTCCCCACGCTGCGGCGGAGGATCTTCGGATCCGTCAGCGCGCGCAGGATGTTGGCGACCGCGAGCCCGGACGGGTAGGTGAGCTTGAGCCGGTCCACCAGGATCGGCGTGTAGAGCATCCCCACGCCCACGCCGAACATGCCGATGCACAGGAAGTAGAGGACCAGCTTCCAGGCCGCCGGCTCCGGCATCCCGAGCCAGATCATCGCCTGGATCAGCACGCCCATCGCCGCCATGGAGGCCACCGAGGCCGCCATCGTCTGCATGTAGTTCGCGCCGTGCTTGCCTTCCGGCCCGTAGCCCAGCGTGACGATGGACCCGAGGATCCCCGCGAGCACCTGCCCGCCCACGAAGGTGCCGACGGCGAAGTTCATGTACGCGGCGGTGACGCCGCCCAGAGGACCGAGGATCAGCAGCGCCACCGTGCCCAGGAGCAGGTGGTAGCCGGTGGATCCCATACGAGGGAGGAAGCGCATATTAGGGCGCGCAACCTAGCTGATCTTTCCCCTCGAGACGCCAAGCCTCCGCCCTCTACGCGGCGCGTCGCAAACCGCGCACGAAGAGCCAGACGTCCTGGCTGGGCGCGCCGGTCACCTTCACCAGCACCTCCACCACGGTGGCCTCGTCCTTGGTGGCCAGCAGGTTGAGCGCGTACTCGCGTTGATCCTCTAACGCCTTCCGCGCCAGCACCTGCGCGGCCGGGAGCGACTGCGCCACGCCCAGCATCCAGAGGTTGTTGAGCAGGAAGAGCGGCGTGAGCACGAACGAGATGGTGCCCCACCACCCGAGGAAGAGCGTGTGGAGGGAGGCCCGGAAGAACAGCCCGGTGTGGCAGGCGCGGCAGGCGTTGGCCCGGTACGCCTGGTGGCGCCGCATGATCAACATGCCGGTGTTCTGGTGGAACGTGAGCTCCGCCACCGGGCCGTGGTGGCCGCACAGCTCGCAGCGGGCCCGGAGGACGCGCATCGAGCCCCGGGCGCGGGCGGAGCGGACGGTGAGCACCACGCCCACGGACGCGATGACGACGGCCGCGAGAAACAGGAGGGGGGGCATGGGGGTGCAACCCCCCAGGCTCACGGGCTGTGAAAAGGAGGTGGGCCTTTGATTATGGTGCCCTCCGTCATGCTCTTGCCCCTGATCGCCGTCCTGGCCGCCGCTCCCCAGCCCTCCGTCGACAGCCTCCGTGAGGAGGCCGCGGCCCTGCTGCGGATCCAGAGCACGCTCGACTGGTACACGCGCACGGTGGGCGAGACCAGCATCCGCGCGGAGACCTACAAGGGTCACGAGCGGCTCTTCTCCAAGGAGTCCGTGGCGCTGGTGACCCGGACGATGAAGGCCGGCCGCAACTCGCCGGAGAAGATCCGCGCGCTGCAGTTCCTCAAGAACCACCTCGCGGTGGAGACGATCGGCCTGAAGATCGCCCGCTTCGACGACGAGGTGGAGAACGCCGAGCTGAAGGCCACGGTGGCGCTCCCCTGGGCGCCGGCGCCGGTCCCGTACAAGGAGCTGGAGAAGCTCGCCCGCGAGGAGAAGGACGCCGGCCGGCGCCAGCAGATGGAGCAGGCGCGCGCGGCGGTGTGGCGGGACACCTTGAACCCCATCCTCCAGCGCAAGGAGGCCCAGGTGCAGAGGCTCGCCAAGGAGCTCGGCTACGCCTCGTACGTGGCGTTCTCTGAAGAGGTCCGGATGATGGACCTCAAGACGCTGATCGCGGACGGGCGGAGGTTCCTCGCCGCCACGGACGGCCTGTTCCGGCCGCTCCTGGAAGAGGTGGCGCAGCGCGAGCTGCAGACCCCCGCGGACAAGCTGCGCCGCGCGGACATCCCGCGCCTGCGCAACGCGCCCCGCTACGACAAGTTCTTCCCCAAGGAGCTGATGGGGCCCTCCTTCCGCTTCCTGCTCGAGGGCATCGGCCTGGACCTCACCACCGTGGCCGGCACGCAGATCCGCGTGGACGACGCGCCCCACCCGCTCAAGGAGCAGCGCGCCTCCTGCTTCAACCTCCACGTTCCGGACGACATCCGGATCACCGTGAAGCCCACCGCGGGGATCGACGAGACCGCCACCTACTTCCACGAGGGCGGCCACGCGCTCCACTTCGCCAACGTCACCAGCCACGTCTGGGAGTTCCAGCAGCTGGGCAACAACACGCTCACCGAGGCCTTCGCCGAGCTCTTCGGCAAGGTCTGGGCGGACCCCATCTGGCTCGCGCGCCACCGCGAGTTCGTCAAGCGCTACAACGCCCAGCACAAGACGCAGTACCCGGTGATGAGCGACGAGCAGCTGCGCGAGCTCTCCCGGCTGCGCGTCTACAACGACTTCTACTACCTGCGCCGCTACGGCTCCGCGAAGTTGATCTTCGAGAGCGTGCTCCACGGCGGAGATCCGGCGCTCTGGAAGGGGAGCTACGACAAGCCCACCGCGGATCCCATGCGCGTCTACCAGGACCTCTTCGCCGAGGCGTACGGCTTCCCGCTCGCGGAGGAGGACGCGCTGCGCTTCCTCACCGACACGGATGACACCTTCTACTCGGCGGACTACGCGCGCGCGTTCTCGCTCGCCAACCTGCTCTCCGAGGCCATGCGCGCGCGCTTCGGCGGTGAGCGCGGCGACTGGTACGGCAACAAGGAGGTGGGCGCGTTCTTGAAGACGCTCTTCGCGGACGGCCAGCGCCTCCAGGCGGACGAGGTGGCCCGGCTGCTGGGTGAGCCGCGGCTGACATACGAAGCCTCGGAGAAGCGCGCGCGGCGGCTGCTCGAGCTGCCCGCCGGCACCGGCGGCTGACGCTCGCGCAAGGGCCACTCGCACGCACGCTTCGGCAGATCCGCGCCCTCCCGCGCGCGGCGGGCCGTGGCCTACGCTCTGGCGCGGATGCAACCGCCCGCCAAGGCCCTCACCGCCGCCGCCGCCGCTCGCAGGGAGGAACTCTTCGGGTTCCTCTTCCGCAAGCTGCGCGGACGGGTCCAGCGCGGCCCGTTCGAGGGGACGAGGCTGCTGGAGGGGTACAGCTGGGGAGATGGCGATCTCGGCGCCAAGCTGCTCGGCTGCTACGAGCAGGAGCTCTGGCCGCACCTCGAGGCCGCCTTCGAGCGTGGTCCAACGCACATCCTCAACGTGGGCTGCGCCGAGGGCTACTACGCGGTGGGGCTGGCGCGCCGGCTGCCGCGGGCGCAGGTCTACGCGGTGGATCCGGAGCCCGCCGCACGTGAGGCGTGCGAGCGGCTGGTGGCGCACAACCGCGTCAGCGGGCGCGTGGAGGTGGCCTTCGGCTGCGACGTGCCCTTCTTCAACCTGCTGCTCTCCGTCCGCGAGCCCACGCTGGTGGTGATGGACTGCGAAGGCTACGAGAAGGCGCTGATCGACCCCGCGCGCGTGCCCGGCCTGCGCGCGGCGGATCTCATCATCGAGTGCCACGACTTCGCGGACCCCACCATCACCCCCACGCTGCGCCGGCGGCTCGCCGCCACGCACCGGCTGACCGAGGTGGTGGAGGGGCCGCGAGACCCGAACGCGTACCGTCAGCTCACCGGGATGAGCAGCCTGGACCGGTGGCTCGTCGTCTCCGAGAACCGCCCCTGCACCATGCGCTGGCTGGTGGCCACGGCGCGGAGGAGGGCCTCGGCGCGGAGCTCCCCCCGGTCATCCCGAGCGGCCTGAGCAAGAAGAGGCTTTGACCTCATCGAGGGCGTACCTTCCCCGTTCACCCCGAGCGTAGCGGAGCCGCCGCCCCCTGACGGGGGGCGGATCAATCAGGAATGAAACTCGCTCGTTCCTGCCTTGGGAGGGGGAGGCGTGGCCCCGGCAGTCATACCCCCGTAGCGCATTGGAGCGTGG
>JBGATB010000077.1:0-37270 GCA_044229415.1 Myxococcaceae bacterium | reverse complement strand
CGCTTCTTTCAGTCCCGGCCTCGCGGCCGACAAACCTTGCGAGTTGCTTGGGTCGCTACGACCTGCTTCCCAGAGGACTTGCACCTCCTGACCGTGCCCATGCTGGGCACACCGACTACGTGCCTACGGCACTACGCTCGGGGTGAACCGGGGGGGGAGTTACGCGCTCGAAAGGTTCACAGCCTCTCGGGGTGAACGGTATGGGGGACTTCCGAGAAAGAGTCACAGCCTCTCGGGGTGAACGGCGGGCTAGCCTCCCGCGCATGCGCATCGGCATCGCGGCCATCGGCTCCACCGGAGACATCCAGCCCTACCTCGCGCTCGGGCGCGGGCTGCTCGCGGCAGGCCACGACGTCCGCTTCCTCACCGCGCGCGTCTGGCAGCAGAAGGTGGAGCAGGCGGGCGTCCCGTACTCCGACAGCGGGGCCGCCTTCGACGCTCAGGACCTGGAGCGGATCAGCCGGCGCCTGGTCTCCGAGCCCCGGCCCTTTCAGCAGCTCGAGCAGATCTTCCGCGACCTGATCCCGGGTCACGTGAAGGGGCTGCCGGTGATGAAGGCCAAGACGGCCGAGCTCGACGTCTTGGTGGCGCACGCGGTCGACTTCGGAGCCATCGCCGCGGCGCGCGCGACCGGCGTGCCGCTGGTGCTCAGCCATCTCTTCCCCGCCTTCATCCCCGCGCGGGACTTCCACCCCGGTGGGGGCTCCCTCGGGCGCGTGGGCAACGCCCTCATCTGGCGCCTGGCGCGGGCGATGTGCCGGCGGCACACCGACGCCATCCTGGGCGAGCTCTTCCGGGCGGCGGGGCTCCCCGAGAGCAAGGACCTTCTGCTCTCGCTCAACGACTGGGCGAGCGGCGTGCTGGTGGCCATCTCACCGCAGATTCAGCCTCGAGATTCTTCCTGGCCGGCCACCCTGCAGATCACCGGCTACTGGTTCCTCGAAGAGCCGAGTTGGAGCCCGCCACCGGAGCTGGTGAGCTTCCTCGAGGCGGGGCCGCCCCCGGTGGTGGTGAGCTTCGGCTCGATGGTGCCGATCGACTCCGCCACCGCCTCGCGCGCCGTGCTAGACGCAGTGGCCGAGGTGGGCTGCCGCGCGGTGGTGCAAGCCGGGTGGGGGCAGCTGGGCCGCGCGGGCGGCGCGTCTCTGAACGTCTTCCCGGCGGAGTATGTGCCCCATGGCTGGCTCCTCCCGCGCGCAGCGGCGCTCGTGCATCACGGCGGCGCCGGTACAACGGCCGCTGCGTTCCGTGCTGGCATCCCGCAAGTGGTGGTCTGGCACGCCGGGGACCAGCTCGCGTGGGCACAGCGGGCGGAGAAGCTGGGCGTCGCCGTCAAACCGCTCTCACACCGGAAGCTCACCGCGCGCTCTCTCTCTCAGCGCCTGCGCTCCCTGCTCGGCGACGCTCAGCTGAAGCCGCGCGCCCAGGAGCTCGCGACGCGGATCCGCGCGGAGGATGGGGTCGGCAAAGCGGTCGCGCTCATCGAGCAGGTCGGCGCAGAGGCACGCTCGAGAGTGTCCGCCAACCGACGGGCAGGCTTGGCGTAGGGCGAACCGTCCTTACCTTCGGCGCGGCTCATGGTGGGCCACTTCACAGGTGGAGAGACCATGCTGAAGAAGCTCGTGCTGATCGCAACCCTGGCCCTCGCTGGCGCTGCGTTCGCGGCGGATCCGGCGGCGGATGGGACGAAGTCGCTTCGGGTGAAGCAGCTGATGGGCGGTTCGTCCACCGCGCAGATCCCCGCCGATGGCGTGCTGGATCCGTCGTACGGAACGTTGATCCGCAATGCCCTGCGCGACCGGGTGGACAGGGGGCTGAAGAACCCGCTCCTCGTCCTCTGCGCCGCGCCGGACGCCACGGCAAAGCAGGTCAACATCAAGTCGGCCACGCGGAACCCGACGACGAACCAGATCGAGGTGCTGTTCACCACTGATCCGGGGGCCAGCGCGAACCAGGGCAAGGCGTACGGGATCGCGGACATCGAGGTGGACACCACGGCGCCAGGCATCGGCGGCGCGGGCACGGCCGGAACGCCGGCGCCGGGGACCGCGGCCACCCCCACCCCCGCTCCTGCGCAGCCTTCCGTTGTTTGCAAGCAGTCGCCCACCAAGTAACAGGGGTGCGGTGAGACGCCGGTGCGCTCTTCAGGGCACCGGCGCGCCTCAACCTTTGAGACAGCTCGGTGACGCTCCCGTTGCAGGAACCAACGCCGCAACGGATTCACCCTCGCCCGGTCTTGTAAGAGGAGGGGACCCAAGCCTGGTCCCCGAACAAAGATCGGAAAAAAGATGGCGCGCCTCTCCGCCGCGCCTGTCTCAAGCACATGCACAGCCTCCTCACGTCCCTCCTCGCCTCCGCCGCGCTCGCCGCCACGCCCTCCGTAGACCCGCTGCCCACGGTACAAATCGACGGCATCGTCTGGGCGCAGGTCACGGTGGGGAACACCGTCTACGCCACCGGTCGCTTTGCCAACGCTCGTCCCGCGGGCGTCGCGCTCGGCGGCGCGGGCACCGTGGCGCGCGCCAACCTGCTGGCGTTCGACATCACGACGGGCGTGCTCAAGACGGACTTCGTTCACTCGCTCACGGGGACCGGTGCCGAGGGGCGGGCGATCGCCGCCTCTCCCGACGGCAGGCGCCTCTACGTCGGCGGCAAGTTCTCCGCAGTGGACGGTCAGGCGCACGCCAACTTCGCCGCGTTCGACCTCACCACGGGCGCGCTGCTCGGCGGCTTCTCGGGCACCAACGGGGTGGTGCAGGCGGTGGCCGCCACCAACGCGCGGGCCTACGTCGGCGGCTCGTTCAGCACCGCGGGCGGACAGAGCCGGCAGCGCGTGGCCGCCTATGAGGCGAACGGCGCCTTGGCGACGAACTGGGCGCCTTCCATCACCAGCAACAACAACAGCTTCATCGCCGTCTCCGCGATGGTGGTGACGCCAGCCCAGGGCAACCTGGTGGTCGGGGGTTCCTTCAACCGCGTCAACGGCCTGCAGTACCTCTCCAACGTCGCGCTGAAGCTCGACACCGGCGCCCCGGTCACGCCGTGGGCGAGCACCAGCAGCTCCTTCCCGATCCGGGATCAGGTGGTGCTGAACGCGCCCTCCGGCAACGGGTCAGCGATCTCCAGCCTGACCACCGACGGGACCCGGATCTTCCTCACCAGCTGGGGCTACGGCTCCGCCTACCTGGACGGCTTCTTCGAGGGCCGGGCGGCGCTGAGCGCGGTGGATGGCTCCATCGTCTGGATCAACGACTGCCACGGCGACAGCTACAGCGCCTTCCCGGTGGGCGGAGTCCTCTACTCGGCGGGGCACCCGCACGACTGCCGGCCGATGGGGCTCTGGGGCGACCTGCCTTCCCAGCGCGCGCTCGCCGAGACCACCACGGGCATCACCGGCACGAACGTGCCGCCCGAGCTTACGAAGTACTCGAGCTTCGCGGGCTATCCCCACACCGCTCAGCTGAACTGGTACCCCACGCTGGATACGGGGACGGTCTCCGGCTCGTCCCAGGCGGCATGGTCGGTCACCGGCAACAGCCAGTACCTGAGCTACGGCGGAGAGTTCCTGCACGCCGAGGGCAAGGCGCAGCAGGGGCTGGTTCGCTACGCCGTCCGCGCGCTGGCCCCCAACCTGATTGGGCCAAAGGCCTACAAGACCTACGGCGTCACGGTGGGAGGCAAGGGCCCGGACGGCTCGGTGATCGTCACGCTCGACACCACCTCGGACCCGGACGACGGCACGCTGGAGTACCAGGTCTACCGGGACACGCTCACCACCCCCATCTACATCGAGGACCACGCGAGCGCGTTCTGGAGCCAGCCGGCGCACTCGTTCACCGACGTGGGCATCAAGGACACGAGCCACACCTACCGGATGGTGGCGATCGACCCGTACGGCCGCTCCGTCACGACGTACAGCCTGCGGGACGACACCGACCCGAAGATCGTCTACGCGGGCGGCGGCTGGGTCAGCCAGCAGGGGCTGCCCGAGAGCCGCAACGCCTACAACAACGGCATCCACTACACCGGCGTGAACGGCGCGACGGCGACGTTCACCTTCGTCGGCACCGCGGTGAGCTTCGTGACCGAGCGCTCCACTACGCGCGGGACGATCTCCATCTCGGTGGACGGCGGTGCAGCGACGGTCATCGACGCGCACACCACCGCCACGGGCTACATCGCGCAGCAGACGATGTTCACCAAGTCAGGCCTGACGCGCGGGACCCACACCATCCGGGTGACCAAGACCGGCGGGACGAACATGGTGGTGGATGGGTTCAGGGTGATCCCCTAGAGGCCCAGCCGGCGCATCATCGCCCGCACCGTCCCGCCAGGATCTCTCGACCTCCCCCGCCCCACCTCGCCGAGCAGCTTGGCGGCGCCGCTGGGGCTGCCGCCGCTCTTCGCCAGAGCGAGCGCGAGCGCGGCGCGCTCCAGCTGCTCCAGCTCCACGCGCAGGTTCAAGGTCCCCGCCTCGAGCTTGCGCGCGAGCGCCTTGGGGCTGTGCAGCGTCTCGCTGGACGACTCAGCGCGCGGCCGCAGGAGCCGCTTGGGCAGGTCGGAGAGGAGGAGCTCCTCGCCGGCGCGCTTGTAGACCAGCGCCTGGAAGATGGCGTTGCGCAGCTCCCGCACGTTGCCCCGCCAGGGGTAGCCGCAGATCACCTCCAGCGCGTGCGGCGCCACCGAGCGCACGCGGGGCGAGGTGCGGCCGGCTCCTTCCTTCTCGTAGAACATCCGGATGAAGTGCTCGACCATCGCCGGCAGGTCCGCGCGGCGGTCCCGCAGCGGCGGCAGCTCGATGGAGACGATGGCGAGCCGCTCGTAGAGGTCCGCCCCGAACATCCCCTTGTCGATCAGCGGCCGCAGATCCCGGTTGGTCGCGGCGATGATCCGGAAGTCCGCGCGACGCGCCTCGCTCTCACCCAGCCGGGTGACCTGCTGATCCTCCAGCACGCGCAGCAGCTTTACTTGTAGCGGGATGGGCGTGTCGTCGATCTCGTCCAGGAAGACGGTCCCCCCCGCCCCGGCCATCAGCTGCCCGTCGAAGCGCTGCACCGCCCCGGAGAAGGCGCCCTTCGCGTAGCCGAAGAGCTCGGCCTCCATCAGCTCGTTGGGGATGGCCGCGCAGTTGATGGGGATGTACGTGCGCTCCTTGCGCCGAGACCAGTCGTGGATGAGGCGCGCGGTCACCTCTTTGCCAGTCCCGGTCTCGCCGGTGAGCAGCACGGGCATGGAGGTCCGCGCCGCCTGCGCCACCTGGCGCAGCACCCGCTGCATGGACTCGCTCGCGGCGATCAGGTGCGGCGTGGCCTGCGGCAGCACCAGCGGCGCCGCCAGCTCCTCTACCCGCCGCGCCAGCCGCGCCGCGGCGCCCGGCTCGTTCACCGCCACCGAGTCGTAGGCGCCGATCATCGCCGCACCCGCCGCCGCAGCCGCGGGCACCGACCCCGCCGAGAGCCACAGCCAAGGCAGTCCGCGCACGGGCGGCCCGCTGGGCACGCCGCCCGAAGTGAAGACCGCGCGCGCCACGGGGCGAGGCCCCTCTCGCGCGAGCTCGACGTTCGCCCTCCGGAGCGCCGTCACCAGTGACGCCGGCGGCGGCTTTCCTTCCCACAGCAGCAGGTGCATGGACGCCATCCAAGCACGTCCCGCAATTCACTGTGAAGTCGGCGTAATTGATTTCGGACGCGCCGGCGCCCAACCCCGCGGCGGCCACCTGCGCTCGGGCGCTTGGCCCTGGCAGGCGTCGTGCACTCCGCGGCCCCCAACGAACGTTTCGAAAGGAGCAGCTCATGTGGAGCTTCTTGATGGACCACTTCGCGCTGATGGGGATCGCCTCGCTGATGGCTGCGGCGCTGGCCGTCCTCGTCTTTGGGACGTGGGTCATTGGCGAGAACGAGAGTGGACTGGTGGTGAAGCGCTTCGGCGCGCCGCTGCCGCCGGGGCGGCTGATCGCCCTGCGCGGCGAGGCGGGCTATCAGGCGGCGCTGCTGCCCCCGGGGTGGCACCACCTCCTCTGGCGCTGGCAGTACGCCGTCAAGCGCGTGCCGCTGGTCCGGGTGCCGCCGGGGGAGATCGCCCTCGTCGTTGCCGCGGACGGTGACGCCGTGCCCTCGGAGCGGATCCTCGGACGCGAGGTGGAGTGCGACCGCTTCCAGGACGCCGCGGCCTTCCTCGAGGGCGGTGGCGAGCGGGGTCGTCAGCTCGCCTTCCTCACCGCGGGCGCCTACCGCATCAACCCGGCCCTCTTCACGGTGGTGACCTCGGCCACGGCGGCGCAGCATGGGCTGGCCGCGGCGGACCTCAAGGTGAAGGACGTGCCGGGGGACCGGGTGGGGATCGTCACCGTGATGGACGGGCGGCCGCTGCCAGAGGGAGATCTCGCCGGGCCGCGCCTGCTGGGGCACGACAGCTTCCAGCGCGGGCAGCGCTTCGTGGCCGCCGGCGGCTACCGCGGCCTTCAGGAGGAGGTGCTGCTCTCAGGCGCCTGGAACCTGAACCCGTGGTTCGTGCGCGTGGAGCTGGCGCCGATGACGGAGATCCCCATCGGCTACGTGGGGGTGGTGGTGAGCTACGTGGGCGGAGAGCACGTGGACCTCTCGGGAGACGCGTTCACCCACGGAGACCTGGTGGAGAAGGGGCGCAAGGGCGTCTGGATCGAGCCGCTGCTGCCCGGCAAGCACCCGCTCAACACCCGGGTGATGAAGGTGGAGCTGGTGCCCACCACCAACATCGTCCTGAACTGGGCCTCGCGGACCGAGGCCCACAACTACGACGCCAAGCTCTCGCCGATCACCGTGCGCAGCAAGGACGGCTTCTCTTTCACGCTGGACGTGTCGCAGATCATCCACATCGGCATGAAGAACGCGCCGCGGGTGATCTCCCGGGTGGGCTCGATGCAGAACCTGGTGGACCACGTGCTGCAGCCCACCGTGGCCAACTACTTCCGCAACTCGGCGCAGGAGGTGACCGTGCTGGAGTTCCTCTCCGCGCGCAGCGAGCGGCAGGACCAGGCGTACGCGGACGTCAAATCGGCCGTGGAGGCGTACGACGTGGAGTGCCTGGACACGTTGATCGGCGACATCGTCCCGCCGGCCGAGCTGATGAAGACGCAGACGGACCGGAAGATCGCCGACGAGATGCGCCGCACCTTCGAGGTCCAGCGCGAGGCGCAGGTGAAGCGCCAGGACCTGGAGCGGGAGATCGCCATCGCCAACATGCAGGCGGAGGTGGTGCGCTCCGAGCAGATGGTGCGGATCTCCGAGCGGAACGCGCTCGCGCTGGCCGAGGCTGCCAAGGGTGAGGCGGCGGCGCTCGGGGCGCGCTCGAACGCCGAGGCGAACGCCACGCGCGTCAAGGGCAGCGCGGAGGCGGAGAGCATCCGGGCCGTGGGCGCGGCGAAGGCGGAGATCTACCGCGCCGGCAAGGAGTCGCTCGGCGCCGGCGGCTTCACCGCCATGCAGCTGGCCACCATCCTCGGCGAGAACCGGGTCAAGCTGGTGCCGGACATCGCCGTGGGGCAGGGCCAGGGCGGGGGGCTGGCAGACGTGCTCATCGGCCGGATGCTCGCGGCGGGCGGGGAGTTGGAGCTGAAGAAGAGCAGCTAAAAGCGCAGGGGAGGGGCTGACCGGCAGGTGAACCCGGTCAGTTCCGCCCTGCTGCCCGACAGCGTGTCAGTACTTGCAGACGCCCCTCTTCTTGTACCAGTCGTAGCAGTAGTAGCCGCCTGAGGTCTGGGGCGTGCAGCATCTCCAGCTCTGGATGTTGTCCCCCGGCCGCGAGGCGCAGTGCCAATCCTGGGTGATCCAGCAGAGCCCCTGCTCCGCCTTGGCGAGGTCGTCAGCCGTCCCTTCACGGCTTCCTTCCGCCACGTCCTCGGGCACACCACACGCGCAGAGCGCCACCGCCGTTACGAGCGCAAACAACAGGCTGCTTCGCTTCAAGGGTCCTTCCTCCTGATCTGGCCGGCGCGAGGGTGCGCCGTCCACTCGGGCGAGAGACAGGGGTCACCCATCCGAAGTCGCGAAATAGTTCAGGACGAACGTGGAGGGCGGTCGCAGCTACTGTGCCTTCATCATCTCCTTCATCAGCGCGTCGTCCTCGTCCTCCCCTGAGCCCGCGTCCGGCGCGGCGTAGCGGGCGCGCTCGGCCTCGCTGCAGGGGTGCGGGTTGAGCGGGTCTTCCTGCACGCACTCGAGGTTCCAGGCCTCACGCGGGGGGACGCCCAGGCGCTCCGCCTCCGCGCGCGCGGCGTCGATGTCCGGTTGGACCAGGCGCGTGGAGAGACAGGGCCACCCCATCACCACCGCCAGGCAGAGCGCGAGCAGCGCCACGAAGGGCAGCACGCTCCGGTAGAGCGACACCACCGGCCTTCCGAAGCGGAAGCTGCCGATGAAGAGGTTCAGCCCCAGGGGCGGCGCGCTGAAGGCGAGCTCGAGGTTGAGGATGAACATCATCGCCAGGTGGAACGGGTGCAGGCCGAAGCGCGCCGCGAACGGGAGCACCAGCGGCACCGCCACCAGCAGCGCCGAGAAGCCGTCCATCAGCATGCCGACGACGAGCAGGAAGACGTTGAGGATCAACAGGAACTGCCAGCGCTCCGAGAGCCCCAGGTGGACCAGCGCCTCCAGCACGCGGCCGGGGAGCTGCTGGTCGATCACGAAGTTCATCAGCGCGTTCGCCATCATGAGAATCAGGATGACCGCGCCGGAGAGCGCCATCGCCTGCGTGAGGATCCGCGGGAGGTCTCTCCACGTCAGATCGCGGTGGACGAAGAGGCTCACCCCCACGGTGTAGAGCAGCGCCAGCGCCGCGCTCTCGTCCAGCGTGGTGAGGCTGGTCCCCAGGCCGCCGAGGATCAGCACGGGAATGCCCAGCTCCCACTTCACCGCGGAGAGCCCTTCGAGCGCCCCGCGCAGCGCGAACCGCTCGCGCGGGACCTTCTCCTTCACCCCCACGTACGCCGCGTAGCCCCCGAGGACGACGAGCACCAGGAGCCCGGGCAACAACCCCGCCTTGAAGACGGAGTTGAAGTCCAGGCTCGCCACCAGCGCGTAGACGAGCAGCGGCAGCGACGGCGGCAGCAGGAGCCCCAGCGAGCCGCCGGTGGTGACGAGGCCGAGCGAGAAGCGCTCCGAGTAGCCCTGCTCGCGCAGCGCGGGGTACAGCAGCCCGCCCACCGCGATGATGGTGACGCCAGAGCCGCCGGTGAGCGTGGTGAAGAAGGCGCTCGCCACGAGGCACACCAGCGCGAGCCCGCCGGGCATCCAGCCCAGGGCGGCGCGCGAGGCGGCGACGATCCGCTTGGGCGCCTGCGACTCGGCCAGCACGTAGCCCAACGCGGTGAAGAGCGGAATGGTGACCAGCACCGGCGAGCCGGCGAACTGCTCGTCCAGCACCTTCGGCGCGAGGTGGTTGAGCGGGCTGCCTCGCAGCGTGAAGGCGAGCGCCGCCCCACCGCCCATCACGGCGAAGAGCGGTACACCGAGCAGCGCCGCGCCGGCCACCAACGCCGCCGCCCAGCCGCCGAAGAGGGAGGCCCCGCCCGAGGCCAGCGCCACCCCGGAGGCCGCGGCGATCCGCGCGCGCCCCTTCACGCCGGCACCTGCGCGCCGTGCGCGCCCGCGGCCTGGGCGCCTCGGAGGAGCCAGAGGAGGAAGCGCAGGGCCAGCACCACCAGCCCGAACGGGATGATCAGGTTGAGCGTCTTCACCAGGAGCCCGCGCGCGCTCTCTCCCGGCACGGTGGCGAGCGGCACCCGCACGTTGGCGGGGTCCGGGTCCTGGAGCGCCTGCACCTGCTCCGGCGTGAAGTGGGCGCCCCAGTTGCCCGCCGCGAGCCAGCGGTTCCACTCCTCGCCGGTGAGGCTCTTGTCCCATGGGCCGCCGGCGAGCACGCGGGGGAGCATCCGTGCGTCCAGCGCGAGCTGCCGCCGCGCGATGAAGGCGTGGCGAGAGAGGCCTCGCGCTACGTGGGAGACCTTGGCGCCCACCGGCGCGTCCAGCGGCGCGCCGAACGCGTCCACCGCGGTGAAGTCGAAGAAGCCCCAGGCGACGACGAGGCACACCGCCGCCGCCACCGCCGCGCCCGCCTTCGCCAGCGCCGCGCCCGCGCGCGGGCCGAGCGCCCGGGTGGCCACGTCGATGGAGACGTGACGGCCCGTGGCGGTGGCGAGGCTGCCGCCGAGGAGCGCCAGCCAGAGGGTGAGCCGGGTGCCCAGCCCTCGCAGTCCGCCTACCAGGGTGAGGCTGGAGCCCTCCTGCAACCAGCCGAGCAGATTGGTGGCCCAGGCGACCCCGCCGTCCCGCCAGAGCCAGGCGGCGCCGGCGCCCAGGAGCAGCGCGCCCCAGGTCAGCGCTCGGCTTGCCCGCGCAGGGAGGCGCCGCCCGATGAGGCGCGCCAGGACGCCCAGCATCAGCGCGCCAGCGAGCGCTCGGAAGACCAGGCCGGCGATGAAGGTGTCCGTGGTGCGGGCCGAGAGGCCCTTGAGCGCGACCCAGGAGACGAGCGCCAGCGTGAGCGCCGCGGTCACCGCCGCGCAGAGGCCCACTTCAACGCGCGTCCAGGCGCGGTCGAGCGCGGCGAGGAGGGTCATGTGGCGCACCGCTCAGCGAGAACGGTCTCACCCCGTTCACCGAGAACGGTCTCGCCCCGTTCAGCCCGAGCGAAGTCGAGGGCCCCACAAACGTCCTCGAAGGCCACGCCCCAGCGACTTCCCTCCGTGAAAACGATTGTGGAGACGGCTTGGACTCTCATGTGAGCGGTGAACACCGGCGCCCCTCGACTTCGCTCGGGGTGAACGGGATGGGGACACCACAGACTCTCATGTGAGCGGTGAACACCAGCGCCCCTCGACTTCGCTCGGGGTGAACGGGATGGGGACACCACGGACTCTCATGTGAGCGGTGAACACCAGCGCCCCTCGACTTCGCTCGGGGTGAACGGTTCGGACTCCCTTGTGAGCGGTGAACACCAGCGCCCCTCGACTTCGCTCGGGGTGAACGGTTACTGCGCCAGCTTCTCGACCTCGGCGAGCAGCTCCGGCGGGAAGCCACCCTTGCCCAACCGGGCGCGCGCGTCCTTGAAGACCTTCTGCCATGCGGCCAGCTCCTCCGCCGTGGGCTCCACCACCGTCATCCGCTTCTTCACCCGCTCGAGCGCCTGGGCGTCCTCTCCGCGGATCCGGTCGGTGAGCGCCTTGGCGGCGACCTTGCCGGTGTCCACCACCGCGGCCCGCTGCTCCGGCTTGAGCGCGTCCAGCTTCGCCTTGGAGAGGACGAGCCCGCCGATGTTCGGCGCCACCACCATGAGGTTCACGTGATCCAGCCGGCTGCTCCACTGCAGCTGCTCCGCCGCCAGCGCGGACGCGGACAGCGCGCTCACGTTCCCGGTGGAGAGCTCCGGGAGCGCCTCCGGCACCGAGGTGGGCACCGGCACCACGCCGATCGCCTGGAACAGGGCGGGCAGGACGGGATCTTCGCGCCAGATCCACGGCCGCTTGCCCTTGAGGTCCTCCGGCTTGCGGATCGCGTAGCCCTTGGACATCCAGCGATCCAGCCCGATGTCACCCCACCCCACCAGCTCGAAGCCTGCCGCCTTGAAGGTCTTCTCGAAGCGCGGCTTGAGCGTGTCGCGAACCTTGTCCAGCTTCTCCCAGCCGCCGTACACGCCGGGCAACTGCAGGACGTTGACGTTCGGGTCCACCACGCCCAGCCCCACCGCGCTCACCACCGCGCCGTCCAGCTGGCCGGTCTTGATCTTCGACATCTGCGCGGGCTCGTCCCCCTGGGTGGCGTTCCAGAAGAACTCGATGTTCACCTCGCCCTTGGTCTTCTCCTTCACCGCCTTGGCCCAGACGCGCAGCACCTGGCCCCAGGGCGACTCGCGCGGGGCGATGGAGCCCACCTTCAGGGTGACGGGCTCCGCGCGCGCGGCGAGCGCGCCCGCGAGCAGGGCGGCAAAGACGAGGCGGCTCATGGGGTCTCCTTCGAAGCGCTGGCGGAGAAGCCGCAGCGGGCGAGCCGCGGCGGGGTGAGGTACCGCTTGGCCTTCTTCTTGGCGATGGTGTTCTCCAGCCGCTGCGCGGGGAGCACGTCCCCGGCGGCGAGGACCTCGTCCAACAGCTGGCGGTAGAGCTTCTCGTCGTGCGTGTTGCACGCGTAGTTCTGCGCGTAGAGCACCTGGGTGGTGAGCGCCTTGCGCGCGGTGCGCGCGAGCGACTTCTCGAACAGCGCCTTGGCCTGCGGCAGCTCCGCGTCCGGCGAGCGCGCGTGGTAGGCGCCCAACGCCGCCTCGCCCAGCCCGTAGGCCAGCTCGCCGTTGAGCTCCACGCTGCGCTCCAGCAGCGCCACGCCCACGAAGAGGTCCGCGACGATCTCCGGGCGCTCCGCCGCCACGCCGCCGCGAGAGAGCCAGGCGATGCCCATCCACAGCAGCGCCTCCGCGTCCTCCTTGCCGAAGCCGGCGAGGTACGCCTTCACCGTGTCGTAGTTGCGCGAGGCCGCCGCGAAGCCCGGGTGGCGCCGCTGCAGCAGCTGCTCGCCGTAGCCGATGGCCCGGTCGTAGGACGCCTTCGCGTTCCCCGCGTGCAGCGCCTCGGCGTCCTCGTCACCCCGGCCGTACGCCTCCTCCCAGTCGTCCTCCTGGAAGGCGCCCGCGAAGCCGGTCCACGACTGGAGGAGCAGGAACAGCGCGTCCTCATTGTCCGGGGCGAGCTTCTGCATCCCTTCAATCTGCACGAGGCTGGAGGCGGCGCCGGTCCGCGCCACCTCCAGGTCCGAGAGCGTGTCAAAGGCGGTGGCGGCGTCGCGCGTGGACTTGAGCGTGCCGTCCAGGATCATCCGGTCGATGCAGCCCGCGGAGCAGGCCAGCACCGCCAGCCAGAGCAGTCCCTGTCTCATAGGGCGCGGCAAGCTAGCTCCGAGCGGGCGAGCGTCCAAGCGCTGGCGATGTGCGACATCGACGCTGGGGAAGTCGACTACGCTGCGCGCCCATGTCCAGCGCGTGGCCTGCGCTCCCGGAGCTCCGCGTGGAAGGGCTGCTGGCGCGCACGCGCCAGGGGGCGATCTACCGCGCGATGCGCGAGGGCCACCCGGTGGCGGTGCGGGTGCTCGAGAGCGCCGACGATGCCCTGCGGGCGCGCTTCCGGCGGGAGGCGGCGGAGCTGGCGCGGCTCAACCACCCGGCGATCATCCGCGTCCACTCCGTGGAGGAGCACGGCGAGCTGCTCTACGCGATCACCGAGCGGGTGGACGGTGACTCGCTGGCCGCGCTCGCCGCCCGCGGCCCGGTCCGCGAGGCCACGCTCACCTCAATCGCGCGCTCGCTCGCCGGCGCGCTCGACTCGGCCCATCAGCGCGGGCACGTCCGCGGCGAGCTGAGCCTCTCCTCCATCACCGTCCACCCGGGCGGGCAGGTGAAGCTGGTGGACCTGGGCGCGGAGCCGCAAGAGGCGGACGCCGGCGCCGCGGCGGGCTTTCGCGCGCCGGAGCGCGCCGGCACCGGGCGCGGAGCGGTGGACGCCCGAAGCGACCTCTTCGCGCTCGGGGCGATCCTCCGCCACTGCGCCGGCACCCCCGCGCTGCTCGGCGACGGGCTGCGGCGCGTCCTCACCCGGCTCACCGAAGAGGACCCGGAGCGGCGCTACCAGAGCGGCGCGGAGCTCGCGGCGGAGCTGGACGCGCTCTCGCTGCAGGGCGGCGGCGGCCGGCTCCTGCCGGTGCACCCCGGCAGGCTGCCGGCGCACCGGCGGCCACCCCCTCCGCGGCTCTTCGGCCGTAACTGGGAGCTGGCGGAGCTGCGGGCGATCTGGACCGAGGCCCGCGGGGGCAACGGCAAGGCCGTGCTCGTCGAAGGCGATCCGGGCAGCGGCAAGAGCCGGCTGGTGGAAGAGGTGGCGGAGGAGGCCCGCGCCAGCGGCGCGCTGGTGCTCGCGGGAAAGTGCTCGCTGGCCGCGAGCGCGCCGTTCGCGGCGCTTCGCCTGGCCCTGGAGGAGCACCTGCGCGAAGTGGGCGAGTCCTCCGAGCTGACGCGGCGGGTGCGCGCCGCGGCGGGCCCGCTGGCGCCGGTGCTGCGCCGCTTCTCCCCGGCGCTCGCGCTGCTGCTCGAGGATGCTGGCGGCGCGGTGGAGGTGGGGGAGCAGCAGTTCTTCGACTCGCTGGCGGACTTCTTCGTCGCCTTCGCGCAAGCCCACGGCCCCACCCTGCTCTTCATCGACGATGTGCAGTGGCTGGACGAGGCCTCCCGGGAGGTGCTTGCCCGCGTGGCCGCGCGCGCCCTGAAGACCGGGCGGCTCCTGGTGGCGATGACGGCCCGGAGCGATGGGGAGAGCGAGCCCGCGGTGGCGCGCCACTGCGCCCGCTTCGAGCGGCTCGCCCGGATGAAGCTGGGCCCGCTGGATGACCTCTCGCTGGGCGAGCTGGTGCGAGATCAGCTCGGGGGCCGCGAGGTGGACTGGACCTTCGTCAAGCAGGTGGCGGCCTACAGCGCCGGCAGCCCGTTCGCCGCGGGCGAGTACGTGCGCGCCATGCTGGACGCGGGGCGCCTGCTGCCCTCGTGGGACCGCTGGCGGGTGGCGCCGCCTGCCCCGGGCGCCGCTGAGCTGCCCGCCAACGTGCTGCAGCTCGTCTTCCGGCGCCTGGCCACGCTCCACCCCCAGATGGCGGACGTGCTCGGCGCGGCGGCGGTGCAGGGGTCGCCCTTCTCCAGTGAGCTGCTCCTGGAGCAGACCGGGCTCGCCGCCGCGCAGGTGGACGAGCGGCTCGGCGAGGCGATGCGCGAGCACCTGGTGGAGCGCCGCTCCCGGAGCAGCTACGCCTTCGTCCATGACCAGGTGCAGGAGGCGCTGCTCTCCCAGCTCACCGAGCCGGCCCGGCGGGCGCTCCACCAGCAGCTGGCGGAGCGGCTCGAGCGCCGGGGCGGCGCCGGCGACGACGCCGTCTTCGCGCTCGCCCACCACTTAGGGCACGGCGAGCCCGAGCGAGATCCGCTCCGCGTCCAGAAGGTGAACCTCGAGGCGGCTGCGCGCGCGCTGGGGACGCACGCCCACGAGAAGGCGCTCGAGTTCCTGAAGACGGCCCGCGCCGCGGCGGCGCTCGCGGGCACCGAGAGCGCCCCGGAGCTCCTGGAGCTGGAGGGCGAGGCCCAGGCGCGCACCGGCCGGCTGGTGGAGGCGGTGGAGCGCTTCGAGGCGGCCCTGGAGCGCACGGAGGACCGCTGGAAGCGGGTGACGCTGCGGACGCGGATCGCCAAGGCGCGCTGCTCCAACTTCGAGTCGGCCAAGGCGTGGCCGCAAGTGGTGGCCGCGCTCGAGGAGGCGGGGCAGCGCTTCCCGCGCAACGGCGTCCTGCGCGTGCTCGCGCTGCTCTGGGCCTGGCTCGCCGGGATCCTCGCGTGGAGGCGCCGCGCTTCCCAGGGCAGCGCCAAGGGCGAGCCGCGGGCGCGGCTCAACGTGCTGCTCGAGCTCTATGACGTGGGCGCGCTGGTCGCGTACTTCCAGGTGAACCCGCTGCGCTACATGGAGTTCGCGGTGCGCTGCCTGCGCCCGGCCTGCCTGGTGAGCCCTTCGCGCGAGAGCTCCCGCGCCCTCTCCACCTACGGCGCGGTGCTCGCCACGCTGCAGCTGCGGGGCACCGCGGAGCGCTTCCTCTCACTCGGAGGCCGGATGGCCGAGCAGCTGGAAGATCCGCTCGCGCGCGCCCGGAACCTCTTCTACGACGCGCTCGCCCAGGGCTTCCTCGGGGAGGCGGTGGAGGAGCAGCGCCGCGGCGAGCGGATGGAGCCGATGACCCGGTGGCTCGACACCGGCGACTACATCTCCCACTACGGCGCGGTGCTCTTCAGCCAGCTGATGCGGGGGTACCACCTCGAGGCGTTCGCCTGCATCGAGAAGATCCGCGCGGCGGCGCAGCAGACGATGGTGGTGGCCGGCGGCGCGAGCGAAGGCCACGCCACGCTCTCCTTCCAGCTGAGCGTGCTGCCCGCGCTCGGGCGCGAGGAGGAGGCGGGCGCCCTGCTCGCCCGGCTGACCGGGCTGGGCGCGCAGTCCACCTACGCGCGCGGGATCGTGGAGGGCAACCGCCTGGGCTTCTTCCTCGAGACCGGCGAGCTGGGCGAGCCGTTCGATGATGCGGTAGCCGCCTTCGAGGCGCTGAAGATCCCCGCCCCGGTGGTGCCGCTGCACCTCAAGCACTTCTTCGTCTTCCGCGCCTACGGAGAGCTGGAGCGCGCGCAGCGGCCCGGGGGAGCCACCGCGCAGCAGCGGCGGCGGCTGGCGCGCGCCGCGAGGACGCTGCGCTCGGTGGCCAACGTTCCACTGCTGCGCTGCCACGCGCTGGTGGTACGCGCGGCGCTCGCCCGCCTCGCGGGCCGGACGCGCCAGGCGGCGGCGCTGCTGGGCGAAGCGGAGGCGGTGGCCCGCGCAACGGACAGCCCCTACGGCGCGTACGCGGCGGCGCTGGAGCGCGTCCGCCTGCTGGAGGCCGCGGGTGACGGCGCGCGCGTCCGGGCGGAGCTGACCCGCGCGAGGGAGCTCTCCGTGGCCCAGGGCTGGCTCGCGCGGACGCGCGCGCTGGAAGCCCGGCTCGCCGCGCCCTGAGCCCCGGGCCGCGAATGGCTATTCGCCGCGCGCTTGAACTAGGGTGCCGTGCCCATGGCGCGAGAGGCGAAAGACATGACGGAGTCGGAGGCGCGAGTCGAGGCCCGCAGGCGCTGGGGGCCCAGCGGGGCCATCCGTCTGCGGCCTGACGCAAAGAACAGCGGCACGGGCCGGCTCGCGCGGTACCGCTGCATGGTGGGCAACGGCGGCCTCGGCAAGGCCTGCTCGATCGAAGGCCAGGGTGACACCTGGCTGCTGGCGTTCGCGGACGCGCGCCAGGTCCGGTAGCGCGGCGGCCAGCAAGGCAAGAAACGTCAGCCGTCCGCTCAGCCCGAGCGAAGTCGAGGGCCCCACGAGCGAGAGTCCCTACGATCGGCGGGCCCTCGACTTCGCTCGGGCTGAGCGGGGCGCGGCAAGTTTCAGGTCAGTCCGAAGGACGCAGTGCCTACGGCACTACGCTCGAGCCGAACGTGGGGGCCCTTCGCTGACCTGCATTGCTACCGCAGAGGCCCGAAGCTGGGCAGCGGGGAGTAGCTCCCCTGGCAGTCGCACGTGCCGTTGAGGCGGATGCGGCCGGGCGCTCCTCCGCCGCCGCCTCCTCCCACGCGCGCGGTCTGGAAGCAGTTGGTCACCGAATCCCCGGTGCTGCCCGCCCCCGGGCCCGCCGAGAGGGCACCGCCGCTGCCCCCATTGCCTCCGGAGGTGTAGCCGCCCAACGCGCAGCCGTGCCCGTCCTCGCCGTAGCCACCGGACGCTGGGCTCAGCCCTGCGCGGCCGTCCTCGCCCCGCGTGCCACTGCCGTCTCCGTTGCGCCCCGCGCCGCCGCCGCCGCCGCCGTTGGCGTAGAGCCCGCCGCTGACGCGCAGCGCGGGCGCCTCGAGCAGGAGCGCCCCACCGCTGCCCCCGCCTCCACCACCGAGCGAGGACGAGGTCCCGGCCGCCCCGCCGCCGCCGTTCGCGCGCACCGAGCCGGTGACGGTGAGCTCCACCCCCGCGGAGAGCTGCAGCGCGCCGCCGCCGCCGCCGCCCGGGGTCGAGCCGTAGGAGTCGCCGCTGGTCCCCGCCTGGAGCGGCGAGAGGGTGGCCGTGCCGTACGCCACCGCCGCGGGGTAGTGCGTCCCCGCGCTGGCACCGCCGCCGCTGCCGCCCACCATCGCGTGGCTGCCGCCCGGGGCACCCGCGAGCGAGCTCCCTCCGGCGCTGTCGCTGGGGCTGCTGCCCGCGCCGGGGACGCTCCCCACGCCCGAGAGGTCGAGCACGCCGGAGACGGTGGCGCGGTCTCGCACCAGCAGCACCAGGGGCCGCGAGCCCGTGACGCGCAGGTCTCCCAGCGCGAGCGTGTCCGCCCGGCAGACGCAGGCGCCCCCGCGGACCTCGCACTCGCCCAGCACCGCGCCCGCGGCGCACTGGGAGGAGGTGCTGAAGGTGCCAGAGGCGGTGGCGCGGATGCCGGTGTCCCGCCAGGCGCCGAAGAGCGCCGCGTTCGAAGGCACGTAGGGGCCCGCGTCCGGCACGGCCACCGCGGCGTCTGGCGAGGAGGTGCTGCCGGCGTCCGCCGTCCCGCCACCCGCATCCGCGGTGAAGCCGCCTCCGGAGTCCGGCGCGGAGGCGCTCCCGGAGTCGACGAAGGGCTGCGCGCCGTCCACCCCGCCGAGCCCGGGCGGCGGGCGCCCCTCGCCACAGGCCACCAGGGCCCCGGCCAACGCCACGCCCAGCGCGAGCCTCACGGGCACACCGCGTCCACGTCGTCACAGGTCAGCGCGCCGCCGGAGATGCCGAGCTCGCAGGCGCCGCAGCCCTGACACACCCCGGCGGCGGAGTAGTCGCAGCGGAAGAGCACGTCGCTCGCCTCGGCGCCTTCGCCGCAGCGGCCGATCAGCGTCACCGTGTACGTGTCGTCCGCGGCGATCTCCACGACGATTCCTCCGCCGGTGTCCTCGCAGTCGATGGTGCCGTCGTGGTTGAAGTCCGCGGTGTAGGGCTCGGTCCAGTAGAGGATCGTCCGCTGGGACGCGTCGTCGTAGACGCACGTCGCGTTCTCCTGCTTGCCGTCCCCGTTGTAGTCCCCCTTCACGGTGACCGCGGGCTGGCTCGCCGGGAGGTTGAAGACGTTCACGTTGTTCACGGTGATGTTGGTGACGTTGCCGGCCGGCGTGGAGTTGGGCACGGGGGCGCCGGTGCGGGCCGCGCTGGCCACGCCGAGCACCGCCTCGCGGTCTGCCTTCTTCGCGACCTCCTTGGTCGGGGCGCTCGGCACCGGCGCGGAGATCACGTTGTTGACGCAGCCGACCACCGCGAGCAGGCCCAGGCCCGTAAGAATCCGAAGCTCCACGACATTCCTCCTTGATGCGCGCCCGAAGAGCCGGGCCTCACCTGGGTGTGGAAGGTCGCCGCCGGATGTCGCGAACTATTTTTGGAGCGCCCGCAGGCTGATCGACAGCTGGCTCTTCACCAGCCGCAGGAGGCTCTCCACCTCCGCGCGGTCCAACCCCAGGCGGGTCATGAGGATCCACCGCGTCCGGGTGAAGAGCTGCGCGCGGGCATGGGCGATCCACCGCGCCGCCGTGGCCCGGTGCGCCTGGTGGAGCGCGCCGATCCGATCGATGGACAGCCCGTCCACGAAGTGCTGCGCCAGCACCAGCCGGTCCTTCGCCGGCAGCTCCGCCAGCGCCTCGCGGAGCGCGCCATCGAACGCCTCGCGGTAGAGCTGCTTGAGGTAGGCCAGCTCCGGATCTCCGGTGGGCGGGAGCACGTCCTCCAGCTCCGCCTCGTCCGTGGCCTCCTCCCGCCGGGCGCCGCGCCGCAGCCGGAGCCCCTCGCGGACCACCACCACCCGCAGCCACGCCCCCAGCTCCCCGCGGCCGGAGTAGCCGTTGAGCCCGGGCCCGCTGCCGCCGCTGCCCATCAAGAGCTGCTCCCGCACCCGCTGCCGCAGCTCGTCCCTGTCCGCCGCGTGCAGCCCGCCACCCCGGCCGAAGTGGTCCACCTGGACCGCCAGGAGCGCCTCCAGCTCGCGCAGCGCCGCCGCGTCTCCCCGCGCCGCCGCCAGCGCCAAGAGGAGGTCCGCCGCCTTCGCGTCCGCCCCCGCCGCCTCGAGCCGCGCGACGAGCAGCTCGCGCAACGCCTCGTCGAGCCGTACCTGCGGCCAGCGGGCGGCGGCCTCCTGCGCCCTGTCGCGGCTACCCGGGTCCATGCGAGCTGAGGTACGTACCAAACCCCTCCGAGGAACAAAAACGTGCCCTGCCTGGACCCGGACGAGACGCTGCAACTGCTGCGGGGCACCGCCTCGCCCTCCTTCGCCGCCTCGCTCGGAGATCACCTCGCGCAGTGCCCGCCGTGCCGGCAGCTGCTCTCGGAGCTCGCCCGCACCTCCCTGCTCGAGCCAGCCACCGCGCCCGCGGAGGCGCCCGCGTACGGCCGGGGGCAGAGCGTGGGGCGCTACCTGGTGCTCCACCCCGTGGGGCAAGGCGGGATGGGCACCGTCTACGCCGCGTACGATCCGGAGCTGGGCCGCCAGGTGGCGCTCAAGCTGCTCGACACGCAGGATGAAGCAGCCCAGGCCACGCTCCTCGCGGAGGCGCAGGCGCTGGCCCGGCTGGCCCACCCGCACGTGGTCTCCGTGCACGACGTGGGGCGCGAGGGGCGCCGCGTCTTCCTCGCCATGGAGTACGTCAGCGGCGCCACGCTCGCACAGTGGCTGGCCACCCCGCGCCCGCTGGAGGAGCTGCTCCCCGTCTTCGAGCAGGCTGGGCTGGGGCTGATGGCGGCCCACGCGGCGGGCGTGGTGCACCGGGACTTCAAGCCGGACAACGTGATGGTGGGGGACGATGGCCGCGTCCGCGTGACCGACTTCGGGCTCGCGCGGACCCAGGGGCACGGCGCTGCCGCGGGCGAGCTGGCCGGCACGCCCCGCTACATGTCCCCGGAGCAGCGCGCCCGCCAGAGCGCCACCGAGGCCTCGGACCAGTACAGCTTCTGCGTCGCCCTGGAGGAGGCGCTGCCGCGGCCGATACCGCCGCACCTGGCCCAGGTGATCGCCCGCGGCCTGGCCGAGGCACCGGAGGATCGCTACCCCACGATGGGCGCGCTCCTGGCGGAGCTGCGGCCGCCCCGCGCGCGCCGGGGTCCCTGGCGGGCGCTCGCCGTGGCTGCGGGGCTGTGCGCCGCGCTCGGCCTGGGCGGACGCGCGCTCTGGCAGCGGGCGCACGTCTGCGACAACGGCGAGGAGCTCGCCAGCGTCTGGAGCGAGGCCACCCGGGCGGAGCTGGGCAAGCGCTTCTCGGCGCTCGGCGCGGCGGGGGCGATGGCCGCGTGGGAGCGCACCGCGGCCAGCCTCGACGCCTACGCGCGCCGCTGGCTCGCGGTGGAGAAGGAGAGCTGCGAGGCGACCCAGGTCCGGCAGGTCCAGCCGCGGGCGGTGATGGAGGCCAAGCGCACCTGCCTGGAGCTGCGCCGGGAGGAGCTGCGCCAGCTGGTGGACGTGCTGCGCGCAGTGGACCGCAGCTCCGCCCTGCGGGCGCCCACGGCCGCGGCGGGGCTCGTCTCGCTCTCGCGCTGCGAGCGCGCCACCTCCGCCATGGGTCAGGGCGCGGCGGTGGATCCAGCGCAGCGCGCCCTGCTCCAGGGGCTCTACGGGCAGCTCGGCCGGGCACGGGCCCTGCGCTACGCCGGCCGGCTCGCCGAGGCGACCGAGGCCGTGGAGAAGGTCGCGCTGGAGGCGCGGCGCGCCCAGCACGACCCGCTGCTGGCCGAGGTGCTGCCGATGCTCGGGCGGCTGCGGTTCACCCGGGGGGATCGCGCCCAGGGCTTGGAGAGCGCGTTCGAGGGCGTGCTCGCGGCCGAGCGCGCGGGAGATCCGCTCGCCCGCGCCGGCGCGCTGGGCGTGCTGGCCTTCCTCCAGGTGCAGCAGGGAGAGAAGGCGCAGGGGAGCTCAAACGCCCAGGTGCTGCTCGCGCTCGCGCAGCAGCTGGGAGATCCGGCCACGCTCGGCCGCGCCGAGCTCGTCCAGGGTTTGGTCCTCGCGGACGAGCAGAAGCCGGAGCAGGCGCTGGCGGCGTACGCGCGCTCCTCGGCCGCCTGGAGCCGCTCCTCCGAGGACCGCCTACTCGAGGCCACCCACCCACTGATGAACAGCGCGTTGGTCCTCGCAGGCCTCGGCCGCTACGAGGAGGCCGCCGCGCGCACGCTCGAAGGAATCGCCCTGGCGGAGAAGACCTTCGGCGACGCCTACCTCGAGCTGCCCGCGATGCGGCTGAACGTGGGGCTCTACCGCGAGCAGCAGGGGCGCTACGCGGAGGCCTTCGCCGAGTACCAGCGCGCGGGGGCCGGCCACGAGCGGCTCTGGGGGACGAAGGACACCCGCGAGGGAACCAACGTGGAGCTGCACCTGGCCTCGTGCCTGGACCTCTGGGGACGCCCTGGCGAGGCGCTGGCGCGCCTGACGGCGGTGGACGCGGCGGCGCAGCGCTACTTCGGCCCCCGGAGCCTGCTCTACGCGGAGCTGCTCCTGGTGCGCGGCAACGCGCTGCTGCACCTGGGACGCACCGCCGAGGCGCTGGAGAGCTACGCGAAGAACCTGGAGCTCAGCCGCGAGGCCGCCGGCGAGCAGAGCCGCAAGACGGCCCAGGCGTACGTCACCTACGGCGGCGCGCTGCTGGATGCCGGCCGGTTCGAGGAAGGGCGGCAGCAGCTCGCGCGCGGGCTGGCCCTCCAGGAGACGCTCCTGGGCAAGGAGCACCCGGACCTGGGCTTCACGCTGCTGCAGGTGGCGCGCGGAGAGCTGGCGCGCCACCAGCCGGGCCAGGCGCTGGAGGCGCTCACCCGCGGGCGGCGGCTCTTCGAGCAGAACCCGGCGCTGGAGTGGGAGCGGGCCACGCTGGACCTCAATGAGGCGCAGGCGCGGTGGGCGCTCGCCCAGAAGGCGGCGGCGGTCTCGCTCGGCAAGTCCGTGCTGGAGCGCTACCACGCGCTGGGCAACCGCCACGCGCAGGACGTGAAGGTGGCCGAGCGCTGGGTGGCGGAGCACCGCCTCTAGAGGCTGGCCAGGGCCACGCGGTAGAGCGCGCGGTAGCCCATGCGCGGCGCGGGCTCGAAGCGCTCGGCGTTGAAGACGTCCTTGAGCAGGGCCTGCCCCTCCTCGCTGGAGGGGAGCTCGAGCAGCGCGTTCTGCAGCGCCTCCGCCACCGGGGGCGGGGTGGACATGGAGACCGCCACGCCGTCGTTGGGGGCCTCGTCGGTGTAGGCGATCACGGCGAGCTCGTGCTCGCGGCCGGGGAGCACCTGGGAGATGGGCGGATGATCTGGCTGGTCCGAGACCGGGGCGAAGACGCTGGTGACGTCCGCCTTGCCGTTGAGCACGCCCTCGAGCGCGGCGCGGTAGGAGCCGGCGAACTGCTGGGCGAAGAAGGCGCGCTGCGGATCCACGCCGCGCCCCTTGAGGAACGCCATCGGCAGCAGGTAGCCGGCCACGGAGTCCTGGTCCACCCAGAGCGCGGTGAGGCCGGAGAGCTCCGAGAGCTGCAGCGGCGCGCTGGCGCGGCACAGCAGCGCGGCGCGGTAGGAGGAGGTGCCGCGGCGGATGCCGCGCGTGAGGATCTTCACCCCCATGGCCTCCACCCGCGCGCAGACGAAGGGGGGCGCCCAGGCGGCGTCCAGCTTCCCGGAGAGCAGCTCCTTGGCCAGCAAGTCGTACGAGGGCGCGACCTGGACCTCCACCAGCTTGCCCAGGGTGCGGCGCAGGTGCGTCTCCAGCCGGGGCACCTGGACGCGCGAGGCCTCCGCCAACCCGAGCGACGAGGGGAGTCCGAAGCGGAAGCTGTACCGGGAGCGCTGGGGAGAGACGTCCATGAGGTTCGGCAGGGTGAGGGACCCTACTCCGCTTCGACCCCCGCGGTCACTTCGGGTCGGGTCAGGTCCCGGCGCGGATGCGCTGCACTTCGTCGTCCGCGAGGCCGAAGGTGGCCTGGAGGAGATCCAGCACGCGCTGCTCCCCCTCGCCGATCTTTCCGGGCGCGCGGGCGATCTTCATGGCCAGCCGGAACGCCTTGGTCCGCTGCGCGTGGCTGGCCAGTCCGTGGGCGAGCACCGAGACCCGCTTGGGGAGCCCTTCGGTGGCCAGCGCGGTGACGGCAGCGGAGATGAAGGACTGCGCCCGCTCGGGGCTGACGTTCTGGAAGAGCGGATCCGCCACCAGGCTCTCCACCAGGGCCAGCGCCTCCGCCTCCTTCACCTTCCCGTCCGCGGCGGTGACGAGCACCATCACCTCCGCGTAGAGCTGCTCGAGCGGCTCGCCCAGCGCCTCGGCGAGCGAGCCCCTCTGCTCGATGACCGAGATGATCTGCGCCACCTCGTCCTCGGAGATGCCGAGCGCGGCCTGGAAGGTCTTGAGCAGCCCGAGCTCGGCGCGGGTGGCGCGGTGGTCCGCGAAGGCCACCGCGGCGGAGAGGCCGAAGGCGAGCATCCGGTTGCGGTGGTCCGGCAGCCGCTCGCGCAGGGACTGGAGGACCGTCTCCAGGCTCTTGGCGTGGGCCAGCCGCCGCACCGACTCCTCGACCATGGCGTTGAGCTCTTCGGGGCGGGTGCCTTCGAACTCGGGGCGCTCGATCACCCGGCGCAGGACCGTCTGGAGCTCCTGCTCGCTCACCTTCCCGTCCGCGCTGGCGGCCAGCATCATCGCTTCGATCAACGCGGCGTTGCGCTGCTTGCGAACGCTCAGAGCCTGCTCTCGAGACATGACCCCTCCGGCGAGGACGCGGTGTGCAGTGCGCGGGCGAGCGCGCGATCCAGCAGGTGCGTGGTGCGGACGTTGCCCATCGCCCCGAGGATGCTCCCCCGGAGGTTGGGGATGTCCTTGCCCAGCTCATCCAGCAGCCGCTTCACCTTCTTGCGCTGCAGGTTCTCCTGCGAGCCGCACAGATCGCAGGGGATGATCGGGAACCTCTTGAGCTCGGCGAACGCGGCGATCTCCTTCTCCGGCGCGTAGCAGAGCGGCCGGATGACGGTGTTGCGCCCGTCGTCCGACTTGAGCAGCGGCGGCATGGAGCCGAGCGAGCCCGCGAAGAAGAGGTTGAGCATCAGCGTTTCGATCAGATCGTCCCGGTGGTGGCCCAGCGCGATCTTGTTGCACCCGAGCTCCACCGCCGCGTTGTAGAGGATGCCGCGGCGCAGCCGGGAGCAGAGCGAGCACTGCGTCTTCCCGGGCTCCAGCTTCTCCAGGACGATGCTGTAGGTGTCCTGCTTGAGCATCCGGTACGGCACGCCCACGGACTTGAAGTGGTCCTCCAGCAGGTGGCCGGGGAAGCCGGGGTGGCCCTGGTCCAGGTTCACCGCGAGCAACTCGAAGCCCACGTTCGCCCGCCGCTGCAGGGACTGCAGCACGTGCAGCAGGGTGTACGAGTCCTTCCCGCCCGAGCAGGCGACGAGGATCCGGTCGCCCTCCGAGATCAAGGCGTGGTCGGCGATCGCGCGCCCCACGTGGTGCAGCAGGCCTTTTTCGAGCCGCTCTTCTTCAGTCATGGAAACGCCGGCATCCTATCGCTAGGTTGCCGCTCCTGGCATGGCGACATATCCCGAAGGCGCGGCGGACGTAACCTCTCCGGCCGAGGCGGCAGCGGCGGTGGACCGGCTCTCCGGTGCCCCGCTCTTGGCGGTGGACGTGGAGGCGGACGCGATGCACGCCTTCCGGGCGCGCGTCTGCTTCGTCCAGGTGGGCACGGACGAGCACGTGTTCCTCTTCGACACCCTCTGTCCGGGCGTCCAGCCCAGCGCGCTCAAGGCGCTCTTCGAGGATCCGGCGAAGACCAAGGTCTTCCACGCGGCCGGCGGAGACCTCCAATATCTGGCCGAGGCGGACGTGCGGGTGCGCGGGCTGTTCGATACCCACCGCGCCGCCACCCTGCTCGGCTGGCAGAAGGTGGGGCTGGCGGATCTGGCGAGAGACCTCCTGGGCGTCACGTTGGCCAAGGAGCACCAGCAGTCGGACTTCTCGCTGCGCCCACTCCCGCCGGGGATGCGGGACTACATCGCCAATGACGTCCGCTACCTGAGCGAGATCGGCCGGAAGGTGGAGGAGGCCTGCGCCGCCGCGGACATCCTGGAGGAGGTGCGGCTGGACTGTCAGCGGCTCGCCGAGGAGGCCGCCTCCCGCCCGGACGTGGAGGGCTTCCGCCCCAAGCTCCCCAAGGGCGGGCTCTCCGCCAAGCAGGTGCTGGTGGCCGAGGCGATCGCCCAGGAGCTGCACCGGCTGCGGCTGGTCTGGGCCGAGGCCGCCAACGTGCCCATGGGGCGGATGCTCTCCAACGCCGCCATCGCCTCGGTGGCCACGCGGCCGCCAACCACGCCCAAGGAGCTGGCCAAGGCGCAGGGCGTGCGCGGGCAGATCGTCCGCGAGCACGGCGAGGAGATTCTGGCCTTCATCAAGCTCACCCAGGAGCGCGCCGAGAAGGGCGAGCTGCAGCGCGCGGACGACGGCAAGGGGCCGCGAGATCCCAACCGCAAGAAGCGCGAAGAGGCCCTCAAGGCGTTCCGCGCGGAGAAGGCCACGGAGCGGAAGGTGACCCCGTCCGTGGTGCTCCCCAACGGGCTGGTCTCCGAGCTCTCCGCCACCCCGCCCCGCTCGCTCGAGGCGCTTGGCCAGGTGCCGTACCTCGGCGAGAAGCGGCTGCGGCTGTACGGGCCGGCGCTGCTCGAGGTGCTGGCGAAGTTTCCGTGAGGGCAGTCACCGTTCCTTTTCTTCGGCGCGGCGCGAGCTGCCCGTAGAATTCGCGCGGCTGTCGGTTCCCTGGAGGTCCCCCATGAGGCACCTGCTCTTCGCCGCCGCGCTGCTGGCCGTCTCCGCCTGTAACTGTGGTGGCCGGCCCCCCAACCAACTCGAGGACGGCGGCTTCATCTGCGGGCCGGACAGCTGCCTGCCCTGTCCCACCGGCACCACGACGAAGAACGTCTGCGAGCTCGACGCCGGCTGGAATTGCCGCTGCGAGGCGGCGGACGGCGGGGCGGTGGCGGTCACCTACTGCGATGACCTCGCCCGCCGGGAGTGCGACTTCTTCGCCCGCTGCCACTCCGAGGCGCTGGAGGCCTTCGACGTGACGCAGGGGCGCGGCAACACCAACCAGGTCGCCGCCGGCGAGCGCGCCCGGTGCGAGGCGCGCCTCAAGGATCAGGGCTGCGTGATCGCCGCGCAGGGGATCTCCCTGGGGCGGCTCACGCTGGACCGCAGCCGCTACAACGAGTGCGCGGAGGCTGCGTTCCCCGCGGCGACCTGCGCGAGAGATCTCAACCAGGTGCTCGCCCGCTGCAGCAACTTCCCGGACAAGTTCCTCCAGGGCACCGTGGCCGCGGGGGCGCTCTGCACGGAGGACCAGGAGTGCAAGGCGGGCTTCTGCACCGTCACCGGCGGCAATGCGTGCGGCACCTGCAGCGCGTACCTGACCAGCGGCAACTGCAACCGGGATGCGCAGTGCGATCCGGCCACGTCCTACTGCCCCGGGCCGGACGGCACCACGCTGGGCGCCTGCGCCACGTACACCGCGGTGGACCAGCCCTGCAGCGCGCTGGACGTGCAGAACAACGAGTCCTGCGGGCCCGGCAAGGTCTGCACCCTCACCGGCGTTGGGCTTTCGGCGAAGTGCGCGCCGGCGAAGCTGGAGGGTGAGCCGTGCGTGAAGGGGCGCTTCGAGTGCCAGCGCAGCGGCCGCGGCCGCGCGGAGCTGACCTGCGCCACGGTGAACGCGATGGACAAGTGCACGAAGATCCAGGCCGGGGCGGGCGGGCTCTGCGGCACCGGCGAAACCTTCATCGGCGTGGGGACCGCGCCCTTCTGCCTGGAGACCGAGTACTGCTCCCAGCAGGTCTGCACCGCTCGCCGGGATGCCACCCAGCCCTGCCCCGGCGGCAACGGGACCTGCAAGGCCGGCACGCGCTGCGTGAACCAGGTCTGCGAGGCCTTCAAGGACGCCGACGCGGCCTGCCAGGACAGCGCGGAGTGCAAGAACTTCCTCTCCTGCGTGAACGGGAAGTGCACCTCCAGCTTCGCGCTGCTCGGCGAGAGCTGCACGCAGAGCACCACGCGCCCGTGCGCCGAGGGCTTCTGCCAGACCTCGGGCACCGCCGCGACCTGCGTGGCGCTCAAGGCGGAGGGCGCTGGGTGCTCGGCGCCGGCGGAGTGCGCGTCCTACGCGTGCGCGTCCACGTGCCAGAACGCCTGCTGGGACTGAAACCCGTTCACCCCGAGGGCTGTGAGCCTTTCGAGCCCGTGGTTCCCCCTTCGTTCACCCCGAGCGTAGGGCCGTAGGCCCGTAGTCGAGGGGCGGCACCGAGCTCGAAGCGTCGCCGTACAGCTCATAGGAGCGGGAAACAGAAAGGGTCGCGCTCCCCCGGGCACGATGGTCCCCGCGGCGGAGCGCTCCAGCCGCTGCGGGTTGCACAGTCACGGCAGGCTTGGGTGGGCGCCCGGGAGGAACTGTGAATGGTTCCGGGGCGCCAGCACCCGAAACCACTCACAGAACCAACGGAGGAGCGCCCTCGCGTGTCCATGAGGCCTCTGCAACCCGCCGCGGTCGGAGCGCGCCACCGCGGGACCCATACGTGCACAGCACCCCGCGACCCAGAACCCACTTGGAGCCCTAAAGAGCCCCGGCACTGGGCCCGGAATCGCCACCGCCCTACTTCTTGCGGATGAGCGTCATCCCGTCCCGCACCGTGAGCAGCACCTTCTCCACCCGCGCGTCCTTCGCCACGTGGGCGTTGAAGGCGACGATCGCCTTGTCGCTCTCCTCCTTGGGCGCCAGCACCTTGCCGCTCCAGAGCGTGTTGTCGGCGATGATCAACCCGCCCTGCCGCAGCAGCGGGAGGACGCCCTCGTAGTAGCCGAGGTAGTTCTCTTTATCCGCGTCGATGAAGACCAGGTCGAACGGGCCGCGCAGCGTCTTGAGCGTCTCCAACGCGGGCGCCAGGCGAATCTGGATCTTCTTCCCGTGGGGGCTCTGCGCGAAGTAGCGCTTGGCCATGGCCTCGGCCTTGGGGTCGATGTCGCAGGTGATCAGCTCGCCGTCGTCCGGCAGGCCCTCGGCCATCATCAGGCCCGAGTAGCCGGTGAACATGCCGATCTCCAGAACCCGCCGCGCGCCAGTGAGCTTCACCAGGAGCTTGAGGAAGGTCCCCTCCAGCCGCCCCACCTGCATCCCGGGGCTCTGCATGTTGGCGAAGGTCTCCTCGCGGAGGGCGTCGAACAGCGGCGCCAGTCCTTCCGTCTGCTGCTCCGCGTAGGCCTCGAGCTTCTCGTCCACCACCGCCATGTGCCTTCTCCTTTAGAGCGTCACGCCATAGAGCCCGGCGTACTTGCGCTTGAGGTAGTCGATGAAGTCGCCCGCCAGCAACCCCTTGCCGGTGACGCGCGTCACCAACTCCTCGGCCGAGTAGCGGTGCCCCTGCGCGTGGATCTTCTCGCGCAGCCAGTCGCGCAGCGGCAGCAGCTCGCCGCGGGAGATCCCCGCCTCCAGTGATGGGAGGTCCCGCTTGGCCGCGTTGAAGAGCGACGCCGAGTAGAGGTTGCCCAGCGAGTACGTGGGGAAGTAGCCGAGCTCGCCCCAGGCCCAGTGGATGTCCTGCAGCACGCCCACCCCGTCGTGCTCGGGGCGGACGCCGAGCAGCGCCTCCATCCGGTCGTTCCAGGCGCGCGGCAGCTCCGCGAGCGGGAGCTTGTCCTGGATGAGCAGCAGCTCCAGCTCGAAGCGCAGGACGATGTGGAGGTTGTAGGTGACCTCGTCCGCCTCCACGCGGATGAGGCTTGGGCGCACGCGGTTCACCGCGCGGTAGAAGTCGCGCGCGCTCACGCCGGCGAGCGCCTGCGGGAACTCGGCCGCGAGCACCGGGAAGTAGTGCTGCCAGAAGCCCTCGCTGCGCCCCACCACGTTCTCCCAGAGCCGAGACTGGGACTCGTGCAGCCCCATGGAGGGCGCGGCGGCGATCGGCGTGCGGTAGTGCTCGGGCGCGAAGCCCTGCTCGTAGAGCCCGTGCCCGCCCTCGTGGATGGCGCCGTAGATGGAGGAGAAGATGTTCTCCTCGTCGAACCGGTTGGTGAGCCGCACGTCCAGCGGGTGGGTCCCGCCGGTGAACGGGTGGATGCTCTTGTCCTGGCGCCCGGCCTCGAGGTCGAACCCCATGTCCTTGAGCAGCCGCAGCGTGAAGCGCCACTGGGGGTCGAACGGGAAGCGCTTGCCGGCGAGCACGTCCGGCGGCGGCGGCACGGCGCGCAGGGCCTGGACGATTGGCACCAGCGCCTGGGCGAGACCGGTCAGCACCGGCGCCAGGCGCGCCACGCGCATCCCCGGCTCATACCCTTCGAGGAGCGCGTCGTAGCGCTCGCCGCCGTGGCCGTACGCGTCCGCCTGCTCGCGGCGGATCCGCAGGAGGCGTCCCAGCGCGGGGGCGAAGAGGGAGAACTGGCGCTTCTCGCGCGCCTCCTTCCAGGCGGAGAGGCCGTGGGACTGCGCCTCGGCGAGCTCGCGGACCAGCGCGCCCGGGAGCTTCACCGCGCGGTCGCGCTCCCACGTCAGCTCGCGCACCATCGCTTTCGCGTCCGGCGTGAGGTCGCTGGCGGCGGACTCGCCCAAAAGCCCGCCCAGGGCCGGGTCGGTGAGGCGCTCGTGGTAGAGCCCCTGCAGCGTGGAGAGCTGGGACGCGCGGGCCTTCTCCCCCTTCTGGGGCAGGTACGTCTCCTGATCCCAGGTCAACAGCCCGATGATCCCCTGGAGGTCTCGCAGCTCCTCCATCTTCGGCAGCAGCTTCTCGAAGGGACGGCTCATGGGCAGGTGGATCTAGCCCGTCCTTTGGTAGGGTGCCCGCCCTTTCCATGGCGAACTCGCTGCGCTTCTTCATGTCCCCCGAGGACGAGCTGGCCTTCCTCAGGTTCCTCGGCCGGTTCCAGCTCGAGGTCTACCCGATCCGCGTGCCTCCGGACTGGACGCCCTTCCGCGCCAACGAGCAGTGCCAGGCACAGCTGCCCGAGGAGGCCGCGTACCTGGCGGCCAGCGAGATCGGCAACGTGCTGGTGGACCGGGTGAAGCGGGGCCCGGACAAGGGCAGCTGGCGCGTGGACGAGGTCCGCTCCCCGGTCATCTTCTTCGAGCGCTCGCGGCGCAACGAAGAGAACGAGCTGGTCTCCGGCAAGCTGTGGGCGGAGTTGGAGATCACCCCGCAGACCGGGCGCCGGGACGCAGGTCCGGACAAGTTCCGCCGCCTCTATTTGGAGATCGAAGACTGGGTGAAGAAGACCTTCCGCAAGTCCGAGCCCAAGGGCTTCTGGGTGGGGCCGCGCTGCGCCCGCGAGTTCAAGGAGGGACTGGTGCTGCGGGACTCCGAGCACCGGGGCGGCACCGTGCGCCCCTACGCCTGAAAAAGAACCGCCGCGCTCGCCCATGCACGGGCTCGAGCGCGGCGGCTGTTTGAGGTGCTCGAGCCGCTAGACGATCCGCCGGCGGCCAGAGACCATCTTCCAGAGCCCGATCAGGATGATCGCGCCGACCAAGGCGACCAGGAAGCTGGCGAAGAAGCCGTTGTTGGAGGCGGAGTCCCCGAAGAGGTTGCGCGCGAGGAAGCCACCGAGCACCGCGCCAACCACGCCGATGAGGATGTTGGCCAGACCACCCTGCTGCGCATCCGTCCCCATGATCTTGCTGCCGATCCAACCCGCCAGCGCACCGATGATGATCCACATGATGATGCCGTATGCCGGATTCATTTCTCTCCTCCAGTCGGGAATTCGTTCCCCGTTCCCCGAAAGGGTGTGTACGTCAGGGGCTCGACGGAAGTGTCGCGAGGCGTCCAAGCAGGCAGGCCCCCGGCAGCCGCGCCGCGGGCCGACAGTCGCTCGGCTCTCGTTCACCCCGAGCCCCTCGACTCCGCTCGGGACAGGCTACGTCGAGGCGCCTGGATCAGGCCGCGGTGGCGGCCACCCGCAGCTGGGGGGCAGCCGAGAGGAACTTCAGCTCCGGATGCTTCTCCTCCGCGTGCTGCATGGCCCAGTCGTCCCGGAAGAGGACCAGGGGGAGCCCGTCCCGATCCTGCACCGTCTGACGGTTGCCCTCCCAGTCGAAGCTCTTGGGCTCGAAGCCTTCACCCACCACCCAGCGGGCGTGGCTGAAGGGGAGCTTGTCGAGGAGGATCTGCGCGCCGTACTCGTGCTCGAGCCGGTACTGCAGCACCTCGAATTGGAGCGCGCCCACCACGCCCACGATGGGATCCTTCATGCCCATCTGGAGCTGCTGGAAGATCTGCACCGTGCCCTCTTCCGAGAGCTGCTCCAGCCCCTTCTCCATCTGCTTGCGGCGCAGCGGGTCCTTGGAGCGGACCACGGCGAAGTGCTCGGGGGAGAAGCGCGGGACGCCTTCGAACTCGAACCGCTCGCCGTCCGAGAGCGTGTCGCCGATCCGGTACTGCCCGGGGTCGAACAGGCCGATCACGTCCCCCGGCCAGGCGTCTTCAATCGCCGTCCGCTCGGCCGCGAGGAACTGGCTGGGCTTGGCCAGCCGGACCTCCTTGCCGAGCCGCGAATGGAACGCGCTCATCCCCTTCACGTAGCGGCCAGAGACCACCCGCAGGAAGGCGATGCGGTCCCGGTGGGCGGGGTCCATGTTCGCCTGGATCTTGAAGACGAAGCCCGCGAACTTGGGCGCGGTGGGCTCGCGGATGCCGGCCGTGGTCTTGCGCGGCAAGGGCTTGGGGGCCAGCTCCAGGAAGATGTCCAGGAACGGGCGCACGCCGAAGTTGGTCATCGCGCTGCCGAAGAACATGGGCGTGATCTGCCCCTTGTCGCTCTTCTCGCGGGTGAACTCGTCCCCGCCGATGTCCAGCAGGTCGATGTCCTCCTTCAGCGTGGCCAGCTCCTTCTCGGTCAGCACGGTGGAGATCTCCGGCGAGTCGAGCGGGACGCTGCGCTCGGCCACCTCGGACTCGCCGTGGGTGCCTTCGGAGGCGAAGACGTGGACCACCTTGGACTGCCGGTCGTAGACCCCGCGGAACTCCGGCCCCATGCCGATGGGCCAGTTCATCGGGTAGGCGCGGATGCCCAGCACCTGCTCCAGCTCGTCCATCAACTCCAGCGGCGCGCGGCCGTAGCGGTCGAGCTTGTTGACGAAGGTGAAGATGGGGATCTCCCGCATCCGGCAGACCTTGAAGAGCTTCTTGGTCTGCGGCTCCACGCCCTTCGCGGCGTCGATCAACATCACCGCGCTGTCGGCGGCGGCGAGCGTCCGGTAGGTGTCCTCGGAGAAGTCCTGGTGGCCCGGCGTGTCCAGCAGGTTCACCGCGTGGCCGCGGTAGCCGAACTGGAGGACGGAAGAGGTCACGGAGATGCCGCGCTCCTTCTCCAGCTCCATCCAGTCGCTGGTGGCGTGGCGGCGGGCGCGGCGCGCCTTCACGCTGCCGGCCAGGTGGATGGCGCCGCCGTAGAGCAGCAGCTTCTCGGTGAGGGTGGTCTTGCCCGCGTCCGGGTGGCTGATGATGGCGAAGGTGCGGCGGCGGGAGACCTCCCGCTCGAGTTCGTTGGAGCTCATGGCGTGCCTTGTGAAGTCGGCGCCATAGCACGGGCTGGTCTAGAAAGGATCTCGTGGCGCCTGCGCTCCTCGCCTGCCTCGCCGTGACGCTCGCCCAGCCGGTGCCGGGGGCGCTGGCGCTCGTCGGAGAGGAGGACGCGCCCACGACTCCGGCCATCTCCCTGGGCGCGGGGCTGGCGACGACCGCCGCGGGCGTGGGGATGGGGCTCGGCTTCCTCCAGCCGTATTTCCGGTCCAATGACCCGCTCGCGCTGCGCACCCCGCCCGCGCTCGCCGGGCTCGGCGTGTCGCTGGCGCTGTTTGCCCTCGGCCCAAACCTGGGGGACGCGCTCAACGGCGACTGGCCCCGGCTGGTCAAGCGCGGCGGCGGCCGGGCGCTCCTGGCGCTGGGGCTTGGGGCGCTCGCTGTGTTTGGCGGCAACGTCGGGGCGCTGGTGGGCGCCTTCGCGGGCCTGGCGGTGACCTCGTGGGTGGCGATCGACCTCTATGGCAGCCTGGACGCGCCGTACCGGTGGGCGGAGCGCGAGAACCAGGCGCGGCTGGCAGCGTCAGGGGTCGCGCTGCGGTTCTAGGGCCTTGAAGGGACCGATTCAGACCGGGGTGCGGGCGTGGGTGCCGCACATCTCGCAGCGGCGGAGACCTCTGACCGCGACGGCGGCCCTGCGCTGCTCGCACCATGCGCCCGCTCGAAGGGTCAATTCGCGGGGAGCTCCGCCTCCACGGCAGGGGTGGGTTGGACCGGCGGACCTTCGAGCGGGAGTCGCACCCGGAAGGTGGAGCCGCTGCCTGGCGAGGACTTCATCTCCACCTCTCCTCCCAGAGCCTTCGCGGACCGGCGGACCAGGAAGAGCCCCAGGCCCAGCCCTCCGAAGTGACGGGCTGAGACCGCCCGCTCGAACGGCTCGAAGACGCGCTGCTGGTCCTCGGGCGCGATGCCGATGCCGTGGTCCACGACCGAGAGCTCCGCCGACGAGCCGGCGCGGTCCAACCGCACCTCCACCGGCCGGCCGGCGCCGTACTTGAGCGCGTTGAGCACCAGGTGCTTGGTGATGACCTGCAAGCGGGCGCGGTCCCACCGGCCCACCACTGGGCCTGCCACCTGGGCCTTCAGGGTGGAGCGGTAGTTGCGCAGGTCCCCCACGTCCTCCAGGTCCTGCACGACGCTGCTGAGCACCTGTCCCCAGTCCACCGCGCGCAGCGTCAGCTCCGCTTGCCGCGCGCCGACGCTGCCCAGGTCGAGCAACTCCTGGATCAGGCGCTCCTGGCGATCGCACTGCCGGAGGATCGCGTTCAGGTGGTGCTCCAACCACGCCCGCGGGCGGCCGCCAGCGGCGATGGAGTCCACCTCGCGGAGCATGAGCCGCGCGTAGAGCTTGAGCGGCGTCAGCGGCGTGCGCAGCTCGTGCGAGGCGATGGAGAGGAACTCGTCTCTGGCGCGCAGCGACTCCGCGAGCTGACGGTAGAGGCGCGCGTTGTCCAAGGCGATGGACGCCCGGTTCGCAAACTCCTCAACGAGCCCCAGCTTCTCAGCGCTGAAGCGCCGCTCGGATTCGGCCATTGCCAGGAGTAGCGCGCCCAGCCGCCGCCCGCGCGCGACCAGCGGCAGGGCCACCAGGGAGCGCGGCGCCAGCCCCCCGAGCGCGTCCGGCGTTTGGGCCCGAGGCAGCTGTTCAATGCGGGTGAGCTCGCCCTCCTCCAGCGCGCGCCGCAGCGGGTGGGCGCGTTCCTCCAGCTCTCGGCGAGTGTGTCGCTCGAGCGCCCCGTCCTGGCGCGGATCCCGGTGCGCTCCGGCAGCCCAGCGCGGTCCCTGGGCGCCCGCCTCGATCACCACGCAGTAGTCCGCCAGCTCTGGCACGGCGACCTGCGCCAGTGCGCGAAGCGCGGTCGGATAGTCGAGGGCCGAGCTGAGGCGGCGCGACGCTTCCGAGAGGAAGGCCATGCTCTCCCGCTCCCGCAGCGCGAGGTCGCGGGCCAGGTCCGCCTCCGAGCGCATGCGCCGTTCGCCCGCGGCGAAGTCGTAGAGCAGCCAGACCACCAGGAAGGAGAACGCCAATGCGGGGCCGACCGAGCCGTAGAGCAAGAGCCCCAAGGACATCGGCCGGGTCGGGGCGAACTTGCCGGCGATGACCAGGCCCGTCACCACCGCGCTCGCTGCCCAACAGAGCGCCGCCAGCCGTGCGCCGCTGAGCAGGGGGAGCGCCAGCGCGACGGCGACGATGCAGCCGAGCACGGCGGCCGTGCTCCCCAGCGGCAGGATGTAGCCGCCGAGCCCAACCAAGCCCAAGAGCCCATAGGCCACGACTTGCGCGACGAAGACCAGGTTGTGTGGAGAGAGCGCGCGCCACACCAGCAGCACCAGGGACAGATAGGCGCAGAGGTCCAGGCTCACCAGTCCGAAGCGGTCATCGCCGGTGATCCGCCAGACGACGGCATGTCCGAGCGCGAACAGCCCCCCGAGCGCCATCGCGATCGCCAGGAACTGTCGAAGCTTCTTCACCTGGCCGTCAGCGGCGATCATCGCGGCACAGGCTCTCCCGCCCGGAACGCGATCGCCACGGCGGCAGCGGGCCGTCAGCGGCGCGCTGTTGAGGAGGAGACGCGCTGCGCCCTCCGCTCGACACCCGCAGGACGATCTTCCGCGTGCAGTCAGGTGCTGGCAGCGACCGCTTCGTCGTTCACGAGCTCGAGCTGGGTCGCGCTCGTTTTAAAACGAGTTCCCCGGCGCTTCCGGTCCATGAACTCCCTGCCGAACATCCGCTCGGCGGCGAGCAGGTTGTGGGTTGCGCAGTGGACGTCGAGCGTTTCGGGCGAATGCTCCCCGGTGCGCGCGAACCCCTCCACATGCTCAATCTGCAGGAAGGCCCGCTCTCCGCAGCGGTGCCCGTCGTCCGAGACGAAGGTGCACCGCAGCCCCCGCCTCTCGACGGTCTCGCGGGCCATGGCGACAGGGACGTGTCGGGTCGCCGGCTTGGGTGGCGCCGCCTCCGGGCGAGCCGCGCGGGGCTTGGCGCCGAGGCCAAAGCGCTCCTTCTTGAGCTTGGCGACGTAGTCCTTCACCGCGGCCTTCACGATGGAGGGCAGGTTGCGCTGGTCCTTGCGATGGCTGAGCAGCTCCTCGGCCTCGCGGAGCAACTGGCGAAGCTCGGCGTCCGCGGTGAAGGTGACCTTGTACGCGTCCGGCGCCAGGGGCTCGACCCGAGGGGGAGTGGGCGGCGATGGAGGAGGCGGCGCGGAGACAGCGCTGACAGGTGCTGGCGCCTGGGGAGCGGCGGTGGCGAGCAGAGGCAGCTCGACAGCGGGCGGCGGTGGTGGCGGTGCGCCGCGGGTGGGGACCTTCCGAATCGAATCCGGGACAGCGGGCTTCGGAGCGAGCTCGGCGGCGAGCTCGCGGACCTGCTCGGTGACGAGCCCGAAGGCGCGGGCGGCGATGGCCTGACACTCCTGGTCGGAGCAGTCCTCGCGCATCATCGCGGACGACAGCAGCCGAAGCGCGGTGAGGTTGAGCTTCCCGTCGCGAAGGAGCTCGAGCATGCCGGAGCGGCGGCGCACGAGCCTCGCCACGTTGATGCGATCGAACGCGGTGTACTGACTGAAGCCGAGGACGCCGGTGCAGTAGGCGTGCATCGAGCTATAGCCGAGGGGCGCGTACAGGCGGCGCTCATCCATCTCACCGAGGTGGAGGATGAGGTCAGCCTCATCGGCGTTGGAGCGCGCCACGAGGGTGCGGATGGTGGAGAGCAGCGTGTCGTCGTCGAGTGCAGCGAGCAGTGAGTTCATGCATTCACTGCTACCACGGTGATTTTCGACGGCCGGAGCGGCCCACCGTGCGGCGCAGAGGCGCGAAACGGATTCGCGGGAGGACGGACCGTCGTTCGCTCGAGCCTGCCTAAGCCAGCGCGTCTGAAACCGCTTCCCGAGGCGACTCACCGCTCCGGAAAATTCATGCTCCGAAAAGCTGTCAAGTGGGCCCCTCCGATTCTCGTGGGCGGGTGCCGCCCCTATCGGGATAGGGGGGCGGCTCACGCCGCGCCCCCTCCCACACCACCGGACGTACGGGACCGTATCCGGCGGTTCGGTGAGTTGAGGTTCGAGCGGCGTATCGCGATTTCCCGCCTCTCTGCCGCCA
>JBGATB010000076.1:0-38595 GCA_044229415.1 Myxococcaceae bacterium | reverse complement strand
ACGTCTCAGCACCTTCAGCCGCCGCTTGTCGGCGGCCTTCAGCTTCAGCACAACGTCGGGAGGTCGCATCCCGACGTTCGATCAAATCGTCCTGGCTGGCGCAAGCACTTCTGATCGAAAACGCCCCGTCGCAGGACTAGCGGGCGGCCGCGGCCTTCTTCTTCCCGCTCCAGCGCTGGAAGAAGTCCACGATCTCCTGCGAGGCGACCTTCACGTCCGTCGCGTCCTTGAACTCGGACTCGAGGAAGATCCCTCCGCAGGACTCGCAGGTGTCGTAGTGGAGCGGGTGGTGGCGATCCCCGCCATCCACGCTCACCAGATCCACCTGGCACTCGGGGCAATGCCCAGTGAGCGCTTCCGCGTTCACCTTGCCGCCCAGGCTCTCGAGACCGGGAAGGTTGTTGTGCAGCAGCAGCCGATTCAGGTCTGCCACGTCGATCCACAGCCCGCCGCACTCACCGCACTTCCGCAGCGTCGATTCGTCCGAGGTCAGCTCGGACATCTCGACGTTGCAGCCTGGGCAATCCATTTTTGCGCTTCGCTCCTGAGGTGGGAGGCCATGCTCCCTGGAAGACCTTCGATGATAGGTCGCAGAATTTTTAGCGTGCAACCAGGCAGGCGACGGGAGGGTGAAATATTGCGCTATCCCTTGACCCTCGCGACGTCCGCCCCGAGCGACGCGAGCTTCTTCTCCAGATGCTCATATCCGCGGTCGAGGTGGTACACCCGCTGAACTTCGGTCTTACCCTCGGCCCTCAAGCCCGCCAGGATCAGGGAAGCCGATGCCCTCAGGTCGGTGGCCATCACCGGGGCGCCGGACAGGCGCTTCACCCCCCGGACCACCGCGGTAGGTCCCTGAATGGTGATGTCGGCCCCCATCCGGTGCAGCTCCAGCACGTGCATGAAGCGGTTCTCGAAGATGTTCTCCGAGACGATCGAGGTCCCGTCCGCCACCGTCATCGCCACCATCAGCTGCGCCTGCATGTCCGTGGGGAAGCCGGGGTGCTCGGACGTCTTCACGTCCACCGAGCGGATCACGTTCGGCCCCTTGCAGCGCAGCCCGCCGGCCTCGGCGGTGATCTCGCAGCCGGCCTCCCGCAGCTTGAGGATCACCGCCTCCAGGTGCTCGGGCACCGCGTGCTTCACCAGCACGTTGCCCGCGGTGACCGCCGCCGCCACCAGCAGCGTCCCGGCTTCGATCCGGTCCGGCAGGATCGCGTGGTCCACCGGCTTGAGGGACTCCACGCCGTCGATGGTGATCACGTCCGTCCCCGCGCCGGAGACCCTCCCGCCCATCTTGTTGATCACCCGCGCCAGCTCCTCCACCTCCGGCTCGCGCGCCGCGTTCTCCAGGACGGTGCGCCCCTTCGCGAGCGCCGCCGCCATCATCAGATTCTCCGTCCCGGTCACGGTGATCAGGTCGAAGTTGATGGTGGCGCCGCGCAGGCTCTTCGCCGTGGCCTCCACATAGCCTTCCTCGAGCCGGATCTCCGCGCCGAGCGCCTTGAGCCCCTTGAGGTGCTGGTCGATCGGCCGGGCACCGATCGCGCAGCCACCGGGCAGGGAGACGCGCGCGCGGCCGTACCGGGCCACCAGCGGACCCAGCACCAGCACCGAGGCCCGCATCGTCTTCACCAGCTCGTACGGCGCCTCGGGCGTCATCTGCCCCGGCACCCGCACCCGGCAGACGGACTGCTGCTCGCCGTCCCCGCGCTGCGCGTCCGCGCCCATGGTGCGCAGCAGCTTGAGCATGGTGCCCACGTCCGCCAGGTCCGGGACGTTGCGCAGCGTGTGCTCCCCATCCGCCAGCAGGCAGGAGGCGATGATCGGCAGGGCCGCGTTCTTCGCGCCCGAGACCGGCACCTCGCCCTTGAGCTGGCGTCCGCCCTTCACGATGATCTTGTCCATCTCGCGCTCCGGTGAGGCCCCTTTGGGTGCGGCTAACCCGCCACGGGTCGCGTCCCCAACGCGAGGCGGTCCAGCCGCGCCAGATCCTTCTCGATCCGCGCGTCACCGTACCCCGCCTCGCGAAGGAGCTGCAGCACCGAGGGGCCCTGTTCGTCCCCGATCTCCAGTGCAAGCAGCCCGCCAGGCTCCAGGACTGCCGGCGCTCCCTGCAGAATCCGCTGGATGAGCGCCAGGCCGTCCGGCCCCCCGTCGAGCGCGGCGCGCGGCTCGCGCTGCACCTCGCGCTGCAAGGTGGGGAGATCCGCGGTGCGGATGTAGGGAGGGTTGGAGACCACCGCGTGGAAGCGCTCTCCCGCGGGCACCGCCGCGAAGAGATCTCCCTGCACCACCTTCACCCGCGCCGCCACGCCCAGCGCCTCCACGTTCTGCGAGGCCACCGCGCAGGCGTCCGCGGAGAGATCCGTGGCCAGCACCTGCGCCGTGGGCCGCTCCGCGGCGATGCTCACGCCCACGCAGCCGGAGCCGGTGCAGAGATCCAACACCCGGACCTCGCCCTCGGGCAGAGCGCGCAGCACCGCCTCCACCAGGAGCTCGGTCTCCGGCCGCGGGATCAGCACCCGCGGATCCACCGCGAAGCGCCGGTTGTAGAAGTCCTTGGCGCCGGTCAGGTACTGCGTCGGCTCGCCCGCCAGCCGCCGCTCGATCAGCGCCCGGTACGCGGCGAGCTCCGGCTTGTTGAGCGGCCGGTCCAGGTCCAGGTAGAGCTGCACCCGGCCGATCTTCAGCGAGTGCGAAAGGAGGATCTCCCCCGTCAGGCGGGGCGCGTCCACCTCCCGCCGCTCGAAGTGCTGCGTGGTCCAGGTGAGGACCTTGCGGATGGTCCACGCCTCGGGCTGCTCGCGGGGAGCTTCCGGCGCCGCGCTCATGCTCAGTCGTCGTCCTTCGAGGAAGCAGGGGGAGGGGGCTTGCCGGTCTGCTCCCGCAGCGCCTCGGCCTGGAAGTAGGTGCGGCAGGCGGTGATCACATCCTCCAGCCCGCCCGCCATGATCGCCGGGAGGTTGTGGACGGTCAGGCCGATCCGGTGATCCGTCAGCCGGTCCTGCGGGAAGTTGTAGGTGCGGATCTTCTCGCTGCGATCTCCGGTGCCGACCTGCCCCTTGCGCATGGAGTCCCGCGCCGAGCGGACCTTCTCCTGCTCCATCTCGTAGAGCTTGGCGCGCAGCATCTTCATGGCCTGGGCGCGGTTCTTGGTCTGGCTCTTCTCCTGCTGGCACTTGACCACGATCCCGCTCGGCTTGTGGGTGAGCCGCACCGCCGAGTCCGTGGTGTTGACGCTCTGGCCGCCCGCGCCCGTGGAGCGCATCACCTGCATCTCCACGTCCGCCGGGTTGATCTGCACGTCCACCTCTTCGGCCTCCGGCATCACCGAGACGGTGATGGTGGAGGTGTGGATCCGCCCCTGCGCCTCGGTGGCCGGGACGCGCTGCACCCGGTGCACGCCGGACTCGTACTTCATCGTGGAGTAGACCGCGTCCCCGGAGAGCATCACCGTGGCGTCCTTCACGCCGCCCGCGTTGCCCGCGCTCACGTCCACCAGGTCCGACTTCCAGCCGCGCTTGTCCGCGTAGCGCAGGTACATCTGCAGGACTTCTTCGGCGAAGAGGCCGGCCTCGTCCCCGCCCGCGCCGGCGCGCAGCTCCAGGACCACGTTCTTCTCGTCGTTCGGGTCCTTGGGCAGCAGGAGGATCTTCAGCTCCGCCTCCAGCGCCTCGCTCTTCGCGCGCAGCCCGGGCAGCTCCTCCTTCGCCATTGCCCGGGCGTCCGCGTCCGAGCCGTTCAGCCACTCCTCGGCCTGCGCCAGATCCGCGGAGACGGCCTTGTAGGTGCGGAAGGCCTCGACCAGCTTCTCCAGCGACGCGCGCTCCCGTGCCACCTTCTGCAGCTTGGCGGAGTCTGCGAGGACGTCTGGGCTACCCAGGTCGGCGGTCAGCCGCTCGAAGCGGCGCTCCACCTCTTCCAGCTTGGAGATCATCGTCGTCGCCTACTTGCCGGTTTGCCCTTGGAAGCGCAAGCGCAGTCGGTTAGGAGCGGCGCTCCACACCGCAACTGACGAGGGGCGAGCAATGGCCATCAAGGGCAACCGCAGCAAGAAGAAGCTCAAGAACCGGGCGAAGTCGAAGAAGTCGGCGCTCAAGCGCCGCCGCGTCCGCTCCCGCAAGGCGAAGGGCAAGTAGGCTTCCAAAGTCACCCTGTCCGGTTGGGGTCACAGGTGGAGCGGGTGCGAGCCATGTCGCACCCCGGCCTGGGACCCCATAGCCGCGGGAACCAGGTGGCCCGCTCCTGGCCCCTGCTTTGCTCTGGAGTCCCCTCTGAAAGGGGACTCTCGTGGAGCAGGATGTGGGTGCGACCTCCATCAGCAAGCCTGCCTGGGCCCAGTCGGCGCCCGGGTTTCTCCACGTAAGCTCGGACGATTTTCGTCAGCGGGCCTCGGCGGAGGGGGACACCCGCATCCGGATCTCCGGCGTCACCGCCGGCGCCTCCCTCCTGCGCGTGCACCTGGGCGCGTTGTACTTCGAGTTGAAAGTGGCCGCCGGCTCCACCGCCAGGCAGACCGCGCAGGCGCTGGCGGCCGCGCTCCCCAGCCCCATCCGCTGCGATCTGCTCGAGGACCGCGGCGAGGTGGTGATGGCGCTCGCCGCCAGCCGCGCTCCCCGGGTGGAGGTGCTCGGCACCGACCCCGAGCAGCAATTCCTCTCCACCGAGCGCAACGCGTTCCTGATCCAGGGCTGCGCTTCGCTCGACCGGACCGGGCACTCCTTCGTCCTGCTCACCATCGAGGGAGAGGCCGTGGAGCTCCAGCTCTCCCACGGGGATTCGCCCCAGCAGACCGCCCGCCGGCTGTTGGCCGTGCTGCCGCCGAAGTTCCGGCGCGCGCTGCTCTACAAGGATGGGCCGGAGGAGACCGCGCCCGTCCGGTTCGTGGTGCTGGGCTGAAGGCTACCGCGCGCCCAGCGGCGGCAGCGGGGTGGGGAAGTCCTTCGAAGCCTCCGCGAGCTTCTTGAGCACCGCGGCCGCGGCGTCCGCCTCCACGAGCAGCGGCTGCATGGGCAGCTCCGGGTAGCGATCCGTCCGCAGCGGGTGGAGCGCGCTGGAGAGGAACCCGGCGGGGGAGAAGCGCAGATCCAGCAGCACGCTGTCCTTGTCCTTCGGGTTCCAGTTGCCGCCGAAGACGAAGTTCCCCAGCGAGTAGGCCACCGGCGCGCCCTGGTGCAGCTCCATCCCCTGGAGCACGTGCGGGTGCGAGCCGAGCACCGCGCCGGCGCCGGCGTCGATCCCCGCGCGCGCCAGCCGCACCTGGTACGGCTCCGGGAGCAGGTTGCCCTCCCGGCCCCAGTGGAAGAAGGGGATGACCACGTCCGCGTGGTGGCGCGCGCCCGCCACGTCCTCGCGGAGCATCGCCTCCATCACGCTGACGTCCGAGCGGTGCCCCGCCACGCCGGGCGTGGACTCGGTGGCGATCACCTCGGGCGGCTCGATGTTGCGATCTCCGAGGAAGAAGTAGCCGAGGAAGGCGAAGCGGACGCCGTTCCGCTCGATGAAGAGCGGGCGCCGCGCCTCCGCCAGGTTCCGGCCCGCGCCGAAGTGGGGGATCTTCGCCTTGTCCAGCGTCTCCAGCGTGTCGAACAGGCCGACCGCGCCGTAGTCCATGGCGTGGTTGTTGGCCACGCTCACCGCGTCCACGCCGCCCGCGAGCAGCGCGCCCACCAGCTCTGGCCTGCCGCGGAAGTTGAAGTTCTTGGGGATCTTCTCGCCCCGGGCGGTGAACGGGCACTCCAGGTTCACCACGAAGAGATCCGCTTGATCCGTGATCCGCTTCACCTCCTGGAAGCCGTACTCGAACAGCTCCTCCCGGCTGCGCCCCTTGGCGAGCTGCTCGTCGAAGTACTCCTCGAAGTGGAAGCCCAGCGTCACGTCTCCGCCGATGATCAGCCGCGCGGGCTTCACCTCCGCCGGCTTGCTCTCCGCCGGCTTGCTCTCCGCCGGCTCGGGTTTCCGCTCGGCGGGAGCGCTCGAGCGTTCGGGCGGCGGCAGCTGCCGCGCGCAGGAGAGAAGGCAGCAGGAGAGCAGCAGCGCTCGCAGCAGTTGCATGGTGGAAACTGTACCTTGCACGGCGAGATCGGCGACGCGTAGGATTCCGCGGCTCCAAATGGCCCGTGACAAGGACAACATCGCGCTGAGCGACGAGCACAACTCGCGCGGGATCGAGCTCGCCGATCGCGGCTGGCTCGACGAGGCGATCAAGGAATTCAAGAAGGCGATCGACCTGGATCCCGCGTCCGCGCACGCGCACGACAACCTCGCCACCGTCTATGCGGAGAAGAAGCTCTTCCGCGAGGCGCTCGCCGAGTACCTCACCGCCATCCGGCTGGAGCCGGAGAGCGCCACCGCCCACTACAACCTCGCCTGCTTCCTCTCCACCCACGGCACCGAGATGGCCGTGGCCGAGTACCGCGAGGCGATCGAGCTGGATCCGGAGTACCCGGACGCGCACCTGAACCTGGGCCTCACCTACGCGGATCACGGCCGGGTGGAGGAGGCGATGAAGGAGCTCCAGGTCGCGGTGGAGCTGGATCCGCAGGACGCCTTCCCCCGCCACGAGCTCGCCGCGCTCCACATGGATGACGGCGACTACCGCGCGGCGATCGCCCAGCTGAAGGAAGTGGTCCGGCTGGAGCAGGACAACTTCGAGGCGCAGCTGGATCTGGGCATCTGCTACGCGCAGAAGGGCTTCTACGCCGAGGCCGAGCGCGCCTACGAGAAGGCCCGCAGCCTCAACCCCGAGGACCTGCTGCTCAACTACAACCTGGCGGCGCTCTACGCGCTCTGGGGGCGGCAGAAGGACTCGCTGGGCTTTTTGCGCAAGGCCGTGGCGATCGACCGGCCCAAGGTCTCCGGCTGGCTCGCCACCGACCCGATGTTCGACTCGTTGAAGGGCGACGCGGAGTTCGAGAGCCTCGCCTGATGGCGATCGAATACCTCTACCTCGGTCTGGCGCTGCTCCTGGTGCTGGCCAACGGCTTCTTCGTCGCGACCGAGTTCGCGATCGTGAAGATCCGGCCCACGCGCCTGCAGACGATGATGGCCGAGGGGCGCCCCGGCGCCGCCAACGCGATGAAGCTCGTCGAGAACCTCGACGGGTACCTCTCCGCCACCCAGTTCGGGATCACCCTGGCCTCGCTCGGCCTGGGCGCGCTGGGCGAGCCCGCCTTCGCGCGGCTGCTGACGCCGATCATCCACCGGCTGGCGCCCAACTCCGCCGAGGAGCTCGGGCACTCCATCGCCTTCGCCATCTCCTTCGCGCTGATCACCTTCCTGCACATCGTGGTGGGGGAGCTGGCGCCCAAGAGCCTGGCCATCCTCAAGTCCGAGCGCACCGCGCTGGTGGTCGCGGTGCCGATGCGGATCTTCTACATCGTGTTCTTCCCGGGCATCTGGCTGCTCAACGGGATGGCGCGGAAGTTCCTGGGGCTGTTCGGGCTGTCCACCGCCTCCGAGGCCGAGGAGTCCCACAACGAGGAGGAGCTGCGGGTCATCCTTTCGCGCGCCGCCGCCGCGGGCTCCATCACCACCGCCCGCGCCGAGCTGCTCGAGCGCGCGATGACGATGGTGGAGAAGACCGCCCGCCAGGTGCTCGTGCCGCGCAGCCAGATCCGCTTCCTGGATCTGGAGGAGTCTCTGGAGAAGAACGTCAGCGACGCGCGCCTGGGCGGCCACACCTGGCTGCCGGTGTGCCGCGGGAACCTGGACCAGGTCGAGGGCGTGGTGAACGTGAAGGACCTCTTCTTCCTGCTCTCCAAGGGCGAGCTGAAGAGCCTGGCCCAGGTGCAGCGCCCGGTGCTCTTCGTCCCGGAGAACGTGACGCTGGAGCAGCTGCTCTCCGAGTTCCGCCGGCGGCGCCGCCAGATGGCCGTGGTGGTGGACGAGCACGGCGGCACCTCCGGCATGGTCACGCTGGCGGACGTGGTGGCGGAGGTGGTGGGCAACGTCGCCGAGCTCGGCCGCAAGGTGCAGGAGGTGAAGACCCTTCCCGGTGGTCGCCTCGAGCTGCCGGGCAGCACCGAGCTGTCGGACATCGAGGACCGGCTGGGCGTGGAGTTCGAGGTGGACGACGCCGAGGTCACCACGGTGGCGGGCTACCTGATGTGGAAGCTCAAGCGGGTCCCGGAGCGCGGCGAGCGCGCCCAGATCGACGAGTGGGAGATCTCCGTCGTCGACGTGGACGGGCCCCGCGTGGTGACCGTGCGGATTGAGCCCAAGCTCGGGGCCTCCGCGGCGCCGCCCGCCAAGCAGGAACCGAAGCTCGACGCGTAGGACCTCGCTCGAGAGGGCGCAGAACCCACCGTTCACCCCGAGCCTGTCGAGGGGCGCCCGCGTTCACCCGTTACCCTCGAGCTTGGCGAGGCACTCACACCTCTGAACACTCTTGACCATCATTGTATGGTCACGCCTTGTAGCGTCTTGCTCCGCGCGCGGATCGCGTGTTACACGAACTTGCGCCGAGGCCGAGTTTTCGGCTCTGGAGAGCCCTCGAAGCGGCAGCGAGTACGCTCGCTCCCCGCGTCTGGAGCAAACGCCTACATGCGGATCAAGCGTCTGGACATCACCGGGTTCAAGTCGTTCATGGACCGCTCCGTCTTCAACTTCGATGACGGCGTGACGGGGATCGTCGGCCCGAACGGCTGCGGCAAGTCGAACGTGGTGGACGCGATCCGCTGGGCCATGGGCGAGCAGAGCGCGAAGAACCTGCGCGGCCGCGGCATGGAAGACGTGATCTTCAACGGCTCGGAGTCCAAGCCGCCGCTCTCCATGGCCGAGGTCTCCCTCACTTTCCGTGTGGAAGAAGGGGACCAGCTCGCCCCGCAGTATGCGGGCTTCCCGGAGGTCACGGTCACCCGCCGCCTCTTCCGCAGCGGGGACTCCGAGTACCTGATCAACCGCAGCACCTGCCGGCTCCTGGACATCACCGAGCTCTTTCTCGGCACCGGCGTGGGTACGCGCGCGTACTCGATCATCGAGCAGGGGCGGGTGGGGCTCATCGTCTCCGCCAAGCCCGAGGACCGCCGCGCCTTCATCGAGGAGGCCGCCGGCGTCACCAAGTACAAGGCCCGCCGCAAGGCCGCCGAGCGGAAGATGGAGTACACGCAGCAGAACCTGCTGCGAGTGACGGACATCGTCGACGAGCTCAACCGCCGGCTGGAGAGCCTGCACCGCCAGGCGAAGAAGGCGGAGAAGTACAAGAAGCTGAAGGCGGAGATGCGGGAGATCGACCTCCACTCCGCGTCCCACAAGTTCTTCGAGCTGCTCGCCGAACAGAAGGTCCTGGCCGCGCGCCTCGAGAACCTCTCCGGCGAGGAGCGCGAAAGCCTGGAGCGGGTGCGCGCGCTGGAGGAGACGATCAACGCCCGCCGCGCCGCGCTGGAGACCGAGGCCGCCGCGCTGCAGGCGCTCTCCGAGCAGGTCCACGCGCTCGAGAGCCAGGTGAAGCTGGACGAGCAGAACCTCACCCACTGGACCGCGGACCGGGATCAGACGGCCGCGCGGGTGGCCTCCGCCCAGGAGGAGCTCGCCACGCTGGCGCTGCGCTCCGCCGAGGTGAACGAGGGGATCGCCGCGCGCGAGCGCGAGCTGGACGCCCTCTCCGGAAGCTGGAAGGAAGACGACGTGGCCATGCAGGCGGCCCACGAGGAGCAGCGGCGCGTGCTCCAGAGCCAGAGCGAGCTCACTGCCCGGCTCGAGCTGGAGCGCACCGCGCTGGTCCAGGTGGTCACCCGGCTGGCCAACCACGAGAGCAACCTCGCCAACCTGGCCGCGCGCAAGGCGGACCTCGCCGGGCGCCAGGCCAAGCTGCGCGGGGAAGGGGACGTGCTGCGCGGCGAGGCGGACACCCTGGACAAGGCCCGCGCCGAGGTCGCCAAGCGGGTGGGGGAGAGCCGTCAGCTGGCGATGGAGCTGGAGGCCCGCAAGGGCGCGGAAGAGGAGCTGCTCCTCAAGACCCGCGCCGCCTTCGCCGAGAACGAGATCCGCGTCATCTCCCTGAGGGAAGAGCTGGCCGACAAGCGCAGCCGGCTCCACTCGCTGCAGGAGATCCAGCGCAACTACGAAGGCTTCGATCGCGGCGTGCGCGCGGTGATGCTCAAGGCCGGCGATCAGGCCCGGCAGATGGGGATCTTCGGCCTCGTGGCGGACGTCATCTCCACCACGCCGCGCTTCGAGCGGGCGATTGAAGCCGCGCTCGGGCAGCGGCTGCAGCACGTGATCGTGGAGAGCCGCGCCAAGGGCTTCGAGCTGGTCGAGTACCTGCGCTCCATCTCGGAGGGCCGCTCCTCCTTCATCCCCGCGGACGGCGCCGGCGCGCCGCAGGTGGCCGAGCCGGACCTCACCCGGCCCGGCGTGGTCTCCACGGCGGTGGCGGAGGTGCGCACCGAAGAGGCGCTCCAGCCGCTGGTGCGGGCGCTGCTCGCGGACGTGGTGATCGTCCAGGACCTCGCGGCCGCGCGGGAGTACTCGCTGGCCGGCGGCGGCGGCTTCACCCTGGTCACGCTGGAGGGTGAGGTGGTGGACGCCCGCGGCACGGTGACCGGCGGCGCGCTGGAGGGCGCGGCGGTGGGCGCGCTACAGAAGAAGCGCGAGATCTCCGAGCTCTCGGACGAGGTGAGCCGGGTGGAGGGGCAGTACAACGAGACCCTCACCCAGCACTACTCGCTGCAGAAGCAGATGGGCCACACCGAGGGCGTCCTCAAGGGGCTGGCGAAGAACCAGCACGCCGAGGAGCTCAACATCGCCACCCAGGAGAAGGATCTCCACAAGGCGGGCGAGGACCTGGCGCGGCTGCGGGACCGCCTGGCGGCGCTGGACCAGGAGGAGTCCGGGCTGCAGGCGCAGCTGGCCGGCGTGGAGTCAGACGAGGAGGCCAGCCGCGGCGAGGTGATGCACGGCCAGACCGACCGCGAGCTGCGCGAGGAGCGCGTGCGCCAGATGGGCGCGGAGCTGGAGGCGCTCAAGGGGCGCGCGGACGCGATCAACGGCGAGCTCACCGCCCTGCGCGTGAAGGTGGCGGCCAACACCGAGCGCGGCGGGGCGGCCCGCAAGGATCTGGAGCAGCTGCTCGCCCAGCGCGAGGAGATGAGCGCGCGCACCCAGAAGCTCGGGGAGCTGGTGGCGGAGAGCCTCTCCCGCCTCTCTGGGCTCACCACGCAGATCGGCGAGGTCTCCACCACCCGCGAGGCCAAGGCCGCGCAGCTGGCGGACTCCTCGGGGCAGCTGGAGACCCGACGCGCCAAGCACGCCGAGGAGAGCGCCTCGGTGCGGGACGAGGACGCGCGGCTGCGCGAGCTGCGCACGCGGCTGGACGAGCTCACCACCGGCCTCTCGGAGATCTCCCTCAAGGAGCGCGAGCTGGTGATCGCCATTGGCCACCTCGAGGAGCAGGTCCGCGAGCGGCACCAGACGGAGCTGGCCAACGAGCTGCACCACTACCACCTGCTGCCCACCCTGCCGCCGGAGAGCGAGCAGAAGGTGAAGGAGCTGCGGGCCCAGGTGGAGCGGATGGGGGAGATCAACCTCACCGCGATCGAAGAGCACGCGGAGCTCAGCAAGCGCCACGAGTTCCTCGCCGGTCAGAAGAAGGACCTGGAGGAGTCGCTGGCGCAGCTCAAGTCGGCCATCACCAAGATCGACAACACCAGCCGCGAGCGCTTCAAGCAGACGTTCGAGGTGGTGAACGAGAAGTTCCAGCTGATCTTCCCCCGCCTCTTCGGCGGCGGGCGCGCCGGTCTGGTGCTCACCAACGAGGGGCCGGGCATGGAGCCCGGCGTGGAGATCGTCTCCCAGCCGCCGGGCAAGAAGCTGCAGAGCGTGCAGCTGCTCTCCGGCGGAGAGAAGGCGCTCACCGCCGTGGCGCTGATCTTCGCCATCTTCCTGATCAAGCCCACCCCCTTCTGCCTGCTGGACGAGGTGGACGCGCCGCTGGATGAGGCCAACGTCGGCCGCTACAACGACATGGTCCGGGAGATGAGCAAGCAGTCCCAGTTCATCGTGATCACCCACAACAAGCGCACCATGGAGGTGGTGGACGCGCTCTACGGGGTGACCATGGAGGAGCCGGGCATCTCCAAGCTGGTCTCCGTGAAGCTCAAGGAAGCCGCGGCCAACGACAACGGCGCCGCGGTGGCCTGAGGCCTTTCGCCGCTGTCGCCGCAGTGAGACATGGCGGTGCCCGTCGCTTTTTCTTGCGACGGTGCGCGCGCCGTTTGTCCTCCTTCAGACGGGCCGACCCGTCGCTCACCTGAAGGAGAACGTCCCCCATGGGCGCATTCGCAGCCATCCTCGTTGCAGCAGGCATCATCGGTCTCATCTACGGCGGCATGCAGAAGTTCAAGGCAGGCCGGCTCTCCAAGGCCCCGTTCGCCAAGACCGGTGAGGCCGCCACCAAGCCCTCCGTCGCGGGCGAGAAGGGGGCCATCTCCGTTGAGGGCACCGTGAAGGCGCCGCAGCCGCTGCTCTCGCCGGTCACCGGCACCCCGTGCCTCTATTACGAGCTCAAGGTCGTCGGCACCTGGAAGGACGGGGACTCCACCCAGTCCAAGGACTACGTGGACGAGAAGTCCGCGGCGCGGTTCACCCTGGATGACGGCTCGGGCGCGATCACCGTGGACGCCGCGAAGGGCGGCGACTTCGAGCCCCTGGAGAAGACCTTCGAGGAGACCAAGAAGGAGGGCTTCTTCGCGGACCTGAAGAACGCGGTGGGCAAGGGTCAGCCGATGATGTTCGGCAAGTACGCCTTCCACAATCCGGTCAACAGCAAGGCCGACAAGTTCCAGTGCATCGAGAAGGTGTTCAAGGTGCAGCCGAAGCTGTACGCCGTGGGCAAGCTGGACGGCGGGAAGATCACCGCCCCCAACTGGACCTCGCTCATCCTCTCCAACAAGAGCCGCGAGGAGCTCTTGGGCGCCACCACCAAGGGCGCGAAGAACTTCCTGCTCGGCGGCGGAGTGGTGGCCGGCGTGGGGCTGATCGTCGGCGTGGTGTCGAACTTCGTGGGCAAGTAGACCGCAGCTTCAGGCAGGTCCGCAGCCCGCGAGCGCCCCCCGCTCGCGGGCTGCAGTCGTTTCTGGCCCCGAGGAGTGAGGCCGGAGCCGGTTGGCCTCCGCTCAGCCCGAGCGAAGTCGAGGGCGCACGGGCGAGAGTCCCTACGAGCGGGGGCCCTCGACTTCGCTCGGGCTGAGCGGGGCGCGGCCGTAGCGCGTAGCCGAACGGGAGGCCTGGCTGCTCTGCAGAGGGCCTACGGCGCGGAGGCGAGGACTTCGCGGTCCGTCCACTCGCCGCCGAGCTCGGTGCTCCCCTGCAGCCAGCTCAGCTCCGCCTTCGCGGCGGGCGCGAAGGCGACCTTCACCGTGCCCTGGCCGAGATCCAGCTGTGCAGCCTGGACCAGGCGCCAAGGCACCACCACGTCCACGCTCTCCGGGAGCCGGAGGACGAGCCCCTTCACGGTCCGCCAGCGCAGGATGCAGACCACGCGGCCGTTGCCGTCTTTCAGCTCGACCCCGTCGAGGTCCAGCCGGAAGCGCTCGCTCGTCATGGCGATCCCCCGGTCTCCCCGAGCGAAGTCGAGGGGCGGGGGGATGCGTGGACTCTCGAGCGCCCCTCGACTTCGCTCGGGGTGAGCGGAGGGGATCCTGCTCGGCGCATCGTCATGGCCTAGTACTTCTTCTTCGGGCAGATGGCGACGTTCTGGTCCTTGATCTTCTTCGCCTCGGTGACGTCCTTCTCCGTGGCGGCGACCGTCTCCTGGGCCTTGGCCTCCGCCTCGCCCCACTGGGCGTCGGTGGCCTTGAGGCTGGAGATGAGCGTCAGGGTCCGCTTGTCCACGTCCAGCTGGCCGTTGAGCGCGGAGATCCAGACGTCATTGGCCTTGCCGAGCGCGGCGCAGCCGGACTCGAGATCTCGCACCAGCTTGAACTCCTTGGTCTTCTGGTACTTCTGCACCAGCTGATCGTAGGAGGTGGCCGCGTTCTGGCGGGCGCCGAGCGCGATCACCGCGTCCGCGGCGCGCTGGGCGCGCAGCTGCTCGAGCTGGACGAACTTGATGTCGTTGGGCACGCCGGGCAGCTCCTCGGCCACGCCGGAGTGCACCAGGATGAAGCTGTAGGGGACGATCAGGCCGTCCGACTTCACGTCGAACGGGGTGGCGATGATCTTCTCCTTCAGGCACGCGGCGACCTTGTCCGCGGTGGCGTCATTGGTGGGGTCGAAGGTGATCTCCGGGCCCTTCGGCGCGGCGGCGGGGGCAGCCCCGTCCTTCTTCTCCTCCTTCTTCTCCTCCTTCACCGGCTCCGGCTTGTGCAGGCTCAGCTTGGCCTTGAGGAGGTGGGGCGGCTTGTCGCTCCAGTCCGCGTAGCAGTCACACCAGGCCTTCTGGGTGACCCGGATCTTCCCCACCACGTCCGACGCCTCGTTCTGGCCGAAGACCACGGAGGGGCTCACGCCCACCACGTGCTGGAACTCGGCCTTCTCGGTGATCGCCGTGGCGCCCTTGGGCAGCGGGTCCAGCCCCTTCCGGGAGGTATAGACCTCGGTGATGCAGGCGGTCCCCTCCGGTGTGAGGTTGGTGCCGGTGACCACGTAGTCCACCTTGGCGTCATTGACCGTGGCGGTGACAACCGCGCTGGTGTCCTTGGCCGGGCCGCGGTGCTTGGGGTCCACCAGGCACTCCATCACCTGGGGCCGCGCGCTCACCAGGTAGCCGATCAACGACTCCTTGGTGGCCGGCTTGGGCACCTCGACCTTGCGCGGCGAGCAGTTCGCCAGGTCGAAGTAGCTCTGGTTGACGATCTTCATCTTCTCGGTCGTGGGCTGCGCGGCTCCCTGCTGGGAGGTGGTGGCGCAGCTGGCGCAGACGCCGAGCGCGGCGGCGAGGACGGTCGTTCGGAACATGGTTGCAGCTCTCCAGAGAGGGAGTGGGTTCAGCGATCCAGGCCTTCGGCGTTCTTGAGATCCTTCAGCCGCAGGCCGTTCTTCTTGAGCAGGCGGTAGAGGCTCTGCATCGACAGGCCGGTCTTCTGCTCGGCCACCTGCATGTCGAAGCCCGCCAGCTTCATCACCTCGGCAAAGTAGATGCGCTCGAAGTCGGCGAGCACGCGGTCCTTTGCCTCGTGGTACGGCATCCCGGTCATCAGCGCGCCCACGGACTGCGTGGGCTCCGCGCCCTTCTTGGGGGCCGCGGCCAGGAAGTCCAGCCAGCTGGTGTTGCCGGTCTCCTGCATCAGGGCGGCGCGCTCGAGCACGTTGCGCAGCTCGCGCACGTTGCCCGGCCACTCGTAGCCCTCGAACAGCGAGAGCGTCTGCTGGCTGAGCTCGAAGGGCGTGCTGGTGCCCTTCAGGATGGACTGCGCGAGCACTGGGATGTCCGCGTGCCGCGTGCGCAGCGGCGGCAGTCGCACCTTGGCGACCGCGAGCCGGTAGAAGAGATCCTTGCGGAACTTGTCCTGCCGGGTCTCCTCCTCGAGGTTCCGGTTGGTGGAGGCGATGACGCGGACGTCCACCTCCTTGCCGCCGGGGAGCTGCTTGGAGTCAATCACCCGGAGGAGCTTGGGCTGGAGCGAGAGCGGCAGCTCGCCGATCTCGTCGAAGAAGACCGTGCCGCCCTTGGCGCCTTCAAAGACGCCCAGCTGGTCGGCCTCTGGCCCCTTGCCGAACAGCTCGCGCTCGGCGGCCTCCTCGGTGATCAGGTTGCAGTCCACCACCTTGAAGGGGAGGTGGCGGCGGCCGGAGTGCGCGTGGACGGCGCGCGCGGCGAGCTCCTTGCCGGTGCCCGTCTCGCCCTCAATCAGGAGGTTCATGTCCTCCCGGGCCACGCGGCGCAGCTCGGCGAAGAGCGCGCGCATCGGCTCGGAGGTGCCCACCAGGTCGCCGAAGGACTCGGCGCCGGCCAGCTCCACCTCGGTGGCCTTGTTCTGTTGCTTGATGGAGAGCTTGGTCTTGCCGAGCGTGATCTTGTCGCCCTGCTCGACGAAGGCCTGGAGCACCTGCCGTCCTTCCACCCACGACCCGTTGCGGCTGCCCAGGTCCTTGACCAGGAGCCCGCGCGGGGTGCGCTCCACCTCCAGGTGCCGGCGGCTGACGGTGGGATCGGTGAGGACCAGATCGTTCGCGGTGTCCGAGCCGACGCGGATCAGCGTCTCCAGCGTACGGACCTGCTTCCCCTTGTCCGGACCGGCGGTGACCTCCACCGCCCATTCCTTGACCTGGACGGTGGACGACTTCCCCGCGGGCATGGCGACGGTCTCGGTAACCTCGGACCGTCCGGAGCGTTCTTTCATGTCGGGCATGGCCTCCTCTAGGAACCGCGTGCTTCTTAGCACTAAGAGCGCCCGCCCTTGCGCGAGCTTTTCGCGTTGTCTAGAGGAGCGGGGGTGGCGGACGCGCTTGGAGGGTTTCTGGAGCCGGCCCAATCCCCGCGGGTGCAGGTCGCCCGCGCGCTGGTGTTCCTGGGCGTCCTCTTGCTGACCGCGGTGCTGGAGCGGCTGCAGACCCGGATGCGGGAGGACGAGGTCTCCACCTGGTGGGTGTCCAACGGGCGCGACATCCTCAACGCCTTCGCCTTGGCGGCCTGCGCGCTGGGGCTGCGGCTCTTGGGGTTCCGGGGCCCGCTGGCGCTGTGCCTGGCGGCGACGCTCACCGTGGTGCTCAGCCTGATCCAGGGGCTGATCGTGGACCGCAAGTGGCCGTACGGGCTGTCACTCGTCGCGGCGCTGGCGGTGGGGCTCCCGGTGGCGGTCTGGCCGCTGCCGGTGGCGCGGGCGCTGCGCGCCTCGCTGGACTTCCTCTTCTAAAGTTGACCCTGGCGGTTCAAGCCACCGGTCTCCCCGAGCGTAGTGAGGCCGCCGCCCCTTGAGCGGATCAATCAAGGCGAGAAACGTGAGCCGTCCGCTCAGCCCGAGCGAAGTCGAGGGCCCCACGAGCGAGTGTCCCTACGATCGGCGGGCCCTCGACTTCGCTCGGGCTGAGCGGGGCGCGGCAAGTTTCAGGTCAGGGCCGTCAGGCCCGTAGTCGAGAGGCGGCACCGCGCTCGAAGCGGCGTGAGGAGACCACGCGCTTGGGTGCCGCCCCTCGACTACGCGCCTACGGCGCTACGCTCGGGGAGACCGGGGGGGGAGGACCGCCTCCCAAGCAACCTCACCCCGGCAGCGGCGCCGGCAGCCGCAGCCTCGCCTCGCAGCCGCGGTGCGCCGCGGCGTTGGCGAGCGACAGGCTGCCGTGGTGCGCTTCGGCGATCTGCCGCGAGAGCACCAGGCCGATCCCCGAGCCCTGCTGCTTGGTGGTGAAGAACGGCACGAAGAGGTTCTTGGTGTCCGCGATCCCCATGCCCTCGTCCTCCACGCAGATCTCCACGCCGCCGGAGATCTCCTTCCAGGACAGGCTCACCTTCCCGCCGGTCTCCAGGGACGCGTCCACCGCGTTGCGGACCAGGTTGATCAACAGCTGCTCCAGCTGATCCGCGTCCCCGCGCACCCGGGCGTTCGGCCCGTCCGCCACCGCCACCGGCAGCCGCTTCTCCAGCGCGGCCACCCGGTGCAAGAGCGGCGAGACCTCCACCGGCGCGAGCTTGGGCGGGGGCAGCCGGGCCAGCTGCGCGTAGGAGGCCATGAAGCGGGAGAGGGACTCGCTGCGCCGGGCCACCACCGCCAGGCCGCTCTCCACGTCCTCCACCCACTCGGAGCGCGGCGCCTGCTTGACGAGGTCCTGCATCCCGGTGGCGATGGAGTGGATGGGCGCCAGCGAGTTGTTGATCTCGTGCGAGAGCACCCGCACCAGCCGCTGCCAGGCCTGCCGCTCCTCCTCGCGCAGCGCGCGGCGCAGGTCCGCCAACACCACCAGCGTGTGGGAGAGCCCCTCCTGCCGGAAGAGCGAGCGGCGCAGCTCCCAGCGCCCGGTGGGGCCGACGATCGGCTGATCGATGATCCGCGGCGCGTCCCCGTCCAGCAGCACGGAGAGCCCCAGCGCCGCCGCGGACTGGCCGAGCAGCTGCGACTCCGGCTTGCCGAGCAGCTTGGCCGCCGCGCGGTTCACCAGCCGCAGCCGCTGCGCGCCGTCGAAGGCGAGCACGGCCACGTCGATCTCCTCCATCACCTTGTGCAGCAGCGCCTCCGCCTCCAGCTCGGTCAGCCGGGCCGAGCGCAGGTACTCGGAGAGCGCGTTCACCTCCCACATCACGTCCCCCAGGGCGTCGTCCCGGGAGGCGTTGCGGCCGCGCACCGAGTAGTCCCCCTCGCGCAGCGCCGCCAGAAGGTTCGAGAGCGTCTGCAGCGGCCGCACCACCCGCTCGCGCACCGCGAAGGAGGCGAAGAACCAGACGCCCAGCACCACGAGCGCCACGGTCCACTGCACCTTGGTGGAGAAGCCGCCGGTGACCATCCAGATCCCGGTCACCACCGTGCCGGGGAGGCCGGAGAGGAGGGCGAGCAGGAACAGCCGCTCCTCGAGCGCCAGCGGTTGGCGGCGCCGGCCCGGCATGGGCCTACTTCCCCTTGAGGCCGTAGAGCTGCAGTCGCCGGTAGAGGGCGCTGCGAGAGAGCCCGAGCAGCTTGGCCGCCTCGCTCACGTTGCCGTCGGCCCGTCCCAGGGCGCGCTGGATGAGGTAGCGCTCGGCCTCTTCGAGCGTCATGTCCTCGATCCGGCTGTGGCCGTCCGCCTTGGGGCGCAGCACCAGGTCCTCCACCGAGACCACCTCCGACCTCGCCATCAGCACCGCGCGCTCCACCGCGTGCTCCAGCTCGCGCACGTTGCCCGGCCAAGGGTAGTCCAGCAGCGCCTTCAAGGCCTCCGGAGAAAAGCCGTTGATCTGCTTCCCGTAGCGGGGCGCCTTCTCCTTGAGGAAGTGCGCGGCCAGCGGGGCAATGTCCTCGCGCCGCTCGCGCAGCGGGGGCAGCTGGATCTCCACCGTGTTGAGCCGGTAGAGCAGGTCCTCGCGGAAGGTCCCCTGGCGCACCAGCGCCGCGAGGTCTCCATTGGTGGCGGAGATGACCCGCGCGTCCGCGCGCCGCACCCGGGAAGAGCCCACCGGGTGGAACTCGCCGGTCTGCAGCACCCGGAGCAGCTTCGCCTGCTGGGTGAGGGGCATGTTCGCCACCTCGTCCAGGAAGAGCGTCCCCTTGTCGGCCAGCTCGAAGCAGCCGATCCGGTCCCCCTTCGCGTCCGTGAAGGCTCCCTTCACGTGGCCGAACAGCTCGCTCTCGAAGACGCCCTCGGAGAGCGCGCCGGCGTTCACCGGCACCAGCGGCCGCTCGGTGCGGATGGAGACGGCGTGGAGGCGGCGCGCCACCACCTCCTTACCGGTGCCGTGCTCGCCGGTGATCAGCACGTTCGCGTCTGAAGGGCCCACCCGCTCGATCAGCGTGAGCACCGCCTGCATGGCGCGGGACTCGGCCACCAGCGCGGGCAGCTCGCGGCGCCGCAGAATCTGGTTCTCGTTGGAGAGCCGGCGCGACTGGCGCAGCGCCTGGGAGAGCTCCACCTGCGCCTTGAGCGTGGTGACCAGCCGCGTGTTGTCCCAGGGCTTCTGCACGTAGTCGCGCGCGCCCAGCCGCATCGCCTCCACCGCGCCCTCCACGCTGCCCCAGGCGGTCATCACCACCACCGGGAGCGTGCCGTCCAGCGCCCGGATCCGCGCGAGCAGATCCAGACCTTCGCGACCGGAGGTGGTGTCGCGCGCGTAGTTCAGGTCCATCAGCACCGCGTCGAAGTCCTGGGACTCGAGCGCGCCCAAGATCCCCGACGGCGAGTTGGTGGTGACCGGCGTGAGCCCCTCGCGCTTGAGGAGCAGGCGCAGGGCCTCGAGGATGTCCGGCTGATCATCCGCGACGAGGATCCGCGCGGAGTCCGTCCGGCTCAGGGGGGCGGCAACGGCAGCGTTCATGGCGTCATCCATCCATCTGCGAGCTGGACCGTCCGGTGGCTGAACGCCGCGCAGGCCTCGGAGTGCGTGACCTGGATGATGGTGGTGCCCTCGCGGTTCAGCTTCACGAACAGCTCCATGATCTCCTTGCCCTGCGCCGAGTGCAGGTTCCCCGTGGGCTCGTCCGCGAGGATCAGCTTGGGCTGGGAGATGATCGCCCGGGCGATCGCCACCAACTGCTGCTGCCCGCCGGAGAGCTGGGAGGGGAAGAGGTCCTTCTTGCCGACGATCCGGAAACGGTCCAGCACGTCCGCGACCTTCGCCTGGGACTCCTTGCGCTTCATCCCCCGGTAGGAGAGCGGGACCTCGAGGTTCTCCTCGACCGTCAGGTTGTCCAGCAGGTGGTACTTCTGGAACACGAAGCCGATGTGCCGCTTGTTGAGCTCGGCCCGCTCCTTCGGCGCCAGGGTGTGCACCGGCACGTCGTCGAAGTGGTACTCGCCGGCGTAGTCCGCGTCGAGCATGCCGAGGATCGCCAGCAGCGTGGACTTCCCCGCGCCGGAGGGGCCCATCAAGGTGAGGAACTCCCCGCCCTTCACCTCGAGGTTGATCCGCCGCAGCAGGAAGAGCTGCCCGGCGGGCGTCTTGATCGACTTCTCGAGGTTCACCAGCCGGATCATGTTCTTGGGCTCAGGCTCCGTCCGCGAGCAAAGGCTGCAGGGCGCGCTGCAGCCAGCGCGGGGCGCCCGGGGAGAGGGTCAGCTCGAAGCCCTGCGTCCGCACCCGGGACGAGGCCGGCAGCGCGCGCCGCCGGTTGGGGCAGCCGCCGTGGTCCTCTTCCAGCTCGATCTGGAGCGCCCTGCGGACGGACAGCTCGGGATCCACCAGCGCGAAGGCGTCCTGCGCGTCCGCGTCCAGCAGCTCGATCGAAGGCTCGTCCGGCGGCGAGACGATCCCGGTGAGGGCGAGCGCCGCGCGCGCGTGGAGGACCGGCTGGCGCAGGAGCGATCCCACCAGCCCTTGCGCATCCCGGAGGCGCAGCGCGCCGTCCACCACCGCGCTCACCGCCAGCAGCGCCATCCCCGCGCCCACCGCGCCCGCCAGCACCCGCTTCAGCTCAGGTCGGATCCGGTCCATGTCAGTTGCCTCCCTGCGTGACTTGCTCGTCCTGCACCACGCGGCCGTCGAACAGGCTCACCGTGCGCGTGGCCACCTTCGCGTGCGCCGGATCGTGGGTGACCATGCAGAGCGTGGAGCCCTGCGCGTGCAGCTCGCGCAGCAGCTGCATCACCGCCTGGCCGTTCTTGGAGTCCAGGTTCCCCGTGGGCTCGTCCGCGAGGAGGATCAGCGGGTCTCCCGCCACCGCGCGGGCCACAGCCACGCGCTGCTGCTGACCGCCGGAGAGCTGCGCCGGCATGTGCTTGGCGCGGTGGCTCATCCCCACCCGCTCCAGCGCCGCCTCCACCTTCTTGCGCCGCTCCGAAGACGGCATGCCGCGGTAGGTGAGCGGCAGCTCCACGTTCTCGAAGACGTTGAGGTCGCCGATCAGGTTGAAGCTCTGGAAGATGAACCCGATGTGCCGGTTGCGGATGAGCGCCCGCTCGTACGCGGAGAGCCCGGAGACCGGCCGCCCGTCCAGGAGGTACGTGCCGGAGGAGGACGTGTCCAACAGCCCGAGGATGGCCAACAGCGTGGTCTTCCCCGAGCCGGAGGGGCCGACGATCGCCAACCAGTCCCCCGCGTTCACGGAGAGATGGACGTTGGCCAGCGCGTGGGTCTCCACCTCGTCCGTGAGGAAGACCTTGGTGATGCCCTCGAGCTGCAGCAGCTTGCCGCCCTTGGCCGTCTTCAGGCCAGGACCGGCGGAGGGCGCTGCGGAGGGGTTGGCTACGTCGGGCGTCATCGAAACCTCACACGTTCTGCGTTGTCCCAGGCGGACATGTCGGAGAGGACCACGCGGTCACCCTCCTGCACGCCGTCCTTCACTTCGATGGTGCTCACCGAGCTGCGGCCCAGCGTCAGCCGGGTCCTCACCGCGCCGTCGCCGTCCGGCGTCAGCACGAACAGCTCCATCGCGCTCTCCGGCTGCGCGCCCGCGGGGCGCCCCAGGTGGAGCACGTTGCTCAGCTTCTCGATCTGGACCACCCCTTCGACCGTGAGGTCCGGGCGGGCGCCCTTGGGCAGCGCGCCCTCGAGGCCGATCTCCACCAGCACCGTGCCCTCCTTGGCGGACGGGGCGATGCGGGTCACGTGGCCGGGGATCACGCCGTTGCGGGTGTCCACCTCCGCCACCTGCCCCACCGAGAGATCCTTCGCCTGCGTCTCCGGGACCTTCAGCTCGGCCTTCAGCTCCTCGGGCTGGACCACCTTGGCCAGCAGCGTCCCCGGGGTCACCCACTGCCCCAGCTCCAGCGGCAGCTCTTGCAGAACGCCCGGGCCGCCCGCGCGGACCTGCATCGAGTCCACCTGCTTGCGCCGGAACTCCGCCACCGCCTTCAGCTTCTCCAGCTGCGCGTGCATGGCGGCCATCCGCGAGCGCTCGCTCTGGCCGATCACCGCCTTGCGCTCGCTCTCGAAGTCCACGCGGGAGTCCAGCTCCGCCTTCTTCTCCTGAGCGGCCTTCGCCTCCATGGTGGAGAGCAGCTCGCGCTCGTGCAGCCGCGCGTCCGCCTCGGCGCGGCGGCGGGCGTCTGCTGCCTCCGCCTTGAGCGTGGCCAGGCGGGACTCCTGCTCCAGCTTCGCGGTCTGCAGCGTGGCCTTGACGTTGAGCAGCTCGGCCTCGGCGTTGGCCACCTGGCGCTCCGCCTCCAGGGCCTGCAGCATCACGTCCGGGTTGGCCAGCTCCATCAAGATGGTCCCGGCCTCCACTCGCGCGCCCGGCTTGATGTGGATCCGCTCCACCCGGCCCGCGGTGTCCGCGGTGATCCACCGGATGTGCTCGGGGACCAGGGTGCCTGGCCCCTTCACCTGCCGCAGCATCTCCCCGCGCTTGACCGTGTCGATCCAGACCGCGCTGCGCTCCACCGAGGGCGCCGCCGCCTTGAGCCGGGAGAGCCCCCACGTCACCGCGATCGCCGCCGCCACCCCGCCGATCGCGAGGTAGAGGGGGCGCTGACTGCGGACGCGCTGGCGGGGAATGTCCAAACGAAGGGCTCCAGAGACCGTGGGACTCACCGGGCACTTAGCGACGCCTGTGCCACGCAACGATTGCCGCAAGCCTCCGCAAGGGTTGCCGAATTTTGAGCCGGCGGGTGAGCCCGTGTAGGCGTCTTGGCCGAGCGCGGGAAACGGGATCCCAATTTCGGACAGGGGTTCGCGTGTACCATGCCCGCGGATGTCGGATGAGCTGGCGATCAAGGAAGCGGCGGCGCTGCTGGGGGTGAGCGAGAAGACGCTGCGGCGCTGGGACGCCTCTGGCGAGCTGCCGGCCAGCCGCGACGCCCAAGGCCACCGCGTCTACCAGCGCCCCGCGCTGCTCGCGCTCGCGGCTGAGCGCAAAGCCGGCAAGCGCCCGGGGCCGGCGCTGCTCTCGCGCCGCGCGCCAAGAGATCGCTTCGTGGGGCGCGAAGAGGAGCTCGCCCGCCTGCGCGCGGCGCTCTCCGCCGGCGAGCGGCTGATCTCCCTGCTCGGCCCCGCCGGCGTGGGCAAGACGCGGCTGGCCCTGCGCCACGCGGAGCTCGCGGGGCAAGAGGGCGAGGTCTTCTTCGCGGATCTCTCCGAGGCCCATTCGGAGGAGGACGTGGTGGGCGCGCTGAGCGCCGCGCTGGAGCTTCCAGTGACGGCCCAGCCCACGCAGGAGGAGCGGCGCGCACAGCTGCACCGCGCGGTGGCGGCGCGCGGACCGGTGCTGCTGATCGCCGACAACTGCGAGCAGGTGACCGGGCCGGCCGCGGCGGAGCTGGACGCGCTGCTGCACGCCGCCCCGGCGCTGCAGCTGGTGGCCACCTCGCGCGAGCCGCTCCGGCTGGCCGGCGAGCTGCGCCTGGAGGTCCGCACGCTGGCGCCGGAGGAGGCCCGCACCCTCTACACCGCGCGCGCCGAGGCCGCGGGGGCCCAGGTCAAGAACGACGAGCCCGCCGCGCTGGACGCGCTGCTCGCGAAACTGGACGGGTTGCCGCTGGCGATCGAGCTCGCCGCCGCGCGCGCCCCCGTGCTGTCCGTGCGCGAGCTGGCCGGACGCGTGGACGCCCAGCTCACGCTGCTCCGCTCGGAGCGCAGGGACCTCCCGGAGCGCCACCGCACCCTCTCCGCGGCGGTGGCGGGCTCCTGGCAGGCGCTCTCCGCCGCGGAGCAGGCCGCGCTGGCCCAGCTCGCGGTCTTCCGCGGCGGCTTCACCCCGGAGGCCGCGGAGGCGATCCTCGGCGGCGAAGGCGTGGATCCGCTGGAGCTGCTCCAGTCCCTGCGCGAGCGCTCGCTGCTGCGCGCCCTCCCCTCCAGCGCCACCGGGGCCACGCGGCTGGGGCTCTACGAGGCGGTGCGCGCCTTCGCGGAAGAGCGGCTGGTGGGCGCGGCGAAGGAGGAGGCGCACCTGCGCCACGCGCGCAGCGTGGTGAAGCTGGCGGACGAGGTGCTCGAGCAGGTGGACGGCGCGGCAGAGGGCCGGCGCCGCCAGGCGCTGCTCGCCGAGCAGGAGAACCTCAAGGCGGTGCTCACCCGCTGTGAGCGGACCGCTCCGGCGCTCGCGGCGCGCGCCGCACTGGCGCTCGCGCTGGCCACCGCGGACAGCACGCCCATGGTGCAGCGGCAGGCGCTGCAGCTGCGACTGGAGGCGCTCTGCCAGGCCTCGGGTGAGCCGCTGCTTGCCGGCCGCGCCGCGCTCCTCCGGGGCGAGCTGGCCCGGGCGGAGGGGCCCACCGCCGCCGCCGGAGAGGCCTTCACCGCGGCGCTGGCGGCGGCGCAGACGTGCGGGGCGCGCTGGCTCGCCGCGGCGGCGCGGCTGCAGCTCTCCGCGGTGCTCGCCGCGCAGGGAGACACTGACGGCGCGCAGCGCAGCCTGGAGGCGGCACTCGAAGACGCCCGGGCGCTCGGCGACGAGCGCGCGCAGGGGACGATCCTGGCCCAGCGCGGGGACGCGTGGATGCGCGTGAAGCGGCCGGCCGAGGCGGACGCCTGCTACCAGGCCGCGCTCCCGCTCCTGCAGCGCGCTGACGCGCAGGGCCGGGTGGGGCTGGTGTTGACGGCGCTCGGGCTGATCGCCGCGGATCGCGGGGAGCCGGCGCTCTCCGAGCGGCTGCATGTGCAGGCGCTGGAGGCGTTCGAGCGCGTGGGGGACCGGCGCGCGCGGCTGCAGGCGCTCAACAACCTCGCGGTGCTGCACTCGGACACCGGCGCCCTCGCGCAGGCGCGCGCCAGGCTGACGGAGGGGCTCGCCGTGGCGCGGGCGGACGGGTTCCTGCTCGGCGAGGGCGTCTTCTGCGCCAACCTTGCCGCGGTGGCGCAGGAGGAGGGACAGCTCGAGGAGGCCGGGGCGCTCCTGGACCGCAGCCGCGAGCTGGATCTGCGGCTGGGGGTCCGCCGGTCCGAGGCGATCGGCCTGCTGCTGCGCGGGATGCTCGAGCTCGAGCGGGAGCGGTTGGACGAGGCCGCCGCCGCGTTCGCGCAAGCGCGCGCAGGGCTGGAGGCGGTGGGGCTGGGCGGCTACGCGCTGCTCGCGCGCGGCTTCTCGGCGGCGACCGTGGCGCTCCGCGGGGATCCTGCCCGCGCGCGCGTGGAGTTGGCGGAGGTGGACGCGGCCTTCGCGGGTGGGAGCGAGCCGAGGACCGCGCGGATCATCACCGCGCTGTATGGCTTCCCGGAGGTGGTGGAGGCGGCCGCCCTCCGCGCGTCCTCGCCCGAGCAGTCCGAGACGAAATTGTCCCGCGCAGAGGTGGCGGCGCGCCTGCCACCGGGCACGATGGGGCGGGAGCTACGCCTCGTCTCCCGGCTCCTGCTGCGGCGGATCTCCCTGGCGAGGGCCGGCGCGAGCGGCGCGGCCGCGCTGGAGCTGGGCCCGGAGGCTGAGTGGTTCTGCGCGCCGGGGGGCGAGCGGGTGAGCCTGAGCCACCGCCACCCGCTGCGGAGGATCCTCCTGGCCCTGGGAGAGCAGCGCGAGAAGTGCCCAGGCGTGCCGCTCTCCACCGTGGAGCTCTCCGCCGCGGGCTGGCCGGGGGAGAAGCTGGTCGCCGGGTCCGGGGAGAGCAGGACCTGGGTGGCGCTCTCCACGCTGCGCAAGCTCGGCCTCAAGGAGCTCTTGCGCCGCACGGACGTGGGCTACCTGCTGGACGCGGACGTGCCGCTGCTGCGCCACGGGCGGCACGCCTGACGGAGTTGAGGCTCGTCCTCCCCCGCGTTCACCTCGAGCGTAGCGCCGCAGGCGTGTAGTCGAGAGGCGGCTCAGACGTCGGAGCTCTCCCCTGCCCAGAGACGTTCGAGTTGCGCTGGGACGCTTGTGCCGCCCCTCGACTACGGGCCTGCGGCCGTACGCTCGGGGAGAACGGTGGCGGCTCGTTCACGAGCCTGTTCTGGGCACTCCAGACGAACGCCCCTGGCGCCCGGGCGGCGCAGGGCTTATCACTGCGCCCCCCGATGCGAATCTTCGGTCTGGACGAAGCGAACCGGCTGGTCCCCTTCCTGGCGAGGACGTTCGACCTCGTCCGCCCGTGGGTGAAGCGGGTGCAGGAGATCAGCGGCGAGCTGGAGCCCGTGGAGGAGCTGGAGGAGGGGCGCTCCACGCCCTCGGAACGGGTGGAGCTGGACGCCCTGCGCGAAGAGCAGCGCTCGCTCATGGAGCGGATCCGCGCCGAGCTCGAAAAGGTGGAAGAGCTCGGGATTGAAGTGAAGGCCGCAGACGGCCTGGTGGACTTCCGCGCCATGCACGGCGAGCGGCAGGTCTTCCTCTGCTGGCGGCACGGCGAGGAGCAGGTGCTCTTCTGGCACGAGCTCGACGCCGGCTTCGTGGGGCGCCAGCCGATCTCCCGGCCGGCGGACTTCGCCCCCACGTTCCTCAGCTGACGCTCACTCCGAGCGGCGTCCGAAGAACGGGACCGAGGGCCATCCCCCGCACGCGCCGACCGGGTCGAGCGTGCCGGTCATCGTGCAGCCGTCCAGCAGCGTCCCGTGGAACGTCACGGTGCAGCCCCAGGGCCGGGCGATGATCTCCACCGAGTCACCGCGCACCGCGCCGCCCTGGAGCGCTCCCGAGAGTTGGAAGTACGAGTACGCGCCGCCGAGGCGATCTCCCGACTGTCCGAGATCCACCTGCCAGTTGCGCCAGAGGGAGGAGGTGGAGAGCTGCCACGAGCCGGCGACGTTGCCCTTCGAGAGAGCGCACGGCGGACGCGGCGCACAGCCCGTGCGAAGGCGCGTGAGGTAGGCCGGCCAGACGTTCTGGTTCGAGGCCAGCTCCGGCGCGAGGGAGAGATCGTGGCCCCCGGCGAAGATCCGGGCGGAGAAGCGCCCTGCGCCCGCCCTGCCGAGGTCCGAGCGCGCGCTCCCGTTGAGCGCGCCGCTGGTGAGCTCAATCCACCCGCGCGAGCCACTGTAGAAGTTGTCGGGCAGCGGTTTGCCATTGAGGGTGACGGCGCCGGTCACGTCGACCAGCTTGATGTCGACCGTCTTCGTCACGGGCGCGGTGAAGTCGACGCTCTCCGCCACCCGCTCACCGTACGGCGGGAAGATCCCCTGCGCGTCGGTGGGAAACAGCTCGAGCGCGTACCGCCCCTTGAAGACGGTGAGATCGAACGGGCCGGCAGAGGCGAGCGGGATGGACAGGTACGACCAGGTCTTGCGGTCAACGACCCGCAGCTCCTCGCGCGGGCTGTACGGGAGCGGGGCGCCGTTCAACGTGAGCCCGAGCCGCACCCGGACCGTCGCCAGATCCAGACCGCGCGTCGTGTCCGAGAGGAACGACTCTCCCGCGAGGAGCTGATGCGACAGGCGCGAGCTCCCCGCGCCCGCCGCACCAGGATGGAAGATCACGTCGTACGGCCCGGCGAACAGCAGCGCGAAGTAGCTCCCCCCAGAGCCCGCGAGCGGAATCCGGCTCTCCGCTCCGCTGAGCGTGCTCCGGAAGACGAGCGTGCCGTCGCTCTGAAAGGGCTGGCCGTCCAGCGTCAGCGTGCCGCCGACCTGCACGGTCTTGGCATCGAAGTCCCGGGCGGTGTCGGCGCTGAAGCTCAGCGCCTGTCCCACGCGGTGCTGGGCGGGCGGGAAGATGCCCTGCTCCGTGCTGGGCCGCGGCTGCAGCGCGACATCGTAGATGCCGGCGTACAGGGTCACGTCGTAGCTGCCGGATGAGCCCACACCGAGCGGCACCTCCCGCATGCCGCTGGAGGCCTGCTCGAAGAACTGGAGCGTGGCGGGTGAGCCGCCGAAGTTGGGCAGCGCAGCGCCGTTGCGGGTGACTGCGCCCCGCACGCGAACGGTCTTCACGTCATAGTCCCGCGTCGCGTTGGCGGTGAGCGACTCGGCCACGGCGAGCGCGTGCCGGTACGCGGGGAGCGCGGCCTGCATCGCGGATGGCTCCAGCGACACCGCGTAGGTGCCCGCGAAGAGCGTCACGCTGTAGCGGGCGGCGCCCGTAGAGCCGAGCGAGGCGGTGATCCCCAACCGCCCTGCCGGTGCGAAGCGGAGCTCGCCCCGAGGCGTGACGCCGTTGTTGGGCAGCTCCGCTCCGTTCAGCGTCAGGGCGCCGGTCACCGTGACGGTCTTGAGCTCCACGTCCATTGAACCGGACTGTTGGACCTCCACCTCGCCTCTGACCACGTGCGTGTAGGGCGGGAGCACGTTCTGCTCCGTGGCGGGGCCGGGCTCGATCGCCAGCTCGTACGCGCCGGGATAGAGCATCACGCTGTACTGACCGGGCCCCTTGGGGCCGAGAGGAACGGAGACGCGCCCCGAGGACAGCTTGTGGGTGAAGACGAGCGAGGCGCGGCTCGCGGCGGCGCGGGTGTTGTCCGGCAGCGCGGCGCCGTTGAGCATCACGCCCCCGGTGAGCGTGACGGTCCGGACGTCGACGTCCAGCGTCGTGTCGTGCGTGAGGGGAGGGAGATCGCAGATCTGCTTGCACTGCCCCTCGGCGGTGCAGACGGATTGGTCGTCACACGCTCCGCAGGGCTGACCGCAGACCGGGTCGCTCCCGCACCGCCGCGCGCCGCACTGGGGGACGCAGGAGGGAGGCGCCGCGCAGCCCGTCGATAGATAGCCGCCACAGTTGGGCGCGCAGAGGAGCGTGCCCGGACCCGAACCCACGGAAACGCAGGAGGCGCCGGCGAGGTCGGCCCCGTCGCAGGTCTCCACGCCGTCGCGCACGCCATTTCCGCAGGAGCTCGGCGCACCGCACTGGAGCTTGTCGAGCTGGCAGCTCGAGGTGCACCCCAGGGTCCCCGCGCCAAAGCCCACCGTGCTGCACGTCTGCTGGTTCAGCTCCTGGCCGTCACAGGCCTCTCCCGGGTCGAGCCGGCCGTTGCCGCAGAGCTTCTCGCCGCAGCCCGCGCTCACCATCGCGAGCGCCAAGAGGAGGAGCGTCCTTGTCATGCACCCCCTACCCCGCCGTGGGGCTGCATGTGAAAGGAGTTTTCAGCCAGCGGCCGGGCGGCGGAACGCGTCCACCAGCACCCAGGCGCCGATCACCAGGAACGCCACGCCCGCGCCGCGCTTGAGCCAGTGCGGCGGGACTACGCGCGCAAGCGCCTCCCCGCCCAGCACCGCGATCGCCGAGCTGAGCACCAGCGCCACCGCCGAGCCCAGGAACACCGCCCAGCGAGAGGTCCCGCCCGCCGCGAAGGTGAGCGTCGCCAGCTGCGTCTTGTCCCCGAGCTCGGCGAGGAACACCGCGCCGAAGGTCGTCAACACCACCCGCCAGTCCATGTCGCGCTCCAGTCCTAAGGTCGTCCGCTTGTGCAGTCTGCCCCCCCCGTTCACCCCAGGGCCCCACCCCGTTCACCCCGAGCGAAGTCGAGGGGCGCCCGAGCGGCTACTTCCGCATCATCATCCCGGGCGCCTGCTGCTCGGTGTAGCCCGCAGGAGGCTCGAACAGCTCAGCCGCGAGCTTCTCCTTCTTCAAGCTCTTCACCGTCGTCGTGATCTTCCGCTCTCCAGCGCCCATCACCGTCTGCACAGGGAAGCCCGGGTAGAGGGAGAAGTCACGCTGGCCCGCCTCGACGCTGCCGAACGGGGAGCTCTTGCTCACCTCATTGAAAGAGTCGAAGCAGTGGAAGTCGTCCCGCTGGATGGGCGAGCGGCTCCACGGCACCACGCAGAGCTCCTGTGTCTGCGCCCCGCGCTTGCCCACGTAGCGCTCGCAGTCGTAGCCGGCCACCTGGTCGCTCTTCCCGGCCGGGGTGAAGCGCCACTTTCCCTCGGGCTTGGCCGGGCCACCCTTACCCTGCGACTTCTCGAGCATCTCCTGCACCTGCGCGCGCTGCTCGGGAGGGAGCTTCTCCAGCTGCTTCTCCATCGCAGCGCGGAGCTTCGCGCCCTGCGGGCCGGAGAACATGTTCTGGGTCTGCTCCATCATCGCCTTCAGCTGAGTCTGGTTGATCCGCTGGAAGGTCTTCCCGGCCGGGTCGGTGATCGTCATCACCTGGGCGTCCCCATCCCAGAGGATGAGGACAGCGCGCCCCTGCATCGTGGGCTCCATCCGCACGCGCGCGCCCTCGCAGCTGATGGCCACGGTGCTCGGCAGCACGCCCTCGCCACCGGTGTACTCCCAGACGATGGAGATCCCCGCCTGAGCCGCCGTTGAGATCCCGCACAGCACCACTGCCAGCCAACCCAGTCGAACCATGGCTCCCCTTCCCTTCGAGGGCGGGGAGCTTCTCACTTCCGGGGCTTGAAGGGCTCCTTCTCCACCGCGGAGAGCGGGAAGACCGTCAGCTCCTTCCCAACCCGCACCATCCGCTTGCCCTCGCGCGGGTAGTCGGCAACCTCTACTTCCCGGCGCTCGCCGCAGGAGAGGTAGACGAGCTCCTCGGAGAAGGGGTTCGTCAGGTGATGCGCGGCAGAGGGGGTCGGGAAGCCGACGAAGTCCCCCGGCCCCAGCTCGTGCTTCTCGCCGTCGATCTCGACCACCCCGCGCCCGGAGAGCACGTACAGGAGCTCCTCCTCCAGCTGGTGCGAGTGGTAGACGAAGGACTCCTTCCCCGGCGGCAGCCGCAGGAACCAGAAGCCGATCCGCTGCAGCCCCACCGTGTCCCCCAGCGGGAAGCCGTACATCTCGCTGTTCGGGTTCCAGGGGTGGTCGCCGCGCTCGTCCTTCCCTTCACGGTCTTTGGCGCGGATCACCAGCGTCTTCTTCTGCTCAGCCATCTGCGGGCTCCTGACTCTCGAGGGGCTGGTGAGGCGACTCACCCCTGAGTCACGCATCCCCCGCGGCGCGCACCTTGTCCAATTTCGCCGCCACCGGGATCAGCTCCCAAGCCGCTAGGCCACAGGGGCTGACGCTCGAACGCGACAGTGGTTTGTAGGGGCAGAGCCAGGGTCCCGCACATCTGCCGAGCGAGAGGGGTCCGTAGGGCATGAGACCTCTTTCGAAGCTGCTGCTCCCTTGCCTCGCGCTGTTGGCCTGTGGCCCCCAAGAGCTCGTCGTCGGCGAAGCCGATGAAGGCGGCGCGGTCGGAGTGGACGAGGCGGCGCTGCTTGCCCAACACATCTCCGGTCGCAGCGGCTACGCGCGGGACGAGCGAACCGGGCACGGCTACGTGTTCGTGCGGACGCCCCGGACGTTCGACGAAGCGAGCAGCCATTGCACCGCCCTGCGTGGCCAGTTGGCCACGATCGACGATGCGGAGGAGAGCGCGTTCCTCACGCCCCACTTGCGGGTTCGCAGTTGGCTGGGTCTGACGGATCGGCAGCAGGAGGGGACCTTCCGGACTCCGGACGGTGCCAACGCCGGGTTCACCTTCTGGTCCGCGGGAGAGCCCAACAACTCGGGCGACGAGGACTGTGTGGAGGCGTTCGCGGACGGCTCGGGACCGGTTGCGGGCTCCTGGAACGACGCGGCGTGCACCGAGAAGCGGGCCTACGTCTGCGAGTTCCCCTCGGGGCTCTTCATCCTGCCGCTGCACCCGGGTGAGGTCACCGAGGTGCAAGGGGGCTGGGGCGGCGGAGGTGGCTACCTCCAGGTGGAGTCGGGCGTGCCCTTCGCGGCGGCAGAGCAGGCCTGCGCTGGGATCGATGGCGCCTTGGCTGTGGCGCCGAGGGACGGCGAGGCAGACGCCATCGCCCAGCAGCTGACGAGCCCCACGTACTGGGTCGGCCTGACGGACCGAACCCAGGAGGGGCGCTTCTCGTGGCTCGATGGATCCCAGCCCGAGGCGTGGCGTTGGCTTCCGGGCGAGCCGAACGACGCGGGCGGGAACGAGGACTGTGCGGAGCTCGCCGGGCCGAGCTCCGTCTTCAGGCCGGGGAGGTTCAACGATGTTCCTTGCGATGCTCCGCGCCCCTTCCTCTGCGAGCTCAAGCACGTCTACGCCAGAGAGTTCCGCCCGGGGAGCGCCTTCATCTACTCCCGGACTGCTTACGAGTACCCTCCGAGCCCCTTCGCTGAGCGCTGGAGCAAGGGCGTTCGCATCGAGATCCGCTTCCGCGAGCGAATCCTGCCGGGCGAGGCGGAAGCCAACATCCAGGTCTTCTACCCGTCCACCAACCAGCTGCTCTGGTCACACTCCGCGCAAGTGCTCGAGGATCTCTCCATCCGCATGCCCGGCGCCGGCGTGACGCACCGGTGGAGCAACTCCGGGGATGTGAGCTTCGAGGGCGACGGAGAGAACCTCTATCTCCGCTTCAGCATCCCCTGGGGCTCGGGGAGGAGACAGATGTACGTGTCGGGGGCGAATCCGGTCCGCCGCGAGTAAGCGCGCTCAGCGCTTGAGCGGCGGTGACACCGCCCGCACCCGCACGTCTCCGGGCTGGATGCTGAGCACCAGGTTCCCCTGCAGCAGGCTGAGCGTGGTGGAGTTGGCGTTCGTCAGCTCCATCACCAGGGTCCCGTCCGCGCCGAAGATCAACCGGCCCTGGAGCTGCAGCTCCATCGGCTCGCGCTGGAGCGCCTGCTCCACCGTGTCGTTCACCGCGTCCACGTAGGCGCGGAAGCCCACGGAGACCACCGGCCGGCGATCCGGATCTTCGGCAGCCGGGCGACGCAGCCAGCCCTGCGCGGTCTGCGCGGGGCGGATGATCAACCGGTCGGTAACCAGGCCGAACATCACGGTGCTCGTGCCGAACATCCAGCTGCCCTGCGCCACGGTGACGCGCACGCCGTCTTGCACGGAGTCGTACGCGCCCACCGTGGCGAGCATCGACCCCGCCAGATAGGTCCGCGCCGCCACGCCGCCGTCCGGCCCGCGCATGCTGACGCTGTTCTCGTCGCGCGCCACCTCGTTCAGCGAGTCGATCTTCCCGTTCGCGTTCAGGTCCGCCGCCGGCGCCAGCTGCAGCGCCATCGCGCTCTCGTGCGCCGCGGGCGAGGCGGTGAAGAGGACCTCCAGCGGCGAGCCGCCCGCCTCCTCCAGCGCGTCCTGCAGCACGTCCGTGTTGAGCGGGACGCCCTCGGGGTCGCAGATCCGGTCCGGGCCGCAGCCCGCATCCGCGCGGCCGTTGAGCACCAGCCGGTAGCTCTCTCCCTCGCGGAGCGGCACGTCCGGCACGAAGCGCACCAGCCCGGCAGAGACCTGCAGCCGACCCGCGGGGGTGCCGCCATCCGAGGCGGTGAAGGAGAACGAGCGGTGCAGCTGCACCGTGGAGGGATCCACGGGCCGCGTGAAGGCGACCTCCAGCGGCTGATCCGCCGGCAGCGAGGCCGGCGTCGCCGGCACCAGCTCCAGGGCGCAGCGCAGCCCCTCAGGCGTGGAGAGCAGCGCGCACGGCACACCGGGTCGCACAGCCGCCACCATCGGCGGGCGGGGGGCCGCGGCGGAGAGCTTGCGCGTGGTGAAGGAGACGGTGGCTGCTTCGCCGAGCTTTGCGCCGGCCGCGCTGCGCAGGAGCGGATCCAGCTGCAGCTTGTAGACGGTGCCGGGCTCCAGCGGCAGGTACGGCCGGAAGTAGACGGTGGCCCCGTCCTGCCTCACCGCGCCGCGCACGTCGTCCGCGGAGCCTGGGTTGCCGTCGCCGGGCCCCATCTCCAGCCAGATGAAGCGCGCGAAGGTGGACTCCTCCACCGGGCTGGAGAGGACCACGCGCAGCTCGCCGTCGACTGGCACCTCGCGCGCGCCCTCCAGCGGGAGGCTGGCGCGCAGGCGCAGCGGCTCCGCGGTGAGGCCGTCCACGGGCTCCACGGACGCCGCCGCGAGCGTGACGTAGCTACCCGCGGTCTCCATCCCGAGCAGCTCCAGCTCCGCGCCGCCCACGAGATCCACGAACAGCCGCCCGTCCTGGACTTGCAGCAAGCCGGAGAGCTCCAGGTGGAGCAGGTCCTGGTTGAGCAGCGTGTGCACGGTGGCGTCCCCGGCTGAGAGCGAGGCATCCAGCACCATCCGCACCAGCGGCGGCGCGCTCGGCGCCTGCGCGGCGTACGGGCTCTCGGAGATCTCCCCCACCGCGTCCGTGAGCAGCTCCATGGAGAGCGGACCGCTGAAGAGGCCGGTGGGGATCTGCCCGTAGAGGCTGATCGGCAGCCCGCGCGGATCCGCCACGGTGAGGGTGAGCCGCTGGCCTTTTCGCACGGCGAGCGGGACGCGGGCGCCGAGCTCGCCCAGGTCCGGCAGCTCGGTGGCGAGCACACCGGAGATCCCCAGGCTCTGCGTGCCGACCAGAGCGCTGCGCAGCTCCAGCGTGTTGCTCGGGCGCAGGTCCAGCCGGCTCGCGGTACCGGCCGGGCGGGCCTGTTCACCGAGCGCGAGCGTGACCGCGCGCCGCAGCGGTGCGGGCTTGACGGTGAGCTCGCGCGTGACCGGCGTGAGCGGCTCGCCGGCGAGGTCGAGCAGGTCTCTCGTCAGCTCCAGCCGGTAGCTCGCACCGGGCTCCAAGTCCTCGTTCGGGTCGAACACCAGCCGCGTCCCGCGCGCCAGGAGCGTGCCTTTGACGACCTCGCCGCTGGAGGCCTTCACCAACCGCACGGAGGCGCTCGCCGTCTCCGAGCGCACGGGCTCTGAGAACAGCACGTGCAGCGTGGAGAACGGCCAGACCACGCCAGCCGGCGCGTCCATCGGCAGCACCGAGACGACGCGCACCCCGTCTCCGGTGCGGGGTCCGCCGGCGGCCACCTGGAAGCTCCAGGTCCGCGGCGCCAGCTCCGCCACCGGTGTCACGGTGACGCCGTACTGCGCCCCGGCCACCAGCGGCGCGTCCGGCGTGAGGACGAGCGCCGTTCCATCCCCGGCGGGAGTGATCTTGGCCGCGACGGGCGCGCCGGCGGCATCCGTCAGCCGCAGCGCACTGGGGGCCTGGTCCGCCAAGATGGGCGAGGAGAACCGCACCAGCACGCGGGTGGAGGCGGGGACGTCCCGCGCACCCTCGGCGGGGCTGGCGAAGACGAGCGCAGCCGTGCGGACGGCGGGCTTGGGGCCGGTCCAGGGTGCGCCGTCCTGGCAGGCGGCGGCGAGCAGCGCGAGCGCGGCGAGCGTTGAGAGCCGCATGGCCTAGAAGCGCAGCGTCAGGGTGAAGTTGAGCGCGTGCACCGCGCCGCTGGCGCGGGCGTCCACGGTGGAGCCGTCCTCGGTGAGGAGCGTCAACGCGCGCGAGGAGAGCAGCTGCGCCTGGTACGCGACATCCAGCGACGCCGGGTGGCTCAGCAGCACGGTGTTGGCGGGGACGGTGTAGCCGCCGCCGATGGAGAGGACGTGCCGGCTGTTGTCCACCGCGTTGAGCGCGTTGGGCGGCGGGTCCTTGAGCGGGCTGGGCTCGAAGGCGTAGCCCGCGCGCGCCGCGAAGTGGTACGGCAGCGCCACCTCCGCGCCGAAGCGGGGAGAGAGCACGTCCGCGAACTGAAGCCCTGCCCCACCGCGCACGGTGTCCTCGGCCTCGAGCACCGCGCCGAGCCGGCTCCAGCGCGCGTAGTCCAGCGCGAAGTGGCCTGTCACCGGGCCGAGCGCCGCCTGCAGCCCGAAGGTGAGCTCCTCGGGACGGAACGCGTCCACGAACGTCATCTGCAGCGGCAAGGTCGTGAGCGGAGAGCTGCCGAGCCGGGCCTCGGCCAGTGCGTCCACCCGCACGCCCTGCCAGGAGGCGGTACGGTAGCTGGCCGCGAAGGAGAGCCCTTTCACCGGGCCCACTTCCCACGGGCCCACCACCAACCCCAGCGACGGCGAGAAGCGCGGCGCCACGTCCATGGCCATCGTCTCGTTGGCGGTCTTCCCGGCGAGGCTGGTCTGGAACTGCAGCTGCGCGGTGGCGGCCACCGAGAGGAGGATCCCCGCGCCCACGCGGACCTTGGGGATCACCTCCACGCCCAAGCCTGCGCCGAGCAGCAGCTGGCGGCGTCCCTCGCGCAGGAACTGGCCGGAGGCAGACGGCGAGTCCGAGAGCGAGAGCAGGCCCTTGAGGTTGTCATCCAGGCCGATCGCCAACCCAAAGCCGATGTCCCGCCCCAGGCTGGTCATTGACGAGAGGTTCAGCCGCAGCCCCACCAGCGGCATGTTGTTGGACGCGGAGGCGACGGAGAGCCCATCCAACGCCAGCGCCGGCCGGGCATAGAGGTAGCCGAGGGTGACCTCGCTCTCGCCGCTCGCCGCGAGCGCGGCCGGGTTGGAGAGCGTGGCGGAGAAGTCCTGCGCGAACGGCGCGCTCGCGCGGGCCGTGGCCATGTCGCGCGAGTGGATGCCGTACGGGTCCGCGGGGTTGAGCAGCGAGGCGTGCGCGGCGACGGAGGCCGTCACCAACGACGCGAGGAGGAGTCGGGGCGCGATCCGCATGCGCCCCCGCATACCTCACCCGGGGGACACTGCCAGGATTCCGCGCGGGCTCCGCCTCGAGATGTAGGCGGAGATTCCGCGCTGCTTTCAGCTGTGCGCGTGGGCTGAACGGCGCGCCACGCGGGCCAGCCGGCCCCGGGGGGCGGCGGCGCGGGCGGGCGCGGCGCGCTTCTTCAGCTTCACCTTCAGCTTGATCTTCTTCTTCACGCGCGGAGGGGCCGCGGCTGGCAGCGGCGGCGGCTCCGGCACGAAGGTGGGGCCGAGCTGGAAGATGGCGGCGAAGTAGCGGGCCTCGCTCTCGGAACCGTAGCGGTAGGTCAGCTTCTCCCCCGCCGGCGTGGTGACCTTCAGGGCCCAGAGGTCCTGGCTGCGCGTCAGGCGCGTGGTGAAGGCGCTCATGGTGGTGCTCCCCTCCCAAACGACGAAGACGAGCGCAGCCTACAACCCTGTAGCGGCCTGTCTCCTTTTTGTCCGCGCTGGGGCGCCGGATCAGGCAGAACCACACCCGCAGACAAGCGAGGTGCACGCGTGGAGAGGCCTTTCGAGGGATTCCCCAAGGGCGGGTTCGCCTTTCTAAAGGAGGTGGACCGCCGGCAGGACCGGGTCTGGTTCGCCCAGCACAAGGACGAGTACCAGACACTCTGGCACCAGCCGATGCAGGCGCTCCTCGACGCGCTGGCCAAGGACCTGGGCAAGGCCTTCCCCTCCGTGAAGGAGGCGCCGGCGAAGGTCTTCCGGATCTACAACGACACCCGCTTCCACAAGGACAAGCCGCCGCTGAAGACGCACGTGGCAGGGATGCTGCCGATCGGCGTGCCGCCCGGACAGGGCAGCGGGCTCTACGTCCACTTCGGGCTGGACGAGACGATCGTCGCCGCCGGCCGCTGGATGATGGAGCCGGACGAGCTCTCCCGCTTCCGCGACGCGGTGGCGCAGGACAAGAGCGGCAAGCCCTTCGCGCGGGAGCTCGCCGCCCTCACCCGGAAGGGCTTCGAGCTCCACTCGCACGGGATGCTCAAGCGCGTGCCGGCCCCGTTCCCCGCGGATCACCCGAGGGCGGACCTGCTTCGCCGCAAGGGGCTCTCCTTCGGCTTCCCCACCCTTCCCCGCTCCCTCGTGGGCAAGCCCGCGCTCGTCCCGTGGATCGTCCGCCACGCCCGGTCCGCCGCGAAGGTGCTCTACGCGTTGGACCGGATGGTGTGGGACGCGTAGCTTCGCCGCCCGCCATGCCCAAACCGCTCGTGCTCGCCTACTCCGGCTGCCAGACCTGCAAGAACGCCCTGAAGTGGCTCGCTGCTCGGAAGATCGAGGTGGAGGTCCGGCCGATCGTCGAATCGCCGCCCACCGCCGCGGAGCTCAAGAAGTGGCTCGCCGCGAGTGGCCTGCCCATCCGCAAGTGGCTCAATACGAGCGGACAGAGCTACCGCGCGCTCGGCAAGGCCAAGGTGGACGCCGCGGATGACGCCACCGTCGCCCGCTGGCTCACCGAGGACGGGAAGCTGGTGAAGCGCCCCGTGCTGGTGAAGGGGGACCAGGTGCTGGTCGGGTTCAAGGAAGAGCAGTGGAAGGCGATCTTCTAGGTTGAGCTGATCCAGCTTTGCGCTGAGCGAGCCCCGACCCGCGGTCACCCCGCGCGTAGGCCGCCAGGCCGTAGTCGAGGGGCGGCACGGAGCGGGTGTTCGAGGAACTTCGAGCTCCGTGCCGTCCCTCGACTACGCGCCTACGGCGCTGACCTGAAACTTGCCGCGCCCCGCTCAGCCCGAGCGAAGTCGAGGGCCCCACGAGCGAGAGTCCCTACGATCGGCGGGCCCGCGACGTCGCTCGGGCTGAGCGGGGCGCGGCAAGTTTCAGGTCAGCGCCGGAGGCGCGTAGTCGAGGGGCGGCACGGAGCTCGAAGTTTCGCGA
>JBGATB010000075.1:0-39556 GCA_044229415.1 Myxococcaceae bacterium | reverse complement strand
CCACCTCCACGCGTCGTCCACAGCGTCCACGTCTCAGCAGCGAAACCCGCGTATTGAAGAGCCGGATGCGGGAATTCCGCACGTCCGGATCTGTGGGGGGCCAGCAGGAGGAAACTGCTGGTCTACCCGACCATCTTTTCTCGCGCCCGAAGGGTGGGGGCGGGAGTTTCGCCCCACCGGCGAGCGGGGCGGATGCGGATGCTCGCCCGCCGGCGCTCCGTGCGGGGACGAGCCTCCACCGCGGCCGGAGCGCCCCGCCGCGGGAGCCATGTCGGCGAAGCGACCGCGCCCCTGAACGTCCCTGCTCCTATGGGCCTGCTGGGTCGGCGATGACAGAGGGGTGCGCTATCTCTCCCGTCGCACACGCGGGGAGGGCGGGATGGGGCGGACCTGGGGAACTGGGCAGTTCAAGGCAGTGGCGATCCTCGAAGCTGCGCTGGATCAGTTCGCGCGCCACGGCTTCGACGGCACTTCGATGCGCAAGGTCGCAAGCCTGGCGCAGGTTCCGGTCGGGACTGTCTACGCGTATCTGGGCAGCAAAGAGGTGATCTTCAACAAGGTCTACGAGTCGTGTGCCCTTGAGCTGCGCAGGCACCTCTTCTCGGAGCTCCGACGCGACGGCGACGCACGATCGGAATTCGGTCTGCTGTGGGGTCGCCTGTTCGCGTTCCAACGGAATTGCCTGCTGGAGCTCGCGGTGCTGGAGCTGCAGTGGCACCACCCGCACCTTTCGGAAGAGAACCACAGACGCGAGGGGCGACTGCTCGAACCCTTCCGCGAGGTGCTTGATCGCGCGAAGGAGGAGGGGCTTCTCGGCACGCTGCCCACGGACGTCATGCTCGCCATCATCTGGGGCACCTTCAGTGGGCTTGTCCGCGCTGGCTTCGCCAAGGCTGTCTCCCTCACGAAGGAGGTCGTCGAGGACAGCGAGGAGTCCTGCTGGCGAGCGCTGGAGGCGCGCACGGATGACTCGGAGCGCCGAGCGCTCGACGCATTCCTGGATGGCGTTGATTTGACTCCCGACAGCAGCGCGCGCTAGGACTTCGCCCGTGCTCGCCGTTCGCCTCCACGCGCATCATCACCATGACGCCTTCCGGGCGTTCGTGCGTGCGCGTGGGTGACCGGTAGAACGTCCCCTCCAACACGACGAAGCGAACGCCCTCCTCAACCCGGATGGGCCGTTTACGCGGGCTCATCCACCCTCCTGGAAGATCCCGATGCTCCGAATCGCCCTCCCCAACAAAGGCCGCCTCGCTGAAGAGGTCCGCGAGCTCTTCAACGACGCCGGGCTGGACGTGCGCGTCCGCTCCGACCGGGCGCTCACCGCCTCGCTCGGCGGCGAGTTCGAGGCCATCTTCGTCCGCGCCCAGGACATCCCCGAGTTCGTCGCGGACGGCGCCGCGGACGCCGGGGTCACCGGCCTGGACCTCGTCCGCGAGTCCGGCCGCGCGCTGGACGTCCGGATGGACCTGGAGTTCGGCCGCTGCCGGCTCGTCGTCGCCGCGCGCGAGGAGAGCGGCGTGGCCTCGCTCGAGCAGCTGCCCGCAGGCTCCCGCGTCGCCACCGTCTTCCCCCGCCTCACCGCCGAGTACTTCGAGAAGCTCGGCAAGCCGGTGCGCGTGGTGCCCGTCTCCGGCGCCGCGGAGATCGCCCCGCACCTCGGCATCGCCGACGTGGTGGTGGATCTCACCTCCACCGGCTCCACCCTCAAGGTGAACGGCCTGCGCGAGGTGGCCACGGTGCTCGAGTCCTCCGCGCGGCTGATCGCCGCCCCCGCTGCTCCCGGCGCCCCAGCCACCGACAAGGCCCGCGCGCTCGAGGAGCTGGCGATGGCGCTCGCCTCGGTGCTTCGCGCCCGCGGCCAGCGCTACCTGATGGCCAACGTCCCCCGCCAGGTGCTCGAGCAGGTCCGCCAGCTGCTCCCGGGCATCAACGGTCCCACCGTGATGGAGATCATGGACGGCCGGTTCACCGCCGTGCACGCGGTGGTGCCTGCCTCCAGCATCTACCGCACCATCTCCGCGCTGAAGTCGCTCGGCTGCCAGGGGATCTTGGTCTCGCGCATCGAAAGGCTGATGCCATGAAGGCGCTGCGCTTCACCGGCGCGCTGGCCGCGCTCTCCCCGGACGATCGCCGCGCGCTGCTCTCCCGCGGCGGTGGCGCGACCGAGGAGGCGGTGCGGACCCGGACCGCGGAGATCCTCCGCCGCGTGCGTCAGGAGGGCGATGCCGCCCTCCACGCGTTGGCTCAGGAGCTGGACGGCGTGACGCTCGCCTCGCTCGAGGTGCCCAAGGTGGTCTGCGAGGCCGCGCTGGCCAAGCTCGAGGCCCCACTTCGCGCGGCGCTGGAGCGGGCCGTTAGGAACCTCACCACCGCGCAGCGCGCCTTCCTGCCCACCGCCACCGAGGTGGAGACGGAGCCTGGTGTCTGGGTGGGGCGCCGGCCTGACCCGCTGGAGCGGGTGGGCGTCTACGCGCCCGGCGGCCGCGCCGCGTACCCGAGCAGCGTGCTGATGGGGATCGTCCCCGCCAAGGTGGCCGGGGTGAAGGAGGTGGTCCTCTGCTCCCCGCCCGGGAAGGACGGCCTGCCCTCCAGCGTGGTGCTCGCCGCCGCGGCCATCGCCGGCGCGGACCGCGTCTTCGCGCTCGGCGGCGCCGGCGCCATCGCCGCCCTGGCGTACGGGACGCAGAGCGTGCCACGCGTGGACAGGCTGGTGGGGCCGGGCAACGCCTACGTCGCCGAGGCCAAGGTCCAGTGCGCCGGCCAGGTCGCCATTGACGCCCCCGCTGGGCCCAGCGAGCTGCTCGCCATCGCCGACGAGAGCGCCGACGTGGCCTCGCTCTGCGCGGAGCTGCTCGCCCAGGCCGAGCACGACCCGGACGCCGCCGTGGTGGCGCTCACCACCTCCGAGGCGCAGGCCCGCGCGCTGGAGGCGGCGCTCTCCGCCCGGCTGCCGGCCGAGCCGCGCCGCGAGCTGATCTCCCAAGCGCTCTCCCGCCGCGGCGCGGTGCTGACCGTGAAGACGCTGGAGGAGGCCTGCGCCTTCGCCAACGCCTTCGCCGCCGAGCACCTGCTGTTGGCGGTGCGTTCGCCGGACGCGCTGCTGCCGTCCCTGCGCAACGCCGGCACCGTCTTCCTCGGCCAGAGCGCCTCCGTGGCGTTCGGCGACTACCTCACCGGCGCCAACCACGTCCTCCCCACCGCCGGCGCCGCCCGTTCCTTCTCCGGCCTCTCCTCGGCGGATTGCGTGCGCTGGACGAGCACCCAGCGGGTCACGCCCGCCGCCGCCGCCGCGCTCGCGCAGGACGCCGCCCTCCTCGCCCGGAGCGAGGGGCTCCACGCCCACGCGCAGGCCGCGCTCGCCTCGGCGAACGTTCCCCCCGCTCACCTCGAGCGGAGTCGAGGGGGGGCGCCCATCCGCGCCGCCTACCGGGAGATCTCCCTCTACGCGCCCAACCGCGCCCCCTGCGCTGTAGACCTCTCCGACAACACCAACCTCTACGGCATCCCCCCGGGCGCCGAGCGGGCGCTGCGCGAGGCCGCCACCCCGGCCGTCACCCGCTACCCGGCGCTCTACGCGGACGCGCTCAAGCGGGCGCTGGCGGCGTACATCGGCGTGGCGCCCGAGGCGATCGTCACCGGCTGCGGCTCGGACGACGTGCTGGACTCGGCCATCCGCGCCTTCGCCGAGCCGGGGGACGCGCTCGCCTACCCGGACCCCTCCTTCGCGATGATGCCGCTCTTCGCGAAGATGAACGCGCTCGTCCCCCGCGCAGTGCCGCTCAAGGCGGACCTGGACATCGACGCGGAGGGGCTGCTCGCGACGGGGGCCCAGGTCATCTACCTGTGCGCCCCCAACAACCCCACCGGCACGCTCGCCTCCGAGCGCGCGGTGCGCACCGTGCTCGAGCGGGCGCGGGGCGTGGTCATTCTGGACGAGGCGTACGCCGAGTACGCGCCCGAGAGCTGGGCCGCCCGCGCGCCGTCCCTGCCGCGGCTGCTCGTGGTCCGCACCCTCTCCAAGGCCTTCGGCCTCGCCGGGCTCCGCGTGGGCTATGCGGTGGGCGCGAGCGAGCTGGTGGCCGAGGTGGAGAAGTCCCGCGGCCCCTACAAGGTGAGCGCTCTGGCCGAGCGCGCCGCGGTGGCCGCGCTGACCGAAGACCTGCCCTGGGTGCGCGAGCGGATCTCCGACGTGCTCGCCAACCGCGACCGGCTGGCGCGGGCGCTCGCCCAGCAGGGGCTGCCCTCGCTCCCCTCGGCGGCCAACTTCCTCTACGTCCCCGTCCCGGACGCGGCCGCCCTGGCCGCCAAGACCCGGGAGCGGGGGGTGGCGGTTCGGCCGTTCGTAAAGCAGACGCGGGTGGGAGATGGCCTCAGGATCTCCCTCGGCCCGTGGGAGCTGATGGAGAAGGTGCTCGCGGTGCTCCAGGAGGTGCGGCGGTGAAGCTCTGTCTCTTCGACTACGGCGCGGGGAACCTCCACTCGCTGGCCAAGGCGCTCGCCCGCACCGGCGCGCAGGTGCGCATAGACGCGGATCCGGTGCGCGCGCTGGAGACGGACGCGCTGGTGCTCCCCGGCGTGGGCGCGTTTGCCTCGGCCGCCGCCGCGCTCGCCCCGGGCCGCGAGCAGATGCGCCAGGCGCTCGAAGGCGGGCTGCCCTGCCTGGGCATCTGCCTGGGGATGCAGCTGCTCTTCTCCCGCAGCGAAGAAGGCGGGGGGGAAGGCCTGGGCCTGCTCGCCGGCGAGGTGACGCGCCTGCGCACGCCGCGGGTGCCGCACATCGGCTGGAACACGATTGAGGACGGGAGCGATCCGCTCTTCCTCTCTTCGCGCCTCAAGGACGTCTACTACGCGCACAGCTTCGCCTGCCGGCCGGAGGACGACTCACCGGTGCTCGCCACCAGCTCCTACGGGAAGGACCGCTTCCCCGCGGCGCTGCGCGTGGGGCGCACGGTGGGCGTGCAGTTCCACCCGGAGAAGAGCTCCGGGCCGGGGCTGGCCTTCCTCGCCGCCTTCGTGACGGAGGCCAGGCGATGAGGCTCAAGGTGCTGCCGGCGATCGACCTGCGCGAGGGCGCCTGCGTGCAGCTGGTGGGCGGCGCCTACGACGCCGAGCGCGTGCGCCTGCCGGACCCGGTGGCGGTCGCCAAGCGCTGGCGCTCGCTCGGCTTCACCGAGCTGCACCTGGTGGACCTGGACGCCGCCACCGGCCGCGGCTCCAACGCCCAGGTGCTCCAGACGCTGCTGCAGGAGGGCGGCATCTGCCAGGTGGGCGGCGGCGTGCGCGACGACGCGAGCGTGCAGGGCTGGCTCACCCGGGGCGCGGCGCGCGTCGTCGTCGGCACTCGAGCCGTCGAAGACCCCGCCTGGCTCGCCGAGGTGGCCCGCCGCGCGCCCAACCGGCTGGTGGTGGCGGCGGACGTGAAGGGGCGCGAGGTGGTGACGCGCGGCTGGGCCGAAGGCTCGGGCAAGGACGTGGGCGCGCTGCTCAAGGCCCTGGACGCGCTGCCCCTGGCGGGCGTGCTCGTCACCGCCGTCCACAAGGAAGGGCAGCTGCAGGGGACGGACCTGGCGCTGATGGGGGAGCTGGCGGCCGCCACGCGCCACCCGCTCTACGCGTCCGGCGGCGTCACCACGCTGGAGGACCTGCGCGCGCTCGACGCGCGCGGCGTCGCGGGCGCCATCATCGGGATGGCGCTCTACACCGGGGCGCTCGACGCGGCGTCCGTGGCCAAGGAGTTCGGTCGATGACGACGGTGACCCGGAAGACGAAGGAGACGGACGTGACGGTGACGGTCGCCCGCGGCAAGGGCGAGGCGCGCATCGACACCGGCCTGCCGTTCTTCAACCACATGCTGGGGACGCTGGCGAAGTACGCCGGCCTGGACGTGACGCTCACCGCCCGCGGGGACCTGCGCCACCACCTGATGGAGGACGTGGCGATTGCTTTGGGCACCGCGGTGGCCCAGGTGGTGCCGCCCACCGCGGCCCGCTACGGCAACCGCTTCATCCCCATGGACGACGCGCTCGTCCACGCCTGCCTGGACCTGGGCGGCCGCTACTACTACCGCGGCCGGCTCAAGAGCCGCCTCTACGAGCACGTGCTGCGCTCCTTCGCCGAGCACGGCCGGATGACGCTCCACGTGCGGATTTTGCGCGGCCGGGACGGCCACCACGCCACCGAGGCCGTCTTCAAGGCGGTGGGGCTCGCGCTGCGGGACGCCATGGTGGACAGCGGCACCGTCTTCAGCACCAAGGGCACCGTGGCCCTGGAGGTGAAGTGATGCTCGCGCGCCGGGTGATCGTCTGCCTGGACGTGAAGGGCGGGCGGGTGGTGAAGGGCGTGCAGTTCCAGTCGCTGCGCGACATGGGAGACCCCGTGGAGCTGGCCTCGCGCTACGAGGCCGAAGGGGCGGACGAGGTCGTCTTCCTGGACATCTCCGCCACCGACGAGGAGCGCGCGCCGCTCTGGGACCTGGTCCGCCGCACCGCCGAGCAGCTCTTCATCCCGCTCACCGTGGGCGGCGGGGTGCAGACCGTGGAGGACGTGGGGCGCGCGCTGCGCGCGGGCGCGGACAAGGTGAGCATCAACTCCGCGGCGGTGAAGCGGCCGGAGCTGCTCACCGAGTGCGCCGCCCGCTTCGGCGCCCAGTGCATCGTGGCCAGCATCGACGCGCGGGCGGACGGGGACGGCTGGAAGGTCTTCACCCGCGGCGGCAAGGAGCCCACCGGCCTGGACGCGGTGGCCTGGGCGAAGGAGTGCGTGAAGCGCGGCGCGGGCGAGCTTCTTCTCACCAGCATCGACCGGGACGGCGCGCGCTCGGGCTACGAGCTCGCGCTCACCCGCGCGGTGGCCAAGGCGGTGACGGTGCCCGTGATCGCCTCCGGCGGCGCGGGTGAGGCCGGCCACCTGAGAGACGCGGTGCTCGACGCGGGGGCGGACGCGGTGCTGGTGGCCGGAATCCTTCACGAGGGGCTCACCACGGTCCACGCGCTCAAGGAACACCTGCGCACCTGCGGGGTGGTGGTCCGCGCCGCGTGACGTGTATGAGGTCGCCATGGAACCTTCGATTCAGACGCTGATGGAGGCGGCCGCCGAGGTGGCGCGCAAGGCGGGCGAGCTGGCCCTGGCGCACTACCGCAAGGCGATCGCCGTGGAGACCAAGGGGGACGGCTCGCCGGTGACGGTGGCCGACCGCGCCGCCGAGCAGGTGGCCCGCACCCTCATCTCCGCCCGGTTCCCCAACGACAGCATCCTCGGCGAGGAGCACGGGGAGACCCGCGGCTCCGGAAAGCGCCGGTGGATTCTCGACCCGATCGACGGGACGAAGACCTTCGTCCGCGGCGTGCCGCTCTGGGGAACGCTGGTGGCCGTGGCCGAAGGCGACGACGTGCTGGTGGGCGCCGCCTGCTTCCCCGCGGTGGCGGAGCTCGTCGTCGCCGGCAAGGGCTACGGTTGCTTCTGGAACGACAGCCGCTGCCGCGTCTCCACGGTGTCCGAGCTCTCGCAGGCCACGGTGCTCGCCACCGACGAGCGCTTCGCCCAGTTCCCGGCGTGGGGCGAGCGCTGGCGCGCGCTGACGCAGAAGGCGGCGGTGTGCAGGACGTGGGGGGACTGCTACGGCTACCTGCTCGTCGCCACCGGCCGCGCCGAGGTCATGGTGGACGAGGTGCTCGCGCCGTGGGACAGCGCCGCGCTCCACCCGATCATCACCGAGGCCGGTGGCGTCTTCACCGACTTCCAGGGCACGCCCGGCGCCTTCGGCAAGAGCGGCCTGGCCACCAACGCGGCGCTCTCCGAGCGCGTGCGCGCGGCGCTCAAGGGGAGCTGACGTGCTGGATCTCTCCACGCTGGACTTCACCAAGGGCCAGGGGCTCGTCACCGTCGTGGCGCAGGACGCCCGCACCGGCGAGGTCCTGATGGTGGCCCACGCGGACAGAGAGGCGCTGGAGAAGACGCTGGCCACCGGGAAGATGCACTACCGCTCCCGCACCCGCGGGCTGTGGCTCAAGGGCGAGACCAGCGGCAACTTCCAGGCAGTGGTCTCCCTGGAGAAGGACTGCGACGGGGACGCCGTGCTGGCCCGCGTGGAGCCCGCAGGCCCCGCCTGCCACACCGGCGCGCGCACCTGCTTCGTCGCGCCCACCGGTCACGGCCAGCAGAGCGCCCCCGGTCACGGCCAGCAGAGCGCCCCCGGTCACGGCCAGCAGAGCGCCCCCGGTCACCCCGAGCGAAGTCGAGGGGCCCAATCCGAGGCCCTCGCTCACCTGGCGCGCACGCTGGCGCAGCGGGCGTCTTCGGCCCCGGCGCCCGGGGAGAAGCCCAGCTACACGCAGCGGCTGCTCGCGGACCGGAACTTGAGGTTGAAGAAGCTCGGCGAGGAGACCGCGGAGCTCATCACCGCCTGCGCGGACGGGGACGTGGCCCGCGCGGTGGAGGAGTGCGCGGACGTGCTCTACCACTCGCTGGTGGCGCTGCAGGCGCTGGGCGCCACGCTGGAGGACGTGCAGCGCGTCCTCGCCGCCCGCGCCCGGTAGCCCGACTCAGCAGGGGCAGGGAGGGACCGGGAAACCGAACAGGGTCGCGCTCGCCGAAGCTCGCATGGGTCCCGCGGCGGGGCGCTCGCGGCCTCGGTCGCGGCTGGAGGCTGACGTTGGCGGCAGCGGGAGCCCTACAGGGGGAAGTGGGTAGGTTTGGGGTGGGCCGATCCACCCTTTCCTACCCAGAACTCCGCGTGTCGTGCTCGCAGTGCAACGGTGACCGCTCTGCCGCCGCCGAGGGTGGAGCGCTCTACCGCGGGACTCATCCGGGCTTCGGCGAGCGCGACCCGCTTCGGTTTCCCTGAGCCCATTCCTGCCCAGGCACTTCCTGGGCACGCCTACGGCCTTCCGGCCTTGGCGCCGCGCGGCGGCCCCTCCACGCGCAGCGGCACGGTGGGGGCCGTAATCGGCGCGAGCAGGGACTCGGACAGGGTGAGCCCGGCCTCGCCGTCGGACGGGCCGAGCCGGTCCGCCAGGTCATCCAGCGCGCTGGTGAGGTCCTTGCGCACGGTGACCATCTTCTTGAGCTTGCGCTCCAGGCGGGTGAGCGCGTCGAACCGCTCGCGGCTCTTGTTCCGCTCCAGCTGCCCGGCGCGCACGTCGAAGGCGAGCAGGGCGTCGTGGCGCAGGGCCTCGCGCATCTTCTCCACCAGGGCCATGGCCTCGGCGTCCAGCGTGCTCCAGCTGTAGCCCTTGAGGCCGCGCAGGCCGCCGAAGAAGACGCGGTAGTCCGGCGCGCGCACCCCGCCGTCGCTCACGGGAATCTCCGCATCCTCCAGCACCATCAGCGGGACCACCCGCATCGGGAACTCCTCGTCGAAGATCTCGAAGAGCAGCGCGCCGTCCGGGCTGACGCGCACCGCGGCGGTGAGCGGGCCGAAGGGGAAGAAGGGCTCGGGCTCCAGCTTGGCCGCGCCGAGCAGCCGCGCCCGGTCCGCCGGCGAGGAGAGCTCCACCACGTCCGTCTTGGCGCGCGGCGAGCGCTTGAGCGTGGTCATCAGGTCGCGGATCTGGTCGATCCCGACGACGACGTTGAGCGCCGCGCCGCGGGTGTAGGCCGCGTGGTAGACGCCCACCAGCTCGTACTCGCCGGTGGCGCAGGAGATGGCCAGCACCGGCGAGCCCGAGTTCCCCTGCGCGAGCAGCGCGTCGATCACGAAGTCCGAGTGCTCGCCGTCCCGGTAGACGTGCGGGTCGTAGGGGGCGATCACCTTGCCGGTGCTGGTGGCCCGAAAGGCGCCGAGCGGGAAGCCGCGCACCTCCACCACGTTGCGTGCCTTGAGCGCCGCGCTGCGTCCCACCTTCCAGGGCAGCACCCGCAGCGGCACCAGCGCCTTGACGATGGAGACGTCGATGGTGGGGTCGTTCACCAGGCGGCTGAGCGGGATGTCGTCCCGGTCGTAGGCGTCGTCCTCGTTGTCGACAATCTGCAGCGAGGAGGAGATCCGCTTGCACCCCGCCGGCACGTCCCCGGCCGAGTCCTCGTCGCTGGTGACGGACGGCCACTCCGCCACGTGGAAGTTGGTGACCAGCAGGGTCTCGTTCCCCTGCCGCCGGTAGGCGAAGCCGGTCCCGTGCTTCTTCACCTTGCGCCGCGTCTTCCGGACGTCCCCGTCCGAGCCGTAGGCCAGGCACTCGTAGACCACCTGGCTACGCAGGCAGAACGAATAGGGCTCCTGCGGCTCGTTCTCGGACTTGAGGATGCCGGGGGCCAGCTCGGTCGCGCTGTCGGCGTACTCGCCCGTACACATCGCGGCGGTGCCGGCGTCATCCGCGCTCGCGGCGCTGCTCGCCGCGAAGACCAGGCCCATCGCCACCCGAACCAACGCCTGCCGCATGGTTTGGACGCTCCTGACCCGCAAGCATGGCCACTCGGCGTCCCGCTGGGAAGACGCGACGTGCCATCTCGCTGACCAGGTGCGCTGCGGCCGACAGATCTGCTACCAGCGCTCCTTGAGCCATGAACCGCACTGTCTCCTGGGTGATGAGCTACCAGTACCCCGGCCGCTACGCCTTCAACGTGCTGGCGGGTGCGCTGGAGTCGGACCGTGCCCCCCCGGGCGTGAAGTCCTACTACGCGCGGGATCGCCAGCACCTCCTGACGATGGTGAAGGCGCGGCTGGCCGCGGGCGACACGGTGGTGGCCGGCTGGTCGTTCTACTCCCCCAGCTTTCCCCCCGCGGCCGAGGAGCTCGCCTGGCTGCGCGCCGAGCTGGGCGCCGCCGCCGGGCAGGTGCTCACGGTGGTGGGCGGGGTCCACGCCACCGCCGAGCCCGAGGCCACCTTGCGCGCCGGGTTCGACCTCGTGGCCGTGGGGGAGGGGGAGCAGCTCTTGCTGGACCTGCTCGGCCGCGTGCAGCGCGGCGAGGATCCAGCGGCGGTCCGCGGGGTGGCGCGGCTGGTGGGCGGCAAGCTCGTCAGCAACGGCAAGGCGGAGGGGGTGGACCTGAACCAGTTCCCGCCCTTCGCGGCGAAGGACCGGCGGCACGGGGCGATCGAGATCACCCGCGGCTGCATCTACGCCTGCCGCTTCTGCCAGACGCCGTACATGAACCGGGCGCGCTTCCGCCACCGCTCGGTGGAGAACACGGTGCACTGGGTGAAGGTGCTCGCGGCCGCGTACAAGCGGGACGTGCGCTTCATCAGCCCCACCTCGTTCTCGTACGGCAGCTCGGACGAGAGCGTGAACTTGGCGGCGCTCGAGGAGCTGCTGGCCAAGGTGAAGGAGGCGGCCGGGCCGGAGGGGCGCGTCTACTACGGCACCTTCCCTTCGGAGATAAGGCCGGAGCACATCTCGGTGGAGGCGCTGCGCGTGCTCAAGCGCTACGCCCACAACGACAACGTCATTCTGGGCGGCCAGTCCGGCTCGGACAGAATCCTCGCCGCCTCCAACCGCGGCCATGACGTGGAGTCGATCGTCCGGGCGGCGCGCATCTGCGTGGAGGAGCAGCTGATCCCCAACGTGGACTTCATCCTGGGGCTGCCGGGCGAGACCGAGGACGACGTGCGCGCCACCGTGGCGTTGATGCGCCGGCTGGCGGAGCTGGGCGCCCGCGTGCACGGCCACACCTTCATGCCCCTGCCGGGCACGCCCTGGAAGCGCGAGGCCCCCGGCGAGGTGCCCGCGGCGGTGATGCGCGAGCTGGACCTGCTCGCCTCGCAAGGGCACCTCTACGGCAGCTGGCGCAAGCAGATGGGGATCGCCCAGGCGCTCAAGGACCGTCGATCAGCGCCTGCACCTTGAGCCGGTGCGTGGAAGAGGGGAAGCGCGCGAAGAAGCGCTCTGCCCGCGCGCGCGCCTCGGCGGTGCGCCCCAGCTTCTGCAGCGCCTCCACCGCCAGCACCTCGCGCTCCTGCACCAGCAGGCCGTTCCCGTAGGCCCGCTCGTGGCGGGCCACCAGCGCCAGCGCCTTGGCGTAGTCCTGCGCCCGCGCCGCCGCGTACCCCTCTTCGAGCAGCGCGACCTCGGCCTCGGGCGTTGGCTCGGGCGCCGGGCGGCGGGCTGGATGGGGGGGCTCGGGGACGACCGGGGCAGCCGGGACGGTCCGTTCATCCCGAGCGGAGTCGAGGGACGGCTCCGGGCTCGGCGCAACCGGAGCGGGGCTTGGGGCAACCGGAGCGGGGGCGCTTCGTTCATCCCGAGCGGAGTCGAGGGAGCGCGCCACCGCGCGCGTCTGCTGCTGCTTGGCCTCGAAGCGGCGCCCGGCGACGAAGCTGCCGCCCGCGAGGCCCGCCGCCGCCACCACCAGCACCACCTTGGCGCCCACGGAGACGGCAGCGCCGGTCGCCCCTGCGGCCGCGCCCGCGGCGGTGGAGCCGGCGGCCGCGCCCCCCGTTCCCGCCGCGGCGGTGCCGGTGCTCGCGGCCGCGGCGGTGCTGGCCGCCGCGCCCACCGCCGCCACGCCGAGCGTGGCCGCGAGCTTGGCGGAGAGGCTGGCCAGCTGCGCCGGGGTGGGGGCGTCCGCGGCGGCGCTCTCGAGCAGCGACTTGAGGCCGGGGACGCCGTCCTGCGCGTCCAGCAGCCTGCGGGGGTCTTGCGCGCTCATGCTGCGCTCCACCCTTTCTGCCGCGCGGCCACGGCGGCCTCCACGTGGCGGCGCGCGGCGTGGAGCCGCGAGTAGGCGGTCTGCAGCGGGCACTCCATGGCGGCGGCCACCTCCGCCATCGGCCACTGCTCCAGCTCGTAGAGGACGAAGGCGGCGCGCTTGTCCTCGTCCAGCTCGTCCAAGATCTCGTCCAGCACCGCGCGCGCCTGGCGGCGGGCCACCGCCTCCGGCTGCTGCGGGGGCGCCTCGCCTTCGGGGACGGCCTCCACAATCTCCTCGCGCCGCACGTGGGCCCTGCGCCGGTAGTCGGAGGCGGTGCGCTGGCAGATGCCGAACACCCACGTGGAGAGGGCCGAGCGGCCGTCGAAGCCGTCCAGCTTCCGGTGAATGACGACGAAGACCTCCTGGCAGACGTCTTCCAGATCCGCCTCGCGGACGCCCAGGCGCCGCACGGTGCGCCAGACGAACGGACCCAGCTCGGAGTACACCTCCGAGAACTCGGCCTTCTTGTGCTGCGGCGCGCCCATCCGCGGGCGGTTCTAGCAGCCGTTGGGAAAACCCACACCTGGGGCCCCTCCGAACCGGGCTTCGAGGGGGCACTTCGGTGAATGGGGCTCGCGTGCGGAATTTATGAGCGTCAGGTGCGCGCAGCTGCCCCCGTCCTCACGCGCCGACGGTCACCCGCGATGCCACGGGGCTGGTCCGGCACGTCCACGGGCGTTTTTGCCGGGCCATCGCTTCAGCGGTTCTCGCACTTTGACGGCCGTCACGGTGGGCCTCCCGACGAGGTCCAACACGCGAAGCCCTTCCAAGGCCTCGCGGATCTAGCCAAATGGTAAGGCACGAGACTCGAGATCTCGCAGTGAGGGTTCGACTCCCTCGATCCGCCCCCAGGTTGATGACCTGACCAAAGGCGCCCCGTCGTGAGCCGGTGCGCGTCCCTGGTCGACCGGTGGGGCCCACAGCCCACGACGGTGACGCTTCGCCGCCATCGGGACGGATGAAGGGGCGCGCGGTCGAAGCGCCTCGATGCATCCGCCCCGCCCGCGGCGAAGAAGATCCGCCGCTGCGCTGCAGGGCACGCTGGAAGACACCCCAACAGGGCGCGCGCCCGTGAGCGGCGGGGCGCCGTTTTTTTTCGAAGCTCTCAAACGCAGGGCCGCAGCAAAGGAAGGAGGCAAGACCGATGAAGGTGATGGTTTCGCAGAAGGAGCGGGTGTTCGTCGTGGTGGAGGGCCGGCCGGTGAAGTACCTGGGCCCGGGCGTTCACCGCGTGAGCTTCCCGTTCAAGCAGGTGCAGCTGGAGCGCGTGCCGGTGGAGCAGCTGTGGGCCAAGCTGGACGCCGAGCAGCTGGCGCTGGTGCCGCAGGAGGACATGGCGCTGGTGAACGTGGCCGCGCACGAGCGGGTGCTCGTGTTCCGGCGCGGCGTGCCGGTGCTCTGGCTGCGGCCGGGCCAGAGCCAGCTCTGGACCGTGGAGCGCACCCTGGCCGGTGAGGGCAAGCGCGAGAGCGTGCCGGCGATCACCTTCCAGCGCTGGGACACCCGGCCGGTGGCCGTGGCGCCCCTGAGCGACGAGGTGAAGCCGCTCGTCCCGGCGTCGGACTACGTGGAGGCCACTGCGCCCGAGGGCTCGGTGGTGCTGCGCTACGTGGACGGCGTGCTGGACGAGGTGCTGCCGGCGGGCCGTCACGCGGCGTGGACCACGCTGCGCAAGGTGCAGCTGGCGGTGATCGACCTGCGCGAGCGGCTGCTCCACGTGACGGGCCAGGAGGTGATGACCAAGGACCGGGTGACGCTCCGCCTCAACCTGTCCGCGGCGTTCAAGGTGTCGGACGCGCGGCGGCTGGCGACGGTGGCGCGTGCGCCGGATGACGTCGTCTACCTCGCCATGCAGCTGGCGGCCCGCGAGGCCGTGTCCACGCGCACGCTCGACGAGCTGCTCGCGGACCGCGACGCGCTCGCGCAGTCCATGGATGCGCAGGTCAAGCTGCGGATCGACGCGGTCGGTCTGTCGCTCAGCGCGTTCGGCGTGAAGGACGTGGTGCTGCCGGGCGAGATGAAGGTCCTGCTCAACCGGGTGATCGAGGCCCAGAAGGAGGCCGAGGCCAACGTGATCCTCCGCCGTGAGGAGACCGCGGCGACCCGGTCCATGGCGCAGACCGCGAAGGTGCTGGCGGAGAACCCGCTGCTGGTCCGCCTCAAGGAGCTCGAGGCGTACAAGGACCTGGCCGCGAAGGTGGGCCAGGTGCACCTGGTGCTGGGCGAGGGCGCCGTCCCGTCGCTCCAGCTCAAGGGCTCCTAGCAGCAGGCGAGCGGATCTGGCGAGAGTCGCCAGGTCCGCTCGTCGTCTTTCTGCCCAGCGCAGCGAGACTGTCACCGAGCGGTTCTCGGGCTGTCACCGGCGCGCGTCGTCGTGATTCCAGGCAGTCTGTTTCAACTCTGCACGCCCGGCGGCCGCCGTTGCTGTAAGCAGGGTTGGTGCCTCCCCAGTGGCGCCCTGGAGCGGAGGTGCTTGGTTCACGGTTTGCTGTGAAGAGCGCCGCTCCCGCCGCGAGGTTCCTCCCCCCATGCGAGTGACGCTCCTCCGTCTCACCTGTGTTGCGCTCCTGGTGTGTGCCTGCGGGCTCCCCGCTCAGGAGGGCGAGCGGCTGGGCGTGGCATCCCAGGACGTGTGCGCCGCTGGCGCGACAGTGGAGGGGATTGACGTCGCCCGCTGGCAGACCACCATCAACTGGTCCCAGGTGAAGGCCGCCGGGAAGGTGTTCGGCATCGCCCAGGTGGGCCGGGGCACCTCGCCGGACGCGTACTTCAACGCCAACTGGTCCGGGATGAAGGCCAACGGGATCATCCGCGGCGCGTACCTGCGCTTCTTCCCCGCGCAGAGCCTCCAGGCGCAGGCGGACATGTTGATCAACGTCGCCTACGCGCCGGGCGATCTGCCGCCCATGGTGGACATCGAGGACGCGGACGGGCTGCCCATCGCCACCGTCGCCGCCAAGGTGCAGGAGATGCTCGCCAAGGTGCAGGCGGGCACCGGCCGGGTGCCGATGATCTACACCGGCTATTACTTCTGGAAGGACAACGTCCAGCTGACGGGCTTCGGCGCCAACCCGCTGATCATCGCCAACTACTCCAGCGCCTGCCCGCTCATCCCCGCCGGCTGGTCCAAGTGGACCTTCCACCAGTACACCAGCAGCGGCTCCGTCTCCGGCATCAGCGGCAACGTGGACCTGGACAAGTTCAACGGCACGCTGGCGGAGCTGCAGGCCTTCGCCAACGGCACCGGGGTCCCGCCCCAGCAGAACGGCACGCTCACCGGCGCCATCTACCAGAAGGGGAACAGCGCGGACCGCGTGCAGGGCGCGCTGGTGGCCGTCAACGGGCAGACCCAGACCACCGGCGCGGACGGCATGTACACCTTCACGGTGCCGGCCGGCACGCACACCGTCTCCGTGAGCAAGCCCGGCTTCACCTCCGCCTCCGTCTCCCGCACCGTGTCGGTGGGCGCCACCGTCTGGGGCTCGATGAACATCGACCCCACCGCCTCCACCGCCACGCTGCAGGGCACCGTCTACGCGTTCGACCCGGCCAACCCCGCCAACACCTCGAACGTGCTGCCGGGCGCCACGCTCACCATCGGCGTGCAGACCGTCACCACGGACGCGCTCGGCGCCTTCAAGTTCGTGCTCGCGCCCGGCACGTACACCGCCACGGTGAGCAAGGACGGCTACCAGTCCAGCTCCATCGCCCGGACGCTCGCGGCCGGCGCCACGGTGAAGGCCTCGGTGGGGCTGACCGCCGTGGGCACCTCGGACAAGCAGGCGCCGGACCTCACCCTGGCCGCGCCTGCCAACGGCGCGCAGCTGGAGCTGGCGCTCGTCACCGTCAGCGGCACCGCCACCGACAACTCGGGGCCGGTGGCCAAGGTCTCGCTCGTTCTCAATGACGCCGCGCCGGTGCTGGTGGACGTCACCAGCGGCAGCTTCTCCCGCGAGCTGCGGCTCAAGGCGGGCCTCAACACGCTGGAGGTCAAGGCCGCGGACGGCGCCGGCAACGTGGGCTCCGCGCGCGTCACCGCCACCTTCAATGCAGGGCTGCGCGGCACCGTCACCACCGGCGAAGGCGCTCCCGTGGGCGGCGCCCGGCTGGAGCTGCAGGACGGCGGCGGCAAGGTGCTGGCCTTCACCCAGAGCGGCTCGGACGGCCTCTACCGGCTGGACGCGCCCGCTGCGCCGCTCTCGGGCACGCTGGTGACCACCGCCGCGGGCTTCGTGACGGACCGCCGCCCGGTGAAGGTGAGCGAGGACGCCCGCAGCGTGCTGGACTTCGAGCTGGGCTCCGCCGGGGAGGCTCCTCGCACGCTGGAGTTCCTCAACCTCCCCGAGGGCACCCGCGTGGACACCGAGACGCTCAAGGTGTTCGGCGAGGCCACCGGCTTCTCGCCCACCCGCGTCACCGTCAACGGCCAGCCCGCGGAGTCCTGGGCCGGCGGCTCCGGCTTCTTCATCACCGTGCCGCTGGAGTTGGGCGAGAACGTCCTCACCGCGGACGCCGAGGCCGCGGACGGCGCGCACGTCACCGCGCGGGTGATCGTCTTCCGGGACGCAAAGGCGAAGACCGGCTGCACCGCCAGCGGCGGGGAGCTCTCCCTGCTCGCGCTGGGTGCCGCAGCCGCGCGGCTGCTCGCTCGGCGGCGAGCCTAGGTCGCAGGCCCGGGCTCCCCCTCCGTTCACCCCTCGACTTCGCGCGGGGTGAGCGGACGGTCACCACTGCGCGGAGAGCGCCAGCCCCTGCGCCACGCCCTCGCGGGTGGGCACCACCAGGGGCGCGAGCGCCACCTTCGTGTCGCTCTCCGACTTGGCGGTGAGCTCCACCGCCACCGTGGCCCCCACGGCGGAGAACAGCGGCGCCAGCACGAGCGGCCAGAACGCGGGGCCCAGGCTGCGGTCCGCCTCCAGCACGCGGTCCGCGCCGCCGAGCGCGAAGAAGAGGCCAGCGGCCACCGCCTCTCCGCCCACCGCGCCGAGCACCGCCCAGCCGTAGGAGGTGCGCCGGCCGTGCTCGATGCCCGCGGACAGGTGCACGCCGAGCGCGGCCGCCAGCGGCGCGGTCAACGTCCAGGCGGTGAAGGCGTAGACGTCCCGGGTGTGGCCTTGCGGGATGGCCAGCGCCGGGAAGATCAAGATGAACGAGCCCAGATAGCCCCCGAGCACGCCGCCCACCACCTCGCCGTAGGGCTGCACGCTGGAGAAGAGGTACGGCTCGCGCTGGACGGAGGTGGCCGCGGCGGGAGCGCTCGCCGGAGCCGGCTCGGGCGCCGGGGCCGGGGCCACGGGGGTCGTCTCGACAGCCGCTGCCAGCACCACCGCGCACAGGGAGGAGAGGGAGAGCATGGACGCGAGGTGTAGCCCGAATTGGCCCCGGCGTCAGGCGGGTCGAGCGGGTCGAGGGGGCCTCGACTTCGCTCGGCCTGAGCGGGGAGCTGGCCCGAGCGGCGGATTCGCCTTGGCGGGCGTCAGCGCGGCGTGAGCGAGATCCGCTGCAGCGCCCGCGAGAACTCCACGCCCAGGTCGAAGAAGAGCCGGATCTTCTCGTCCAGCCGCTCGCTCTGCGCGTAGGAGAACACGCCCAGCACGCCGACCAGCGCGCCCTCGTCCTGCAGCGGGACCTTCACGTACTTCTGCGGCAGCCCGCCGGGCGGCTCCTTCAGCGGATCTCCCTCCACCGCGACGATGGATTGGATCTGCACGTCATTCGCCGTCAGCGGCACGTTGCCGATGAGGGAGAAGGTCTCCACCATCTGCTCGGCCAGCCAGCCCAGGAGCTTGGCGGAGAGCGGCGTCCGCGAGGTGACCACCACCGGCTTGCGCCCCTCGCCGCCGTTCACCAGCAGCACCAGGATGTCGAAGCGGGTCTCTTTCAGCAGCGCGTTGAAGAGCAGCCGGAAGATGTCCTCGCGCTCGCGGGTCAGCAGGAGCCGCTGGCTGAAGTCCTTGAGCGCGGCGGTGTTCCGCCCATCTTCGGAGAGCAGCCGGGCGATGGAGTGGAGCAGGTCCTCTTGCGGCGTGCCCTTGAGGATGAAGGCGTCCGCCCCGGCGTCCAGGCCGGAGAGGATGTCGTGGGCGGCCTCCATGCGCGTGAGCAGCACCACTGGCACGTGCGCGGTGGCTGGGGCCTCCTTCAGCGCCCGGCACAGCTCGAAGCCGTCCCGCTTGGGCATGTTCACGTCGGAGAGGACGAGGTCGGGGCGCTCGTCGCGCGCCTTGTTGAGGCCGTCCTCGCCGTCTTCTCCGAGCGTGACCTGATAGCCGGCGCTCGCCAGCCACGTGGAGACGAGGGACCGCATGGAGCGGGAGTCCTCGACGTACAAGATCCGCTTCGCGCCGGTGGTCATTGGGAGGAACGCGACTGGACCGCGTGAGCTCTGAGACGATAGGCCCGCCACTGCGCCGTGGCAAGGAAGCCGGTGAAGGGTACCCTCCTGGGCCGCATGCCCCCCCGCGCGATCCTCTTCGACATGGACGGCGTGCTCGTCCGCAGCGAGCGCATCTGGGCCCGCGTGGTGGAGCAGGCCGGGGTCCGCTTTCGTGGCCGGCCCGTCACCCTTGCCGAGTTCCTTCCGACCTTTGGCCAGGGCACCGCCGCCGACGTCTCCGTCTTCGGGCTCGCGTGCACCCCGGAGGAGCTGGACGCCTTCTACTTCGAGCACTTCGGTCGGTGCGCATCCGACGTCTGGATACACCCCGAGGCGCAAGCCCTGCTGCGCTCGCTGCGCGCGCGGGGCCTGGCGCTGGCGGTGGTGACCAACACCGCCACCGCGCTCGCGCGGCAGGTGCTGGACGCCGCTGGCCTCACCGCCAGCCTGGACTTCATCGCCTGCGCGGACCAGGTGGCGCACGGCAAGCCGGCGCCGGACGTGGTGCTCCACGCGCTGCGCGCGCTCGGGGTGGAGGCGAAGGACGCGTGGATGGTGGGGGACTCCCGCTACGACCGCGAGGCCGCCGCCGCGGCCGGCGTCTACTTCGTGGGGCTCGGCCTGGACGGGGACGCGCGCCTGGACGCGCTCGAGGCGCTCTCCCAGCTGCTTCAGCGCGGCAGCGCGTAGTCGCGCTCGAGCTGCTCCAGCCGCTGGGTGAAGTCCGCCACGCCGCGCGGCTCCAGCCGGTCCAGCTCTTCGCGCAGCCGGCTCAACCGGGCCGTGGCCGAGCGGTCCGGCGAGCCGCGCAGCCTGCGCTCCGCGCTCTCGAGCCGCTCGGTGAGCCTCTTGCGGACCTCCGGCCAGCCGCGCGGGCGAGCGGCGCGCGCGCGCGCGTCCGGCTCCTCGGGCGCTTGCGGCTCGTGCTCCATGGACTGGACGGGGGGGCCGGGCTCGCCCACCACGGAGACCGCGGGCTCGCCGGTGGCCGCGGCCTTCGCGACGATCGGCTCGATCCGCTTGGGGTGCTCCGCGGCGGAGGGCTCCGAGTCGTGCAGCAGCACCGCCAGCACCGCGCCCACCAGCATCACCCCCACCGCGGTGCCCACCAGCAGCGGGGTGGAGAGCCGGGGCGCCGAGGTGGTCAGCCGGGTGGTGAGGGCGTCCGGCGGCGCCGGGTCCTTGGGGCCCGGCACGTCAAAGGCGCTCTCGCTGACGATGACCGGCGGCAGCGCGCGGGCCGGCATCAGCGGGGTCAGCCGCGCGGACTGGGGCAGGGTGAGGTTGCGCCGCACGTCCTCCAGCTGGATCCGCGCGTGCTCGGCGGACTGCGGCCGCGCCTGGGGGTCCTTCTGCATCAGCGCGAGGATGAACCCGTCCACCGCGGGCGGGATGGCCGGGTTGAAGGAGGAGGGCACCGGCGGCGGGTCTTCGATGTGCCGCATCGCCATCTCGATCGGCGAGGCGGCCTCGAAGGGGAGCCGGCCGGTGAGCGCCTCGAAGAGCACCACGCCCGCCGAGTAGAGATCCGCGGTGGGGCCGATGGCCTGCCCGCGCGCCTGTTCGGGCGCCATGTACTCCGGCGTCCCCACCATGTTGTTGATCCGCGTCTGGGCGGTGACCGCCCGCGGCGCGCCCTGCTTGGCCAGCCCGAAGTCCAGGAGCTTCACGTACTGGCCGCCGCCGGACTGCTCCACCACGAAGATGTTGCTGGGCTTCAAGTCGCGGTGGATGAAGCCCGCGGCGTGCGCCGCCTCCAGCGCGCTGAAGACCTCCTCGAAAATGTCGAGCGCCTCTGCCACCGGCAGCGGCGCTCGCTCGGCCAGGAGCACCTCGAGCCCCCTCCCCTCGAGGTACTCCATGACCATGTACTGCTGGTTGTTGAACCGGCCGAAGCCGAAGACGTCGATGATCCCGCGGTGGCGGATGGCGTTGACCGCGCGCGCCTCCTTGAGCAGCCGCTCCATCTGCTCGGGGTCCGACGCGAACTCCGGCCGCAGGACCTTGATCGCCACCGGGCGGCCGATGAGCGGCTGCACCGCCTTGTAGACGATGCCCATCCCGCCGGCGCCGATCCGGGACTCCACCCAGTACTCACCCAGGTGCGCGCCCAGCAGCGGATCTCGCGGCCCGCCCGCGGCCGGCGAAGTGCCCCGTTGATCCGCGGCCTCCATGGAGAGGCGCGGGTGGGTGGCCTCGTCCGGCGGATGGAGCTGCGGGTGCGTCTGGGTCTGCCGCGCCGCCTGCGCCTTGTCCTCGTCCACCGGGGTGCGCTCACCGGTGAGCTCGGAGAGCGGCAGCCGCTCAGCAGCGGCCGCGGCCGCAGCGGGGATCATCGGGAGGTTCTGGAGCGTGGTGTGCTCGGGATCCGTCTCGTTCCGCAGCTCCCGCGCCCCGTCTCCCGGGACCGCGGTGAGCGTGGGGGAGCTCAGCCCCGAGTGGTTGGTCTCGGTGTGCTCCTCGGGCTCCGGTTGTGCCTGCCACGCCGGCAGGGAGCGCGCGGCCGCCGCGCCCCCCGGGCCGCTGCCGCGCTCCACCAGCCTCGGCGCGAGCGGAGGGCGCGAGGCCTCCTTGGGCTTGGGCGCCAGCGGTGGCCTCGAGGCCCCGGGCGCGGCCGGCGCGAGCGGAGGCCGGGAGGTGCTCGCCACCACCTCCAGCGCCGGCTTCACCAACGTGTAGCCGAGCCCGTCTGGATCCAGCTCCGTCCCGTCGTACGGACAGTTCGACGCGAGAGGGGAGACCTCCAGGCCGCAGGTGGGGCAGGTGGGAGTGGACGAGAGGGCCATTCCTTGGGACGCGGCCGCGGAGGGTGAAGCGAAAGGGAGGCCAGCCTAACAAAACGGGTGGGGCTCTCCGGAAGGTGCGCGAAGCCAGGCAGCTTGCCTACACGCGCGCCTTTTGCCCGTGCAACACCATGAGCAGCACGTCCTCGAGCCGCGAGCGCCGCGTTTCCACTTCAGAGACAGGCAGCTGCGCGGAGTAGAGGGCGCGCAACACCTCGCCCGCGCTGGGGCGCCCCTCCCGCTCGGTGTACACGAGCTCCCGGCCGTCCGCGGAGAGCACACCGACCCCGCGGACGATTTCCGGCAGCACCGCCACCGATTCTGCAAAGCGGACTTGCAGCCGCTTCTCCCCCAGCCGCCGCATCAGCGCGGCGGTCTGCTCCACGAGCAGGAGCTTGCCTTCGTTGATGATCCCCACCCGGTCCGCCAGCTCCTCGGCCTCTTCCAGGTAGTGCGTGGTGAGGACGATGGTGGTGCCTTGCTCCCGCAGCTTGCGGACGTAGCCCCAGAGGTCTCTGCGCAGCTCCACGTCCACGCCCGCGGTGGGCTCGTCCAGGAAGACCAGCCGGGGGCGGTGCACCAGCGCCTTGGCGATGAGCAGCCGCCGCTTCATCCCGCCAGAGAGGGCGCGGGTGGTGGCGTTGGCCTTGGAGGTGAGCTGGAGCGCCTCCAGCACCTCGGAGATCCGCGCGGGGTCCACCGGCCGGCCGTAGAAGCCGAGCTGGATCTCCAGCGCCTCGCGCACCGTGAAGAACGGGTCGAAGTTGATCTCCTGCGGCACCAGGCCGATGTCGTAGCGCGGGCGCAGCGGGTCTTCGTCCAGGTCGGTGCCGAAGACGTGCACCTTGCCGCCGCTCTTCTTCACCGTGCCGCAGACCGCGCCAATCAGCGTGGTCTTCCCCGCGCCGTTGGGGCCGAGCAGGGCGAAGATCTCTCCCTTGGAGATCTCCAGGGACACGCTGTGCAGCGCGGTGAGCGCGCCGTAGCGCTTCTCCAGCTGGTCAATCTTGAGGATCGGCCCGTCCACGTGAGGGCCAGGGGCCATATCAGAAGCGCGGCTCAGTGGTAGTCGTCCTCGCGCTGGTGCCGCACCGCGAGGACCGTCAGCTGGGTCGGCGAGTCGATCTCGAAGAGGACCACGTACCCCGCCGCTCCGAAGCCCACGAGCATCTCCCGGAGCAGGCTGTTGCCGCTGCCCTCCGCCTTCCGACAAGAGAAGGGAAACTCCGCCATCAGGTCGAACGCCTTCCGCAGGGCCGCCAGCGCGCGCTCGGCCGCGTCGAGGTCGTGCTCCGCCAGGAAGTCGTAGAGCTCGAGGAGATCGCTTTCGGCCTCGCGCGTGAAGCGCAGCCGGGAGCTCATCTCCCCTTGCGGCTTCGCCCGGCCGCGTTCCGCGCCTTGGACAGCCGCTTCTCGAGCTTCCCCAGCACCCGCGCGGCGGGGACGTACTGCCCGGTCTCGCGCGCCTTCGCTGCTGAGGCCAGGCCTCGCGCCACGAAGGCCTCCTGCGTGAGGCGGCGCTGGACCGCCTGCCGGACCGCCTCCTCGACGAAGGAGGAGAGGGTCTCACCCTGCTGGAGCAGGCGCTCGGCCTCGCGGCGCAGGGTGGGCTCCACGCGCAGCGAGGGGAGATTGGCGGACTTCATCACGGGCCTCCTGCATCGCAAATGCAGCGCAAATCTAGGAGCCCAGGGCGCCGCGGCGCAAGGTCCAGCTCAGGGGAGGATGGAGGCCGTCACGAAGCCCACGCACATCTCCTGGTCCTCCGCCCAGTTCAGCGTCCGGGCGGGCTGGCGGACGCCATCGATGATTCGCTGGCGCAGCTCCGAGTTGTCCCACTGGCACTCGATGAAGAGCTGGTCCCCTGGCTCCAGCCGCTTCGGCTCGGCGAACTGGTAGTCGCCCTGCCAGGCGTGATCGTACCGGTCTATCTGGATGAGGCACTCCTGGGTGCCATCCTTCTTCAGCAGGGCCACCGTCCCCTTCGCGCCGCGCTCGTGCATGTGGAGGTTCACCGCGTGCAGCAGCATGGGCCGCTTGTCCGAGTAGAAGGGCGTGGGATCGTAGGAGAAGTGGTAGCGGGTGTCCGTGCTGTTGGCGGGGATGACCATCTGCCCGAGCAGCCACTTGAAGTCGTAGACGGCGATGGCCTTCATCGGCGTGGTGGCCTCCTGCTGCACGCGCAGGAGCACCGAGGTCTGGTCCGCCGGGAGCATCCGCGTGTCGTGCGGGCTGTAGTGGACCGTGAGCAGCACCTTGGTGCCCGGCTTCACCTCGTGGCCCAGCCCATCCGGGAAGGCGGAGGCCGCCTGGCCCGGCACCCAGCCGCCCAGATAGCCCGAGAAGCGCACCACGCCGCCCGGGCAGGACCAGCCCGGCCCCTCCTCCGCGGCGTCCCGCTTCTCCAGATCCGCCACGTCCTCCGGCGAGGCGAGCAGCACCAGCACGTGGTGCACCAGCGCCGGCGCCCCCGGCTTCACGTCCAGGCCGGTGACGTAGCGGGTGCCCGCGTTGTCCCCGGCCGGCCAGTCGAGCAGGAAGCAGCGGGTGTCGTCCGTGCGCCCCGGCGGCGGCTTGGGCACGTACGGCTCGGGCATCTGCAGGGTGACGTCCACCCGCGGCAGGCCGGACTCCATGGGCGTAGGCGGCGTGGCCGGGGGGACCCCTTCCGCGAAGCCCTGCTCGGCCCAGGCGAAGAGGGTGGCCTGCTCCAGCGCGGAGAGGCTGCCGTCATGGCGGTAGGAGGTGCAGCACTTGGCGGGCTGCCACGGCGGCATCCGGTGGGACTGGATGGCCGCCTTCATGGCCGGGAAGGAGGTCTTCACCTGCTCGTAGGTCCGCAGGGAAAAAGGGCCAATCCCGCCGGCCCGGTGGCACTCGCCGCAGGCCTTCCGGACGATCGGCTCCACATCCGAGTAGTAGTTTTTCGCGCCTGGTGTGTCTGGAAGGGCCGTGTCTTCCTCGCAATATCCCGCGAATTTCGGCGGGCACCCGGTGAGCCCCAAAAGCATGAGCGCTGCCAACCCTGCCCCAACGTACGAACGCATGACGCCATCTGACACCGCAGGCCGCCGGAACGGAAAGCGGGCGGCGCTGCCTGTCGCGCTGGCCTTCCTCTCCTTCAGCGCCGGCTGCGTCTCCATCGGCAGCGGGCAGGCGGCGAGCACGCTCGGGCACGGGAAGTTCGAGCTCTCCGTGGAGCCTGCGTACTTCGGCTCCTACGGCGCGGGGAACCCGGCACACCTTCCGGCCATCAACGTGCGCGGCCAGTACGGCCTGCTGGACCGGGTGGACGTGGGGGTGCGGCTGGGCGGAACCGGCGGGGAGCTGATTGGCAAGGTGCAGCTCACCTCGCGCGAGAACGAGCGCTTCGTGCTCTCGCTGGCGCCCTCCACCGGCGGGACGTTCCTCGCCTCAACCACCGGCTGGGGCGGGATGGTCTTCGCCCAGCTGCCGGTGCTGGTGGGCTTCAAGGTGGGGCAGGGGCACGAGCTGGTGCTCGGCCCCCGCATCCACGACTGGCTGGTGTTCGGCGGCTCGGACGGAATGAACGGCTGGGCCAACCTCTTCAGCCTGGGCGGCTCGGTGGGCATGAAGCTGCGCCTCACCGAGCGCGTCCGGCTCTACCCGGAGGTGGCCGTCCTCTACCACCTCACGGACACGCTCGACTTCGCCGGCGTGCGCGGCACGGCGATCGGCGGGAGCAACGGCGTGTTGCTCCAGGTCTCGCTCGGGACCGCCTTCGGCAACTAGCAGACGGTCGAGTTGGGGTTCTTGATGCAGCAGGAGCTGGCGTTGGCGATCTGGTTGGTGCAGTTGTTCTGCGCCTTGGTCGCGCTCAGCGCCCCGTCCGTCTTGCCGTCGCCGCCGCAGACGAGGTTGTCCACCTGGCAGTTCGCCACCGCGACGAACTCGGCGTAGCAGGGGGCGCTCTTGTTGGCGTCGAACAGCGAGCGGCAGGTCTCGCGCTCGGCCTGGGTGGCCGGCGTGTCGTTGGGGCAGGGCGAGTTGCGCGAGCAGAAATCACCGCCTCCGCATCCGGCGAGGGCGAGCGCGAACGCGACGACGAGCATGCTGCGAGCGAACATGGAGTGGCTCCCGATGGGGTGAGTGGAGCCCGAGACCTTATGCGCGGCGCCGCCCTGAAGCGATGACTTCATGACGGCGCCAAACACCCACCTTCGAGCGCACCGCACTACAGGTCATCCGCCTTCGAGCGCGAAGCAGTAGAGCGAGCCGCGCCCGCCGCCGCTGGTGACGCCGGTGCTGGAGCAGGACGCCGTGGTGTGGACCGAGTTCCACGAGGTGGAGCCGCCGCCCATCCGGTTGGAGTGGCCCACGGTGGCGGTGCCCGCCGCGGTGGAGGTCCAGTTGGCGCAGGTGTTGGTGCCCATCACCCGCCCGGCGATGGTGGAGCCGGTGAGGATGTCGTGGACGCCGTTGGCCAGCGCCACGCCGTTCTCGTCCACCGAGTTGGCGGCGCTGATCGCGTTGGTGAGGCCGCCCTCCTCGTGGAGCTGGGCCACGCTGGAGGCCACGATCACGCCCTTCTGGTTGCGCCACGGCCCAGCGCCGATCCGGTCCCGCGCGTCCACCTGGTTGGTGGAGAGGTAGGCGCGCCAGGTCTTCGCGCCGAGCGTGGCGCTCACCGCGGTCGCCAGCTGCTTGCAGAACGCGTCCGCGCCCGCCAGGCCGTCCGTGTCCGCGGCGTTGAGCCGGAAGTCGCCGCCCTTGCCGTTGCCCCGGCTGGTGACGAAGAAGCTCATCGTCGGCGTGCCCGGGTTGCCGGCGTCCGGCGGGTTCTGGGTGCCGGCGTCCGGCGGGCTCTGGGTGCCGGCGTCCATGGGGGGCTGCTGGGTGCCGGAGTCCATGGGCGGCGGGTTCTGGGTGCCGGAGTCCATGGGCTGCTGCTGCTGGGTCCCCGAGTCCTGCTGCGTGCCCGGTGGCTGCTGCGTGCTGCCCGCGTCCTTGTCCTTGAGCGGGTCATTCCCCGTCTCGAGCGGGATGTCACAGGCGGCGAAGAGCGCGGCGAGGCAGGCGCCCAGCAGGACCAGGCGCGTGGGGGTGAGCGTCATGGGGTTCTTCCTCGGAGGAGATCGGCGTGCGGGGCATTTTGGTTACAGGAAGTGTGCCGGCTGGGCCACGCGCGCCTACATCTGTCCTCCCGTCGAGTTAGCGGGCCGGGGTCGCCCGGCGCTGGGCCCTGCGCTTCACAGTGGAGCCAGCACGCTCCAGCGATTCATTGCGTCCGTGCGGGCGGCGGGCTATCCGCGCTCGCCATGGCTCAGAACTTCATCTTCACGATGCAGGACCTGCGCAAGGTCAAGGGCGGCAAGGAGATCCTCAAGGGGATCTACCTGTCGTTCTTCCCGGGCGCGAAGATCGGCGTGATTGGTCCCAACGGCTCCGGCAAGTCCACGCTGCTGCGGATCATGGCGGGGCAGGACACGGAGTTCTTCGGCCACGCCAAGCCGGACCCGTCCGTGCGCGTGGGCTACCTGCCGCAGGAGCCGCAGCTGGACGCCAAGCTGGACGTGAAGGGGAACGTGGAGCTGGGGGTGAAGCCCACGCGGGACTTGCTCAACCGCTTCAACGAGATCTCCAACAAGTTCGCCGAGCCGATGGGCGACGCGGAGATGGAGAAGCTGCTCGCGGAGCAGGCCAAGCTCCAGGACGCGATCGACGCCTCCAACGCCTGGGAGCTGGACCGCACGCTGGAGGTGGCGATGGACGCGCTGCGCCTGCCCCCGGGCGACGCGGACGTCTCCAAGCTCTCCGGCGGCGAGAAGCGCCGGGTGGCGCTCTGCCGGATCCTCCTGGAGAAGCCGGACCTGCTCTTGCTCGACGAGCCCACCAACCACCTGGACGCCGAGTCCGTGGCTTGGCTGGAGCAGCACCTCAAGGAGTACAAGGGCACGGTCGTCTCCATCACCCACGACCGGTACTTCCTGGACAACGTGGCGGAGTGGATTTTGGAGCTGGACCGCGGCGAAGGCGTGCCCTGGAAGGGCAACTACAGCTCCTGGCTGGACCAGAAGCAGAAGCGCCTGGCCGTGGAGGAGAAGCAGGAGAGCAACCGCCAGAAGGCGCTGGCGCGCGAGCTGGAGTGGGCGCAGATGAGCCCCCGGGCGCGGCAGGCCAAGGGCAAGGCGCGCCTGGCCCGCTACGAGGAGCTGCTCAACGCCTCGCCGGACAAGCGCGAAGGGCCGGGGGAGATCTACATCCCGCCCGGGCCCAAGCTGGGCGGCGCGGTGGTGGAGATGGTCCACGTGAAGAAGGCCTACGGGGACCGGCTGCTGGTGGACGACCTCAGCTTCAAGCTGCCGCCGGGCGGGATCGTCGGCGTCATCGGCCCCAACGGCGCCGGCAAGACCACGCTCTTCCGGATGATCACCGGCCAGGAGAAGCCGGACGCGGGCGAGCTGAAGACCGGTCCCACCGTGAAGCTGGCCTACGTGGACCAGAGCCGCGACACGCTGGACGGCGACAAGAGCGTCTTCGAGGAGGTCTCGGACGGGCTGGACTTCGTGGACCTCGGCCAGAAGAAGATGCCCTCCCGCGCGTACCTGGCCGCGTTCAACTTCAAGGGGACGGACCAGCAGAAGAAGGTGAAGGACCTCTCCGGCGGCGAGCGCAACCGCGTCCACCTGGCCAAGACGCTCAAGAAGGGGGGAAACCTCATCCTCCTCGACGAGCCCACCAACGACCTGGACGTGGAGACGCTGCGCTCCCTGGAGGAAGGGCTGCTCGAGTTCGCCGGCTGCGCGGTCGTCATCAGCCACGACCGCTGGTTCCTGGACCGGATCGCCACCCACATCCTCGCCTTCGAAGGCGACAGCAAGGCCTTCTTCTTCGAAGGGAACTTCCAGGACTACGAGGAGGACAAGAAGAAGCGGCTGGGGGCCGAGGCGCTGCAGCCCACGCGCATCCGCTACAAGCCGCTCGTCCGCCAGTAACCCGGTCACCCCGAGCGAAGTCGAGGGGCGCGCTGGTACGCTCTGGCCCGCGATGGCGCTAGGGCGACTTCAGCTGGGGCTGGCCGCGGGCCTCCTTCTGGGCGCGGCGGGCTGCGCGCGTGGCCCCACCACGCTGACGGAGCTGCGCGTCCGGGAGCGGCCCGCGGACTACGCCCGGCGCGAGCGGCTCACGCGCGAGGACGCGCTGGATGACCTCTCCATCGCGCTCGCGGCGCTGGAGCATGGCTCGGTGCTGGACGCCTTGCGCCCCGTGCCCCGGAAGCGGCTGGAGGGCGCGCTGGTGGACGGCCCCGCGCTGATGGAGGACCGCGTCGCCTTCTGCGCGGAGCTGGGGGACGCGCTCGCCGAGGGCCAGGCGCTGCCGCTCTTCGCCACGTTGGATGGGACGGCGCTGTGCGGGCGCCGGGCCTACGAGCAGCGCATGCGGGCGGAGGCGTTCAAGGGTGCGGGGAAGAACCTCGCGGCGGGGGAGGGGCGCCCGTTCACCCTGCGCGGCCAGCAGGCGGGAGAGGTGGTGGTCCCGGTGCTCGCCATCTCCAGCTTCGACCCCGCGCGGGACTGGAGCAGCTACGAGCGCTTCCTCCTGCGCGCCGCCAGCGAGCGGGCGCTGGTGGTGGACCTGCGCGGCGCCGCCGGCGCGGACGTCTCCCGCGCCTTCGCCGCGGCGCGGGTGCTGGGGGCGGACTGCGCCGCGGACCTGGGCGGCGCCAAGCAGCGGCAGAGCGACGAGGCGCGCGCCGCGCGCGACCGCTACGCCCAGCGCGCCGAGGCGCTGCACGGAGAGGTGGACGCGTCTGCCTCAGCCTGCGCCAGCTTCCTCTCCACCGGCCGGGACAGCCTGGCCGAGTGGCTGGAGGCGCCGCCCCCGGACGAGGACCGGCCGCGGGACGCCGGCCGCCCGCAGGCGCTCTCGCTGGTGTTCGACCGGGGCTGCGCCGAGGCCTGCGAGGTGCTGGTGGCCGCGCTCACCTGCGACGTGTCCGTCCTCACCTTCGGCCAGCCCACGTTCGGCAGCGCGGAGCTCTTCGCCACGGGACTGGCGCGGCTGCCGCGCTCGGGGGTGGAGATCTTCTTCCCCACCGCCGCGCGCCAGCTCGGGCGCGCGGCGGGCTCCAGCCTGTATGGGATCAAACCCCGCTACAACGCGGAGGACGGGAAGGACGCGTTGGCCGCCGCGGTGGATCAGACCGCCCAGCTGATCATGCTGGGGCGCTGACTGCGGGGGCCTAAGGGCTCGGCAGGTAGCAGGCCAGGTTGTTGTTGTAGATGAGGTCGGTCACCCACGAGACGTAGTCGTTGTGGGCGGTGGTGCCGACCTTGGCGGCCGACTTGCGGACGTCCAGGTAGTAGTGGACGTAGTCGCAGACGGTGAGCCCGCCCTCGAAGTCGCCGCCGTAGAGGCCGACGTCCAGGTACATGCGGCGCAGGTTGAACCAGACCGAGTAGAGGTCATCCGCGGCGAAGTGGTCCCCGGCGCCGGCCCTGCTCGTGTCGTCGTCGTTCCGGGTGTCGTACCAGTCGCTCAGCATCTTGTTCACGTTGGTGACGAACTTGTAGCCCTGCCCAAACGTGCCCAGCGCCGGCGTGGTGGCGTTGTCGTCGAACGACGCGAGATCGTACGCCATGGTCTCGCGGAAGACGGCCCGGGCCACGAAGTTGGCCCAGCCCTCCTTGAAGGCGATGCGCGGCTCGGTCGCATCGGACGCGTTCCAGCTCACGCCGCCATTGCCCACGCCATCCCAGCCGTAGTCGCCGCCCCACGCGCGCAGGTTCACCAGGTGACCGTACTCGTGGGCCACCACGTCTCCGTTGATCCAGTTGTCCACGTCCGCGATGGCGATCCGGTTGGCCGAGAGCGTGGTGGCGCTGCCGGTGGCGGTGCTCGGGTACTCCACCACCGCCTCGCCGTAGGAGCTGTAGAAGGGGATGCCCTCGTCCCGGTGGAGCGTGAGGACCGTGTCCACCAGCGCCGCGTAGTAGTTCGCGGCGATGGACGTGTCGTTGGCCACCGTCTGAGAGGTGCCGCCCGGGTTGAACACCATGTCCGAGAGGTTGACCTCATCCCCCGGGTCCACCAGCAGCGGCGAGCTCACGGTCGCGCCCGGGTAGGTGAGCACGTAGGGCTTGCCGTTCTTGTCGGAGACGGAGAAGCACCACTCGCCGCAGTAGCGGGTGCGCACCTCGAGCACGATCGCCATCTTCTGGAGCGCGTCGCTGTCGCAGTCGTCTCCCACGGCGAAGGTGGCGGTGAAGCTCCCGTCCGCGTTCACCGGCACGCTCTGCAGCACATCCCGGTTCTTGCAGTCCCACGCGGTGGGGGCGAAGTAGCCCTCGTCGCGCTCGATCACGTCCACCACCATGTACTGCGCCCCGAGCAGGTTGAGGCTGCAGCTGCTCCCGTCGTTGCGCTTGCCCTCCGGCGTGCAGCGCGTGCCCGGGCTGCCGCCCACCGTCTTGCGCGCGGAGAACAGCCCGTTCCGCCGCCGGTCGTTGAAGAAGACGCGGCCGTGGAGGGTGGCGGTCTGGCCGCCGCTGGGGTGGTAGGGCTGCGCGTCGTGGACCACCCAGTCCGGTGGGTCCTCCAGGTTGCCGTCCTCATCGAGCGTGGGGTGGTAGCCCTCGCCCGTCTCCTGGTTGACCAGCAGCGCCTGGGCGCCGCTGCCCAGGACTTCGGGCGTGAGGGTGCTTCCGCAGGCGAGGCTGAAGGTCAGCCCCGCCGTCAGCAAAGTCAGCCGCATGAGGTGCTCCCAAAGAGGTGTGTCCCGGGGAGTTCGCGGCGGCGCGCCGCTTCCTGACATCAGGGAGGGCAGGGCCAGCCGGTGGGGCGCGGGCTGCCTTGGGGCCAGACCCCTTCGCCCGAGCGGCAGCCGTTGCGCGCGCAGAGCGTCCCCTCTGGCGGGCACTGGCTCCAGGTGAAGGCGCGCCCCTCCTCGGTGCAGGACACGGTGGCGCCAGGCGGCACCTCGTAGGAGGGGCAGGGGCCGCCGCCGCACACCACCCCCGAGCTCTGGCTGCCGTCCTCCGCCGCGAAGCCGCGGCACAGGTTGACCGCCAGCTGCGGCTCGCCGGTGAGGGGGATGGGGATCTCCGTGTCCAGCGGCTCCACGCTCCGCTCGGGGGGCAGCTGCAGCGGCGGCTCCGGCCCCGGCTGCGGCTGCGGCTGCGGCACGCTGCGCACCAGCTGGAAGCCGCGCGGCGGCGCGGCGCGCTCGGTGTAGAGCAGCGAGAGCTGCTCCGGGGTGCCGAGCACGCGGTCCTGCGCCTGGGACTCGAGCGCGCCCTCCGGCAGCAGGTCCAGCGCGCCGTTGCCGTTCAGGTCCTCGTACACCAGCAGCGTCCCCACCGCGCCGCTGCCCTCCCAGCCCTCCGTCATCACCTCCGCCGGCGGCAGCTGGTGCAGCGCCAGCTCGAAGCGGAAGGGGAACTCGGCGCGCAGCGGCACCTGCTGCGCCACGCCCTCGGTGAGCAGCAGGCTCGAGGTGGGGCGGCGCCAGACGAGCGCGACCTTGGCGTCGCCGACAGGCAAGCGCCCGTCGTTGGTGAGCACGCCGCGCAGGGTGAGCAGCGGCGGGTCGTAGGAGGGGTCCGGCGCGCCGGTGCCGCACGCCGCCAGCGCCACCGCCAGCGCCACCGCCAGGAGCAAGGGCCCACGCTCAGAACGCACGGCCCATCCCCAGGCTCAAGCCCAGCGCCGGCCGGCCGGTCAGCCGCCGCGCGCCGTCCGCGAGCCGCTCCTGGCGGAAGAGCCAGGCGCCGTTGGCGGTGGCGCTCGCCACGAAGTCCGCGCCGAGCGAGAGCGCGCCCGAGAGCGCCAGCCGCGGCCCCAGGGACGGGTAGCGCAAGTGCTCCTCGGCGGGCAGCCCGGCCGCGCGCAGCCGCTCCGCGTCCGGGCGCGCCAGCGCCGCGAAGGTGTAGCGCCCCTCCACGCCGGCCTGCGCGGAGAGCGCCCCGGCGCCGAAGAGCGCGCGCACGCCCACCGCGGGGACCAGGCTCACCGACTGGAAGCCGCCGCCAAAGCCGTCCGTCCGCGCGCCGCCGCGCAGGTAGCAGAGCTCCACCTCCAGCTCGAGCGGCCCGGCCAGCCGGACGAAGGCCGCGCCCGCGCGCAGCCCCGGCAGCTCCACCGCCCCGGGCGACACCTCCACCCCGCCGCGCGCGGAGAGCCGGTACGGGCGCAGCTCCACGCGTCCGCCGCGCGCCACCAGCTCCTCGCGCGAGACGGCCACGAAGTCCTTCTCGGCCAGGCGCCGCGTGCCGCCCCAGGCCAGGTCCACCCGCGCCACCGCGCGGCGCGCCCCCGCCTGCTGCTGCACGAGGAACTGCCCCGCAGGGAGCGAGAGGGCGCCCTCGGAGAGCTCGCCCATCACCGCGCCGCTGGGGAGGGAGAAGACGATGTAGCGCCCCACCGGCGAGGGGGGCAGCTGCAGGGTGGAGGCGGCGCGCGCCGGCTGCGAGAGGACGAGCTCCCCCGCGCCGCGCAGCTCCACGGAGAGGGTGGCCCGCTGCGCGCTCACCGCCGCGCCGCTCTCCAGCAGCGTGCGCCGGTACGCGTAGGCGTAGAGCTCGAAGAGCGTCACCCGGCCGTCGCGATCCACGTCCGCGGCGCCGCGCAGGCCGGAGAGCAGTGCGTGGGTGAAGAGCGCGCCCTGCAGCTCCTCGGATTCCTGTGCGGCCTCGCCCGCGGAGGCCGCGCGCAGCTCCACCGAGCCTTCGGGGGAGGTGGGGGTGAGCCCCAGCGCGAACTCCGGCCCGCGGCGCACGCCCTTGGCGCGCCCGCCGGTGCGGCAAGAGTCCAGCAGCGTGAGCCGCACCGCGGCGGGGATGGCCTCCAGCCGCTCGCGCAGCGCCTGCAGCGGGAGCCGCTCGCCCGCGAGGTGGAGCGCGCCGTCATCGCCGTGGCCGGAGAAGTAGAAGAGCAGCACCACCCGGTGGCCGGACGCGGTCAGCTCCGCCGCGCGGCCGCGGGCCTCGGTGAGGGCGTCCAGCACGGGCCGCGTGCCGCCGCCGAGCACCAGCGTGGCGCGGGCCGCGCGCACCCCGCCGAGCTCCACCAGCGCCTCGCGCACGCGCCGGGCGTCGCTCTCGGCGTAGCGCAGCGGCTCGTCCGAGGCCTCGCCCACGTTGGCCCCCACCAGCACCGCCAGCCGCTCCTCCGCGGGCTGCGCGAAGGCCGGCGCCGCCAGCGCGGCGAGCGCCGCGAGCGAGAGGGACAGGCTCACTCGCACGAGAGCTCCACGCCGGTGAGCGCGCCCGCGCGCACCCGCTCGCGCAGGCCCGCCTCCGCTTCCTCCAGCGGCAGCGCCAGCCGCTCCACCACCACCCGGGAGCTCACGCACGGCGCCTCCACCACCACGCTGCCCGGGAGCGCGTGGGCGCCCGCCGCCAGCTCCTGCGGCGCGTCCACGGCGCGGTCCACGCGCCCGTGCGCGTCCACCACCCAGGCCATGTAGCGGCCCGGCCGGGGGACGGTGACCACCAGCCGCAGCGCGTCCCCGGCCGCCACCGTGTCGCCCTCGCCCAGCGGGCGGATCTCCGCGCCGCGCTGGCGGTGCACCGCCACGCCCAGGCCCTTGAGCCGCACCGGCCCGTCCGGGAAGGCGAAGAGGGCGATCAGGGCCGAGGCGGCCACCGCGCCGAGCGCGGCGAAGGCGCGCAGCCTCCCTCCGTTCACCCCGAGCGAAGTCGAGGGGCGCTCGGTTCCGCCCAGTGGGGCATCCGAGCTCCCGTTCGCCCCGAGCGAAGTCGAGGGGGGCCGATGCTCTGCGCTTCCTTCGACTCTCGGGATGAACGGTCCACGGGTTGGCTCCGCTCGTCTCTCGCCTGCGGACGGCTCTGCGCGCCCCTCGACTTCGCTCGGGGTGAGCGGTGGGCTCTCGCGGAGCGCAAAACGCAGCACCTCCTCCGCCGGGTTCGCGGCGAGGAAGCGCTCGCGGGCGGCCTCGAGCCCAGCGAGCGCGTGGGCGCAGGCCTCGCACCGGGCCACGTGCTCGCGGGTGCGCTCGTGTTCCGCCGGGGCGAGGTCATCCGCCGCATAGCGCTGCAGGGCGAACGCATTGGGGTGGCTCACGTGCGCGCCTCCTCGCCGGTGAGCAGCTTGCGCAGCGCCGCCGCGCGCTCCTGGAGGAAGACCAGCTTCTTGCGCACCGTCTGCCGGGACCAGCCGGTCTCCTGGGCGATCTCCTCGTGGGTGAGGCCATCCAGGTAATAGAGGACCGCCACCTGCCGGGTCCGCTCGTCGAAGCGCTCCACGAAGCGCATCACCACGTCCGCGTCATCCACGGCGCCGGCGGGGGAGGGGACGGCGCGCAGCTGCTCGTGCTCCGGCTCCAGCGGCTGCTCGCGGGTGCGGGCGCGGTGATCCAGCGCGTCGAAGCAGATCCGCTCCGCCACCCGGGAGAGCCAGCGCAGCTTGGACTGCGCCGCCTCGAACGCCTCTGGCCGGCTCCACACCCGCACGAAGACCTCCTGCAGCGCATCCTTGGCCGCGGCGTCGTCCCGCAGGATGCAGGCGCACCGCCGGTAGACGAGGTGGCCGAAGCGCTCGTATGCGTCCTTCAACTGCGCCTGGGTCATCGGGTCTGCCCAACAGACGGACGAAGCCCGTCCGGATGGAACGTGAAAGTGCAGGCGCAAGCCGCATGCCGCCTCCGGGCTCCGCGCAACCCCTCGCAGCGAGGCGGTGGCCGCCCCGCGAGCCCCTCAGAATTTCGAGTGTCCACGCGCCTCTTCGGGCCCCGTCTGCTCGGTACGGCGCCGGAAGGGTCGGGGCGCCCTTTTCGAAGGAGCACGAACATGAAGCGCGCATGGCTGTTGGTCTGGGCGGTGTTGGCGGGGTGCGGCGGGGCGGGGAACGGCGGCGGGACCAAGCGGGTGGAGACGCTGGCCCAGTTCCAGAAGCGGACGGCGGACTGCGCCGGCAAGACGGACTCGGCGAGCTGCTTCTCGGCGGGAGACCACGACTGCCGCTGGCAGGACGCGGCCTGCACCGCCTCCTACCCGTCCACGTGCTACGAGGCCCGCTGCCTCCCGGTGGTGACCGACTGTGCGATCGTCTCCTCCGACGGCGCCCAGATCCCCTGCTCGGAAGGAGACGGTCAGCCGCACTCCGTGGATCCAGCGCCCGGCTCGGGTCCCTGAGCACCCGCACAAGGCCGCTGGGCCTGCCTGCCAGCCTGCTCGCTGGTAGGCAGGACTCACCCGGAGTGGGGACGCCTGCGGCGAACCGGGCGCCTTTGGTAGGGTGGCCGGCGGTATGGCCCTGACTCGAACTCTCCTCTGGGGCGCGGCCCTGGCTGCGCTGACCTCGCTCGCCGCGTGCGACGGGCACCGCGACCCCGTCTCCCTGACCATCACCCCGGACAGCAGCTCCGTGCCCGCGGGCGTCTTCTCGCAGATCTCCGCGAGCGTCACCTACGCGGACGGCACGGTCCGGGACGTCACCAACGAGGCGGCGTGGACCAGCGGCGACGGCGCGATCCTCGACGCCCGCGGCCGCGGCAAGCTGCTCGGCGTCTCGCCCGGCCACACCACCGTCTCCGCGCGCTGGGAGGGCGCCACCTCCTCGGCGGAGGTGGACGTGACCGAGGGCGTCCTCGCGCGCATCAACGCCTTCCCCACCACGGTCAGCCTGCCGATCGGCGTGGTGCAGCAGCTGAGCGTGACCGCCACCTACTCGGACCTGGTGCGGCGGGACGTGACCGCGCAGGCCAGCTGGACCAGCGCCAACCCGGCCCTGGTGCGGGTGGTCTCCCCCGGCAAGATTGAAGGGCTGGCGGTGGGCGCCACCAGCGTCACCGTGGCGCTCGCGGAGTTCAGCGTGGTGGTCCCGGTGACCGTCACCTCCGCCCGGCTCACCGGCCTGTCGCTGACCCCGGAAGACGCCACCGCGGCGAAGGGCACCACCACCCAGCTGCGCGCCATGGCCTCCTATTCGGACGGCACCCAGCTGGACGTCTCCGAGCAGGCCACCTGGAGCTCCTCCAACCCCGGCACCGCCCAGGTCCTCAGCGACGTGGGCATGCGCGGCAAGGTGGTGGCGGTGGACGTGGGCTCCAGCCAGCTCGCCGCGCAGTACCAGTCGCTGGTCGCCTACGCCACCGTGGTGGTCACCCCGCCGGTGGTCAACGCCGTCCAGGTCACCCCCGTGGGCCCCACCGCGCTGCGCGGCAGCACCGTGCAGCTCACCGCGCGGGCCTTTCTCTCGGACCTGACCCAGAAGGACGTCACCGCCACCGCGCTCTGGAGCGCGCCCGCCACCGGCGTGGTCACCGTCAGCGCCACCGGCCTGGTCTCCGCGGTGGGCTACGGCTCGGCCCAGGTGACCGCCACGCTGGACGGCAAGTCCGGCACCACGGGGGTCACCGTCATCCAGGGGGCGCTCACCCGCGTGGACGTGACGCCCGCCTCCTTCAGCCTCGCCAACGGCAAGACGCGGCAGCTCACCGCCACCGGCGTCTACGAGGACGGCTCGCTGGCGGACCTCACCTCCACCGCCACTTGGGGCACGGCGGACGCCGCGCTCGCCACCGTCTCCACGCAGGGGCTGGTGACCGCCAAGGGGGAGGGCATGGTCGCGGTGACCGCCACCTCCGGTACCAAGACCGGCACCTCGCAGCTGACGGTGACGCAGGCGGAGCTGGTCTCCATCGCCTTCACGCCCGCAAGCCCGAACGTGACCAAGGGCGGCACCCTCCAGATGCTCGCCACCGGCACGTACACCGACAGCTCGACGAAGGACGTCACCGCGCTCGCGGCGTGGAGCACCGACGACCCGCTGGTGGCCACCGTCTCCCCCACGGGCGAGGTGAGCGGCGTGGAGCTGGGCACCTGCAGCCTCAAGGCGCAGCTGGGGACGGTCGTCCAGACCGCAACCCTGGCGGTGACCCCGTAGCGCCAGCCGTTTGACGGCGGCGTCAGGGAAGGCTAGCTCCTGAGGTCGTGGGCACCCTTCTGGACTACGCGAAGCTCGCCCTGCGCGCCGCGCGGGCCCGCATCGCCAACGCCCGGGTGGACCGCGACATCTCCCGCCTGGGTCAGCTGGCCCGCGAAGGCGCTCCCGCCTCCGAGCGGGAGGCGCAGCTGCTGCGCGCGCTGGCGGATGGGGACGCGTTCGACGTCCGGGCCGCCGCGGTGAGCGCGATGGGCGAGCAGCTGCCGGGCCCGGTGGCGCGCGTGGAGCGCTCCATCGGCCGGGCCAACCCGGACGTCCTCCCGGTGCACGAGCTGAGCGACGCGCAGCGGATCGCCGCCGGCACGCTCTTCGAGCGGTTCCAGGACAGCGCCGCGCTCGGCCTGGCGCCGGGGACGCTGGCGCCCGGCGTCCAGCCGACCTCGCCCCACGTGCTGCACGCGGTTGGTGGCGCGCTGCGCTCCTCGCACTCCTCGGTGGACGCGGTGGGCGCCCCCAACGTGGAGCACGTGGGCAGCGTGCTGCGGGGCGTGCTCGAGCGGTCCGCCGCCGCGCGCGGCCGGCCGCTGACGCAGTTCGAGTCGGACGAGCTGACCCTGCAGACGGTCCTCACCGATGCGTGGATGAAGGGGCGCACCCTGGCCGAGCTCAAGGGCGCGCGCACCCTGCCCACTTCCGCGGGGGAGACGGTGGAGGAGATCCACCACGTGCTGCAGGCGCAGGCCAAGGCCCGCTTCGACGCCGCGGGTCCGGCCAGCGCGCCGGTGCGGGCGGTGGTCCACGGCTGGATGGATGACGCGCTGATGCCCATGTCCGCGGACGGCGTCCGGGACGCGGCGCGCGCCGCGGGGCTGACCGGGCCCCAGACGGAGGAGCTGCTCTCCGCCTGGTCCACCCGGCTGATGGCCAACGGCGACTGGGCGAACGTGCAGGGCTTCATGCGCGGCGTGCTCCTCCACGGCCTGCACCCGTTCGAGCCGGTGGAGCACGTGGTGGCGGCGGCCGGCAGGGGGCACCAGGCGGCGGTCGTCTACTACTCGGACGTGACCCACAACGTGGCCGGCTTCATCACCGGCGGGCTGGGCAAGGCCGGGGTGCTGCCGGACTTCTTCGCGCTCGAGGCGCGCGGGCAGATCCCCAGGGGCGCGGCGGAGCGGCTCACCGCCCTCTTCAAGGAGGCCGAGGCGGTCAACGCGCGCTGGCGGCCCCGAATCGAAGAGGCGGTGGCCAAGGGGCGCGGCCTTACCCCCGCGCAGCGGGACGCCTACCGCGCCGAAGCCAGCCCGCTGCGCTCAGCCCTGGAGCGGATCCCGTTCGATGGGCGCTCCCAGCTCGAGAACGACGACGCCATGCAGTTCACGCAGCAGGGGCTGCCCAAGTGGATCCAGATGCAGCAGGGCGGCACCAACGCCCAGACGCTGCGCAAGGTCTACGCCTCGGCGCAGGCGTACTTCGAGGAGGCGCGCGCCCGAGACCTCCTCCACCCGGGGCAGGAGCTGGTGGCCCGGAGCGAGGAGGGCACGCGCCGGCTGGGCATGGTCTTCGATCCAAAGACCGAGCTGTTCCGGGAGGCGCTGCCGCAGGAGCCCGCGCACCAGACGCTCGCGGCGCTGCTGGCGGCGGACCCCGAGCTCTCGGCGCGGTTCCTCGCCAGCGGCGGCGCCAAGGACGCGAGCGCCGCGGCGCGCGTGGCCTGGTTCCGCGAGCAGCCGGTGGACCCGCAGGCGCTCATCCGGCTCGCCCACGCGCCGCTGCCCTGACGCTCAACCCGAGCGTAGTGAGGCCGCCGCGCGTTGGGCGGATCAATCAAGGCAAGAAACGTGAGCCGTCCGCTCAGCCCGAGCGAAGTCGAGGGCCCCACGAGCGAGAGTCCCTACGATCGCG
>JBGATB010000074.1:0-39858 GCA_044229415.1 Myxococcaceae bacterium | reverse complement strand
GGGGCACAAGGAGATGCCGAAGCTCCTCGCGGCCCTCCGCGCCCGCGACGCAGAACTGAAAAATGCGAACGTCAGATGCACAGGGTAGAAGTCACATCGTCGCCGCCGCCGAGAGTTTCAACTGCGTGCGGGACATCCTCAAGCGCCGTGCTGGGGCGCTATCGGGCGGACGGACACTCTCGCATCGCGAGGCTGAGTCTTGCGGCGCTCGCTGTCGAACTGCCTCGTCCGCGCACGAGCGGCAAGGCCGAGTCAAAGACAGTCGAACTCAACGTGATTCACGTTTCTGAGAGGAAGCCGCCGAAGGGAGAGCCCGCGGTCGAGTGGTTCCTGTTGACCAGTCTGCCGGTCGACTCACCCGAGGCGATCGAATTCGCCGTCGACTGCTACCGCGCGCGGTGGGTCATCGAAGAGTTCTTCAAGGCCGTCAAGACCGGGTGCCAATACGAGAGTCGCCAGCTTGAGAGCGCCGACAGCCTCCTGAACGCGCTGGCGATCTTCGCACCCGTGGCGTGGCGACTACTCCTGCTGCGGCATATCGCCCGGGCTGACGCCAAGACGTCTGCCGCGGAGGCGCTAACCGAAGAACAGCTAACGGTTCTACGGGCCGTAGCGAAGAAGCCGTTGCCTCCGCGACCCACAGCTCGCGACGCGATGCTCGCCGTCGCAGGCCTTGGAGGCCACCTCAAGAGCAACGGCGACCCAGGATGGCTGGTTCTGGGTCGCGGCCTGCACGACCTCCTCCTCCTGGAACTCGGGTGGCGCGCCCGAGAGCAGGCAGAGAAGTGATCAATCATGAGAGCAGCGCCTAGCAGGCTACTGAAAAAGGCCGGGAGGGACGTCTCCCCGCACCCGGCCGCGATCTCTTGCGCGCCGCGCACGTGCTGATGGAGAACCAAACGGCCTCTGCGTCGACGTCGCGCAGAACTAAGGTTAGGCGAGCGGGACGGCGGAGTGGGAGGGAGCGCTTGATATGCTTGACCGTCAGTGCGTGAACGGCACTATCCCCAGCACGCTGGGCAGGGGATGCCGGCTACGACGCGCAACTATTCGTTGGTGCAGTACAAAAGCGCCCAGGGTAACGCCGCACATCGCGCCAAAGAGAGACAAGAGGCGCGCGTCGACTGGAGGACGACGCGTCACCCCGGCTACGCGATCAGCCAGCGAAGGCGGAAGCTGGTCGAGGAGATACTCGGCTCGATGAAGACGGGGCTGTGGGCGTACCTCACCGCTGACGGGTACACTTGGTCCGGATGTCGAAGCTGCCGGCCGCGTGAACCCCGGGGGGGGCCGGGCCTCGTGGCCTGGGGCCCCGCGATTAAAGCCTCCCATCGATCCGCACGGTCGCGCCGGGCAAGGGGCTCGGGCGCAAAGCCGGCTTTTCAGGAGCCTGCGAGCGGGTAGAGCCCTGCGGCACAATGCTCGCCGCGACGAATTGCCTCGAGCATTGGTGCGAAGGAGAGGCTTGGCTCAGGGGTCGAAGGTCGTGGCTGGCACCGTGCTGCAACTCCACGCGGTGCCGGTCGATTTGCAGACGATGTAGTGAGGCCATCCCGGGAAGCCCTGGACGATGTCTGTCTTTCCATCTCCATCGACGTCGGTCGCGATGAATCGCTGCTCGGACGAGCCAGAATTGCCAATCAGAGCGGGCTCGTTGCGGCAGTCCCAGCCGGCCCCAGTGGAATAACAAACCGGAATCGAATTCCAGCCCCGCCAAGTCTGTGCCACGTCGATTTTGCCATCGCCATTGAAGTCGCCCGTGAGGAACTGTTGTTCGGTGGATCCAGAGTCCCAGATTGTTGCATTCAGATTGTAACAAGAGAAAGTCGCGGCTGGGCTTGAAATGCAGACGGGAAACGTGGACCAGCCCCTATACGCCTGGATTAGATCTGCTCGGCCATCTCCGTTGAAGTCTCCTGGGAGGTACACCTGATCGGCCGCATCATTGCTGAACACCGCCACCGGTTGATTCGAGCAACTCCACGACGGAGAAAACGCATCGAACCCGCCAAGGCAGACAGCAACTTTGGGAGATGCCGGATGAGTCACTGCATAATCGGAACGACCATCGCCGTTGAAGTCTGCCACGTGATAGCGCTGTAGATAGCCGCTATCCTTGGGAGAGCCGTTCACATGGGAGCAAATCCACTGTGGGCTCCAGAAACTGCAGACGTAGGTATTTTCTGGCGTCGGCAGCGCCTGCTCTACTTGTGTTCGAATAAACATGAAGACATCCTTCCGCCCGTCTCCTTGGATGTCTCCAACTTTGTAGACGACCTCTGACTTCCCAACGTTCAGACTCACGGCGGAAGGGTTCGAACAAGCCCATGAGGTGCCGCCGACCGATCTGCAAATCGGAATCGTGTTCCAATCGCGAAAAGCCTGAATGACGTCATCCTTGCCGTCGGCGTCGAAATCACCCGCCAGAAATGTTTGCTCTGGACTGAACCAATTGAAAATTGATGCCGGGTCGTTTCGACAAACGCCGATGGCGCCGGAAACATCGCATCTCGGCAGCGAAGACCAGCCACGAAACGTTTGCATCAATTCGTATCGACCGTTGCCGTCGAAGTCGCCAGTGATGAAGTCATGTTCAGCGCCGCCGCGCGGATTTCCGTAAAGAAACCGCGCACCGGCGATGTCGCCCGTGGTCAATGTCGAGGTCAGCGGGCCGCAATAATTCATCACGGAGTTTGGATCGTAGGCGCCGAGTCTGTATCCGGGCGCAAAGGAAACGTGAGGGCAATTCGGAATGGCGTCTGATCGGTGTTGTTCATGCGCGAAGCCAAGTACGTGGCCAAATTCATGCACAGCCAGATACTCGATTCGCGACTTGGATGTGGCGCCACTGAAAGAGATATCGCCACTGCGGCCCTCTGCGGCGGTCTTGAAGTTTCCGTTCATTCCAAGAAAAAATGACCCGCCGCCGGTTGGGTTCGTGTCGGATAGCTCAACGCGAACGTGTCGATCTCCTCCTGAGGTTGGGCATGCGTTCCAACCGGTAAAGATGACGGGGATCTGCTGTTGCCAGCTATTGAGAACCGCGTCCTTAATCCATTGCTTCTGCAACGAAAACCCTGAGGTCATCCAGCAGACAGGAATATCCAGAGCATTGTCTGTCCATATCTGCATGGTATCCAAGCCCATGTATAGCTGTTGCTGGCTACGCTGAGTCGGAGATGGTGTCGCCGGGTCCGGTCGCTCGAGGCCGCATGCAGACAAGACGGCGGCGAAGCACAGGGCTGCAATGGGCGTTGAGCTTCTTCCCGTATCCATCGTGCTCTCCCATTCTTATTTCCTGAGTGACTACCCACCACGACTTCTAGTCGCGTTCCGGATCTTGCGCCTCGGTCTGTGGTGAACATCTCGACCAGTTTAGAAAACTGTTTCCCCAGGCATTTCTATCTACGGGTACTTCCAGTTCAGCTGATTGAGACTGTATTGGATCGGCGAACGTGGCGGGAACCAAACCTCCGAGGGGAAGACTGTGGATGGCTTGCGGTGCCCGGGGCGCCGATTTCACCACGCCGATCGCGCTGAAACTCGCCGGGCTCGCCCGGGTGCGGATCTCGAGGCGTTCGTCCTGTCGCTCCAAGGCCTTTCGGTGGCTCCATAGGGCTGGCTGGGCGGCGCTACGGCACGAATCGGATGATCGTGTTGAACACGACGGATTGGCCCGCCGAGTCGGTCGCCCCACCGAAGAGGTAGGCCCGTTCGCCGATCCACGCCGCGGCCCTGCCCGCCTGGGCCTTGGGCAGTGCAGAGCCCAGCTTCAGGGTCGTGCACGTTGAAGGGGTGAAGCGGACGATGGAGGAGGTGGTGATGGAGGGGATGGTCATACCGCCCATCAGATAGGCGTTGGTGCCATCCCAGGCCAAACCCGGATCCCAGAGGCCCACCGGGAGGGTGCAGCCCATGAGCGTGAGCTGACCGGTGCCCGGGTCGAAGCGGAAGATCGTGTCCAGCCGATTGGTGACGTCCGCGCCGCCGACGATGTAGACGGATTGGCCGTCCGAGAAGGCGCCCGGAGCCTGGTTCGTTGTCGACAACCGCGTCATGAGCGGGGTGAGCGTATCCGCTGCGGGGTCGTAGCGGACGATCTGGTCCAGGTTCTGGTTGTCGAAGCCACCAAACAGGTAGATCGCGGAGCCAGCCCACGCTGCCCCCATGTTGTACCGGGGCGTCGGAAGCTTCGCTGTCATCACCTTCACAGCGTTGTTGAGCGGATCGAACCGGACGATCTCGTCCGAATACAGGACGTACGTGCGCCGGCCACCCAAGACGTAGATGTACCGGCCGTCCCACACCGCTGACGCTGCCTGACGCCCGTACGGCAGGACTGCCGGAACCACCGACACCGTCTCTGTCGTGGGGTCAAAATAGAGGATCTTGTCGCTGAAGACGTCCGTGTCAGTCAGACCGCCGAAGAGATAGAGCCCCTCGCCGTTGCTCACCACCGCCGGCTCGTGGAGGGGGGTTGGGAGAACCGCGTTGGCGAGCGTCAGGACGGTGGGGTTGGAGGGTGGCGGGCCTGCGTCGACCGTCGAGCTCCCGGCGTCGACTCCGGCATCAACGACCGGGACGGGCGGGGTCCCTGCGTCCACGTCCGAGCCCCCTGCGTCATCGGGCACGACCGAGGCGTCCTGGGGGGAGGCGGGACCGGCGTCACCTGCGTCGGGAGTGCTTAGGACGGAACCGGGTGGATGGGGCGGTACCGGCGAGAGGCACGCCGCGAGAAGCACCACCGCCAAAGACCCGAACCGTAGAGACAGACGCATATGCGGTAACCGTACAGGAGGAAGCGGAAACCCCTCAACTCGCGACAAGCGCCACATCACAGCGCAGTCGTGTCCGCGTTGTCACGCCGCGTCAGAAGAGGGCGTGCGCGGAATCACTCCCGGCGCTTGCTCGAGGTCTGGCGCGTGCGCAGCGAGGGCCGAGGCGAGCACGGCGAGCGACAGGAGCAGGAAGTAGTAGTTCGCGAACGCCCAGCGGTTCCAGACGAAGAAGGTCAGGTAGGTGCTCAAGAGCGCCACCCCCCACAGCGCCACGTTCCCCCGGAACTTCCACACCGAGACCCCCGCCACGCCTGCCGCGAAGAGAAACGCGAGGTTTCCGGGCATGTCGATGCCGAACTTCCTGCTCACCCAGTTGGTGAAGGTGAGCGCATCCGGCCGCGCGGGGAGCGCGCTCAGGAAGTCCAGGTTGGCGTGCTTGAGCGCCCGGAAATCCCAGGCCACGAACGGGAGGACCAGCGCCAAGCCAACCGCGCCGCCGATGATCCACTGCCGTCGTGACAGCCGCAGAATCAACGCCAGCGGTAGCAGCCAGAACATCGTCTGCTTGGCGCTCACCGCCACACCTAGCAGCACCCCGGTGAGGACCTCGCGCTTCGCCACGTACGCGGCGGCGAGGGCGGAGATGAACATGACCTGCACCGGGTCCACCCACGACTGCTCGAGGATGAAATAGAGCTTGGGGGTCAACCAGAGGAAGAGCGCGGGGGCATCCTCCGCCAACGCCGGGAGGTCCAGCTTCGCGCGCCGGGTAATGAAGCGCAGCGCCAGCCCAGCGATCAGCAGGGCCGCCAGCATGGCGTAGCGGACATCTCCGAGCAGCCTGAAGAACGGATAGGTCCAATAGACCTGGGTCGGCGGATAGACGTAGGGCACGTCCGAAGCATCGCGGGGGCCGGTGTCACGCACCGCGACCGCTTGGTACGGGTTCTGCCCCGCTCCCAGCGCCTGGGCGCCCAGCATCTGGACCGTCCATACGTCGATGTACGGCCGCGGGGACGCGCGGATGACGTCGTGTCCCGCCAAGAGCAGGCAGAGCGCCAGCAGTGCGAAGCGGACATGGCGAACGATGGAGAGCTCGCGCCACTTTCCGAAGAGGAAGGGAACGTAAGTGAGCAGCAGCAGCAATACGCCGGCCTGCGCTTGCCGTCCGAGATCCCAGGCCCGCACCGCGTAGATGATGATCTCCCCGTCGTTCCAGGCGAAGAAGGCCATACCGAAGGCGCCGCTCCACATCAGCCCGAGCACGAGCAAACGGAAGGAGATGGTTGCCGGCTCTCCGCGCAGCGCGCTCACGAAGCGCCAGCCGAGCGTGAGCGAGCCCAGGAGCACCATCAGGAGCGCCGGCTCTGAATAGGCTCCCCTGGACGGGATGATCGCCAAGCCGAGAAACATGCTGCAGAGCAGCGCCGCCGGCAGGCCCAGCGGAAGGCGCGAAGCAGTGGCTGGGGAAGGTTCCGTCACGACGAGCGTCCTCCAATAGGGGCGCCGGACCTTAGGCGGGCGCCGTTGACCTGGCGAGGTCCATTCGCTAGAGCGGCGCGATGATCGAAGGCGTCGTGATCTCTCCGCGGAAGATCATCCCGGACGAGCGCGGTCGGGTAATGCATCACCTCAAGGCGACGGACCCCGAGTTCGAGCGCTTTGGGGAGATCTACTTCTCCATGGTCTATCCCGGGGTGATCAAGGGCTGGCACCTGCACCGGGAGATGGTGATCAACTACGCAGTGCCCATCGGCCAGATCAAGCTGGTCCTCTACGACGACCGCGCCGGAAGCAAGACCCGCGGCGAGCTGCAGGAGCTCTACATCGGCGAGGGCAACTATTGCCTGGTGAAGGTACCGATCGGCGTGTGGAACGGCTTCAAGGGCGTGGGTACCGTCCCCGCGCTCGTTGCCAACTGCGCCACCATCCCGCACGACCCGAACGAGATCGAGCGGCTGGACCCGTTCAGCCCGAAGATCCCCTACGACTGGGCGCTCAAGCATCGATGAGTGCGCCGAGGCTCCTGATCATCGGCGCGTCCGGGCTGGTGGGCGGTGAGCTCCATCGGCGCGCCGTCAGGCAGGGGCATACGGTGATCGGCGCCGCGCGCAACGTCACCGGGGATGCGACGCTGCCCGTGGATCTCACCCAGCCAGCGCAGGTCGAGCAGGCGATCGCGCAGACCCGGCCGGACATCGTCGCGCTTTGCTCCGCGTGGCCGTACGTGGACGGCTGCGAGCAGGACCCCGCCCGCAGTCACCGGGAGAACGTGGAGACGGCCCGCAACGTGATCCACGCCACCGCCGGCACGAAGATCCGCATCCTCGGATTGTCGACCGACCACGTCTTCGACGGCGGGAAGGACCGCTACGTCGAGTCGGACTCCACCCACCCCCTCTCCGTCTACGCGCGCCACAAGCTCGAGCTGGAGACGCTCCTGCTTGAAAGGGGCAACAGCCTCGTGGCACGAACGGCCTGGGTGTTCGGTCGGGAGCTCCGTCGGAAGAACTTCATGTACCGAGTGGTCGACAGCGCGCGCGCTGGACAGCCGTTGAGGGTCCCGGCCGGACAGGCCGGCGCTCCAACCTGGAGCCAGTGGCTCGCGGACGCCTGTCTGACGCTGCTCGCGCAGGGCGTCCAGGGCGTGGTCCACCTCACTGGCGGGCAGCCGCTCACCAAGGCGCAGTGGGCGCAGCTGATCGTCCGGGAGCTGGAGCTCCCGGAGCTCACCGTCGTGGAGACGAGCGCGAAGGACGCAGGACAGGTGGCCCCCCGACCGGACCGGGTCGCCCTGGCGAGCGAGCGCCACACGCTCGTTCAGCCGCCGCTGGAAACCCTCCTCCGCCAGGAGCGCGAACGCTTCTTGGCGAGCACCTGAAAGGCGAAGTCACGATGGCCACCCGCATCCCCGCCTGCCGCATCTGCGGCAACACCGCGCTCGAGGACATCCTCTCCCTGGGCGACATGCCGCCCGTGAACAGCTTCCTCTCCGGGCCCGCGGCGATCCCCTCGGAGAAGAAGCACCCGCTCGCCATCGCCTTCTGCGGCAAGTGCACCCACGTCCAGCTCACGCACATGCTGGACCCCAAGGACATCTTCGAGGACTACATCTACTTCTCGTCGATGTCCGAGACGATCGTGAAGTGGGGCCACACGCTGGCGGCCCGCTACGCGAAGGAGCTCTCGCTCGGGAAGGAGGACCTGGTCGCCGAGCTGGCCAGCAACGACGGCTGCATCTTGAAGCCCTTCAAGGCGCACTGCCGAATCTTCGGCGTGGAGCCGGCCAAGAACATCGCCGAGGTGGCGAACAAGGACGGCGTCCCCACCCGCGCGGACTTCTTCAACGGCAAGCTCGCCCGGGACGTCCGGAAGGATCCCGGCCCCGCCAAGCTGATCATCGCCCGCAACGTGATGGCCCACGTCCCGGAGGTGGTGGACTTCGTGGCCGGCGCCGCGCACTGGCTCACGGACGACGGGATCTTCCACGTGGAGGTCCCCTACCTGAAGCCGATGGTGGAGCACCTCGAGTTCGACACCATCTACCACGAGCACCTGAGCTACTTCTCCGTCACCGCGGTGGACCAGCTCTTCCGGGCCGCGGGGCTCACGCTCTGGGACGTGGAGGAGATTCCCCTGCACGGCGGCTCGCTGATCGCCCGCGGCAAGCGCAAGGCGGAGCCCACCGCCAACGTGAAGCGCTACCTGGCGCAGGAGAAGGAGCAGGGCTTCACCGGCAACGCCGTGCTGCACACCTTCGCCAAGCGGACCCAGGCGCTCAAGACCGCCCTGCCCGCCTTCCTCGCGGACCTGGCCAAGGGCGGCAAGCGGCTCGCCGCGTACGGCGCCGCGGCCAAGGGCGTGGTGCTCACCAACTACTGCCAGATCGGCCCGAAGACGCTCGCCTTCGTGGCGGACCGCAGCCCCTACAAGCAGGGCAAGCTCACGCCGGGCATGCACCTGCCGGTGGTGAAGGCGGAGCACGTGCTGGAGGCCAAGCCGGACTACCTGCTCGTGCTCGCCTGGAACTTCTTCGACGAGATCGCCCGGCAGCTCGCGGCGTACGAGAAGGGCGGCGGGCAGTTCGTCCTCCCCGTCCCCACCCCCCGCATCCAGAAGGGAGCGTAGAGGCGCCATGGGGCTCAAGGCGGTCATTCTCTGCGGCGGTCAGGGCACGCGCATCCGCGAGGCGAGCGAGCTGGTCCCCAAGCCGATGCTCCGGCTCGGCGACAAGCCGATCGTCTGGCACATCATGAAGTCCTACGCCCAGCACGGCGTCCGCGAGTTCGTGCTCTGCCTTGGCTACAAGGGCTGGGTGATCAAGGAGTTCTTCCTCAACTACCGCGCCATGACCAGCGACCTCACGGTCACGCTCGGCAAGCAGGACTCGGTGCAGTTCGAGAAGGCGCACGAAGAGGAAGACTGGAGCGTCACGCTCGCGGAGACCGGCGAGGAGACGATGACCGGCGGCCGGGTCACCGCGGTGCGCCGCTACGTGGAGAACGACGACCTCTTCTGCCTCACCTACGGGGACGGCGTCTCGGACGTGAACATCACCGAGCTGATCGCCTTCCACAAGAAGAGCGGCAAGGCCGCCACCGTCACCGCGGTGCGCCCGCCCGGCCGCTTCGGCGAGATGCAGATCGAAGACTCGCGGGTGCGCGAGTTCAACGAGAAGCCGCAGACCTCCGAAGGCTTCATCAACGGCGGCTTCCTCGTCTGCGACTCGAAGAAGATCTGGAGCTACCTGGGCAAGGGCGCCAAGTCCGTGCTCGAGCGGGAGCCCATGCAGAAGCTCGCCGCGGACGGCGAGCTCGCCGCCTTCAAGCACACCGGCTTCTGGCAGCCGATGGACACCCTGCGCGAGTACACGCTGCTCAACGATCTCTGGGCCGCCGGCAAGGCGCCCTGGAAGACGTGGTCGAGCAAGGGCCGATGAGCGGCGCCGGCTTCACGCAGGAGGCGCTGCGCAAGGTCTACGCGGGCAAGCGCGTCCTCGTCACCGGCCACACCGGCTTCAAGGGGAGCTGGCTCACCCTCTGGCTCGCGGAGCTCGGCGCGCAGGTGACCGGCTACGCACTGGCGCCGGACACCACGCCCGCCCTCTTCAACGTGGCCGGCGTGGCGCAGGCCTGCCGCCACCACGTCTCGGACTTGAGAGACCTGGACGCGCTGCGCGCCGTCTTCGAGGAAGCGAAGCCCGAGTGCGTGTTCCACCTGGCCGCGCAGCCGCTGGTGCGCCGCAGCTACGAGCAGCCGCTGGAGACGCTGCAGACCAACGTGCTCGGCACCGGCCATCTGCTCGAGGTGATCCGGACTTCGAAGCGCCCCTGCGCGCTCGTCGTGGTCACCAGCGACAAGTGCTACGAGAACCGCGAGTGGCTCTTCGGCTACCGGGAAGACGAGGCCATGGGCGGCCACGACGTCTACTCGATGAGCAAGGGCGCGGCGGAGCTCGTCACCAGCTCTTATCGCCGCAGCTTCTTTCCGCCCCAGAAGCTGGCCGCGCACGGGGTGGCGATCGCCTCCGCCCGCGCCGGCAACGTGGTGGGCGGCGGGGACTGGGCCCCCGAGCGGATCGTGGTGGACTGCATCGGCGCGCTCGCGCGCGGCCAGCCCATCCCCGTGCGCAACCCCGGCGCGGTGCGCCCCTGGCAGCACGTGCTCGAGCCGCTCGGCGGCTACCTGCTCCTCGGCGCGAAGCTGCTCTCAGCCGACGCGGCGGCTTACTGCGAGCCCTTCAACTTCGGCCCCCGGCTGGACTCCACCTGCACGGTGCGCGAGCTGGTGGCGACGCTCACCTCCCACTGGGGCTCCGGGGAATGGGAGGACCGCCGGGATCCGAACGCCCCCCACGAGGCCAACCTGCTGCGCCTCTCCATCGAGAAGGCTTGGGTGCGGCTGGGTTGGGCGCCCCGCTGGGGGCTCTCCGAGACGCTGGCGAAGACCGTTCAGTGGTACCGCGCCCACCACGATGGGGCCAGCACACAGCAACTGCGTGAGCTCTGCCTCGCCCAGCTGCGGGAGTACGCCGGCCTCACAGGATCTGAAACTGGTGGCTGAACAGAAAGAAGAAGAGCCCCTGAAACAGCACGAGCATCATCAGCACCGGGCCTTGGAGGGTCGGGCGCTTCGAGAGCCAGAGCCCGAGCGGCAGGAATGCGGGCCAGCAGGCGGCTGAGTAGCGCCCCAGGGCTACGCCACCCGATCCGAGGACCACCAGCATCAAACAGATCCCGTCCGCTGCGAACTCGAGCCAGCGCTTCCGGGTGGCGAGCGCGATCGCGCCGACCGTGGGGATGGTTGCCAAGAGAATGTAGAAATAGAACTCGGGCCGCTGCACGTACGGCACCTGCTGGACGATCTCCCGGACGCTGAACCAAACGATCGGGCCATTGTTGATCGTACGCGACCACCAGAACGCGAGCGGGTCCCCTACCATGACCTGCAGGTGCCACGCGAAAGCGGCCACGAACAGGAACGGCACCACCAGCCCCAGAATCGCCGGGCTGAGCAGGAAACGCTTTGGGCTCGGGCGCTGATGCAGCTGCGCTGCGAGCAGGCCGGCGCCTCCAAACAGCGTGAGGTGGCGCGCCATGACGCCCAGCCCCAGCACGGTCCCCGCCCAGATGTGCCGCCCGCGCAGCGCGAGCGCGAGCGCCCCGGCGCTGCAAAGCACCATCAACGACTCTGGGTAGGCCGCCGCCTGAAAAAACGCGAAGGGGTAGGCCGCAAAGAGCAGCAGTGCCCAGCGAGCGGCCTCCTCCCCCTCCAGCTCCCTGAAGAGCCGGTGGAGAACGAAATAGGAGCCGAGGCTCGCGGCGTTCGCGATGAGGATCAGCGCCACCAGGTGGTTCATCCCCGTCACCCGGTGGATGACCCACGCCATCAAGGGAAAGAGCGGGAAGACCTTCGCGTTCTCGTAAACGCTGAAGCCCTGCTTGAAGATGATGTCGAACCAGCCGCAGTCCCACCGGCACAGACCGTCAATCCAGGGATACGGCTGCAGCGCACGCTGGCGCCCTTCCTCGTGCAGATAGAGATTGGGAACCAGCGTCATCCCGATCCACGAGCAACCCACGTACGCGAGTCGGCTGAAGACGAACAGGTAGAGGGGGAACTTGGGGATTCCTGCGACCCAGGCGCGCAGCCCCTTCCAGGTGGCCATTGTGGGCTCTGCGCCTGGCGCCGCAACCTCCTGTGCGGTCGCGGCCTCCGGATTCGCGGTCTCGAGTGCCATTCTTAGGAAGCGTCTCTAGCCCAGTTTCACTTCGTCCCCGCCCAGATCTGCAGCATCCGGCTCCAGCCCTTGAGCAGCTCGTCATCGCGCGTGAGCAAGACCTCCACGTTCGCAGCCCCGTAGGCCGCCTTCTCCGGCTCCAGCGCCGTGAGCTCATCGCGCGTGCGGCGCAGCCCATCCAGCTGCCGCTGCACCGCCTCTTTCGACTCGGGCGGGAGCTTCTCCAACAGCTGCTCGTGCTGGGAAATGAGCCCGGCGTAGTCCACCGAGCGCAGCTGGGAGCGCTTGGCCATCACCGCGTTCACCATCCGCTCCAGGTCCTCGAGCTCCTCCTCGGAGAAGCCGCTCTCCTGGCGGGCCTTCTCCTCTTGCGCCGCGCGGGTCCGCAGCGCCGCCTTGGAGCCGCCGGCCGGCGCCCAGACCTCCAGCGCCCGCTTCTGGTAGGCCAGGTAGCGCTCCAGCCCTTCCGCGGTGAGGCGCAACCCGCCGCCGCCCCCGTCAGCGGAAATCCCCTGCGAAGACGCGGCTCGGCGCAGCTGCCCCTCGTCTCCCGTGCCTTCCACCGGCCCCCGGGCGCAGCCAGCCACCAGCGCTGACAGGACCGCGAGGATCCAGCTGCTTCGCATGCTCAACTCCTCGCCAGCAATGCCGGCACTATACCTTTGACCCGACGCGGCACCGTCGTGTACGAGTGCGCGGCTTGGGGAGGGAATGAGTGCGGATTTTTCTGGTGAGACACGGTGATGCGGACGCGGAGATCCCGGAGGGGCTCGGGGACGAGGCGCGCGCCCTCACCACGCGGGCGCGGGCCCAGCTCACCACGCACTTCGACCACCTGAGCGGGCGAATGGGGCCCCTGGCCGCCATCTTCACCAGCCCGCTGGTGCGCACCGTCCAGACGGCGCAGACGCTCGCGCTGGCCCAGAAGCACGAAGGCCCGCTGCGCGTGCACCGCAGCCTGCTCCCGGACATGCCGGTGGGCGCCCTGGAGACGCTGCTCAAGGAGCACGCCGGGGAGAGCATCGCGGTGGTCGGTCACCAGCCCTCCATGGGCGCGGTGGCCACGCACCTGCTCGGCCTCACCGCCTTCCCCAAGCCGGTCAACCCCGGCACCGTCATTGGCGTGGAGCGGGACGACACCGAAGAGGGCGGGCCGGCGCGGCTGCTCTTCTACGCGGCGCCCGGCCAGCCGTTGCTCGAAGGGCCGGACGCGCTCAAGTAGGCCCCCATGATGGACGAGAGCCGCTACAACCAGCTGGTCGCGCAGGTCTTCAAGCGGCTGCTGGCGGCGGTGGACCAGGTGGATCCAGACGCGCTCGAGGCGGACTCCACCGGGGACATGGTCACCCTCACCGGCGCCAAGGGCGAGAAGTGCATCGTCAACACCCAGCGCGCGGTGCGCCAGCTCTGGGTGGCCGGCAAAGGCCAGGGGATCCACTTCTCCTACGACGAGGCCCACAAGCGCTGGAGCGACGACAAGGGCAAGGGGCTGGAGCTGTTCGCCTTCGTCGCTGAAGTGGTGGAGTCGATCGCCGGCATCGAGTTGGCCTACCCGTAGGTCAGCGCCAGCGATTTGCCCGACCCTTCCGTTCACCCCGAGCGAAGTCGAGGGGGGCGCGCGCACCCGCCACTCGTGATCGCCCCTCGACTTCGCTCGGGGTGAACGGGGGCGGGCTCGGGTTCAGCGCTAGGCCAGGGAGATCCGGTCCGGCTTCTTCTTCTCCCCGGACGCCTCCACCCGGTTGCCCCCCGCCGCCAGCGCCCGCGCGAGCGCCTCGGTGACCTCCCGCATCAGCACGCCGAAGCCGATCTGCGCGTCCACGCCGCTGGCGGTGGAGGAGGGCTCGTAGGCCGCCACGCCAACGGAGACGGTGGCGCCGGCCATCAGCGTCAGCCTCCCGAGCCGGTCCTGCAGCCGGCTGGCGACGAAGAGCGCCCCGGCGCGCGGCGTGTGGGGCAGGAAGATCAAGAAGCGGTTCTCCCCGGACGGGATGGCCAGGTCGATGTCGCGAATCCCCCGGGTGATCACCGAGAGCGCCTCGCCCAGGATCTCCATCCGGGCCTGCTGCTCGAGCGCCGCCGCGTGCTCGGCGAAGTGATCCAGGGCCACCAGCAGGAAGGCCACCGGGTAGCGGTAGCGCCGCGAGCGCTTCACCTCCATCAGGAGGTACTTCTTGAAGAACTCGAAGTCCGCCGAGCTCCCGGAGATCTGCCCCACGTCCGCCGGCGGCTCGGCGATGTGCTTGCGGAGATCTCCCTCCAGCCGCTCCACCGTCTCCTTGAGCGAGCGGCTCTGCAAGAGGAGCCGGGCGCAGGAGACCACGGTGCCGCGCTTGAGCGGACCGACCAGCGCCGCGTCCGCCCCGGCCGCGGCGGCGTGCGCGTCCGCCTGGTCCTCCTCCGGCGGGTAGATCAACACCACCGGGGTGGTGGGGTGGAGCCCCTTGAGCTGCTGGCAGAGCGCCTCGCCGTTCAGCCCGCCGCTGGCCGCGGCGAAGACCAGATCCGGCGCCTCCTCGCGCGAGCGCGCCACCGCGTCCTCCAGCTGCGCCGCGTGGCGCACCACGTACCCGGCGGACTCCAGGTACCGGCGCAGCGCCGCGGCGACGGGGACGGACGGTTCGGCGAGGAGGACCGTCCCGCTCAAACCTCCATGACCTCTTTTTCCTTCTTCGCGATGATCTCATCCACCTTGGCGACGCCGGCGTCGGTCTCCTTCTGGACCTTCTCCGTGGTGCGCTTCACGTCGTCCTCGGTGATCGCCTTGTTCTTCAGCTGGACCTTGAGCGCCTCGTTGGCGTCCCGGCGCACGTTGCGGATGGCGACCTTGTGCTCCTCGCCCTTGGCCTTCACCTGCTTGGCGATGTCCTTGCGCCGCTCCTCGGTGAGCGGAGGGATGGGCAGGCGGATCAGCTCGCCGTCGTTCATCGGGTTGAGGCCGATGTTGGCCTCCTTGATCGCCCGCTCGATGTCCTTGATCACGCCCTTGTCCCAGGGCTTCACGGTGATCAGCCGGGGCTCGGGCGCATTGAGCTGCGCCACGCCGGAGAGCGGCGTGGGCGTGCCGTAGTAGTCCACGCGGATCCCGTCGAGCACGCTGATGTTCGCCCGGCCGGTGCGGATCTTCGCCAGCTCCTTCCGGAGATCTTCGAGCGTCTTGTCGATGCGGGAGTGCAGGTCCTTCACCACGTCCGTCATGTGTCCCCTCCTTGCGCTTTTTGTCGAACAGGGCCGGCTAGGCCCAGACCGTCTCGGACGCGCCGACGACCGTCCCGAACTCGCCCGCCGCCTCCACCGCCCGCTTGATGTTCCCCCTGACGGTGAGGTCGAAGACGACGATCGGCAGCTTGTTGTCCATGCAGAGCGAGATCGCGGTGGAGTCCATCACGTTCAGGTTCTGCTTGAGCACGTCCATGTACGTCAGCGACTTGTAGCGGCGCGCGGTGGAGTCCTTCTTGGGATCCGCGTTGTAGACGCCGTCCACCTTGGTCGCCTTCAGGATCACCTCGGCGTTGATCTCCATGGCCCGCAGCGAGGCCGCGGTGTCGGTGGTGAAGTACGGGTTGCCGGTCCCCGCCGCGAAGATCACCACCCTGCCCTTCTCCAGGTGGCGGACCGCGCGCCGCCGGATGTACGGCTCGGCGATCTGCTCCATCTTGATGGCCGAGAGCACCCGCGTCCAAACCTGCTGCTTCTCGAGCGAGTCCTGGAGCGCCATCGCGTTGATGCAGGTGGCGAGCATGCCCATGTAGTCCGCGCTCGCGCGATCCATGCCTTCGGTGGAGCCCGCCACGCCGCGGAAGATGTTCCCGCCGCCGATGACGATGGCCACCTGGACCCCGGAGTCCACCACCTCCTTCACCTCGCCGGCGATGCGCACCAGCGTGGGAGGGTGGATCCCGTACTTCCCCTCGCCCATCAGGGCCTCTCCGGAGAGCTTGAGGAGGATCCGCTTGTAGCGTCGCTGCTCAGAGGGGGCGCTCATGGCGCCGTCGCTTCTACCGCCCGGGTGGACGAGCGGCAAGCACGCTAAACGCCGCTCAAGTCTGCGTGACTTCGTCCGCGGGCTCGGTGGCCGCGAGCACCGAGGCCACCTTCATGAACGCGGCGGCCAGGCTGCGCAGCTCGTCCATGGTGAGCTGCACCTGGGACATGGATCCATCCACGTTCATGAGCTCGAGCGTGGCCCGGTGGCGGCGCCGCCGCACGCTCAAGCGCACTGCCCCCGAACCGTTGCTGGCCCGAAAGACCAGCCCTGGACCCTTCCCTGCCGTGTTCACGAAGGGATTGTCGGAGCTGAGGATTTCTGGGTTTCTCAGTTCCTGAGGCGACTGGAAACCGGCAGGTTGCAGCGGGTGATTTCCAGGGGTTAGGCCCAAACGACAAACCGCCCTCCCCGGGAAAAATCCAGGGAGGGCGGCGGCGAAGAAGACCAGGACCGACCTAGGCGGAGGCGCCGATCGTCTTGGCGACCTCGGCGGCGAGGTCCTCCTTCTTCTTCTCGATCCCCTCGCCCACCACGAAGCGGGCGAACCGGCGCACGGTGATGTTCTCGCCGATCTTCGCCACGGCGTCCGTCACCACGGCGCTGATCTTCTTCTTGTCGTCCTTGATCCAGAGCTGATCCACCAGGCAGACGGTCTCGTAGTACTTCTCGATCTTGCCGGTGATGATCTTCTCCCAGATCGCCTCGGGCTTCTTCGCGTCCCGGAGCTGCTGGCGGTGGATCTCCTTCTCCTTCTCCAGCACGTCCGCGGGGATCTCCTCGCGGCGCACGTACTGGGGCGCGGCGGCGGCCACCTGCATGGCCAGCTCCTTCACCAGCGCCTGGAAGTCCTCGTTGCGGGCCACGAAGTCGGTCTCGCAGTTGACCTCGATCAGCACGCCCGTCTTGCCGTTGTGCACGTAGGAGCCCACGAGCCCCTCCGCCGCCACGCGCCCGGCCTTCTTCGCGGCGCCGGTGATCCCCTTCTTGCGCAGCCACTCCTCAGCCTTGGCGAAGTCCCCGCCCACCTCGGCGAGCGCCTTCTTGCAGTCCATCATCCCCGCGCCGGTCCGCTCGCGGAGGTCCTTCACCATTGAGGCGCTGATCTCAGCCATCGTTCTGCTCTCCTGTTGGGAAGCCGTAATGGAAACGGCTGCCCGCAACCGAGTGCGAGCAGCCGCGCGAAACGCTTTAGAAAAGAGCGGCGCTTAGTCGACCTTGGCGGCCATCTCCTTGGAGCCACCCTCGTCGACCTCGGGGGGTACCTGGAGCCCCTCGGAGCTGCCAGCGCCCGCCGCGGCGCCGCCGCCCTTGATCTCCACCAGGGGGCCGCGGCGCTCGCCGCCACCACCACCGCCGCCACCGCCCCGGCCACCGCCGCGGTCCCCGCGGTAACCGTCCCGGCGCGGGCCACGGCGATCGTCGCGGTCACGGCCACCACCGCGCTCCTCTCGGCCCTCCTGCTCGTCCCGCTCCGAGGCGCCCGAGGCGCGGTAGCGGGCCCCACCTTCAATCGCGGCGTCCGCGATCTTCGAGGTGAAGAGCTTGATGGAGCGGATGGCATCGTCGTTGCCGGGGATCACGAAGTCGATCCCGTCCGGATCGCAGTTGGTGTCCACCACGCCGATCACCGGGATCCCGAGGCGGCTGGCCTCGTGCACGGCGATGTGCTCCTTCTTCGGATCGATCACGAAGACGCAGCCGGGGAGGCGGGCCATGTCCTTCACGCCGCCCAGGTTCTTCTCCAGCTTCATCCGCTCGCGCTCGAGCGTGGCGACCTCCTTCTTGGGGAGCCGCTCGAAGGTGCCGTCCTCGGCCATCTTCTCCAGGGTCTTGAGGCGATCAATGCCCTGCTTGATGGTCTTGAAGTTGGTGAGGGTCCCGCCGAGCCAGCGGCTGGTCACGAAGAACTGACCGGCGCGCTTGGCCTCCTCGGTGATGGTGTCCTGGGCCTGCTTCTTGGTGCCCACGAAGAGGACCGAGCCACCGCGGGAGGTGACCTCGGAGACGAAGCGGAAGGCCGCGCGGGCCATCGCCACCGTCTTCTGCAGGTCAATGATGTAGATGCCGTTGCGGGCGCCGAAGATGTACGGCTTCATCTTCGGGTTCCACCGCTTGGTCTGGTGGCCGAAGTGAACGCCGGCCTCCAGGAGCTGCTTCATCGTGATCCCGCCGGGGGCGGCGAGCTGCTGCTGAGTCTGGTTGTCGTCCATGTGCGTTCTCGCTGGGTTGTATCCGCCACGTCCGCTGTACCCGCCGGCAACCTCCCCGCGAGAGAAGACTCATGCTTCGAGTCCACCCCGAGGGGCACCCGGTGCCGGCACGGACGTGTGAGTATTTGTTTGAGGTGTAAGTCGACTGCCGTTTAAAGCGGCGGTCGGTACTAACAGAACCTCCCTCGCAGAGGCAAGCAATGCGTTCATCCCGTTGAAGTCCAACAGGAAACGCAAGGCGGGTGCTGGGTCCTTCCCGCCCCCGGAAGAGGCGGTTACTGGCACGTCAGGCCGGCCGAGTAGCTGCCAGCGGGCGAGGCGCCTGACGCGCTGAGGTAGACCTTCCCGAAGGGGGACCAGACGGTGAGCGCGTCCTTGTTCCCGGGGCGGCAGTCCGGATCTCCCGCGGGGCAGGCGCCGGTGGTGGCCGAGAGCTCCACCGCCGCGCCGGCCGGCAGCTTGGCGCCGTTCAAGTCCAGGCTGCGGGTCATGACCTGGCGCTTGAGCCCCGAGGCATCCGCCACGTACCGCTGCGCCACGAGCGTCAGCCCGGTGGCCGTGGCGGAGGCGCGCGGCCGGGTGATCGAGTCCGCGCCGTTCTCCCCCGCCAGGTTCAGGTACGCGTACTGCCAGGTGGGGTTGTTGGTGAGCCAGTAGTTGAGATCCTCCGAAGGCGTGGTGCCGGAGTCGGAGGTGGTGAAGGCGACGAAGAACTGATCCGCGGAGGCCGCGCGGAAGAAGACCAGCTCCGGCTCCTTGAGGCTCAAGGTGCCGGTCTCGGTGCGCACCGTGGTCTCGGTGGCGCTCTTGCCGCTGCCGTCCTCGAGCACGGTGAAGTGCCGAAGCGACTGCGCGGTGGGCAGGTAGGCCACGCCCAGCTTGCGCTTGGTGGCGGTGGAGACGCAGGTCTGCGAGCCCTCCCAGTCGATGGTGGCGCTGTCCGCCCCCACGCCGGCCGCCACCGCGCCCGCCACCAGCGTCTGGCTCACCAGCGGCGTGCCCCCGCCGGCCTTCTGCAGGGTCCAGGTGGTGCCGTCGAAGAAAGGCTCCACCTGGGCCAGCTTCAGCCCCACGCCCGCCTCGCGCCACAGGAGGGTCACCCGCCGACCGTTGCCGCGCACCACGCGCAGCGAGTCCAGCGCGTTGCCGGTCTTGAACTGGCTCCAGAGCTTGGCGCGCATCACGCCGCTGGCGTAGTCCACGTAGTAGAGGTCGATCTCCGGGCTGACGCTCCACATGCCGGCGATCACGAAGCCGTCCCCGGACTGGGCCATGGCCACGTCCGTGTATGAGAGCCCCGCCGGCGAGCTGGTGCCGCCCACCGGCCGGCCCTGCGTGTCCAGCTTCTGGAACTGCACGCCGGAGGTCCCCACCGAGAGCACCAGCGCCCCGCCGGCGAGCGCGTCCGTGCCGCTGCCCGTCACCCCACCCTGGCAGCCGCCGGAGGAGAAGTAGTACGGGGCCACCTCCAGGTCTTTCCAAGCGGTGTTGTGCAGGGTGGTGGCGCCCACGAAGCCGGGCTCGTCCACCACGCCGTCGCAGTCATTGTCGAGCCCATCACACGCGGCGGCGGTGGGTGGGCCGGCGGTGACGCTGCAGGTGGTGGCGCTCTTGTCCGCGGTGCAGACGAAGGTGCCGCTGCGCAGGCAGACGCCCAGCCCCGCCGAGCACGGCTGGTTCTTGTTGGCGAAGTCCTCGTCCACCGCGCTGTCGCAGTCGTTGTCCAGGCCATCGCACTGCTCGGCGGAGGGGCCGCTGTTGCGCAGGCAGGTGAGCCCGCTGGCCTGACAGGTGACGGTGCCCGCCTGGCAGACGCCGGGCTGGCCGGTGGAGCAGGACGCGCCGCCGCCGGGGTTGCCTTCGTCCACGCCGCCCGCGCAGTTGTCGTCCACGCCGTTGCAGGCCTCCGCCGCTCCGGGGTGGATGGACGCGCTGCCGTCGTTGCAGTCGGTGTGGCTGGTGACCTTCCCGGCCACCGGCCGGCAGCTGTCCTGCGCCGGAGCGCTGGCGGAGCCAAAGCCGTCCTGATCCGAGTCCGGGTAGTAGGGCGTGGTGGCCAGCCCTTCGTCCGCCGCGCCGGAGCAGTTGTCGTCCACGCCGTTGCAGATCTCGGTCGCGGTGGGCTTGATGGCCGCGCTGCCGTCATTGCAGTCCGAGTCGTTGGTGACCTTGCCGCTCACCGCCGCGCACGCGGACTGCGGGGTGGAGCCCGCCGCGCCGAAGCCGTCGCTGTCCAGGTCCGGGTAGTACGAGAGGAAGGTGAGCCCCTCGTCCACGCCGCCGGCGCAGTTGTCGTCCGCGCCGTTGCAGACCTCCGCGGCGCCGGGGTGGATGGCGCCGTTGCCGTCGTTGCAGTCCGTGTTGTTGGGGACCTTGCCGCTCACCGGCGCGCACGAGGCCTGCGCCAGCGAGCCGGCCGCGCCGTAGCCGTCGCTGTCCAGGTCCGGGTAGTAGTTCTGCGTGACCGTGCCGTTGTCGATCGCCCCGTCGCAGTTGTCGTCGGTGAGGTTGCAGGTCTCCGCCGCGCCCGGGTGGATGAAGGCGTTGCCGTCGTTGCAGTCCGTGTTGTTGGTGACCTTGCCCGAAGGCTGGGCGCAGGCGGACTGCGCGGAGGCCGTGGCCGAGCCGAACCCGTCTCCGTCCACGTCCGGCCAGTAGCTGACGAAGGTGAGCCCTTCGTCCGGGGCGCCCGAGCAGTTGTCGTCCACCCCGTTGCAGATCTCCGTGGCGCCCGGCTTCACCGCCGCGTTGGCGTCGTTGCAGTCCTGGTTGTTGGCGACCTTGCCCGCCACCGGCGCGCACGCGGACTGCGCGGTCGCCGAGGCCGCGCCAAAGCCGTCCCCGTCCACGTCTGGGTAGTAGCTCTTGAAGGCCAACCCGTCGTCCACGCCGCCGGCGCAGTTGTCGTCCACCCCGTTGCAGATCTCCGTGGCGCCCGGCTTCACCGCCGCGTTGGCGTCGTTGCAGTCCTGGTTGTTGGCCACCCGCCCCGTCACCGGCTTGCAGGCGTTGATCGCCGCCGCGCTGGCGCTGCCGAAGCCGTCCCCGTCCGCGTCCGGGTAGTAGTTGGTGAAGGTGAGCCCTTCGTCCGCCAGGCCGCTGCAGTTGTCGTCCACCCCGTTGCACTGCTCCGCCACGCCCGGCTTCACCGCCGGGTCCGCGTCGTTGCAGTCCTGGCTGTTGGTGACCTTGCCGGACACCGGCTTGCACGAGCTGACCGGCGTGCCGGTGGAGGCGCCGTAGCCATCTCCGTCCACGTCCGGGTAGTAGGTGGCGAAGGCGAGCCCTTCGTCCGCGCCGCCGGCGCAGTTGTCGTCCACCCCGTTGCAGACCTCCGCCGCGCCGGGCTTCACCGCCGCGTTGGCGTCATCGCAGTCGTTGTGGCTGGTCACCTTGCCGGCGATGACCGCGCAGCTGGACTCGGGCGCGCCGTTGGCCGCGCCGAAGCCGTCCCCGTCTCCGTCCGGGTAGTAGTTGGTGAAGGCGATGCCGTTGTCGGGGGTGCCGTCGCAGTTGTCGTCCAGCTTGTTGCACTGCTCGGCCGCGTCCGGGTGCATGGTCCCGTTCTGGTCGTTGCAGTCCGTCTTGTTCGTCACCTTGCCCGGCAGCGTCGCCATGCAGCTGCTCTGCGGCGCGGCCGTGGCGTCGCCGTAGCCGTCCGAGTCCACGTCCGGGAAGAAGTCCTTGAAGGCGAGCCCGTCATCCACGCCGCCCTTGCAGTCGTCGTCCACGCCGTTGCAGACCTCGGCCGCGCCGGGGTGCACGGTGGCGTCCGCGTCGTTGCAGTCGCCGCCCGCGAGCGCGCTCCCGGCGGGCGGGGCCGCGCAGCCGCTGCCCGTCTTCTGGTCTCCCCCCACCCCGTCCCCGTCCGCGTCCTTCAGGTACGTGAGGACCTCGAGCCCTTCGTCCTTCTCGCCGTTGCAGTTGTCGTCGCGGCCGTTGCAGCTCTCCGCCGCGCCGGGGAAGACGGTGGGGTCCGCGTCGTCGCAGTCCAGCGCGCCGAGCTCCTGGCCCTTGCAGTCACCGGTGCCGGGCGCTCCGTCCCCGTCGTTGTCCAGGCACAGCCCCGTCCCCATGCCGGAGTCCACCGTGGGCTTGGGGCCGCCGGCGTCGGGCACAGGACCGCCGCTCTGGCCACAGCTGATGGCCAGGAGGGCGAAGAGCAACCCAAAGGAGCTCCCCCAGTGCTTCACCGCTTCACCTGCCTGCTCGTTGGCGCCGTGGCGTTTCAAGCCGGGCGGCGCGCTCCGGCTCGAATCGGGCGCGCAAGCTAGCCGAGCAGGCTTCCGGGGATCAAACCGCCCCCAGGCGTGTCCTGGGGGCGTGTCAACCCGGAGGTGACGTCAGACGCCCGCCTCCGCGGCGCCGTGGCACTTCTTGTACTTCTTCCCGCTGCCGCAGGGGCACGGGTCGTTGCGCCCGACCTTTGGGCCAGCGCGCACGGTGGCCTGGCGCGGAGCGGCGGAGGCCTCCCTGTCCAGCTTCCCCTCCGCGTCTCCGCGGCCGAAGGCGATCTGCTTCTGCTTCTGGGCCATTTGCCGCCGCAGCTTCTCCGCTTCCTCGGCCGCGTTGCGGGACTGCACGCGCATCAGCGTGCTCACGAACTGGTGCTTGATGGCGGAGAGCATCTGAATGAAGCCCTGGTAGCCCTCCTTCTTGTACTCCTGCTTCGGATCCTTCTGGCCGTACCCGCGCAGGCCGATGCCCTGGCGCAGGTGGTCCATGGCCAGCAGGTGATCCTTCCAGAGCTGATCGATCGTCCCCAGGTACCGGACCTGGCAGAAGCGGTGGAAGTCCTCGGAGAACTCCTGCTCGCGGGCGAGGTAGACCTTCTCCACCACCTTGTAGATCTGCTCCTGCAGCTCCTCGCGCGTCCCGCTCGCCGCGAACTTCATGTCGACGTTGAGGACCTCCTTCGCGCTGCGGGCGAGCCCCTCCAGATCCCAGGCGTCCGGGTTCTTGGTGGAGCAGTAGGTGTCCGTCATCTCGACGATGACGTCCTCCACCGTGTCCAGCACCATCTCCCGGAAGTCCGCCCAGCTGACCGTCTTCTCGGAGCGGATCTTCGCCTTGGTCTTCGGGTCCTCGTCGTACTCCACGAGGGGGATCCCCGCGCCCGCCGCCAGCACCTGGCGCCGCACCTTGTAGATGCTGCGGCGCTGCTGGTTCATCACGTCGTCGTACTCGAGCAGGTTCTTGCGGATGTCGAAGTTGTGCCCCTCCACCCGCTTCTGGGCCCCTTCGATCGACTTGGAGAGCCACCGGTGCTCGATGACCTCGCCCTCCTGCATGCCCAGGCGCTCCATCAGCCCGGTGATCCGCTCGGACCCGAAGATCCGCATCAGGTCGTCTTCGAGCGACAGGTAGAACCGGGAGGCGCCCGCATCACCCTGCCGGCCGGCGCGGCCGCGCAGCTGGTTGTCGATGCGGCGGGACTCGTGGCGCTCGGTGCCGAGGATGAACAGGCCGCCCAGCCCCACCACCTCCTCGCGCTCCGCCTTGGTCTGCGCCTTGAACTTCTCCATCGCCTGCTGGAAGCGCCGGCCCCACTCGGCCTGCGCCTGCTGGTAGGCGGCCAGGTCCACCGGCTGACCGTCCACCGGCTCGGGGGGAACCGGCTCCGGCCCGGCCTCTGCCTTGGCGAGCACCTCCGGGTTGCCGCCGAGCAGGATGTCCGTGCCGCGGCCGGCCATGTTGGTGGAGATGGTGACCGCGCCCTTGCGGCCGGCCTGGGCGATGATGTCCGCCTCGCGCTGGTGCTGCTTGGCGTTCAGCACGTTGTGCGGGATCCCGCGCTTCTTCAGGAAGTTGGAGAGCACCTCGCTCTTGGCGATGGAGACGGTGCCCACCAGCACGGGCTGGCCCTTCTTGTTGAGCTCCTCGAGCTCCTTGGCGGCGGCCTCGAACTTCTCGCGCTCGGTCTTGTAGACCACGTCCTCTTGATCCTTGCGGATCATGGGCCGGTTGGTCGGCACCACGCGGACGTCCAGGTTGTAGATCTTGGCGAACTCCTCCGCCTCGGTGTCCGCGGTGCCCGTCATGCCGGACAGCTTGGAGTACATGCGGAAGTAGTTCTGGAACGAGATGGTGGCGAGCGTCTGGTTCTCGTTCTCGATCTTCACGCCCTCCTTGGCCTCGATGGCCTGGTGCAGGCCGTCCGACCAGCGGCGCCCGGGCATCAGGCGCCCGGTGAACTCGTCCACGATGAGGACCTCGCCCTCCTTCACCACGTAGTCGCGGTCGCGCTTGTAGAGCGTGTGCGCGCGCAGCGCCTGGTCCACGTGGTGGAGGGTCTCGATCTCCTCGGGCGCGTAGAGGTTCTGGATGGAGAGCTTGCGCTGCAGCTTCTCCACGCCTTCATCCGTGAGGCTCACCGAGCGGTTCTTCTCGTCCAGCGTGTAGTCCTGATCCGGGACCAGCGCGGGGATCACCTGGTCCACGCGGTAGTACTTGTCGGTGGAGTCCTCGGTGGGGCCAGAGATGATCAGCGGGGTGCGGGCCTCGTCGATCAGGATGGAGTCGACCTCGTCCACGATCGCGAAGTTGAGCTCGCGCTGCACGTAGTCCTGAAGCCGCAGCTTCATGTTGTCGCGCAGGTAGTCGAACCCGAACTCGTTGTTCTGCCCGTAGGTGATGTCGCAGCGGTACGCGTCCTGGCGCTGCTTGTCGTTGAGGTCGTGGAGGATGCAGCCGGTGGTGAAGCCCAGGAACCGGTGCAGTCGGCCCATCCACTCCGCGTCGCGGCGGGCGAGGTAGTCGTTCACCGTCACCACGTGCACGCCGCGGCCGGAGAGCGCGTTCAAGTAGGACGGGAGCGTGGCGGTGAGGGTCTTGCCTTCGCCGGTGCGCATCTCGGCGATGCAGCCCTGGTGCAGGAACATGCCGCCGATGAGCTGGACGTCGAAGTGGCGCTGGCCGAGCACCCGGCGGCCGGCCTCGCGGACGAGCGCGAAGGCGTCGAAGAGCAGGTCGTCCAGCGGCTTCCCGTTCTGCGCCTCCTGCCGCATCTTCGCGGTGCGGCCGGGGAAGTCCTCGTCCTTGAGCTCGCGCATCGAGCTCTCGAGCGCGTTGATCCGAGCCACCTTCGGCCAGGCGCGCTTGAGCTCGCGCTCGTTCTTGGTGCCGATCAGCTTCTTAAGCGTCCATTCGATCATGTGTGCTTCCGAGCCAAAGGTCGGCCGGCGAGAATCCACGATGCGCGGTGGATTCCCAAGGGAAATCCCTTAACCGCCCGTTTGGCGCGGCGCTTGGCGGCGCAAGCTAAGACGGCTACGAACGTTGGCAATGCGCAGACCTCGCGGCGGCCCCCGGACACGACACCCACCACGCGGTCGCCCGTCTGGTGGTGAACGGCCAGGCCGGCGCCAGGGGCGCGGAACCCCAGGCGATGCCCGGCAGGAGAAGGGCCGTGACGGTGGAGGCGACCGTCAGGTTGAGCCGCCGCCCCCCACGCCGCCGCGCGCCAAGGCGCCTCCCCTTCCCCCGTCCACCTTGCCGCCCACGGTGGGCGCGTGGCTCTGGACCTGCCGCGCCGGGTTCGAGCCGTTCCTCTATGAAGAGCTGGCCTGGCAGTCCGCGGGGCCGCGGCTGCTCGGCGCCGCGCTGGTGGAGTCCGCCAAGCGGCCGCGCGAGCTCCCCGCGTTCGCGCGCGCGGGCTTCCCCATCCAGGCGCTGGTGGACGACCGGGCCAAGCTCACCGAGCGGGTCGGCGCGCTGCGGCGGCCCGCTCGCGAGGGAGACGTCACCGCGCTGCACGTCTGGGCGCCAGACACCGACGAGGGCAACCGCGGCGCGGCCCTGCGAGACGCGCTGGTGGGAGCGCTCAGCCAGCCGGGGAGCCCCGCGCAGGTGGAGTCCGGGCGGGAAGCGCTCGCGCGCGGCGGCCGGCTGGTGGAGGTCTGCGAGGTGGGCCGCGAGCACTGGGCCGTGGGGAGCGTCCCCGCGCGCGAGGCGGCGAGCCTCTCCCCGGGCGGTAAGAGCCGCATGCGGCGCGGCGCGGAGGCGCCCTCGCGCGCGGCGATGAAGCTGGACGAGGCGCTCGAAGGCGTGGGGCTGCCCCCGGGCCGAGGCGATGTCTGCGTGGACCTGGGCGCGGCCCCCGGAGGCTGGACCGCCCGGCTGGTGGCGCGCGGGGCGCGGGTGATCGCGGTGGATCCCGCGCGCCTCTCCCCCGAGCTCACCGGCCACCCCAAGGTGACGCACGTTCAGCAGAGCGCGTTCGCCTACGCGCCCGAGGAACCGGTGGACTGGCTCCTCTGCGACATGGCGTGGCGGCCGCTGGAGGTGGCGCAGCTGCTCGCGAAGTGGGCGCGGCGGCGGTGGGCGCTGCAGCTGTGCGCGAACATCAAGCTGCCCATGAAGGACAAGCTGCCCATCATCCACCGCGTCCGCCACACGCTCGAGAGCGGAGGGTGGCAGCCGCTCCGGGTGCGGCAGCTGTACCACGACCGGGACGAGGTCACCGTGCTCGCCGGCCGCGGTGGGTGACCGCTCCCGAACGCGCCGCGCGAAGGAGGGTTTGACGGCCTGCGCGTGCTCACGCTACGTGAGCGCCCATGCGCCCGCTGTCCTTCTCCTGGCTGAAGGCGAGTCCGCAGACGTCCTGCTCGAGCCCCTTCGACTTCCGCTTTGCCTGCGGTAGCTGCGGGGACGCGGGCATGGCGCGCGTGGACGCCGTGGCGTTCGGCTCCGCGCAGGCGCTCGGCGAGGCCGAGCCGGTGCCGCAGCCCCCCGCGCCGCGGCCCGGGCCGCGCAGCCGCTCCCGCTCCACGGGGCCGTCCAAGAAGAACGGAACGCGCGTGACCGTGGCGCTGGGCGCCCAGCCCAACGAGGTGGGGCTGCACCTCGCGGGCGCGCCAATCGCAGCTTCGCCCCCGCCGCCCGCAGGCGACGCCGGCTCGCTCGGGCGGATCACCGTGGCCCTGCCACCGGCGGGTGCGGCGCCTGCGCCGGAGCTGCCCCCCACCGAGCGCGAGCGCACCCTGCGGGCGCTGACGGACGACGCCGCGCGCGTCGCCCTGCTCATGCGCTGCCACTGGTGCGGCTGGCGCTCGCCCAGGGCGGTGCGCGCGTTCCTCTTGCGCAAGCTCCCCTCCGGGCTGCTCCTGTGCGGCGCGCTCGGCGTGGCCGCGCTCCTCTTCGCGCGGGCGGGGATCTGGGAGCTGGGCGCCATCCTCGGGGGCTTCACCCTCCTGAGCGCGGCGGCGGTCGTCTCCAGCTGGCGCCGGGAGTGGCACTGGATGGGCGGCCGCGTGCGGCGCGTCCACCCCCACGAGGCCCGGGCCCGGCTGATCGATCCGCTCAAGCTGCGGGAGAGCCTCCCCGGCCTGGACGCCATGCTCGGCGAGCTGGACGTGGCGCTCGCCGTGGCGCGCGGCGACAGCGGCCGGCTGCTGCGGCTGCTCGACACCCAGCACGCGGAGGCGGAGGAGGACACCCGCCCCAAGCTGGAGCGGCTGCGCGCCGCGCTCGCCGAGCTGCGCTCCGCCCGCCTGGCGTAGCGCCGCCTCCGGTCACCCCGAGCGAAGTCGAGGGGCCTACCGGCAGTGCAGCCCGCTGCGCACGGCGAAGCTGTTGAACTCGGCGGCCACCTGCACCGTGTTCACGTGCGAGCCATTGGCGCTGATCGCCTCCAGACAGTCCACCTCCCAGAGCTCTCCGAGGTCGGACTCGAACGCGGGCGGCAGCGCCGGGGCGACGAAGACGGGCGCCTGCGCGCGCACGGTGCCGGCGTAGGGGATGGCCTCGTAGCGCTCGGCGGTGAGCGACACCGGCGCTCCGAACTTCAGCGCCGTGGCGGCGACCTCGAAGCGGACGGCCACGCCGCGCGTCACCACGGCGTGCGGCAGCCCCGGGGCGACGATCACCGTGCCCTCGGGCGGGAGCGCCGGCACCGGCGGCAGCGCGGCGCCCAAGCCCCGCAGCGTCCCCGCCGGCAGGAGGATGACCGGCTTCTTGCGCGGCTTCTGGGGCGAGTGCGTCAGCACCCCGTTGACCAGCGTGAAGATCAACGTGCTGTCCTCATCCTGGTAGTAGACGCCCGGCTGCAGCCCCGTGCGCAGGTGGGCGTAGGCCGAGGCGATCTGCAGGTACCAGTCCGGCGTCTCGTCTCCGTAGGAGTCCACCCAGGGCGCGCCGGCGCCGAGCGGCTTGCCCAGGTCCGTGCGCGCGAGCGCGGGCTCGATCCCGGTCTCGTCGCCGAAGTCGTTGTAGCTGGCGATCACGATGTGCCTGGGGTTCTTCTTGATCGCCCGCAGCCACTCCAGCTCGAAGAGCAGCCCCGGCCAGGTGCCTCGCGCGCCTGCGCCGCCGCCGGTGAGAGCCGCGGAGCACTTGCTGCTGAAGTTGGGGCAGATCCCCGGGCTGAAGGTGCAGGCGAGGTCGCAGTCGTTGCAGCCGGCGTGGGAGCCGCCGCTGCGGTCGTAGTGGATGCTGCCAATGCAGTCGCACCGGTGCGTGTTGTCCGCGCCCGGGCTGACCGTGACCACGTCCGTGGCGAGGTTGTTCGGATGCTCGGCGAGCCAGCCCCACCACGAGGTGCCCAGCGCGTTGAGCTGCGGGACGGCGGTGCTCACCACCGGGTTCGCGCGGCCCACGAAGAAGCGCGCGTCCGTCCAGTTCGGCTGGAAGACGTTGGGCGCGTCGTGCGTGTTGTAGCTCACCAGCAGCGGGCGGCCGTCCACCTTGAAGTAGGCCGGGTTCGCCACTCCCCCGGGAGCGGCGTAGTGGCTGAGGATGAAGTCGGCCTCGTTCATCTGGCCGGCGAGCGAGCGCGCGCTCCACAGCTGCGCGCCGATCGCGAGCGCGAAGGGCATGTGGACCGGCGCGGTGGGATCCGCGTTGCGGGCCAGGACCGTCTCACCGGACTTGTAGATGTGGCTGAGCTTCGGGTCCGGGGAAATCCCGTTGGTGAAGTCGAGGATGATGAAGTCGATCCCCGCGCCGCGCATCTCGGCGAAGTGCTGATCCACCGTGGAGACCGCGGAGCTGTCGTAGTAGCCCTTGAGCGGCTTGAAGCGGCTGGCGGCCCATTCGTTCGGGCAGGTGGGCACGCCGGACGACCCCAGCTGCGTGAGCCCGTACCAGGCGCCGATCTGCGAGCTGAAGAGCGGCTTGGCCGGGCACTTCCAGCCAGCGGGGCAGTTGGAGGGCACGGTCCCGGCGTCCGCGCTCGTGCCGCCATCCGCGTCTGCTCCGCCGTCCGTGACCGCGCCGGCGTCGGTGTCGCCAACCGGGCTGCCCGCGTCGAGCCCGCTGTCGGGCTCCGCGTCCACCGGAGAGGGACGCCCCTCACAACCGAGCAGGGCTCCGGTGACGAAGGTGAGGCAGGCGGCAAGCAGGAGGCGGTGCATGAGGTGGCCTGTTCCGAGCGGGGGGCGCGGATGATGCCAGCTCGCGCCCTTCGCCGTCGCGCCCGCGGCGAACTCGATCGCTCTGTTGGGACGGAAGGGGACACCTGTAAACCGCGAGGGGACAGGTCGACGTGCGGGATGCAGCGCGTCGCTCGGGAGATCGATCAGGCTCTGGGCCGGCGTGTCGCGGCCTGCCAGCGCGCCAGCGCGTGGAGCGCGGCGATCGCCAGCACGAGCCACTTCGCGCCGAGCGCCACGAGGGAGACCGTGACGCCGTCCGCGGACCAGGCAGACAGCGCTTCAACACCGCGCTGACCGAGCCCGAGGGTCACGACCGCGTTGAGAAACACCGTGCCGACCAGCGCCCCGAGCGAGAGGAGGGTCAGCGCCAGGAGCGCGAGCCAGATGCGCCCCGGAGCGGTGGCGGTCGCAGCTTGAGGCGCGCCGACGTAGCGGGAGGTCACCATCCAGAGCAGCGCGAGCTCCGCGGCGGCCGGCGCGAGCAGGAAGCTCAGCCGCACCGAGAGCGCCGGCGGCTCCTGAAGCACGCTCAGCGCCCACTCCGCCGCCGCGAGGACCGCGTCGAAGATCGGCCAGGCGAGCAGACACGCCAAGATCATCACCGCCGCGCGCGGGCCGTTGCTCCTCGCGGTGCCAACGATGACGACGGGCTCCCCCACCCGCGCGACCATACGGCACGGGAGAAATGGGGACAGGCTACTTTTCGCCGGTCCACTTCGAATCGCGCGCGCCAGCCAAGGAAAGGCAGCAGAGATCCGCAGAGCGGCGGCCAGGCAAAAGCAGCCTGTCCCCATTTCTGGGCCGAAAAGTAGCCTGTCCCTATTTCCGGCGCGCTACGGGGCGGGCGCGTAGATCTCCGCGGCGTAGGGGACGCGGGCTCCGCCGGTGGAGCGGATGCGGACGATGAAGAAGCCGGACTGCTCCCCGTGGATCAGCTTCACGCGGCCGGGCGCCCGCTCCTGCACGTCCTTGGTGCCGTTGAGCAGGTACGGCGTCCCGCTCCCATCCAGCAGGTCCACCAGGAGCTCCCCCACCGCGCTGTCCCACGTCACCAGCGCGCCGGCCTCCTTCATCGAGCCGCCGTAGGCGTAGACGAAGTCCTCATCCCCGGGGCAGGCGATGGGCGAGGGGAGCTGGATGGGCACGGCGCTGTACAGCGGAGAGCCGTTCTTTGCCTGCATCACGCTGTCGTCTTCCTCGCGCGAGTCGTCCGCGCAGATGCCCCCATCCTCCGGACGGGAGGTCCCCGAGTCGGGCGTGGTGCCGGCGTCCTCGGACACGGGCGCACCGGAGTCTTCGGTCCCCGCATCCAGCGGCAAGAACCGCGGGCCCGGGCAGCCGACCAGCGCGCTCGCGAGTCCGGCGAGGGCGATCCAGCGCAGTCGAGGAGAGGACGAGGGGAGCACCGCCCCATCCTGCTTCGAGGGAGGCGGTTCTGCCACTGCCGTCAGCTCACCACTCGTCGAGGATGAACTTGCGGGGGTTCTGCGGGATCCCGTTCACGCGGACTTCGTAGTGCAGGTGCGGGCCGGTGGAGCGGCCGGTGTTGCCCACCGCCGCAACCTGCTGGCCGCGCTTCACCCGGTCGCCCGCCTTCACGGTGATCTGCGAGAGGTGCCCGTAGCGCGTCTTGATCCCATAGCCGTGATCGATCACCAGGACGTTGCCGTAGCCACCTTCCAGGCCGGCGAAGACGACGATCCCATCGCTCGGGGCCGCCACCGGACGGCCGTGCTCGCTGGCGATGTCGAGGCCGGCGTGCATCACGCGGTCCGCGGTGTACGGATCCAACCGCTGGCCAAAGTCGGACGTCACCCAGCCGCGCGTGGGCCAGGTGGAGGGCGTGGAGGCCAAGAGCGACTTCTGCTCCTGGAAGTACGCGGTGAGCTCCTGGAGGCTTTGCTCCTGGCGCGTGGCTTCTGCGGAGAGCTTGTCCAGGCGGGAGTTGAGCGCCTTGGGGTTCTCAGAGGAGGTCAGCCGGGTGAAGGCGCTCTCGGTGGAGCCCGGGGCGGCGGCGCCCGGCTCGGTGGGGCCCATCGCCAGGTTGCGCTGCGGATCCGACAAGAGGGTGATCGCCCGCAGCTTCTGGTCGAAGCGCTCCACGCGATCCAGCGTCGAGCCGATGTGATCGATCCGTTCGCGGATCGACTTGAGCTGACCCTTCATCGTGAGGTTCTCCTCACGGAGGATCCGGTTCTCGGACGCGTCCCGCGCGACCTGGAAGTAGTGGATGGTCGCGCCGACCGCCACGCCGAAGAGCACGAAGAGCCCCGCGAGCGCCTGGAGGATCAGCGCCCGCTGGATGCGGTACCGCTTCACTTCAGAGTTGTGGTCAGGGACGACGATCAGCGTGAAGGTTTTGTTTGCCACGCTCGCAACTCCCAGTCGGTTTCAGCCGCCCCGCGCGCGTTCGCATTAAAGCGATTGCGAGGGGCTCTGAAAATAAGTCGTCTCTTCTCGGAGTTAAGCTCCCCCCACCCTTCACCCGCGCACCTGCTGAGTTGCTTTTCGGATGAAGGCACGAACTGCGAGAGCGAACGCAGGTAGCACCCGCAGTTTCAGAGTGTCAATGTGAACATCCCGCGTACTCGCAGGCACACCGCGCAAGCTCGCGAGAGGCGGAAGTTACGCGCGCATCTCGACGACGATCACGGTGATGTTGTCGTCTCCGCCGCGCTCGTTCGCGAGGTCCACCAGCTTCTTGGGGACCTCGGTGATCGGGTGGCGGCGGACGATCTCGAGCAGCTCACGATCGCTCTCGAGCATATTCGCCAGTCCATCCGAGCAGAGGACGAAGACGTCGGAGGCTTCGCACACCAGCCCCATCACGTCGACCTGGACCTCCTCTTCGAAGCCCACTGACCGGGTGATGATGTTCTTGTACCGGGAGTGCTTGGCCTCTTCGGGGGTGATCATCCCGGCCTTGATCTGCTCGTTGACCAGCGAGTGGTCCTCGCTGATCTGCTGAATCAGATCTCCCCGGATGAGATAGGCCCGGCTGTCCCCCACGTGCGCGAAGAAGGCGAACTCGTCCTTCACCAGCAGCGAGATGACGGTGGTCCCCATCCCGGCCAGCCGGGGGTCCTCCTGGGCTGCATGGAAGATGGACAGGCAGGCCCGCTCCACCGCCGCGCGGATGGACTCGGGCAGGGGCGACTCTTGAAGGGCGCTGGCGGAGACGAAGGGGCTCTCCTTCCCTTCGCGGATGCGGCGCAGCTCGCGGTCGATGGTCTCCACCGCGAGCCGCGAAGCGGTACCGCCCCCAGCGTGGCCACCCATCCCGTCAGCGACGACGAAGAGCTGGAGCTCTTCGTCGATGAGATAGCTGTCCTCGTTGTGGGTCCGCTTGCGTCCGACGTCGGTCAACCCTGCCGAGACGACCTTCATTCGGGGCGCCACGGTCTGCCCTGCCGGTTTCGACACGGCGGGGAATGGTAGGCGACACCCCCTCCCAGGGCAAGGATGCGCGTTGGGGAAGAAACCTTTTCAGGCCGAGTGGCGGAGCCGTCCCGGACGCTTCTCCGGCTCACCCGCCGCGGCGCGCCGCAGCACCCCCTTGAGGGACCGGTTCGCGGAGCGTACGAGCGCCTCTGCCGCGCCGAGCGCCTCTCGCGTGACCTCCACCCCCGAGAGCATCCGGGCCAGCTCCCGCTTCCGGGCGTCCGGGTCCTCGAGTGTCGCCACCCGGGAGACAGTCCGGCCCTGCTGGAGCCGCTTGTGGATGAACAGGTGCGTGTCCGCATAGGCAGCCACCTGGGGCAGGTGCGTGATGCAGAGCACCTGCCGGTGGGCGCTCACCTCCTTGATCATCCGGCCCACGACCTCGGCAACCGCGCCGCCCACCCCCGCGTCCGCTTCGTCCAGCACGTAGGTGGCGCAGTGGTCCGAGCCGGCGAGCGCGCGCTTGAGCGAGAGCAGCACGCGCGAGGCCTCCCCCCCAGAGGCCACGCGCGCCAGGGGCCGCGCCGGCTCCCCTGGATTGGCGGTGAAGAAGAACTCCACCTGATCTTGCCCGTCCGCCCCGAGCGCTGGGGCCGCCCCCACCCGCACCGAGAACTCGGACTTGCCCATGGCGAGGTGCCCAAGCCCTTCCTGCACCAGGGCCGCGAAGCGCTCCGCCGCGCCCTTGCGGGCGGCGCTGAGCGCATGCGCCCGCTCCTGGGCGAGCGTGAGGGCGGCAGCGCGCTCGGCGAGCAGCTGCTCCAGCTCCCCCTGCCGGTTCTCCAGCCGCTGCAGCTCGGCGGCGAGCGCCTCCTTGCACTTGAGCACCCCGGCGAGGTCCGTGCCGTGCCGCTTGCAGAGCCGCTTGAGGGATTCGAGCCGGTCGTCGACCTCGCCGAGCCGAGCAGGGTCCGACTCCAGCGCCCCCAGATAGCGGGTGAGCGCGCGGCCGCCCTCCTCGAGCTCGGCGATCGCCGCCTGCACCCTATCCACGGCGGCGCTCAGGGCCCCGTCGATCCGCTGGGCGTCCGTGAGCAACCCCACCGCCCGCGCGGCGCTCTCCACCGCCGAGCCATCCTGGCTGGCGATGAGCGCCTCTGCCTCGGTGGCGGCCCGCTGAAGCTTCTCCGCCCCGAGCAGCCGGCGCCGCTCCTCCTCCAGCTTCAGCTCCTCTCCGGGCTGCGGATCCAGCCGTTCGATCTCCCCCACCTGGAAGCGGAGGAAGTCCGCGCGCTGGCGCGCCTGCGCTTCATCTCCTCCCAGCGCGGAGATCCGCGACTCCACGTCCCGGTAGCCGCGGAAGGCCTGGCGGTACTCGGTGAGCAGCGGCCAGATCTCCCCCACCCGATCAATCAGCCCGCAGTGGAGCGAAGGATCGAACAGGCTCATGTGCTCGTGCTGCCCGGCGATGTCCACGCGCCCGCGGAACAGCTTGGCCAGCACGCCCACATTCACCAACGAGCCGTTGACGTGGGCCTTGCCGCGGCCGGCGCGTCCCACCACCCGCCGCACCGCCAGCTCGTCACCGAGATCCGGCAGCCCCAGCTCCTCCAACCCGGCCTTGAGCGCGGGGGAGGTGCGGAACACGCCCTCCACCGTGGCCTCGTCACAGCCGGCGCGGACCACCTCCGCGTCCGCCCTGCCCCCCAGCAAGAGCCCGAGCGCGTCGACGAGGATCGACTTCCCCGCCCCCGTCTCCCCGGTCAGCACCGTCAGCCCTGAACCGAAGCTGACCTCCGCCTCATCAATCACCGCAAAGTTCGTGATCCGTAGCGCCTGCAGCACCGTCCCCCTCCTTTCAATGGCTCGATCGTCGAGACACTGAACACCCTAGCAGCCCACCCTGACACTGCACAAGATTTCAGGTCTACCTACCATTCCCACACCGACCGAAGCGGTGCTCTCCGGTACCGTTCTCCCGCCTTCAAGGCCGAGGGGGATGGCACTGATGAGATGGATCGCCGTTGCCGCGTCGCTGCTCTTCGCCGGCTGCTCGCGGGACCTGAGCGTCCCTGCGCCCCCGGGCCCCGGGGCGATCTTCGGTCGGGTGGTGGTGGCGGTCCCCGGCCAGGCCGCGCGCGCGCCGGCCGCGGGCGCCACGGTCTCGTTGCTCTCCAGCAGCCTCTTCGCCACCGCGGGCGAGAACGGCGCGTTCGCGCTGGAGGGGCTCACCCAGGCCTCCGGCCAGCTCCTCTTCCGCTACGACGTGGACGGCGACGGCAGCTACCGGCGCCAGCGGTTGGTGAGCCTGGCCGAGCTCAACGCGGGCCCCGGCCGGCAGGTGAGCGTGGGGGATGTGCTGGTGGTGGAGAACGCGCGCCTGCACGGCAAGGCGCTGCGCAACGAGATCGCCGGGCTCGGCGGCGGCCACGGCGGGAGCGTGGCCTTCGTCCCGGAGGGCCCCTTCACCGCGTACACCGCGGACGACGGCACCTTCTCCTTCTCCGAGCTGCCGCCGGGGACGCTGCAGCTGGCCCTCTTCCGCCCCGGCTACCAGCCGGCCACGCTGGATGAGCTCACCCTGCGCTCGGGCGAGGATCTCTCGCTGCGCGAGGTGCGGCTGGTGCCGGTCACGGGCACCCCCGCGCCGGGCGGCATCGCCGGGCGGGTGGCATTCATCCCGGACGCCAGCCCCAGCGGCGCCACGGTGGCCGCCACGCCGGTGGGCGGCGCCCCCATCGCCGGGAGCGTCTCGGCGGACGGCTCGCTCCAGGTCAGCCCGCTGCCCCCCGGCCTCTACGATCTCGCCGTGGCCCAGACCGGCTACAGCACCGCGATCATCCCCAACGTGCTCGTGCTCGAAGGGCGTCAGACGGTGGTGCGCGAGGTGGTGCTGGGCACCGGACCCGTCCCGGACGCCGGCACCCGCCCGCCCGCGCCGGACGGCGGCGCGGAGTGCGGCGGCGCCTGCGTCAGCTGCGGCGGGACCGCGGACTGCCCCTCCTCTCAGTGGTGCGACCAGGGGCTGTGCCGCGAGCAGTGCACGGCGGGCGGGCTTGGGCAGTGCACCAACGGCCGCGTCTGCGACCCCACCACCCGCACCTGCGTCCGCCCGTGCGGCGCGGGCTGCCCGGCAGGCTCCGTCTGCGAGGCGGCGGCCAACGCCTGCCGGCAGGTGTGTGACGGCTCACATCCCTGCCCCAGCGGCTTCCTCTGTGACGGCAGCAGCCGCTGCGTGCCGGAGTGCACCGTCACCGCGGACTGCACGCGGCCGCGGACGCTCTGCCAGGCCGGCGCCTGCGTGCCGGATGGCACCTGCGCGTACGACGCGGACTGCCAGATCTCCCTCATGTGCACCGGCGGGCTCTGCGTCCCCCGCCCCACCGCGCTGACGGACGCGGGCTTCGCGTGCGCCACGCCGTGTGACTGCCGCCAGGGCGAGGTCTGCCAGGACGGCGTCTGCGCGAGCGAGCCTTCGCCCACGCGCTTCGCCTCGGCGGCCGCGGACGGCGGCCTGGGGCTCACCCCGCAGGCGCCGGCGGCGGGCCTGGCGCAGCTGGCGGCGGACGCGGGGGCGGGCGCGGTGCTGGCGCTGCGCGCGGGAGACACCTTCGCACTCTCCGCGCCCCTGGCGATCACCGAGCCCAACGTCACGGTCGCCGGTGGCTACGTCGTGTGCGGCCCCAACCGCTGGGTGCGCGACTGGGCGAAGCAGTCCACCGTCACCGCGCCCGGGCCCACGGTGGTGAGCGTCCCCGGCACCGCGACGCGGCTCCTGCCGGGGGTGGCGCTGCGGAACCTGGACGTCGCCAGCACCACCAACGGCGGCTGCGACTACGGCCTCGTCCAGGGCAAGCTCGCGCCCCAGCTGGAGCTCAGCTCGGTGCGCGGGAGCTTCGGCGCCTCGGGCGGCTGCGGCGGCAGCGCGGTGGCGGTGGTGCGCTGCAACGACTGCAGCGACGTCTACTGGTCGGACGTGTCCTTCCTCGCCGGGCCGAACCTCTCATCGGAGGCCTCGGTCGCCCAGCTCTTCACCGGCTCGGGGACGATCACCGGGATGAAGGGGACCAAGAGCGGTCAGCTCTCCTACTACGGCGTCCACGTGGAGAACCTCACCGGGGACACCGAGATCAGCAACTCGAGCTTCGAGGGCGTGGTGTTCTCCAGCCGGGCGGCCGGCATCTACGTCAACAACTGCGGGAGCGCGGCGCTGACCGTCCGGGACAACGAGATCTCCTGGGGCTCGGGCGGCGGCGAGTTCTCGGGGATCCACGTCCTTGGCTGTGGCCACGCCACGCTCACCGGCAACACGGTGGACGGCCGAACGCTGACCGGCACCGTCCCCACCAGCTCGTTCGGCCTGCGCTTCAACGACAGCGGCGCGCCCACCGCGGGGAGCTTGCTGGACTCCAACACCGTGCTCTTCCCCGCCGCGGTGGGCAACGCGGTGACGATCGTGGGGCTCGCGCTGGACGGACCGCGCGCCGGCTTCACGATCGAGAACAACGGGACCTCAGGCGGCGTGGGGACGAACGACTTCTACGCGGTGCGCGTGCAGGGCGTGACCAGCGGGCCGTTGCTCATCCGCAAGAACACGTTCCTCGCCGGCCCCTCGCCCAGCGGCACCGGCCTGAGGCTCAGCAACGTGAGCGGCGGCGCCGGCCTGCGCGTGACGGACAACGTCTTCAAGGCACCGGCGAGCGGCGCGTGCGGCGGCGCCGCGAATGGCCTGTGGATGAGCAACAGCGCCGGAGTGATCGAGCGGACGGTGTTCGACGTGCCGAGCAACGGCGCCACCTACGGGGCGAACCTGGACGCCGCGCAGCTGGAGCTCTACGACAGCTACTTCGTCGCCGGGAAAGCGACCGGCTACTACCCCTGCATCAACGGCGCGGCCTGGTCCGTGGGGATGCTGGCCGGAGCGGGGACCCAGCTCTGGGCGATCGGCAACACGCTCGACGGCAACGGCGACTTCAGCCAGGGCCCTCCCAGCGTGGGGTTGATCTGCGACAACTCGGCGGTGGCGCTGATGACGTCCAACCTGATCGGCGGCGGCCAGGCCCCCACCCACAACATGGTGCAGTCGAACAACGGCGCCGGCTGCCTGGTGCCGGCCAACTTCAAGAAGAACTACTTCTGGTACGCGCGCCCCGGACCGCGCTCGGACGCCGCCGGAGGCGAGGCCGTCTCCACCGTGGCCACCGCCGCGCCGGGCACCGCGGATGGGAACGGCAACATCATCGGCGACGCGGCCTCCTGCCTGGACGCCACCGCCGCGCAGCCCACCTTCAAGCTCGCGTCCGGCTCTCCCTGCGCGAACCGGGGCGCCACCGGGGCGCGCAGGGACCTCTCGCCGATCACCCTGGACGTGGAGGGCAAGCCGCGCACCGCGGGCGCCGCGCCGGACATCGGCTGCTACGAGAAGGAGTGAGCGCTTGCCGCTCTAGGCAGTACGGACGCGAGGCGGAGAGCCTGGGCGCCCCTCGACTTCGCTTGGGGTGACCGGAGGGGCGCTCGAGGTGAACGGCGCGCGGGAATCTAGAACCGCCCAGACAGGGCGAACGCTGGCGAAGGTCCCACGCTGAAGCTGGCCACCAGCCCGGCGTAGCGGTTGGGGTCCTCCCCGCTGAGCCAGAAGAAGCCGGCGGCGCCGGCGGCGGCCACCCCGGCCACCGCCAGCCCCACGCTGAGCGCCTGCTGCCCGCGCAGCTGGCCGGCGAGCGCGTTCAGCTGCTCGCGGCAGGCCGTGGCGTCCAGCGCGCAGGCGTCAAAGCGGGCGCGCGCGGCGGCGTTGCTCTCCAGCCGGGAGGGGAACGGCTGGAAGCCGAGCGCCGCCTGCCGGGGGAGGAACTCCGTCTGGTAGGTGGGCTCGGTGGCCGCGCGGTCCACGAGGATGGCGCTGCCCACGGCGAGCGCGGCGGCCCCGGTGGCGATCCACGCCCCCAGCCGCAGCTTCGCGTGGCGGCGGCGCCAGGTGTCCGCGAAGTCCGCGGACGGCGAGAGCACGGCCTCTTCCACGCGCAGCTGGTTGGGCTCGATCCGCACGCTGCGCGCCTGGGCGATGAAGCCGTCCTTGCGGACCTCCAGCCGGTGCGTGCCGCGCGGGAGCTTCAGGGCGCCCTTGAGCGGGAGGGACGCCACCAGCGTGCCGTCCACCAGCACCTCCGCGCCCTCCTCCCGGCCGGTGACCAGCAGCGCCCCCTGCTGGTCCTGCAGCAGCGGCCCCACCAGCTGCTGGGCCACCGCCGGGAGCTCGGGCGCGAGCGCGTCCACCGCCGCGGGGCCGAAGCTGCGCTGCGCGAGCACCGCCCCGGTGCGGTTGTCCACCAGCCGCAGATCCACCTGGAGCTTCCCGCCCACCTTCACCACGCTGCCGCTGACGGAGCTGGCCGCCCCCAGCGCGGTGGCCACCCCACCCGGGCCGGCGCCGCCCGCCTCCACGCCGAACATCTGCCGGGTCCGCTCGAGCGAGACCGCCTGCTTGAGGTCATCCGAGCTGAGCACGGAGAAGACGTCCAGCTCGCGCAGGCCGCGCAGCACCGCCAGCCGGGCGGCGTCCGTCTCCAGCGCCGAGGCGCCCTTCGCCTCGAAGTCGAAGACCATCAGCGGCGGGCGCGGCGCGTCGGCGAGCGCGGCGCCGCACAGGAGCAGCGCCAAGGACAGTGCGAAGCGGTGCATGGCCCCTCCCAGCTCTTCGACGGCCATCATAGCCAGCCTGCCAAACACTTCACGTTGACGTTGACGTTGACGTTGACGTTGACGTTGACGTTGACGTTGACGTGCGACGTGGACGTTGACGTGCGACGTGGACGTGCGACGTGGACGGCGACGGCGACGGCGACGTGGCCGAACGTAGATGGCTGTGCGTGCGGCCACGTTCACGTCGCCG
>JBGATB010000073.1:0-41465 GCA_044229415.1 Myxococcaceae bacterium | reverse complement strand
CCGCGAGTTCGCGCTCGCGGCCGCGCCGGGCCAGCGCTGGGTGCTGGTCTCGGACGGGATCATGGCGCGCTCCATCAACGGGGCGCTGGAGAAGGTCCGCCAGCTTCCGCCGGAGCACGCGGCGCGGGAGCTGATCGCCAGCGCCTCGCGCTCCGACGACGACGCGAGCGCCCTGGTGCTGGACTTCACGGAGGGCGCGTGACCGTGAGCGAGCGGGCGACTTGCGTGCTGCGCACGCGGCTGGACTGCCTGGGGATCAGCGCAAGGGTCCGCGGCTGGGCGCTCGCGCAGGACTGGCCGGACGTGGCCGCGGGCGAGCTGGCGCTCCTGACCGCGGAGCTCACCACCAACGCCGTCCTCCACGGGGGCGGCGGCAGGTGCTCCGTCGAGCTGGGGCCGGACCACTGTGAGCTGGTGGTGGAGGATGAAGGCCCGGGCTTCACCCTGCCCGTGCTCGAGGACGCGGGCCGGAGCTGGAGCCTCACCGCCGCCGGCCCCCGCGAGCCCGGCGAGCCCGCCCAGACGGTGGGCCTGGGCAGCGGGCTCGCCTCCGCGCGCCGCTTCTCGGACCTGCTGGAGCTGGAGAATCGCCCCACCGGCGGAGCCCGGGTGCGCGCCACCCGCAGCCAGAAGACCGCTTCGAAGTTCCACTTGGAGAGGGATCCCCATGGACGTCAATAACACCCGCATTGAACGCGTGGCCGAGGCGCTGGGCAGGGCCTCCTGCCAGGAGTTCGATCACCGGCTCGAGATCAGCGAGACCGAGGACGAGTTCATGCAGGTCGAGGTGGGGGTGAACCTGCTGCTGGAGGATCTCGGCCGCGCCCGGGACGAGAACAAGCGCCAGCTGGCGGAGATCGAGCGGAAGAACCAGGAGATCGCCGAGCAGCAGTCGCTCGCGCTGCGCGAGCTCTCCACGCCGATCATCTCCGTCTGGGACGGCGTGCTGACGCTGCCGGTGGTGGGCATGGTGGACACCCACCGCGGCGCGGAGATGATGGACCGGCTGCTGACGCGCGTGGTGGACGACGAGGCCGCGTACGTGGTGATCGACATCACCGGCGTGAACGTGGTGGACACCCGGACGGCGGATCACTTCATCCGGATGTCCGAGGCGGTGCGGCTGCTCGGCTCCACCTGCTTCCTCACCGGGATCAGCCCGGCCGTGGCGCAGACCATTGCCCAGCTGGGGATCGACACCTCCCGCATCCGCACGCTGCGGCGCCTGTCGGATGCGCTCCGGCAGATCTTCGAAGAGATGGGGGACAAGGCGCCCCTGAACGCCGCCACGGCCGGGAGCGCGCGCTAGAGGCCCGCGTCCTCTTCGCGGGCCTCCCAGCGCGTTCTCCAGGGAGCTAGACCGCCACGGGCGCTCGGCCACCGCCGGTGGGGACCTGCGTGTCGGTCTCCTCCGTTTCGGGCTCGGGCGGCGGGTTGTCCTTCACGTACTGCTCGCCCGTCTCCTGGGCGCGGTCGATCCACTTGGGGCCGTTGTTGTCACCACCGAGGTCGCGGTCGAAGTCCGCGAACTGCTGCATCACCACGTCGGTGGCGGCGGAGAAGTCCTCGTTGCCCTTGAAGTCATCGTGGTCCAGGGCATCGAAGAGGATCTTCGCCATCTCGTCCCGGCCGCGCTCCTGGCCCTGGGCGTCGAACTGCTTGGCGATCGCGCCGCACAGGAGCATCGCCCCGGCATCGCCGTTGATCATCCGGGCGCGCAGCGCGCCGGCGAGGCTGTTGCTCGCGGTCATGGGGCGGTCGTTCGCGCCGAGCAGCACGTCGTCCAGGTTGGCGACCATGCGCTTGCCGATGATCTCCGCCGCCGCTGGGCCGCCCTTCTCGGCGATCCCGCTGAAGGTGGCGATCGTCTGCTTGCGGGTCTCCTCGCTGCCGCCCTCCAGCAGGGCGTCCATGGTCTCCTTGCTGGTGAGCAGCTCGGCCACCGTCTTGGTCTGGCCGGTGGGGACGTAGTTGAGCAGCTCCTCCGCGTACTCGGGATCGTTGGGGTGGCTGCCGAGCAGCTCCTCCACCTTGGCCAGCCGCTCCTGCGGCGTGCTGCAAGGGAGGCCGGCGGGGTTGGCGAACACCATGTCCGCGTCCTGGCCCACGTCCCGCGGGGCGCCGTAGGCGGAGTCGATGCTGGCGGCGGTGATGCCCGCGTCCAGCGCGGCCGCGCGGACCGAAGCATCCTTCTCCTTGGAGGCGGGGTCGTTCGGATCCAGGAGCGCGGTGCGGCGGGTGTTCATCTCCTCGGTGAGGGCCTTGGCGACCTCGGGATCCTTCCCCGCGGCGTCCATCACTTCGAGGAACGCGGGATCGTTGGGCTGCACCGCGCCGCGCTCCAGGTCGGTGGCGAACTTCTGCGCGCCGTCCTCCTTGAGCGTGCCGTCCGCGGCCAGGTAGTTGGCGCTGGAGATCTGGTCGCGCGGGGGGAGCGTGATCCCCGGCATGTCCAGCGAGTTGCCGGCGTAGATCAGGTTGACGTCCTTGATCTGCGGGTTCTTGCCGGGCTGGTTGTTGTTCACCATCGACTGCCAGTACTTGGTGATCTCCTCGGCGGTGGGCTCGTCGCGCGGGGGGCGCGCGTTGGCGTAGGCCTCGGTCAGCCGCGTCTTGGCGATGCCCCACATGCCCTGGATGTCGCCGTCCTGCACCTCGTACGGGCCGCCGGGGACGCTCTCGGGCTCCACGATCGGCTGGCCCTGCGCGTCCAGCTTCACCGGCGGCGCGGGCGGGCTGACGTCAAAGCCGTCGTAGATCTTCTGGGTGGCCGGATCGGTCTTGACCTGCTGGAAGAACGGATCGGTCTGGCCCGCCTCCACGTTCTGCCGGTGGAGGTTGATGATGGTGCGCTTGGTGGCGTCCAGCTCCCCCTGCGCGGACTGGAGCTCCTTCTGCGCGTCGGTGTAAGCGGTGACGGTGCTGCTGTTCTGCGTGGCCCCGAGCGCCTTCGTGGCCTTGTCGTACGCCTCCTGGGCCGCCTTGACCCGCTGCTCCTGAGCGATGCGCCGAGCCTCCGCTTCGCGCAGCTGCCGCTCGCGCTCTGCTTGGGCTCTCGCGCGCTCGGCCTCCTCCTGCGCGGCATTGAGCGCGATTCCCGGACGAGGTGCCCCTGTTGAGATTCGGCCTGGACCGTCGACTGGCGCCATGAGGTGCTCCAAAAGTGATGGTTTTGTCGGGGTTCTTGAAGCCGGCCCCGACAGGTTGACCCGCTTGTCTCGTTATCTGAGATTGCAATCCTGTGTTGCATCCCGGGCGCGCATTTCTTCCGGTCGTCAGAATTCTGCTTTAACGGTCGTGACTTGAAGGACGTGCCCTCCGGGGCGAGTCGGCCGCCGCGCAAGTCTGCGACATCCAAGCCGAAGTCTCCGCGGCTGGACGCCCCTGCGCTGCACCGGACGGGGTCGCTTGCGCAACCCCCTGCGAGCACTCCGGTTCGCGCCGGGCACGGGCTTGCAAACGCGGGGGGCCACGCGGCCGACCGCAGCACTTCCCCACAAGCCGCTTGGAGAACCCACCATGAAGAACGTCCTGCGCAGTCTGGCGCTGCTGCTCGCGCTGTGCCCCGCCGTCCGCACCCTGGCCGCACCGCTCTACGCCGAGGTCTTCAGCCACCGCGGCGAGACGCTGATCAGGGCCGGGAAGCTGGAGGGGCTGCGGGTGGGCGCGTCCGTGGAGATCGTGGGCGGGACCATCGCCGGCACCAGCGATCGCCGCACCCTGGGGGGCGGGATCATCGTGGAGGCGTGGGACCACCTGGCGAAGATCAGCCTCGATGACGAGGTGGAGCGGCACCGGGGCAAGCGCTGGGCGAAGCTGGGCAGCGCCCCGGCGCCGGTGGCCGCGGCTGCGGAGTGGGCCCTTCCGCCGATGCCCGAGGAGCCCGCCGCCAACCCCGGCGCGCCGCTCAAGGGCGCCGCCGAGCTCGATCACAAATTCATCTTCAGGAAGCAGGTGATCGTCCACAACTACGGGAAGACCCGCTGGACCGGCTGCGAGCTGCGGCTGCCCAACAACACCGTCTACGGCCCCATCCGGGTAGAGGCGGGCGGCGAATACACGGTGATGCTCTCGGACTTCGCCCAGGACGGCGAGCCGCGCGAGGTCCCCAACGATCACCTCCTGGTGAGGTGCGCCGAGGGCACCGGCGACTTCGGCCTGCGCTCGTAAGCCCTGCGAATCTCGCAGGCGCAGCTGCGGATTCCGCAGCTGCGAAGGCGCCCATGTACGCCCGCAACTGCGCGTCCTCCGGTGGGTTTCCTTCGTGGCACGCCCGATGAAATCAGCGTCGGGCAGCAACCACGGAGGTTTCACACATGGCAATTCGACACATCGGGAAGTTCGGTCTGGCTGGTTTCCTCGCGCTCTCGTCGCTCGGCGGGGTGGCGCTCGCGCACGGCGGCGGCTTCGGCGGCTTCGGCGGCAAGGCGCCGCCGGAGGTGCTCGCCAAGTACGACGCGAACAAGGACGGCACGCTGGACGAGAACGAGCGGGCCGCGGCCAAGCAGGACTTCATCAAGCAGTACGACGCCAACGGGAACGGCCAGCTGGATCCGGAGGAGCGGGTGAAGGTGCGCGAGGCCCGCGCCGCCGAGCGCTTCAAGAAGCTCGACACCAACGGCGATGGCCAGCTCAGCCTCAGCGAGTTCCAGGCTGGAATGAAGGAGATGCACGGGCGACACGGCTTCCGCGGTCAGCGATAGTCAAAGCCGCCCCAATGAGCTCCGCGCCCCCCGCCCGCCTCGCCAAGTGGTCGCTCGTGGCCACGGTGGCGTTGCTGGCGGGGGCGCTGCTCGTCACCGCTTGGACTACCTACGCGGCGGTGACCGACGCGTCCGCCACCCTCATCCGGGGCCAAGCGGACGGGCTCGAGCACGCCCTCCGCTGGCAGCTCGCGTCCCCGGACGGCCCCCCCACCCCCGAGCAGCTGAGAGAGGTGCTCGAGGAGGAGCGCGCCGCGGGGCTGCGCTACCTCGCGGTGATCGAGCGGGGGGGCGAGCTCGTGGCGGAGGCTGGCACCCCCAGCCCCTTCGCGCGGCGGCCTGGGCGAGACCCGGAGCCGGGCGAGCCCGGCGAGCTGGCCTCGCTCGAGTCGCGCACGCGCACGGTGTTCCGCCTGCCCTCGCGGCGAGGCGGCTTCCGCGAAGGCCACGGCCGCCCCACCCTGGTGGTGGCGGAGTTCGAGCCGGTGCAGGCGCAGGCCCTGCGCGCCACCGCCAAGCGCACCTTCGGCGTGGGCGCGGTGGCGGCGCTGGCGCTGATCGCGGTGAGCGTGACGCTGGTGCGCCGCGCGCTGGAGAAGGAGGCGCAGGAGCGGCAGCGCGAGCACGAGCGCCGCCTGGCCACCGTGGGCGAGATGTCCGCCACGCTGGCGCACGAGATCAAGAACCCGCTCGCCTCGCTCAAGGGCAACGCGCAGCTCTTGGCGCAGACGCTGGAGCCGAACACCAAGCCCCGTCAGAAGGCCGAGCGGGTGGTGGACGAGGCGATGCGGCTCGAGGCCTTGACCAACGGCCTGCTCGAGTACGTGCGCACCGGCACGCTGCAGCGCCAGAGCGCGGCGCCCGGACAGCTGCTCCGGGAGGCCGCGGCGCAGGTGGGCGGGGAGATCGCCGTGGAGGACGGCCGCGCCCCGGCGCAGTGGCCGCTCGACCCGGAGCGGATGCGACAGGTGCTGGTCAACCTGCTGCAGAACGCGGTGCAGGCCGGCGCGCCGGTGCGCGCCTGCGCGGCGCTGGCCGAAGGCGCGCTGGTGTTCGAGGTGGAGGACAGCGGACCCGGCGTGCCCCCGGAGGATCGCGAGCGGGTGTTCGAGCCCTTCTTCACGCGCAAGACGCAGGGCACGGGACTGGGGCTGGCCGTGGTGAAACGCGTGGTGGAGCAGCACGGCGGGACGATCATCGTCCAGTCGGCAGAGCGCGGCGGCGCGCGCTTCCGGATCGTGCTGCCGGGAGGATAAGGGAAGCCGTGGCGCGCATCCTGGTGGCGGACGACGAGGCGGGCATCCGGGAGTTCATCTCGGATGCGCTGGAGCTGGACAAGCTGGAGGTCGCGCTGGCCGCGGACGGCGCCGAGGCGGAGCGGCTGCTGCAGGCGCGCGCCTTCGACGTGCTGGTGTGCGACCTCAAGATGCCGGGCGTGGATGGGCTCACCCTGCTGCGGCGGATCCGCGCGGAGCAGCCGGAGCTGGAGGTGATCGTCCTCACCGCGCACGGCACGGTGGAGACCGCGGTGGAGGCGATGAAGCTCGGCGCCTTCGAGTACCTGCAGAAGCCGCTCAGCGGGCCGGACGAGCTGCGGCTGGTGGTGCAGCGGGCGCTGGAGCGGCGCGGGCTCAAGAACCTGGAGGCGAGCGCCGCGCTCACCCCACCCTCCCCTGCCCTGGGCTACGGAGACCCGGCCATGCGGCCGGTGGAGGAGGCGCTGGCCAAGGTGGCGCGCACGTCCGCCACGGTGCTGCTGTTGGGCGAGAGCGGCACCGGCAAGGAGGTGGCCGCGCGGGCCATCCACGCGCGCAGCGCCCGGGCGGACAAGCCGTTCGTGGCGGTCAACTGCGCCGCGCTCACCGAGTCCCTGCTGGAGAGCGAGCTGTTCGGCCACGAGAAGGGCGCCTTCACCGGGGCGACGGAGCGGCGCCGGGGCCGGCTGGAGCTGGCGGACGGCGGCACCTTCTTCCTGGACGAGGTGGGCGAGCTGAAGCCGGAGCTCCAGGCGAAGCTGTTGCGGGTGCTGCAGGAGCGGCGCTTCGAGCGGGTGGGCGGGACGCAGACGCTGGAGGTGGACGTCCGCTGGGTGGCGGCCACCAACCGGGACCTCGGGGCGATGCGGGACGAGGGGCGCTTCCGGGAGGACCTGTACCACCGCCTGTCCGTCTTCCCCATCCAGCTGCCGCCACTGCGCGAGCGGCGCGGGGACGTGCTGCCGCTGGCGCGGGTGCTGCTTGCGCGGGCCTGCGCGGAGCTGAAGCGGCCGCCGCTGCGGCTCTCACCGGAGGTGGAGCGGCGGCTCACGGCCCACCGCTGGAGCGGGAACATCCGGGAGCTGGCCAACGTGCTGGAGCGCGCGGCCATCCTCGCCGAGGGGCCGGTGCTGCTGGAGGAGCACCTGGCGCTGGAGCCGGTTCGCGCGGGGCGCGCGGCCTCACCCGAGGTAGAGCCTGGCGCGCTCGAGCCGCTGGCCGAGACCGAGCGCAAGGCGATCGCCCGGGTGCTCGCCGCCGTGGGCGGGAACCGGCGCCGCGCGGCCGAGGTGCTCGGGATCGGCGAGCGGACGCTCTACGACAAGCTCAAGAAGTACGAGAGCGAGGGCTGACGCGCGCCCTTCAGGCGAAGAGCCGCCGCCCCAGCCAGAACAACAGCGGCAGCGAGGCGAGCACCGCCGGCGTGACGAGCGCCACCGCCTTGAGCAGCTGCGCGCGCGTGAGGTGTCCCTCCTTCACCGCGCGGCGCAGCAGGTAGACGGTCAGCGGCAGGTTGAGGGCGACCGCGGTGGCCACGCCGGGCGTGTAGGCGCGCAAGGCCACCGTGGCCGCCACGTGCGGGAAGACGACGTTGAGCAGCACGGCGCCCCAGAGCCCGACCAGCGCCAGGAGCCAGGCGCCGCCCCGCGCCCGGGCCAGCGCGGTGAGCGCGAAGCCGAACACGGTGAGCACCGACACGGCGAAGCGGAACTCGGCCGCGCCCACCGGCGGCTGGAACGCGCCGGCGCGCTGCGACCAGGCCGGCAGCCAGAGCGCCTCCTCCAGGTTGTGCAGGGTCCAGACGCATGGGAAGAGCCAGGCGATGGCGGGGTACGGCCGCGGCGGTGACGACATGGCCGGCGCAGACTATGCGACGCGCTTGCACAGGGGTCGCGCCCCGTTCGGTTCGAGTGGAGTGAGGCCGCCGCCCATTGGGCGGATCAATCAGGGATGAAACCTCCCCCTCGTTCACCTCGAGCGTAGCGCCGTAGGCGCGTAGTCGAGAGGCGGCACCCACGCTCGGAAGCACCTCTGGGCGGACCGAGCGTGGGTGCCGCCCCTCTACTACGGGCCTAAAGGCCCTGACCTGAAACTTGCCGCGCCCCGCTCAGCCCGAGCGAAGTCGAGGGGCCCACCGATCGTAGGGACTCTCGCTCGTGGGGCCCTCGACTTCGCTCGGGCTGAGCGGACGGCTCACGTTTCTTGCCTTGATTGATCCGCCAAGTGGGCGGCGGCCTCACTACGCTCGGGGAGAACGGTTGGAGCCCGTGGCAAGTCTCAGGTCGAGCCGAAAGGAGGAGGCTGACCACTCAACTCAAAGGCTTTAGTTCAGCTCGAACGTCACGCGGCGGTTCAGCTTCCGGGCGACGTTGAGCAGGTTGGGGATGAGCGGGTGGCGGGCGCCGGCGCCCACGCCGCTCAGCCGCTCCGGAGCGACCAGCGTGCCCAAGAACTCGATGATCGCGTCCGCCTGGGCCTGGGAGAGACTCTCGGCGTCGTTCTCCTCGTCCCGCTCCACGTGGGCGGTGACGGTGACCATCTTGGTCGGCTCGTTCACGGCGAGATCCGCCACCTCGGCGAGCGTGGCCTTGGACTCCTCGGTGAGCTCCACGCTGCCGGCGGAGAACTCGAGCGGGCGGAAGAGCTTGATGCCTTCGGAGGTGAGCATGACGCTGCGGCGCGCGGGCACCGGGGTGAGCTCCTGCGCGACTTTCAGCAGCGCCGGATCCGAGATGTTGAGGACGATCTCGCGGCCGAGGTGCCCGGGCGCCTGGAAGCGCAGCCGCCAGCGGCCGGGGTCCAGGTCCAGCGTGGAGACGGTGCTGCTGCGCACCGGGAGCCGGATCGTCCGGGCGCCGCTCGAGGCGGTCACCACGCCGGAGATCGGCTTTCCGTTGGAGGTGAGCTGGAACTCGACGTTGGAGGGCGGGATCGCCATCGGCTCGGGGGCGATCTCCGCCTCCGGCGCCGCCGGCTTGGCCTTCGCCCCGCCACCCTCGAAGGAGAAGGTGACGCCGGCGAAGAAGCGGGGCCCCTGGCCGAGCACGTACTCGCCTTCGGCGTAGAGGGTGGCCCAGTTGAAGGCGGGGATGGAGAGCCCCAGGCCGGGGGCGAAGCCGCGCGCCGCGGCGCCGCTGCCGCTGACCGGCTCGGTCCCGTCCGAGCCAGCGAGCTCGATGGGGGCGGAGCTCTGCCCGGTGGCGTTGGGATCGCACTGGGCCAGCACGCCCGGGTCTCCTGAGACGCCGGCGGAACCCTCTGCCGGCGCGGCGCCCGCGCGGGTCCAGCTGTACCCGCCGATCCCGTTGCTGAAGCGGCCGGTGGCGTAGGCGGTGAGCGCGCCCAGCGGCGCGGCCACCTTCACCGTGGCGTTGAGGCTGTTGCCGAGCACCAGCTCGGTGCGCGCGTCCGGGGAGACGGCGTCAGAGGTGTGGCGGTAGCCCACGTCCACCGTCCACGCGGTGGGCCCGAGCGAGAACTGGCCGAAGAGCGTGGCGTCGAACGCGGTGCCCGCGCCGGCGCGCAGGCCGAGCAGCACCGGCCCTACCGGCTGGGTGATGGTCCCGGTGGCGCCGTAGGCCCAACCGGCCTTGTCGGCCAGCGGCAGGCCCAGCGCGCGGCTGGCGTCCACGCCCAGCCCGAACCGGCCCATCTTGAAGGAGGCGCCCAGCCCCACTGCTTCGGGCTGACCGCGGACGTCCGCTTCCACCGTGTACCCGCCCGCGTCGGCGAGCAGCGCGCTCAACAGGAGGGCGTGGATCACCGGCTCGCGACCTTGGCAGGGGGGCCGCGCAGGCCCGAGTCGAGGATGGCGCGCACCTCGGCGGAGAACGTGCCGACCGGCTCGGTCTCCAGGTACGCGGAGTACTCGGTGCGCGCGACCGCCACGTCCCCGTCCAGCTGGGCGAGCACGCCGCGCAGCAGGTGGGCGGTGGCGTGGCGCGGGTTCTTCAGCAGCGCGCGCTTGAGGCTGAACAGGGCCAGCTTCTGGTTGCCCTTCTCGGCCGCGGAGATCGCCTGGCCGACCAGCCGGTCCGCTTGATCGTAGGCCTTGAGGTTCTGGCGGAAGCGGTGGAAGCGGCTGGTCTCGCCCTTCGGCGCCTGGGACAGCTTGGCGTAGCGCAGGCGGCGCAGCTTGCTGAACGTCTTGGCGGCGGGGGCCGGGGCTGCCTCGGCCACGGCGGCGGGCTCGGGGCACAGCGGGGGCGGGATCTCCACGCGGTCGGCGACCGCGGGGACCGCGACCTCCTGGTAGACGACGACCTCGGAGGCCGGCTGCTGGCGATTCCAACCGGCGAAGTAGCCCAGGCTCCCTGCGGAGAGGGCGATCAGGGTTGCGATGAGAGAGCCGCGCATGGAGCTCCACTCGAGCAACGGCCATGCCGGTCAGAAAGCGGTCTGGGGACGCCGGGTTCGCTCGGCCACCGTGCGGGTCAGGCCCGCGGCCGGGGTCGCGAACACCCCGCGTGTCGACATCTGCCTACAAACGCCTCAGGCGGTCTTGCGGTCCTGGGCGTCCTCGTCGAACAACTGCTCCAGCTGGGCGCGGGACTTCGCGGAGAGCTCGGCCAGCTTCTTCTCGTCCTTGGCGAACTTGTAGTTGTTGAGCAACAGCTGCTCGTCGTGGGCGCGGAAGCGCTCCAGCGCGCGGTGGGTCTCCGAGAAGGGGATCCCCAGCGCCTGGAGCACCTCTCCGGTCATCTCCAGGCTGGAGACGAAGGTCTCACGCATCAAGACCTTCACCCCGGCGTCCAGGAGCCGGAAGGCGTGCTGGCGGTTCCGCGCCCGGGCGACGATTTTGAGGTGTGGGAAGTTGTGGAGCACCGTCTCCGCGGTTCGGACCGAGGCCTCCACGTCGTCGATCGCGAGCACGAAGACCTTGGCCTTGTCCGCCCGCGCGGCGCGCAGCAGGTCCAGCCTCGCCGCGTCCCCGTAGAAGACCTTGTTGCCGAACTTCTTGATGAAGTCGATGTGCTCGGCGCTGACGTCCATGGCGGTGAAGGGGATCCGCTTGGCCCGCAAGATCCGCCCCACCACCTGCCCCACCCGGCCGAACCCGGCGATGATCACCGGCGCGTCGGTCTCGGCGGCCACGTCGAACGCGCGGACCGTCTTCGGCTTCAGCTTCGGGCGGATCCACTTCTCGTGGATGGACGAGAGGATGGGGGTGACGCCCATGGACATGCTCACCACCACCACCAGGAGATCTCCGAGCGACGCCTCCATGATCTTCAGCTGCGCCGCGAGCCCGAAGAGCACGAAGGCGAACTCGCCGCCCTGGGAGATCACCACCGCCATGCTCAGCGCGGAGTCGCTGGAGCGGAAGATCACCTTCCCCATCCCGAAGAGCAGCGCCGCCTTCACCGCGATCAACCCCACCACCAGCGCGGCGACGAGCAGCGGCCGCGCCACCACCAGCCCCAGGTTGGCGGTCATCCCCACCGCGATGAAGAAGAGCCCGAGCAAGAGCCCCTTGAACGGCTCGATGTCCGCTTCCAGCTCGTGGCGGTACTCGGAGTCCGCCAGGAGCACGCCGGCGAGGAAGGCGCCCAGCGCCATGGAGAGCCCCACCTTGCTCACCAGCAGCGCGGTGCCCACCACCAGGAGCAGCGCGGTCGCGGTGAAGACCTCCTGACTCCGGGTGGAGGCGACGAAGCGGAACACCGGCCGCAGCACGTAGCGCCCCACCAGCACCACGCTGCCGAGCACCACCACCACCTTGAGGGCGACCACCCACGTCGCCTCGCCCGAGCCGCCCTGGGAGACCCCGAGGAACGGCAGCGCGGCGAGCAGGGGGATCACCGCCAGATCCTGGAAGAGGAGGATCCCGAACGAGGCGCGCCCGAAGTCGCTGGTGAGCTGGTTCTTCTCCGTCAACAGCTGGAGCGCGAAGGCGGTGGAGGAGAGCGAGAGCCCCATCCCGGTCACGAAGGCGGCCGCCGGGCTCAGGCCGAAGAGCAGCCCGAGCGCCCCCAGCGCCGCGGCGGTCAGGCCCACCTGCACCCCGCCGTAGCCGAACACCGCCTTGCGCAGCTCCCACAGGCGGGTGGGCTGCAGCTCCAGGCCGATCAGGAAGAGCAGCAGCACCACGCCGAACTCGGCGAAGTGGAGGATGTTCTCCACGTCCGAGATCAGCCGCAGGCCCCAGGGGCCGATCACCACCCCCGCGGCCAGGTATCCGAGCACCGACCCCAGCCCCAGGCGTTTGGAGATGGGGACGGCGACGACCGCGGCGCCCAGGAAGACCACCACCTGCACGAGCATCGACATCCGCACAACTTGCAGCCCTTCGGGCTTCGCCGCAACGAATGCTGCATCAGCCGCGGTGGCGGCGGCCGCTGACCGCCAACAACCACCGGGGCAGCCCCGGGAGCACGGCAGAGATCCAATAGAAGACCCTGAGGAGGAACGGGTGGACCACCTGCGTGCGCCGGCGGACGAGCGCGCGGGAGATCACCTCCGCGCACTTCTCCGGCGTGCTGACCGGGATGATCCCGGCGAAGGCGGGGATGTGCTCCTCGGAGCCAGCGTTCCGGGCGAAGTACTCGGAGGTCACCTTGCCGAAGATCACCAGGGTGCTGCGCACGCCGGTGCCGCGCAGGTCCTGGCAGAGGGCCTCGTGGAGGCCGAGCAGCGCGAAGCGCGCCGCGGTGTAGGCCGTGGCGCCGGGCCACGGCATGCGGGCGGCCGGCGAGCCCACGTGCAGCACCACCCCGCGCCGCCGCGCCAGCATCCCCGGCAGGAAGGCACGGGTGGCGTTGAAGGCGGCGAAGTACGGGGCGCCCATCATCTCCACCGCTTCGGCCGGAGAGGTCTCCTCGAGGAACCGCCAGCGGCCGGCGCCAGCGGAGTTGACCAACACCTCCACCGGCCCTTCGACCCGGGAGGCCAGCGCCAGCACCGCGGCGCCATCCGAGGCGTCCAGCGCCTCCACCACCGCGCGGCCCCCCTCCCCTTCAATCTCCTTGGCCAACGTCTGCAGGGCCTCGCGGCCGCGGGCCACCAGGACCACCCGGTAGCCTTGGCGCGCCAGCCGCTTCGCCGTGGCGCGGCCGATGCCGCTGGACGCGCCGGTCACCACGGCCACGGGCGGGGTCGTGCTCATGCGGCGAACTGTGGCACGACCCGGCGCTCAAGGGTGCTTCAGGGCTCCAGCTTGAAGCTGTGCTCCGCCCGCGCCGCGCCGGCCACCGCGCGCACCGCCCACGTGCCGGTGAGCTCGGCGGGATCCACCAGCCCCGCCGCGGGGAGCGTGAAGCTCAGCTCGGCCTGGGTGGTGCCGGAGTCCACCTCGAGCGTGCTCTGCGCCAACACGGTGCCGCGCGGGCTGACGAACTCGAGCGAGATGGCCTCCGCGCTGGAGGACAGATCCGCGCGGGCCACCACCTCGCGCAGCGCGGCGAGGCTGCGGGCGTTGGCCGGGCTGAAGACGAGCTCCAACGCGAGCGGCGCCGCAGTCGGCGCGAGGGAGGGCAGCGCCGGGGCGCGCTGGGCGGGTGCGGGGGCGGCGCAGCCGAGCATCCAGCTGGCACACATGGCGAGGACGGCGGTGAAGAGGGGCTTCGTCATGCCCCTCCGCCTTTGCATTTCGGGATCCGCGCGTTAAGGGCGCGAAACCCCGGCGCGCCCGCCCACTCGAGGCGGGGTCAGCCCGTACCTTGGCGCGACCGGCACCCGGCTCAGGCGGCGACCTGGACCGGCTTCTTCCCGAGCCGGTGGAGGTGGCGCAGGTGGCTCTTGATCGCCGCCATCACCGTGGGGGCCTCGTTGTACGGGAGCCCGAAGCGCGCGCTCACGCGGCGGACGATCGGCCGCAGCGCCGGGTACTGGATGGAGGCCACCGAAGGGAAGAGGTGGTGCTCGATCTGGTAGTTCAGCCCGGCGCAGAAGAACGTCACCAGCGGGTTGTCGCAGGCGAAGTTGGCAGTGGTCCTCAGCTGGTGGGCGGCGAACGAGTCGGCGATCCGGCCGCGCGCGTCCGCGCGAGGGAACTCGGCCCCCTCCACCGCGTGCGCGAGCTGGAAGGTCAGCCCCAGCGTCAGCCCGGTGGTCCCCATCACCAGCAGATAGCCAATGGCGAACTCCAGAACGGAGGGCCGCAGCAGGAAGATCGGCAGCGCCACGGACCAGCCGATCGCCCAGAGCTTGCCGAGCACGAAGCCCACCCACGCGGAGAACGGGTGGCCCCGGTGCGCGTACGCGCCGATGCGGCGCTGGCGCAGGAAACCCAGGTCCGTCCAGTAGTGCCACTTGATCCCCGCCAGCGGGTAGGCCAGCAGCGCGTACACCGCCTGGGCGCGGTGCCAGGGGTGCCAGCGCGTCCCCGGCGAGTGGCGGAAGACCGCGCCGTAGTCCAGGTCCACGTCCACGCCCTCCACGTTCGTGTAGATGTGGTGCGTGGCGTTGTGGGTGAGCTTCCAGACGTAGCTGTTGGCGCCGATGAGATCGAAGCTCATCCCGAGCACCCGGTTGAGCCCGCGCTTGCGGAAGAAGGTGCCGTGGAGCGCGTCATGTCCCACGCAGATGCCGATCCACGCCACCGCCACGCCGAGCACCAGCGCCGGGAGCAGCCGCGCCACCATCGGCAGCCAGGGGCCCACCAGCAGCGCGTAGCTGCAGACCGCCAGCGCGAAGGCGAGCAGCGCCCGCAGGTACATCCGCGAGTCTCCCCGCGTGGAGCCCTTGCCGGAAGCGAAGTACGCGGCGACCTCCGCGCGCAGGGCCTCGCTGAAGGGATCGGCCTTGGCGGGTGCGAACTTCACGCGCGCGTCGTCGAGGTTCGGTTTCGGTTTCGGTGGCACGCCCGCGAGCTTAAGGCACACCCGCAAAGGGTGACCGAACGGTGACACGCGCGCAGGGTGACAGCCCGCGCAGATCTCCCTACTAGTCGATCTTGATCTGACAGGCGCAGCCAGCTGCGGGGTTGGTGCAGGCGCCGGCGTTCGCGTCCCGGCAGACCAGCCCCAGGCAGCAGTCTCCGTCCTTCCCACATCCCTGGCTCAGCCCGGAGCAGGCGGTGGGCTTCTGGCTGTCGTCCTGCACGCAGGAGGAGAGATCGAAGAGCATGAACTCCAGCGCCTTCTCCTGGCCGGTGAGCGGTCCGCCCTTGCACGCGCCCGGGAAGAGCCCGCCGCCGTCGGTGGCCCCGGCGGTGACGTGGAAGTCGCTGTAGACCACCCGGCCGCACTGGGCCGCCGTCCCACCGTCCCCCGTCCCGCCGTCTCCCGGCGAGCCCCCATCGAGGAACGGGGTGTTGAAGGTGAGGTGCTGGATGGAGCCCTGGGGGTTCGCCGCGGGGATGTCTCCGTAGAGCCAGCGCGTGGAGCCGGGGTTCACCGAGACCACGTCGTGGCGGGACTCGAACAGCGGCAGCGAGCCCGCGTCGACGGACGCGCCCACGTTGTAGAGCCAGTCCGAGAACGCCTGGCCCTTGGGGAAGGAGCGATCCACGGTGACGTTGAAGGTGCTGTTGTAGAGGTCCGCCAGCCGCGGCCGCCAGTCCGCCGCCTGCGGCCAGCCCGGCTGCGTCCACACGTACCCGAAGTGCGTGGTGAAGAGCCGGCCTCCCGCGTTGGTGTAGCGGACCAGGTTCTGCACCGCCGGGGCGCTCTTCGCGTTGGGCGCGCCTTCGCACGGGAGGATGGTGACGTCGTACTGCATGAGCGTGCCGCCATCCCCGCCCCAGAGCACGCTCCCGTCTGGCGCGCCGCCGTCGATCTTCAGCCCGTTCTCCACGTAGTAGTGGACGCGGCCGCCCCCGTCCGGGCGGGTGATCTCGCTGTCGGAGATGCCGATCTTCCGCAGCAGGCACTCGAAGGCGTCCGCCTCGCCCGTGGCGATGGCGATCTGCGGCAGGTCTCCCTCCGCGCGGTTGCGCGGCAGGCGGGTGAGGTTGGCGTCCGTGAGCGGGTTGGGCTGGCAGGCCGCCACCGCCGGCAGGAGGACCTTGCGCCGCCACTTGCCGATCTGCACCACCAGCGGGATGTCCGTCCCGGACGGCACGCCGGTCAGCTTGAAGGTGCCGTCCGCCTCGCTCAGGGTGATCGCCACCGGGCTCCCGCTCACCTGCGCGCCGCAGCTGTCGCAGCTGGGGCCGGGGGCGAACGGCAGGAGCGGGCGGTTGGGGACGTAGACGATCGCGTTGTAGAGCGGGACCGCGCCGGCCGGATCGTAGACCTTGCCGATCACCGTGGTGGTCCCGCCATCCGCGCAGCGCTGGATCTGGCACTGCAGCCCGTCACACGGCGGGCCCGCGTCGAACACCGGCAGGCCGCCTCCGTCATTGCCCGGATCCCCCGAGCCGCCGCCCGAGTCCGGGCGCGGCGAGGAGGCGATGCACTTCTGCTGCGGGCCACAGAGGCCGGACTCGCACTGCGAGCCGTCCGTGCAGGCGGCGCCGAGCGCGCCCGTCCCGGGTCCGCCGCCGCAGTCGCAGCTCGCCACGGCCAGCGCGAGCAGCGCGGCGAAGACGAAGGTCAGTCCTGTTCGGCCCATGCGCGCCTCCTGATTGGGCGCCAAGGTACACCTGGAACCGGGCTTCGCGCCGCCTTCCGGGCGGGACGTGTTGTGCCCCGCTCGGAACAAGGGTCGGCACCTGGAAGTAGGCGCATTTGGCCGGGTTGCGAGATCCACCCGCGGCAGGCCCCTAGGAACAGGGATGGGTGGGGTTCTTTCGCTCTGCCCCCATGGTTCCCGCGGAGGAGGCCTGCACCTCGGTGGAGGTGTCGCCCCTGACGCGCGCAGGGGGAGCTCGGCGGCCGGAGCAGCGCCCAGGTGTGGAACGTTATCGGCGCCTGGGGTGGATAACGTTCCACGCCTCGCAGGGCTGTCGGATCCGCCTGCTATGCGGGCGCTGGCTTCGTGGACGGGAGGGTTGGATGGGGTCGGAGGAGCGAGTCATGGCGCTGGCGGCGCGGCAGCTGAACGTGCTGAGCGCGGAGCAGTGTGAAACCGCGGGGCTCTCGAATCGGGTGGTCAGGCGGAGGATCCGGGGTAGCGCCTGGCGCCAGCTCCACCGCGGGATCTATATCGTCGGTCCCGGCGTGCCCTCGCTGGATCAAAGGGAGCTCGGCGCCTTGCTCGCCCTGGGCCCTCAGGCCTTCCTCTCGCACTCGAGCGCGGCCAGGCGAAACGGACTCGTCGACCGGCCAGGACCGTTGATCGAGCTCACCGTCCCGTGGACGGTTCGTCACAGGCCGCTGGAGGGCGTGAAGCTCTGGAGAACGCGCAGCTATCACGCGGAGGACGTCAACCGCCGCGGCCTGTGGCGCTTCAGCAAGGTAGCCCGCACGCTCTTCGACCTCGCGGGAACCAGCACCGAGTCCGCGCTTGGGGTGTGCCTCCACAATGCGCTGCGCGCGGCGGCCTCGAACCTGTGGTGGATCCAGCGCGTCCTCGAGCGGGAGCCAAGGGGTCACCGCGGATCCGGCGTGCTGAGGAAATTGGTGCGGGAGATCCTCGAGGAGCCCGAGATCCCGGACAGCGAGCTGGAGTCCTTCGCCATGGAGCTGGGCCTCGCGACCGGGCGCAAGCCGGTGCTCCACCTCAAGGTCCATGGGGCGCAGCGCGGCCAGTTCATCGCCGAGGTCGACTTCGCCTGGCCTGAGGCCAGGCTCTGCGTGGAGATGGATGGCTGGAAGACGCACGGTTCGAAGTTCGCCTTCAAGCGCGATCGTCGCCGGGATCGTCAGCTCGCGGCAGAGGGGCTTCAGGTGCTGCGGTACGTCTGGGAGGACGTAAAAAGCGCCCCCAGAACCTTCGTTGACGAGATCAGCAGGGTGTACGACCTGCGCACGCGTCCACCGGGGAACGTTATCCACCTAATCGGCCCATAACGTTCCACACCTGGGGCCCCCCAGCCGGCGAGCTCCCGCTGCGCGCAGGAGGGCGCCACCTCAACCGAGGTTCGGGCCTCCTCCGCGGGAACCATGCGTCTAGGGGAAGGAGCCCGAACCATCCCGGTCCCCTTCCTGCCCTTCAGCGCTGGGGCGAGCCGCCGCGGCCGCTACTCGAGGCAGGCCCAGAAGCCGTTCGAGTTGAAGGCGTGGCCCAGGAACTTGGCGCCGGTGCAGGTGTCCCAGCCCGCGGCGCCGAGCGGGGTCGCCGTCCCGCCGCCCACGCGGAAGAGCGCGCCGCTGTCCGAGACGACGTTCCCGACGCGGAAGGTCCGGCCGGCGAGGTCGCTGCGGGCGCAGACCCAGAAGCCGTTCGCCTGGAAGTCCCGACCTGCGAGCACGTAGCCGGCGGGGCACTCGTCCCAGCCGGCGCCGCGCAGCGCCTGCGCGCCAAAGCTGGAGTCGACCACGCTCAAGGTGCCGTCGTTGCCGCGCACGGTGCCGATGAAGGCCTCGGCGCCGGCCGGGCCCTTGGGGTTGGCGCCCTTCATGTGCACCAGCAGCCCGTCTCCCGGCGGCAGCGAGACGGCGAGCTTGAGCCCCTTCACGGGATCCGCGCCGGCGGTGGAGAGCGGGCGCCACGCGCCGGTGGGGACATCGAGGCTCTCCGCCTTGTTGCCGGCGGCGGTGACATAGACATCCGCGCTGGTGGTGGCGGAGTAGCTGCGGTTGACGAGCAGCGCGTAGCTCTCGTCCTCCACGCGGAAGAGCCCCACGGTGATCGGCGCCCCGCTCGGCAGGTAGATGGGCGCGCCGGGCGGCCGCGGCAGCGCGGAGCTCTCGAGCGGGCCGTTGTGGAAGACGCCCACGGAGGTGGCGGGAACCAGGTACTTCCCCACGGCGGCGAGCGTCTTGTTGATCGCGGTCACCTCCGCGTACTGCCGGGTGGGGGTGCCGTTGCGGGTGATCACCCCATCGCCGAAGGCCTCGGCCGTCTGGGGCGGCGTCCAATACGTGAAGTACATGACGCCGGTGCCGCCGTACGCGAGCGTATGGAGCGCGGCCCAGCGCTTCTCCGGGCCGGTAGTGGCGCGGTGGCCCACGTAGTCGATCGACTGGATGTACTGCCAGAACGGAACCTTCGCGGCGACGGACTGGGCGCGGACGATCGCGAGGTTGTCGAAGAAGTCCTCGCCGTCCCCCGTGAGGTAGAAGTTGTAGTGATCGTAGCTGTAGACCTTCGGCTTCACGATCGACAGGAAGTCGGCGATGTGGGCGGTGTAGTTCGGCGAGCCGGAGATGCCGACGCCGTAGGTGGGGAGCAGGTTGACGATCGCCGGGTGCACCGGATCCGCGGCGGCGACGTCCGCGGTGACCGCGCCGATCGCCGGGAAGAGCCCGCGCTGCGGCTCATCCACCAGGTGGTAGCCGTAGAGGCCGGGCTTGCCGGCGTACGTGGCGACCACGGCGGCGACGCGGGCGGTGCGGTCCGGCGCGTTGAGCGCCGCGGGCAGCCGGTCGTCCGAGACGATGGTGAGCAGCCCCGCCTTGTTCGCCAGCTCGAGCATCTTGAGGTTGAAGGCGGGGACGTTGGAGGAGGGCTCGCAGGGGTTGGACGCGTGGGTGAAGCCCGCGGCTGCGATCTGATCGAAGCGGGCCTGGGTGAGGAAGGGCTCCGGCGGTCCGCACCAGAAGCCGATGACGGGCGCGGCGGTGGGCAGCGGCTTGGCGGGCGGCACCGAAGCGTCTGGCGTGGCGACGCCCGCGTCGCTGACGCCCGCGTCTTGGAAGGGAACAGAGGCGTCCGCAGGCTCAGCAGTGGGGCCGCTGTCGCGGAGACCTCCGGGGCCCGAGTCGGGCGCGCCAGCTCCAGGCGTCTCCGGCGAGCAGGCGAAGGCGAGCAGCAGCGCGATCAGGCAGGGGGTTCGAAGGGCCATGGGGCGGACGTCCTAGCCCCCATCGCGGACGGGTGTCACACGGCGGCGACTTAAAATCTTTGCCGCGCTGCGACGGGGGCGCTGTGCCTCACTCAGGACAGACGTGATCCACCGGCACCGAGCGTGCAAAACCCAACCGTGCTACTCCCGCCCGTCCCTAAAGAACCCCCAATTCATTCGCCCTGCCGGTCCTGACCTGTCCCCTGCGGGGAGTCACCGTGCAGCGGAGTAGACAACCCAGGAGCCCCCATGTCGTTCACTCGCAAAGACCTGTTGAAGGCCGGCGCCGCCATCACCGTGACCCAGATCACCGTGGGCCTCTTCTCGAGCGGCTGCGGACCTGAGGACTCCAACCAGCCCCCGGGGACCGACGGAGGCACCGGCGGCTCGCATGACGGCGGGACCACGGACGGGGGAAAGGTGGAGACGCAGGACTCGGGGACGCAGTCCATGCAGGACTCCGGGACCGGCACGCCGGACGCGGGGATGGACGCAGGCACCAGCTCGCCGCCGGACGCGGGCGTTGACGCGGGGACCAAGTTCGATGCCGGAACGACGGCGGACGCTGGGAGCGACGCGGGCACCGCCGCCTGCGGCAACGGCGCGGTGAACCAGCCCATCAACGACCCCACCCACGGGGTCAGCATCCCCGCCGCGGACATCGTGGCCGGCGCGCAGAAGGTCTACTCGATCCAGGGGACCTCGATGCACAACCACAACATCACGGTCACCGCGGCCATGTTCACGCTGCTGCGCGCTGGGATGACCTTCACAGTCACCTCCACCATGACCAACGGGCACACGCACAACGTGACGGTGCGGTGCCGGCCGTAGAGGCGCGGGCTGTATGACGCCTTGACGTAACCTCGGGGCGACAGCTCGCGAGAATCCCCAGCAAACTCACGCCCAAGGGGAACCCGCATGTCCCGCATCGCCAAGGCCGACGTCGTCTACGCGCTCAAGAGGGCGCAATCCCTGCTGGTGGAGGCCGGCGGCCCCGACAAGCGGATCAGCCGGGCGGAGAAGGACGCGAAGCTGGAGACCCTGAGCGGCGCGGAGAAGCGGCTGGTGGACATGTTCTTCCGCTTCGTGGACCACCGGGACGCCAAGCCGGGCGCGACGATCACGAACACGGACCTGAACAAGGCGGTGGCGTACGCGGCGGATCACATGATCGCCAACTACGATCTCAACCAGTCCGGCCTCTCCAAGGACGAGATCTCCAAGATGTCCATCACCGGCCAGCTGGCGGTGCAGGTGGCCAAGGAGCTCAAGGGCAGCGCGGTGGAGACGGCGGACGCGCGCAAGGTCGCCGAGCAGTTCACCACCTTCAACGAGCTGCTCGAGGGTGGGGTCACGGTGGAGCGGAAGACCCGGTACACCTCGCCCGAGCGCGTGCCGGTGCCGCTGCAGCAGATGATCATCGACGCCACCCGCGAGTCCACCTTCCCCGGCCAGACGCTCGCGGACTGCTTCAAGGAAGTGGACAAGAACGGCAACGGCGATGGCGAGTTCGTGGTCCGCAACCTCCGGGATCCGAACAGCGGCGTGAAGCTGATCTCCATCGACTACGGGGCCGGGGACAACACCTACGGCGCGGTCTTCGCGCCGTCCGGGAAGATGATCGCCGGCATCCACGACGGCGACCTCCTCTTCAAGTAGCGCGTTCGGCGCGAGCTGCTAAACCGCTCGCGCATGACGCTCTCCCGCCGCCGGCTGCTCACGTCCGCGCTCGCCCTCGCAGGGACTGCCTGCGCGGGCCCTTCTGTGCAGCGGGCGAGCCGGAAGAAGTACGACCTGGTGCTGCGCGGCGGGACCGTCTTCGACGGCAGCGGCGCGCCCGGGGTGGACGCGGACGTCGGCGTGCTCGGCGGCCGCATCGCCTTCATCGGCAAGCTTCCGGACGGCGACGCGCGCGAGGAGTTGGACGCGCGAGGCCTGGCGGTGGCGCCCGGCTTCGTCGACCTGCACTCCCACGCGGACGGGCGGATCTTCGACGAGCCTTCCGTGGAGTCCGTGCTGCGGCAGGGGATCACCACGGTGGTGGTGGGCCAGGACGGCTTCTCCCGGGGGCTCGGCGCGGACTCGGACGACCCCAAGCACGCCTTCCCTTCCCTGGCCAAGTGCTTCGACGCGCTGGACGCGCTGGGGCCGAGCGTGAACGTGGCCTCCATGGTGGGGCTGGGCTCGGTGCGCGGCGCGGTGGTGGGGGACTCGGACCGCCCGGCCACGGAGGCAGAGCTGGCGCAGATGGTGGCGCGGGTGGGCGAAGCGCTGGCGGACGGGGCGTGCGGCGCCTCCTCCGGCCTCGAATACACGCCCGGCAGCTTCGCCAGCACCCAGGAGCTCACCGCCCTCTGCCGGCCGCTGCGCGCGCGGGGCCTCGTCTACGCCACGCACCTGCGCAACGAGGATGACCGGCTGCTGGAGGCGATCTCCGAGGCGATCGCGGTGGCGCAGGGCGCCGGCTGCCGGCTGCAGATCTCCCACCTGAAGACGCAGGGGCCGCGCAACTGGGGGAAGCTGCCGGCGGCGTTCGAGCTGATCGAGCGGGCGCACGCGGGCGGGCTGGACGTGGCGTTCGACCGCTACCCCTACGTGGCCTACCAGACCGGGCTCTCCAACCTCTTCCCCGCCGCGCTCCGCGATGGCGGCACCGAGGCGTTCCTCGCGCGGCTGACCGCGAGCGCCACCGCCGGGAAGCTGCGCGCGGCGGCGCTGGAGAAGGTGGCGGGGCTGGGCGGCTGGGACAACGTGATGGTGTCCTCGGTGGCGAGCGCGGCGGACCGGGGCGCGGAGGGGCAGCGGCTGGGCAGCTACGCCGCGCAGCTGCGGGCCGATCCGTACGAGCTGACCGTGGGGCTGCTCACCCGCAGCAAGGGGGACGTGGGGATGGTGGGCTTCGCAATGAGCGAGGAGAACCTGGCGCGGATCCTCGCGCACCCGCTGGGCATGGCGTGCAGCGACGGCGGCGCCTACGCGGTGAGCGGGCCGGGGCGCCGGGGCCACCCGCACCCGCGCGCGCTGGGGAGCTTTCCCCGGGTGCTGGCGCGCTACGTCCGGGAGACCCGCGCCCTCACCCTCCCCCAGGCGATCCACAAGCTCTCCGCCTTCCCTGCCTCGCGCGCGGGGCTGAAGGACCGCGGACGGATCTCCGAAGGTCTGGCCGCGGATCTGCTGGTGTTCGACCCGGCGACCATCCAGGACGGCGCCACCTTCGTGGAGCCGTTCGCGTACCCGAAGGGGATTGCCGCGGTGATCGTGAACGGCCAGGTGGCGCTGCGCGGGCAGACCGCGAACGCGCGGGGGGCCGGCAAGGCGCTGCGCGCTTAGCTACAGTGCCCAGCCATGCGTAAGCCCTCCGGCGGCGGCCACGAGCGCCTCCGCCTCTTGCTCAACCTGGCCTACCGGCCCGAGGTCACCCGGCAGCCGCTCGAGCAACTGGCGATCCTGGGCGCCGACCTGGATCGCTTCACCGAGCTGATCGCCGCGCCGGGCGAGGTGATGTTCGGCGTGATGACCCGCGGCGAAGGGCCGGAGTTCAGCGACCGGGCGGCCACGGTCCTGCGCTCGCTGGCGATGCCCGGCGCCGCGCTCAAGCAGCACCAGCTGATGGCGACGCTCCTGGAGCACCGCCACGCCTACCTCAAGGTGGAGTGGTCCAAGGGGCCCACCAACGCGTTCGTGCCCAGAGCGAGCTGCTACTTCCGCCGGCGGGTCCCGGTGGGGGACCTCCTGGACAGGCGCGGCGTGAAGGGCCCGCTGCGGGAGGCCATCCTCGAAGTGGCCAAGACCGTGGGCAAGCGCAAGCCCCACTTCATCGCCGCGGCCTTCACGCGGGACAAGCCGGTGGAGCACAAGCTCTACTTCAGCCAGTACGCGGAGCCGGCTCGGCGCGCGGCGCAGGCGAAGGCGGTGGACGCGCTCATGCAGCGCTTCGGCATGACCGCGGCGGCGCGTGCCCTCTGCCAGCAGCTCCACCCGCGCTCGCTGGTGCCCGGCGAGCCCACGTTCTTCATCTCCATCAGCTGGCAGGAGGGCAAGCAGCAGCTCTCCCCGTCGCTCAAGATCGACTACTCGGACGTGCCCCCCGCGCTCGCCGCCAGCTGGTACGACGGCGGCACGAGGCTGGCGGCCACCTCGCTCGCCAAGCGCGCCATCAAGCTCGCCGGCCTCAAGCGGCTCTCCTATCTGGGGGTCCGCTTCGACGCCGGCAAGGATGCGCCCAAGCTGAAGTACTACGTGGATCTGCCGCCCCTGCCGGACGCGGCGCGCCCCTCGACTTCGCTCGGGGTGACCGGGGCGCCTGCTCGGGTGACCGGGGCGCCTGCTCGGGTGACCAAGGCACCTGCTCCGGCCAAGCCGGTGAAGAAGCGGTAGGCGCGGGGCGCGGGTGCGGTAGCTTCTGCTTTCGCATGAAGAAACTTCTCCTCGTTCTGGTGATCCTCGGAGTGGTGGCGGTGGGCGGGCTGTACGCGTGGGCGGAGGCCGGGCTGCGCAGCCCGGTGAGCGAGGCCCCCGCGCCGGAGGTGGAGATCACCGTCGCCAAGGGGAGCAGCGCCAAGGCGCTGGGCCCGCTGCTCGCGGAGGCGGGGCTGATCAAGGACGTGAAGCTGTGGCGCTACTTCCTGTGGCGCCACTCCGGGCTGAAGGTGAAGGCGGGGCGCTTCAAGGTGAGCCCGCACCAGACGATCCCGGAGCTGGCCGCGGTGCTGGAGGGGCCGCCGCTCCCGGAGGACGAGCCCTTCGTGATGATCGAAGGCTGGCGCCTGCGGGACACGGACGCGGCGCTGGCGGCGAAGGGGTGGATCAAGCCGGGCGAGTACATCCAGAAGGCGAGCCACCCGGAGCTCTTCAAGGCGCCCTTCCCGCTCCCGGACAAGACGCTGGAGGGCTACCTCTACCCGGAGACCTACCGGGTGACCACGGCGCCGCTGGACTTGGCGGGGCTGATCCAGCGGCAGCTGGACATGTTCGCCGAGCGCTTCTACGCGCCGAACCAGCCGGAGATCGCCAAGAGCCAACGCTCCCTGCACGAGCTGGTGGTGATGGCGTCCTTGCTCGAGCGCGAGGAGCCGTTGCCCACCCAGCGGCCGCTGGTGGCGGGCATCCTCTGGAAGCGGATCGACAAGCAGTTCCCGCTCGGGGTGGACGCCACCAGCCGCTACGAGCTGCCGGAGTGGAACGACCGGGTGGCCTTCCTGGCGAAGCTGCGAGATCCGAACGACCCGTACAACTCGCGCACGCGCAAGGGGCTGCCGCCAGGGCCGATTGGCGCACCCACCGTGGAGTCCCTGCTCGCCGCGCTGCGGCCGGTGAAGAGCGACTTCTGGTACTACCTCCACGACGGACAGAAGAAGCTGCACCCGTCGCGCAACGCCGAGGAGCATGAGAAGCTGCGCGCGAAGTACAGCGTCTACTGAGCGGGGGCGGCCTCCGCCTCCAGCGCGGCGCGCACGGACGGGCGCTCACCGAGGCGGGCGTAGTAGTCCTGCAGCACCTTCCACTTGGAGAGGTCCTGCTTGAGCGTCTGGTTCTGCCAGGCGCGCAACACGTAGAACGCGTACGCGTCCGCGACGGTGAAGCGGTCCCCCATGAGGAACGGCTTGCCTTCGAGGCTCTTGGCGAGGAACGCCAGCCGCGGCTCCACCTTGTTCGCCCGCCACCAGGCCTTGAACTCCTCGGGCGCCACCGCCTGGTAGAGCGGCGAGTAGCCCTTGTGGAGCTCGGTGGCGATGAAGTTCATCCACTCCTGGAGGCGCACGCGCTCCAGGGTGCCTGCCGGCGGCGCGAGCTGGGTGGCCGGCTTCTGGTCGGCGAGGTACTGCACGATCACCGAGCCCTCGGTGAGCACGGTGCCGTCATCGAGCTCCAGCGCCGGGACGTAGCCCTTGGGGTTGAGCTGCACGTACTCGCCGCCGCTCTGGGTCTTCTTCCCGGCCTTGACGTCAATCCGGTCCAGCTTGAAGGCGAAGCCGCCTTCGCGCAGGACGATGTGGGGGGAGAGCGAGCAGGCACCGGGCACGTAGTAGAGCTTCATGGGTGAGGGGTGTAAGCGCCGCGACTTCCCATTGCAACGCCGAATCCCGGCGGGCCTAATCTCCCGCCGCGGTTTTCACCGGTCGTTGGGGAGGGAGCGACATGAGCCGAGCCGTGAACGCGGAGGACGGGTACCTCGAGGCGATGGTGAAGAACATGCCCTCGGAGACCGTGGCGGGGTACCTGGCGGTCCTTGGGCTCATCTCCGGGATGAAGGACTCGCCGGAGTGGCTGCGCTGGGTGGTGTGGGGCACCTTCCTGGTGGCGACGCCCTTCTACCTCTGGCTGGCGAAGCCGAAGACGGACACGACTCCGCGGCCGTGGTGGCAGGTGTGGATCTTCAGCCCGGTGGCCTTCTTGGTCTGGTCGATGACCACAGGCGGCCCGTGGGCGTCGATCGAGAGCGCGCCGATGATCGGCAGCGTGCTGATCCTGCTGTTGAGCGTGGTCGTCTTCCCGCTGGTGAGCATGGCGATCGCCAAGGGGAGCAAGTGAGGCTGTTCTTCCTCGCGCTCTGGCTGGCGGCGCCGCCGGCGGAGCAGCCGGTGCTGGTGGAGGGGACGCTCAGCGGGCGGCTGCCGGCTGGGACCCGCTACCGGGTGGTGGGAGACGCGAGCAACGTGGTGACGGTGCCCAAGGGGAAGACGCTCACGGTGGAGCCGGGGGTGGTCCTGGACTTCGTGGGCAACCCCAAGGTCACCCAAGCGGACGTGGACGGCCGCAGCGTGATGAACCACCAGAAGGGGCGCGTGGAGCTGCGCGTGTACGGCCGGATTGAGGTGAAGGGCTCGGACGCGGCGAAGGTGCTCTTCACTTCGAGCAACCCGTGGGGCTGGTGGGGGATCAACTTCTTCGGGGACGAGTCCGTGGGAGACGGCCACCCGGTGTTCGACCGGATGATCTTCGAGAAGGTCCGGAAGAACCAATACAACGGTTCGCGCCAGTTCAGCCGCGGGGCGATCTGGGCGTTCTACCCGGGGCGGCCGGTCACCCTCACCCGTTCGGTCCTGCGGGACAACGAGGTCTCCGGCAAGTGCGGCGCGATCGATCTCATGTACACGGACGGCTCGCGCGTGGAAGAGAACCTCTTCGAGAACAACCGGACCCACGAGATTGACCGGTTCGGCCAGGAGGGCTCGCTGTCGATGTCCGGCGGCGGCGCCATGTGCATCACCCACGGGCGCAACTCGGTGGTGCGCAAGAACGTCTTCCGCAGCAACGCGCTGGACTCGCTGCGCGGGCACGACTCCGCCGCGCTCGCCGCGCGCCCCTTCCTCGAGTGGCCCAACGCCAACAAGACGTACGACCTCGGCGGCGGCGGCGCGCTCCACTACATGCAGCCGGACAACGACTTGATCGAGGACAACGTCTTCGAGGGGAACAAGGCGGAGCGGGGACCGGGCTCGGCCATCTACATCGAAGCCGTGGGGAAGAAGGGCGTCACCCTGCGCGGCAACCAGTTCAAGCAGAACAGCGGCGGGATGGGCGGGGTGATCGTCTGCAACCGCGGCAGCGGCGGCAATCCCCAGCTGGTGCTGGACAAGGGCAACGTCTTCACCGGCAACACCGTGAAGGGCGGCCCGGCGCCGGACATCACCGGGGACTGCAGCCGCTAACAAGGCAATAACTTGAGGCTCCGCTCAGCCCGAGCGAAGTCGAGGGCCCCACGGGCGAGGGTCCCTCCTGGCGGGGGCCCTCGACTTCGCTCGGGCTGAGCGGGGCGCGGCAGGTTTCAGGTCAGCGCCGCAGGCCCACCCGCTCCACGTCCACGCAGACCAGGCAGAGATCATCCGCGAACGGACGCCCCCGGCCGAAGCGCTGGAGCTCCTCGAGCAGCCCGTCGAAGAGCGGGCCGGCGGGCAGCGCGAGCCGCTCTTGCAGCGCCAGGCGCAGCCGCTCGGTGCCGTAGATCTCCCCGCCCGGGCCCTCTACCTCGTAGAGCCCGTCCGTGAAGAGCAGGAGCCGGTCCCCGGCGGAGAGCGGAGCCTGGAAGGTGGGGTACTCCACGTCCGCTGCGAGCCCGAGCGCGGGATCGCGCCGCGCGCTGGAGGGACGCAGCGGCCCGCACGCGCCTGCGTTGCCCAGCTGCGGCCAGGGGTGGCCGGCGCTGGCGAAGCGCAGCTGCGCCCGCGCCACGTCCAGCACGCCGTAGAAGGCGGAGACGAAGAGCACCACGCGGGACTCGGCGAGGATCGCCCGCAACCCGCGGTTGAGCTGGGTGAGCAGCGCGCCCGGCTCGCCGGCGGACGAGGCGAGCTCGCCCAGCAGCGTGCGCAGCATGGCGGTGACCAGCGCGGCCCGCACGCCGTGGCCCATGACGTCGCAGATGAAGACGCCGGCTTCCGTGGAGGAGACCGGGAGCACCTGGAAGAAGTCGCCGCCCACCGGTCCGGCGGGGCGGTAGAGATGGCGGAAGCGCAGCGCGCTGAGCTCCTCGGGCACGCCCGCGGGGAAGGACGGGTAGCGGGCCGGCAGCAGGTCCTGTTGGATCTCCCGCGCCAGGCTCAGGTCCCGCTCCAGCTCCTCGTTGCGCTCCTGCAGCTCCCGGGCGTAGCGGGCCACCTCGAGCTGCGCGTGTTTGCGCTCGATCGCGTAGTGGAGGGAGCGCAGCAGCGCCTCCCGCCCCACCCCCTTCACCAGGTAGTCCTGCGCGCCACGCTGGACGGTACGCAGCCCCAGCTCCTCGTCATCGAACCCGGTGAGGACGATGATCGGCAGATCCGGCGCCATTCCGTGGACGCGGGTGAAGGTGTCCAGCCCGCGGCTGTCCGGGAGCGAGAGATCCAGGATCGCCACGTCAAAGTGGCCTTCGGAGAGCTTGCTCACCGCCTGCGAGAGCAGCTCCACGCGCACCAGCTCGCCGCAGCGCTCGCGCAGGGTGCGGCGCATCAGCAGGAAGTCGTCCTCGCTGTCCTCGACCAGCAGGACGCGTCCGAGCGGCGCCTGGACCCCGGGCGTCATTGCTTCCACCGGCTCACGGCGGCGTCCCCCCTCCCGGCGGACGCCACCTTCGCCTTCTCCAGATCATCCTTCATGAACTCCAGCAGATCCTTGAAGCGTGCCTGATTGCGTTCGTCCACCTGGGCGAGGATCTGGTGCGCTTCGAGCACCGTCCCTGCCCAGTCCGTCTTGGACACCTCCTTCTCCGGCAGCGCGGAGAGCTGATCATTGACCCGGGCCTCTCCCGTCCCCGGGGCGTCGATGTGGAAGAAGCGATCCACGCCGAGCGTGCGCAGCAGCTCCAGGTTGCGCGTGGTGATGCTGAAGATGGCGACGCCGCCCTCTCCGGTGCGCTGGAGCTGCAAGCTGATGCCGACGAGCACCCCCAGGAAGGTGCTGTCCATGTACGTGCAGCGGCCGAGATCCACCTCGAAGCCCCGGTACCCGCGGGAGATCATCTCGAAGGAGAACTCGCGCAGGCGCTGGGCGTGCAGGTGCGTGGCCCGTCCGAGGATCCGCACCGCCACCGTCTTGCCCGACAACCCGACCTGGATCTGACCGCCTGGCTGCTCCATCGCAGCTCCTGTCGTTCGGAGGGGTTTCTTCACCGGCCAGCGCGCGGGCGGATGGGCCCGTCGTCCGGGATGAACTCCAGCTCGAGCTCGATCGTCTCGTCGCCCTCGGCGAGGTGCTCGGCGACGGTGGCGTCGTCCACCGGACTGTAGAGGACTCCGGCGAGGCCACAGTTGGGACAGACAACGGGCGGTCGATCCCCGTGCAGCACGACCTGGCACTCATTGCATTCGTAGTACATGGACGCTCCCTCAGGTGGGCCCTCGGGCTTCGGGTCCACCCCGCCGTCGTTCAAGCGACATGCCGATGACGGGAGCAGCGCTGCGGCGAGCCCTTTTCCAGCTTTCGCTCGCTTTTCCAGCGCGGTGGCGCGCGCCGCCGCAGGTGGACGTCCATCCACCCAGGGGTACGCCTTTACGGATCGGTAATGCGCGAGGCCCCGGACGTTTCGGCCAGGTAACGCCTCAGCGCTGCCGGGGGCGGTTGAACGGCTCCTGGGCGCCGCGCCCGGGGTGGCCCGGAACCGCGGGCGCGGGCTGGAGCGCCTTGACGGACAGGCCCATCCGCTTTCGAGGCAGGTCCACCGAGAGCACCTTCACCTTGACGCGGTCCCCCACCTTCACCACCTCCGCGGGGTCCTTCACGAAGCGGTGCGCCAGCTCGCTCACGTGGACCAGCCCGTCCTGGTGCACCCCCACGTCCACGAAGGCGCCGAACGCGGCCACGTTGGTGACCACGCCGTTGAGGACCATCCCCTCCTTCACGTGCGCCAGCTCGGTCACCTGCGCGTCGAAGCCCACCTCCTTGAACTCCTCGCGCGGATCTCTGCCGGGCTTCTTCAGCTCGGCCACGATGTCCTGCAGCGTGGGCAGCCCCAGCCCGGCGGCGTCATCCACGTAGCGGCGCGGCTCGATCTTCGCGGCCAGCGCCGCGTTGCCCACCAGCTCGCCCTTGGGGACCTGCAGCTCCTTCGCCATCTTCTCCACCACCGCGTAGCGCTCGGGGTGGACGGCGCTGGCGTCCAGCGGCTCGGGGCCGCCGCGCACCCGCAGGAAGCCGGCGCACTGCTCGAAGGCCTTCCCGCCCAGCCTCGGCACCTGCTTCACCTGCGCGCGCGTCTTGAACGGCCCGTGCTCGGCGCGGTGGGCGACGATCGCCTTGGCCAGCGCCGGCCCCAGCCCCGCCACGTAGCGCAGCAGCGTGGGCGAGGCGGTGTTGAGATCCACGCCCACCCGGTTCACCGCCGCCTCCACCACCCGGTCCAGCGCGGCGGCGAGCGCCGGTTGATCCACGTCATGCTGGTACTGCCCCACGCCGATGCTCTTGGGGTCGATCTTCACCAACTCCGCGAGCGGGTCCTGCAGCCGCCGGCCGATGGAGACCGCGCCGCGCAGGGAGACGTCCAGCTCCGGCAGCTCCTCCCGGGCCAGCTCGGATGCGGAGTACACGGAGGCCCCGGCCTCGCTCACCATCACCACCTTGATGCTGGCCGGCAGCGCGCCGGAGGCGGTGAGCTTGCGCACGAAGGCTTCCGTCTCGCGCCCAGCGGTCCCGTTGCCGATGGCGATCGCCGCCGGCTTGTGCTCGCGCACCAGCGCCAGCAGCGCGGCCGCCGCGGCCGCCTCCTGGCCCGTGTGCGGGTAGATGGTGGCCTGGGCCTTCACCGCGCCCTCCGCCGAGAGCACCGCCAGCTTGCAGCCTGTGCGCAGGCCGGGATCCACGGCGAGCACGCTCACCGCGCCGAGCGGCGCGGCCAAGAGCAGCGCCTCCAGGTTCTGCGCGAAGACGCGGATGGCCTCTTCGTCCGCGCGGTCCTTGAGCTTGCGCCGCAGCTCGCTCTCCAACGACGGGAGCAGCAGCCGGTCCACCGCCTCCTCCAGGGCGAGGGAGAGCTCCTGCGCCAGCACCGGCGCCGCGCCCTTCTTCACCACCGCCGCGCGCACCGTGGCGAGCGCCTCCTCCCGGGCCACCTCCACCCGGACCTTGAGCACACCCTCCTCCTCCCCGCGCTCGGCGGCGAGCAGCCGGTGCGAGGGCGCGGCCGAGGCCTTCTCGCGGCGCCCCACGTGGTCGCGGTACTTGGCCAGCTCGGGCGCCTCGGACTTGCCGCGCGCGACTTCGACCGTCAGCTCACCCTTCGTCTCGAAGAGGCGCCGCAGCGAGGCGCGCAGCTCGGCGCGCTCGGCCACGCTCTCCGCGACGATGTCCCGGGCGCCCTGGAACACCGCGTCCAGGTCCGGCAGCTCCTTGCCCGGGTCGATGAGCGGCTTGCCCAACGCCTCGCGGCCGAGCGCGCTCGGGGCCTGGGCGAGGATCTGCTCCGCCAGCGGCGCCAGCCCGCGCTCGCGGGCGGTCTGGGCGCGGGTGCGGCGCTTGGGCTTGTAGGGGAGGTAGAGATCTTCCAGCTCGGTGAGCGTGGCCGCGCCGAGCACGGCCTTCTCCAGCGCCGGGGTGAGCACCTTCTGCTCGCGCAGGGACTCGAGGATGCTGGCGCGCCGCGCCTCGCGGGTGTCCACGCGGGCGGCGTGGTCGTGGATCTTCTGGATGGCCAGATCATCCAGGCCGCCGGTGACCTCCTTCCGGTAGCGGGCGATGAACGGCACGGTCGCGCCGCCGTCGAGCAGCTCCAGGGTACGGGCGACGCCGGCTGCGGGGAGGGAGAGCTCGCGCGCGACGAGCGCGGCGCGGTCAGGGTGGGCGGAGTTGGACATGCCTTTCGTTCTAGAGCCGGGTCAGCGGTCCGTCCAGGTTGGCTCCGCCGTGCTCCACGTAGAAGTGGTCGCCCACGAACGTCACCGAGACCTTGACCCGGCGCTCCTCGTTGCGGGCGAGCTCGGCGATCAGCGCGTGCGGCGCCGCGGCGAGCTCCGCCTTCGCCACGCGGGCCGCCTTGGCCTGCTCTGCCTCTTCCTTGAAGGCGCGCAGGCGTTCCTCGGACTCGAAGAGGACCACCACCTTGCCGCGCGCGTTCTGATCCACCGCCCGCTGGACCTTGACCGGATCCGCCTTGCCCACGCGGATCCACTTGGTGACCACGCCGGTGTAGTCGGTGGCGAGCAGGTCCGGGGTGTCCGGGTCGGAGAGGCCCGGCCCAAACTCCAGCCGCTCCTCCCACTGCCAGCAGTAGGCGAAGACGCGCAGCCAGAGCCGGGCCATGGTCTCCGACGGGTGCCGGGCGACCTTGAGGGTGAGCTCCTGCGGCCCCAGGCCGGCGTCCACCTGGTTGAGCGAGAGCTGGAAGTTGTAGAGCGTGGGCGCGAGCGTCATGGGAGCGAACGAGGAGGTTTGTACCCCACCTTCGCCCTCCGGCGGCCCGAGAAGTCGCGCTCGCGGAAAGCGCTTTGCCGGCGCGCCGAGCGTGCCGGTACGCTTTGGGCCTTCGGAATGGAAGGGATCAGCCAAAAGCGGCTGCTCGCGGTGGCGGGCGTGTTCTGGGCGTGCTTCGCGCTGCTCTTCGCCAGCGAGAGCTACGTGAGCATGTGGGATCACGACCACTCGTTCCCGCGGCTCTTCGGCAGCCACCTGCTGGTGTGGGAGCTCTGGGCGGTGGCCACGCCGCTCATCGCCTGGCTCTGCGCCCGCTTCCCGCTGGCGCCGCTCACCGGACGCGCTGCGGCGGTGCACCTGGCGGCCGGCTCGCTGCTCACGGTGGGGCACCTGGCCGGGTACATCGCGATCACCATGGTGCTGCGCACCTACGAGGAGCGCACCCCTGCGGCGTTCTGGCCGGCCTTCGTGGGGATCACGGTGGCGCGCTTCCACTCGGACTTCATCGCCTACCTCGCCACCGTGGGCGCGGTGCACGCGGCCTCGTACTACCGGCGGTTCCGGCGGCGGGAGCTGGAGGCGGCGAAGCTGACCGCCTCGGTGACCGAGGCCCGGCTGGACGCGCTGCGCGCCCAGCTGCAGCCGCACTTCCTGTTCAACACGCTGCACGCGATCGGCGGGCTGGTGCGGCAGCAGCGCAGCGATGAAGCGGTGGAGATGATCGCCGGCCTCTCCGAGCTCTTGCGCCACGCGCTGGATCACGCCAAGCGCCAGGAGGTGCCGCTGCAGGACGAGCTCGACTTCCTCGAGCGCTACCTGGACATCGAGCAGGTGCGCTTCGCGGACCGGCTCCAAGTCAGCTTCGAGGTCGCCGCCGCGGCGCGAGCGGCCTATGTGCCGTCATTGCTGCTGCAGCCGCTGGTGGAGAACGCCGTTCGCCACGGGATCGCCCGGTCGGCCGGCGCCGGGCTGGTGCGGATCCGCGCCGAGCGGGAGGAGGACCGCTTCCGGCTGGAGGTCTTCAACAGCGGCCCCGCGCTGGAGGGACGCGCAGAAGGCATTGGCCTGCGCAACACGCAGGAGCGGCTGCGCCACCTCTATGGAGACCAGCAGGCGCTGACGCTGGAGAACGCGGAGGGCGGCGTGCGCGCCACGGTGCTGCTGCCCTGGCGGGAGGCCGCGCGGTGAGCGAGCGCGTGCGCGCGTACGTGGCGGACGACGAGCCGCTGGCCCGGGAGACGGTGCGGCGGCTCCTTCAGCGCCACCCGCAGGTGGAGCTGGTGGGCGAAGGCGCCGGGCCGGAGGTCCCCGGCCAGGTCCGCGCGCTCGCGCCCGCCCTGCTCTTCCTGGACATCCAGATGCCGGAGCTGGACGGCTTCGGCGTGCTGCGGGAGCTGGGGGACGCGGTCCCGCCCGCGGTCATCTTCATCACCGCGCACGACGAGTTCGCGCTGCGCGCCTTCGAGGTCCACGCGGTGGACTACCTGCTCAAGCCCTTCAGCGATCGGCGCTTCCACGCGGCGGTGGAGCACGCGCTGCGCGGGGCCAGCGCCGGGCTCGCACCGCTGGTGGACTCGCTGCGCGCCGCCGCCTCCGCGCCGCGGTTGGTCTTCAGAGACCGCGGCCACCTGGAGGTGGTGGCCTGCGCGGAGATCGACTGGATTGAGGCGGCGGACTACTACGCCTCGCTGCACGTGGGCGCGAGGTCGCACCTCGTGCGAGAGTCGCTCAACGAGCTGGAGCGGAAGCTGGACCCGCGGCAGTTCGTCCGGGTCCACCGTTCGGCGATCGTCAACGTGGACCGGGTGAAGGAGCTCCACCCGCACCTGCGCGGCGATGCGATCGTGGTGCTCAAGGACGGCACGCGGGTGAAGCTCAGCCGCAACCGGCGCCAGGCGTTCGAGCGGACGCTGTCCAGGACGCGCTGATACTCCAGTCGAGGGGCGCCCGTGCTCTCCACCCCCGTTCTTCCCGAGCGTAGCGCCGCAGGCGCGTAGTCGAGGGACGGCACCGCGACTGGCCCTCGTAGAGACCCATGAAGGGGAGTGCGCTGCGGAGTGCCGGTGCGCGCAGGCAGGATGGGCCAAGCGCCTCTTTCGTCAACGTCGACATCTTTCGACATTCTTCGACACCAAAGATCGACGCTCGCCAGCGTGAGCGCGGAAGAGTGGCGCTGCGCGTCGCGCCGTGTGGTCGCACTCAGCCGCCTCCCATCCCAAATGCTGGATGGTTGTCTCGCGCCAGGTACTCCCCACGCGCCGGGACCAGAGCGGATGGGGACTGGCGCAGTCGTTGCTGAGCAGGGCGCCGCGGCGCTCTCGCCGTCAGCCCATTCGGAGCCTTCATGTCCTCGAGCGTCCCTCGCTCGCCATTCCGCGTCGTTTTCCTCGCGTGTGCCGCGGCCACTCTGGTCTTGATCCCCACGGAGGGGGTCTTCGCGCAGGTCGTCTGCCCGGGCTGCCCTGACCCGTGCGCCGGCTTCGTGAGCGAGCAGTGCAACGTGCCCAGCGGCTGCGCCGGCAAGACCGTCTGCGATCGCGGACTGCGCGTCTGCGACACGACCGGCTACCGCGTCTCCTGCTCGGCGTGCGGTGCGGGAGGCTTTGCCGTCTGCGGCTCCAGAGGGACGCCGGGCGCCTGCCAGCCGGCGACGCCACTGGCTGCCGAGCTGTGCAACGGCTGCGACGACAACGCCAACGGTACGGTCGATGAGGGAGTTGCCCCGGCGCAGTGCTCGCTGCCGGGGAGCTGCGGCGGCGTTCGGCGCTGCGTGAACGGGAGCTTCGGCGCGTGCGACTACGCCGCGACGAGCAGCGCCCCCTGCCCGGGGTGCGGCGATGGCGGCACGCGGCCCTGCTTCGCGGACGGCGGCTTGGGCGCCTGCCGCCCCGCGGCGCTTGGCCCGGAGGGCTGCAACAGCTGCGATGACGATGGAGACGGCGTCGTGGACAACGCCGCCGGATCCCAGGTGCCTGGCTCGGTCGTCGAGATCTGTCAGGGCGCGAGCGTCTGCAGTGGCTCCCGTCGGCAGTGCACGCCGCAGGGCTGGAGCACCTGCGTCGCCCCCGCCGAGGTCTGCAACGGGCTCGACGACAACTGCGACGAGAAGTTCGACGAGGGCGACGTGTGCCTGCAGGCCTGCACGCCCTGAGCCCCCTCAAACTTCAGACAGGAACCGACCATGACCACGCATGCCAATGGCTTTAGCGTCACCCGCGGCCTCGTCGCGGTGCTGGTGTTCACTTCGTACACGAGCCAGCTCTTCGGCTGTCAGCGGGTGCAGGAAGAGCTCGAGCCCGTGCCAAACGCGGCGGACCTGGCGGCATCGCCTACACGCCTGGACGTGCCGGCCGACGCCATCCTCCCCACGAATGCCCCTGGACAGGTCGCCCCGCTGAGCGTGGGGCGCACCATCCAAGTCTCTTCAGACGGCGCGGCGCAAGTCTCCATCCCGCTCTGGACGCCTAAGGGGCGCGCGGGGATCGAGCCGCAACTTTCGGTCTCGTACTCCAGCCGCGCGGGTGGCGGGCCGCTGGGCGTCGGCTTCAGCCTCGCGGGCCTCTCGCAGATCTCCCACTGCGCTCCGACGCTGGCGCGAGAGAAGGCGGTGCGGCCAGTCTCTCACGAGGGAGGCCTCTACTGCCTCGACGGCCAGCGGCTGGTGCGGCTCGCGGCCAATGCGTCCGAGTTTCGAACGGAGATTGACTCGTACGCCAAGATCCTCGCCGAAGGGAACGACGCAGTGACGAACGGACCGGTGAGGTTCCGCGTCTACGGCGCGGATGGTCGAATCCTTACCTACGGCGGGACGACCGAAGGCCGGCTCGACGCCACCGCCTACGACTTCGAACCGGATGGGCAGGGCGGAGTGAAGGCGTCGCCCAGACCGGTCCGGATGAGCTGGATGCTGACCAGCGTAGAGGACCGCTACGGCAACTCCATGCAGGTGCGGTACGAGAAGTCTGCCGCGGAGGCTTGGATTCGGCCGCTGCGGATTGAATACACCGCGTTCGCGGGGAGCGCGACGGCCCCGGCGGAGCTGGCCCGGCGCTCGGTGCGCTTCTTCTACAAGCCGCGGATTGACCCCACCGTGGGCTACTCCGCCGGCGTCAGGGTCTCGGTCGCGTTTCTGCTCGACCGGGTGGAGATGCGTGCGCCGGGCCCCAGGGACCCGAACGCGGGCGGCGCATTTACCGACGAGGTGCTCCAGAGGACCTATCGCTTCGAGTACCAGAACGGCAGCACCAGCATGCGCAGCCTGCTCGCGAAGCTCCACGAGTGCGACGGGCAAAGTGTCTGCAAGCCGCCGCTCGCGTTCAGCTGGACGGACGAGACGTACAAGTTCGCCACCGAGCCGATCGCCATGGTGGCGGACGCCGCCCCGAACGCGCGCCTCCAGCCATTCGGGCTTGGGCGAGGGCGTCTGGCGCTCGACTTCTTCACGGGCACGCAGTGGGCCACCCCGACTGAGATCGACGGTGAGACTCACAACATCGGACTGGACTGGTCGCGCTACGTGTTTTCGGACCCCGCCCTGGGCGGAGCTTTCAACTCCGTCGTCTCCAAATCGGCCGTTGTCTGGGCGGAGAACAGGAGCGAGTGCGAGAAGCGCGAAGACTCCTCCGCCAGCTACGGGCCTCGCGTCGTCGACTGGAGCGGCACCGGCCAGTCGGACCACGCAGCGCTCTCCTGTGGCTACTGGGCCCCGGTGGGGACGTACAAGGGCGGATACCTGAAGTCCTATTCGCGAGGTCAGGGGATCGTCGGGGTCGCGCTGCCGCCGGACTCCCGCGCCTTCTTCTGGCTCGACTTCAACGGGGACCGAACGAACGACTTCGCGTGGGTTCAAAGCACGCCGTTGGGGATGCAGATCTCGAAGGGCGAGCCCGTGCCTACTCGGATCCCCATCGCCACCCAGGGATCCCCCGCTGGAACGCTCAGCGGGCAGACGCTCCAGGCGATTGAGCTCTATGGAGACGGCCGGCAGTACCTCGTGGGCTACGCGGAGGGAGACACCCAGTACCTTCATGCCGTCGGAGGGGAGGACCTTGGCGCCTCGGGTGGGGCCCTGAGCTTGCCCGTCCCCTTCTTCGCCGCCTGGCCAAAGGCGCAGCTCGACGTCTTCAGGCCCGGCTTGGTGATGGTGGACGTCAACGGGGACGGCCTGCAGGACGTCGTGGCGGTCGGACCAGATCTCGCGACGCTGAAGCTCCGGCTGGACCTCTCGCTGAACACCGGGCGCGGCTTCGCGCCCCGCATGACGGCGCTCAGGAACGGCGGAGCGCTCATAGGCGCCAAGGTCAGCGCGGCGGACGTGGATGGAGATGGGCGCCAGGACCTGGTCTTCCACGCGCCGAACGGTCCGGTGCAGGTGCTCCTCGGCCAGGAAGACCTGGCCACTGCGAAGCTGATGTCTCTGCCCATCGACGTGGGCGACAACGCCGACTGGTCCCTGGTCGGTGACTTCACCGCAGATGGGTTGCTCGACTTCACCTCGCGCAAGGGGCTGAACCTCTTCCTCACGCGCCGTCAATCACGGGTGGACTTGCTCACGGGGGTGACGGGCTTTGGCTACGGCCACGGCTTCACCTACGCGCCCCTCGGTGCCGCGGGCGGCCCGAGCAAGTTTGCGGGCGACGCCACCTTGCGGCCCGCTCCCGACTCGATGCTGGTCGTCAGCAAGCTCGAACTGAAGGTGAAGGGCGTCCCCCGGCGGAGCTGGAGCCACACCTACGAGGAGGGGCGCCACGACACCCGCGGCCACGGGTGGCTGGGCTTCGCCAAGCGGACGGTCCTCGACGAGCAGACCGGGGCCAAGACGAGCACCGAGTACGACAACACGTCGTACCGCACGGCCTTCCAGCCCAAGGCGGAGCTGGAGACGGTCCCCGTCTCAGCAGGCGTCACTCGCAGCAGGCGGACGAGCTGGACCTATACGCTGGTCCCCAACGGCACGCCCCCTTTCGACTACGACCAGCGCTACGCGAGCCTGCGGGTGGATGCAGTGGAGGAGAGCGGCGTCGTCCTCTCCTCGACCGAGCGGACCACCAAGCTCGACGCGAACGGGATTGAGCGAGAGAGCGCGACCTCTGCGAGCGGCCTGCGCGCGGGCGGCGCCTTCAAGGAGACGGTCTCCCAAACAGTTGTGGGGACCTTCGACACTGCCAGCTGGCTGTCGACCGGCGACTGGCGGAGGACCACCAACTGGAGCTGCGTGCTCGCGACCGGTGCCGCCTGCCCGGCCAACGGTTCCGACGCCGGCCCCCGGACGACGCGTGTCACCTACGACGGGACCGGCCACGTCGCGTACACGGAGACCGAGCCGGACCGCGCGGCAGAGCAGCCGCAGCCGCACGAGTCTGCCCTCTACCTGAAGCGAAGCTTCGGATTCGACGCCTTCGGACAGGTCACCTCCGTCGTGGAGAAGACGGTGGAAGGGGAGCGCAAGGAGTGGGTCCAGTACGACGACCTCGAGGCCGTCTACCCCGCCGAGGGCGGCGTCCGGCTGGGAGGAGTGGACCGGCGCGCTGCCCGCTTCGCCTTCCATCCCGGGCTGGGCGTCCTTGCAGCGGTTGAGGAGGCCAACGGCGTCAAGACGCGGCTGCAGTATGACGGCTTCGGCCGTCCGCGCCGCACGCTGCCCCCGAACGGCGCCACCGAGGAGGTCACCTACGCGTTGGACGGCAACGTCCTCCCGGTCGTGCTGACCAAGACCGCCGGCGGACCGGAGCAGACGGCGCGCTACGACGAGCTCGGCCGCGTCACGTACTCCGCCTACCGCGGCTTTGCCGGAGACTGGGTCTCCACCGAGACCGAGTACGACGTGCTGGGGCGCGTCTGGAGGCGCTCCGCGCCCCACCGTCCCACCGAGCCGACGCGCTACGAGACGTTCACCTACGACGGCCTGGACCGCCTCACCCGGCAACTGCATGCGGACGGGACCTACCTGCGCTCGGAGTTCCAGGCGACCGCCGAGGGCGTCCTCACCTCCACCTGGGACGAAGAGAACCGGGTGAAGCGCCAGCTGGCAGACAGCCAGGGTCGGCTCCAGGAGAGCAGGGAGTCCCTGAACGCGGCGGTGCTGACGACGCGCTACGAGTACGGCCCCTTTGGGCTTCGGACCGCCGTCGTAGACCCGCAGGGGAGGCGGATGGAGCTGCGCTACGACCGGCTCGGGCGCCTCGAGCGCGTCCTCGACCCGAGCACCGGCGTGGGCCTGCAGCGCTTCAATGGATTTGGCGAGCTGAAGTGGGAGGCCAACAGCGACGCGTGGCAGAGCAGCGGTCGCGTCACCACCTTTACGCGCGACGAGCTTGGCCGGGTGACGGAGTCCAAGGTCACCAGCGCCGCGGTCCTCCAGGAGACGGTGCGCCAGGAGTGGGACCTCGCGGCCAACGGGCTCTTCAAGGTCTCCTCCGCCACGCGGACCCCCGCGGACGCGACGAGGGCGGTGAAGACGCAGTTCCGGTACGACGCCCTCGGGCGAGCCGCCGCCACTGACTGGACCCTGCAGGGCGCGACGTTCACGCTCAGCCAGACCTACGACGCGTACGGTCGGCCAGCCGTCCTCACCTACCCGGGGACGAAGGACGGCAGGGGCTTCGCGGTCGAGTACGGCTACACGCCACTCGGCGCGCTCTGGAACATCCGGGACGTTGCCAGTCAGACCTCTCTCTGGACCGGCTATGACTTCAACGGCCGGGGTCAGCTCACCGCGGACCGGTTGGGGACCGGGATTGACCGGGTGCAGCGCTATGACCCGGATGGTCAGCTCCGCTTCATCGACGTTCGCGCGCAGCAGAAGCCGCTTCAGCAGCTGGCGTACGAGTACACGCCGACCGGCAACCTGAAGGCGCGCCATGACCTTCAGCTGAAGGCCTCGGAGGCGTTCGAGTACGACGCCCTGGACCGGCTGCGCAGGTGGAGCGTCCTGCAGAACTGCCAGTCTTCCGCGACCGAGTACTTCTACAGCGCCTCTGGGAACCTCAGCTCGCGGCTCGGCACCGGCGGAAGCCCCTCCGCCGGCTACGTCTACGACGAGACCGGGGTCACGGCGCCGCCGCATGCCGTGAGCGAAGCCACCGTTGGAGGCGAGGCGCTCAGCTACCGCTACGACGCGCAGGGCAACCAGACGCGGCGCATCAACCAGACCTCCGGCGTCACCGAGACGCTCGACTACAACTCCTTCAACCTCCCGGACGTCATCCGCCGCGGCCCCACCGGTCAGCTGGGGCAAGTCGTCGCCAGCTTCGACTACGACGCCGCCGGCGCTCGGGTGCGTAAGCAGAGCGCGCAGGGCGAGGTGGTCTACGTCGGCGGCCTCTACCAGCGGCGGACCCTGGGCAGCGACGTGCGCCACCTCTACCGGGTGAACGGTCCGCAGGGCGTCATCGCGGAGCTGGAGCTGAAGGAGGGCGTGGTGGGCCGGGAGGTCCGCTACATCGCCGCGGACCGATACGGGACGCCTGACGTCACCCTGGACGCGGCGGGCGTCGTGCTCGAGCGGATGAAGCACGAGCCGTTCGGCGAACGCCGCACAGCCCAGGACTTGCGGCAGGTCTACGCCGGGGCCTACAGCGGGACCCGCAGCGGCTTCACCGGCCACGAGCAGGACGAAGAGCTGGGGCTGATCAACATGCGCGGGCGGATGTACGACGCGCGGCTCGGTCGCTTCTTGACCCCGGACCCGCTCATCGCCGACGGCACCGCGAGCCAGGCGTTCAATGCGTACGCGTACGTCCTGAACAATCCGCTGCGCTACGTGGACCCCAGCGGACTCGACCCGGCGGCGACCGTCAGCCAGCGCTACGGCGGGACCGAGGTGACGGCTCGCGCCTACCTGGGCGGCGGACCGTCCATGGAGTCCCCGAACAAGTGGACGCTGCCGCTGTCATCCGGCCCGGCCGCGGCGGCTGC
>JBGATB010000019.1:0-196291 GCA_044229415.1 Myxococcaceae bacterium | reverse complement strand
CACTACTCCGACCAGGGGAACGGCCGGAGTCTGTCCAAACTGTGGCGGCGGCGTGCCGCGCTCGCCGCATCACTGCCCGCAGGGCGCGCTCACGCACGCTCCGCGCCTCGCGTCACCCTCGGTGACCGATCCGGGCTAGAAGTTCACCCCCGCGTCCGACGGCGCGGGGATCGAGAGCGTCAGCCTTGGCTGGGTCCCGCCGCCGCCGTAGAGCGCGTGGTAGGTCAGGTAGTCCGCCACCACCTGCTTCACGTAGCCGCGGGTCTCCTTGAAAGGGATCACCTCCACGAAGAGATCCAGCGGCAGATCCCCCTTCTCCTTCACCCATCGGACCGCGGCGGGCGGACCGGCGTTGTACGCGGCGGCGACCAGGGCAGGGTGGCCGAAGCGCTGCAGCAGCTTCGCGAGGTACCAGGCCCCCATCTTGATGTTGAGGTCCGGGGAGAAGAGCTCGTCCGCGTTGGGGATGGGCAGCGACACCGCCTTGGCGATCGCCTCGGCGGTGGGCGGGATCAGCTGCATCAGCCCGCGCGCGTTGGCGGCGGAGAGGACCTCCGAGCGGTAGCCGCTCTCTCGCCGCATGATCGCCCAGACGAAGTACGGGTCCAGCGCCTCCTTCTTCGCGTTCACCTCCACGCTGTTCTGGAAGGCGCGCGGGTAGAAGAGCGCGAGCGCCTCGGGCTCCTTGGAGCCGTAGGCCGCGCCCCAGAGCGCCCGCGCGGCCAGGGTGTGCGCGGCCCCGTACTCGCCGAGCGCGGCCAGCGCGTGGCCGAAGCGCAGCGCCTTATCGGCGGAGCGGACGTGGGAGATCTGCCAGCCCACCTCCTGGCCCGCGTCCTTGAGCAGGCCGGCCTCGGAGAGCGCGTGGGCGAGCGCCAGCTCCGGGGGCGCGTCCGCCTTGAGCGCGCGGGGCGGGGCGGGGAAGCCGGGCGGCGGCTCCTCCTTGAGCTCGCGCAGCCGCTCGGCGGCGAGCGCGGCGTAGAAGCTGCCCGGGTAGAGCGGGATCAGCTGGCGGTAGCCCTGCGCCGCCTCCAGGCTGGAGCCCTGCAGCTGCGCGCAGCGGGCGATCCAGTACTGCGCCTGCACCACCAGCTGCGTGCGCGGGAAGCGGGCAAGCAGGGCGCGCAGCGTGCCCCGGGCGTCCGCCAGCCGGTTCAGCCGCACCTCCGCCAGCGAGCGGTACCAGAAGGCCTCGTCGCGCTTGCGCGAGCGCGGGTGGCGGTGCTCGAAGACGGTGAAGGCGGTGACCGCGTCCTCGAAGCGGCCGTCCTGCAGATCAATCCAGCCCACGAGGAAGCCGGCGTCGTCCGCGGCGCCCTCCTTGGGCCACTTCTGATCAATCTCCGAGAGCACCCCGCGGGCCGCGGCGTGATCGTTCGCCTTCATCAGCTGGCGCGCCCGCAACAGCGTGGCGTCCGCGGCAATGGAGGCGGGGCCGGCGCGCGCCAGCTCCACCTGCGCGGTCGCGTCAGCCGTCTGCCCCTTGGCGTAGAGCACCTGCGCGCGCACCAACGCGAGCCGCGCCTTGGCGGCGGGTGAGCCGGCCAGCTTCTCCTTCTCTGCCAGCGCCAGCTCGCCGAGCGCCGCCTCCGGATCCGAGTCCGAGAGCTCCCGGGCGCGGGAGAGCCGCTCGTCCAGGGAGAACTTGAGCGCCGCCGGCCGCAGCTTCCCCAGCAGCTCCAGCGCCTGGACCCCGTACGGGTGCGCCGGGAACCGCGTGGCGAGCGTCCGCAGATCCGCGACCTCGCCGTCCACGTTCTTCAGCCCGCGTCGGACCGCCGCCCGCTGGAAGGTGAGCTCCGGCGTCCCGTGCGCCTTCGCCGCCGCCTCCAGCAGCGGCCCCGCCTTCGCGAACTGCCCGGCGGCCAGGTAGGACTCCGCCTCACGTGCCTTGGCATCTTCCAGCAGCCATGGCGGCGCATCTTTCTGGGCGCGCTGGAACGAGGTGGCGGCGGCGGCGTAGTCCCGGACGTAGAAGTCCGCCTGGCCCAGGTAGAAGGCGTGGAAGGGCTCCAGCTTGGCCGGGGCGGGCTGCTGCTCCAGCAGCTCGCGGGCGAGCGGGGCGTCCCCTTCGGAGAGGGCCAGGACCCCGGCCAGGAGCCCCAGCTCCCTCTGACGGGAGCACTTGGTGGAGGTGCACGCGTCCAGCTCCTCGCGGGCGAGCGAGAGGGCGTTGGGGCGGCGGACCCGGACCGCCTCGAGCAGCGCGCCGGATTGCGCCCGGGCCCCTGCGCACACGCAGACGGCGAGGGCGAGGAGGGCTTGGACCGGCCGGCGTGGCTTCAATCGTGTCTCCTTGACGGCGGTCCAATCGGGAGGTGCGTTTGACAACTTCGGGCCGCCGATCCTAAACCCACGTTCGCTTTCTCCCGCCAGGCAGGTTGCAGGGCGAGAGAGGCCGAGGGGGTACCTGAAGCGTTGGATCGCCATAGTTGACCGGTTGCGTCACGTCGGCGGGACTGTCCCGAGTCCCGTTCGCTCTCGGGGGAAGCGGGCGATCCGTTCATCAAGTCGCGGTTTGAAGGACCGCGTTTTTTGGAAATACCGAGCGCGGGGGGAGAGGAAGAACCGTGGAGAGCTTTGCGAACCTGAAGCCGTGTCCGACGGATCTGCCGCAGACCATCAACCCGGAGGCCGGGCCCAAGAGGGCGGGTGTCGAGACGCACCGGAACCTGAACTGCAACCACTACGACAACTGCCTCGACGAGGCGGTCAAGCGTGGCTGGCAGAGCTTCACCTGCGTCAAGTGCCCGCTGTACCAGATCACCGCCCCGCCCCAGATGGGGATCGAGGCGTACGCCACCCAGCGCCGCGCCATCTGAGGCGAGCGCAACGGTGAGCATCAGGCGGTGAGGCTGACCACGCCTCGCCGCACCAGGTCCCGCAGGGTCTCCTCCACGTCGATGGGAGAGATCTCCACGCGGGAGAGGACCTCGCGAGGAGCCAGCTTCTCCTCGCAGAGCAGGCGCGCCGCCTCCAGCCACTGCTTGGGGCCCACCTGGGTGTACAGGGAGTAGAGCTCCGGGTTCACGCGGATGCCCGTGGCGCGGACGAGCAGGTTCTCCTTGAGCCGGGCCTCGTTGGCGTTGAGCGTCTCCGCGGCTTGGCGCAGCAGCGTCTCCAGCGGCGCGATCAGCGACGCGGTGGCCGCGCCGTCTCCCGGCTCGAAGGTCCCGGCTGCGCCGCGCGAGGCCACGAAGGCGTTGAAGGCCTTCTCCCCGTCCGCGCTGTGCTTCCCGGAGACCGCGCTGGCGTGGACCGGCTGGCCGTCCTGCAGGAAGAGCTCGTAGCGGGCCCAGCCGTCCTTGGCGGAGAGCCGGCCGCTGCGGCGCGCCTTGAGCAGCTCGCGCAGGCACCACTGCGGGCCCAGCATCCCCAAATTCAGCGGGAGCGCGCCGCTGGCGGTGGCGAGCGCGCGGCGGAAGCTCTCGCGCGGCTCGAGCAGCTCCCCCACCTGCTTGGCGAGCGAATCGAGCCGCGTGGACTTGGAGTAGTAGGCCTGGGCGCCGGCGTCGAAGGCGCGCAGCGAGTCCCGGTAGTCGTCGTGGCAGGAGAGGAAGGCCACGGGGAGCTCGCGGGTGCGGAAGTCGTCCCGCAGCAGCCGGAGCATCCCCCAGCCGTCCATCCGCGGCATGTTCAGGTCCGCGACGATGGCGGCGTACTCGCCGGTCAGCGCGCGCTCGTAGCCCTCCACGCCGTCACTGGCGGTGGTGACCTGGAAGCCGTGCTTCTGGAAGAGCAGCGTGAACATCTTGCAGAGGGTCTCATCGTCGTCCACCAGCAGCAGCGGGGTGGCGGGCCCCTCGCGCTGCGGCGGCGGAGGGGTGGGGGTGCCCACCGGGACGAGCGGCTCATCCCCGGGCGCGGGCTGCAGCGGGATCTCGAAGCCGCCGTCCGAAGGGGCCGTGTCGTCCACCACGTAGACCTCTTCGCCCACCGTCAGGTCCTCCACGGGGATCACCACGCCGCCGCCGCTCTGCTCGTCCCCCACCTCCGCGAAGGAGTACGAGGCGCTGGGGACGGACACCATCTTCGCCAGGGCCTCGGTGTCCTTGTAGCTCTTGTGGAGGGCGCGCTTGAGCACGCCGCGGGCGAAGAGGGCCTCGCCTTCGTTGAGGCCGCGCGGGTCGATCCGCAGGGCGCCCGAGCGCTGCGTGCGCCGCAGGTGCTCCACCAGCGCCACCAGCTCGGCGGAGCTGCCGCGGCCCACGAGGATCCCGCTCCGCCGGGGCAGCTCCGCCAGAAGCTCCTCGAGCGCCCGGACGTGGGCGCCAGGATCGAACGGCAGCGGGAGCAGCCCCACGATCCCCGAGCGCAGGTTGGAGGCGAAGCGCGCCTCGGAGGTGTCCTTGCAGAGCAGGACGATCGGCTGGTGGCTCTGGGCCACCTCGGCGCCGAGCGCGGTGAGCAGCTCCGAGGTCGTCTCGGAGCGCAGCTCCGCCCGGAGCAGCAGCAGGGACGGCGTCAGCTGCCGCAGGCCGGCCAGCGCCTTCTTCCGGTCCGAGACGAAGCGGCAGAAGAAGCCGCTGCGGTTGAGCGCGCTGGCGACCCGGGCCGCGTGCTCCTTGTCCTCGTCCACCAGCAGCAGGCGCCCAGGCTCGCTCATGACGCGCTCTCGCTGGCGAACGAGATCACGTTGCGCCGCAAGAGCTCCCGCAGGCTCTCCTGCACCTGCTCGAGCGGCAGCTGGAGGCGCGCGGCGGCCTCGGAGGGGTTGAGCTTCTCCTCGCAGATGGCGCGCGCCAGCTCGCGGTCCCGCTCGCTCCCCACCCGGCGGAAGAGGGCGTAGAGCTCCTCGTCCACGAAGAACTCCCCGGCGGCGCCCAGCCGCGCGCCAGTGACGCGGGACTCCAGCTGGTTGAGCGTGTCACAGCAGCGGCGCAGCAGCGCGTCCACGGTCATCGGGATGCGCGAGGGCTGGGTGGGGACGCCCGCGGTGAAGCGGCCGCGCGGACAGCGGGAGACCAGCAGCGTGGCCACCGCGCCGATGCCCGAGACATTGCGCGTGGCGCTGGTGCTCTTGGCGTCCGTGGGCTGGCCGTCCTTGAGCCAGAGCGAGTGGCGCCCCCACTCGTCCTCGAGGCAGATCTCTCCGGACAGCCCGTGCAGCGCCAGGGTCCGCAGGAGCCACTGCAGCCCCACCAGGTGGGTGTCGAAGGTCAGGGAGCGGCCGCGGATCAGCTCCCCGTGCGCGGCGATCTTCGGGGCCACCATCCAGAGCGCGCGCTGCACCACGTTCTCCGGCCGGACCATCTTGGGCAGGTAGTCGTGGGCGCCGCAGCGGGCCGCCTTGAGCGTCTCCCGGTAGTCGTCGTGGGCGGAGAGGAAGACCACCGGCACCTCGCGGGTGTGGTGGTCCGTCTTGAGCAGCCGCAGCATCCCCCAGCCGTCCAGCCGGGGCATGTTCAGGTCCGCGAGGATCAGATCCGGCGGCTTCGCGAGCGCCGCCGCGCGTCCCTTCTCGCCGTCCTCCGCCACCTCCACTTCGAACCCCCCGCGCTTGAGGTGGATCTGGAAGAGCTTGCAGATCTCCGGGTCGTCATCCACGAAGAGCAGGCGCGGCTGGAACTCCACCGAGGGGCGCGCGGGGAGCGTGGGGGCGGGGGTGCGGGGTGGGCGCGGGAAGGGGGTGCGCGGGTTGTCGATCGGCGGGGGGCGGCTGGCGGCCGGGGCGTCCGGCGGCTCGAAGCGCCAGCTCCCGTCCTCGAACCAGAGCATCTCGCGCAGGGCGTCCCGGTCCACCAGCGGCCCGTACTCGGCGCCGGTCAGCTCGCCCTTCTCGAAGCGGGCGCGCCCTTCGAATGGGGTGCCAGGGTTGAGCACGAGGGTGCCGGAGCGCTCGCCCCGGTGGTTGTAGGCCACCACGGCGGCGAGCAGGACGTCGTCCGTCAAGGGCAGGTTGGGCGGCTGGTAGTCCGCGTACTCCTCCAGCAGCCTCTGGATCCGCGCGGTGTGCTCGGGGGCGTAGGGCTTGTTGAGCACGTCCACCGCGCCCGCCCGCAGCGCCTTGAGGGTCTCGCTCTCGCGATCGTCCCCCATCAGGAAGGCCACCGGGATGTTCGCGGTCTGGCTGAAGGCGCGGAGCGAGCGGACCACCTCCGCGCCGGTGAGCACGGGCATGTTCCGGTCCACCAGGATCAGGTGGGGCTCGAAGCTCATCGCCACGTGAACCACGCGCGTGGGCTCGCGCACGCAGACCGTGGCGATCCCCACCGCCTTGAGCTGGTCCTCCACCACCCGGAGGAACAGCGCGTCGTCATCGACCAAGAGGATTCTTCGTGGAGGGGCGGTCAAGCTGGACGTGCAATCCGACGGCGGGTCGACTGCGGAACCGGTGCTTGAATTAGAGCAGAAGTGGGCCAAAGAATACCCGCTCACCCTCGGTGAAGGGGATTCGTGAATCTGCGGAAGGCGGGGCTGTGGGTCCTTGTGGCGTGCGCGTGGGGCGTCACCGCCTGGGGTAATCCGTACCTGGACGAGGCGCGCAAGCACTACGAGGCCCTGCGCTTCGCCGAGGCGCTCGAGCAGCTGCGGATCGCCCGGCAGGTCCCCACCAACGACGCCGCGGAGAAGCGGGAGATCCTGGACCTGCTCGCGCGCTGCCAGGTGGCGGAGGGGCAGCGGGCGGAGGCCGAGGCCACCTTCTCCGACCTGCTCGCGCAGGAGCCCGCCTTCGAGCTGCCGCGCAGCGTGTCCCCGAAGATCCGCGAGGCCTTCGACACCGCCAAGCGCCGGCTCTATCCGCCGGACTTCGCCGCGCTCGAGGCGCTCCCCGCTCCGCCCGGCCAGGCGCGAGCCCGCCTCGTCGATCCCTGGGCGCAGGTGGCCACCGTGGTGCTGATCACCCGCGCCGAGACGGGGGGCGTGTGGAAGGAGTCCCCCGCCACGCTCGAGGAGGGCGTGGCGGTGCTCTCGCTCGCGCGCGAAGGGCAGAAGGTGGAGTGGTACGCCGAGGCCCGCCGCGCGGACGGGCGCGCGCTCGCGGCGCTCGGGAGCGAGCGCGCGCCGCTCGCGTTCGAGGCGGTGCCGGAGCAGGCGCTCGGGCTCGGGGCGGTGGCGGTAGAGCACCGGCCGCTGGGGCGCACGGTCGCCGCCTCCATCGCCACCGCGCTCGGCGCGGGCGCGCTGATCGCGGGCGTGGCGCTGCAGCTCAAGTCCGCCGCGAGCCACGAAGAGGCGGTCCGGGAGGAGCAGTTCACGCCGGCGCAGCGGCTGCAGGAGCGCGCGGTGCTGGAGGCGTCCTGGTCCGCCGGGCTCTTCGCCGGCGCGGGCGTGGCCGGCGTGGCCGCGGGGGTCCTCTGGGTGTGGTAGCGTCCCACCCGTGCGTCGTCTCTCCGCTGGCGTAGGCGTCTGCCTGGCCGCGCTGACCGCTGGTTGCTTCCCGCCGGACCTGGACCCGAGCGGGAAGGGCTGCCTCGACAACCGCTGTGCGCCCGGCTTCGTCTGCGCGCTCTTCGATCACCGCTGCTACAAGCAGGGCTCCCCACTCCCGGATGCGGGGGTGACGCCCTCGGATGGCGGCGGCGAGCGGCCCCGCAACTTGCTGCAGAACGGCGACTTCGAGCTCCTGGTGCCGGCGCAGCTGCCGCAGCGTCCGGACTTCTGGAAGACGCCGCAGGCCGCGGCGGACTTCGCGGTGGAGCGCAAGCTGCCCCACTCGGGGCTGGCCGCGGTGCGGATCTCCACCACGGGGAACGCGCAGTTCGGCCTGGTCCCCAACGAGCCGCCAGTCGTGGATCCCACCGCGGGCACCCTCTACTGCTTCCAGGCCTGGGCGCGCGGCGAGCCGGACGGCGGCTCTCCCCAGGCCCGCCTCTCCATCCGCGAGCTGGACGAAGCGCTCGTGGTGAAGACCACGGCCACCGGCAACCCGCTGCCCATGGACGGCACCTGGAAGAAGCTCGCGGTGGGCACCCCCGCCACCGGGCTGTGGAAGTACCTGGACGTGCGCCTCTTCTCCAACAGCGCCCAGCCGGGGGACACGCTCACCTTCGACGAGGCGGACCTCTGGCGCTCGGTGGACGGCGGTTGCAATGATCGCCCCTATTGAGGGTTAGCCTCCACACGCCGTGAGCTCCCTGGAGACATCCCCCGCCGACCGCGCGAACCGGGGCGGGCTACGGGCCGGGAAGTACGAGCTGCTCACGCGGCTCGCGGCCGGCGGCATGGGCGAGGTCTTCATCGCCCGCGCGGTGGGCAGCGGCGCCTTCGAGAAGCGGGTGGCGCTCAAGCTCCTGCTGCCGCACCTCACCGGCGAGCCCGAGTTCGTCCACATGTTCCTGGACGAGGCCCGGATCGCCGCGCGGATGAACCACCCGAACATCGTCCAGATCTTCGATCTGGGCGAGGCGGACGGCCGCTACTACCTGGCGATGGCGCTGGTGGAGGGGCTCTCGCTCTCCCGCCTGCTCAAGGCCTGCCGGGTTGCGCAGCTGCGCCCGCCGCTGCCGCTGGTGCGGCTGATCGCCACCAGCCTGTGCGAGGGCTTGAGCTACGCGCACGAGCTCAAGGGGCCGCGCGGGGAGGCGTACGGCGTCATCCACCGGGACGTGAACCCCCACAACCTGCTCATCTCCACCGCCGGGCAGGTGCTGCTGACGGACTTCGGGATCGCCAAGGCCCAGGGCAACCTGCACCGCACGCGGCCCGGGGACGTGCGGGGCAAGTACGCGTACATGGCGCCCGAGCAGATGAAGTCCGGCGCGCACCTGGACCGCCGCGCGGATCTCTTCTCCGCCGCGGTGACGCTCTACGAGGCGGCCACGCTGCGCCAACCCTTCACCCGCCGCACCGATCCCGAGACCATGGACGCGGTCCGCAACGACGCGATCCCCGATCCGCTCAGCCTGCGGCCGGACATGGGAGAGGGCATGGCGCGGGCGCTGCGGCGCGGGATGTCCCGCTCGGTGGACGAGCGCTTCGCCACGGCGCGCGAGCTGCGCGAGGCCTTCGTGGACGGGCCGGTGGCCTCCCCGCACGAGCTGGGCGAGTGGCTCACCGAGCTGTGCGGCAAGGAGCTGGAGATCTTCCTGGCGCAGCCGGAGCCGGACGGGACCGCCAACCTCCCGCGCGCCACGCAGACCCGCTCCCTGATCGCCTCGCCGCCAGAGCCGGGGGCCCCGCCCGCTGCCGCCCGGGCCGCGCGCTGGCCGCTGGCGCTGATCGCGCTCGCGGCGCTCGCGGGCGGGGGGCTGCTCTGGGCGCGCCCCTGGGCGGAGGCCACGCCTGCGCCCCTGCCCGCAGGGGGGCGCGCGGAGCCGGAGCCGGAGCCCGAGCCCGAGGTCCAGGCTGAGGCTGAGCCCGTGATGCCGTCCCCGGCGCGCCGCGCGCAGATCCCCCGGCAGCGGAAGGTCGGCGGGTCCGCGTCCAAGGCCGTGCCCGCGGCGCGGCCGCCGGTGCCGAGTCTGACGGTGGGCTACCTGACGGCGGACGCGCAGCCGTGGGCAGAGCTCTTCGTGGATGGCAAGCGGGTGGAGCGCACGCCGCTCTCGCGCTACCCGCTGCCCGCGGGCAGCCACGTCTTGCAGTTCAAGAACCCGGAGCTGGGGAAGGAGGCGCGCCGGACCGTCACGATCGAAGAGGGAAAGACGGAGACGGTCCGTGTAGATTTGGAGCAATGAGCAGCGACGAAGAGCCCCGAACGCACTCCCTGGCACGCACGGCCACGCTCGGCCGGATCCAGCCCGTCCGGCTCGTCGTGGTGGATGGGCCGGACCAGGGCAAGGAGGTGACGGTCCGCGAAGGCACCGCGGTGATCGGCACCCGGGCGGAGTGCGAGCTGGTGCTCACCGATCAGGCGGTCTCCCGCAGGCACCTGAGCGTGGAGCTGCTCGGCGCGCGCGTGCGCGTGAAGGATCTGGAGTCCAAGAACGGGAGCAAGTACCTGGGGGCGCGGCTCACCAGCGCGGACGTGCCGGTGGGGAGCAGCATCGAGCTGGGCGCCACCCGCGTGGCGATCCTTCCGGGCTCGCTGCCCAAGGGTGCGCTGGCCGAGCGCAGCGAGCTGCACGGGCTGCTCGGGCGCTCGGTGCGGATGCGCAAGCTGTTCGCGGAGATCGAGCGGCTGGCGCCCTCGGACGCGCCGGTGTTGATCCGCGGCGAGACCGGCACCGGCAAGGAGGGGATCGCCCGCGCGATCCACGCGCTCTCCCAGCGCGCGGCCGGGCCGCTGCGCGTCTTCGACTGCGCCGCGGTGCAGCCCGAGCTGATCCAGAGCGCGCTCTTCGGCCACGTCCGGGGCGCCTTCACCGGCGCGGTGAAGGACGCGCGCGGCGCGCTGGAGGAGGCGGACGGCGGCACGCTGTTCCTGGACGAGGTGGCCGAGCTCCCCTTGGACCTGCAGCCGGCGCTCCTGCGCGCGCTGGAGACCCGGAGCTTCTCGCCGGTGGGGGACACGCGGGCGCTCAAGTCGGACTTCCGGATCCTCGCCGCCACGCACCAGGATCTCGAAGGGCTGGTGAAGCAGGGCCGGTTCCGGAAGGATCTCTACTTCCGGCTCGCGGCGATCGTCCTGGACGTGCCGCCGCTGCGCGAGCGCGCGGAAGACGTGCCGCTGCTCGCCGAGCACTTCGCCGCGCAGGTGGCCGGGGAGAAGGTGACGCTGCAGCCTTCGTCCGTGGCCTGCCTCACCGCCTACCGCTGGCCGGGGAACGTGCGGGAGCTGCGCAACACCATCGAGCGGTTGGTGACGTTGGGGCCGCAGGCGCCGCTGCCGGGCGCACCGGCCGGCGGCCGCACCCCCGACTTCCACGAGTCCCGGGAGATCGCCCTCAAGGCGTTCGAGAAGAGCTACCTGGAGTCGGTGCTGGACAAGCACAAGGGCTCCGCCACCGCCGCCGCGCGCGAGGCCGGGATCGCCCGCTCGTACTTCTACCGGCTCCTCGAGGAGCACGGGCTCAAGGGGCGCGGCCGCTCCTAAAACGCGCTACTGCGCGGGGGACGTGTAGATCACCACGATCCAGTACTTCCCCTTGCCGAAGCGCGGTGAGTCCCCGCGAACCGCGCCGATCCCCACCTGGCTGTGGTGCCGGTTGGCGATGTTCTTGGACGAGGGCAGGGCGGCCGGGGTCTCACCGATGAAGACGTCCGTGGCGGTGCCGCCGATGTCCGTCATGGCGTCGAACACGCGGTCGTGCAGCGGGGGACCGGGCAGCTCGCCCTTGGGGCTGTCCAGCTCGAGCGCGCGCTTCACGTGCTCCACCGCGAGCCTCTCCAGCACCTCGCTGCGGCGCAGGGCGGGGAGCTTGAGCGCGGCGCGCCGCTCGGCCAGGGCCTTGTAGGCGTCCGCCAGCGGATCCAGCGTCTGCTTGCCGGGGTCCGCGAGGATCTCCGTGAGCAGCACGCGCTGCTTGGGGCCGGTGCCTTCGAACGTCACGCCGATCCCGGCGGCGCTGTAGACGGGCTCGAGCAGGTTCCGGCGGTGGCCGGGGCTCTGCTCGATCCCGAAGTGGGCGGAGAGCGGGCCGGAGGCGAGCCCCAGGTTCTCGCCCGCGAGCCGGTGCACGTAGCCGCCGCGCTCGAGCCGCGTGCGCAGGTCCGTCCCATCCGGGGCCACGTGCGCGAAGAAGCCGTCACGGGACATCTGATCGCTGTAGGCCTGGGCCAGCTCGGTGAGCTTCGGATCGGGGGTCAGCGGCGCCGCCCCGTGCGCCGCGCGCAGGGCGTTGATCTTCGCCAGCACCTCCGCTCGCGCGGCCTCCACGGTGGTGGGCTCCTTCTCCAGCGGCTCGTCCTCGCTGCGGCGCGGGAGGGGCCCGGCGTCCGAGAAGAAGAGCGCCGCCACCTCCGGGCCGCGATCCCCCCGGCCGATCACCTCCACCGTGTAGCGGCCGGCGGAGGGAAAGCGCACCCAGGCGCAGAACTCGGGCCCCTCCTTCCGGGACAGCGGGAGCTTCTCCACCTTGCCGTCCGGGGCGGTGACGTAGACCTCGGCGGTGGCGAGCGGCGGCAAGAGCTCTCCGCACAGCTGGGCGCGCATGCCCACGCGCCGGAGCCGGCGGGGGAAGGGGAGCAGCTTCACCTTGCGCTCGGCGAAGACGAGCACCAGCGCGGCGTGATCCTTCCCCACCGCCACGCCTACGCCGAAGTGGGAGGCGGGGTCCTCGTTGAGATCCGTCCGCGAGAGCAGCGACTCCACGGTCGCCTCCAGCGGGAAGCCGCGGATCAGCATGGAGCGCGGGCTGGCGTCGTACGCCTCGGCGGCGGAGATCTGCTCGGTCACCCGGCGCAGATCCGCGGCTTCGCTGGCGCTGGTGGCGACCGCGTGCTCGGCCAGCGCCTTCGCCGCCGCGGCCAGGCGCGGATCGGCCAGCGGCGCGGCGCGGCCCACGCGCTCGAACTCCCGGGTCACGTGGAGCGAGGCCTTGGACTCGGCCTCGGCGGGGGTGAGGGCGCCGGCTGTCAGGACGAAAAGGGCGGCGAGGATCATCTCGGAGGGTGCAGCTCGAACTGCATCCGGGTGACGTAGCCGCTCCCGAGCTTCTTCTCCAGCCTGGACAACAGCTCCGGCGCCTGCGCGGCGAGCTCCGCGGCCCACCTGGCGCTGGTGACGCGCACCACCAGCTCCTTGTCGCGCAGCGCGAAGGGGTGGCTGTTCTTGGCGATCGCCGGGCCCACCAGCTCCTCCCAGATCGGCCTGAGGCGGTCTCCGCCGCCGCTCTCGCGCGCCAGCCGCGCGAGCACGGCCGGCAGCAGATCCTTCAAGGCGGTGGGATCTTTCGGCGGCGGCATCGGGGGCGGCATCATCTCCCAATCGGGGCGCCTACACGACATCCATGCCATGACGAGAGGTCCCAAACCGTTGTGAGTCTGTGGAAATCACTCGCCGGCACGGACCTGGCTAGGCGTGGGGCCCTGAAGCTGGAGCGACAGGCCGCGGGCACCCCGTTTCGCATTTGCTTACGCGGTGTTCCAGGCGCTCCCTCGCTTGACAACCAGGGGTGCGGTCCGTTCAATGCGGCACCTTTCCCCACCAGCTCCACTGACGGAACCCCCTCGTCGATCAGGAGAACGGCATGACGGCGGTGACACGGCATCATTGGCTCGCGGCGCTTTTGGGCGCCTCCCTCTGGGTCTTCGGCTGCGGCGGTGGCAAGCCCGCGGTGGATGGCGGCACGAACGACAGCGGCACGGCGAACGAGTGCACGCGGGACGAGGACTGCCCCGCGGCGAACCTCTTCCAGTGCATCAACTTCGAGTGCGTGGCGTCCTGTCGGACCAAGACGGACTGCACGGACGCCACCCGCAAGGAGCACAAGCTCGCGCAGTGCAGCGGCGCGCTGGGCTGCGAGTGCGAGGACTTCAAGTGCGTGGGCGCGCTCTGCTCGGATGATTCGCAGTGCGACAGCTCCACGGTCTGCCGCAACGGCGCCTGCGTGACGCCGCCGGTGGCGGCCACGGTCGCCAGCTGCGCGATCACCCCGGACCTGGTGGTGGGCAAGACCGGGACCACCCAGAAGTTCTGGGTCTCCGCCTGGAACGCGGCCAAGGAGCCGGTGGTGGTGAAGACCGGCATCACCTGGGCGCCCGTGGGCGGCGCCGTGACCGGCGCCGGCACGGGGGCTTCGGCCACCTTCACGCTCGGCGCGGCGACGGCGGGCACCGCCGCGGTGGACGCGGTGGAGGCCACCATCGGCACCACCAAGTGCACCGCCAAGGCGCGCATCCTCCCGGCGCTCACCGGCGGCAACTACCGCGCGCTGGTGACGGACGAGCTCACCGGCCGCACCATCCCCAACGGCGGCAGGCTGATCGCCTCCAACGCCACCACCGGCGCGGCCATCACCACGGTGGACATCGTGGACGGCCTGGCGACCTTCACCGCGGCCGGCGCTTCGATCACGGTCACCGCGTTCCACCCGGACTACGGCTACCTCACCATCGCCAACTACAGCGGCACCGGGGCGGACGCGAAGGACCTCTCCTTCGTCCTGCGCCGCAACCAGACCGACAAGTACGGCGGCTACAAGGGCACCTTCACGGGCGTGCCGCAGAGCTCCAACGTCCACGCGGGCATCGCCGGCATGTCGCTGGCGGGCACGGTGACGGATCTCTCCCTGGAGCAGCTCTTGGGCACCACCATCCCCACGGACATCAAGATTGGCACCGTGTTGGATCAGAAGGCCGTCCCGCTCCCCGCGGGCGTCTATCTCGGCTTCACGGACACGCAGATCAAGAGCGCCGTCTCCGCGCAGGGCCTGGCGGGCGTCTGCGCCGATGACGCGAAGGTCGCCGCGGGCACCTGCGGCACCCGCACCGCCTGGGCGATGAGCGGCGACATCCCGATCAGCGACCTGCCGCTGGACGCCTTCACTGGCGGCGGCGGGCTCTCCGGGATCGACTTCGGGAAGATCCTCACGCGCGTGCTCCCCATCTTCAAGCGCTTCAACTCCTCCGTGGTGCGGGACGTGGAGTTCTCGCTCAAGCCGGCGGAGACGGACGGCGGCTACAACACCACCGGCTTCACCTCCGTGGATCACGCGTTCAACGGCGTCCCGCTCGGCTTCGGCTTCGTCGTGAAGTCCCCCGCGCTGCCCAAGTACAAGGGCGTGCCGGTGGACGGCGTGGTGCTGGTGGGCGGCGCGAGCGTCCCCGGCCGCGGCGTGGTGCCGCTCGGCCTCGGCGTGGGCGTGAACACGGCGATGCCGATCGACGACATCGTGGACGCGCAGGGCGCGCTCGCGGCGGGCTCGATCACCATGCGCATGGCCCCCACCCACCACGGGATCGAGGGCAGCCCCTACGGCGTGATCGGCCTGGCGACCTCCATCAAGGCCGCCACGGACGCCACCGCCGGCCTGGCCGCCTCGGCGATCTTCCAGCGGCTGCCGGAGAACAAGCTGGTCTTCGACCCCGCCGGCACCTCCAACTCGGTGACGCTCGCCGGGCCGTACCTGCCCATCCCGGAGGGCGGGAAGTACAACTTCACGGACTTGCCCCAGCCGGCGCTGCCCGCCCGCACCTTCAAGTTCACCGCGGCCACCGGCGTCACCGGCGCCAGCATCGTCCGGGTGATCTTCACGGACGCGGCCGAGCACCGCTGGACGGTGGTGGTGAGCCCGAGCGACGCCACCGCGGGCTTCACGCTCCCCAAGCCGCCTGCTGGCTTCGCGGACCGCACCTACGCGTTCGGCAACACCAACGGCTCGCGCTCCACCACGCTGGTGCAGACGCTCAAGCTCAACAGCGCCCCGTCCGCCGGCGGCGCCGAGATCACCTTCGACAACCTGGTGGAGCTCAACAGCACCAACGCGGACCGGCTGATCGACTACACCGCCTCCTTCGCGCTGCTGGACTACAGCAGCCCGGGCATCACCTTCCTCACGCCAGCCAAGGCGGGGGACACGGTGGCGAAGAACACGGACGTGAAGGTGCGGGTCGGGCAGTTCAAGGTCGGCACGGGCGCCACGGATGACGGCGTGGTGCGGCTGGAGATCACCGGCGGCAACGCCTCCGCGCAGTGCGCGGCGGGCGCGGTCGGCAACACGGACGCCTCGCAGGGCAAGGGCGAGATCCTGATCCGCCTCCCCACCGACTGCACGGGCACCGGCGTGACGCTCCGCGCGCGGCTCTACAACACCACCAACACCGCGCCGATCGACCCGATCGTCTCGCGGGAGATCACCGCCAACATCCAGTAGCCGCCACGCCTTCACGGGCGCTGCGACGGAGGGCCGGACCCATGGGTTGGGTACCGGCCCTTCGCGCGTCATGGGCGTCGACAACCCAGACGAAACGCGGCAAGAGGGGGCCCCTATGCCGACTCGTTTGACGCTGGATCTGAACCTGACGACGCAGGAGCAGGTGGGGCAGGGCGGGCTCACGCGCGCGGACTTCGACGCGCTCCAGCCGAAGATCGCCGCCGCGCACCAGGCGATCGTCGGCGCGCGGGCCGCCGGACAGCTCCCGTTCTTCGAGCTCCCCAAGGACGCCGCCGCCGCGAAGGCCGCGAAGGACCTGGGCAAGGAGCTCGCCTCCACCTACGAGAACCTGGTGGTGCTGGGGATCGGCGGCTCCTCGCTGGGGGCCAAGGCGCTCTTCACCGGGCTGTGCCACCCGTTCCACAACCTGCTCCCGTCCGCGGTGCGCACCGGCAAGGCGCGGCTGTTCTTCCCGGACAACTCGGACGCGGCGACCTTCACCGGGCTGCTCGAGGTGCTGGATCTCAAGCGCACCGCGTTCGCGGCGATCACCAAGAGCGGCGGGACGGCGGAGACCTGGGCGCAGCTGCTCCACGTCCGGGCGCAGCTGGCCAAGCTCGGCGGCGAGGCCGGGAAGCGCCAGGTCGTGGCGGTGACGGATCCGCAGAAGGGCGCGCTGCGCTCGGTGGCCACGCGGGATGGGTGGCGGACGCTGCCGGTGCCGCCGGGCGTGGGCGGGCGGTTCTCGGTCTTCACCGCGGTGGGGCTGCTGCCGGCGGCGGCCGCCGGGATTGACGTGGACGAGCTGCTCGCGGGCGCCGCGGACATGGCGGCCCGGTGCGAGTCCCCGGACGTGTTCAAGAACCCCGCCTACCTGTTCGCCTCCGCGCTGCACCTGCTGGACACCCAGCGCGGGCGGCGGATCCACGTCTTCATGCCGTACGCGGACTCGCTGCGCGAGACGGCGGACTGGTTCGTCCAGCTCTGGGCGGAGAGCCTGGGGAAGCGGCCGGAGATCGGCCCCACGCCGATCCGCGCGGTGGGCGCCACGGATCAGCACTCGCTGCTCCAGCTCTTGATGGAGGGGCCGCAGGACAAGGCCACCGTCTTCGTGGCGCTGGAGAAGCCGCGCTCGGACCTGGCCATCCCCAAGGATCTGCCCCAGGAGCCGGACGTGGCCTACCTGGGCGGCCACAGCTTCCACGCGCTGCTCACCGCCGAGCAGCAGGCCACCGCCGCCGCGCTCGCGGCCAACGGCCGGCCTTCGCTCACGGTGAAGTTGCCGGCACCCACCCCCCGCGCCCTGGGCGAGCTGATGATGCTGCTCGAGGTGGCCACCGCCTTCGCCGGGCCGCTCTACGGGGTCAACCCGTACGATCAACCGGGCGTGGAGGCTGGGAAGAAGTACGCCTGCGGGCTCCTGGGTCGTCCCGGCTACGAGGCCTCCGCCGCCGAGCTGAAGAAGCGGCCCGCGGGGCGTACCGATTGGGTCGTGTAGGCGCAGCAGCGTTGGGAGCGGCCTGGCCCGGGGTGCTAGCATCCCCCGGCGTACATGGCGAAGACCAAGACGGTCGTCACGGTCATCTCCAAGATCTCGGACCGTCCCGTGAACCGGGACGCCGCGCTCGTGGTGATCTACGGGCTGGATCTGGGGCGTAAGTACGACCTCACCAAGGACGGGATGGTGGTTGGGCGCTCGTCCAAGGCGGACATCCAGGTTGACCAAGAGTCGATCAGCCGGAACCACGCGAAGCTGGTGACGATGAAGGATCACGTGGTGATCCGGGATCTCGGCTCCACCAACGGGACCTACGTCAACGACGAGCAGATCACCGACGACTACCAGCTGCGCAACGGCGACCTGGTGAAGATCGGCCGGACGATCTTCAAGTTCATCGCCGGCGGGAACATCGAGGCCGCGTACCACGACGAGATCTACCGGCTCACCACGGTGGACGGGCTGACGCAGATCTTCAACCGGCGCTACTTCGAAGAGACGCTGGACCGGGAGATCTCCCGCTGCAACCGGTACGGGCGCGAGCTCTCGCTGGTGCTGATGGACATCGACCACTTCAAGCAGATCAACGACACCTACGGGCACCTGGCCGGGGACCACGTCCTCAAGCACATCGCCTCCACCATCCGGACCAAGATCCGCCGCGAGGACGTCTTCGCCCGCTACGGCGGCGAGGAGTTCGGCCTGCTGCTGCCCGAGGTGGACGCCCGCGGCGCCATGCTGATGGCGGAGAAGGCCCGCAAGCTGGTGGAGCGCCAGCGGTTCGAGTTCGACAAGCAGGCGATCCCGGTGACGCTGTCGCTCGGCGTGGCCACCCTCAGCGGTGGCCAGCGGGATGGGGCGGATCTGATCCGCTCCGCGGACGCCAAGCTCTACGAGGCGAAGAGCGGCGGCCGCAACCGCGTCTGCTCGTAGCGGCGGCGCTGGGTGTTGCGGAGCCCCCAGCCGTTCCCCCCGAGCGTAGGGGCGAAGCCCCGTAGTCGAGGGGCGCCACGGACTCGAAGCGGCCTCTTCGTGATCACGAAGCGCGCTGCCGCCCCTCGACTACGGCCTACGGCCTGACCTGAAACTTGCCGCGCCCCGCTCAGCCCGAGCGAAGTCGAGGGCCCGCCGATCGCAGGGACTCTCGCTCGTGGGGCCCTCGACTTCGCTCGGGCTGAGCGGACGGCCTCACGTTTCTTGCCTTGATTGATCCGCCCAACGGGCGGCGGCCTCACTACGCTCGGGGTGGCCGAGGGGGCTGCTCGGACTGCAATTGATCGACTACAGGTAGATCGACTTCCGCTCGCGCAGCTGCGCGCGCAGCATCCCGTCGATCGCCTCGCGGGTGAGCTCGGTCAGCCGCTGCACCTCGGCGAGATCCGCGTCCGCGCCCGGGCCGCTGCGCGCCATGGCGATGGGCTCGCCGAAGCGGACGCTCCAGCGCGCGGGGAGCGGCACTGGCCCCAGCGGCGTGAGCGGCAGGTAGGGGAAGCCGAAGAGCTTGCCGGGCAGCCGCGCCAACAGCGGCATCGTCTCCTCGGCGCCCACCACCGCCACCGGGACGATCGGCGCTCCGGTGCGCAGGGCCAGCTTGGCGAAGCCGCCGCGACCGAAGCGCTTGAGCTGGTAGCGCTCGCGGTACGGCTTGCCCATGCCCTGGATCCCTTCGGGGAACACGATCACCGGCCGCCCTTCGCCGAGCAGCCGCACCGCGTTCTCCGGGGACGCGCGGATCGCCCCGAGCCGGTTGAGCAGGGTGCCCAGGAAGGGCGCGTGGAAGATCTGATCTTCAATCAGCCAGCGCGGCTCCTCGAGATCCTCGCGCTCGCGGCGCAGGGACTCGGCGAGCACCGGCCCGTCGAAGGGCAGGGCGCCGGAGTGGTTGGCCACCAGCAGGCAGGCGCCGGAGGGGACCTCGTGCGCGCCCTCCACCGTGACGCGCCAGTAGCGCTCGAAGAAGAAGCGGGTGAGCGGCGCCAGCGTGCGCTCCAGCTCCACGTCCTTGCCGTAGTCATCCAGCGTCTGCGCGCTGCCGGCGCCCATGGCGGTGCGCACCACGTGGACCAGCCCGGTGGCGGCGCCCACGGCGTCCTTGAGGCGGGCGCCGTCCAGCGCCTGGGAGAAGATGTCCCGCGCCAGCGCCAGCACGCCGCTGGCGCCCGCGCTGGGGGTGACGGGCCGCGCGGGCTCGAACTCCACCGGCGCGAGCCGGGCGTCGGAGCGCTCGGGCGCGTCCTCCTCCAGCCGGAACTCCGCGTCCACCACGCCCTCAGGGGGCAGCTCGTCCGCGGAGAGCGGGCGCGCGTCAGTGGGGGTGATGTCCTCCTCCTCCTCTTCCGGCTCCTCGGGGATGGGCGCCGGCTCCGGGCGCAGGCCTTCCGGCCGCAGCGGGATGGAGAGGATCGGCGTCTTGTCGTCGTCCTCGTCCGCCAGCGCCTGCAACTCGGCGGCGAGCTCCTCGTCCGAGTCGAACGACTGGTAGGGCTCGTCCGGCACCGGAGGTGGGAGCTCGGAGGCCAGCGGCGCCTTGGCCATGGGCGGGACGCCCGGGGCGATCCGCTCCTTGAGGGAGGCCTCGGCGCTGGCGTCCAGGTGCGCGGCGACCTTCGCCTTGCGGGCGGCGGGCTTGCGCGCGGACTTCCCGGCCGGCTTCGCAGCGGGCGCCGCGCGGCCGCCGCCCTTGCTGGGCTTGGCGGTCTTGCCCTTCGCCTTCGAGGCCGCCTTCCTGGCGGGCGCGGGCGCGGGCTGCTCGGCGGACTTCTGGGGCTCCTCGTCGCGGGAGGCGGCGCCGCGCAGGAACGGATCGTTTCCGAGCTTGGCCATGGTCAGGCTCTCCTCAACGCCTCGACGACCTCGCGCGTGTGGTAGCGCGGCGTGAAGCCGAGCTCCTTCTGCGCGCGCCGGCCGTCGGCGACCCAGCTGTAGTGGAGGTACTCGAGCAGCGTCACCGGCACCCCGGCGCCGCCGTAGAGGTTCATGGTGGAGAGCAGCGCCCCGGCGATGGGGGAGGGGAGCGGCAGCACCCGGCCGCCGGCCCGGCGGATCAGCCCGGAGAGGGACATCACGCCGTCCCCCACGATGTTGAAGGCGCCGGTGGCCTGCGCGTGGAGCGCGCGCATCAGGGCCTCGGCGGCGTCCTCTTCGTGGACGAGCTGGAGCAGCGGATCGAACCCGAGCAGCGTGGGGACCAGCGGGGCGCGGAGGATCCGGGTGACGGGGTTGTCGATCGCCGGGCCGATGATCGGCGCGAAGCGCAGGACGAGCACGCGGGTGTTGGGGTGGTTGGCGCGGAACTCCTCGAGCTGCGCCTCCACCTGCACCTTGTCATTGATGAAGCGACTGCCCGGGCAGCCGGCGAGCGGGGTGTCTTCGCGCAGCAGGGCGGGGTGGGTCTGCTTGGCGCCGTAGAGCGCGGTGAGCGAGGCCACCACCAACTTGCGCACGCGCGCGGCGCTGGCGGCGGTCATCACGCTGGCGGAGCCGGCCACCTCCAGCTCGTGCGCGAACGAGGCGTTGCGGACGCGGCCGAAGACGAAGGCGAGGTGGAAGAGCGTGTCCACGCTCTCTTCGGTGAGCGCTTCCCGGACGGCGGACTCGGCGTCATGCCGGGTGAGATCCACCCGCCGGTACTCGGTCTTGGGGCCGGCGTCCTTGGGCGGGGCGATGTCCAGCGCCAGGATCCGCTCGACCGAAGGGTCCGCCTCGAGGCGGGGGAGGAGGAGCCGGCCGAGGCCGCCGTTGGCGCCCGTGAGGGCGACGCGGAGGCGGGCGGGGCGTTGGGGGCCACGGGTCATGCGCGGCACCGCTGATAGCCCACTGGCGCTGGCTTGTCAGCACGGCCGGCGCGCCCATAACCTCCGCGCCCCTCAATCGCCCATGCCCCGGATCGCCGTCCTCAGCGAGGAGCTGATCAACAAGATCGCCGCGGGCGAGGTGGTGGAGCGGCCCGCGTCGGTGGTGAAGGAGCTGTGCGAGAACTCGGTGGACGCCGGCGCGCGTTCACTGAAAGTCACGCTGGCGGGGGGCGGCCTCACCCGGATCGTGGTGGCGGACGACGGGTCCGGGATGTCCCGGGAGGACGCGCTGCTCTCGTTGCGCCGCCACGCCACCAGCAAGCTCAAGGATCTGGACGGACTGTTCCACATCCTCACCAAGGGGTTCCGGGGCGAGGCGATCCCGGCGATCGCCTCGGTGTCCCGCTTCTGCCTGCTCACTTCGGAGAAGGGCGCGGCGGTGGGGACGCGCCTGTCGGTGGATGGCGGCGGGGAGCCGGTGGTGGAGGACGCCGCGCCCGTGGAAGGCACGGTGATCGAGGTCGGCGAGCTCTTCTTCAACACCCCGGCGCGCCGCAAGTTCATGAAGCGGGAGCAGACGGAGCTGGCGCATTGCGAGGACGCGCTGATCCGCCTGGCGTTGGCGCACCCGGAGCTCTCGGTGCGGCTGGAGCACCAGGGCAGCGTGCTCTTCAGCAGCCCGGCCACGGAGGATCTCCGGGAGCGGATCGCCGCGGCGATCGGCGCACAGGTGCACCCGCACCTGGTGGAGGTGGAGGAGCGGCGGCTGGGGCTGACGATCACCGGCTACATCGCCACGCCGGACTTCACGCTCGGCAACGCGCGAGGCGTCTACACCTTCGTGAACCGGCGGTACGTGCGGGATCGCGGCCTCAACCACGCGCTCCAGCGGGCGTTCCAGGACACGCTGCCCGGCTCGCGGCAGCCGGTGGCGGTGCTCTTCATCGAGATGGATCCCCGGGCGGTGGACGTGAACGTCCACCCGCAGAAGCTCGAGGTCCGCTTCTCGGACGCGCGCGGCATCCACGACGCGATGGTGGCGGGGGTGGGGCGCGCGCTGCGGGGCTCCGGCTGGTTCTCCGCGGGGGAGGCGCCCACCGGCGCTCCAGGAGAGCCGGTGGCGGGCGCGCACTACGCCGCCGCGGTGGACCGCTTCCTCACCCGCGCGCAGGAGGCGGCCTGGGGCGCGCCGCTGCCGCTGCCCAGCGCCGGAGAGTCCCCGCCCGCGCCGCTGACCGGCGGTGAGAGCCCCTTCGCGCGGCCCGCGGGGGAGCCGGTGGGCTTTGGGCAGCTGCGGCCCTCTCTCAACCAGGCGCCGCCGCCCGGGTACTTCGCCGCGCTGCGGCCGCTGGGGATGCTCGCGCGCAGGTTCCTGGTCTGTGAGGGCGCGGGCGGCTCGCTGGTGGTGGTGGATCCCCACGCCGCGCTGGAGCGGGTGCGGCTGCATGCCCTGCGGAAGCTCTGGAAGGACGGCGCGGACCCCGCCCAGCGGGCGCTCTTCTCGGCGACGGTGGAGCTGGGCGCGGCCGAGGCCAAGGCGCTCGCCGCCCATGGCGAGTCCCTGGAGCGGCTGGGGATTGAAGCGGAGCCGTTCGGCGGGAGCGCGTTCGCGGTGAAGTCCGTTCCTGCGGTGCTCGCCGAGGTGGACGGGCGGGAGCTGCTGGCGGCGCTGGCGGCGCAGGCGCCGGCGGAGGGTGGGGAGTGGGAGGGCGCGCTGCAGGCGCTGGCCTGCCTCGCGGCGCGGACGGGCTCCCGGGAGCTCTCTCCGGTGGAGACGCGGGCGCTGTTCCAGGGGCTCGAGGACGCGGACTTTCGCGCCCCCGCCCGGCACGATCGGGTGGTGCTCCGCGAGCTGCCGCTGCTCGAGCTGGAGCCGAAGAATTGAGCGCGTGATTTGGAAGGAATTTGGCCTGCCTTGCCTGCTACGGTGCCCCTCAGTCCCTGTATGTCGCCCTCGTGAAAGGCGGCGGCCCTCCCGCGCTGCCGAAGTTGCCGAATGAGTGAGAAAGACCTGAACCGTCGCGCGGAGCCGCCCGCGACGAACGCCGGCGCCCCCTCCGGCGCGATGGTGCCCGCCAGCTACGCCGAGAAGGCGATGGCCACGCTGATGCAGCTCCACTCCGAGCTCATGGAGGAGAAGGAGCGCCGCGTCGACGTCTACCGGCGGATGATGGAGAAGGAGCAGGCGGTGGCCGAGCTGCGGATGTACGTCCGCTTCCTGGAGGACAAGCTCGCCACCAGCGGCGCGCCGGCGCTGCCGGCCTCCACGCGCCCCTCCGCGATCGATCCGGGCGGCCGCGCGCTTCCGCGTCCTCCGCCGCTGCCCAGCGGCGCGGCACGGGTGACGCCCACCAAGAAGATCATCACCGTGAAGTCGGCCCCGGTGCAGGGGCCCGCGCCCCTCTCACTGGAGGCGGTCTACGCGGCCACCACCGCCAGCCTGGCGGCGGAGGGCGGACCGGGCAGCAAGGCCACCGGGCCCGCGCGCGGCTCCGAGCCGGCCACCGCGAGCACCCCTGGATCGGCGGTGCTCTCTGCCTCGAGCGCGGCGGCACGTCCGGTCGAGGGCTCGGCAACGAGCGTCCCCGCGCCGTCCGCTCCGCGCTCGCCCGAAGTCTCCGCGAGCAGCCCGATGACGTCGCCTGCGAGCTCGATCGGCGTGGCCATGCCGGCCCCCTCGAGTGCGACCGCGCCGATCCCTTCCGCCCCGAGCGGCGCGCTGGCCTCCTCGATCGCGAGCAGCGCCGTCCAGCCCCCACTCGTGACGGCGACTGGCCCGCTGTCGTCGGCCGCTGCGGCGACCCCGTCGGCGCCGCCGCCCGCGACCGCGAGCAGCCCGGCCCAGGCGTGGCCGGCGCCGTTGCCCTCGGCGGCGACCAGCGTGTTGCCAGCCTCCTCGCCTATCGCCCTCCCATCGCCTTCGACCGTGGTCGGCGCGGCGCCGGCGAGCGTGCCGTCGTCTTCCTCGGCCGCCCAGCCTCCAGCGCCGGGCAGCCGGCCGCCCCTGCTCAGCAGCCCCTCCACCCGCGCCGTGGAGATCCCGGCGGGCACGTTCGCGCCTGGCTTCCCGAGCACGCCGCCCCCGAAGCCGCCGCGCCCTGCCGCGGGCGCCGCGGCGTTCCCCGCCGAGGATGAAGGCGCCGAGTGGACGCCCTCCCGCGCCGCGCCGGACGGCGCGCGCCCGCCGGGGCTCTTCGTGAGCTACGGCGCGCCGGCTGCGCCCGACCGCGCCTCGTTCGGGCTGGATCTTCCGGAGCAGGAGGCCCGGCGCGCCCCGGAGGCGCCGCGCCCGCCTCCTCCGCGCCCGCCGCCTGCCGTGTCGCCAGCGGCGAAGGCCGAGCCGCCGCGTCCTCCGCCGGCGCCCGAGCCCCCGCGCGTGCCCGCCCGCGCGATCCCCGGCCTGGACGCGCTGCGCGCCGCGCCGGGCCTCCCGCCCGCGGCCAGCGGCGGCGCGCCCGCGCCGAAGCCGGCCTCGGCGGCCGCGACGGTGATCCCCACGCCCCGCCCTCCGCCGGCCTCGGCGGCTGCGCGCGCGATCCCCACGCCCCGGCCTCCGCCGGCCTCGGCGGCCGCGCCGGTGACCCCCACGCCTTCGCCGGTGCCGCGCCGCCTGCCGCCCGAGGACATCACCGAGGCGGACACCGCGCCGCAGTGGCCCGTCCCCGCGCCGGCGCCCGTGCCCGCGCCCCCCAGCGCGCTCGAGCGGGAGTTCTCCGCCTCCGTCGCTTCGCGACCGGCGCCTCCGGAGCTGCCGGCCCCGCCGCTGCCGCAGGGCTACCCGGCCTATCCCGCCTACCCGGCGGGGTACGCGGCGTATCCGCCGCCGCCGGCCTACCCGGGCTACGCGCCGCCGCCGTACGCCGCGCCGTGGCCGGGGGGCGCGCCCGGGCCGCAGTACTACCCCGCGCCGTGGCCGGGGGCCGCGCCCGTGCCGGTGCCTTACGGCCACGCGCCGTGGCCCGCCGCGCCGCCCCCGGGGACTCCGCCGGGCTGGCCGGTGCCGGTCCCGGCCGTGCCCGCGGCGCCGCGCGCCCCGGAGCTTGCTCCGCTCCCCGCCGCTCCGGCGGCAGCGGCCCCTTCGCCGGCGGTGCCTCCGGTGAAGCCGGTCAGCGCCCCGGCCCCGGCGGCGAAGCCCCAGGCCGCCGCGCCCGCGAGCGCCCCCGCGCGCCGGACCCCGGGCACGGATGGGTGGAAGAGCTGGTGAGAAAGCTCCTCGCGGTGGCGCTGTTCACGGCGGTGGCGGCGGCCCTCCCGGCCGAGGCGGGGCAGGGGCGCGGCCGCGTCTCGGTGCTGCCGGGCTGGCGGTTTGGCCTCAACAACAGGTTCTACCAGCGCGCCGCGGAGGACGGGTACGTCCGCGCGCCCTCCTGGGGCGGCGGGCCGGTGCTGCTCACCGGCTTCGCCTACTCGGCCACGGATCTCTTCGAGCTGTCGATCGATCCCTTCGTGGCCTACGAGCCGCTCCGGCTGGTGGACGTCCCGCCGATCACCGCCTGGATCTACGGCGCCGTGGTGACGCTGCGCATGCAGGTGGAGCCGGCCTTCCTCGGTGGCGCGGTCACGCTGGGCGCCGGCCTCTCCACCGGCGGCTTGCTGGTGAACGTGAGCGGCGGCGACGCGCCGAGCGTGGAGAGCTTCGCGCCGGCCTATGGCGCCACCGCCACCGTCGCCGTGAAGCTCAGCGAGAGCTACGGGGTGGCGTTCGAATACAAGGTGCTCTTCGCGGAGGGGGCAGGGACCGCCTTCGGCGAGGCGCGCGGGAACGGCCACATCCTCTCGGTGGGCTTCACCTGGTACTTCGCCGAGGGGCCGAGCAGTCACCCCTTCAATTAGCCGCCCGGTGGGTTGGCCTTTCCTCGAACGACGCGGCGCGGTAAAGACCGCAGCGAAATTCCCACGGCGCTCCGCTCTGTTTGAGGCCCCGAACGAAAGCTGCTTGGGGAGCACCGATGCGCGCATTCGAGGTCGTTTCTGCCGGGAGGAACGTGGAGATGGCGGGAGATCAAAAGGTGGAGGTTGAGAAGGAGCTGACGGACATCCGCCGCGAGGTGATCGAGTCGCGCAACCTCGTGATCAAGACGGACAACCAGCTCAAGAACCTCCACGCCGAGCTCAAGCTGGTGGGCAAGCGGCAGGAGGACTTCCAGAAGCGGCAGTGGATCTCCTCCGGCGTGGCCTACGCGCTCTTCGCCGCGCTCTGCATCACCGGCGCGGTGATGATCTCCTCCGCCCAGAACGCCTCCTCCACGGGCGAGCGGGACCGCCTGCAGAACTCGCTCGGGGAGCTGACGGCCAAGCTGAACGCCCAGAAGGCGGAGATGGACGCCAACACCGCGGCGGTGCGCTCGGCGGCGGACGTCTACCGGATGATGACCACGCTCTCCGGGGACGAGCGGCTCAAGGGGATTGACGCGCTGGTGAAGCTGGACACCTCGCGCCTCTCCGCGCTGGAGAAGCAGGCGCTCAACGATCGCGCCGCCCTGCTGCGCAAGGAGGTGGGCAACGCCGCCTTCGAGCGCGGCAAGGCCTCCTTCCGCAAGAACGACTTCGTGGGCGCCACCGCCGAGTTCTCGCGCTTCCTGGCCATGAACCCGGAGGAGCAGGATCTGCTGGACGCGTCCTTCTTCCTCGGCGTCTCACTCCACGAGCAGCGCAAGCACGAGCAGGCCATCCCCTACCTGCAGCGCTTCGTCACCAACGACCGCAAGTCCAAGAGCCGGGACTACGCCATGCTCGCGCTGGCGAGCGCCTACGAGAACACCGCCCAGGCGGACAAGGCCGTGGAGACGGCGAAGGAGGCCCTCTCCACGTACCCCAACAGCACGGTGCTGACGCAGCTGAAGAACCGGCTGGCCTCCGCCAAGCGGGCGCTCGCCGCGGACGGCGGGGCGGCGACCGCGGCGGTGGGCTCTCCCGCCAATCCCCAGCCCGCGCCGGCAACCACGGCGGCGGCCGTCCCGGCCAAGGCCACCGTGCCGGCCCCCAACGCCCCGGCCCGCCCTGCAGCCGGGCTGCCCGCGCAGTAGTCTTCCCCCGTGGCCAAGCCGCGCCAGGGTGACTCCAAAGATCCCCGCTTCCGGTCCTTCCGGATCGCCATGTATTCGCTCTACATCGCGTTCTGCGCGGTCTTCTGCGCCCTGGTGATTACCAGCGTGGTGCGCTCGGTGCGGGAGATGACCCCCACCCGGGCCAAGGACACCGCGGTGACGCTCTCCGTCGGCGAGTGCGTGGACGGCGCCGAGGCGCTCTGGGGCGAGCTGGAGCAGCACCGCAAGGAGCTCACCGCCCACCGCCCGGCCTCCAGCGCGGATGATCGCTGGACCGGCTTCCGCGTGGAGTGGCTGCACAAGCTCCGGGATCTGGACGCCGAGTGCGCCACCGACTCGCGCTCCCGCGCGCCCCTGCAGAAGCTCTTCGCCCGCCTGGAGCAGGTGATGGACCTCTACACCACCCACGCGGTCCAGTACGCCGGCGAGGTGGGCAGCGGCGTGGACGCCCTGCACGGCGCGTTCGACGCCGCCCGCGCCGAGCTGCCGGTGGGCAAGCTCCCTTCGGGCTCCACCGCCAAGCCCTAGCGGGCCTTAGCGGGTCGGCATCAGCAGCGTGTAGTTCCCGTTCGGATCCGAGATCCCCTCCGCGAGCGGGATGGAGACGGGCGCGCCGCCGGAGGTCCCCACCCGGAAGAGGCGGATGGTGGCGTAGGGGGCCGGCACCGCGCCGCGGGTGGGATCCCGCCAGAAGACGGTGCCCTTGACGCTGCGGCCGCTGGAGAGGACGAACTCGCGCGGCGGAGGGGTCTTGGTGCCGTAGCCGTTGGTGCCCACCTCCACCTCCACCGTGAGGAAGCGGCTGGTGAGCGGGTAGTCCGGCGAGCTCATGTCCATCCGGTAGGTGGCGCCGTCCAGCAGCAGCGTGAACATCCCGGAGTCGTCGGTGACGGTGTCCATCGCGTCCGCGAGCGTGGTGGCGTCCTCGAGGGCGGCGGTGGAGACCGGCACCGCCCGCACCTTCACGCCCGCCGCCACGCTCCCGCGCGGCGTGTAGACCACGCCGGTGACGGTGACGCGGTCCAGGCACTCGAACGTCCCCAGGTCCACGGGCGCCCCGGGCTCGCCCGGCTCCACCGAGATCGCCTTGCGCAGCACGCGCGCGTAGTGGGACGGCGGCGGCACGGCGACCAGGCGCAGCGGATCCTTGGCGGAGGAGGGGAGCACGCCGAGCGCGAAGCGCCCGTCCGCGCCGGTCACCGCGTTCTGGCTGCGGAAGCTGCCGCCGCCCTCCACGGTGCCCTCCACGTAGACCACCGCGCCCGCGATCGGCGCGGTCTCCAGGGAGCTGCCGCCGTCCAGCTCCACGTGGTTGTTGTCGCTGCCCACCAGCGTGCCGGTCACCGTCACCGGGGCCCCGTACTCGCCCATCTCCAGCGGCGCGGTGAGGTTCTCCATCACCGAGACCAGGAACCGCTTGGTGGGGATGAGCGCCTTGGGATCTCTGGGGGTGGCTTCAATCAGGAAGCTGCGCTGCGCGTTCACCGACTTGTCCACCAGGAGCCTGAAGTGGCCGGTGGTGATGGAGACGGGGATCTTCTGCGAGAGCGGCCGCAGGGTCTGGGCGTCCAGCGCCCGGACGTCCATCCCGGTCTCCGAGGTGATCAGCACCGGCCCCGTGGCGGAGCGGACCAGCTGCCCGTCCACCCGGTAGAGCTCGTCCTGGTGGGGCAGGGTGACCGTGAGCTTGCGCGAGTCCCCCGGGTTCACCTGCTGGTTGAGCAGCGCCACCGGCGGGATGGACGCGAGCGCGGGGGTGGTGGTGAGCGTGAACACGCCCGCGCCCACCGGCAGCTTCACCAGCCCGTTGGACGGGGTGGCCGAGGTGCCGTAGCTGCGCTGGATGCCCGGGAGCTTATCGCTGCGCCCCTCGGCCCGCAGGGTGACGCGGTCCAGGTACGGGACCGGCTCGCCGCCGAGCGTGGCCGGGCGCAGCACGGTGACGTTGAAGGCCATGGGCGGCGCGGCGTAGAGCGGCGTGAAGCCCTTCACGTCCAGGCTCTGCTGATCCAGGTCCTGCTCGAGGTGTCCGTTCTGCGAGCTGACCACCACCTCGGCGACGAGATCCTTCCCCGGGTCTCCGCAGCCATCGGCGAAGCAGACCTGGCCTTCGCCGCACTGATCGTCGCTGATGCACTCGGGGAGCTTGCTCACGGGAGGGCCCAGCGAGCTGCCCATGCAGCCGGTGAGCAGGAGCAGCGCGAGCGGCGCGGGGCGGAGGAGCCTCACAGGCAGTCCCCCTGCTCCACGAAGACGATCCACTGGATGTCGTCCGTGTAGTTGCGGTCCGGGAGGCCGCCGTCCGGCAGCGTCTGGTTGGAGCCCGCGGGCTGGACCACCTGCCCGCCGATGATGCTGCCGTCCCCGACCACCGCCCAGATCACGTGGCGCCCCAGCTTGTCCGCGCCGTTGAAGGGGTCTCCGCTGCTGCTCGGGGTGAACGAGAACTCGGTGGCCACCGGCCGGAGCTTGGTCTTCCCGTTGGGCGGGTAGTCCTGGACGAAGGGGCGGTTGCTCTCCCGCACCGGCACCCCGTTGCCGTCGTACTCCACCAGCTGCGGGTTGAAGTCGGCGTAGACCTTCACCTGGAGCGCCTGCGCGACGTCCTCGTCCTCCACGTAGAAGCGGAACTTGTACGGCCCGCAGCCCGCGCCGTTCTTCATCAGGTCGAAGTCGAGCGTGGGGTTGATGTTCTCCCGCACGATCCGCGGCCGCCGGTTCAGCGCGACCGGGTCCGGGTCGAGGATGGTGTCGTCCTGGGGAAAGATGCAGGCGTTCATGACCAAGAGGAGCCACGCGGGCCCCAGCACCCGGATGAGCAACTGCCTTGCCATGCGCGCTCGCCTCGAAATCATCAGTCCTTACGGTTCCTTGGGGTGTCGGGTGACGGGGTGGAGGGCTGCCCGGACATGGCTGTCAGGGCAGGCCGGTCAGTGGGTCGCCCCGGACGGGGCGCCCGCTTCTAGGCGGATTCGTCCAGCTCGGTCTCGTCCGGGGGAAGCGTGCGGCCGGTGCGCTCGGCCTCGAGCTTCTCCAGGTGGCGGAAGATGGTGCGCGGGTCCACGCCCAGGTCCTTGGCGGTCTTGGTGCGGTTGCCGTTGTTCCGCTCCAGCACCTCGTTGATGTAGCGCTTCTGGAACTCCTCCTTGGCCTGGGCGAGCGGCATGATCGGATCCAGGTTCTCCGGCCGCAGGTCGATGTCGTCCGCGGAGAGCAGCGGCTTGTCGGAGAGGACCACCGCCTTCTTGATCCGGTTCTCCAGCTCCCGGATGTTGCCTGGCCAGGAGTACTTCTTCATGGCGATGCTGGCGGCGGGGGTGAAGCCGCGCGCCTTGGAGTTGAACTCCTTGGCGTACTTCTGCACGAAGAACTTCGCGAGCACGGTGAGGTCGTCGCCGCGCTCGCGCAGGGGCGGCAGCTTCAGCGTCACCACGTTGAGCCGGTAGTAGAGGTCCTCGCGGAAGGTGTTCTTCTTCACCTCCTCTTCGAGCACCTTGTTGGTGGCGGCCACCACGCGGATGTCCACCGGCTCGCCGCGGTTGTCGCCGACCTTGTAGACGATCTTCTCTTGCAGGGCGCGCAGCAGCTTGACCTGGAGCTGCAGCGGCATCTCGCCGATCTCGTCGAGGAACAGCGTCCCGCCGATCGCCGCCTGGAACTTGCCCGGCTTGGTGGCCACCGCGCCGGTGAAGGCGCCCTTCAGGTGGCCGAACAGCTCGCTCTCCAGGAGGTTCTCGGGGATGGCGCCGCAGTTGATGGTGATGAACGGCCCCTTCACGCGGGGGGAGCGGCGGTGGATCTCCCGGGCGATCAGCTCCTTGCCGGTGCCGGTCTCGCCGGTGATCAACACCGAGATGTCGGTCAGCGCGATCTTGTCGATCCGCTTGTAGACGTCCTTCATCCCCTGGCACGCGCCGACGATGTCGCCGTAGTGGTGGTCCTCCAGCTTCCGCCGCAGCTCGGTGTTGTCGAGCTTGAGCTCGTTCACCAGCATGGCGTTCTGGAGGATCAGCGAGGCCTGCGCGGCGAAGACGGTGAGGATGTCCAGGCTCTTGGGCTCGAACCGGTTCACCAGCCGGTCGTTGCCCACGTAGATGAGGCCGAAGAGGTCTCCCTTGTGCATCAGCGGCGCGCACATCACCGAGAGCAGCTTGAGGTTGACCACGGACTCGGAGGCCTTGAACTCCGGATCGTCCAGCGCGTCGCTGATGATCAGCGGCTTGCGGGTCCGCACCACCTTGGCGACGATCGAGTCGGACACCCGCTCGATCGCGTCGTCGATGTTCTCGCGGGAGATGTTGCGCGCCACCTTCACGCGCAGCTCGTTGTTCTCCATCAAGATCAGGAAGCCCTTGTCCGCGCGGCTGACCTCGATCGCCTCGTCCATCAGGGTCTCGAGCAGCCGGTCCAGATCGTAGGACTGCAGCAGCTTGTCCGAGAACGAGGTGAGCCGCTTGAGCAGGAGCAGCTCGCGGCCGGGCACGCCCGGCACCTCGCTGGTGTGCTGATCCGGATCCGAGGACTCGGAGAGGCGCGCGTTGCTGATCGCCGGCGCGGCGAGCGGGGCGTTGGCCAGGCCGAAGGCGAGCTCGGTGGCGCCCACCTTGATGGTGTCGTTGGCGTCCAGCACGTGCTCGTCCCGCTTCTTGCCGTTCACCTCGAACGTGGTCCCGTGGCCGGCCACCTGGTAGCGGTTGCCGTCAAAGACGATGTGCAGCGCGTTCTCCGGCACCGCGGCGTCCTCGAGCCGGATGTCGTTGTCCGCCCCGCGGCCGATGCTGGTGATCCGCTTCAGCAGGTTGACGGTGCGGACCTTGCCGTCCGGGGTCTTCACGATCAGGCTGGGCATGGGGCTCCTAGAAGTGGATGGACAGGCCGGCGGTGGCGCCGCCCGGGACCAGGATCAGCTCGGGCATCACCGCAGCGCCGGCAGCGGGAGGTTTGGAAGGGGAGGGGCGCGGCTGGGGCGCGGTGGGCGGCGCGTCGATCACCGTGGTGGTGACCACCTCGTCCTCGTGGTGGAAGACCGCGTCCGCCACGCCGAGCGCGTAGAGCGCGTAGAAGAGCCCGCTCGAGATGTACTTGGTCCAGCGCCAGATCCGGAACTGGGCCTCGTCCCGGCGGAGGATCCCGTACTCGGTGAAGTGGGTGTTGCCATCCCAGGTCTGGAAGCCGGGGATCACCCGGTCCACCTTCTGGATGAGCAGCGCCCAGGCGATGTACGCCACCACGCTCACCGCGGCGGTGGCGCCTTCGCTCACGGCGAGGAAGATCCCCAGCCCCGTGCGCTGCTGCTGGAACTGCCCCGCGCCGAAGGGGAGGAAGTTGATCACGAAGGAGCGCTTCTCCACCGTGCGCAGGGTGATCCGGCGGGAGAGATCCTCCATCCGCCGGCGCTGCTCCTCGGACTCCCGCCGGGAGCGCTCCTGCGCCTCGCGCTCGCGCTTCTTGAACTCCGCCTCCAGCCGCTTCTTCTGGCGGATCACGTCCAGCTCGCGCCCCAGCTCCTTGCGGATCTTCTCGAGGAAGCTGACCGCGGGCGGAGGCACCACGAACGGGTCCAGCGCGAAGTCCGGCTCGATCCGCAGGAGCGAGGTGAAGTGGCTCTCCGCGTCCGGCAGGCGCCCCAAATAATGCGCGGAGAGCCCGGCGATCTTGTGGAGCTCCACCAGATCCTCTTCGCCCAGCCCGCCCCGGTTGATCCGGTCCTTGGCGCGGGTGAGCGCGGCCGCGTAGTTGCTGTAGCGGAAGTCGTTGCCGATGCTGACGACCTCGCGGTCGGCGCTCTCGGCGCGTGCAGCGGGCGCCGCGGCCAGGAGCGTCAGCACCAGCAACAGCGCAGTGGCGCGGAGGGCGCTCATTCGGGCTCGAGCTGGACGGTGACGAACTGGCGCAAGGGGTCGACCTCGACGGACTCGCGCGCCGTCTTGAAGCCGGCCGCGGAGATCTCGTAGTTGAGGACCCGCTTGGGCGCGCCGGGCTCGAACTCCACGGTGAAGGGGCGCTGGCGCAGGTCCGCGGCGCTGCGGCTGTCGAACTTCCCTTCTCCGAGCTCGAGCTTCGCGGTGAAGCTGGACGTGGGTGGCTGGATCTCGAACCGGAGCTGAGCGGGCCTGGGCTGCACGCTCAGCGAATAGCGGTTCTCCTCGCCCTCCTGGACGGTGATCTCGGTCTGGCGGTCCAGGCAGTAGTTGCAGCCGTAGACGATCTGGTGCTTGCCCGCCGCCAGCTGGAGCAGGTGCTGCCCCTTCTCCTCCGCGGTCCGCTTGCCGCCGTCCACCTTCACCCAGCCGAAGGGGCGGAGGTTGAAGGTGGCCACGTGGGTGGTGGGGCCGGGCTCCACCTTCGCCACCGGGCGGATGTCCGGCTTCACTTCGCGCGGCAGCTCCACCGGCAGAGGCGGCTGCTGGGGCACGGGGGGCTTGGGGGCGGGCGGGAAGAGCTCCGCGCGTATCACCACGGCGTCCAGCCGCTCCGCGCCGGGGACGTAGTCGTCCACCGCGGTGACGTAGCGGTAGGTCCGCAGGCCGCAGAAGGCGAGCGCGCCGAGCGTGGCGGTGGAGAGCGCCAGGCGCAGCCACTGGCCCTTGGCCTGCTGGCGCTTGCGCGCCACGTTCATCTCCTGGAGGAGCGCCAGCGCGCGGGCGTGGGTGGGATCCAGCGCGAGCACCTGGTTGAGGTTGGAGAGCGCCTTCGCGGGGCGCTTCTCCGCGAGCATCTTCTCTCCGCGCGAAACCAGCGCGGCGGTGAGCCGGCCGGTGAGCTCCTTGCGGTAGGAGCCGGGGTCGTTGAAGAACGAGCAGAGCTCCTCGTTCACCCGCGGCAGCCCCACGCTCGTCAGGTACTCCGCGAGCGCGTCCCGCAGCTTCCCGGCGTTGGGGTAGCGCGCGGCGCTCTGGCGCGCCAGGCAGGTGGCGATGATCTCCGCCAGATCGTCCGAGAGGGACGGCACCAGCTGGCGGGGGTCGTCGTAGACGCCGTCCAGGATCTTCTTGAGCGTGGAGGTGGTGTTGGGCCCCACGAAGGGGAGCCGCGTGGTGGCGAAGAAGTAGAGCATCGTCCCCAGCGAGAAGACGTCCGCCTCGGCGCCCACCTCCTCGCCTTCGATGATCTCCGGCGCCATGTGCGCGGGCGAGCCCACCAGCGCGCCGGTCATGGTCATCTTGTCGTCGCGGTCGATGATCTTGGCGATCCCGAAATCCATCAGCTTGAGGACGCCGTCCTCGCGGACCATGACGTTCTCGGGCTTGAGATCCCGGTGGATGATCCCGGCCTCGTGGGCGTGGGCGAGCGCGCTGGCGATCTCGTGGATCACCATCGCGGCGATCTCCGGCGGCTCGAAGCTGTGGGCGGAGATGAACTGCCGCAGCGTCTGCCCCCGGATGTACTCGGTGACGATGTACGCGTCCTGCGAGTCCACCGCGGCGAAGTCGAAGACCTCGAGGATGTTGGGATGGTGGAGCTTGGCTACCGCCTTGGCCTCGCGCGCGAGCCGCTTGCGGGACTCGTCCTTGGTGGCCAGGTGCGGGTGGAGGACCTTGACCGCGACCTCGCGGTCCAGCGCGGTGTCCAGGCCCTTGTAGACGATGGACATGCCTCCCTGGCCCAGCTGCTCCAGGATGCGGTACCGCCCAATGTGCCGGCCCACCAAAGACATTGCGCCCTAGCTGTCCCCGAAGCTCATCCCCAGGCTCTTCGCAAACCGCACCAACTCTCCGTTTGGATCCACCCTCTTTGACTTCGTGGTCTCCGCCAGCGCCACCGGGATCACGTCTTGACCCCTGAGCGCCACCATGTGTCCCCACTGTTCGTTGGCGACGAGATCCAACACCTTGCACCCGTAGCGCGTTGCAAGGAGCCGGTCCGCCGCGGTGGGGCCGCCGCCGCGCTGCAGGTGCCCCAGGACCGTCACCCGGATCTCCGCCTCCACGTGCTTGGCGAGCAGGTCCGCGGCCACCTTCCCGGCGCCCCCCAGCCGCACCACCCCGCGCCCGGGGACCTCGTGGGCCTCCGCCGCCACGGACATCGAGCCGCCTTCGGGGTAGGCGCCTTCGGAGACGGCGATGATGGAGAAGCTGCGGCGCCGCTGCGCCCTGCGCTTGAGCTTCTCCACGATCGGCGCCACGCGGTACGGGATCTCCGGAATCAGCACCACGTCCGCCCCGCCGGCGATCGCGGACTCGAGCGTGAGGAAGCCGGCGTAGCGCCCCATCAGCTCCAGCACCATGACGCGCTGGTGGGACTCGGCCGTGCTGTGCAGCTTGTCGATCGCGTCCGTGCAGATGGCGCGCGCGGTGTCGAAGCCGAAGGTCTGGTCGGTCCCGGTGAGATCGTTGTCGATCGTCTTGGGGCAGCCCACCACCTTGAGCCCCTTCTTCCCGAGGCCGTGGGCGATGGAGAGGGTGCCGTCCCCGCCAATGGCGATGAGGCCGTCCAGCTTCAGCTCCTGGTAGCGGCGCACCACGCGGTCGGAGACGTCTTCGTCCTTGAAGCGGCCGTCTGCCTGCCGCACCGGGTACTGGAAGGGGTTGGCCTTGTTGGAGGTTCCGAGGATCGTCCCGCCCTTGGGGAGGATCCCGCGCACGTCCTCCACCGTGAGCGGCCCCGCGAGGTCCGGCTCGATCAACCCGAGGTAGCCATTCTCCAGCCCGACGAACTCATGCCCGAACTCGAGCGAGCCGCGCTTCACCACCGCGCGGATCAGCGCATTCAGGCCCGGGCAATCACCCCCACCCGTGAGCACACCCAGTCGAAGCTTCGAGCCCATCAAGGGCACCCAAGTCAGGGAGACAGCAGTTGGTATGACGCCAACGTCCGGGTGGGAGACTGTAGTGGGACTATTGAGGTGAAGCAATGCCGGCCCAAGACATTCGTGCCGCAGGGGGCCCTGCCATTTCAGCCAGGGATCGCGGGTGTCTCGGGCACGGGACGAGCCTGAGTTCCCGCAGTCGTTAGAACATTCACGTAGGCTCCATCGCCCCGCTTCGAATGTCTGGACTGGTCTCCACCGCCCTGCTGTCGCTGCTGCTCGCCGCGCCCTCCCCCGAGCTGGGGACGCCGGTCCGTCAGGACGGGTACACCGTGCGCCCGCCGCAGGACTTCAAGATGGCGCGGATGGCGCTCTTCCACGGCACCCGGGCCATGGCCATGTCCGGCACCGGCGCGTACCTCTCCGCGGCCCTGGTGGATGGCGCGGACGAGGAGGCCTCCACCATGCTCGTCTCCATGGTGGACGGGAGCTTCCGCGCCAGCCCGGCGGACCGGGAGGCGTTCTCCGAGCAGGTGACGGAGCACTTCAAGGAGCGGCTGGCGCTGGCGTTCTCCGCCGAGCGGGCCGAGCACGTGGCCGGCCCCACCCCGCGGGTGGAGGTGGTGGGCACCGTGCGGCAGGAGGAGCAGCTGCGGCGCGTGGTGGCTGTGGCCTTCGCCGGCGAAGGGCGCCACGTGGTGATCGTCTTCAGCGTCAGCGCGGGCCGTTGGGACGCGCTCTGGCCCACGCTGCGCGCGAGCCTGGACTCCTTCCGCCCGGATGCCCCTCCAGCGGGCGAGCTGCCGCGCGGCCTGGCACTGGCGGCCGCGGCGCTGGCGGCCTCGCTGCTGGTGGCTTCTGGCTGGCTGTATCGCCGGCGCCGCCGCGCAGGACCGGTGGCGGACGCGGCGCCGGGCTAGTCGAACGCGCCGGAGACGAAGGCGCCCGGGACCGCTGCGCCTGTGCCGGGAGCGCCCAGCACGCCCGGGGTCACGGTCCAGCGGCTCACGGCCGCGCGGGCGGGCAGCGGCGCTGGCTCCTCCACCTCCGTCTCGTAGAGCACCACGGTGAGCGCGAGCGCCGCAGCCATGCCCACGCCGGAGGCGACCGCCACCTTGTGCATGGGCACCTGGAGGATCAGCCCGTAGCCCACCAGCGCGGCGCAGGCGCCGAGCGGGATCGCCGTCAGCTTGAAGACGTCCACCGGGTGGGGATCAAGGAAGGCGCCGAGCACCCCGCCCACCAGCATCCCCGCGGCGGGCGCGACCAGGAGCGGCACCGCCGGATTGATCAGGTTGCCGCTGCCGCGCAGGTACAGGACGGAGAGGGTGGTGAGCGCCAGGGCGTAGCTGGCGCCGCTGCCCATCAGCGCCGCCGAGGAGCGGCGCAGATCCGGCTCGGCCCAGGAGAGGAGGATCGGCGCCAGGGCGCCCACCTCCATGCCGGCCACGAGGAGTGCCGCCACCGGGAGCGGCGCCTGCGTGCCGGTGGCCACCACCAGCCCCATCCCGGCGGAGAGCCCCGCCGCGGCGCCAAGCGCCGAAGCCCCCGCCGCGGCCCGACCGATGGGATGGATGTACTGGAAGATCCCGCTCGCCGCGCCCAGCAGCAGGCCGCCGCCAAACATCCACGGGTAGAGCTCCCGGCTCTGCGCGCCGCGCACCGCGCCCACCAGCGCCCCGCCGAACAGCCCCACCACGCCCTGGGTGACGATGAACCAGACGCCGCCTGGCCCCGCGGAGAAGTCGCTGTAGCGGGCGTTGGCGGCGGTCTCTTCGCTCAAGCTCGCGCTGCGCGCCTGCGCGCTGCCGGAGAGGTTCACGTCCTCCGGCGCGCTCTCCACCGGCGGCGGTGGCGGCTCCGGCTGCGCGGCCGCGGCGCCGGCCACCAGCACCGCCAGGAGGGCGAAGAGCCGGCTCACAGGTCACCTCGCAGGCCGAGCCCGGGGACGAGCGCGCCGCGGCTGGAGAGCAGCATCGGCGTGGGGAGCACGGAGGGCGGTGGGGCGCGCTTCTCCGTGGCCCGCGCGGGCTCGCTCGGCGGGGAGAGCAGGGTGAGCAGCAGCGCGGTCCCCAGCGTGCCGCCGAGGCCAATCAGCCCGGCCGCCGCGGCCACCTTGAGGTCTCCCTTGGTGGCGAGGTACCCCAGGTAGTACGTGGTCAGCCCCACGCCAAGCGAGAGCGACCCCACGCCCAGCACGCGCCCGGGGGTGGTCTCCACCGCCGCCGCGAGCCCCGCTCCCACCGCGAACCCGAGCGAGGGCGCCAGCGCCACGAACGCCGCGTCCGGCTGCGCGGCCCAAAGCGTGGACGCCACCGTCGCCACCACCGTGGCGTAGACCATGCCCATCGTCACCAGCCACACGTCCCCGGCGCTCACCGAGCCGCCCCCGGCGGTGAGCAGGAGCGGAGCGATCATCCCCACCTGGGTGCCCAGCGTGACGGCCCAGGGCAGGGAAGGACCCGCTGGAAGCTTCAGCGCGAGCCCCATCCCGAAGCCCGCGAGCCCGCCCGCCACGCCGCCCAACCCTGCGAGCACCGCCTCGCCGCGGTGGACCGGGACGAAGTGCTGGTAGACCGCCGCGGCGGAGCCCAGGAGCAGCCCGCCGCCGATCGAGCCGTAGTAGATCCCCTCGCGCGCGCCGGCGTTGTCCGCGCCGTAGCTGCCGCCGAGCAGGGCGCCGGTCACCACTCCGGCGAGCACCTCGGCGCCGACGAGATAGCCGCCGCCTTGGGCGGGCTCTGGGGCAGGCGCGGCCCGCGCCGTGGCCTCGGCGGGGGCTGGCGCGCGCTCCTGGGCGAGCGCGGCGCCGGTCACGCAGACAGCGAGCAGCAGCACGCGCATGGGGGCCTCCAACGCGAAGAGGGGTGCCGTCAAAGCTGTCCGGAGTTCAGCGGAAATCCGGGTAGCTGCGCGAGTCCCGGCCGACCCACCCCGGGCCTGAACGCCCACACCGCGCGCCGAGCGCAAGCGCCGCGAGCAGGAGCCAGGGCGACACCGGGAGGCCCTCCGCGCTCGAGCAGCCGAGCGCCACGCGCAGTCGAAGTGGCTCTTCCGGAGGCGGCGGCTGCGGCTCGTCCGTGAGCGGGGCGAGCGCCACCCACCCCAGCTCGGAGGCGGCGGCGTTGCTGGCTGACCATTCGAGGGTGAAGCCGTCCGCATCGAGCGAGGCGAGGCGGGCCTGCGCCGTCACGCTGGGCCCCGCGAGCTCCTGGTAGACGTCCGCCGTGGAGCTGTACGCGCTCACGGAGATCGGTGCGGGGCCGCGTGGCTGCGAGAACCCACCGCTGGCCGCCGTGCCCGCGGTGGCCGCGCCAAGGCCGAGCGCGCCGTCCGTGCCGATCGCCGCGGAGGATGCGGTGAAGCTGCCGCGCAGGAGCACCGCGGCGGGCCGAAACCCCACGCCGGAGACCTGCTGGAGGCCCGGCGCCGCCGGCCGCTGCAGCGCTCCCACCTTCGCCCGGAGGCCCCGCAGCGCCAGGGTGAGCACCGTCCCGGGGCTGCCGGGGAGGACGGAGAAGTCCACGGTGAAGCCATCCGGGTCCATCTGCCGCAGCGCGCCCATCTGGTAGGGCGTAAGGCCGTAGTCGCCCCCCATGATCATCTGCCCCGCGCGGTGCCAGCGCGCGGTGTTGTTGAAGGTGTCCCCCGCGCGCGCCGAGGTCCCGGTCACCCACTGCGCGCCGTCCGCGCCCGCCGCGGCCATCTTGAGGTTGAGCCCTTGTCCTCGCGAGGGCACGCCCGAGAGCGACTCGCCGCTGGAGAGCGAGAGGAGCAGCTCCGGGACGAACCCCACGCCGGTCACGGTGGCCACCCCAGGCTGGGTGGTGGGCATCCGCCAAGGGAGGACCTTCGCCTGGAGGTCCGGGGCGCTCAAAGCCAGGTAGTGGCACAGGTAGGGCTGGCCGTCGTCTGGCGCCCAGCGCAGGGTGAAGCTGGCCTCGTCCCGCGCCAGGAGGGAGGCCTCGGCGAGCACGGCGCTCCCCGGCGCGAGCAGGGTGAACGCCTGCGCCGAATAGCCGCGGGAGCTGGCGGTGGTGGCGCCACCTCCGGCCGTGCTGCCGCTGACGGTCAGGCAGCCACCCTCGTCGCAGAGCGCCTGGCTGAGCAGCGGCGGGGTGGAGCTGTTCAGCCCTTCGGCCAGCTGGCCCTCCGACCAGAGCAGCAGCGCTCGCGGCGACGCGCCGAGCCGGTGCGGCACGCGCTGATCTCCGCCCGCCTTGGCGAAGGTGCCCACGTCGACCGCCGCCGCGAGGCAGAGCGACGGCAGCAGGAGGCTCAGCGTCACCCACCCATTACAGGGCAAGGGCGCATGTGTGGAACAAGGCGAGCCCCAGACGCGAAGAGGGCGACCGGGTCTCCCCGATCGCCCTCGAAGGTGCTGCTCGCCGTCAGCGGAGCGCTACGCCCTGACCTCGGGCTTCGGCGCGTCCCCGGACGGGGGCGGCGGCTCCTTGAACGGCGTGGTCTCCATGGCGGCCTTGAGGACCTCGTCCATCTGCGTGGCGAAGATGAACTCGATCTCCTTCTTCGCCTGCTCGGGGACGTCCACCAGGTCCTTGCGGCAGCGCTCGGGCAGGATCACCCGCTTGATCCCGGCGCGGTGCGCGGCCAGGACCTTCTCCTTGATCCCGCCCACCGGGAGGACGAGGCCGCGCAGCGTGGCCTCGCCGGTCATCGCCGTGTCCCCGCGCACGCGGATCCCCGTCATCAGGGAGGTGAGCGCGGTGAGGATGGTGACGCCCGCGGAGGGGCCATCCTTGGGGATGGAGCCCGCCGGGAAGTGCAGGTGGATGTCCGTCTTCTCGAGGAAGTTCGGGTTGATCCCCAAGAGCTCCGCCTTGGAGCGCAGGTACGAGAGCGCGGCCTGGGCAGACTCCTTCATCACGTCACCCAGCTGACCGGTGAGGGTCATGCCGCCCTTGCCCGCCATCTTGGTGCACTCGATGAAGAGCAGGTCTCCGCCCGCCGCGGTCCAGGCCAGGCCGGTGGCCACGCCCGGGACCTCGGTGCGCTCGGCGACCTCCGAGTAGAAGCGCTCGGGCCCCAGCATCTCCATCACGCGGTCGGCGGTGATGGTCTGCTTGTCCATCTTCCCGGAGGCCACCTCCACCGCGACGGCGCGGCACACGTCCGCGATCCGGCGCTCGAGGTTACGGACGCCCGCCTCACGCGTGTACGCGACGATCAGCGTGTGCAGCGCCTTGTCTTCGATGGTGATGTGGTCCGGCCCCAGCCCGTGCTCCTTGAGCTGCTTGGGGATGAGGTGGATGCGGGCGATCTGCTCCTTCTCGTCAAACGTGTAACCAGACAGCTCGATGATCTCCATGCGGTCCTTGAGCGGGCCGGGGATGGGGTCGAGCATGTTCGCGGTGGCGATGAACATGACCTTCGAGAGATCGAAGGCGACGTCCAGGTAGTGATCCGAGAACGAGTTGTTCTGCTCCGGATCCAGGACCTCGAGCAGCGCGGCGGACGGGTCGCCGCGGAAGTCCGCGCCGAGCTTGTCGATCTCGTCCAGCATCATGACGGGGTTCTTGGTGCCGGCCTTCTTCATCGACTGGATGAAGCGGCCGGGGAGGGCGCCCACGTAGGTGCGGCGGTGGCCGCGGATCTCCGCTTCGTCACGGACGCCGCCCAGCGAGAGGCGCACGAACTTGCGGCCCACCGCCTTGGCCACCGACTGGCCGAGCGAGGTCTTGCCCACGCCCGGCGGACCCACCAGGCAGAGGATGGGGCCGCGCATGTCGTTCTTCAGCTTCCGGACGGCCAGGTACTCCAGGATCCGCTTCTTCACCTTCTGGATCCCGTAGTGGTCGTGGTCGAGGATCTTCCGGGCGTTCTCGATGTCGAGGTTGTCCTCGCTCTGCTTGGACCACGGCAGATCCGCGATCCAGTCCAGATACGTGCGGGCCACGGTGTACTCGGAGGAGGCCGCCGGGATGGTCTTGAGGCGGTTGAGCTCCTTCTGGGCCACCTTCTCCACTTCGGGCGGCAGGCCGGCCTTCTTCAGCCGCTCCTGCAGCTCGTCCAGCTCCTCTTCTTCCTCTCCCATCTCGCCGAGCTCTTCCTTGATCGCCTTGAGCTGCTGGCGCAGGTAGTACTCGCGCTGGGTCTTCGACATCTCGCCCTTCACGGCGGAGTCGATCTTGTTGGAGAGCTTGAGGATCTCGCGCTTGCGGTTGAGCAGCTCGAGCACGAGCTTCATCCGCGCCTTGAGGTCCACGGTCTCCAGGACCGCCTGCTTCTCCTCGATCGGCACGTCCACGTTCGCGGCGATCAGATCCGCCAGGTGGCCCGGGTGGGTGATGGACTCGACCAGCTCGGTGGCCGCCGCCGGCAGCTCCGGCATCAGCTCAATCACCTCGCGGGCGAGCTTCTTGAGGTTGATCTCCAGCGCCTCGACCTCGACGTTCTCGGCGGAGGTCTTGTCCTCCACCGCTTCCACGCGGGCCTTGAGGTAGGGCGACTCCTGGACCAGCTCGAGCACCCGGAAGCGCGCGAAGCCCTGCACGACGAGCGAATAGTTGTCCTCGCCCATCTTGAGCAGCTTCACGATCCGGCTCACGGTCCCCATGGTGTAGAGGTCCGAGCCGCCGGGGTCTTCCTCCTCCGCTCGGCGCTGGGTCACCACGCCAATCACCTGATCATCCCGGACAGCGTCCTTGATCAGGGCGATCGTCTTTTGCCGGCCCACAGCGAGCGGCAGCACGGCCCCCGGGAAGAAGACCGAGTTCCGCAGGGGCAGGATCGGCAGCACCTGCGGGATGTCCTCCTTGTTGATCATCGGGGGAGGGGTCATCGGGGAGGCCATCGCGCTGGCGGATTGACCGCCTCTCTTCTTCTCGTCGGACATGAAGAACAGGACTCCTTTGGTGTCTCTGGGTCAGGCGTTTAACGGGGCGCCCACACCTTTGCAGTGACGCTCCGGGTGCTCGGCTTACGGGCGTGCCTCAACATGTAAGGCGTAAAGTACCAACCACAAGTCCTGTGCATCAAAAACACCGGTATTCTTTCACCGCCGTTGTCGCTTGGGGGACGAAACTTCGCCTTCCTCCCGGCGAACGGGCATGATCCCCCTCGCCCCCCAAGGAGTGAGTCCCATGCACACTTCCCGATGGTTGCGGCCGGCGTCCTGCCTGGCCGCGCTGCTGACCGCGTCGTGCGGGGGGTGCGGCTCCCCGGTGGATGAGCCGAACTCCACCGTGCCCGGCCAGTGCCAGACCTCCGCGCCCGGCGTGGAGCCCCAGCGCACGGACATCCTCTTCGTGATCGACAACTCCGGCTCCATGGTGGAGGAGCAGGCCAGCATCGCCAGCGAGCTGCCCGCCTTCATCGACGAGCTCAAGAAGGGCGCCGGCGTCGCTCAGGACTTCCAGGTGGGCGTGATCACGGTCAGCGTCTACCAGAACGCACAGATCGGCATGCTGAAGCAGCTCACCGAGTACCCCAACTACTCCGGGAAGCTGCAGCCGGTCCCCGACCTCAACGGGATGCCCACCACGGAGAAGATCCTCAACGGCGACGATCCCGACCTGGTGGAGAAGTTCCGCCGGCTGGTGAAGCAGGGGACGAGCGGCAGCGGGCAGGAGACCCCCTTCGAGGCCGCTCGGCTGGCGGTGACGCCGCCCTTGAGCAACACCCCGCTGGACCTGGGCGGCAACTCCGGCTTCCTCCGGGACGGAGCGCGCTTGCTGGTCGTCATCGTCTCCGACGAGGACGACTGCAGCGAGATGACCCGCCCGCCGAAGGTCTCCGTGGGCAGCGCCAACAACGTGGACTACTGCAAGCAGCAGTCGGCCAACCTCACTCCGGTGGAGGACTACCTGCGCGTCTTCACCGAGCTCAAGGACTCCGCCGGCAACCAGCGCCCCGTGCTCTGGGCAGCCATCGCGCCGGTGGGGCGGGCCAACAAGGAGGCGGCCGAGACGATCGACATGGGGACCCTGCGCAACGTGGACTGCCCCACCTCCTTCCAGCCGGGCTTCCGGCAGCGCCAGATGGCCGGGCTGTTCGATCCGTCCTTCCAGAACCTGGATTCGATCTGCCGGCCTTCCTACAAGGACAGCCTGATCGCGATTGCGCAGCTGGCCAACTCGGCGCAGTCCATCGAGGTCAGCAACATCCCGGACGAGCGGCTGATCAAGGTGGAGCTCACCCGCAAGGACGGGACGATGCAGCCTTGCACGCTGAACAACGGCGGCATCCGCTACGAGCCTGCCAACGCCACCCAGAAGGCCCGGATCGTCTTCCAGCCGGGCTGCCAGCGGCGCGGAGATGACACGGGCGTGCAGGTGAAGCTGCTCTGCGCGGGCTGACGCGAGGGCGAGCGAGCGTGCGCTGGACTTCAGCGCGCGGGCGCCTATAACGCCTGCAAGCCATGCACGACCTGGTTGTCCTCTCCGACCTTCACCTGGGTCGAGGTCTGGACCCCGAGTCCGGCCACTACAACCGCCTCGAGGCCTTCTTCTATGACGAGGACTTCCGGCGCTTCTGCCGGTTCCTCTGCGCGGAGGCCAAGGAGCGCGGCACCGGCCTCAAGGTGATCATGAACGGGGACGTGTTCGATCTGCTCCGGATCGACGCGGAGGATGCGGACCGCGGGAAGCTGCCGCGCGAGCGGCGCTACGGCCCCACCCTCACGCCGGCAGTGGCCGCCCGCACGCTCCAGGCCATCCTCGCCGGCCACCCCGCCTTTGCAGAAGGGCTCGCCATCCTGGTGAGCGCCGGGCACGACGTGATCTTCCTCCCCGGCAACCACGACATCGAGATGCAGTGGGCGCCAGTGCAGGCCCAGGTCCGGGACGCGGTGATGAAGGTCGTCCACGCCCAGGGCGGGGACGCGGCGGTGAGCGCCGCCCAGCCACACCTGATCTTCAAGCCCTGGTTCCACCACGAGCCGGGGCGGATCTGGATCGAGCACGGCTGCCAGTACGATCCGGAGAACGCGTTCCGCTACCCGCTGCGGCAGGGGCTGGTGGACCGGCCGGATGAGGTCTTCCACGCCGAGCAGGACATGCCGTTCGGCAACTTCATCCAGCGCTACCTCTACAACGCGTTCGGGAACATCACCTTCATCGTCCCCTCCACCCGCGCCAACGCGCGGTACGTGAAGTGGCTCCTGCTCAACGAGCCGCGGCTGCTCCTGCACGTGGTGGCCAGCCACGTGCCCTTCGCCCTGCAGTTCCTGCGGCGCATGGCCCGCGCGGGCGTCTCCCAGCGCCACGAGCTGGTGGAGGTGCACGAGAAGGAGATGGTCCAGCTGGCGGCTGAGTCCGGGCTGGGGGACAAGCTCCTGGCGATCGGCGAGCTCAAGCACGTGGGGGCGGACGTGGTCCGAGCCGCGGGCGAGATCATCCGCCAGACGGTGCGGTTGACCGTCGCCTCCATCGCGGTGACCGTGCTCGGCGCGGCGCTCTGGGCGGTGGGCACGCAGGCGATCAACGAGCTCAAGCTGGGGATGGCGCCCAAGGCGCTGCTCTCGGTGATCTTCAACTTCTTCGCCGTGGCGATCGTCCTGGGCGGAGGGCTCTACTGGCTCCTGCGCGTGCCCAAGGGGGAGGAGCCCCGGCCGCTGCGGCGCGCGGCGCGGAAGATCGCCGCGCTGCTGGACGTGCCGCTGGTCACCTTCGGCCACACCCACGACGAGGTGATCTCCCGCGTGGATCGCCCCGGCGGCCGGGGCTGGTACTTCAACACCGGGACCTGGATCGCGGTCTTCACCCACGACGTGCTGCTGCCGCGGGACCGCGTCCAGTTCACCTTCCTGCGCGTGCGCGGCACCAAGGGCGAGCTGCTCCACTGGAGCCCCGGCCGCGGGGAGCCCATGCCCGTGGTGCTGCTGGATGAGCAGGGGGCCCCGGACGCGCTGTGGCGCCCGCCCGAGGCCAACGCCGGTTAGCGCCGGCTACTCCACGGTGCTCGGCTGCCAGCGGCGAGTGGCCTGGATCGCCGTGAGCAGCGCCTGCCCCTCCTTGGCGCCCACGCCGTCTCCCACCAGCGCCAGCGCGCGGCGCAGGCTGGGCTCCGCGAAGCGGCCGAGCGTGCGGAACCGGGTCTGCGCGACGACGGCGGTGGCGGGGTCCGCGGCCAGCTGCGCCACCCAGCCGGCGTGCGCCTGCTCCTGCTCGGGGGTGAGCAGCTCCAGCCGGATCACCATGGTGCGGCGCAGGGCGCTCGGCGCCGGGCGCAGCTGCAGCGGGAGGAAGGCGTCCGTGCTCGCCTGGGGCAGCAGGTAGAGCAGCCGCACCCCCGGCGTGAGGAAGTAGGAGCGCTCCCAGGTGTCCACCATGGCCTGGGCCTCGTCCGCGTAGAGGCCGTCCGCCACGAGCGCGTCCCGGAGCGCGTCCTTCAGCGCGGGGACGAAGGCCGAGAGCGGCTTGGCCGGAGCATGCGTGCTGACCCGGAGCGCGGCGCCTCCCGCGAGCGCGCCGAGCGCCTGGAAGGAGGCCCCGTTGGCGCCCACCTCCATGAGGAAGAGCGCGCCCAGCGGAGCGGCCTGCGCGTTGCGCAGCGTCAGCCCGTCCGGGTCGAGCTGCGTCTTGAGCGGCAGCTCCACGTTCCCCAGGCCCCGGTAGAACAGGAACTTCTCGTGCTGCAGCCCCGAGCCGTCCGGCATGGGCACCGCGAGCACGTTGCTGGCGGTGTTCCGCGCGAAGTGCCAGGTGGTGTCTCCGAGAGGGCCGGCGAGCGCCGCCGCGTCACCGGGGGAGAGGATGTCGAACGTGCCCCAGTCGAGGTAGCTGTCGGCCGCTGAGAGCGCGGCGAACGGGTAGTCCGCAGAGCAGTTGAGGACGTTGACCCACGGATCGTTCACCGCGCTGCCCTGGTAGACGGCAGGGAGCATCTTGGCTGCGTACGGGTACCACTGCGTCAGCAGGCCGCGCGGGAAGCTGACCTTGGCGGAGACCTTCATCGCCGCCGGCGCGTAGAAGTAGGTGACCGGCGTCTCCATCTTGGTGAGGACGGTACCGGTCAGCCGCGCCTGGGCCATCCGGTCCGCGACGAAGGGCGGCAGGTCCTCCTCCTCGTGGTGGAGCCCGGGGACGAGGCTCCCGTCGCTGCCCACCACGTAGGTCAGCGTGCCCCACTCGTGCACGACGAAGCCCTCCTCTGGGCTCCAGGCGGGGCCAGCCCCATGCGAGGAGCTGGAGGTGGAGGTCGAGGTCGGGAGCTGGGCGGTCGACGTGGTGCTCCCGCCGGGCGTCGCAGCGGGGAGCGGCGAGCGGCCGCAGGCAGCGGCGATCAGCGCCGCGAGGAGCAGGCAGGTGCGTCTCATTGGGGTCCCTCCGTCAGGCGCGCGCAGCGGCCGGCCGCGTGCTGCACGCGTGTGGTGGGGGCTATGCCGGCGCCCGCGGGCGAGGACAAAATGGGCCGCCTTTGTCCCCATTTTCGGGACCGGCATACACGGACGAAAGACGCAGAAGGACGGGTGGACGCTCAGGCCTTCGAACAGCCGGTGTCGGTGGACACGCTCGCGCGCTTCGCGCGGCGTGAGCGGGAGGCGTTCGTCGAGGTGCACCGGGCCTTTGCCCAGGATGTCTTCCGGTGGGTGTCGCGCTTCTTCGCGAGCCCCTTCGAGCAGGAGGAAGCGGTGCAGGAGGTCTGGCTCACGGCCCACCGGATGTGCGGCGCCTACGATCTGAACCGCGGGCCGCTGGCGCCCTGGCTGCGCGCGCTCGCCCTCAACCGCTGCAAGGAGCTCCTGCGCGCGAAGGGGCGCCGCCCGCAGGCCTCGGATCCGGTTGAGGCGATCGACGAGGCGGTGGCCGCGCCCGGGCCAGAGGCGCAGGTGGCCCGCAGCCACGCGCTCGCGGCGGTGGAGTGCTTCGCCGCGGGGCTGCCCGCGGACGAGGCCCGGGTCCTGCGAGAAGGCCTCGCCGCCGAGCTCACGCTGGAGGAGCTGGCGCAGCGGCTCTCGCTGACCGTGCGGCAGTGCAAGTACCTCAAGAAGAAGCTGCTCGCGCGCGCGGCACAGGACGAGGGCCTCAGGGCCGCGCTCCGCGAGCTTCAAGGAGGTGGCGCGTGAGCCTGTGGCGCTACCGGCGGAAGATCTCCCGGGCGGTGGCGGGCGAGCTCTCCGCCGCGCAGGAGGCGCGCCTGCGCGAGCACCTGGCTGACTGCGGCGCGTGCCGCGACCACTACGACGCGCTCACCGCCGCCGAGCGCGCGCTCTTCGGGGCGGGCCAGCTGCCCAGGGCGCAGGCGGAGCGTGGGCTGGCGCGCCTGATGGACGAGCTGGAGCCCGCGCCCGCGCCGCCGCGCCCGAGCTGGAGGCTGGCCCTGGCGCTCGCCCCGGTCGCGCTCGCGTTGGCGGTGCTCGGAGGGCTCTTGCGAGGCCCGCACCAGACGGAGCCGGACGTGGCCTGGCGCGGAGGCGCGGACGCCGCGCTGGAGGTGCCGGTGCGGCTGCTCGTCTACGCCCGGGACGCCGCGGGGACGCGGCCGCTGCGGCTGGTGGCGGAGCTGCCGCTCTCCGGCGAGGCGCGGCTGCCGAGGTTCGATCTCGTCCAGTTCGCGATCACCGCGCCCCAACCCGGCTTCGCTACGGTGATCGGCGAGGCGGACGGCGCCGTGGTGCGCTACTTCCCGGCTCAGGCGGTCCCCGCGGCGCAGAAGGCGCTCCCGCTCGGAGCGCCCCTGACGCTGGGCGTGCTGCACCCTGGCGCGGAGCAGGTGCGGCTCAAGCTGCTCTGGTCCACCGCCCCGCTGGAGGGGCAGGGGCGCCCCCAGGTTGATCCGGTCCTCGTGGATGGGGTGTTGTCGCTCGCGCCATGATCGCGCTCCCGCTCCTGCTCAGCCTGTTGGCGGCGGCCCCCGCTCCGGGGCGGCGGAGCACCTACGCGGTGGTGGTGGGCTACAACGGCGCGGTCCCTTCGGCGGGGTTGCCGCAGCTGCGCTTCGCGGACGATGACGCGCTCCGGCTGGCGCGCTGGCTCTCCTCGGTGGTGCCCCCGGAGCACCTGAAGGTGCTCGCGCGCCCAGATGCGCAGACGCAAGGAGCGCTGGGCGCCGCCGGGCTGCCGCTGCCCGCGCTGCAGCCGCCCACGCGCACCGCGCTCTTCGGAGCGCTGGATTCGCTGCGCGATCAGCTGAAGGCCGAAGGCGGCGCGGGGAGCACCGTCTACGTCTTCTACGCCGGCCACGGGCTGACGGACCGGCTCTTCCTCGAGCCCGAGCTGTCCGCCGAAGCCGCGGTGAGCGGCCGGGAGCTCCAGGCGCGGCTGGCGGAGCTGAAGGCGGAGCAGATCTACCTCTTCGTGGATGCCTGCCGGGCGCAGAGCCTCTTCTCCCGGCGCGGCGCGCCAGGCCCGGATCTGGCGGCGGAGCTGGAGGCGCTGGAGCGCGCCAGCCAGTCCGTGAAGCTGGGCGTGCTCGCGGCCGCCGCGAGCGACCGGCCCGCCGGCGAGTCCCAGGGGCTGCAGGGGGGCTTCTTCTCCCACGCGCTCGCCTCCGGGCTCACCGGCGCCGCGGACGTGGATGGCGACGCGCGCGTGGACTTTGGCGAGCTGGCCGCGTTCGTGGCCTTCAACACCGAGCGGCTCTCCGGCCAGCGCCCGTGGTTCAGTCCGCCCGGCGGCGCGCTCAAGGCCACGGTGATGGAGCTACGGGGCACCTCGCGGCTGCTGCTGCCGGCTGCGCTGAGCGGCCGGGTGCGGATCCTGGCGCGCGGCGGGCTGCCGGTGGTGGCGGAGGCGCACCTGCGGGGCGGCCACGCGCTGGCGTTCACGCTGCCGCCCGGCCGCTATGACGTCTCGCTCCTGGAGGGCGCTCATCTGCGCACTGGCCGGGTGGAGCTGCCCGCGGGCCCGCCGCGGGACGTGGCGGTGGAGCAGTGGGAGGAGGGCGGCCCGGCCATCGCCGCGCGCGGCGAGCTGGACGGCTTCGAGGCGCCCTTCACCCCGGAGGCGGTGGCCGCGTTCGATGCGGGCTTTCGCTCCGGGAGCGAGCCTTCGGAGCCCACCCGGCTCTGGCGCCACGCGGTGGACGCCGCCTACGCCCTGGGCGGCGCGCCGTTCGGGCTGCCGTCGCTCGAGCATGGCGTGGAGCTGGGCTACCGGCTGGCGCTCGGGCGCGCGGTGGTCGGCGTCCGCGGCGCGTTCCGCAGCTCGGCGCACGGTGCGGGCACGCGGCCGGGGGCGATCCACCGGGGATCCGGCTTCGCCGTGGCAGCGCTGCGCTTCGCGCCTGCGCCGTGGCTGGAGCTCTCGCCATCGCTCGGCGTGGGGGTGGTGAGCACCTGGCTGGTGGCCAGAGGGCAGACCTCCGCGGATCCGGCGGCGCCGGCGATCTCGGCGGGCGCGCGGCTGGAGGGGCGGGTGGCCCGGGAGCTGGGGCTCTGGGTGGAGGGGCGGGCGGAGGGCGTCTTCGTCCAGGTGGACGGGCGCCGGCGGCTCGCGGTGGCGCCCGGCGCGCAGGTGGGGGTCTCATGGCGCCTCTGAGGCCCGCGGCGCTCGCCTGCGCGCTCTTGCTCTGTGGCTGCGGCGTGCCCGGGATCACCTCCGAGCAGCTCGCCGCGTTCGCTCCGGCGCCGGAGGTGTGGCTCTCCGGCCTGGTGAGCGACGCCCGCACCGGGGGACCGCTCCCGGAGGCCACGCTGCTGCTCGGTGACCAGACCGCCCGCAGCGGCGCGGACGGGAGCTTCCTGCTCGAGCGGCTCGCGCCGGGTGAGCAGACGCTGGAGGTGGTCCGCGAGGGCTACCAGCCCCTGTCCCAGGCGCTGTCGCTGCGCGCCGGGGCGAACTCCGTCCAGTACGCGCTCACCCCGGTGGGCTGCGAGGTCTGCCGGTCCGGCCAGGTCTGCGACGCCGCGGCCGGGCAGTGCGTGGCCGAGGCGGTGCTCTCCGGCGGAGTGGTGAACGGCTGCACCGGGGAGGGGCTGGACGCCCGCGTCACCATTGATGGCCGCAGCACCTGCTCCACCAACGGCAAGGCGTACTTCGAGCTGAAGGGCCTCCACCCGGGAGGGCCCTACACGCTCTCCATCGGCAAGGCCGGGTACAAGGCCTTCACCACCACCCGCAGCCTGCAGGCCGGGCTGAACACGTTCGAGCCCGTGTCGCTCCAGCCGGTGGACGGCTGCGCGCAACCGCCGCCCCCGGCGGCCTGCAGCTGCGTCACGTCCAACTGCGGCTGACCCCCACCGTCAGGTGCCACCTGGGTGGGACGTTGTTGACGGGGGCTCCCGGCAACGGCTTGAGATCCGCCCTTCACAGGGCGCCCACGGCCGGGGTCCTACGGGGAGCGATGACGCGCGCGGAGGCGATGGAGGTCCTGGGGCTCGCGGGCTCCTCCACCGAGGAGGAGATCCGCCGGGCCTACCTGCGGCTGCTCAAGACGCACAACCCGGAGCGGGATCAGGCCGGCTTCATGCGGGTGCGGGCGGCCTACGACGTGGCCCGCAAGCAGGCCGCCAACGTGCCCGTGGGCTTCTTCGCGCAGTTCACCGCCCCGCCGTCCAAGCCGCTGCCGCCGCCGCCTCCCGCGCCGCCGCCCCAGGCCGCCGTCGATCCGGCTGACTTCGATGACACCGAGGAGGAGGTGCTGGAGGCCCGCTCCGCCGCGCAGGGCAAGCAGGCGCCGCTGGACGACTTCGACGACACCGAAGACCCGGACCCCCCCAACCCGCTCTGGCTGCGCTGGGAGGCGATCCGCCAGCAGCTGCTCAGGGGCGAGCTGCGCCCGGGCGCCACCGCGCTGCGGCGGCTGCTCGAGCTCCCGGACGCGGACCTGCTGGAGCTGCCCACCGGCGAGCTGCTGGCCGTGCTGCTGGACCTGCACCAGGCCGGCTGGGCGGACCTGGCGCGCGAGCTCCACATGGTGGTCACCGAGTGGCTCGAGCGCAGCGGTCGCAGCCCGGGTGGCGCCGGGGATCCGCTCCTCTCCATCCAGTGGCTGGTCTGCGAGGAGCTGGCGCTGCTGGACCCGCTGGCGTTCCCCGTCCGCGTCCGCGAGCTGATCATCTCCGCCGCCCGCGCTGGCAGCATCCTCGCGGCGGAGCCGGGGCTGCGCGCCTTCAGCGCGGCCGAGCCGGACAAGGCGCAGGAGGCCTACTCCCAGCTGGCCTGCTTCGCGCCGCGCCTCTACGGGCTGTTCGGCCCGTACGTCTGCACGCCCGCGGCCGAGGTGGCGAAGGCGCCTTCCGCGCCGCCCAAGGCGCCCGAGCCTCCGCCCAAGGCGCCCGAGCCGCCCAAGGTCACCCGCCAGAGCGCGCAGGAGCTCTGGGCGCTGGCGCGGGCCCGCCTCGAGGCCGGCGATCTGGGCGCCGCGGCGCTGCTGCTGGTGCGCGCCCTGCGCGATCCGGAGGCCGAGGACGCGCCGCTCGATCCAAGCTGGGCGCTGGAGCTGCTCTTGCGGCTGCACCGCGAGCAGCGCAGCACCGCCGCGCGCGGCGTGGAGGCCTCGCTCACCGAGTGGCTGCTGATCACCCGGAAGAAGCCCTTCGAGGAGGAGCCGGCGCGCACCCGGTGGCTTCTGGCGCGGGAGCTCACCCGGCTGGACCCGCTGGAGTTCCCCGCGGAGCTGCGCACGCTCCTGGCGCGCGGCGTGGACGATCCCTTGGCCGTGGAGGCCCAGCTGCGCGCCTTCCTCGCCGCGGACGGCCTGCGGGCCACCGTGAGCCAGAAGATGCTCAAGGCCCACGCGCCCAGCTTCCTCGCCCGGCACGCGGCGTTTGGCGGGGCGGTGGACGGGCGCACGCCGCAGGACCACTGGGCCCGCGCCGAGAAGCTGATGGCGAAGAACGAGCTCCAGTCCGCCGCCGCGGCGGTGCTCAAGGCGCTCACCTCGCCCGGCTGCGAGGCGCTCGTCGCCAACCCGCAGACGCTGCTGCACTTCATCCTCCAGCTCAACCGCGAGGGCAGGGCAGGGAAGGCCTCCGAGGTCTGCCTGGCCACCGAGAGGTGGCTGGAGAAGACCGGGCAGACGCTGGCCTTCAGCGCGCCGCCCTTCTCCCTGCGCTGGGCGGTAGCGCGGGAGCTGGCGCGGCTGGACCCGCTCGGCTTCCCCAGCGACGTGCGCTCCCAGATGGTGGAGGCGCTGCTCGCCTCGGATGACGCCGCGCGGGACGTGACGCTGCGCGCGTTCGCCCTGGCCAATCCCGGCGTGGCGCGCGAGGCGGCCCAGAAGCTGCGCGCCCACGGCGGCCTGCTGGATCAGCTCTTCCGCGCCTCGCTGGAGCCCGCGAAGAAGCAGGCCGCGGCCGCCCCTGCTCCGCCGCCGCCGCAGAAGGCCAGCAGCTCCTTTGGGAGGTCCGGCTGGCTGTTCGCCGTGCTCGCCCTGGGGCTGGTGCGCGTCTGCGCGGCGGTCTCCAAGCCCAGCACCTACGACAGCAGCCTCTACAAGCCGCGGATCGAGCTGCCCCGGTACGATCCCACCCTCTACCAGGCGCCCCCCATGCTCCCGTCCTCCGGGCTGCGAGGGGCTGGCGCTTCGGGCGCTCGCTACGCCCAGTACGCGAAGGAGCTCTGCGCGGGGGTGGAGCGGCCCAATACCTCTGACCGCCGCTGCGGGCTGGCCACCGAAGCAGCGGACGCGCTCACCGCCCACGACTGTCCGCGCGCTCGCCGCGCGCTGCAGCAGCTGGCGCTGGACTACCCGCTGGCGAAGCGGGGTCAGCTCCCCGTCTCCTTCTACATGCTGCAGGCCTCGGAGAAGGTGGCCTGCGTCGGAGCCCCATGAAAGACGCGCCCATCGTCGGAATCGATCTCGGCACCACCTACTCGCTGGTGGCGGTGCTGCAGGCCGGCAAGCCCCACGTCCTCCCCAACGCGCTGGGCGAGCTGCTCACCCCCAGCGCGGTGAGCGTGGCCGCGGATGGCACCGTCCTGGTGGGCGCCCCCGCCAAGGCGCGCGCCACCTCCCATCCCGGCGCCACCGCGCTCGCCTTCAAGCGGGACATGGGCACGGCGCAGAAGTACGCCCTGGGCGGCAAGGAGTTCACGCCGCAGGAGCTCTCGGCGCTGGTGCTGGGGGCCCTGAAGAAGGACGCGGAGGCGGCGCTCGGCATGCCCGTGGAGGAGGCGGTGATCACCGTGCCCGCCTACTTCGGGGATCTGCAGCGGCAGGCCACCCGCGCCGCGGGCGCGATCGCCGGGCTCAAGGTGGAGCGGATCATCAACGAGCCCACCGCCGCGGCGCTCGCCTACGGCCTGCACGAGCGCAAGCGCGAGATGCGCGCGGTGGTGCTGGATCTGGGCGGCGGCACGTTCGACGTCACCGTGCTGCAGATCATGGAGGGCGTGATCGAGATCCAGGCCAGCGCCGGGGACGCGCGCCTGGGCGGCGAGGACTTCGACGCGGCGCTGTGCGCGCTGATCGGCGGACGGCTCAAGGAGAAGCTCGGCGCGGATCTGCGCGCCTCCCCGGTGGCGTGGGCCCGCATGAGGGACGCCTGCGAGCTGGCCAAGCGCCGGCTCTCGGACGCGGAGCAGACCCAGCTGGTGCTGCCGGACCTGCCGGTGGAGAACCGAAGGCTCCAGGTGGAGGAGGCGCTCACCCGCGCCGAGGCCGAGGAGTGCTGGAGCGGTCTGCTCGAGCGGGTCCGCGCGCCGATCCTCCGCGCCTTGCGCGATGCGGGCGTGGCGCCCGCGGCGGTGGACGAGGTCCTGCTGGTGGGCGGCTCCACCCGCATGCCCTGCGTGGGGCGGCTGGCGGCGCAGCTGTTTGGCCGGCTGCCTCTGCGAAAGCTGCCCCCGGACGAGGCCGTGGCCCAGGGCGCCGCGGTGCAGGCCGCGCTCAAGGAGGGCAAGAGCGAGGTGCAGGACATGGTGGTGACGGACGTGGCCCCGTTCACGCTCGGCATCTCCAGCGGGTCCCGGTTCGGCAGCCAGGTGGTGAGCGATCTCTTCACGCCGATCATCGAGCGCGGGACGGTCATCCCCACCAGCCGGGAGAAGGCGTTCTGCACGTTGGGAGACGAGCAGCGCGAGCTCAAGGTGGACGTCTACCAGGGCGAGCACGCGCAGAGCTCCAAGAACCAGCACCTGGGCAGCTACATGCTGCGCAACCTCCCGCCCAAGCCGGCCGGCGAGGTCAGCGTGGATATCCGCTTCACCTACGATCTCAACGGGATCCTGGAAGTGGAGATGCGGCTCCCCGGCCTGGACCGGACCGAGTCCTTCGTCGTCACCAACCGGCCCGGCACGCTCACCGAAGAGCAGATCGCCCGCGCCCGCGAACAGATGGCCCGGCTCAAGCTGCACCCGCGGGACGCGCTGCCCAACACCACCTTGCTCGCCCGCGCGGACGCGCTCTACGTGGAGCTCACGGGCGAGGCGCGCGAGCTGCTCGGGCGCTCGCTGGCGCGCTTCCGCGCCGCGCTCGAGAGCCAGGAGCCAGGGCAGATCGATGGCGCCCGGGTAGAGCTCACCGGCGTGGTGGCCTCGCTGCGCAGCTCCGCGTGAGTCGCCGCGTTCTCACGCGGTGAGGAGCGCGCCTGTCCGTCCGCGGCGGCGGACGGGAGGCTCCTGCTCGCGACGGTGCGCTTCGCATCCGCCCTCTGACGCCCGCTGGCACCGGGCCTTGCAAAGCGGTCCTCCCATCGGAGCGCGCACTTCCGCGCGCCCGAAGAGGAGAGGAGCGCGAATGCGGATTCAGGGGCAGGGGGAGGGGAGCTTTGGAGCGGTGCTGGACGCGGAGGCGAGGGCCTTCCGGCACGGGCTGGACGTGAACGTGCCCGTCTACAGCGACGGCGCGGTGCGGGTGATCTCGGACGAGCGGATCCCCCGCGAGGAGGGCGAGGCGCTCGCGCGGCGGATTGAAGCCGCCTACCAGTACGACGCCCGGCGCCAGCGCTGGCCGGACGAGGCGCCGCTGGATGCGCCGCTCACGGTCGCGGTGCTGTCGGCGGGCGGCTTCGCCCGGTTCACCGGTGACCGGTCCGGGAGCGTGGGCGGGGTGACCACGGGGCCGGACCTCTTCGTCCTCCCGGACCGCGTGCTCGGGCGGGCAGACGCCATGGACGAGCAGGTGATCGCGCACGAGCTGTCCCACGTGCAGGACTTCCGGCAGGGCGGGCCTCGCGTGGAGCAGGTGCCCGTCTACCTGCAGGAGGGCAAGGCGTACCTGCTCGGCGAGTCGTACCCAGCCACGCGCCAGCTCGCCAACCCGCACCTGGCCTACGTGGCGGAGGCGCTCGGGGAGATCCGGGCCGAAGACGCGGAGCGGATGATCCGCCGCTTCCGCACCGGCGAGGACGAGGCCCGCTCCGGCGCCTTCGGCTTCATCGGAGAGACCGCCGGTGCGCTCTTCATCGAGTTCATGCGGGTGCGGATGGGCAAGAAGGACGCGGTGGCCCAGGTGGCGGAGGTGATCTCCGCCGTTGGCCAGGGCGAGCGCTACGAAGTGGCCTTCAAGCGGCAGTTCGGCGTGGCGCCGCGCCAGGTGGAGGAGGCGTTCGTGGAGTTCATCGCCGCCACCGAGGGGTCACCCGAGGAGCGGCTCGCGGGGACGCTCTTCGCCGGCTGACATGCTCACACAGCAGCACCCATTCCCACCCGCGGTGCGGGCGCTATCGTCCAGCGACTCCTCATGGGATCCGCCGAACCGCACGACGAGCGTCAGGAAGTCGAGACGCACATCGCGCCGCCGCCGGCCACCGGGGCAACCGAGCCGGCGACCTCGCCGGTGGCGCCCCCCGCGGCCACCGGCTTCCAGAGCTCGGCGCAGACGCTGCGCTCGGACGAGGTGCTGCGTACCCGCCGCTACCTGACGATCATGGCGGTGATGTTCGTGGTGGTGGCGCTCTCGCTGCCGCTCTTCGGAGGAGATCCGGCGCGCCGGCACTTCTTCACCGCCATGCTCTGGGCCACGTTCGGCTCGTACGTGGCCTTCGTGGCCTACATCCGGGACGCCTCCCGCTACTCGGCGGAGAAGGCGCTGCTGCCGGTGCTGGTGGGGACGGTGGGCGGCTTCTCCGCCAGCCTCTACTACGGCGTCTACTCCCCCTCGTGCATGGTCTTCACGCTGGGGATCTACTTCTTCTCCCTCTGCTCCTCGGCGGTGGCGTCCTTCACCGTCTATGCGGCCAGCGCGCTGCTGCAGGCGGCGGGCATGCTGCTGGTCACCTTCGGCTGGATGGAGGACCGCGGGCTGGTGCGGGTGGAGGGGGTCCCCCGGATGGAGCAGCTGGGGATCTTCCTGCTCGTGCAGGTGGTCTACGCGATGACCTTCCTCTTCGGCCGCCGCAGCCGGGACGCCACGCTCTCGGCGATGAGCGCCTTCGAGACCGCGTTGCGGCAGGTGGGCCAGCGGGAGGCGCTGCTCCAGGAGGCCAACTTCGAGCTGGACCGGGTGCGGGAGGAGGGCAACCGCGGGCGCTGGTCCGGCGAGCGGCTGGGGCCGTGGTTGCTCTCGCGGCTGATCGGCCAGGGCGGGATGGGGGACGTCTACGAGGCCTTCCACGAGACCCGCGAGCTGCGCGCGGCGGTGAAGCTGCTCTTGCCGGAGAGCGCCCGGGACCCGGACCGCCGCCGGCGCTTCCTGCGCGAGGCGGAGCTGATTGGCCGGCTGGAGAGCCCCCAGGTCCCCAAGCTCTACGAGGTGAGCGGGGAGGGCGCCGCGCCGTTCATGGCCATGGAGCTGCTCAAGGGCGAGGATCTGGGGCGCTACCTGCGCCGGATGCGGCAGCTGCCGCCGGCGGAGGTGCTGGAGCTGGTGGATCAGGTGAGCGGGCTTTTGCAGCGGGCGCGCGCGCTGGAGATCGTCCACCGGGACCTGAAGCCGGGGAACCTCTTCCGGACGTGGAGCGGGGAGCGGGTGATCTGGAAGGTGCTGGACTTCGGCATCTCCAAGGTGGGGCTGGACTCGGGGACGCTCACCCGCGCCAACGTGATGGGGAGCCCCGGGTATCTGGCGCCGGAGCAGGCCCAGGTCGCCGCGGTGGATCACCGGGCGGATCTCTTCTCGCTCGGGGTGATCACCTACCGCGCGCTCACCGGGCAGCCCGCCTTCTCCGCGGACAACTACACGCGCATGCTCTTCCAGATCGTCTACGTGCAGCCGGCCCGCCCCTCCAGCCTCGCGGAGCTCCACCCGGACGTGGACTTCGCGCTGGCGCTGGCCCTGGCCAAGGCGCCGGAGGACCGCTTCGAGTCAGCCACGGACTTCTGCGCGGCGCTCCACGCGGCGGTGGCCGGCACGCTGGACGCGGGCGTGCGCGCCCGGGCCGAGGCGCTCCTGCGACGCGCGCCCTGGGGAGCCCGGCTGGCCGCGGGTTAGAGCGCGGAGGCCGTTGATCTGAGCCTGCCGGGAGATCTGGGCGTCGGCCCGCGTGGCCGTGGCCCGTGATCAGTGACCCGTGACCCGTGACCCGTGACCCGTGGTGACCCGTACCCGTACCCGTACCCGTACCCGTGAACGCACGCGAACCCGCACCCGAACCCGACCGAGGCAGCGCCACGATCAGTTCCTGCGCTCGCATGGGGCAACGACCGGGTTCGGGTTCGCGTGCGTTCACGGGTACGGGTACGGGTACGGCGACGCGGGACACGGCGACGCGGGACACGGCGACGCAGCCTGGGACAACGCCAGGCGCCGCGGCTCGGGACACGGCGACGCGGGACACGGCGACGCGGGACACGGCGACGCAGCATGGGACACGCGAGGCGCCGCAGTTCGGGACATGGCGACGCGGGACACGGGTACGGCGATCTCCGCGTTTCAGTGCGCTTCCGGCGGGGGGCTGTCCAGCCCGTCCTCGGGCGGCAGCAGAGCCTCGGGCGGCTCCTCTGGGCTCACCGCGGGGAGCGGCTCCGGTGCGCCTCGCTGGACGCCCACCGGCAGCTGGCCCTGGGCGTAGCGCCACCCGCCGTAGCCGGCGGCGCCCAAGAAGACCAGCCCCAGCAGGACCACGCCCACGTCCGGGCCGGTGCCCGAGCGGATCCCGCTGAGCGTGAGCAGGACGCCCAGCAGCCCCATCCACAGGTGCTCGAAGCGCTCGCGGTAGAGCCAGGGCAGCGGCGCGTTCTGCGTGCCCCGCCAGCGGTGCGCGAACCAGAGGGGGATCCCCACGAAGCCGCTGAGCGTGAGCACGGCGATGGGGAAGGAGAGCAGCGGGGGACCCCAGGGCACCATGGAGGTGAGGATCGCCAGATCCGTCAGGGCCAGCAGCAAGAGCACCCCGCCGTGGAACCCGAGCAGGAGGGGCTGCCCCTCCTTTCGGAACCGCGCCATCAGCTGGGTCACCCGCCGCCGCACGAAGGTGCGTCTAGTTCGGGGCGCTCGCCAGCGCAACCGCTGGATGCGGGCGCGGTGTGCCGGCGGCGGACCGCCTACACGCACGCCAGGCCGATCTTCCGGCCTCGGACGCGCGCTGGCCCGCCAGAACCCGCCGTCGTTTGAGGCGGTTGTCAGACCCGGTTGCATACTGAACGCGCGTATAGCAGCTTGAGGAGGGGTGATGGACGCGGCGGCAAAGAGCTCGGCAACGGTGGCGCAGCTGCGGGAGCAGATCCGCAAGCTGCAGGCGGCTCCACGGCAGTACCTCGCGGTGCTGCGGACGGGGATCGCCACGCTGGATCGGCTGCTGCCCGGAGGCGGGCTGCCCATGGGCCAGGCGGTGGAGCTGTGCGGCGAGGCCGCGTCCGGGCGGACCAGCGTGGCGCTGCGGGCGATCGCCGCGGCCACCCGCGAGTCCCGGCTGTGCGCCTACGTGGATGGCCCGCGGGAGCTCTATCCCCCGGCGGCGGCGGCGCTCGGCGTGGAGCTGCGCCGGCTGCTCGTGGCCCGGCCCCGGGCGCCCCGCCTGCACAGCTGGACCGCGGTGCAGCTGGCGCGCAGCGGCGCCTTCGCCTGCGTGGTGCTGGATCTGACCCACACCGGCGTGCGCCTGTCGCTCGCGGAGGGGCGCAAGCTGGTGGACGCGGCGGTGCGCGGCGGGAGCGCGCTCTTGTTGCTCACGCCGCCGTCGGCGCCGGCGGACGGCATGGTGCGCCTGGCGCTGGAGGCCGTGGGCGTGCAGGGGCTGCGCGTGGAGGTGCTGCGCAGCCGCCAGGGCGGGGTGGGGCACCAGGCGGTGATCCCCTGGCAGGAGCTCTACCCGCAGCGGCCTCCCACCTACCGTTACCAGCCGCCCCGGGAGGGCGTGGTGGAGCCGCCGGAGCTGCCGCGCTTCGTCCGCGTGCGGGCGTCCGCGGCGCGCAACGGCCCCGCCGGCTTCTACGCCACCCGCCCCGGCCGGGACGTGGTGCTCCCGGATCTGCAGGCCAGCCTCGGGCTGGGGGAGTAGCGGACCCGTGCGCCTGGCCCACCTGCACCTCACCCGCTTCCCGGTCCAGCGGCGCGTCCGGGAGACGCCCTCGCTGGCCGGGCTGCCCTTCGTGCTCCACGAGGAGGTGCGCGGCCACCGCCGGGTGGCCTTCGCCTCCACCGCCGCGCTGCGGGTGGGGGTGCGGCCGGGGCTGACGCTCACCGCCGCGCAGGCGCTCTGCCCGGTGCTGATCCACTTCCCCTACGCCCCGGCGGAGGAGACCCACGCGCTGATCTCCCTGGGCGAGGCGCTCTTGTCCATCGCGCCCGCGTTCCAGCTCTCGGCGCCGGAGGGGCTGTGGCTGGACGCCTCCGCCGCGCCGCTGTGCGGAGGCGAGGAGGGGCTGGCCCAGCGGGCGCTCGAGCTGTGCGCCGCGCACGGCTACCGCGCGCGGTGCGTGGTGGCGGACTCGCCGTTCACCGCGCGGGCGCTGGCCCGCTACGGCGAGGTGCGCACCCGGGTGGTGCAGGAGCGCATGGCCGCCTCCGCGCTGGCGCCGCTGCCGCTCAAGGCGCTGGAGGGGCCGGAGGCGGACGCGGTGGAGGCGTTCGCGGGGCTGGGGCTGACCACGCTGGGGGAGGTGGCCACGCTGCCGGTGGGGGCGGTGGTGGCGCGGCTGGGCAACGGGGGGCTGCGGGCGCACCGGCTGTGCCGCGGGGAGGATGACGCGCGCTTCGTCCCCCAGCCGCTGGAGGAGGCGATCGAGGAGCGGATCGAGCTGGACTGGCCGGCCGAGGCGCTCGAGCCGCTGCTCTTCGCCCTGAAGACCACGCTGGATCGGCTGTGCGCCCGGCTCGCCGGGCGGCGGCGGGCGGCGGTGCGGCTCACCTTCGCGCTGCGGCTGGATCCCACCGGAGAGGCTGCGGTGGGGCTGGCGCTCTCCCGCCCCAGCGCGCAGGCCAGGCTCCTGCTGGATCTGGCCAAGCACCGCCTGGCGGATCTGACGCTGCAGAACCCGGTGGCGGCGCTCTGCGTGCGGGTGGACGAGGCCTGCGAGGACGAAGGCCAGCAGCTCTCCCTGGGGGACGAGCCGCAGGGGGACGCGGCGCTGGAGGTGGTGCTCTCCCGGCTGCAGACCGCGCTGGGCGAGGACGCGCTCTTCGCCGCGGAGCTGGAGGGGGTGCACCGCCCCGAGTCCGCCTACGCGCGGCGGGTGTTCCGCCCGCCCGCCGCCGAGCGCGGGATGCTCGCCGAGGTGGCGCGGCAGGCCGCCGGCGCGCAGCAGGCCGCGCCGTTGATCCCGCTCGCGCCCCCGGCGCTGGGGCCCTGGGAGGCGGCCGCGCTGCCTTTGCCGGGGGTCCCCGCGCCGCCGAGCGCGGGCGGGGCCACGGTGACCGCGCTGCCGCGGGCGGGGTGGAGCGCGAGCGCGCCGCCCGCGGGGAGCGCCTCGGTCACGGATGGGCTGCCGCTGTGGGGCGCCAGCCGGAGCCCCCCTCCAGGGCCGGTGAAGCCCGCGCCCCCGCCAGAGCCGCCCGCGAGCGCGAGCCTGGCGGATGGCACCGTGTGGGATCGCCCCCGGAAGAAGGGGGAGGAGGCGCCGGAGGAAGATCTCACCGCGCTGCAGCGGCCGGTGCGGTGCCTGCCTTCGCCGGCCACGCTGGACGCGGAGCTGGGGGAGCAGGGGGAGCTGGTGGCGGCGAGACTTTTGGGCAAGCGCCGCAAGGCCACCGCGGTGGCCGGGCCCGAACGGCTCTCCGGCGAGTGGTGGAGCGAGGATCCCTTCGCCCGGGACTACTACCGCGTCTACTTCGAAGGGTTCGGGCCGGCGTGGATCTACCGGGACTCGCGGGATGGCCGCTTCTACCTCCACGGTCTGTTCGACTGACGCCGCACTGCGGCGTAGGTCCCAAGGGACGAGTCGGTGCGCCGCCCGGCGTTTTCTGCCACAAGGGCGCAACAACTCGGGCGCCCCCCTGTCTTCAGGCGTCCGAAGGAGCCCCCTTGAACAAGCGCCTTAGCAGCTGCCTCGTCCTCGCCATGACCGCCTGCGCGACCTCCCCCAAGCCGGCAACCGAAGCCACGTCCACCCCTGCCACCGCGCAGGCCGCGCCGGCGCCCGCCCGCCCGCCGCCGGAAGGCGCCAAGCTCCTGGTGGCGCCGGTGGCCGAGCAGGCCAAGGCCTGCGAGCAGGCGCTGGAAGCGGCGCGCGCGGCGATCGCCCGGCTGAAGGGGTTGCAGCGCACGGACACCGAAGGCGTGCTCGGCGCGTATGACGACGCGCAGGCCGCGCTGGCGGACGCGGGCGGCCGCGCCTCGATCGCGGAGAACTCGCATCCGGACCGCGCGGTCCGCGAGGCGGCGCAGACCTGCGGCCAGAAGGTGGAGCAGCTCTCCACGGAGATCTCCCTGGACCGCGGCGTGTACGACGCGCTCGCCGGCCTGGATCTCTCCAAGCAGGACGACGCCACCCGCTACTGGATGGACCGCACCCTCAAGGGCTTCCGCCGCCTGGGCGTGGACCGGGATGACGCCACCCGCGCCAAGGTGAAGGAGCTCTCCGACTCGCTGGTGAAGCTGGGCCAGCAGTTCGACCAGAACATCCGCGAGGACGAGCGCTTCGTGGAGCTGGATCCCAAGGAGCTGGCCGGGCTGCCCGCGGACTACGTGCGCGCGCACCCGCCGGGCGCCAACGGCAAGGTGAAGATCACCACTGACTACCCGGACTACAACCCGTTCATCTCCTACGCGAAGAGCGCCAAGGCGCGCGAGGCGCTCTGGCGCGTCTACCGCAAGCGCGGCCACCCGAAGAATCTGGAGACCCTCTCCAACCTGCTCGCGCAGCGGCACCAGCTGGCCACGCTGCTGGGCTACCCGAACTGGGCGGCCTACGTGACCGAGAACAAGATGATCCGCACGCCGGAGGCGGCCTCGGCGTTCATCGAGCGGGTGACCGCGGCCTCGGCGCCGCGCGCCGCCGCGGACTACAAGGCGCTGCTCGCCCGCAAGCAGAAGGACGACCCCAAGGCCAAGCAGGTGGACCCGTGGGACTCGGCCTATTACGAGGACCGCGTGAAGAGCGAGCGCTACTCGCTCGACTCCCAGGCGCTGCGCGAGTACTTCGAGTACGGCAAGGTCCGCCAGGGCGTCTTCGAGATCACCTCGAAGATGTTCGGGCTCACCTACAAGCGGGCGGCGGACGCGCAGGTCTGGCACGCGGACGTGGAGGCATGGGACGTCTTCGAGAAGGGCGAGCTGCTCGGCCGCTTCTTCCTGGACATGCACCCGCGGGAGAACAAGTACAAGCACGCGGCGCAGTGGGATCTCGTCTCCGGCCGCGCGGGGCAGCGCTACCCGGAGGCGGTGCTGATGTGCAACTTCCCCAAGCCCGGCGCGGAGCCGGCGCTGATGCAGCACTCCGAGGTGGAGACGTTCTTCCACGAGTTCGGCCACCTGCTGCACCACATCCTCGGCGGCCACACCCGCTGGGCCAGCATCTCCGGCACCCGCACCGAGCAGGACTTCGTGGAGGCGCCGTCCCAGCTGCTCGAGGAGTGGACCTGGGATCCGGTCTCGCTGGCGAGCTTCGCGGTCCACTACAAGTCCGGCCAGCCGATCCCGGCGGACACCGTGGTGCGGATGAAGCAGGCGGATGAGTTCGGCAAGGGGCTCTGGGTCCGGCAGCAGATGTTCTACGCCGCCACCAGCCTGGGGCTGCACGCGCAGGATCCGAAGGGGCTGGACACCACCCAGGTCGTCCGCGGCTTCCAGGAGAAGTACACGCCGTTCAAGTACGCCAAGGACACGTACTTCCAGCTCTCGTTCGGCCACCTCAACGGCTACTCGGCCGTCTACTACACCTATATGTGGTCGCTCGTGATCGCGAAGGACCTCTTCACCGCGTTCGAGCGCGAGGGGCTGCTCAACGCGCAGCCCGCGCTGCGCTACCGGCGCAGCGTGCTGGAGAAGGGCGGCTCCAAGGACGCCGCCGGGTTGGTGAAGGACTTCCTCGGCCGGGACTACGCGTTCACCGCGTACGAGAAGTGGCTGCAGGGAACTTAGGCGCCCGATCCCTGCCCTCCCGCGCGCTATGAAGGGCCGCGGGAGGGTGCATGACGGCCGAGGAGATCCGGGGAGCGGGGCGCTGACGTGTTCGTGCTCCTGTCCAAGACGCTGGACCTTTTGCTGGCGCCGCTGACCTGGGCGCTCCTCTGCTTCGCCCTGGCGCTGGTCTGGGTGCGCCGCCCGCGGCGGGCGGCGGCGGCGCTGGGCGGCGGGGTGGCGGTGATCCTCCTCTTCGGCGCGCCTTCCATGGGCAACGCGCTGACGCGCTGGACGGAGGCCGGGGTGCAGAGCACCTACGATCCGTCCGCCACCTACGACGCGGCGATCGTCCTGGGCGGCGGGCTGGACGCGGTGGTGAGCCAGCAGACCGGCCAGCTCGAGTTCAACGGGGCGGTGGAGCGGACGCTCCAGGCGTTCACGCTCTTGCGCGAAGGCAAGGCGCAGAAGGTGCTGCTCTCCGGCGGGCTGGTCTTCCCGCGCGAGGGCGTCCCCGCCGAGGCGGTCCTGCAGGCGCGCGGACTCCAGGCTTGGGGGATCGCCCCCGAGCGGATCCTCCAGGAGACGAAGAGCCGGAACACCTGGGAGAACGCGGTGGAGTCCGCGCGGGTGATTGAGGCGCAGGGGTGGCGCAAGCTCTTGTTGATCACCAGCGCGGCGCACCTGCCGCGCGCGGCGGGCTGCTTCCGGGCGCAGGGGCTCACGTTCGATGTCCTGGCCGTGGATCACCGCGGCGCGGAGGGCGTGGAGGGAGGGCTCTTGCCGCGCGCCTCGGGGCTGGACGCGAGCACCAACGCGCTCCGCGAGCTGGTGGGGCGGCTGGTCTATCGCCTCAAGGGCTACACGCGCCCGCAATAACCACATTCTGCGCGCTCCCTGCGGTCACTAGGGTTTGCGGCCGTTGTCCTCGGCCGCCCAACGGTCGACCCTCCCCCGCAAAAGGAGCGACACATGAGGTTGATGAAGCTGCTCGGTCTGGTGGTGATGGCGCTGGCGCTCGGTGGCTGCTCCCGCTTCTTCATGAAGAAGGACAGCTACACGCAGGTGAAGAAGGCGGCGCTGGTGCACTACGCGCTCAACCCGCGCCTCTACCTGGGCACCACGCAGTCCGACGAGGCCCGCGCCGGGAGCGCCGAGGCCAACGTGAAGGCGTTCCTGGAGCGGATGAACGGCGGCGCCTTTGGCTACGTCCCGCTCGAGGAGCTCAAGGCGAACGCCGGCTACCAGTCGCTCGGCAAGGACAAGATCGAGCACTACTACACCGCGCCGGGGATGCGCTTTCTGGTGGATGATCCGCGCATGAACGAGCGCGGCGAGCTGCCGCCGGAAGTGGCCAAGGCCGCCTGCGAGAAGCTCGGCGTGGACGCGGTGGTGGCGGTGGCGGACAGCTGGAGCCTCGCGCCGTACGCGCTCGGGTTCCGGACCAAGATCGTCTCCACCATCTGGCTCAACATGTACGACAAGAACGGCGAGCGGATCTGGGGAGACGTGGCCAACGGCGAGTCCGAGGAGGGCATGTCCTATACGGCGGGCGTGGTCTCCACCGACGTGGCCACCGTGGTCCTCAACTCGAAGCAGGCGGTCGCCGCCGCGCTCGAGCCGATCAAGACGAAGGCGGCGCAGTAGCGGGGCCGGCGCTTCACATCTGAACGCATGAGCAGTATCGTTCGGGTGTGTACGCCGAGCTCGTCTGCCGTTCCAACTTCTCCTTCCTCCGGGGGGCGTCCCACCCGGAGGAGCTGGTCGCGACAGCCAGGGCACAGGGGCTCTACGCCCTGGCGATCGCGGATCAGGACGGCCTGTACGCGGCGGTGAAGGGGCACCTGGCGGCCAAGGCGGCCGGGCTCAAGTTCCTCGTCGCCAGCCAGCTGACCCTCACGGATGGCCCGCCGCTGATCGTCTACGCGCAGGACGCGCGCGGGTACGCCAACCTCTGCACCGCGGTGTCGAAGAGCCGGCTCTCCCATCCCAAGGGGGAGGCCGGGCTCCCGTGGCGGGCGCTGGCGGAGCACGCGGCCGGGCTGGTGGCGCTCCTGCCCGCGCCCGCGCCGCGGGAGCAGGTGGCGCCGCTGGCGGAGGCGTTCGAAGGGCGCTTCTACGTGGGGCTGGTGCGCGCGCTCTGCGCGGGGGACGAGGCGCGGACGCTGGAGGCCCAGGCGCTGGCGAAGGCGCTGGAGGTCCCGCTGTGCGCCCACAATGACGTGCACACCCACTCGCGGCGCCGGCAGCCGCTGCAGGACGTGCTCGCGGCGATCCGGCACAAGACCACGGTGGGGGCGGCGGGCAAGCGGCTCTTCCCCAACGCGGAGCGCACCCTCAAGGGGGCGCAGGAGATGAAGCAGCTCTTCTGCGACTTCCCGGACGCGGTGGGGAGATCGTTGGAGATCGCGGACGCGTGCGACTTCTCCCTGGACTCGATCAAGTACGACTTCTCCCGGGAGAGCCTGCCGCCGGGCCACACGCCCATGAGCTACCTGCGCGAGCTCACCTCGCAGGGGCTGGCGTTCCGGTACCCGCAAGGGGTGCCCGCGGACGTGGCCAAGCAGGTGGCGCACGAGCTCCACCTGATCGAACAGCTGGACTTCCCGGGCTACTTCCTCGCCATCTGGGACATCGTCCGCTTCTCCCGCAGCCAGGGGATCCTCTGCCAGGGGCGGGGGAGCGCGGCCAACTCCGCGGTCTGCTACGCGCTGCAGATCACCGCGATTGATCCGGTCAGGATGGGGCTGCTCTTCGAGCGCTTCATCAGCATGGATCGCAAGGAGCCGCCGGACATCGACGTGGACTTCGAGCACGAGCGGCGGGAGGAGGTGCTCCAGTACGTCTACCGCAAGCACGGCCGGGACCGGGCGGGGATGGTCTGCGAGGTGATCTGCTACCGCGGCAAGCTCGCGCCGCGCGAGGTGGGCAAGGCGCTGGGGCTCTCGCTGGATCAGGTGGACCGGCTCTCCCGGGTGATCGGCGGCTTCGAGGACGCGCTGGACGTGGGGCGGCTGCGCGAGGCGGGGCTCTCCGCCAACGACGCGCGGGTGCAGAAGACGGTGGAGCTGGCCGCGGAGCTGGAGGGCTTCCCGCGCCACCTCTCCATCCACGTGGGGGGCTTCGTGGTGACCCACGGCCCGCTGCACGAGGTGGTCCCGCTGGAGAACGCGGCGATGAAGGATCGCACGGTGGTCCAGTGGGAGAAGGACGACCTCAACGTGCTGGGGATCCTCAAGGTGGATCTGCTCGGCCTGGGGATGCTGACGGTGATCCGGAAGGCGTTCGCGCTGATTGAAGCCCACCACGGGGTGGCGCTGACGCTGGCCACGCTCCCGGCGGAGGACCCGGCCGTCTACGCCATGCTCTGCGAGGCGGACTCCATTGGCGTCTTCCAGGTGGAGAGCCGGGCGCAGATGAACATGTTGCCCCGGCTCAAGCCGCGCACTTTCTATGATCTGGTGATCGAGATCGGCCTGATCCGGCCCGGCCCGATCGTAGGGGACATGGTCCACCCGTACGTGCGCCGGCGGGACGGGCTGGAGGAGGTGAAGTACCCCTCGCCGCAGGTGGAGGAGATCCTCCGCAAGACGCTGGGGGTGCCGCTCTTCCAGGAGCAGGCGATGCGCCTGGCCATGGTGGCCGCCGGCTTCTCCTCGGCGGACGCGGATCAGTTCCGGCGGGTGCTCTCGCACAAGCGGGCGGAGGAGCTGCTCTTGCCGTACCAGGAGCGCTTCCTGGAGGGGTGCCTGGCGCGCGGCTACCCGCGCGAGTTCGCCCAGACTTGCTTCCGCCAGTTCCGCGGCTTCTCGCACTACGGCTTCCCGGAGTCCCACTCCGCGTCGTTCGCGCTGATCGCGTATGCGTCCTCGTACCTGAAGCGCTACTACCCGGCCGCCTTCACCGCGGCGATCCTGAACTCCCAGCCCATGGGCTTCTACGCGGCGCACACGCTGGTGGAGGACGCGCGGCGGCACGGGGTGGGCGCGCTGCCCATCGACGTGAACGGCTCGGAGTGGGACTGCACGCTGGAGGGGAAGGGGGCTGCGGAGGGGGCCCGGGGGAAGGGCGAGGCGCCCGAGCGCTGGGGAGAGGGCGGCCCTTCGCTGCGGCTGGGGCTGCGGCTGGTGAAGGGGCTGCGCGAGGACGCGGCGGTCCGCCTCTCCCAGGCGCGGGCGCGGCGGCCGTTCTCCAGCGTGGCGGACCTGGCGCGGCGCACGCGGCTGGCGCGCCACGAGATCTGCCGGCTCGCGCTGGCGGGGACGCTGGGGCCGCTGGCCTCCTCCCGGCGGGACGCGCTCTGGCAGATCCAGGCGCTGGGGCCGCTGGATGAAGACGATCTCTTCTTCGGCCTGCCCATGGACGAGGTGCAGGTGGCGCTGCCGCCGCTGAGCGCCTCCGAGCGCGTCTGCGCGGACTATCAGGCCACCGGGCTCTCGCTGGAGCAGCACCCGCTGGGGCTGTTGCGGCCGCAGCTGCGGGCGAAGGGGGCGCTCACCTCTGACGAGCTCAAGCGGGTGAAGGCGGGCCGGCGCGTGGGGGTGGGCGGGATGTTGATCTGCCGCCAGCGCCCGCCCACCGCGCACGGGTTCTGCTTTCTGTCGCTGGAGGACGAGACCGGGATCAGCAACCTGGTGGTGGAGCCGCAGCTGTTCGACCGCTTCCGCAAGGAGATCCTCGGCGCGGTGCTGCTGTACGGGGAGGGCGTGCTCGAGCGCGCGGGGAAGGTGGTGAACGTGAAGGTGCGGAGCCTGGAGGCGCTCTCGCTGCAGGAGCCGGCGCCCCGGGCCAGCGCGGGGCCAGCGGCGGCGCAAGCGTCCAGGAAGCGCCTGGAGCCGCCGGTGAGATCCTTCCGCTGACCCGCGCTACATCGCGGCGAAGCTCGCCTCCAGGGCCTCCGTGTCGAAGCGGAGGTGGAGCGCCTCGCGGCTGCCGAGCGCGCGCCAGCGTGCCCCCAGCGCGTCCAGCGTCTGCTTCACCTGGCGCAGCCGCGCGAGCGCGAGCGCCGGGGCGGCGGCGCCCATCGAGGCGCAGGCGGCGCGAATGGCCTCGGCACGGGCTTCGTCCCCGAGCTCTGGATCTCTCCAGGAGGCGTTGGCGAGCGCCTCGGAGAGCAGCAGCGCCTCGCGGTCGGCGCCGAAGCCGCCGTACTTCTCGCGGGCGCCGGGCCGGTCCGACTGGGCGTTCGCGCGCCGCGGATCCATCCCGTCCGCGACCTTGCCCCAGAAGCCGGTGCGGACGCCAAACGCGGCCTCCACTACCAGGTGCACGAGATCATGCGGGAGGTACTCGCCGTAGTGGGCGAAGGTCCAGGAGACCTCCGAGCCGTCCGAGCGGGTGACATGCATGCGGTCCGGCTGCCCGTGCGTACGGACAAAGGCGATGTCTAGACGCATGGTCCCCTCAACGTGGAACCCTTTGGAACCTGACAGCTTTGGTTCCGATTTTCACGTCCGGGGGCCGGGCCGGGTCACCCAACCAGAAAGGATGGCCATGACGCTCCTCGTTCGGCAGATCGCCCTGCGGTACCTCCCGGTGGTGGGGCTGCTCGTCGCCTCCCGGCTGCTCGTCGCCTAGGGGCAGGACGTGGCGGTGGGCACCGGGACGCTGCGCAGCCAGGACAGGGCGCAGGCGGTGGCGTCGTAGCCGGTGTCCTGCTGAATGGTGTTGAGCAGGTCCTGCATCCCGGCCGCCTTGCCCTTGTTGAGCGTGTAGAAGTGCGCGAGCGCGGCGAGCACCGCCGGCCGGCCCAGCTTCTGCTCGAGCGCGCGGTAGAAGAACGCGCCCTTCATGTACGGGATGGTCGTGTAGAGCGTGGTGAGGACGTCCACCGCGCCGCAGCCGGCGGGCCAGGCGATCTTGCTCACGTTCTGGTTCATCACGGTGTTGAGCTGGCTCTGGTAGCTGCTCCAGGTTTGGGTCTCCTTCGCCGAGCCCACCACCGCGCCCAGCGAGACGGCGGCGAGGTAGCTCACGGTGCCTTCGGAGAGGACGAAGTCCTCCCAGCACTTGATCCGCACGCCATCGCCGTACCAGCCGTGGGCGGCCTCGTGGGCGTGGACCTCCTCGTCGCCCATGGCGCTGGCGGCCACGTGCCAGAACGGGTGGTGCTCCATTCCGCCGTACGCGCCGGGGCCCCAGTTGGCCTGCACGGAGCCCACCTGGTTGCCGAAGAGGTACGCGCCCAGGGTGGTCTCGTACCAGCCGAAGATGTCCTTGAGGTGCGCGGTCCCGTTGGTGGCGGCGGTGACCGAGCCAGGGAGGTACTGGACCGAGACCTGGGTGCCGGCCGCGGTGGTGCCGAGCTCGAGCTTGGTGAAGTCGCCGATCGCCCAGGCCAGCATGTACGAGGGCGAGTCCGCGCCGATCGCCGGCGGATAGATCGCCACCTTGCCGGCGGGCACGCCGCTCAGGTTGAGGGAGAACGCGGTGCCATCCGCCGGCGTGGACTTGCAGGGGAAGAGGTTCCCGCAGAAGTACGGCCAGGTGAAGGTGAGCCCGGAAGCGAGCGCGCCGTCGAAGTTGGTGTGGAGCGAATAGCCGTACTGCACGGTCAGCTCTGCGGGCCCGCTGGAGGCCGGCACGCCCACGTCGAGCCGCTTGGCGGTGACCTGGTAGTTCAGCGGGCCGTTGGCGTTGCGGACGCCCTGGATCGCCAGGTTGCCGACCTCGAAGGACGCGCCGGTGCTGGTGGTGGAGCCGGCGAGCTTGATCACCGCGGTGCCCGAGCGGGTGGTGACGTTCAGGTCCAGCGCGGTGGAGAAGATGTCCCGCGTGAAGTCCTGGGAGGGCGGCGGGAGGTTCCCGGCGTCGGGCGTGCCGGCGTCGGTCTTCGCGCCGGCGTCGGTGGTCGTGCCGGCGTCGGTGGTCGTGCCGGCGTCGGTGGTCGTGCCGGCGTCGGTGGTCGTGCCGGCGTCGGTGGTCGTGCCGGCGTCGGTGGTCGTCGTGCCGGCGTCGGTCGTTGTCGTGCCGGCGTCGGTCGTTGTCGTGCCGGCGTCGAGCGAGGTGCCGGAGTCCGTGGCGCCCGTGCCCGCGTCCGCTGGTGGGTTGGGGCCGCCGCCGCAGCCGGGCGGGAGCGAGAGGGCGAGCGCGGCAAGGCAGAGCAGCGTGGCGCGGGAGAAGGTCATCGGTCGTCTCGCAATCGGCGTAGGCGGCAAAGGGCGCGGACCGTAGACGAAGGGCCGCCGCGCGCACAACTCGGGTGCCCCCTCTCTGGGACTGCGCCGGACCCGTCAGCGCCGCTGAGCGTGTGCTAGGAGCACCCCGCATGCGAACGCGACGGCTGACCATGGCGCAGGCGTTGGTGGACTTCCTCTGCCAGCAGCACGTGGAGCGGGACGGGCGGACCTTGCGCTTCTTCGCGGGGGTGTTCGGGATCTTCGGACACGGCAACCTCGCCGGGCTGGGGCAGGCGCTGCAGCAGCGGCCGGAGCTGCGCTACTTCCAGTCCCGCAACGAGCAGGCGATGGTCCACGCGGCAGCGGGGTACGCGCGGATGGCCAACCGGCTCGCAACGTTTGCCTGCACGAGCTCGATTGGCCCGGGCGCCACCAACATGCTGACCGCGGCGGCGGGCGCCACCATCAACCGGCTCCCGGTGTTGCTCCTGCCAGGAGATCTCTTCGCGCGCCGCAACGTGGCGCCGGTGCTCCAGCAGCTCGAGTCGCCCCAGAGTCAGGACGTCTCGGTGAATGACTGCTTCCGGCCGGTCTCCCGCTACTGGGATCGGATCTACCGGCCCGAGCAGCTGCTCACGGCGCTGCCGGAGGCGATGCGGGTGCTGACCTCGCCGGCGGAGACGGGCGCGGTCACCCTCTGCCTGCCGCAGGACGTGCAGGCGGAGGCGTACGACTACCCGGAGGCGCTCTTCGCCCGGCGGGTCTGGCAGATCCCCCGCGCGCGGCCGGACGCGGGGCTGCTGGCGCGCGCGGCGGCGTGGATCCGCGAGGCGAAGGCGCCGCTGATCGTGGCGGGCGGCGGGGCGATCTACAGCGAGGCCACGGAGGTGCTGGCGCGGCTGGCGGAGCGGACGGGGATCCCGGTGGCCGAGTCGCAGGCGGGGAAGGGGAGCCTCCCGTTCGATCACCCGCAGTCGCTGGGGGCGCTGGGCGCCACTGGCACGCTGGGGGCCAACCGCTGGGCGCGGGAGGCGGATCTGGTGATCGGCGTGGGGACCCGCTACTCGGACTTCACCACCGCCTCGAAGACGGCGTTCCAGCACCCGGGCGTGCGCTTCATCAACGTCAACGTCACCGAGCTGGACGGCTTCAAGCACGGCGCGCTGCCGCTGGTGGGCGACGCCCGGGCCACCCTGGAGGAGCTGCTGTCGCTGCTGGAGGGGCACCGGCTGGGCGCGGATGCGCAGGCCAGGCTCGCCCAGCACCGCGCGGCCTGGAGCGCCGAGGTGGAGCGGCTGTACGCGGTTCGCCACGGCCCCCCGCTGGCGCAGAGCGAGGTGATCGGCGCGGTGGAGAAGAGCAGCGCGCCCAAGGACGTGGTGGTCTGCGCGGCCGGCAGCCTCCCGGGAGATCTCCACAAGCTCTGGCGGACGCGAGATCCCAAGGGCTACCACGTGGAGTACGGCTACTCCTGCATGGGCTACGAGATCGCCGGAGGGCTGGGCGTGAAGCTCGCGGCCCCCGAGCGCGAGGTCTACGTGCTGGTGGGGGACGGCTCCTTCCTGATGATGGCGCAGGAGCTGGTCACCGCGGTGCAGGAGGGCGTGAAGCTGATCGTGGTGCTGCTCGACAACCACGGGTACGGGAGCATCGGCGCGCTCTCGCGCTCGGTGGGCAGCGGCGGGTTCGGCACGCAGTACCGCTTCCGCGGGGAGGACGGGCAGCTCAGCGGCGAGCACGTGCCGGTGGACTTCGCCGCCAACGCCGCGAGCCTGGGGGCGCGGGTCCTCCCGGCGCGCACGCATGACGAGCTGCAAGGGGCGCTCGCCGCGGCGCGCGCGGAGCGGCGGACCACGGTGATCGTCACCCAGACCGATCCGTCCGTGGGCGTGCCCGGCTACGAGTCCTGGTGGGACGTGCCGATCTCGGAGGTGTCCGAGCTGCCGTCCATCCGCGCCGCGCGCGAGGCCTATGACCAAGCGGTGAAGAAGGAGCGGCACCACCTCTGAGCGGGGCTCACCCGCGCGCCCTCCGGCGCGCCGCGAGGCTCAACAGGAGCAGCGCGAGCAGCCCGCCGCTCCCCCACGCGCCAGCGCCGCAGCCGCAGCCCACCGCCAGCCGCAGCGGCGTCCCGGGCGGGGTGCCGCCGTCCGGGAGCGTGGCCGGGCCGCCGTCCGGGAGCGTGGCGGGGCCGCCGTCACACGCGCCGGCGTCCGGATCGCAGCAGGTGCCGGCGCTGCAGACGCCGATCCGGCACTCCACCGAGTCCTGACACGGGTTGCCCGGCTCCACCTCCGCCCAGGGCATCGCGAAGACGGCGCGGGTCTGGGTGGCCGGGACCCACTGCTCCCAGAGGATGAGGAGCCGTCCAGGCGTGCCCTGCACCAGCCACGGCTTCTCCGCCGAGGCGCCCGAGACGAGCCGCTCGGGAGGGGCCATGCCGCCATCGCTCCAGACCCGGCGCCACCAGATCTGGACGCCGGCGTCTCCCGGGACCTCGTAGGCCACCCGGTAGGCGGTTCCGTCGAACGCGACCGACGGCGTCAGCGATTCGCCCTGCTGGAGCGGGTTGGAAGGGGCGACCTGGACGGGGCCGGGGCCCAGCCGGGTGCCGGCTTCGGAGATCCGCAGCGCCTGGATGGACTCGCCCGTGTACTCCTGGGCGTAGGCGATCAGGAAGTCCCGCCCGTCCGAGCCGACGGCGAGGTTCTTGGCGAACGGCGCCCCCTGGCTCTGCGGTGGGTCCTGCAAGGCGAGGCCGGGGGTGAGCCTGGCCCAGCGCACCACCTCCGAGGGGCTCTCCACCCAGCACGCCAGGCCCTGGGTGTTGGAGCTGCCGGCCGTCCCCGAGTGGATGCGGCCGCCCTGCGCCGCGAGCTGGACGCTGCCCGCCGGGACCCCTCCATCCGCAGGGAGCTGCGCGCCCCGCACCTCCCAGCCTTGACCGTAGATCTCGCCGCTCCAGACGGCCGCCGAGATCCCGCCGAAGCTCACCACCGCGCCGGGTGGATCGTAGCGGAGGTTGTTGACGATCCTCAGCGGCCCCGCGGCGGCGTCCAGCCCTCGCCACCAGAGGCCGGTGCCCAGCGCCGTGGTCGGAGGACCGCCGTGCCAGAGCACGTGGACCCCCTGACCGTCGAAGCCGAGGAACGGGTTGCGGACCAGGGCGCCGCCGTCCGTGAGCGGGACGATCCCTGTGAGCGGCGCGCCCAGCGGTGAGAGGCGGCGCGTGCTCACCTGCCCCCGGCCGCTGCCGGTTCCCCACCACGCCACCGCGTAGTCGGCCCCCGTCCAGACGCCGCGCGGTCCGTGCTCCGCCGAGTTGGCCTCGATCGCGTAGCCGCCATCCGGCGCCGAGACGAGGACGCCCGCGTCCGGGGCGAGCGTCAGCGTGAAGGCGCGGGTGGTGGCCTCGATCGTGCCGCCGAACTCCTCCGCGAGGAGCAGCCCGGTGCCGGCGCTCCACCCCAGGGAGAGCGCGTTGGCGTCCTGGAACGTGCCGAGCCGGAAGGCGGGGCCCGCGGGCGCCAGCGTGGTGACGTCCAGCGGCATCAGGTGCGCGTCGTCGAACGACAGGTTGCTCCAGGTGACCAGGTAGTGGCTGCCGTCGAACGCGATCGCGGTGGCGTCCAGGTTGTCGGTGGTGTTGAGCACGCGCACGGGCGCGGCATCCAGCGGCACGCCCGCAGGATCCAGGCGCTGAACGTAGAGCCCCCCGGGGCCGGACCAGGAGAGGACGAAGCGGCTGCCGTCCCAGATCCCAGAGAGCGGCGCCATCACGTAGGCGTCCACCGTGGTGGTGGTGAGCGTGCGGACGGCCGCCGTGGGGACGCCGTTGGTGTCGAGCGCCACGGTGCGCACGGCGCCGGTGTTCTCGTACCAGGCGCCGAGCAGCCCGGCAGAGCCGACCAGCACCAGCGGGTTGTCCCAGGCGGTCTGGCCCGCGGCGATGGTCGTGGGCGAGCCGACCGGGGCGCCGGTGCCGCTGATCGCTCGGCTCACCACGCCGGCTGAGCTGTTGCTGAGCACCACGTAGCCGCCGGGGCGCGCGGCCACCCCCGGCTTGCTGCCGCCAGGGACGAGCGACCAGACCGGCCCCTGCGTCGTGCCCAGATCTGCCGCGAACAGCTGCCCCTGGGCCCCCACGTTGACGCGCTCCCAGACCACCAGGCAGCTGGTGCCCAAGCAGGCCACGGCCGGGTCCCAGAGATTGCCGAGATCGGCGGTGACGCGGAGGCCCGTCGGATCGAGCCGGTTCCCGGACGAGTCGTAGCGAACGGCGTAGATGGAGCAGGAGATGGAGCTCTCGCGGCAGTCCTCGAAGACGGCGATCTGCCCTCCCGGGTAGGCGGCGAGCTCGGCGAACCCCACCTGCCCGGCGCTGTCGTTGCGGACCGGGGGCGCGCCCAACGGGATGGGCGGACCGGTCCACGCCCACGCGTTCGCCGCCAGGCTCAGGCCGGACAGCAGCAGGGTGAGGGCGCGCGCCACGCTTCGGAATGCTAGGGCACCGCGCGCTGGCGGACCGCTGTAGGGAACGTTGCTCGCAGGTGCGTCCTGACCCTGAAACATGCCGCGCCCCGCTCAGCCCGAGCGAAGTCGAGGGCCCGCCGATCGTAGGGACTCTCGCTCATGGGGCCCTCGACTTCGCTCGGGCTGAGCGGAGACGGCCTCGCGCTTCTTTCCCTGACTGATCCGCCCAACGGGCGGCGGCCTCACTACGCCCGAGGTGAACGGGGGGTGTTCATCCCTGATTGATCCGCCTAACGGGCTCAAGCTCGGTGCTCGAGGAGATGCGCGCGTCCCTGGCGCCCACCTCGCGCCACCAGGGCTGCACGCCCTCCACGCGCGTGGGCTCCACGGCGGCGCCGAGCGTGGGCGAGAGCAGCCGGACCTTCTGCTCGCGGGCGAGCGTGTAGAGCGTCTCCGCGGGCTCGTCCCACGCGTGCATGGCGAGGTTGAAGGTGCCCCAGTGGACCGGCAGCAGGGGGCCGCCGCCGAGCAAGCGGTGCGCCTGCAGCGCGTTCTCCGGGCCCAGGTGGATGTCTCCCCAGCTTGGGTGGAACGCGCCGATCTCCAGCATCACCAGATCGAACGGTCCTTGGCGCTGCCGGATCTCCGCGAACTCAGGCGTCAGCCCGGTGTCTCCGCTGAAGAAGACGCGCTGGTGATCCGTGCGCAGCACCCAGGAAGCCCAGAGCGTGTGGTTGCGGTCCCCCATGCCTCGCCCGGAGAAGTGCTGCGCCGGGGTGGCGGTGAAGGAGAGCTTGCCGCCCGCGAAGAGCGCCTCTTCCCACCAGTCCAGCTCGGTGATTCGCCCGGCGGGCACGCCCCAGGCTTCCAGGTGCGCGCCCACGCCCAGCGCGGTGACGAAGGGGACGTCCCGGGCCGCCAGCTCGCGGATGGTGGGGGCGCAGAGGTGATCGTAGTGGTCGTGCGAGACCAGCACCGCGTCCAGCCGCGGGAGCTCGCGCACGCTCACCGGCGCGGGCTGGAAGCGCTTGGGGCCGGCGAAGCTGGCGGGAGAGGCGCGCTGGCAGAACACGGGGTCGGTGAGGATCTTGAGGCCGTCCAGCTCGAGCAGCAGCGCGCTGTGGCCCAGCCAGGTGACGCGCAGGCCGGTCTCGGCGGCGCGGCTCCAGGCCTCCAGCGGGCTTTGGCTGGGGAGCGGGGCAGGGGGCGTGCGCTGCCCGCCGCCGAAGAAGTACTCGCCCAGGATCGGGAGCGGGTTGCCCTTGATCCCGGGAGCGACCGTCGCGGTGTTGGAGAACTGGCCGTCGACGAAGCGGGGCGAGGCGTGGATGCGCTCGAGGCGCAGGCCGGCGGGGTGACCACCGAAGACGGAGGGACGCGGCATCCCTCCTTCTAACGACCGCCGCGCCCAAGCGCGAGCCGTGGTTCGACGGGTGCGCCGTGTGCCCACACGCCCAAGCCCGCGCAGCGAGGACCTTTCCGGCGGATAGATCGTTCCCGCGAGGGGACCGTTTCACCTGGGGCAGCCCCCACGGAGAAACCATGAACGCCCTGACGAACTCGAAGCGCACCCAGCTGGTCCGGATGCTCGCGCTGCTCGCGGCCCTCGCGGCCAACGGCGCGCGCGCGGACGAGCGCATCGCCCCCCCACGCCCCCACCGCACCCCCAAGGTGCAGATCGCCCTGCTGCTGGACAACAGCGGCAGCATGAGCGGCTTGATCAACCAGGCCCGCACCCAGATGTGGAAGATCGTCAACGAGTTCGCCAACGCCCGGCGCGGCGATGAGCGGGCGGTGCTGGAGATCGCCCTCTACGAGTACGGCGAGCACCCGGTGCAGCTCTCCGGCTTCACCCGGGACCTGGACGCGGTCTCGGAGAAGCTCTTCGGCCTGGGCATCCGCGGCGGCGAGGAGCGCTGCGGCGAGGTGATCCAGAAGGCCACGCGCGAGCTGGAGTGGAGCGGCAACCCGGACGATCTGAAGCTGATCTACATCGCCGGCAATGAGCCCTTCACCCAGGGCCGCGTCTCTCCCTCGTCCGCAATCGGCGATGCGGTCCGCAAGGGGATCACCGTCAACACCGTGCACTGCGGCGGTGACGAGCCCAGCTGGCGCGAGGGCGCGCGGCTCGCCGGCGGCAGCTTCTCGATGATCAACCAGAACGCCGCGGTGGCGTACATCCCGGCCCCGCAGGACGCGGAGATCGCCCGGCTCGGCGCGGCGCTGAACAAGACCTACGTGGGCTACGGCGGCGGCGCCAAGCGGATGGCGGAGCGGCAGGCGGCGCAGGACGGCTTCGCCTCCTCCTCTGGCATGGGCACCGCGGTGACCCGCTCGGTCTCCAAGAGCACCGGCCACTACGACAACTCGGGCTGGGACCTGGTCGACGCGAAGAAGGGCGGCAAGGCCCCGAGCGCCATGAAGGCCGAGGAGCTCCCTCCGGAGATGGCGGCCATGGCGCCCGCAGAGCGGGACGCGTTCGTGGACGGCAAGGCGAAGGAGCGCGCCGAGATCCAGAAGAAGATCCTGGAGCTCAACGGCGAGCGCGAGAAGTTCCTCGCCGCCGAGCGCAGCAAGCAGGCCGCGGGCAAGGACAAGACGCTGGATGACGCGATGATCGAGTCGGTGCGCAAGGAGGCGGCGAAGAAGTCCCTCGCGCTGTAGCGCAAGTCGCTTCGGACGTGAGCAGGCGCGGGCCCGGTTGGCCCGCGCCTCTTTGCGTTTGCAAGAGTGGCGCGGCGATCCAGGCTGGACCCGCCGGACTGCCTCTGCAGTGGCGTGAACCGGGGGCCGAGCCAGCTCCCCAGGAGCGCCAACCGGGTCGTGGTGTGGATCCTTCCCCGTCGGAGCGAAGCGGTGGTGCTGCGCACGCAAGGGTACTCGTGCCCGCCGTGCTTCGCGCCGTGAGGAGGGGCGAGCGGCTGCGCTCTAGCCGATGATCATGTCCTCGCGCTCCAGCTTGCCCTCCTGGAAGCGGCGCAGCGTGAAGCGCTCGAACAGCTCGTCCTGCTCCCCGCCCATCCACGCCGCCATCCGCTCGGCCACGGCGGGGGCCATCATGAAGCCGTGGCCCACGAAGCCGGACATCTGGAGGAGGTTCGGAAGCCCCGGCGTGCGGCCGAGGATGGGGCTGTTGTCGGGGGTGACGTCGTAGCAGCCGGCCCACTGGCGCAGCACCTTCACCCGGCCGCAGGTGGGCAGCTGCTCGAGCAGCGCGCGGGAGAAGCGCCCGAGGAAGCGCGCGGTGGAGCCCTGGTTCAAGCCCGCGGGCTCGCGGGGATCTCCCATCCCACCCACGATCTCCCCGCGCATCGACTGGCTGAAGTAGAGCCCCGAGTCGAGCACCGACACCAAAGGCCCCAGGAACGGCTTGAGCGGCTCGGTGGAGAGGATCTCGTGGCGGTGCGGCTCGTTGGGGAGGCTCACCCCCGCCAGCTTCGCCACCTCCGGGCTCCAGGCCCCCGCCGCCAGGACCACCGTCTCGCAGGCGATGTCCCCGCGGTCCGTCTTCACCTTGCGGATCTGTCCGCCGGAGAGCTCGAACCCGGTGACGTCCGTGAAGGTCTCGACCTTGATCCCCGCGCGCTCGCAGCTGTGCGCGTAGCCCCAGAGGAACGGCCAGGGAAAGATCACCCCGTCGTCCGGGTTGTAGGCGCACGCGATCACGCCCTTCATGGAGAGCTGCGGCACCACGTCCCGCGCCGCGTCCGGGGTGAGCACCTGGGTGGGCACGCCGTGCTTGTTGTGCAGCGCCGCGCTGCGCGTGAGGCGCTCGGCGATGGCCTGGCTCTTGGCGAGGAAGAGGTAGCCGCCCTGCCGCAGCCAGATGTTGATCCCCAGCTCGCGGGCGAAGTGCTTCATCAGCTCGATGGAGCGCTTGGCCAGCTCGATGTTGGAGGCGGTGCCCCACTGCATGCGCACGCCGCCGCCGTTGCGCCCGGAGGCCCCAGCGAGCAGGTAGCCGCGCTCGAGCACCACCACGTCCTTCTCGCCGCGCTTGGCCAGGTTGTGCGCCAGCGCCAGCCCCATGATCCCGCCGCCCACGATCACGATCTTCGCGCGCGAAGGCACCGGCTCCCGGGCGCGCAGCGCGGGGGTGGCCACCCGCAGCCGCACCGGCACACCGCCCACCGGGGCCTGCGCGTCCTCGTCCGGCAGCGTGGCCCAGGCGGACAGCTCGGTGGGCACCACCGGTGGGCGGGGCGTGAACGGCCGCACGGCCTCTGCCGCCAGCTTCCCAGAGCGGTGGAGCAGGCCGCCCACCGCGGACAGACAGCTCTTCCCCTGGCAGATCCCGGTGCCGAAGCCGGTGTACCGCTTCACCGACTCCATGTCGCAGTAGCCCTTCTCGATCGCCCCCTGCACGTCCTCCACGGTGACGTCTTCGCAGGGACAGACCAGCGCCTTGCTCATGACAGGGACTCCAGCACGGCCTCTGCCGCGCGCGCGCCGCTCTCCGCCGCCTCGCGGGCGCTGCGGGCGCCGGCCGCGTCTCCAGCCACGAAGATCCGCGGCGCCGCGGTGGCGCCCCGCGCGTCTGCCTCCACGACGAAGCCGCCCTGCGCGGGCTCGTAGCGGACCCGCGCGCCGCCCTGTCGCGCCAGCTCGAAGCTCGGCGCCGGGGGGAGCGAGACCGCCACCAGGTCGCACTTGAGCCGCTGCCGGGCGCCGCGCGCGTCCGTCCAGGAGAGCCGCCGCACCCAGCCCAGCCCGTGCGCCTTCACCGTGGCCGGATCCACCGCGCCCGCGGCCAGGCCGCCCACCTGCAGCTCGGTCGCCGAGGCCCCCGCCGCGCGCAGCTGCGCCGCCAGCCCAGGCAGCTGCGGACCGTGGCCGATCACCGCCACCTGCTCGCCGGCCAGCACCCGGTCCTGGCGCAAGAGCTGGCTGACCGCGGCGCCGGCGAGCACCCCGGGGAGATCGTTGTTGGAGAAGGGCAAGAGCGGCGCGTGGCCGCCCGGCGCGAGCAGGAAGCGCTCGGCGTAGAGCTTCCCCAGCGCCACCTCGTTGCCCTGCGCGCGCACGAGCGCGAGGAACCAGCCCTGCGCGTCCTCGTAGAGCCCCACCGCGCAGGTGCCGGTGCGCACCGCGGAGGAGGGCAGGGCGTCCTGCTGGCCGGCCAGCGCCGGCCCGTCCGGCTCGGGGGGCCCTGTGCGCAGCCGCCCGCCCAGCGCCGCGTCCCGCTCGCACAGGACGAAGCCCGCCTTGGCGCTGGCCAACGCGCGCGCCGCCGCCAGCCCCGCCGCGCCACCGCCCACCACCGCCACGCGCGTGTGGGCGATCTCCGCCGCCGGCCGCGCCGGGGCCGCCTTCTCCGGCAGGAGCCCCAGCCCGGCCAGGTGGCGCGCCACCTTGGCCATCACCTGCTCGGCCACCGGGACGCCGGCGAACATCGCGTGGTGATCCAGCCCGAAGGGGAACATCCAGTCGATCGCCGCGAAGACATCCACCTTGGCGGAGGGGTACGCGTTCTGCCGCTCCACCCGCATCCCGGCGCGCGCGGTGGTGCGGCAGGTGAAGACATTGGGCACGCCGTCCACCCGCATCAGGCACTGCGAGCACTCGCCGGTGAGGCAGTACGGCGCGCGGGGGCGGTGGTACTTCACCGAGCGGGCGAAGACGCGCTCGCCGTGGAGGAGCAGCGCGGTGGCAACGCTCTCGCCCTCGCGCGCGGGGACCAGCTCCCCCTCCAGCTCCAGGGAGATGGGCTTCCGGCCTTCTTCACCGGGCAGTCGGCGCGGAGCCATGGGTCAGCTCACTCGGCGGCCATGAACGGGTAGGAGACCTTCGTGGGCGGCACGAAGTTCTCCTTGATGGTGCGCGGCGAGGTCCAGCGGACCAGGTTCAGCGCGGAGCCGGCCTTGTCGTTCGTGCCGGAGGCCCGGCTGCCGCCGAACGGCTGCTGCCCCACCACGGCGCCGGTGGGCTTGTCGTTGATGTAGAAGTTCCCGGCGGCGTGGCGCAGCACGCTGCTCGCCAGCGAGATCGCCTTGCGGTCCCGGGCGAAGATCGCCCCGGTCAGCGCGTAGGGCGAGGCCTCGTCGCACAGGCGCAGCGTCTGCTCGTACTGGGCGTCCGGGTAGACGAACGCGGTCACCACCGGCGCGAAGATCTCCTCGCAGATCAGCCGGTCCCGGGGGTTGGTGACCTGGATCAACGTGGGGCGCACGAACCAGCCTTCGCTGCGGTCCGTCTCCCCGCCGGCGACGATCGAGGCCTCGGCGCTGCCCTTCTTCGCCAGGTCGATATAGGCGCTGGTGTTCTTGAAGGAGCCTTCGTCGATCACCGCGCCCATGAAGTTGCGGAAGTCCCGCACGTCCCCCATGCGCAGCTCGGCGATCAGCTCCTGCAGCCGCCCCTTGAGGCGCGGCCAGAGCGACTCGGGGACGTAGATCCGCGAGCAGGCCGAGCACTTCTGCCCCTGGTACTCGTAGCCGCCGCGGACGATCGCCACCGCCAGCGCGTCCAGGTCATCCGAGGCCGAAGGGTGGGCGAAGATGAAGTCCTTGCCGCCGGTCTCGCCCACCAGCCGCGGGTACTGCCGGTAGCGGGAGATGTTCTCGCCGATCTTCTTCCACATCCCCTGGAAGACGCCGGTGGAGCCGGTGAAGTGGATGCCGCCCAGCTCCGGGCTGGCGAGCGCGGCGTCCCCCACCACGCGCCCCGAGCCGGGGACGAAGTTCACCACGCCGTCCGGCAGGCCGGCCTCGCGCAACAGCTCGATGATGATCCAGTTGCTGTAGACGGAGGTGGAGGCCGGCTTGAACACCACCGTGTTCCCCATCAGCGCCGGGGCGGTGCAGAGGTTGAGGCCGATGGAGGTGAAGTTGAACGGCGCCACCGCGAGCACGAAGCCGTCCAGCGGGCGGTAGTCGGTCTGGTTCCAGATCTGCGGCGCGCTCTGCGGCTGCTGCGCGAGCAGCTCCTGGGCGAAGTGGACGTTGAAGCGCAGGAAGTCCACGGACTCGCAGGCGGCGTCGATCTCCGCCTGGTGCGCGGTCTTCGACTGGCCGAGCATGGTGGCCGCGTTCATCAGCGGCCGGTACTTGGTGGCGAGCAGCTCCGCCGCGCGCAGGAAGATCGCCGCGCGCTCGGAGAAGGGCATGGCGGCCCACTCGCGCTTGGCGGCGAGCGCCGCCGAGATCGCCTGCTCCACGTGCGAGGCCTCCGCCTCCTGGAAGCTGCCCAGCACGTGGGAGTGGCGGTGGGGCATGCGGATCTCCCCGGTCTTCCCGGTCCGCACGGGCTTCCCGTCGATGAAGAGCGGGACCTCCACGCGCTCGCCGGAGAGGCGGGAGAGCGCCGCCTTCAGCTCCAGCCGCTCCGCGGAGCCCGGCAAGTACGAGAGCACCGGCTCGTTGACCGGGGGCGGCACCTGGGATTGCGCGTTGAGCACGGGAGCACCTTCGCGAAGGGCAAAAGAGGCCCCGGCCTATAACAACCGGGATCCGCCAAGTAAAGGCTGTCCCCTCACGCAGGTTCCTGAGATCTCACGGTTTCTGGGTCAGCTCGCGGGCCGCGCGCCAGGCGCTCCGCCGCCGCGATCCACGAGCTCCGGGATGGGCTTGTCGAACCGCACGCCAAAGCGGCCGCGCATGTTCATCCGCGCGTCTCCCGCCTTCGCCCAGGCCACCTTGCCGGTGAAGGGGAGCTCCTTCTCGCCCACGTAGACCGAGCCGGTGATCACCGCGCCAGGCGTGGGGGCGCGCATGATCTCCGCGCAGAAGCCCCCGGGCGAGACGTCCGCCGTGAAGATCGTCACCGCGCCCAACTTCACCTTGATGCGCCGCCGGATGCGCGGCGCGCTTCGCTCCTTCATACGGTCCCCAGTCGTTCTCCCAGACAGCAAGGATCGCACCTCTCCCACTCTGGCCTACGAGTTCGCGGCTTTGCTCTGCAGGGACCGTTCCGGGGCGGAGACTGGTGAAGACTCGCCCCCACGTTTTCTGCGAAGGCATAACGGTGGGTCAGGCAGAACTTCCCCAAAAAACGTTACGGCCGGCGGTCTTGAGAGACCGCCGGCCGGTTGACGTCTTCAGGAGAGGCCCGATCAGCCCACGGGGACCGTGTTGGCCGGGATGGGCTCGGGGAAGCCCTTGGGCTTGCTGCCGAAGCGGGTCCGGACCACCGCGCCCACGGAGAGGAGCATCACCACGGCGTGGGAGAAGACCCCCAGCACCGGGACCAGCCCCACCAGGAGGATCAGCGCCAGACCCAGGGCCAGCACCACCGCCTGGGACTTGCGACCGCGCAGAATCGGCACTTTCAAGCCGATTTCGCTCGCCACCGCGGCGTAGCCCACCGCCAGGGCCAGCGGCGCGATCAGCACCAGGGCCAGCGCGACCGGGATCCCGATCACCGTGATGCACAGCAGGATCACCAGGGGCAGGAAGGCCAGCGCCCCCACGACGCCGGTGAGCGCGCACTTGACGGGATCCGCCCTGAGCTCGGACTCGATCTGCTTCATCCGGGCGGGCGCGAAGAGGATGAACAGGAAGCCGGCGGAGAACAGCACCGCGAACCACATCAGGAGGCCGGGGATGCTCAGGCCTTCGTGGCGGGAGGCGCGCGGCTCGTCCGCGTCACCGCTGGAGCGCGAGTGGCTGTGGCGGGCCATGGTGCCGAGCGCCTGAGAGATCACCCCGGGGCCCACCACCATCTCCTCGCCGCCCACCCGCGCGCCGGGATCCTTGTGGAGGTTGCCGCCGAAGGTGACGACGTTCCCCTTCACCACGGACTTGGGGCCCAGCGCCACGTTGCCGCCGAAGGCCACCGCGTCCCCGTTCACGCGGCCGTTCACCAGGAGGTTGCCGCCATAGGCCACCGCGGTCTCCACGCGCTCGCCTTCGTCCACCACCAGGTTGCCGGTGGCGACCTTGTCCCCGTCCCGGCTCTTGTGGAGCGGGTAGCCCTTCTCGCGCAGCTGCTCGAGCAGCTCCTCCGAGCCGTTGCCCGGAGCGCTGTGGGCCTCGTCCTCCTCCGCCTCGGCGGGCTCAGGCGACTCGGGCGGCTCGGGCGCCTCCACCTCCGCGGCCGCTTCGGCCGCCTCGGCGCGGGCCTCGGCCTCCTCGCCCGCCGCCTCGATCTCGTCCTCGGTCATGGGGCGCAGGGTCCAGATGCTGCCCTTGCGCGTGACCTTGAGATTGTAGGCGTTGGCGACGGTGTCGAGAGCCTCTTCACCCGAGGCGTCCTTCAGGAAGACTTCGCTGGTCCGCTCGAGATCCCCGGTGGCGATCAGGTTGATCCCGCTCTGGGAGGCGATCTTGCGCAGCGCGTCCTTGAGCGGCCCGCGGTACTCGAGGTTCACCTTGCCCGCGCTCTTGGCCACGGGCGCCACGGGGGCCACCGCCGGGACCGGCGGCACCGCCTTGGGGGGCGCCGGCGGGGTAGGGGGCGGCGTCTGGCCGAAGGCCACGCTGGTGACGGCGAGCGTGAGGAGGAGGCTGCTGACGCCGGGCTTCATGGAGACACCTTCGCTTCGTTGAGGGGCGCGGAGCCCGCGAGTCGCTTGAGGAAGAGCAGGGAGATCATGAGGACGAACGAGAGGGAGACGGCGGTGGGGACTGCGGCGGTCTTCCAGAGGACGGTGAGCAGGTTCTGCGCGCCGAGCGTGAAGGACTTGAGCCCCACCACGGCGTTGGCGGCGCCAGCGCCCAGCGTGCCCAGGCCGCCGTCCCCGAGGACGAAGGCGGCGCACGCGGCGACCAGCGTGAAGACGAGGATGGAGAGCCCCACCTTGAGCTCGGAGCGGACGGGGACGGGGGCCGCGGCGACCTTCTCCATCACCCGGTGGACGAAGTCCGCGGGAGGCAGGGGATCCGCGAGCCGGTAGAGATCCTTCTCCAGCTGCCGGTGCTCCTCGAGCAGGCCGGAGCACAGGTCACAGCCGCGCGCGTGCTCGAGCGCGGGGCCGGCGCCTTCGGCGAGATCGTTGAAGAGCTGCTCGAGCTGGGGGCAGTCGCCGCTGGCGGTCATGTCAGCTCCTCCTGCTGCTTCATCTGCTTGCGGATCTTCTCGCGGGCCCGGAAGAGCCTCGCCATGATCGTGCCCGGCGCCACGCCCATGACCTCGGCGATCTCCTTCGTGGTGCGCTTCTGCACGTAGTAGAGCGCCAGCACCTCGCGGTCATCCGCGGGGAGCGTGGCCATGGCCGCCTCGAGCGAGAGCCGCTCCTCGCGGGCGATCGCCTCGGCCTCCTGGGAGGTGGCGGACGAGGGGAGCAGGTCCTTCACTTCGTCCACGTCTTCGGTGCGCATCCGCGAGCGGCGGCGCAGGATGTCCAGGCAGAGGTTCCGGGCGATCGCCATCACCCAGAGATCGAACGGCTTGTCGTCGTCGTACTTGTGGAGGTTCTGGAAGGCGCGCAGGAAGGCGTCCTGCGCGACCTCGGAGGCCTCAGCCTCGGTGCGCAACAGCCGCAGGCACAGCCCGTAGATCGGCCGCTGCACGCTGCGGACGAGCGCGGCGAAGGCGGAATGATCGCCGCGCCGGGCGAGGGCGACATCCGCCTTCCAGGGGAGGGGCTTGGTGTCCTCGGCGATCATCACGCTGTGGGCGAATGGTCCGAGAGCGAAGTCCAACGAGAGTGCGTTCACGCCTTCCGATACGCGTGTCCGGACGGGCCATTGCCCCCTCGCGCCTAGCCGCGGCGCTTGGGAGGCTTCACTTGTGATCTTGCGGCGTTGCGGTTGTCTGTCCGGGCCTGCTTGCGGGCCTTCTGCTGGGCCCGGAAGCCTTTGGGCCCCGCCTGCTTGGCGGGAGGGGAGGTGGGTGGACGTGGGGCCCGCGCCGCCTGCCGCTCGGCGGAGGGGCGGGAGGGGCGGTCATCTTCGGCCGGGCGCTCCTGCTGCTGCTCCTGCCACTCGGCGGACCGCCGGGCGCTGGCGCGGATCTCGTCCTCGGAGTCCTCGCGGTAGGTGAAGTGGAAGAGCCGCTTGATCACCAAGGTGGCGTAGGCGCCCGGGGGCAGGGTGAAGGCGATGTTGGACTTGAGCTTGCCGCGGTTGAGCTCGTCCCGGCCGGTGCGCCCCACCACCAGCTTGTGCGGCTGCACCAGCACCGGGCGCTCCTCGTGCTTGAAGTAGAGCATCCCCGGCGCCTCGGAGATCCGCAGGTCCGCAAGCTTCAGCTTCTCCTTGCCCAGCACCCACTCCACGGCCTGCTGGATCTGCTCGTCCGAGAACGTGGAGTCCGGGGCCAGCAGCGGGAAGGTGGCGCGCCGCAGCCGCTCCAGCGTCTTGGCGTCCGCGTCTCGGTGGAAGAGCAGGGTGCCGGCCTGGTACGGCATCGGGAAGAGGTGTTCGCGGGGCAGGAGCAACTGCAGGTAGCGGCGGACGCCCTCGTTCCACAGATAGCTCTGGTAGGTGAAGAGCAGCAGCGCCCGGTAGCTGGCGTCAATCTGCAGGAACGCGCGCAGGAAGTCGTTGGGGTCCTCGCGCAGCACGTTGAGGATCCGGAAGTACTTCTTGTTGGCGTCAAACGGGGCGCGCTTGTCCCAGCGCCCCCAGTTCTCGCGCCAGAACGCCTTCACCTTGCCGTCCTCGGAGCGGTCCAGCGGCGAGGGCTTGGCCAGGTAGTTGCGCAGCGCGGCCTCGAAGTCGCCGCGGATGAGATCCTTGGCAATGAACCCCTGGCCGTGCTTGAGCGACCCGAAGCGCTGGCTGTCGAAGTAGTTCACCACGCCCAGCCGGTTGACCTCGGACGTGGAGAGCGTGAGCGGCGGGAGGTCCTCCTCCACCAGCGCGCGCACCGTGACCGAGAACCGGTTGGAGGTGGTGTTCTCCGCGGTGAGCGGGCGGTCCGTGCGCCCCAGGAACTTGAGCCGGAGATCCGGGTCCTGGAGATCCACGTCCGCGCCGTCCACGGCTATCAGCTGCTCGGTGCGCCCCTGCTTGTCCTTCAGGCCGCAGTACGAGATCGCCCCCGGCCGAAGGCCGAAGCGCTCGCGGATGCGGTCGATGGCGTCAAAGGTGGACAGCTTCTGCTTGTCCATCAGGTAGACGCGGTGGCGCCCTTCAGCCACCGTGTCGAACCGGTAGGACTCCTTCACCGAGAAGTCCTCGGGCCTCTGCTTGATCCTCACGGGAGCCCGTTTAGCATCGATTTTGATCTGGAGGCGGGGTGCTGGCATCCAAGGACGGCGTGAGAGCCCTTTCCCTGGCCGTGACCGTTGCCCTGCTGTCCACCGGCTGTGCGTCCACCCTTTCCACGCTGCAGACGGCGCGGCCGGTGGAGCCCAAGCACATCCAGATCACCGCGGGGTACGGGGCCTACCTGAACACCGGTACGGTGGCCCAGGTGGTGGAGGCCGGGATCAACCAAGTCAAGGTGATCAAGCGCGCCTACGAGACCCAGGAGCCCTACTCGCTCAACAGCGGCGAGCAGCGGCAGCTGGTGGGGGCGGGGGTGGCGCTGCTCGTCTTCCCGCCGTCCTACTCGTTCGAGATCTCCGCGCGCACCGGCCTGATGGACAACTGGGACGTGGGGCTGCGCTACAGCACCAACGCGGTCCGGCTGGACACCAAGTACCGCCTCTTCCACGAGGACAACGCCGGCTCCACCGGGGACGCGGGCTGTCCCGAGGTCACCACGGATCCGTCCCAGTGCAAGCCGAAGTGGACCCGCTCCACGGACGTGGCCCTGGGGCTGGGCGTCTCCAAGCACCTCTTCAGCGGCTTCGCCTTCAAGGTGCTCGAGTACCTCAAGCTGGATGACTTCTCCCGCTGGGACGTGGAGGGGACGCTCTACCTCTCCAAGGAGTTCGGCGAGATCTTCAAGCTCTACGGCGCGCCCAAGTACGTGTACTCGCACACCTCGCTGGACGGGAAGTTGGTGGAGGCCTCCGAGCAGGTGGGCACGGTGCAGGGGTTGGACGTGCGCCTCCCCGAGAGCATCAACTCGCACTTCGCGGGCGCCACCATCGGGATCGCCGTCGGCTACAAATACGTGCACCTGATGCTGGAGCTCACGGGCGGGTACACGTTCGCCAAGGTCCCGGTGCTCGGCGAGGAGCGGGATCTCTCCGGGTTGACCTTCTACCCGGCGGCGGCGCTCAACTTCCGCTGGTAGGGCCAGCGGGGCTGGCTGGCCCAGGTCACTCCCGCCCGTCGCCCTGCATGGGGGGCTTGGACCAGGCCTTCAAGGACCCCGCGAGCTTCTCCCGCAGCGTCTTGCGCTGGCGCATCTTCTCCAGCGTCTGCGCGGAGATCTGCTTGGCCTCCGCCGGGGGCTGCTTGCCGATCAGGGCCTCGGCCTCCGCCAGCTGCTTGGCGGTGGGCAGGTGGACGAGCCCGGAGACCACGGCGCGGAGGATGGCCGGGCCGGCCACCTTCTCCTGGAGCGTCTTCCAGTCCCGGCGCAGCGCCGCCCAGGCCTCGGCGCGGGCGCCCGGGTTGGCGAGCAGCGCGCGCATGTAGAAGCCCAGGTCCTGAGGCGGCACCTTCCAGTCGAACGCGAGCGCCACCGCGCGGGAGGCCACGGCCTCTCCTTCGAAGGCGGCGAGCGCGAGCAGGTAGCGGCGCCGGAGGATCGGATCCGGCTCCTGCTCGAAGGCGCCCTTCACGCGGTCGAACAGCTCGCCGTCCCCCACCCGGACCGCCATGTGGAGCGCCTGCGGGTGGACGTCCGCCGCCAGGGCGCTCTTCTCGCCGTCCAGGTAGCGCAGCAGCCGCTCGCGGGACTCCTCCACCAGCTCCTGCGCGCGCCCCACGCCGCCGGCCGCGCGCAAGAGCGCGGCGCGGCGCAGGCGGGTGAGATCCGTCTCTCCGGACTGCGGATCCCAGCCCACCGAGGGCAGGTGCGGCCGGAACAGCTGGGCGATCCGCGCGCGCAGCGCGGGGCGGACCTCGTCCGTGGCGAGCTCGTGCTCGAGGAAGGCGAGCGCGGTGACCAGCTCGTCCAGCACCGCGTGATCTTCGTCCCCCGCGAGCGGCTCCGCCAGCGCGAGGAAGTCCCGCACGTCCCGCCGCTGCGCCGTCACCAGCGCCCAGAGATCCGTTACCAGGCCGGTGCGCTCGGCCGGGGAGAGCTCGGCGGCGCCCCGGGCGAGCGCGCCGAGCGCGTCCCCTTCGTAGGCCACCCGGTAGAAGCCGGTGGAGTCCGCGTTGCCGTGGACCCAGCGGGGCGGCGCGTCCAGCGCGACCGTCTCCTTCGCCTTGCGCAGGATGTGGCGCTTCACCTGGAGGCCGTCCTCGGTGGCGTAGCGGAGCACCACCGGCACCGGCCAGAGCTCGGCGCCCTTGGCGCCGGCCTCGGAGAAGAAGCGGGCCTGGGAGAGCTGGACGGTCTTCCCCTTGAAGCCCACGGTCACCAGCGGGTAGCCGCCCCGGCCGATCCATGCGTCCGCCAGCTCGTCCACCGGCTGCTTGGAGGCCTTCTCCAGCGCGCGCCAGAGATCCTCGACCACCGTGTTCTTCTCCTGGTGCTCGCGCATGTACGCGCGCAGGCCGGCGCGGAAGGGCTCTTCGCCCAGGTAGGCTTCGATCATCCGGAGGATCGCCGCGCCCTTCTCGTAGGTGATCACGTCGAAGCTCTCGCTGGCCTCGGCGGGGTTCCTCACCTCGCTGCGGATGGGGTGGGTGGAGCGCAGCGAGTCCAGCTTGAGCGCCTCTTCGCGCCCCACGTTGAACTCCAGCCACGTCCGCCACTCCGGCTTCCAGGAGTCGGTGATCTTCGCGGCCATCCAGGTGGCGAAGGCCTCGTTGAGCCAGAGGTCGTTCCACCACTCCATGGTGACGAGGTTGCCGTACCACTGGTGGGCCAGCTCGTGGGTGATGGTCTCCGCCACCCGCTTCTGCGCCGCCAGCGCGGTGGAGGCGGGATCCAGCAGCAGCGCGGTCTCGCGGTAGGTGATGAGCCCCGCGTTCTCCATGGCTCCCGCCTCGAAGCCGGGGACGCCCGCCTGGTCCACCTTGCCGTACGCGTACGGCAGGCCGAAGTAGTCCTGCAGCAAGGGCAGCACCCCGCAGGCCACCTCCTGGCCGAAGCGGGTGAGCGGGAGCTTGTCCGGCGTGGACCAGGTCCGGACCGGGACCTCGCCCACGTGCGCCACCTCCGAGCCGGCCACCTCCCCGAGGACGAAGGCGATGAGGTAGGAGGAGAGCAGCGGCGTCTCGGCGAAGGAGACGAGCTTCTGATCCCCCTCCACGGTCTCCGAGACCACGGCCCCGTTGGAGAGCGCCACCGCCTCCTTGGGCAGCCGCACCGCCAGCTTCCAGCGGGCCTTGAAGGCCGGCTCGTCGAAGCAGGGGAAGACGCGGCGGGCGTCCGCGGCCTCGAACTGGGTGAGCGCCACCTTGCCGGCGGAGTAGAGCCCCTGGAGGCCGGGGGCGAACTTGGCGGCCCACTCCAGATGGAGGGTGGCGCCCCCCTTCACCGGGGCGCCGTCGAAGCGCAGGGTGACGGTCTCGCTGGCGGCGTCCGCGGTGGCGGCCTGGAGGGGGAGGGTGGCGCCCTTGGTTTCGAGCCGGGCGGAGAGCAGCGCGGGGCCGTTGGCGTGGAGGATGATCTCCCGCGTGGGTTGGGCCAACGCGAGCTCAATCCGCCCTTCGCCGAAGAAGCGCTTGCGCGCGAGGTCCACGGTCAGCGTGGCCTCGTACCGGGAGGGGCGCGCGGTCGCCGGGAGGCGGAAGTTGACGTGGGTGGGTGAGTGGAGGTCCGGTGCGGCAGGCCGCTTGGCGCTCCGGGCGGCCGAGGGCTTCTTGAGCGCCTTGCGGGCGCCGCGCGGGGGCTTGCTCTTGGCGGGCATGGAGGCTCCTGGGCGGATGAGGGGACCGGGTTTTCGCACGAGCGCGTAGCGCGGCAACAGCCTTTTGCCAGGCGAGCGGGTCCTGCTAGTCTTTCGAGCGCGTTTCCAAGACAAATGCCAAGCGTTTGCCCCCGCTGCCGAAGCGCCCTGCCCGTACCGCTCCCCGCGAGGTGCTCCAGCTGCGGCGAGGCGATCGCCGGGGGGCAACCGCTGGTGTCGGTGGCCTACCCGGCAGGTGGAACCACCCAGCCGCCCGGCGCGGGGAAGGGCACCGCGGCCCGCGGGCCGCGCCTGTCCGGCCGGCTGGCGGACGGCAAGGTCGGTGAGTTCCCGCTGGCGGGGGTCCGCACCACGCTGGGGCGCCACCCCGCCAACACCCTGAGGCTGGTGGACCGGGAGGTCTCCAAGGAGCACGCCAGCATCGAGAAGATCGGCGGCGGCTTCCTGCTCAAGGACCTGGGTTCCTCCAACGGCACCTTCGTCAACGGCCGGCGGGTGAAGGAGCTGCGGCTGCGGGACGGGGACGAGATCGCCCTAGGCAACTCGCGGCTGATCTTCCACAGCGGCGAGCAGTCCCTGCTCTCCACCTCGTCCCCTGGGGTGACGGTGCTGGCAGCGGCGCAGTCGATGCCGGCGTTCCTGGCCCAGATCGACCAGTCCGAAGAGGGCGAGTTCCGCCCGATCGATCAGATCTCGGACGCCAACTCGCTGCGCCAGGACTACGAGAAGCTCCGGATCGCCCACGAGTTCCACCGGCAGGTGGGGCTGGAGCGCGATCAGAAGAGCCTGCTGGACAAGATCCTCAAGGTGGCCTTCCAGCTGCTCGCCGCGGACAACGGCGTGCTCTTCCTCAAGGACGAGCAGGGGGAGCTGGTCCCGCAGGCGGTGCGCCACCGCAAGCAGGGGGACGGGGAAGAGGTGGTGGTCTCGGACACCGTGCTCAAGCGGGTGGCGGAGACGCGCCAGGCGGTCCTCACCGCGGACGCGATCCTGGACTCCCGCTTCTCCTCTTCGGAGAGCATCGTGGCGCAGGGCATCCGCTCCGCCATGGCCGTGCCCCTGCTGGCCAAGGGGGTGCTCAAGGGCGTGCTGTTCCTGGACACCCGCGAGCGGACCAACGCCTTCTCGGAGAAGGATCTCAAGATCCTCTCCGGCGTGGCCGCCCAGGCGGCGATCGCGCTGGAGAACGCGGAGCTCGCCAAGAAGATTGAAGTGGAGGCGATCACCCGGGCGGAGCTCTCCCGGTTCCTCTCCCCGGCGGTCGCCGAGATGGTGGTGAAGGGGCAGGTGGAGCTGCTACGTCAGGGCCGCCTCGCGGAGATCAGCGTGCTCTTCGCGGACATCCGCGGCTTCACGTCCACTGCGGAGAACGAGAGCCCGCAGGAGACGGTGGCGATGCTCAACAGCTTCTTCACGGCGATGAGCGCGGTGGTGTTCCGCCACGAAGGCAACCTCGACAAGTTCATCGGCGACTGCGTGATGGCCGTCTGGGGGCCGCCCTCCTCGCACCCGGACGATCCGGCGCGCGCGCTGCGCGCGGCCATGGAGATGCAGGACGCGGTGGAGGCGCTCAACCTGGAGCGCGAGCGCGCCGGCCAGAAGGCGATCGCCGTGGGCGTGGGGGTGAACACCGGTCAGGCGGTCGTTGGCTACATGGGCTCGAACGAGCGCCATGAGTTCACGGCGATCGGCGACTGCGTGAACATCGCCTCCCGGCTGTGCGGCCTGGCCAAGGGCGGCGAGGTGCTCGCCACCGAGTCCACGATCAAGAAGGCCGGCCGCGGCTTCCAGGCAGACGCCCTCCCGCTCGCGCAGGTGAAGGGGAAGGAGCGCGGGGTTGCCACGTACCGCGTGACCGGCGTCGAGGAGACGTCCGCGGGCGACAGATGATCCGGCAGTCCTGTCCGAACTGTGCCGCCGTCCACGACGTCGGCGTCTACGTGACTGGACAGAAGGTCCTGTGCCGGTGCGGGATCCGCTTCGAGGTCCGCCGCACGGACGTCTCGCAGGTGGGCGGCCGCGTCCCCTCGGCGATCGCCCCCGCGGCGGGGCTCTCACCGGTGCCCACGGTGGGGCCGCCGCGCAGCCGGGTCTCCCCCGCGGAGCCCGCCCCGTCTCCGCTGCCGCCGCCGGTGGCGGAGCCGCCCGTCAATGGCGCGCCGCCCGCCAACGCGGTCGTGGAGGGGCTCGGCCCGGAGCCGGAGCCGGTGCCGGAGGGAGACCGGACGTTCATCTCCAGCAGCACCCGCATCCACATCCCCGGCTACGAGCTGATCCAGGTGCTCGGGCGCGGCGGCATGGGCGAGGTCTGGCGGGCGGAGCAGAAGTCCCTGGGGCGGACGGTGGCGGTGAAGCTCTTGCCGCCCAAGCTCGCCAGCGACCGCGAGTTCGTCACCCGCTTCGAGAAGGAGGCCACCGCGCTGGCCTCGCTCAGCCACCCCAACATCATCCAGATCATCGACCGGGGCGTGGCCGCGGAGCACTACTACTTCGTGATGGAGTTCGTCCCCGGGCGCTCGCTGCGGGAGGTGATGAACGGCGGGGCGATGAGCTCGGTGGAGGCGCTGAAGATCGTGGCGCAGATCTGCCGGGCGATCGAGCACGCGCACGATCACCACATCATCCACCGGGATCTGAAGCCCGAGAACATCCTGCTGGACGAGCGCGGCCACGTGAAGGTGGCGGACTTCGGGCTGGCGGGCATCCGCGGCGGCGGCGGGACGGATCCGCGGCTGCAGCTCACGGCCACCTCGGTGGCCATGGGCACCGTGAACTACATGGCCCCGGAGCAGCGCCGGGACGCCAAGCACGTGGATGGCCGCGCGGATCTCTACTCGCTGGGGGTGATCCTCTACGAGCTGCTCACCGGAGAGCTGCCGATCGGCCGGTTCAAGCTGCCCTCCGAGCGGATCGCCGGCCTGGACGCCCGGATCGATCACATCGTCTCCCGCACGCTGGAGCCGGAGCTGGAGCAGCGCTACCAGCGCGCCAGTGAGGTCCTGGGGGAGCTGGAGGCGGTGATCGGCGGTAGCAGCGCGGGCCCCATGTCGGCGGAGGGCGCGGTGGCGCGCGCCGGGGTGAACACCGCCCGGGACCGCGGCCAGGGGGCCAAGTCCGTCATCCAGCACGGGTGGCGGGGCGTGCGGGGGGCGCTGATGGTGATCGGCGCGCTCTCCGTGCTGGCGTACCTGGCCCAGCGGGGCCTGTTCGGCAAGGTGGAGCGGGACGGCAAGCCGGCCGGGCTGATCAACGGCGTGCTCCACGCGTTCGATGGCCACGGCCACGAAGGACCCGGGAAGTTCCCGCCCAACACCAATGGCGAGCTCTTCGTGGGCGCCGGGGTGCAGGAGCTGGGCAAGGGCGTCCAGGAGCTGAGCCTCCGGTTCGAGCAGGGCGAAGAGGAGATCAACGCGCACGCGGGCTACTGGCGGCTGGAGGACGCGCGGCTCAAGGCCACCCAGGCGGGGAGCGAGACGGACGGGCAGAAGCTGGTGCCGCGCGCGTACGTGGCGCACCGCTACTTCAGCAGCGACGACTTCTCCGCCGAAGTGGAGATCCGGATGCGGGACCTGGAGAAGGACTTCCCGTCCGAGCCGGACGCGCAGCACTTCGCGGAGCTGGCCTTCCGGATCAAGGACCTGCAGGTCTCCGCGTTCGCGATCCCCGGCGCCAACATGCGGCTGGGCTGGCGCTACTACACGCCGGACGGGATCGAGCAGGTGGGCAACAGCGCGCGGGATCTGGAGAACATGGTGGAGGACGAGATGCCGGTCCCCGCGGACGGGCGGCCGTTCCGGGTCCGCCTCACCCTGCGGAGGAAGAAGAACGCGGTGGAGGTGGAGGGGTTCGTGAACGACCAGCGCTTCGTCCGCAAGCAGCTGATCGGCCTGGAGGGGCGGGTGGGGAAGATCGCGCTGGGGTGCCGCAACCTCCAGTGCGAGTTCCAGGACCTGGTGGTGGTGGGCAAGACCGCGCAGCGCCCGGGCAGGCCGGAGGCGGAGTAAGAGCCAGCCATGAAGCGGGGGGGAGCCAAGCCCAAGCGCAAGAGCGCCGCGGCGTCGAAGCCGCCGAAGCCGCCGAGGCTCATTCCGGTCAAGGAGCGCGGCGTGCTGGAGCCGGTGCCCCACCGCGGCCCGGTGCAGGCGCTGGGCGTCTCCCCGGACGGCGCGTGGGCGATGACCGGCGGCAAGGACGGCCTGGTCCGCGTCTTCGACGTGCACAAGGGCAGCTGCAGCGCGGAGTGGCAGGCGCACGAGGGCGGCGTCTGGGCGCTCTGCGCGTTGGACGGCCGGCGCGTGGCCACCGCCGGCCACGATCACACGGTGAAGGTCTGGGAGGTGGCGCGCGGCACCTGCCTGATGATCCTCCGGGGCCACGAGGACTTCGTCTACCGGCTGGCGCCGCTGGCGGGCGGGAACGCGCTGGCCAGCGCGGGCGCGGACCGGGTGATCCGGGTCTGGGATCTGGAGAAGAAGCTCTGCATCCGGGAGCTGACCGGCCACTCCCGGTTGGTGAGCGCGCTCGCCCCGGTAGGGACGATGCAGCTGCTCTCGGCGAGCGCGGATCAGTCCCTGCGGCTGTGGAATCTGGAGACCGGGACCTGCCTGCGCGCGCTCACCGGCCACCGGCAGGACGTGCTCCAGATCTCCGTCTCCCCGGACGGCGCCCGCGCCGTCTCCACCTGCGCGGACGGCGAGCTGCGCCTCTGGGAGCTCTCCACCGGCCAGTGCCTGGCCAGCGCCCGCGCCCACGACGGGAGCGCGGAGTGCGTGCGGATTGGCGCGGGCGGTGCCCTGCTCAGCGGCGGCTGGGACGGACGGGTGCGCTGGTGGACGAGCGCGCTGCGGGCCACGCGGCAGGTGAAGGCGCACCACGGGGCGGTGAAGGGGCTGGACGCGGCGCCGCGCAGCCGCCACCTCTTCACCGGCGGCGCGGACGCGGTGGTGCGGGCGCTGGAGGCGAAGTCCGGGCGGGCCGTCTCCCGCTGGGCCGGCCCGGCGCCGGTGACCGCGCTGGCGGCGGTGGACGCGAGCGGCGTGCTGGTGGGCTTTGCGTCTGGAGAAGTGGTGCTTCTGAGATTGGCGGCGCCGCCCAAGGCGAAGCGCTAGAAACGCCCCCCATGACGACCCCCCTGCCGAGCGGTCCCGCGCTCAGCCGCCGCCAGTTCTGGGGCGCGTTGGCGGCGCTGGTGCTGATCTTCCTCCTCGTGGCGGGGCCGGTCTGGCGCAACCCGTGGGACGTGGACGTGTCCATCCTGGCCAGCTACGTGCCGATCCCGTTCGTGGTGGCGTGGCTGCTGCGGCGCAACGGCCGGCTGCGGCTCTCGAGCTTCCTGCTCTACACGGTGGAGATCACCTGCGCGAAGTTCATGATCACCGCGTGCATCCTGATCGCGCTGTGGACGGCGTCTTCGGGTCCGCCGAGGCTCGGCCAGGCGTTCGGCCCCACCGCGCGCGCCTCCTCCGCGCGCCAGGAGCGGCCACCGGTGCCGGCCACGCCCCTGGGCCCCACCCGCTCGCTCGAAGGGACCCTGGTGGACGCGGCGGGCGCGCCGGTCCCTGGCGGGTTCGTCTTCGTGGCGCGGGGACTGGAGGCCTTCGCGTTTGCGCCTTCGCCAGCGGCCGTCTCGCTCGTCAATGACGGACGCGGCTTCTCGCCGCGGCGGGCGGTGGTGGCGCGCGGACAGCGGGTGAGCGTGCAGAGCCTGGATCACCAGCTGCACACCCTGCGGGCGGCGTGGGAGGGGGGCGCCTGGCTGCGCAACGTCCCGGTGCTCGGCTCGGGCGCGCCCTCCACGCTCGAGATCTCCGAAGGCGGCGAGCTGCTCACCATGCGCTGCACCGTCCACGCGGAGGAGCCGCCCTCCACGCTGCGGGTGATCCACGCCCCGTTCATTGCCGTCACGGACGCGGCCGGCCGCTTCTCGCTGGCCGGGGTGCCGGCGGTGCCAGTCACCCTGGAGGCCGAGGGCGCGGGCGGGCGGGGGCGCGCGGACGTGACCGGGCAGGTGACCGCGCTCACGCTGCAGCTTCACCCGGGCGCGGCAGTGAACACTCCAGCCGGGCAAGATCCGGGCTAGCCCCTCCCGCGCGGTTGTCGCGCGGCGCAGCCATCCCCACGTTCGCGCAGACGGGCAGCACTGGGCTTTACGGGGAAGGGTGGCGGGATGGAGGCTCAACAGCTGTTGTCGCCGCTGTACGCGGCGTCCGTGGTGGGGCTGAGCGTCCTGGCGTTCGCCGGTGGGCGGACGCGGCTGACGCGCGCGTGGACCGGCTGGCCGCTGACCTGGGCGGCGCTGGGCTTCGCTGGCGCCGGGCTCTTCCTCGCGCAGCGCCTGGGCTGGACCTCGGCCGTGCTGCTGCGCGGCGCGGGCGTCTTCCTCTTGGTAGGGGCGGCGTGGTGCGCGCACCGGGCTTCGCTCTCCCGGCGGCGCTCGGAGCTCTTGATGGGGGCGCGGCCGGCGCCGGTGGATCAGGCGCTCAGCGCGCTGGCGCAGGTCTCCGAGCCCGCGGTGGTGCGCGGGCGGCTGGGGGCGCGGCAGCAGGTGACCTCGCCCGGCGGGATCGTCTGCGCCACCTTCGAGGCGCGGGTGCACGGGCTGGAGGAGAGCGGCGAGCGGGGGGCGCTGATCGCCCAGGAACGCGCCGGGGCGGACTGGCTGTACGTGCAGGGCGAGCGGGAGCGCCTGGCGGTGCGGCGTGAAGAGATCGCGCTCTGGGCCCCCGAGCAGATCCGCCGGTGCGGCGCGCCGGCGTCCCTGCAGCTGGCGGAGGTGCTCGCGGACGGCGCGCCCCCCGCGGACGCGCTGTCCTACGAGCGGGTGGCGAAGCTGGGCGAGGAGTGCTTGGCGCTCGGACGGCTCGCGCGGACGGACGGCGGCGTGGAGCTGGTGGGCGTCCACGGTGGCGGGCCGCTGCTGGTGGTGGGCGGCTCGCTCACCGAGGCGGCGCAGGTGCTGGCGCGCAAGGCGTGGAAGCTCTACGCCACGGCGGCGGCGTTCTGCGCGCTCTCGGCGGTGCTGCTCAGCCTTCGCGGGTGATCAGCCGGCCTGCTGGATCTGATCGTCGTCCGCGAGCAGCGCGGCGGCGAGCGACTCGCGGGCCTTGGTGATCTCCAGCTGGGTCTTGCCGAGCAGCGCCGAGACCTGGGCGGAGAGCATGGGCTCACCGGCAGCCAGGAGCAGGGTCCGGGCCGCTTCGAGCTTCAGCTCGGCGCTTTCCAGCCGGGCGAGATCAGCGAAATCCTTCGGACGGCGGTAGAGCGGCATGAACGACTCCTTCGCCGGTGGTCCCACAGCATCCCCCGCGCCAACCTTGGCTCCAGCCAGGATCCAACGCGTTAGACCAAAGGGAGGGCTGTGACTGCTGCGACACAGGTGCACCACCGGATAGCCCGTGCCTCATACCAAATGCGCTTGGAACGTAAAATGGCCCCCTGCGTCGCGAAGCGCGCCGCACCGCGAAAAATCGGGCTTTGGCCGCAATGAGACAGGTGTGTGCCCGTAGCGGCGGACACGGGGGTAGAACGAAACGATGAGAACTTTCCTTCTGTTGCTGGTGCTGGCGGGCGCGGGCTACGCGGGCTGGCGCTGGTGGAGCCAGCCGGATCGCCGGGCGTGCGCCAAGCTCGCGGACCTGTGCAACGAGAAGCCGGAAGACCCGGGCAGCTGCCAGCGGGAGCTGACGCAGCTGCGGACCCGGATCGGCGAAGAGGCCTCCGCGAAGTTCGACACCTGTGTGGCAGAGGCGACCACCTGCGCCGAGGGCGCGGGGTGCCTGGCGGGCGCCAACGTCCACGGGATCGGCGCCGCGGTGGGGGACTTCTTCAAGGGGCTAGGCCGGGCGCTGGACGGCAAGCGCTGACGGAAGCGCTGCCCTGCTCAGGCGGTCAGTGGTATCGATCCGCGCGTGGGGAGCGCGCAGGACGAATGGCTGTGGGGCTGGGATCCCACGCCGGGGATCGTCTCCGTCTGGGCGGAGCCTGACGGCCGCGCCTTCGTGTGGCGGCGGCTGCCGGACACGCTCGCGCTGGTGCGGGAGGTGGAGCGCTTCCAGCCGTGGGTGGTGCTGCCGTCCCTGGAGGATCTCCGCCACGTGGGCGGCCGGCTGCGAGAGGCGGGCACGGGGGGCTCGTCCTCCACCGTCACCTGGCAGGAGCTCGAAGGGCCGGGGGCGCTGCGCTACCTGGTGCGGGCGGCGGACGGGCGCGCGCTCGCGGCGGCGGTGCTGGAGGGCGCGAGCCGGCGGCTGCGGCGGCGGGTGGGGCACCTCAAGGAGCTGGGGGCGCTCGCGCTCGCGCCGGACGAGCAGTACCTGATCGCCAGCGGGCGGACCTACTTTCGCGGGCTCGGGTTCGATCAGCTCCGCCGTGCGCAGGTGGATCTGGAGACCACCGGCCTGGACGGTGCCCAAGACCGCGTCTTCCTGATCGCGTTGCGCGGGCCGGACGGCGAGACGGAGCTGCTCGAGGCGGAAGGGGAGACGGACGCGGCGGAGGCGGCGCTGCTGCGGCGGCTGGTGGAGCGGGTGGCCGCGCTGGATCCGGACGTGATCGAGAACCACAACCTGCACGGGTTCGACCTGCCGTTCCTCGCGCAGCGGGCGCAGCGGCTGGAGGTGCCGCTGGCGCTGGGGCGGGCGGGGCGCCCGGGCCTGCGGCCGCGCCCGGCGGCGCGCGGGGTGATCGTGGGGGAGGGAGCCCGCGGGCCGCGGCGGATCCGCTACACGGTGCCGGGGCGCGAGCTGATCGACACGCTGGACGCGGTGCTGCGCCACGACTTCTCGGCGCGGGATCTCCCGGGCCACGGGCTCAAGGCGGTGGCCCGCCACTTCGGGCTGGCGGGCGAGGCGCGCGAGCACGTGCCCGGCTCCCGCGTGCACGAGATCTACAAGACGGATCCCGCGCGGGTGCGCCGCTACGCGAGCGACGACGTGCGCGAGGTGGCGGGGTTGGCGCGGCTGCTGGGGGGCGCGGCCTTCGCGCTCGCGCGGATGGCGCCGCGGCGCTACGAGCGGCTGGCGGACGCCGGGCCCGCCACCGGGGTGATCGATCCCATGCTGGTGCGCGCCTACGTGCGGGCGGGCGCGGCGCTCCCCGCGCACGAGGCCGGAGATGGCACGCCCCACAGCGGCGCCGCGCTCCACCTCTTCGCCACCGGCGTGGCGCACCGGGTGGTGAAGGCGGACGTGGCCAGCCTCTACCCGTCCCTGATGCGCGAGCACCGGATCGGCCCCAAGCGGGACCGGTTGGGCGCGCTGCTGGCGCTGGTGGACCGGCTGGTGGAGCAGCGGCTCGCCGCGAAGGCGCAGGCCAAGCAGGCGCCGCCGGGCTCGCCGGAGCGCCACACGCTGGAGGCGCTCTCCGCGGCGATGAAGATCGTCGTCAACTCGGCCTACGGCTATCTGGGCGCGGCGGGGCTGACCCGCTTCTCGGATGTGCACGCGGCCAACGAGGTCACCCGCCGCGGCCGCGCGCTGCTCGCGCTCCTGTGCCGGGAGCTGGCGCAGCGGGGGGTGACGCTGCTGGAGGCGGACACGGACGGCGTCTACTTCTCGGTGCCCGAGTCCTGGACGCCGGAGGACGAGCGGCGGACGGTGGCGGAGGTGGCGGCGCTCTTGCCGCAGAAGGTGCGGCTCGAGTTCGACGGGCGCTACGCGGCCATGCTCTCGCACGAGCCCAAGAACTACGCGCTGCAGCCGTACCAGGGCGGGCCGGTGTTGCTGCGCGGCGTGGGCTTCCGCTCCAGCCGGGTCGAGCCGTTCGGCGAGGCCTTCCTGCGCACGGCGGTGGGGCGGCTGCTCGCTGGAGATCTCCCCGGGGTCCGGGAGGCGTACGTGGAGGCGGTGCTTTCTCTGAGGCGCCGCGCGGTGCCCACGCGCGAGCTGGCGGCCCGGGTGCGGCTGACCAAGCGGCCGCAGGAGTACCGCGCGGTGCGGGAGCAGCGGCGGGAGGCGCACTACGAAGCCCTGATCGCGGCAGGGCGCACCCACTGGGAGAAGGGCGAGCGGCTTTTGGTGTACCGCGCGGCGGACGGCCGCGCCCGGCTGCTGCCGGAGCTGGACGAGGAGGAGTGGCAGGGCGCGCCGGACCCGCGGGACTACGACGCCGAGCACTACGTCCGCCACCTCAAGGACAGCTTCGGGGCGCGCCTGGCGCGGGCGATGACGCCCGAGCACTTCGCGCAGGTGTTCGCGGATCCGCTCCAGCCTTCGCTCTTCGGCTCCGGCCTGGAGGCGGCGCGGCCTTTGCTCACGGTCGTGGCGGAGCCGCCGGCGGTGGAGCTATAGAGCGCGCCTCCCATGGCCCTCTCCGTCCGTATCGGCACCGTCCCCATTCTCTGGAACAACGACGACGTCCCCGAGCTCACCCCGCCCGTTCCGTTCGAGCAGGTGATCGCGCAGATGGCGCGGGCCGGCTTTGAAGGCACCGAGCTGGGCACCAACTACCCGCGCAACCCCACCGCGCTGCGCGGCGCGCTCGGGCGCGAAGGGTTGACGCTCACCGGCGGCTACTTCTGCTCGGACTACACCGATCCGGCGCGGCACGCGGAGATCTTCGAGTCCGCGCGGAGGCTCGCGGGGTTTCTCGCGGAGGCGGGGGCGCGCTACGTGGTGGCGGCGGACGTGATCCACCCGGCGCGCTCGAAGGTGGCGGGGCGGGTGAAGGGCGAAGACGGCCAGCGCTACCCGGCGTTCCGCGCCTTCGTGGACGCGCTCCAGGGGTTGGCGCGGATCGCGGACAGGGCGGGGCTGCAGCTCGTCTTCCACAACCACGCGGGCAGCTACGTGGAGACGCCGGCGGAGCTGGATCAGCTGCTGGCGTCCACGGATCCGCTGGTGGGGCTCTGCCTGGACACCGGCCACTGCCTGGTGGGCGGTGGAGATCCGGTCCAGGTGATCCGGCGCTGGGGCCAGCGGCTGCGCTACGTCCACCTGAAGGACGTGAGCGGCGCGGCGCTGAAAGAAAGCGTGCGGGAGGAGCTGGACTTCTTCGGGGCGCTGCGGCGCCGCGTCTTCACCGAGGTGGGGACGGGGATGCTCGATCTGCGCGGCGTGCTGGCGGCGCTGTCCGAGCGGGACTACCGCGGGTGGCTCGTCTGCGAGCAGGACACCACGTGGCGCTCGCCGCTGGAGAGCGCGACCCTGGCGCGGCGGAACCTCGCCGCCGCGCTCGAGGTCAACGGCTGATCAGTACTTCTTGAAGTTCCGGTTGTGGTCCTTCAGCAGCAGGAAGAGGCAGCCGGCGAAGAGGCCCGAGAAGAAGAGGACGGTCATGGGAGGGCTCCGTTGGGGGACGGCGAGGAGGAAGCGGCCCCCTCCACTGCAATCACCGGGCTAGAGCGCTCGGGCGCGGAAGATCAGCGTTTCTCGCCGATCTTCGCGTTCAGTTGGTGTGTGCTTGGTCCACCGGGGGTGCGCGCGCGTGCGCCGGTGTCCCGCCCCGTGCGTCAGCGCTTCTGCTTCATCACCTGCTGGATCAGCTCCGCGTAGCGGCGCTCCTGCGGCTGGGCCTTGAAGGCCTTGCGGAAGGCCTCTTCTGCGCCGGCGAAGTCCCCGGCGCTCCGGCGGATTTCGCCGAGGAAGTAGAAGGCCTCGTGGCAGGCGGGCTCCGCCGTCCCCAGCTCCAGCAGCTCCGCCGCGCAGCTCTCGGCGGCCGTCTTGGGATCCGCGTGGTACTTCGCCCAGGAGAGGTGGGCCCGGTGCGAGGGCTTGGGGTCGATGTCGCACGCGTACTCGAAGTACTCCACCGCGCCCCGGTAGTTCTTCTGGGCGAAGCGCTTCTGGGCCTCCGCGTACTGGGAGCTGGCGTCCAGGAGCGTGGTGCGGATGCGGAACTGCTCGGCGGCGGTGTGGGAGGGGCGGGTGCCCTTCTGCTTCTCCCGCTCGGCGGCGCGCCGCTTCTTCCAGAGCGCGAGCTGCTCGGGGTTGGCGAGCTCGGCGTAGGCGCGGGCGGCGGCCAGCAGCATCCCCTCCGCCTTCTCCCGGAGGTCCGCGGTGCGGAAGCGCACCGGGCTGAAGCGATCGCACAGGGCCAAGAACCCCTTCTTCAGGGCCACCGGGTTCACGTCCTCGGGGACGCCGAGCAGGGTGAAGGGATCTTTGGTTCGGTTCTCCATGAAGGCGGTGGTGAGCTCGTTGCGCAGCGCCTCGTCCTCGTCGCTGAAGGGGAGAGAGGGCGGCGGCGCGGACGCGGGGGGAGGGGGCGCCGTCACGGCGGCGGCGGCGGCCGCGCTGGAGGGGCGGGCGGCGGCGGCCACCGGCGGCGGTGCCGGCTCGGGGCTGGAGGCGGTGAGATCCGGGGCCAAGGTGCCCTCGGGAACCTGCTCCGCGAAGGCGACCACGCCGAGCACGGTGAAGGCGAAGAGCCGGCGCATCAGCGGCTCGGTCTCGGTGGCGGTGCGGGTGGAGAGCTCGGCGAAGGTCGGGCGCGAGCGGAGGATCTGGAGGAAGCGGACGTCCTTGGGCGAGAGCTTGAGCGCCTGCACGTCATGCGCGGGCTTGGGCAGCAGCGCGAAGCGCTGCTCGTCCACGAACGTGAGGTGGGTGGCCACCACGTCGAACGGGAGGAAGTTGGAGGAGCCGGTGAGGATCAGCTGCGCCGCGTTCATCCGCACCGGGCTGGTGGTGGGCGGGGCGTCGTAGAGGATCCGGTAGCGCGCGTCCGCCCAGCGGAAGCAGTCCAGGATCTTGTGGGCGAGGTTGGCCTGCAGCTGCTTGTAGAGATCGAACGGGGAGAGCAGCTGCTTCTTGACGAGCAGCTCGCCGAGCATGAGGCCGGTCTGGACGCTCTCGTTCAGGGCCGCCTGGTAGTCCTGCTCGGAGAGCTTGCCGCGCTCCACCAGGTACTTGCCCAGGGTCTCGTGCAGCAGGTTGGTGTTGCAGCCCACCGGGGCGCCGTCCTCGAAGAGCACCTGCTTCTCCAGCTGCCGCTGGCGCAGCTCGATGGCGCACGTCTGCTCCTCGAGCAGGACGGCCTGGAGGAGGACGGGGAACGGGGTCTCCGCGAGGCTGCCCTCGCGGGTCTTGAGCACTTCCGCCGGGGTCGGGAACAAGGGCGTGGGCGCAAGTCTAGGCGGCGGCTGGACAGGCGCCCGATGTGCGCCTGCCGTGCGACACCGGACCGGAAATCTCTGCCCTGGTCACAAGGGTTTGACCCCTGGAGCATGCGGCTTGCTTTATCGGCGCAGCGGTGCCTAGGGTGCGCCACTTTCGCGGCCCCGACAGGTGGGGCCCGGCTTGAGATCCACGTCACTCCCCGCGCGGATTCCAAGAGTTACGACTCGGGGTCGAAGTGTCTGTTTCAAGGACCAACCTCCACATGCAGCAGAACGTCAACCAGCAGACCGGGCTCGAGGCCGAAGAAGACTTTGCAGCGATGTTCGAGGCCTCCCTCAAGGAGCGAGGCGGCGAGGGCCTCCTCAAGGAAGGCGAGATCGTCAAGGGCACCATCGTCCAGGTGACCAAGGACTACGCCGTCGTCGACATCGGCTACAAGTCTGAGGGCCAGATCCCGATCGGCGAGTTCACGAACCCGCGCGGCGAGGTCTCCGTCAAGGCCGGCGACGCGGTGGAGGTCCTGCTCGAGTCCCGTGAGAACGACACGGGCATGGTCGTCCTCTCCAAGGAGAAGGCCGACAAGATGCGGATCTGGGACGAGATCAGCGCCGCTTGCGAGCGCGATGAGATCGTCAAGGGCACCATCGTGGGCCGCGTGAAGGGCGGGCTCTCCGTCGACATCGGCGTGAAGGCGTTCCTCCCGGGCTCGCAGGTCGACATCCGGCCGGTGCGCAACCTGGACCAGTACATCTCGAAGGAATTCGAGTTCAAGGTCATCAAGTTCAACAAGAAGCGCGGCAACATCGTGCTGTCCCGCCGCGTGCTCCTCGAGAAGCAGCGCGAGGAGATGAAGAAGGAGACCCTCAAGAACCTCAAGGAGGGTGCGGTCCTCAAGGGCGTGGTCAAGAACCTCACCGACTACGGCGCCTTCATCGACCTGGGCGGCATCGACGGCCTCCTTCACATCACGGACATGTCCTGGGGCCGCATTGGCCACCCGTCCGAGATGTTCAACGTGGGCGACGAGGTTCGCGTCGTCGTCCTCAAGTTCGATCCCTCTCAGGAGCGCGTCTCGCTGGGTCTCAAGCAGATCCAGGAGGACCCGTGGCACCGGGCGGACGAGAAGTACCCGGTCGGCACGCGCGTCAAGGGCAAGGTGGTCAGCCTCACGGACTACGGCGCCTTCATCGAGATCGAGCAGGGCGTGGAAGGCCTCGTGCACGTGTCCGAGATGTCCTGGACCAAGCGCGTGAAGCACCCGTCCAAGGTGCTCGAGGTGGGTAAGGAGGTCGAGGCGGTGGTGCTCGACATCGACCCCAAGGCGAAGCGGATCGCGCTCGGCATGAAGCAGATCGAGCAGAACCCGTGGACGCTGCTCGAGGACAAGTACCCGATCGGCTCGGTGATCAAGGGCCAGGTCCGCAACGTCACCGACTTCGGCATCTTCGTGGGCGTCGAAGAGGGCGTGGACGGCCTGGTGCACGTCTCCGACATCTCCTGGACGCAGCGGATCAAGCACCCGGGGGAGATGTTCAAGAAGGGCGACGAGGTTGAGGCGGTGGTGCTCAACATCGACGTGGAGAACGAGCGCTTCAGCCTGGGCATCAAGCAGCTGCAGCAGGATCCGTGGGAGACGCTCTCCGAGCGCACCCCGGTGGCCAGCCGGATCAAGGGCAAGGTCACCAAGGTCACCGACTTCGGCGCGTTCGTGGAGATCGAGCCGGGGATCGAAGGCCTGGTCCACGTCTCCGAGCTCAAGGATGAGCGCGTGGAGAACCCGCGCGACGTCGTCCAGGAGGGCCAGGAGGTCGAGGTGAAGATCATCGACATCAACACCCAGGACCGGAAGGTGGCGCTCTCCATCAAGGCGCTGCTGCACGACGGCGGCGACGACTACCGCGAGTACCTGCGCAAGCAGGCGGAGGGCTCCAAGGCGCGCCTCGGCGACGTCATGGCCTCCAAGCTGCGCAAGTAGCTCTTGAAAAGCGGTTGATGTCAGACGGCCGGTGCCCACCAGGGCGCCGGCCGTTTCATTTGGGCCGCCGCACTTCACCTTGATTCCCCGGGGGCGCGGCGCCATAAGGCCCTGAAAGTCCATTCCTTCGAGGAGGCAAAGCCCATGGCTCGTGACGTGGTGATCGTCGGCGCTGCACGGACTCCGATTGGCGCGTTTCAGGGAGCGCTCGCGCCGCTCACCGCCCCCCAGCTGGGCGCGGTGGCGATCAAGGCGGCGCTGGAGCGCGCGGGGGTGAGCCCGGACAAGGTGGACGAGGTGATCATGGGCTGTGTGCTGCAGGCCGGCGTGGGCCAGGCGCCGGCGCGGCAGGCCTCGGTCTTCGCGGGGATCCCGCACGCGGTCCCGGCGGTCACGCTCAACAAGGTCTGCGGCTCGGGGCTCAAGGCGGTGATCGCCGGCTACCAGGCGATCGCGCTGGGGGACGCGGAGGTGGTCGTCGCCGGCGGCATGGAGTCCATGAGCAACGCGCCCTACGTGAGCCACACCCTGCGCGGCGGCGCGCGCATGGGGAACGTGGAGTTCAAGGACGCGATGATCCTGGACGGGCTCTGGGACGTGTACGACCAGGTCCACATGGGCGTGTGCGCGGAGGCCTGTGCCACGGACATGAAGATCTCTCGCGCCGCGCAGGACGAGTTCGCGCTCGAGTCCACGCAGCGGGCGATCAAGTCCCAGAAGGAGGGGGCCTTCAAGAACGAGATCGTCCCGGTCCCGGTCCCGCAGAAGAAGGGGGACCCGCTGATCGTTTCGGAGGACGAGGGGCCCAAGAACGCCAAACCGGACAAGATCCCCACGCTCAAGCCCGTCTTCAAGAAGGACGGGACGGTGACGGCGGCGAACGCGTCCTCCATCAACGACGGCGGCGCCGCGCTGGTGCTGATGAGCGCCGAGCGGGCGAAGGCGGAAGGGCGCACGGTGCTCGCGAAGATCACCGGGCACGCGCAGGCGGCGCGCAAGCCGGTGGAGTTCACCATCGCCCCGGCGGACGCGATCCAGAAGCTGCTCACCCGCACCAAGCTCTCCACCGGGGACGTGGACCTCTGGGAGATCAACGAGGCCTTCGCGGTGGTCTCCATCGCCAACAACCAGCTGCTCAAGCTGGACGGCTCGAAGGTGAACGTCCGGGGCGGCGCGGTGGCGCTGGGCCACCCGATCGGCGCGTCCGGGGCGCGGGTGCTGATCACGCTCCTGCACGCGATGAAGGACCTCAACAAGAAGCGCGGCGTGGCCTCGCTGTGCATTGGCGGCGGCGAAGGCATTGCCCTGATGGTCGAGCGGTAAGAGAGGGGAGCTCCCATGAACAAGGTGGTCCAGTCCGCCGAGGAGGCGGTGAGGGACGTGCGCGACGGCGCGGTGATCATGAGCGGCGGGTTCGGCCTGTGCGGGAACCCGGAGAATCTGATCACCGCCCTCAATCAGAAGGGGGTGAAGGGGCTCACGATCATCTCCAACAACTGCGGGACCACGGAGCTGGGCCTGGGCGTGCTGCTCAAGGCCAAGCAGGTCAAGCGGATGGTCTCCAGCTACGTGGGGGAGAACAAGGAGTTCGAGCGCCAGTTCCTCTCCGGTGAGCTGGAGGTGGAGCTCAATCCCCAGGGCACGCTGGCGGAGCGGATCCGGGCGGGCGGCTGCGGGCTGGGCGGTTTCTACACGCCCACCGGCGTGGGGACGCGGATCGCGGAGGGCAAGGAGGTCCGCACGATCGACGGGCGCGAGTACGTGCTGGAGAAGCCGCTGAAGGCGGACTTCGCGATCGTCCGGGCGTGGAAGGCGGACCGGTGGGGCAACCTGGTCTTCCGCAAGACGGCGCGGAACTTCTCCCCGCTGATGTGCATGGCCGCGAAGATCACCATCGCGGAGGTGGAGCAGCTGGTGGAGGTGGGGGAGCTGGATCCGGATCAGATCCACGTCCCGTCCCTGTTCGTGCACCGCGTGGTGCCGGGCGTGAACTACCAGAAGTGGATCGAGAAGCGGACCGTGCGCAAGAAGGGAGCGGCCTGATGCCTCTGACCCGTGAGCAGATCGCCCAGCGGATCGCCCAGGAGCTGCGGGACGGCTACTACGTCAACCTGGGCATCGGCATGCCCACCTTGGTCGCCAACTACATACCTGCGGGGATGGACATCCTCCTGCACTCGGAGAACGGGTTGCTGGGGATCGGCCCGTGGCCGGTGGAAGGTGAGGAAGACCCCGACCTGATCAACGCCGGCAAGGAGACGGTGACGGCGGTGCCGGGCGCCGCCTACTTCGACTCCGCCGCCTCCTTCGGCATGATCCGGGGTGGGCACATCGACCTGGCGGTGCTGGGGGCGATGGAGGTCTCGGAGCGCGGGGATCTGGCGAACTGGATGATCCCGGGCAAGATGGTGAAGGGGATGGGGGGCGCCATGGATCTGGCGGTTGGGGCGAAGAAGGTCTTCGTCTCCATGGAGCACGCCACCAAGGAGGGGGCGCCGAAGATCCTCAAGGAGTGCTCCCTGCCGCTCACCGGCAAGCGGTGCGTGCATTACATCGTCACCGACTACGCCTTCCTCGAGGTCTCCCCCCAGGGGCTGCTCCTGCGCGAGCTCGCACCGGGCGTGAGCGTGGAGGAGGTCCAGAAGCTGACCGAGCCCAAGCTGGTGGTGGCGAAGGACCTGCGAGAGATGAAGGTCTGAAGGCGCACGCCACGCGGAGCGCCTTCGTGCGGGGGGGATTGCCCGCAATGGGGTGGTGCTATAGTCGGCGGCGCCTTCAGCGATCGTTTCACTCGGAGACGCCATGGCGGAGAAGGTGGACAAAGCGCGGAAGTCGCGACGAGCGGACAGGCTCCAGCACGAGCTGCTCGTTGCGTACCGCACGGTCGATGGCTTCATCACCGACTGGGCGGTGAACATTTCGCGCGGCGGCATCTTCATCAACACGCGCAACCCGCTCGCCGTGGGCACCACGGTGAGGCTGATCATCTCGCTGCCGGACACCGCGTTCCCGTTCGATCTCTCTGGGCGGGTGATGCGGGTGAACGAGTTCGACAACCCGTCAAACCAGGTCCCGGGCATGGGGATCGAGTTCATTGACGTGGATGACGAGAAGCGCGCCCGGATCGAGCGCTTCGTGGAGCGGCTGCGCAAGGAGCTCCCGGAGAACCAGGCCGGCGAGCAGAAGAAGTAGTGGCGGCCCCCGCCGCCCCCATCGCGCTGACGATCGAACGGATGTCCACGCTGGGCGAAGGCGTGGCCCAGCTGGAGGGGCGCACCGTCTTCGTCGATGGCGCGTTCACCGGCGAGCGCGTGCGGGCCGTTGTCCGCGAGGACGGCCGGGTGCTGCGCGGCGAGCTGCTCGAGGTGCTCTCCGCCAGCCCCGCTCGGCGCGCCCCGGCCTGCGATCTGGCCGGGCTGTGCGGCGGCTGTGACTGGCTCCACGTGGCCGAGCCGGCCCAGCGCGAGGCGAAGCAGGAGCTCGTCCTCTCCGCGCTCGAGCACCTGGGCGGGCTGTCCCGCGCGGCCTTCGAGCTCCTGCCCACGCTGCCCTCCCCGCAGCCGTTCGGCTACCGGCGGCGCGCGGTGTTCCACTGGGCGCAGGGCGGCTGGTCCTTCTACGGCCGCCGCACCCACCACCCGGTGCAGATCTCCCGCTGCCCGGCGCTGCTCCCGGGGTTGCAGGCGCTCCCCGCAGCGCTGACCGGGGCGCTCGAGCCAATCGCCAAGGACGTGGAGGAGCTGGATCTCCTGGCCGAGGGAGGCAAGGCGGCGATCGCGCTCGTGCTCAAGGGGCCGGTGAAGGCGCGGACCCAGGAGGTGGCGCAGCGCGCGCTCAAGGCGGCCTCGCTCGCGGGCGCGGTGCTGGTGCCCCACGAGGGCTCTCCGGTGCTGGTGGGCAAGCCGGTGCTGCGTGCGCAGTACCCGCTGCGGCCGGAGGTGCCGCTCTTCCTGCGGCCTGACGCGTTCTCGCAGGCGAACGCGGAAGGGAACCTGGGACTGGTGACCTCGGCGATCCAGCGGCTCGCGCCGCGGGAGCAGGACAGCGTGCTGGAGCTCTTCTGCGGCAACGGCAACTTCAGCTTCGCGCTCGCGGGCGCGGCGGCGTCCGTGCTCGGGGTGGAGTCCTCCAGCGTGTCCCTGCAGCTGGCCCTGCGCAGCGCGCAGGAGGGAAAGGTGGAGAACGTTCGCTTCGTGGAGGGGGACGCGGAGCGCGTGTGCAGGGGGTTGATCTCGGAGCGGCGCAGCTTCGATCTGCTGCTCGCCGATCCGCCGCGCGCCGGCGCACCGGGGCTGGCTGGATGGGCCAAGGCGCTGGGGGTGAAGCGGGTGGTGTACGTGGCGTGTGACGTGGCCTCGCTGGCGCGAGACGGGCGCGCGCTCAAGGACGCCGGCTTTGTGCCCAAGGCGCTGCAGCTGGTGGAGATGTTTCCGCAGACGCACCACGTGGAGGCGGTGGCGTCGTTCGAACGCGCGGGGCATTGGGGCTAGCGCCCGGGCAGCAGCAGCGTGGCGTCGCCGAACTCGTGCCCCAGGAAGCCGCTGGAGGCGGCGAAGCGCGCGGAGGCCTCGAGCAGGCCGGCCGGCGCGAACGCCGAGAGCAGCTCGAAGTGGCTCTCGCCCGGTGGGTGGACGCCGCTGAGCAGCCCGTCCACGACGCGCGGGCGAAACCCGGGGCCAATGCGCAGCGCCGTCTCCCCTTCGCCGGGGACCAGGCCGCTCCCCTCCAGCGCGCGCACGGTGCTGGTGCCCACCGCGAAGACGCGGCGGCCGCGCTCGCGCGCCTGCTGGACGGCGGCCACCGTCCGCTCCGGCAAGACGTAGCGCTCAGGGAGGGGAAGGGCGGCGTCGATCGCCGCGTCCCCTGTGGAGGAGAGCCCCGCGGCGTGGGTGAGGGTGGCGAGCTGGACCCCGCGCCGCCGCAGCGCCACCAGCTGGGCGCCGGTGAGGATCCGCCCCGCGGAGGGCAGCTCGAACGCGGCCGGGGCGCCGGCGTACGCGTTCTGCACGTCCCAGAGCGCCAGCGGCCCGCCCAGGTAGGCGTACTGCACGGGCCGGCCGTGGCGGTAGATCTGCTGGAGCGACTGCGCCAGGTCTGCGCCGAGCTCCAGCTCTACCAGGCGCGGGCTCAACGGCAGCACGCGCGCCACGCGCAGGGGCTCTCCAGCCAGGGTCAGCGCTTCTCCGGCGCGCAGTGCGGGGGGAGGCGGCCGCAGGAGCGTGTCCGTGCGCCAGTCCCCGGCGCCGAGCAGGGCCGCCCGCCAGCGCCCCTGTGCCACGTGGCCGCAGAGCCGGGCCTCGAGCGGCTCCCCGGAGGCGCGCTGCAGCCGCAGCGAGCCGGGCAGGGTGGCGGCGTCGTTGAGCACCAGGAGATCTCCGGGCGTCAGGAGGCTCTGGAGCGCCGCGGCCGGCCGCTCGAAGAAGGCGCCCGCTGCGGGATCCACCACCAGCAGGCGTCCCACCGGGCGCACGGCGCGGGCGGGCGGCAGCGCGAGCGCGTCCAGCCGCGCCGCGAGCGCGCCGGCCTTCATGGGCGCGCCTCCCTGGCCTGGGCTGGTGGCGCGAGCTTCCCGAGCTCCACGCGCGCGCCGCCCGGGTAGCGCTCCGCGGTCTGGATCAGCTGGACCAGCCGCTCCGCCACGGCGGCGGGGCGGGCCAGCGCGGCTGGGTCTGCCTCGGGCATCGCGTCCGCGTGCATGCGGGTGTCCATCTCGCCGGGGTCCACCGAGAGCAGCTGGACGCCGGTGCCCTCCAGCTCCGCCGCCCAGATCCGCCCCAGGTGCTCGAAGGCGGCCTTGGTGAGGCCGTAGGCGCCCCACGCGGGGTAGGCCTGCACCGCGGCGTCCGAGGTGACGTGCAGGACCAGCCCGCCGCCGCGGACCAGCATGGAGCCGACCGCGATCTTGGAGAGCCGGAACGGCCCGAGCACGTTCACCGCGAACGCGCGCTCCACGTCCTCGCAGTCGGTGTCCAGCAAGGGCCGCAGCGGCACCGGACCCAGCGTGCTGGCATTGTGGACCAGCACGTCCGTGGGCCCGCCCCACGCGGCCACCTGCGCGGCGAGCGGGTGGACCGCCTCCTTGTCCGCCACGTCCGCGGCGAAGGCGCGGGCCTGACCGCCGCGGGCGCGTATCCGCGCCGCCACCGCTTCGAGCGGCCCCGCTTCTCGCGCGACGAGCGCCACCTTGGCCCGCCTGGCCGCCAGGGCCTCCGCGAGCGCCTCGCCCAGCCCGCGGCTGGCGCCCGTCACCACTGCCATTCGTCCTTCGAGCTCCATGGGAATCTCCTTGTGGAGGAGGTACCCGCCCGGGCGCCCGGGCGCGCTCGCCCGGCCACGCGTTTGGCGGATTTCCAATGGGCTGGCGCGTGCTAATCGGTGCTGGCCCATGCCCTCCGCGATCGACCCCGCACTCACGCCTGGCCGCGTCCTCGAGACCGGGCTGGCCATCCGCCCACATGTCCGCACCACGCCGGTGGTGACCACCCCGGGGAAAGACCTCGCCCCGGGCCTGCCGCGGCTGACCTTCAAGCTGGAGCTGCTCCAGCACGCGGGCTCGTTCAAGACGCGCGGCGCCTTCGCGAATCTCCTGACCCGCAACGTCCCCCCCGCGGGCGTGGTGGCGGCCTCCGGCGGCAACCACGGCGCCGCCGTGGCGTACGCGGCGCAGAAGCTGGGCGTGAAGGCGAAGATCTTCGTGCCGAAGATCTCGTCGGCCGCCAAGGTGGCCCGCATCCGCAGCTACGGCGCGGAGCTGGTGGTGGACGGCGAGCGCTACGACGACGCGCTGGCGGGAAGCCTCCAGTGGGCGGAGAAGACGGGCGCGCTGCAGATCCACGCGTTCGATCAGGTGGAGACGCTGCTCGGCCAGGGCACGCTGGGCGCGGAGCTGGCGTGGCAGGCGCCGGATCTGGACACCATCCTCTTCGCCGTGGGCGGCGGCGGGCTGATCGCGGGGGCGGCCACCTGGTACCAGGGGCGGGTGAAGCTGGTGGGGGTGGAGCCGGAGCTGGCGCCCACGCTGACCCGGGCGTTGGAGGCGGGCCGCCCGGTGGACGCCGAGGCCGGCGGCGTGGCGGCGGACTCGCTGGCGCCCAGGCGGGTAGGGGAGAAGGTCTTCCCGCTCGCCCAGGCCTACGTGAAGCAGGTGGTGCTGGTGTCGGACGAGGCGATCCGCGCCGCGCAGCAGCGGCTGTGGGAGGTGCTCCGGGTGGTGGCCGAGCCGGGCGGCGCCGCCGCCACCGCCGCGCTGCTCAGCGGCCGCTACCAGCCGGCGCCCGGCGAGCGGGTCGGCGTGGTGGTGAGCGGGGGCAACACCTCGGCGGTGGACTTCGGCCGCTGATGAGGGATTGGCGCGCGCGCCAATCTGCTGGAAGACTCCCGGCATGGTCGATCCAGCGGGAGATCTGGCGGGGCGGCTGGCGCGCAACATCAAGCAGCTGCGGGACGCGCGCGGGCTGACGCAGCAGCAGATGGCCAAGGCGTCCGGCCTGCCGCGCGCCACCTGGGCCAACCTGGAGTCTGGCGCGGGCAACCCCACGCTCCAGGTCCTGCACAAGGTGGCGCGGGCGCTCCAGGTCTCGCTGGAGGAGCTGATCGCCACCCCTCGGGCGGCGTGCCAGTTCTACGCGCGCAAGACGCTGCCCACGCGGGTGCGGGGGGACGTGGAGGTGCGCCGGCTCCTGCCGGACGTGCTGCCCGGCCTGGAGGCGGACCGGATGGCGCTGCCGGCCGGATCCACGCTGGTGGGGGTGCCGCACACGCCGGGCACGCGGGAGTACCTCACCTGCGAGAGCGGAGAGCTCACCCTCACCGCGGCGGGAGAGCAGTGGAAGCTCTCCCCCGGGGACGTGGTAGTGTTCCGCGGGGACCAGCGCCACTCGTACCACAACGCTGGGAGCCGCCCGGCCGTCGGCTACAGCGTGGTGCTGGTGTCCCCCGGGTGATGGCTGTCGAGCCAGGCAACTTCGGCATAACTAGGGGCGTGAGCAGGCGCTGGGCGCTTCACTCGAGCACGCGCTGAGAGGCTCGGAGGAGCAGATCGGGTTCAGGGCCGCTTTCCCCCATGCGTGCATGGGTCCCGCGCCGGCGCGCTCCGACCGCGTCGGGCTGCACAGCCGCGGGCGGTCCGGAGTGGGCGCTCGATCTGCTCAGTCCAGGCACGCCCGCGCTCGAGCGGCCGGGCTGAAACGACCACGGCACACCCCAGGGGAGGGTGCAGCCCCCCCTTTTTGAGTTGTCAACGGCAAGTGGTTGACGGCGGCGAGCGTTTTCCGAGCGCGCATCGCTGTTTGCGTCCGAGCGATGGCGTTGACCACCTGGAGCGCTGACTCGAGCGCCGCGGTTCAGCCGCCTGAGGCGGTCAACGGCATCTGGCCCGGGCACTGCGCGATCAGCCGTGGAGTGGAGATGAGCGCCTCGTGGGCGGAGCGCCGCCGCTGCAGTCGGTTAGACTCTCGCGGTCATGGAAGCCCGGATCGTCGAGTTCGCCGAGGTCCTCCGCCAGAACGGCGTGCGGGTGAGCACCGCCGAGGTGAACGACGCGGTGGTGGCGGTGGGCGAGGTGGGCGTGGCGGACAAGGGCGTCTTCCGCTCCGCCCTGGCCGCCACGCTGATCAAGCGGGAGCTGGATCTGGACGTGTTCCGGCGCGCGTTCGAGATCTACTTCAGCGGCGCGGCCCGGACCCTGGAGGCGATCGACCAGTCGCTGCTCCAGCAGCTGCAGGAGCAGGGGCTGCTCGAAGGGGACGAGCTGCAGATGGTGGTGGCCACCGTCAACCGGCTCTTCAACCAGCTCTCTCCGCTGGCCCAGGCGGCGCTGGCGGGGGACCGCGGGCGACTGGCGCAGCTGTTCCGGGGCGCCACGCTCCAGCTGGACTTCACCGCGCTGCAGAGCCCGCTGCAGACCGGCTTCTTCTCGCGCCGGCTGATGGCCGCGGCCGGGGGAGAGAAGCTCCGCAGCGACCTCAAGTCCGTGGAGGACGAGCTCAAGGCGCGCGGCCTCTCACCGGAGGGGGTGGAGATCGTCTCCCGCAACCTCGCCGAGGCGCTGCGCAAGGTGGAGGACTCGGCGCGGCGGGAGGTTGACCGGCAGAGCAAGGCGCGCAGCCGCAAGGCCACGGACTCGGTGGCCGAGCGCCCGTTCCACACGCTCAGCCGGGCGGAGATCGATCAGGCGCAGGCCTCCGTGCGCCGGCTGGCGGAGAAGCTGAAGAGCCGGCTGGTGCGCAAGCAGCGCTCGCACCGCCGGGGCGCGCTGAACGTGCGCCGCACCCTCCGGAAGAACCTGCCCTGGGGCGGCGTGCCGATGATCCCCCAGTTCCGCTCGCGGCGGCCGGAGCGCCCAGAGGTGGTGGTGCTGTGTGACGTCTCGGACTCGGTCCGCAATGTCTCGCGGCTGATGCTGCTGTTCATGCACACGCTGCAGTCGCTCTTCGTCCGGGTCCGCTCCTTCGTCTTCGTCTCGGACATCGGCGAGGTGACGCGCTACTTCAAGGACCTGGAGGTGGAGGCGGCGATCGACCTGGCCACCGCGGGCAAGACGATCTCGCTGCACTCCAATTCCAACTACGGGCGGGCGCTGGCCAACTTCGTCCGGGATCACCTCGGCGGGATCAGCCGCCGCACCACCGTGATGGTGATCGGCGACGGGCGGAACAACTTCAACGCCGCCAACGCCTGGGCGCTCAAGGACCTGCGCCGCAAGTGCCGCCGCCTGCTCTGGATCTGCCCCGAGGAGCGGCGCAGCTGGGGCTTCGGCGACAGCGAGATGCTCACCTACGCCAAGCTCTGCCACCAGGTGGTGGTCGTCCAATCGCTGAACGACTTCGCAAAGGTGGCAGAGCAGCTGGTCCCGAGCTGACTCCCGGGTTGGAGACCTACCGGGGGGTCTCCACCGCCGGCTTCTCGTCCTTCTTGGGCGGCGGGGTGGGGGTGGGCGCCTTCGCGGGGCCGGGCTGGGCCACGGTGGAGGGCCGGCCCTCGAAGTCTCCGGCCTTCACCATGGAGAGCTTCTTGAGGTCCAGGTGCTTGCGCACCGCGGTCAGCACCTGCGCCGGGGTGAGCGCGGCGATCTGCTTCTCCAGCTGCGCGTCGAACGCGTAGGTCCGGCCGAGGAACAGGTTGGAGGCCATGATCCGCGCCACCGAGGCGTCCTGCGCGCGGGTGACCTTGCGCGAGTCCAGCAGGCCCTCCTTGGCCTTGGCCACCTCGTCCGGGGTGAAGCCGTCTTTGAAGACCCGCTCCAGCTCCTCGCGGAACGCGGCGTCCAGCTTCTTCACGTTCTCTGGCGCGTAGATCGCGTAGGCGGTGAAGGAGCCGGACTTGTCGATCTGGCTGGCGGTGAGGGAGCTGCCCACGCCGTAGCTCAGGCCGTCCTTCTCGCGGATCCGCGACGCGAGCCGCGAGTAGATGAAGCCGCCGCCCATCATGAAGTTGGCGAGGTAGAGCGCGGGGTAGTCCGGATCATCATCCCGGAGCTCGAGATTCTGCCCGGCGAGGAAGAAGGCGTTGGCCTTGTCCGGCGTGTGGATGATCAGCTCCGCGGGCTTCACGTCCTGGAAGGGCTGGGGGATCCGCACGAACGGCGAGGGGCTCTTCCAGCTCCCGAACAGCTCCTTGAGCAGGGGCAGGGTCTCCTTCGGCTCCACGTCCCCCACCACCGCGATCTCGCCGTTGGACGGCCCGTAGAACGTCTGGTGGAAGGCCTGCAGATCCGCGAGCGTGATCGCGTTGATCGCCTCCACCTGCTCGTCGATGGTGAGGGTGCCGAGCGGGTGGCCCTTGGGGCGCGGGTCCAGATGGCGCCGGAACGCGATGTACGCCACGGTGCCGGGGTCGCTGCGCCCCTGCTCCACCTGGGCGAGCATCTCGCGCCGCAGCTGCTCCAGCTCCTTGGCGTCAAACGCGGGGGTCTTGAGCACCTCGGCGATCAGCTTGAGCACCGGGGTGAGCTCGCTCTGGCGCGTCTCCACGTTGACCCGCACCGAGTCGGCGTTGCCGTCGATGGAGAGGCGGGTGTTGAGCTTGTCCAATTCGTCCTTGAGCTGCTGGCGGGTGTGGCTCTTGGTGCCGCGCAGGAGCATCCGCCCCACCACGTCTCCCACCACGCGCTTGTTCTGGAGCGCGGCCTCGGAGCCGAAGCGGAAGTTCAGCTGCGCCGCGACCGTCTTGCCGCGGGTGCGCTTGGAGAGCAGGGCGACCTGGAAGCCGTTCTCCAGCTTCTCGCGCTGGGTGTGCGCGTCGATGTTGGCGGGTGAAGGATCGAACGCTTCTCCCACCGCGAGCCCTTGATCCCCCTTGTAGGTCTCCAGCAGCTTGGCCACGTCCGGCGCAGGGGGGATCTCCGAGCGGTCCGGCTTGGCGGTGGGGATGAAGACGCCGGTCGTGCGGTTGGAGGACTTGAGGTAGCGCGCCGCCGCCTTCTGCACGTCCGCCGCGGTCACCTGCCGCAGCCGGTCCCGGTGCAGGAAGAGCATCCGCCAGTCGCCGATCGCCGCCCACTCGGAGAGCTGGATCCCCACCCGGTCCGAGGCGTTGAGGGTGAGCTCGATCTGCTTGAGCAGGGCGTTCTTCGCGCGCTCCACCTCCTCGGCGGAGGGCGCCTTCGCGGCGACCTCTTCGGTGGTGGCCACCAGCGCGGCCCGGGCGGCCTCCAGCGGGTCCTCCTTCCGCACCTCCGCGGCGACGATCAGGATCCCCGGCTCGCGCAGCTGGAAGTTGAAGCCGCTCACCGAGGCAGCCTTCTTCGTCTCCACCAGCGCCTTGTGCAGCCGTCCGGACGGCACGTCTCCCAGCACCTGGGTCAGCACGTCCACCGCGGCGAAGTCCTCCGCCGCGCCGGCGGGCACGTGGTACGCGGCCATCGCCACCTGCACGTCTCCCACGCGGCGCAGCGTCACGGTGCGCTCGCCGTCCTGCGTGGGCTCCGCGGTGTACGTGCCCTCCACGGTGCGCTTGGGGCGCGGGAGCTTCCCGAAGCTGTCGGCGATCCACTTGAGCGCCTTGCCTTCGTCGAACTTGCCGGCCACCACCAGCATCGCGTTGTCCGGCTGGTAGTGCTTCCGGTAGAAGGCCTGCAGCCGCTCGATGGGCACGTTTTCGATGTCCGAGCGCGCGCCAATGGTGGAGCGCCCGTACGCATGCCAGAGGTACGCGGTGGAGAGCGTGCGCTCCATCAGGACGCCGAACGGGTCGTTCTCGCCGGACTCGAACTCGTTGCGGACCACCGTCATCTCCGAGTCGAGGTCCTTCTTCGCCACGAAGCTGTTGACCATCCGGTCCGCCTCGAAGCGGATGGCCCACTCGAGGTTGGCGTCCGTGGACGTCATGGTCTCGAAGTAGTTGGTGCGATCCAGCCAGGTCGTGCCGTTGGGCCGGGCGCCGCGCTCGGTGAGCGTCTTGGGGACGTTCGGCGTCTTCGGCGTGCCCTGGAAGAGCATGTGCTCGAGCAGGTGGGCCATGCCGGTCTCGCCGTAGCCCTCGTGCCGCGAGCCGACGAAGTAGGTGATGTTCACCGTGACCGTCTGCTTGGTGGGGTCCGGGAAGAGCAGCACCCGCAGCCCGTTGGGCAGCCGGTACTCGCTGATCCCCTCCACCTGCGCGTAGGCCTTCATCGAACCGGGCAGGGAGAGCGCGGGCGCGGCGAGCGCGGGCGAGGAGGCGAGCAGCAGCAGCCAGAGCAGTCGGGTTCGCACGGAGGGGACCTCGGTGAGGATCAACAGTGGACGTCGAAAGGCGCGGCAGTATGCGTCAGCAGGGGCATGGAACAAGCGCCGCGTGCATGGCCCGCCGCGGCGTAACCGTCGCCGTCAGACAACTCTTCCGGGCGTTTGTTGCAGAGCCCTACAGCTCCGGGCGCTTCAGCTCCGAGCCGCCGCGATCCGCTGGCGCCTGCAGCGCCGCGCCCTTGCGCCGCTCCATCGACAGCCGCTTGCGGCGCTTGGCCAGCGGGGCAGCAGGAGGGGGCGGCGCGGGCTCCACGGCGGCGGGCTCGGGCTCAGGCGCCGCGACCAGCGGCTCCGGTGCCGGCTCCGGCGGTGCCGGGGGCGGCGTGGGCTGCTCGGAAGGCGCGGGTGGGACGGCGCGGACCGGCACGGGCGCGTCCGGCGAAGGGGCGGCCGCTGGCGCGCGGGCGAGCAGCTTGAAGGGGACCGTCACCGCGGCCACCGCCAGCCCTGCGACGAGCAGCGCCACCACCAGCACGCGCGTGGAGACGCCGCGCCTGCGCCACCGCGGATCCGGCTCTTCCGCCTCCGCGGCCTCCAGCGTGCGGCCGAACACCTGCGCGCGCGCGGCCGGCTCGGGCGCTGGAGCCGGCGCGGCCTGAGGAGCGGGCGGCAGCTCCAGCGTGGGCAGCACCTCTTCAATCGGCCGCTCCGGGGCGGCCGTGGCGGGCCGCGCCGCGCCGTCACCGTCCACGGAGATCGTCTCCAGCCGTGCCAGCGAGTCCGCGCGGGCCTGCTCGGCGGCGCCGTCCTCCGCGCTGGCGCCTCCCAGCAGGGGCTCGGACGCGAGCGAAAAGGCGGGCCCGTCATCCAGGGCGTACTCGGACGCGGCGCTCTGGGTGATGGTGGCGAAGCCCTCGTGCACCTCGTGCGCGGTGGGGCGGAGGCTGGGTGAGGCGGCCAGCATCCGCGCCAGAAGCGAACGGGTGGCGCGCTCGAAGCGGACGGGGATGGCCGGTTGCCACTGCCCGGTGGCGATCAGGTGGATCAGCGCGAGCGCGCTGGGCGCGCTGGGGACGGGGGCGCCCGCCGCCAGGCAGAGGATCACCGCCAGCGAATAGACGTCCGAAGCGGACGAGGGCGGCTCGCCCCGCGCGACCTCCGGAGAGAGGCAAGGCGCCAGCTCGGGCAGGGCGGGGATCTCCCGGCGCGTCTGGCGCCGGTCCGTCACCCGGTTGGCGATCACCAGGGGCACGTCCCACAGCAGCGCGCGACCTTCGGCCACGCAGAGCACCGAGTGCGTGGAGAGCTCGCCGTGGCAGCTGCCGCGGGTGTGGAGGGCGGAGAGCCCATCCGCCAGCTGCGCACCCATCCGCTCCAGCTCCTCGACCGGGATCTCCTCTCCGAGCGTGGCCGCGAGCAGCCGGCCTTCGGGGAACTCCAGCACCAGGTACAGCGCCTTGGGCTCCCGGCCCACGTGCAGCACCTTGGGGAGGGACGGGTGCCCCGGCAGGGCCTGGACCTCTTGCGCCGCGAGCTCGGCGTGGGCCTCCAGGGGCAGCCAGCGCACCGCCAGGCGCGCGCCGGTGCCGAGCTCCTCGGCGCACTCCAGCCGGCCCACCCCATGGCAGCGCAGCGGCCCGCGGATCTTGATGCGCTCGAGCATTCGGTTGGGCGCATTGTTCGCCCGAAGAAAGTGGAAAAGCCACAGCTTCGCGTCCAGCCGTGGACGGTCCACCGCGGCGAATTCCGGAGGGCCTGCGCCGCTCCAGCCGGATTCTTCCTCGTGTGGGAGAAGGGAGTACGCCAGGAAGTGGTGGGGGGCCCCTCCCAACCGGCGGGGATCGATGCCAAGATTCCGGACCGTCCTCGAGGAGCGCACTCATGTCCAACTCGGTGCAGGCAGAGCTGGTCCGGTTCTTCACGCAGGGAGGCTGGGTGCCGCTCGCCGTCGCCGTTGGGGTCTTCGCGACCCTGCTCCGCCAGGGGACCGTGGGGCTCGCGCCGGTCCCGGTGCGCCGCCGCCCCTCGCGGCGGCGCTAGTCACCGCTGTGCCGCCGCCTCGCGGTTGAGGGCGGCGACCACGGACGGATCTCCCATCCGCGCCACCGCCGCCTGCGCGTAACGCAGCGCGCGCTCGGCCTCCAGGGGCCGTCCCGCAAGCCGCTCCCGGCGGGCCAGCTCCAGCCAACTGAGCGCCGCCAGATCCGCCCGGCGCGCGGCCTCCGCCCACCAGGACGCGTTCTCCAGCTCGCGCGAGGCGCCCGGCCGGTCCAGCCGGCTGTGCGCGAGCGCCAGATCCCAGCGCGCCTCCGCCGCTGCCTGCGCGCTTCCCTGGGAGGCGAGCGCCTCGCTCAGTCCATCCCGCTGCGCGCCCCACGCCTCTCCGAGCGCGGGACGGGGCCCCTCGCAGCCGGCGCGCGAGGCGTAGAGGGATCCCCCGCCGAGCGCGACGACGGCGAGCCCCGCGGCGAGGGCGGCCCCCACCCGCCGGCGGTTGGAGAGCGCCCGCGCCCAGCGGGCCAGCTCGTCCCGGGTGACCGCGAGCGCCTGGCTGCGCGCGGGGGCCGCGGCGAGCCTGCGCGGCAGGCTGGAGCGGCCCAGGCAGCGGCGCAGCGCCGCGTGGAGGGCCGCCACGTCCGCCTCTGGCGCCGCGGCGGTGGTGCCGTCCAGCTGACCCAGCCCGGCGAGCCGCGGGGTGCCGCCCGCCTCCATCCAGAGCTGATCCTCGGAGAGCTGCCCGTGCGCGCAGCCCACGCGGTGCGCGGCGAGCAGGGCGTCCGCCAGGGCAGCGAAGGCGAGCAGCCGCTCCCGCGCCCCGCGCTGGGCCAGCCAGGGACCGAGCGGCTGCCCCGCCGGGGCCTCCGCCACCACGTAGACGCGCCCCCCGCACAGGCCGGCGTCGTGCACGCGGATCAGGTTCGGGTGGGTCAGCTGCGCGGCGAGCAGCGCGCGGGCGAGCGCGGCGTCCCGCTCGCGTGCGTCCCGGGTGCGCAGCACGGTCAGGCAGACCGGCCGCTCGAGCACCGGATCCTGCGCGAGCCAGCGGTCCTGCGGGCCCGGCAGCGGTGAGAGGAGCCGGTAGCGCCCCACCTCCGCGCCCGCGGCGAGCGCGAGCGGGGACTCGGGCTCCGCGGCGGCGGCGGCGCCCGCCTCGCGGGCCAGCTCGGCGAGCCATTCGCGGCAGTCCCGGCAGCCGTCCAGGTGGGCGTCCGCGGCCGCCAGCGCGGGGCGGCCCAGGCGCCCCGCGAGCAGCTCGAGGATCTGGTTCTCGTCCAGGTGGTCCACGCTGGTGCCCAGGCTCACGCGGCCGCCCCCTTCGGAGCAAGCGGCGCTAGGCCGCCTCGCGGCCCACGCGGGCCTGGAACCGGGCCGCCAGCTCGGCGAAGCGCTCCAGCCGATAGATGATGGTGCGCCGGGAGACGCCCAGCTGGCGCGCCACCTGGCCCTGCTTGAGCCCCTGCATATGGTGGAGCAGGACCGAGTCGCGCAGCGGCGCGGGGGCCTTGTCGAGCAGCTTCTGAGCGAGATCCCTCTGCGCGAGCACGTGCTCTGGGTGGGGAGCGCCGCTGGGCTCGGGCACCTCCGCGCCATGGTCCGTGCGCTGCTCGTCGCGGATCAGGTTGAGGCAGTAGTTGATGGAGATGCGTGAGAGCCAGGCCGCCACGCTGCCGGTCACTGGGACCTTGTCCAGGTGGCGGATCACGCGCAGGAAGACCTCCTGGGTGGCGTCCTGGGCCGCCTCGTCGTCCTTCAACAGCTTGCGGCACCGCCCGTAGATCAGGGGGCCGTACTGCCGGTACAGGGCTTCGACGCGCTCGGCGTCGACCGTCTCTTGGCGCTGCGTCCTCACGGGCACTCCGGGGGTGGAACGGCGTACGGGGAGGGAGGACGCAGGCCCCTCCTTCAGGTCGCACGCGTGGCTCCGCCCTTCGCCACCCCAGCGGTTTCACAGAGGAAACGGCGCAGGCTCACGTCCAGCTGGCTGTGCAGCTGGCCCATCAGGCTGTCCAACTCCTGCGGCGAGAGCCGCAGCGCGGTGCCCAGCGCCTCCCGGGTGCGGGTGAGCAGCTCCTCCCGGGCCTTGGCGAGCCAGCGCGCCGCGGTGGAGCGGTGGGCGGCGTAGATCCCGCCGATCTGGTCGATGTTCAGGCCGTCCAGGAGCTGCAGCCGCAGCAGGTTGCGCTGCTGGGGATCCAGCGAGGCGAGCGCGCTTTGGAAGGCGGCGGAGAAGGCCTTGCGGTAGCTGGCCTGGATCAGCCGCAGCTCCGGATCCTGGTTGGCCGCGGGCAGCTCGAGCAGCTCGTCCTCGTCCGCGGCGACCTCCCGGCGCCCCGCGCGCCGCACCGTGAGCGCGGTGCGCACCGCCGCCGCGCGCAGCCACTTGGAGAGGGTGCCGCGGCCGCCGTAGTCCAGGATCTTGGGGCGTCCCTCGCCCACCAGCAGCCGCTCCCGGAGCTGCTGCTCCACCTCCTCCGCCATGCCGGGCGGGCCGCTCATGCGGCGCAGCGCACCCTCCACCTCGTCGTGGATGGCCTGCGCCATCCGCTCCAGCGCGAGCGGTTGGCGATGGGCGCAGGCGAGCGCCAGGTAGAGATCCTCCACGTGCAGCTCGCCAGGCTGTCCGCCGGCCTGCAGCAGCCGCGCGAGGTGGCCGCAGAAGGCGGCCGCGTCCACCGGGATCCCTGGCCAGGCCGCGGCGGCCCGGCGGAAGGCGGCGAGCGCGGCGTTGTCCTCGGCGTTCTGTCCGGAGGTGCTCACCGGCCGCCTCCCGAGGGGCCGCCGGCGCGGGCGTGCACGCGAAGCAGCGCGCGCCCTTCGGCCAGCGCGTCCGCGAAGTAGGGCGGGGCGGTGGCGAGCTGGGCCACGGCCGCCTGCGCCAGCGCCACGGCGCGAGGCTCCTGCCGGGCGGCCACCAGCGCGCGCGCGAGCGAGATGGAGATCACCGCGCAGCCGTTCTCGCTGCGCGGCTGCTTGCGGCGGATGGCCAGCGCGCGCTCGAGCGACTTGATCGCCCCGAGGCTCTGGCCGGCGCCGAGCTGGCTCTCGCCCAGCCCCAGCAGATCCTCGGAGACGTAGACGCTCTCCGGGCCGCTCGCCTTCTCGTCCAGGGCCACCGCGCGCGAGAAGTGCTCGATCGCCTCTGCGTGGCGCTTCTGCTGGATCAGGATGTGGCCCACGACGGTGTGGCTCTCCGCCTGCGAAGGTCCGGCGCCGTTCGAGTCCTGGCGCACCTGCAAGGCGGCCTGGGCGATCGCCAGCGCCTCCGCCTGGCGGCCCAGCTTGGAGAGCACGCGCGCCACGTCCTCGCGGGCCAGGAGGACCTGCGGGTGGTTGGGGCCGAAGGCCTTGGCGCTCACCTCCTCCGCCCGGTGCAGGGCGGAGAGCGCCTCGTCGTAGCGGCCGAGCGCCTTGAGGGCGATCCCGCGGTTGATCAGCAGGGCGGCCAGCTTGTGGTGATCCTTGCCCAGGGCTCCCTCGCGGATCCGGACCGCGCGGTCGATGGCGGTGAGCGCCTGCTCGTGCTCGTTGAGGCCGATCAGCACCGCGGAGAGGTTGTGGAGGCCGCCCGCGCAGCGCGGGTGGTCCGGGCCGAGCGCCTGTTCGTCGATCGCCAGGGCCCGCTTGTAGGTGGCGAGCGCCTCCTCGAGCTTGCCCGAGCGCTCCAGCGCGATCCCCAGGTTGGCGTAGTACTCGGTCATCCGCGGATCGTCCGGAGGGACGCGGATCAGCCGCAGCTTGATCGCCCGTTCGTGGTGGGAGATCGCGGCCTGGAAGTTGCCGCCGGTTTGCTCGAGCAGACCCAGCGCGTTCTGCAGCCGCGCCTGCAGCTCCGCGTCATTGCCCGCGCGCTCCACCGCAGCGGCGGCGTAGCCCACCCAGGTGCGCGCCTCCTCCGTCCGCTCGAGCACGGTGCCGGTGACGTTCACCAGGCCTACCCACGCGCGCGCGGCGCCCTCGTCGTCGTGCGAGGCCTCCAGCGCCTGGATGGCCAGGTGCAGCGTCTTCTCCGCTTCCCGCGGCTTGCCGGACCGCTCCTGGAGGTTGCTGAGCACGCTCAGCGCGTCTGCCTCCAGCGGCCGGTACCCCACGGCGCGGGCCTGCGCCAGCACCTCCTCGGCGATCGGGATGGCCGGCGCATACTGGCTGCCCGCGTTGAGGATGGCCCGGGCGGACGCCAGGCGCTCGCGCCCTGCGGTCACCTTCGCCCGGGCCTCCTCGTTGGCCGGCGGGGGGATCCGCGAGGCCAGCGCGGCGAGATCCGAGCAGCGGGAGAGCGGGGGCAGCGCGGCGGCGGCCACCGGCGCCCGTTCGATCGCCACGCCGTCTGGGGTCGAGAGCAAGCCGGTGAAGGCGGCCAGCTCCGCGCGCCGCTCGTCCATGCACGCCATGCGCAGGGCGGCGGTCTCCTGGGACTGCTCGTGGCGCACGTGGGTGGCCTCGCAGATCTCCTGGGACAGCTGCCGCCAGCCGTTGGCGTAGGCGTCCAGGGAGGCCGCGGTGCGTTGCCAGGCGACGGGGGCGTAGGGGCGCCCGGTGCCGAGGAAGGTTGGCTCCAGCCGTGCGCGCACCGCCCCGTCCCACACGCCGGTGAGCCGGGCGGCGCCCGCCTCGCAGCGCGGCCGCTCCACCACCCGCATCGCCGCCACCACCGCCAGCGCCGAGACGAGCGCTGCGCCCCCGAGCGCCGCCAACCGGCGCCGGCGGCGGGAGGGATCGTGCTCCAGCGCGTCAAGCAGCTCATCCAGGGTGGCGAAGCGCTCCCGGGACGCGGTGGAGAGCCCGCGCAGGAGGACCCGGCGGATGCGCGCGGGGACCGGGCTGCCCCGGGGCGCCGCGCGCAGGCGCCCCTCCAGCACCTCCAGGGTGAGGGCGCGGACGGTGTCTCCGCCGAACGGGCGCTCGCCGTAGAGGCCTTCATAGAGCGAGATGCAGAAGCTGAACTGATCCGAGCGCGCGTCCGCCACGCCGCCGGCGAGCTGCTCGGGCGCCATGTAGCGGGGCGTGCCCACCACCGCGCCGGCCTGGGTGATCGCCAGGGCCAGCGGGCTCTCCGCGGAAGGGGGCGGCGTGTCCTCGTCCCGGGAGGCGGAGTCCATCCCGTCCGGCCGGGCGAGCCCGAAGTCGGTGACGCGGACGCGCCCGTCCTGGCCCACGAGCACGTTCTCCGGCTTGAAGTCCCGGTGGACCAGCCCGGCGGCGTGGGCGGCGGCGAGCCCGCGCCCGGCGCGGATGAAGAGGCCCAAGGTCTCCCGCCAGGGGTGCGGCTGCTCCAGCCAGCGGGCCAGCGTGCCGCCCGGGACGAGCTCCATGGCGATGAAGACCTGCTCCTCCCAGGTGCCCACGTCGTGCACGGCCACCACGTTGGGGTGGGAGAGGCGGGCCAACGCCTGCGCCTCGCGCACCAGCCGGGCGCGCCCCTCCGAGGCGTGCTTGCCGCGCCGGTCCGTGCGCAAGAGCTTGAGGCTGATCCGCCGGTCCAGCTCCGGATCGTGCGCGGCGTAGACCACGCCCATCCCTCCCTGGCCGATCCGCTCCACCACCACGTAGCGCCCCACCCGGGTGCCCGGCGGCAGCGCGCTGACGCGGCCGTGCTCGGAGGGCGGTTGGCTGACGAGGGTGGGGGCGGTGCCCAGCGAGGAGGCGGGGGCGGAGGCCAGCCCGGAGGGGCGGCGGAGGAACTCGGCCACCAGCCAGCGGCACTCCTGGCAGGCGTCCAGGTGCCCATCCAGCGCCTGCGCGCTGGCGCCGGAGAGGCGGCCCTGGATCAAGTCGAGGACTCGGTTCTCGTCTGGGCACTTCATGCGTGCGGCCTACGACTGGGAGCGCTTGAGGAAGCGGGTGAGGGAGACGTCCAGCTGGCTGCGGACGAGGTTCAAGAGGCTGTCCAGCTCCGAGCGGTCCACCTGCAGCTTCTCGGCGAGCGTGCGGCGGGTCTGCTCGAGCAGGTTCTCCCGGGCGCGGCCGATCCAGCGGGCCACGGTGGTGCGGTGCACCCTGTAGAGGGCGCCGATCTCATCGGTCCCCAGCCCATCCAGCACGTGCATCCGCAGGATGTTGCGCTCCTGGCCGGTGAGGGCGCCGAGCGCCCCGGAGAAGGCGGCCTTGAACTCGGCGCGGTAGGTGCGCTTGAGGTAGTGCAGCTCCGGATCCGCGTCCGGGGCGGGCAGGGCGAGCAGGGCCTCCTCGTCCTCGGTGGGCAGCTCGCGCTGGGTGTCCCGCCGGTGGTTCAAGGCGGTGCGGAAGGCGGCGGCCTTGAGCCAGTTGGAGAGCGCCCCGCGCCCCGAGTAGTCGGCGATCCGCGGGAGCCCGGCCGCGTCCGGCATCAAGAGCTTCTGGCGGAGCAGCTGCCGGACCTCGTCCGTGAAGGAGGGCGAAGGATCCAGCCGGCCCAGCCCCGCCACCGCGTGGCCCATGGGCCCCCGCTCGAGCAGCTTGAGCGCGAGCGCGTCCCCCTCCGCGCACGCCACCGCGAGGAAGAGATCCGCGGCGTGGACTCCGAGGAGCTCCCGCGAGGAGCTGCGCGCGGGGAGGTTGCGCCCCAGCTGCAGCCCGAAGCCGCGCGCTGACGCCCGAAGGCTGGGGTGGGCCGCGCCGCCCGCGGCGTAGAGCGTCTCGAGCGCGCCGCGCAGCGCTGCAAGGTCCCCCAGCCCGGCGGCCCTGCGGCCAGCGCCTGCGAGAAAGCCCTGAAATAATGGTGAGTTGGTGGAGGACACGGCCGGGGTGGGGGAGGGCTGCACGTGGGCTTAACCATCGGCCTTCCCCCCATGTGCAGAAAAGCTGCACCCCCCCTCCGCGGGGGTTTGCTTCGCCGGGCGGCTTGGCGGATAAGTCGCGGCCCGAAATGAAGCGCTACTACCTGCACACGTTCGGCTGTCAGATGAACGTCAACGACTCGCTGCGGATGAGCGAGGTGCTCTCGAAGCTCTCCTACCGGCCCACCCCCACGGCGGAAGAGGCGGATCTGATCCTCCTCAACACCTGCGCGATCCGGGAGAAGGCGGAGGACAAGATGCTCTCCGCGCTCGGCCGCTACCGGACGGTGAAGCTCGCCCGGGGCGCGCTGATCGGCGTGGGCGGCTGCGTGGCGCAGCAGGAGAAGGACAAGCTGCTCAAGAAGGTCCCGTACGTGGACTTCGTCTTCGGCCCGGACGCGATCGCCAAGCTGCCGGAGATCCTCCAGCGCGTGTCGCAGGAGAAGGCGCGGGTGGTGGAGACGGCCTGGGTGGACTCGGAGGAGTACGTCTTCCCGCGCGCGGACCCGGAGTTCTCCCGCGGCAAGGTGACCGAGTTCATCACCGTGATGAAGGGCTGCGACAACGTCTGCTCCTTCTGCGTGGTCCCGCACACCCGCGGCCGGGAGGTCAGCCGGCCCTTCACCGAGATCCTGTGCGAGGCCGCGGATCTGGCGAAGGTGGGGGTGCGCGAGGTCACCCTGATCGGCCAGAACGTGAACTCGTACCGCGGCGGGATCTCCTTCGCGCAGCTGCTCCTGCGGACGGCGCAGGTGCCGGGGATCGACCGGGTGCGCTTCACCACCAGCCACCCGCAGGATCTCTCGGACGAGCTGGTGGACGCGTTCGCGCAGGAGCCGAAGATCGCCTCGCACTTCCACCTGCCGGTCCAGTGCGGCTCGGACCGGGTTCTCAAGAAGATGCGGCGGGACTACACCGTGGAGGAGTACCTGGGCCGGCTGGCGCGGCTTCGCGCGGCGCGCCCAGGGATCGCGGTGACCACGGACATCATCGTGGGCTTCCCCAGCGAGACCGAGGCGGAGTTCGAGCAGACGCTCGCCCTCACCGAGCAGGTCCGCTTCGAGAACCAGTACTCCTTCATCTTCTCCGCGCGGCCGCGCACCGCGGCGGGGCTCCACGAGGAGGAGTGGGGGGCGATCCCCCACGAGGTGAAGCTCCAGCGGCTGGAGCGGCTGCAGAAGCTCCAGAAGCGGATCAGCGGCGAGCTGATGGCGGCGCAGGTGGGGACGGAGGTGGAGGTGCTGGTGGAGGGGCGCTCCAAGTTCGATCCCAACCGCCGCTTCGGCCGCACCTCGCAGAACCGCACCGTGAACTTCGACGGCGAGGCCCCCGCGGGCAGCCTGGCGCGGGTCCGGATCGACAAGAGCAGCCCGAGCGCCCTCTCCGGGACGCTGGTGGCGGTGATCTCGCCGCCCACGGTGGAGCTCACTGAGCCGCCCGCCGAGCTGCACGTCTGCGCCACCGCCTGACGCGAGGAGTTGCCTTGGTCATCCGGCGCTTCAAGGATCACGAGCCGCGCATCCACCCGAGCTGCTTCATCGAGGACTCGGCCCAGGTGATCGGGGACGTGGAGATCGGCGAGGACTCGTCCGTCTGGTTCAACACGGTGATCCGCGGGGACGTGAACCCGATCACCATTGGCAAGCGGACCAACATCCAGGACCTGTCCATGGTCCACGTGCTCAAGGACCGCTACGCCACCGTGATCGGCGATGACGTCACCGTGGGGCACCACGTGGTGCTGCACGGCTGCCGGCTCGGGGACCGGATCCTGGTGGGGATGGGCGCGATCCTGATGGACGACGTGGAGGTGGGGGATGACTGCGTGATCGCCGCGGGGGCGCTGCTCACCCCGGGCACGCGGATCCCTCCCGGCTCACTGGTGCTGGGCTCGCCGGCCAAGGTGAAGCGCCCCCTGGAGGCCAAGGAGCGGGCCTGGCTGCTCGAGTCCTCCCACAACTACGTGACGTACTCCCGCGAGCACCGCGCGAGCCGCTAGCGGCCGCCGTCCGGAAGGCCCTCGAGGGTGCCGTACGCAGTCACCTCGCAGCGCCCGCCGAGACAGGCCACCGACAGGATCGAGCTGCACTCGACCTTGATCCCGCACCACAGGTGCTCCGCCTTGTCGAAGACCACCGGGTACTTGTTCTCGTTGATCACCACCGGGCAGACGCAGTCGCTGGCCTTCACGATCATGCACTCGTCGACCGTCTGGCACTCGTTCTGCGACTCCGCGAACGTGAGGAACTCCTGACGGGAGATGGTCTGGAGCCCGCCGCAGGACCAGAGCCCGGTGGCCAGCGCGAGCGCGCCGGCCGAGGCGAAGAGCAGACGGCGCTTGGAGGAGAGCGTGGGTCTTTTCATGAGCGGGGAGCAGCCTACACAAAACTCCAGGGGCGAAGCAGAGCCGTGTTAGAACCGCGACATGGCAGCTCCCCTAGGGGCGCTCAAGGCGTGCTCGCTGTTCAAGGGCTTCACGGACACCGGGCTCCAGATCATCGCTGGCGCCGCGAGTGAGCGCGCCTTCCCCAAGGGCGTGCCGCTCTTCGTGGAGAGCATGGTCGCGGACGCGCTGCTGATCATCGTGGATGGGAAGGTGCGGCTCACCACGAAGAACCCCGCGGGCGAAGAGGTGATCGTGGGCGAGCTCGGCGCCGGGGACTACCTGGGCGAGCTCTCGCTGATCAACCAGGGCCAGCGGATGTGCACTGCCACCGCGCTCTCGCAGGTCTCCGCGGTGGAGCTGCGCTTCGGGGACTTCCAGCGGTTGCTCGCGCAGAAGCCCCAGGCCTGCATGAAGCTCCTGATGGGGATCGTCTCCGCCTTCGGCCAGAAGGTGTTGGACAACAAGGACAACTTCAAGGCGCTGCTCGGCAAGACCTGAAGGCGTGCTAGGCTCCCCCGCCGTCCATGCGCCTTCATCTTCGCGTTCTTCCTGCGGTTTTCGTGTGCCTGGTCGCGGGGGCAGCCCGCGCAGAGTCCGACTGGTTCGCCAGCCTCTACACCGGTGATGGCACCGAGTTGCGCGCCGACGAGCGGGTGTTCACCCTCTACGCGCTGCTCAACGCCATGGGCTACGACGATGCGCCCATCTCCCGGCAGAACCCGCTCCCCAAGCACGCCTTCCATCCCGTGCGCGCGCAGGTCCGCCAGAAGCTGCTCTCGGCGAGCCCGGAGGTCCGCAAGCAGGCGGACGCCTTCTTCGATGCCCACCCGGTGCCGCTGGGCCGCTACCTCGCCTACACGGTGAGCGGGGCACCTCCCCCGTTCGCCTCCGCCCCGAAGTCGAAGGAGCTCGCGGATCTCAAGGGTCTCGAAGGGCTCCTGGCCGCGGTGTACGGCCAGTGGAGTGTCCAGGACTTGATGGGGCAGGTGCAGGCCGAATATCGCAAGGGGCTGAAAGGTTACCTGACCGCGCTGGACGCGCCCTTGAGCAAGGCCCGGAAGCTGCTCAAGGTCCCGGAGAATGGACCCCAGTCGCTCGTGGTGCTCAACCTGCTGGACGCGCAGAACGAGGTGAAGGGCGTGATGGGTGACGGCGAGGTGGTGGTGGTGGTGGGCCCTTCGGACAAGCCGAACGTGGAGGGCGTGGTGCGCGAGTACGGCCGGGCCTTCATCGAGCCGCAGGTCTCCAAGAAGGCGCAGGCCTCGTGGGCCGGCGGCGCGTCCCTCCTCAAGGAGGCGCAGCTGTTGGGCGCCCCGGAGCGGACGGTGGGTGACTACGCCAGCGCTCTGGTGGCGCGGGCGTTGGCCCTGCGGGCACTGGACGCGCCGGACGCGGCGTACGAGAGCGCGGCGGGGCAGGGCTATTTCGGTTTGAAGGAGATCGCGCGCGGGTTCGACGAAGGTCGCCCGGTGGACGCGTGGGCGCTGGACGCCCTGGCGAAGGCCGAGGCGCGGCGCCCGGCGCGGAAGTGAAGTTCAACCGAGCGAAGGTCACGTGGAAGAGCTGCTACGAAGTGTTCTAGGCGAAGCGCAGGGGCCGGTCGCCTACGCCACCGTCTTCGGGATCCTGGTGGCCTGCGGTCTGGGCGTGCCGCTCCCCGAGGACATCTCGCTGATCCTCGGCGGGTACCTGGCGCACATCAACGCCGTGAACCTGCCGGCGATGATGGTGGTGGGCTTCGTGGGGATCCTCTGCGGGGACTCGCTGATCTACATGGCGGGCCGCCGGGTGGGGACGCGGGTGGGCTCGCGCGGAGGGCTGCTCGCCAAGGTGGTGACGCCGGAGAAGCGCGCGAGGGTGGAGCTGCTCTTCGCCAAGCACGGGCAGAAGATCGTGATGATCGCCCGCTTCCTCCCGGGCGTCCGCGCGGTGACCTACTTCACGGCCGGCAGCGCCAAGATGAGCTACTGGCGCTTCATCTTCTGGGACGGGCTGGCGGCGCTGGCCTCGGCGCCGGTGTTCGTCTACCTGGGCTACCGCTTCGGGTCCCACCTGGAAGTGCTGATCGACAAGCTCAAGCACGGCCAGATGCAGGTGATCGGCGCGGTGGCGGTGCTTGGGTTGGGCTACCTGCTCTACACCCGCATCCGGAAGCGGCGCGCGGCGGCGCTGGCGGCCGCGGCCGGCGTGGCCCCGGTGAGCGCCCTGGGCGAGGGCGAGGCCAAGCTGCAGACGGGAGATCCGGCGAGCGTCTCGGCGCCCCGGGCGCCCGGCGCAGCGGAGCGCTTCGTGCCCCGGGACCGGCCGCCGCTGCTCGGGAAGTAGCGACAGACCGGAATCAAGGCACCCGCTCGGTGCCGTTCCTGCACGTCCCCCGTTCACCCCGAAGCGCTTGTGGCCATCAGCAGCCTTTAGGAGCAGAGGGGCTAAGGGTCGCGCGGTGCCGTGCACGCAGCGGCCCCGCGGTGGTGCGCTCCAACCGCGGTGGGTTGCACTGCCACGCTCCTACGCAGCGGGCGCTCTGCGGCTGGTTCAGTGTGGAGCAAGCAGTGCCCTACAGGGACATGAACGCTCCACGATACGAGCGCCCACTGCGGTCCGCGAGGGCTGCGCAACCCACCGCGGGTGGAACGCTGCACCGCGGGGTCCATGCGTGCACCGTGAACGCGACCCTTACCCCTCTGTCCCTCTAGGCTGCTGGTGGCCACGAGCGGGAGCACGGGCGCTCTCGACTTCACCGGAGAAGGATCCTCAACCTCGGGGTGACCGGGACTAGCCGCGCCCGAACAGCCGCTTGAACCAGCCGAAGAACCCGCCGCCCTTCACCGCCGCGGCGGCCACCTCCGGCGCGGGCACGCCCGCGGGCACTGCGGCGGCAGGGGCGGGCTTGGCCTTGGGCGCGCCGTTGGTGGCGGGCGGAGGCTTGGCGCCCACCGCGGGGATCTCCGGCTGGGTGACGCGGGGGGCCGGCGCGGTGGCGGCGTCCTTCTCCAGGCGGGCGCGGACGGCCTCGGGCGTATCCCGGGTGGTGAAGGTGGAGGTCACCTCTTTACCGGTGCTGCCCTCCTTGGCCGTCACCTTGAGCAGGCACTCGTTGCTCACCTCGAAGCTGACCGACACCTTCACGGTGCCGCGGGGGCCCTTGGGGAGGCCGGCGAGCTTGAGGGTGCCGAGGTACTCGTTCTCCGCGGCCTTGTCCGAGTCCCCCTGGAAGATGGTGAGCTCGAGCTCGGGCTGGTTGTCGCGGCTGGTGGCCAGCTCGTAGGTCTTGGTGGAGGGGAGCGAAGTGTTGCGCTCGATGATCGCCTTGAAGCGGCCGCCGGGCAGCCCCACGCCGATCGCCATGGGCAGCACGTCAATCAGCACGACGCCTTCGAGCTGCCCCAGCGAGTGGGCCAGCAGCGAGGCGCCCACGGCCACGGCCTCGTCCGGGTGGACGCCCTTGCTGGGCGGCTTGCCGAAGAACTGGGTGATCTTCTCGTGCACCAGCGGGAAGCGGCTCTGACCGCCGACGAGGATCACCTCGTCCACGTCCTTGGCGGTGAGGTTCTTGGCCTTGAGGACCTCGTCGCAGACCTGGAGGGTGCGATCCACCAGCTTGCCGGTGAGGCGGATCAGCGCCTCGCGGGTGAGGGTGACGTCCAGATCGTACGGGGTGTCATCGATCATGGTGATGAACGGGACATGGATGCGCATCTCCTGCCGCTCGGAGAGGGCGCACTTGGCGCGCTCGGCGGCGTCGGAGATCCGCTGCATGGCCACGCGGTCCCCCACGAAGGCCTTCCCGTTCTTCGCCTTGAACTCCTCCAGCAGGTGCTCGACGATCGCGGTGTCGAAGTCGATTCCGCCGAGGAAGGTGTCGCCGCCGGTGGAGATCACCTCGTAGACGTTCTCGTTGAGCTCCAGGACCGAGGCGTCGAACGTGCCGCCGCCCAGGTCGTAGACGAGGATCCGCTGGTTGAGGTTGCGGCCGTAGCCGTAGGCGAGCGCGGCGGCGGTGGGCTCGTTGAGGATCCGCTCCACGTGCAGGCCCGCCAGCCGCCCGGCCTCGCGGACCGCCTGGCGCTGGTTGTCGTTGTAGTAGGCGGGGACGGTGATCACCGCGCGCGAGACCGGCTGGCCGATCTGGTTCTGCGCCAGCTCGCGGACCTCGCGGAGGATCAGCGCGGAGATCTGCTCGAGCGTGTAGACGCGGTCCCCGAGCTTCACCGCGGCCTCGGCCTTGGGGCCGGCGGCGATCTCGTAGTGGAAGCGGTCCTTGATCTGCTGGACGATGGGCGAGTCGAACGCGCGTCCCACCAGCCGCTTGGCCCCGTAGACCGTCTGGCGGGGGTTGGTGAGCATCTGCCCCTTGGCCGGGTGGCCCACCACCAGCTTGCCGCGCGCGTTGAGGGCGAGGATGGACGGGACGGTGTTGTAGCCCTCGCGGGAGTTGAGGACGCCGGGCTTCCCGTTGCGGACGAACGACGCGCAGGAGTTGGTGGTCCCCAGGTCGATCCCGATGATGGGCCCGGTGCGCTTGGGCTCCTCGGTGGGCTCCTCGAAGGGCGGGGCCACGGTGGTGGGCGAGCGCGAGGAGGTGACCGTGGGCCGGGCGGCGGGCGCGTCCGGCGCCTTGCCCGCGGCGGGCTTGGCGGCGGCCGGCTTCGCCGGGGCAACGGCGGGGGCTACAGCGGGGGGCGCCTTGGCGGCCGGGGGAGCGACCTGGGCGACCACCGGAGGCGGCGCCGCGTTGCCGGTGATGGGGCCAAAGTCGGCCTCGCCCACCCCGGGGGGGACGGGCGGGTGCTTGGCCGCCGCGTGGGGCAGGGCGGCGGCGGTGGCCTCGAGGAAGCGCTGGCTTTCGGCGTCCACGGTGACGAACCGCAAGCCCATCCCGGGGATCCCCTGGCCCTTCTGCCCGGTGACGAAGTGGACGACCGCGGAGGCGTAGAGGATGCGCGTCCCGGAGGCCAGCTTGAGATCCAGCGTGACCGGCGTCCCCACGGGCTTGACAGACTTCGACCGAAGGTAGATGCCACCCCGCGTGAGGTTCGCACCGTACTTGGCGAGGAACTCCTCGGGCGTGGCGAAGGGGAGCTTCACCACCAGACCGATCGCTGCAGGAGCGTCAGACAAGGCTTTTAGAACCCGGCTAATGACAGCGAGGGTTGAGGGGCCGAATCGAAGGCCGTATTTTCCGCAATCTTCGAAGGTTACGCATCATTTGGGAAGGAACGCAGAATGCTCGACCCCAACGTCCGCACAGGGCTCACCTTCGACGACGTCCTGCTCCAGCCGGCAGAGAGTGAGGTGCTGCCGCGGCAGGTAGAGCTGGTCACCCGGATCACCCGCAACCTCGAGCTGAAGATCCCGTTGCTCTCCGCGGCCATGGACACGGTGACCGAAGGTCGCACCGCCATCGCCATGGCGCAGGAGGGCGGGATCGGCGTCATCCACAAGAACATGAGCGTGGAGCAGCAGGCGCTGGAGGTGCAGAAGGTCAAGAAGTACGAGAGTGGGATGGTGGTGGACCCTGTCACCACCGAGCCCACCGCGCCGCTGCACCGGGCGGTGGACCTGATGCGCCATCACGGGATCTCCGGGATCCCGGTCACCCAGAAGGGGAAGCTGGTGGGGATCGTCACCAGCCGGGACGTGCGCTTCGAGAAGAACCTCAACCAGAAGGTCGAGGACGTGATGACGCGCAAGCTCGTCACCGCCCGCGAGGGGATCTCCCGGGCCGAGGCGACCGAGCTGCTCCACAAGAACCGGATCGAGAAGCTCCTGGTGGTGGACGAGGCCTTCGTCCTCAAGGGGCTGATCACGATCAAGGACATCGAAAAGACGCGGGCGCACCCGAGCTCGGCCAAGGATCAGAAGGGGCGGCTGCTCTGCGCGGCGGCGGTGGGCGTGTCCGCGGACCGCGAGGAGCGGATCGACGCGCTGCTCAAGGCCGGGGTGGACGTGATCGTGGTGGACACCGCCCACGGCCACTCGCGCGGGGTGCTGGACGCGGTGCGGGACACCCGCAAGAGCTTCTCCGGCTTCGAGCTGGTGGCCGGGAACGTGGCCACGGCGGAGGGGACCCGCGCGCTGATCAAGGCGGGGGTGGACGCGGTGAAGGTGGGGATTGGCCCGGGCTCCATCTGCACCACGCGGGTGGTGGCGGGGGTGGGCGTGCCGCAGCTGACCGCGGTGGACGACTGCGCGCGCGAGGCCGAGAAGCACGGCGTGCCGATCATCTCGGACGGCGGGATCAAGTATTCGGGGGATATCGTCAAGGCGCTCGCCGCGGGCGCGAGCACGGTGATGATCGGCTCGCTCTTCGCCGGGACGGAGGAGGCGCCCGGAGAGGTCATCCTCTTCCAGGGGCGCTCCTACAAGAGCTACCGCGGGATGGGCTCCATCTCCGCGATGAAGAAGGGCGCCAAGGACCGCTACTTCCAGAGCGACGTGGAAGAGGAGATGAAGCTCGTCCCGGAGGGGATTGAAGGGCGCGTCCCGTACAAGGGCTCGCTGGCGATGAACGTCTACCAGATGGTGGGCGGCATCCGCAGCGGCATGGGCTACGTGGGGGCCAAGGATCTGGCGGAGCTGCGCCAGAAGGCCACGTTCGTGCGGATCACCCCGGCCGGGCTCAAGGAGAGCCACGTGCACGACGTGATCATCACGGAAGAGGCGCCCAACTACCGGGTGGAGTGAGTCAGCGCTCCTTGCCCTTCTTGCCGCCCTTGGTGGCGCCGGGCTCTACCTTCTTCTCGGCGCTCGCCACGCGGGTGAGCAGCTGGTCCTTGTCGTCCGGGCCGAGCAGCTCGATCGCGTCCCGCAGGGTGGCGAAGTCCATGCGCGCCACGGTGACGGCGTTCCCGCCCTTCACCTCCTGGACGGTGGGAACCTCCACCAGCTCCCGGACATAGCGCTCGAACTCCAGGCGGACGTCCGCGGTCTGCTGGATGCAGAAGTCCTTGGCCTCCACCAGGGCGGCGCTGTTCTCCTGGTAGGCGAGGTCCGGGTTGCGGCGCAGGGCGTCCTCGAACGCGTCCGAGCGCTTCTTGAGCGAGTCGTACAGCTCCATGTACGTCTGGACCCGGTCCGTCTCCGGACGGTTGACCTCGCGGGCCTTGCTGACGGACGCCGGGGCGTCCTGGCAGGTCATCTTGGCCAGCTGGGCAGGCGTGTGGCCGCCCTTGAGCGGGGGAGGGGACTCGCGCTCGAGCCGCTCCTCAGAGGAGATCTCCTTCACGCAGCCGACCGCGAGCAGCGACACCAACACCCACCGAGCGTGCATAGGGGTTCCTTTTAGACTGGCGACTGGAGTTTTGTAGCGATAAGCGAAGTTCAACGTCAACGCGCGCCCGAAAAAGGAGAGCTCGGTGGACATCCACGCAGAGAAGATCCTGATCCTCGACTTCGGGAGCCAGTACACGCAGCTCATCGCCCGGCGCGTCCGCGAGCTGGGCGTCTACTGCGAGATCCACCGCCCGGACCTCCCGGCCGCGGAGATCCGGGCGTACGCCCCCAAGGGGATCATCCTCTCCGGCGGGCCGGCCTCCGTGGAGGAGGCCAGCGCTCCCCGGTGCGATCCGCTGGTCTTCGAGCTCGGGGTGCCGGTGCTCGGCATCTGCTACGGGCTGCAGCTGCTCGCCAAGCTGCTCGGCGGCAAGATCGACCGCACCGCCCACCGCGAGTTCGGCCCCGCGGAGGTGGAGGTCCTCAAGTCCCGCGGCCCCTTCGCCTCCTTCAAGAAGGGGGACAAGGTGAAGGTGTGGATGAGCCACGGAGATCGGGTGGAGGATCTCCCGGAGGGCTTCCACCCCATTGGCAAGAGCGGCAACTCCCCGCTCGCCGCGGCGGCGCACGAGTTCAAGCCGATCTACGGGCTGCAGTTCCACCCGGAAGTGGCGCACACCCCGCTGGGGCGGGAGATGCTCAAGTCCTTCCTCTTCGCGGACTGCAAGGTGACCGGCACCTGGTCCATGCGCGGCTTCGCCAAGGAGGCGGAGGAGGCGATCCGCAAGAAGGTGGGCGAGGGGCGGGTGATCTGCGGCCTCTCCGGCGGCGTGGACAGCTCGGTGGCGGCGCTGCTCATCCACAAGGCGATCGGCGAGCGGCTGCAGTGCATCTTCGTGGACAACGGCCTCTTGCGCGCCGGCGAGCGCGAGCAGGTGGAGGCGCTCTTCGTGGGGCGCTTCCACGTCCCGCTCAAGACGGTGGACGCCCGCGAGCGGTTCCTCAAGAAGCTGGCGGGCGTCTCCGACCCGGAGCAGAAGCGGAAGATCATCGGCCGGGAGTTCATCGCCGTGTTCGAGGAGGCCGCGCGCGAGGTGCAGGACGCGCAGTTCCTGGCCCAGGGGACGCTCTACCCGGACGTGATCGAGTCGGTGTCCTTCAAGGGACCCTCCGTCACCATCAAGAGCCACCACAACGTGGGCGGCCTGCCGGAGGTGATGAAGCTCAAGCTGGTGGAGCCGCTGCGCGAGCTCTTCAAGGACGAGGTCCGGGTGCTCGGCCGCGAGCTGGGGCTGCCGGATGAGATGGTCTCCCGCCAGCCGTTCCCGGGGCCGGGGCTGGCCATCCGCGTGCTCGGGCCGGTGAGCGAGGAGCGGCTGGCGCTGCTGCGCAAGGCGGACCTGATCGTCCAGGAGGAGATCCGCGCCGCCAACCTCCACCGCGAGCTGTGGCAGGCCTTCGCCGTGCTGCTGCCCATCCAGAGCGTGGGCGTGATGGGGGACGAGCGGACCTACGAGTCCACCGCGGTCTTGCGCGCGGTGACGAGCGTGGATGGGATGACCGCGGACTGGGCCCGGCTCCCGTATGAGGTGCTGGAGAAGATCTCCTCCCGGGTGATCAACGAGGTCCGCGGGATCAACCGGATGGTCTACGACATCAGCTCGAAGCCGCCCGCCACCATCGAGTGGGAGTAGCCCTGGGATTGGGTGCCGCTCTCCACCGGTCTCCCCGAGCGTAGGCCGTCAGGCCGTAGTCGAGGGGCGGCACGCAAGCTCAGAGTCCCCTCAGCGTGGACCGATCGTGGGTGCCGCCTCTCGACTACGGCCTGACCGGCCTACGCTCGAGGTGAACGGCAGGGGCTCCCTGATCGGCTCCGCCCTGCGGCGCTCAGCGGCCGCCGAGCCCCGCCTGGCCGTTGGGGCGCAGCTCGGCGACCAGCGCGTCCGCCTGGTAGACCTTGGCGAGCGCCTCGAGGATCGCCGCGCTGTGGACCACCACGCAGCGCTGGAGCCGCTCGTCGAAGCCGTAGGCGCCCCCGTGGCTGTGGCGGTTGCCGTCGAACGCCACGCCCACCACCTCCGCCGCGCGGTTGAGCACGGGCGAGCCGGAGTTGCCGCCGATGATGTCGTTGGTGGTGACGAGGTTCATCGGCAGCTCGAGCGCCAGCCGCTGCCGCGCGGCGAGCCAGGACTTGGGCAGCGCGAACGGGGCGCGCCCGGTGGCGCGGGTGAAGGCGCCGCCCAGCGTGGTGAAGGCGGGGATCTCCCTGTCGCCCTCGCTCCAGCCGCGCACCACGCCGAAGGAGAGCCGCGGCGTGCCGGTGGCGTCCGGGTAGACCGAGTCCCCCAACAGCTTGAAGCGCGCCTGGGCGATCCGGTCTCCGGCGCGGCGGTAGACCGAGTCCACCGTCTCCTCCCACTGCGCCCGCACGGCGCGGGCGTCCGGGTCCGCCGCGGCGGCGAAGCGGATCATGGGATCTTTGGACGCGGCGATCGCCGCGGCGCCTCCCTGGAGCAGCCGCTGCCGCTCCGCCAGCTCCGCCAGGCGGGTGCCCTTGACCAGCGCCGTGGCGAGCTCCTCCGGGGACTGGTCGCCGAGCAGCTTCTTCACCACCGGGTCGTCCGCGCCGAGCTCCTCGCGCAGCTTGCCCAGGGAGAAGGCCAGGCCCAGCGTCTCCAGCTCCGGGTGGATCGGCGCGGGGGAGAGCAGCGAGCGGCGGGTGGCGCGCAGGTGGGCCTCGGTGAACTCGCGCAGCCGCTGCTCGTTGGGCTTGGGTAGCTCCTGCGCGGCGCGGACCAGCTTCCGGGCGATCCCGAAGAGCCTGCCGGAGAAGGCGCCCTCGTGCTCCAGCAGGGCGTGGCGCGCGCGCAGGGCCCGCGCGGCGGGCTGGACGGCTTCGATCTCCGCCCACGGATCTCCGAAGGCGGTCTTGAGGGCGGGATCCTTCGCCACGCGCGCGCGCAGGGCGTTCTCCTCCGCGAGCTTGGCGGCGAAGAAGGCGGGGTCGGTCAGCGCGGCGAGCTTGCCCTTGGCCACCTTCAGGCCGTTCTCGGTGCCGTAGAGCATGGGCATGGCGGTGCGGAACGCGTCCGGGCTGCGCAGCCGGTATTGGGTGAGCTGACCGCGCAGCTCGGAGGCGGTGAAGATCCGCGCCGGCAGCTTGTGATCCCGCTCTTGCGCCAGCTGCGCGGTGGTGAGCAGCCGGTCCGTGGAGCCGGGGTTGCCGGAGGTGAAGGTGAGCTCGCCCTCGGCCGCGCCGTGCGCGGACCAGGCGAAGTGCTCAGGCGTGGCCAGCGGCTTGCCGTCCGCGTAGACGCGCAGGAAGGAGACGTCCAGGTCGAAGCGGGGGAAGTTGAAGTTGTCCGGATCTCCGCCGAAGAGGGCGATCGCCTCCTCGGGCGCGAAGACGAGCCGCACGTCGTCGAAGCGCTCGAAGCGGTAGAGGTGGTACTGCCCGCCCCGGTAGAGCGTCACCACCTCGCAGTGGGCGCGCTCGCCGTCCGCGCACTCCTGCTCGATGCGCGCCGTCTCCGCCTGCAGCGCCCGGGTGAAGGCCTGCTCCACGCGGCCGGCGGTGGCCTGCTGCACGCGCGCCGTCACGTCCGTGATCCCGGTGAGGCGGCTGACGGTGAGATCCGGGCAGCGGCGCTCGGTGGCGGGGGCGCGCGCGAGGAAGCCCTGCTGGAGCAGATCCTCCTTGGCGGAGGAGAGCTGCTCCACGCACCGCTCGATGCAGTGGAAGTTGGTCATCACCAGCCCGCGGCCGGAGACGAAGCTGGCCGAGCAGCCCTGGCCCAGCTTCAACGAGCTGGCGCGCACGTGGTCCACCCACGCTGGGTCCGGCGAGAACCCGTGCTGCTTGGCCAGGGTGGCCAGCGGGAGGTGGTTGAACGGCCACATTCCTTCCTCGGCTTGCGCGGTGGCGGCGACAAGGGCGAGGACCAGAGCGAGGAGGCGGTCCATTCGGGTACGACCTTTCACTGTTTCCAGAGGAGGAACGGCCGCCTGCTTCTCCAGGAAGCCGGCCTGGGCGTCAAGCGTCCGGGAAGGAAACGCCCGTGCGACCCTTTCTTCGGGCCGGGCATCCGGTAGGACGTGACCTCGTCGATGGCGCTCCCCCTGGATGACGTGCTGCGGCGTGCGGAGGGCGGCGATCCGGCCGCCCTCGAGGCGCTCTTCCGGGCGCACGAGGACGCGCTCTACACGCTGGCCCGGCGCCTCTGCCGTTCGGAGGCGGACGCGGAGGATGTCCTCCAGGACACCTTCATCGAGGCCAGCCGGAGCCTGGGCGCCTTCCGCCGCGAGGGGAGCCTGGTGGGCTGGCTCAAGCGGATCTGCGCGAGCAAGGCGCTGATGCGGTTGCGCCGCCAGGGGCTGGAGGCCGAGGCCCCGGTGATCGAAGCGGAGCGGATCAGCCAGCCGCCGCCGGCGGAGCGGCTCGACCTCGCGAGCGCCTTCCAGCGCCTCTCCGACAGCGCCCGCGTGGTGGTCTGGCTGCACGACGTGGAGGGGCGCACCCACGACGAGATCGCCGAGTTGATGGGGAAGACGGCCAGCTTCTCCAAGTCCCAGCTCGCCCGCGCGCATGTCCGGCTGCGGGCCTGGCTGGGCGAAGCAGACGAGCCATCCGAAGGAGGCAGCCGATGACGCAGCTCCACCTCAGCACCGAAGAGCTCCTGGCGATCCGGGACGGCGAGGTCGCCGCCGGCGAGCACCTCGCCTCCTGTCCGCGCTGCCAACGCGCCTTGGAGGGGCTGGTGGAGATGCGCGCGCGGCTGGTGGCCCTCCCTGCGCTGTCGCGTCCGTCAACTCGCGCGGCGGAGCGGCGGCGACGGAGCTCGTTTCGGGCGGTCGTCCCGGGCGTGGCGGTCGGGGCCGCGGCCTCCCTCGCGCTCGCGGTCCTCCTCCGCTTCGGAGCGCCGCCGCCCGCGCGGCAGCTCCCGCTCCCCACCGCGCCGGTCTCGGACGAGGTGGTCTCGTTGATCAAGGAGTCCCAGGCGCTGGAGGCGGCGCTCGCCACGGCCCCGGACGACGGGGCGGTGGTGGAGGGGACGGCGGCGGACGCGATCGTCCAGCTCGAAGATCAGATCGCCTTCATCGACCAGTCCCTGCTGGAGCTCCGCGCGGACGCCCCGCGGCCGGCCACCGTCTCGCTCTGGCGCGCCCGCGTGGAGCTGTTGCGCGCGCTGATGGAGCTCAAGTCCCCTGCCTCTTCCGTCGTCTCTCTCTGACTCTGAAAGGAAGCACCCAATGCACCCCAGAAGCCTGTTGCTCTCCAGCGCGCTGCTGCTCGCGCCCCCTGCCCTCGCCGAGCCGCCGCGCGAGCCGCGGGGCTTTCCCAACGCGGAGGTGGAGCGCCAGTTCGAGGACGCGCGCCGGCAGATGCGGGAGGCCATGGAGCGGATGCGCGCGCTCTCCAAAGAAGGCTTCCCGGAGCTCGGCCAGGACGGCGGCCGGGTGCGGTTCCGTCACTCCGGGCGCCTGGGGGTGATCCTCAAGGCCTCGCCGGAGGAGGGCGCCACCGGCCTCACCGTCCAGGGGGTGACGCCCGGCGGTGCGGCGGAGAAGGCCGGAGTGAAGGCCGGGGACGTGCTCACCGCGATCGACGGCGAGCCCTTGACGCACAAGGGCCCTGACCGGCTCGAGGAGGGGCGCCGAGCGATCCACAAGCGGCTGCGGCAGCTCGAGCCCGGCCAGAAGGTGGCGCTGGAGATCCTCCGAGACGGCCGCACGCAGCGGCTGGAGCTGACGGTCACCGAGGACGCCTTCCGGGGCGCCGCGGCGCCGTGGCTGATGGGCGGCAACTTCGAGCTGCCGGAGCTGCCGGAGTTTCGCCACGGCTTCGGCATGCACATGTTCGGTCCGTTCGGCCCGTTCCGGGAGCTGCAGCTGACCCCGCTCAACCCGGACCTGGGCCAGTACTTCGGGACTCAGGAGGGCGTGCTGGTGGTGCGCGCGCCGCCCGAGGCCCAGCCGCTGCGCGGCGGAGACGTGATCCTCAAGGTGGGCGACAAGCCCGCCGCCGAGCCGGGAGACGTGGTTCGGGCCCTGCGCAGCTACGGGCCCGAGCAGCGCGTGAACGTGGAGATCCTCCGCCAGCGCGCCCGTCAGACCGTCAGCGTGAAGATCCCCGCGGACGCGGGCGCGGCGCACCCCAGGTAGAGCGCGCTTTCGCCCTTGGAAAGAGAACGGCCCCGCTCCCGGATGCGCTCGGGGGCGGGGCCGCGTTGTTTCTCGAACGCCGTCGACGAAGCTACTTCACGAAGTACGGGCTGACCGCCGCGTTGATGCGGGCGAGCAGGTCATCGGTGAGCAGCGCGTCGTTGCCGGCGAGGCTGGGGCGCGCGGCGGTGATCGCGGTGCGCGCGTCCGTGAGGGCCTGGTACGCGGTGAGCGACTGCATCTTCTTCAGCACGTCCACCGAGACGCGGCGGCTGGCGAAGGAGCGCACGCTGTCGCTGTTAAGGAGGATCCCCTTGGCCTGGGCCAGGGCGAGCGCGGTGATCGCGGGATCGGTCGGGTCCGCGGAGAAGGTCCCGCGGGCCGCGGCCGGATCCAGGTAGAGCCGGTTGAGCAGCACGCGCCCCATCACGTCCGCGCGGGCGGCGTAGGCGGCGTTGGCGGCCTTGGCCGGGTCCAGCGGGACGGCGAAGCCGTTGGACACCAGGCTGAACGCCTTGGCGCGGGTGGCGGCGTCACCGCCGGCCCGGACGAACTTGAGGACGTTGTTGAGGGTGTTGTTCGGGGTGCTGTTGCTCTGCGCGTTGAGGAACGCGGTCACCACCTGGTTGTAGGTGTCCCCGTAGTCCTTGGTGAGCGGGTCGTCCGTGCGGTCGAACGTGGCGCACAGCGGATCCACCACGGTGTCCTCGTCGGTGCAGAACGGATCGGTCGGGAGGTTCTGATCCAGCCCGTAGAGGTACTTCACCGCGGCGGTGTCGTAGGTGCCGGGCTTGTTGTGGAAGATGGCCTCGAGGTCGTCGATGTACTCCATCACCGAGCTGGAGGTGGGCTTGAGCGAGCCCTTGAAGTTGTGGCGCAGGCCCAGGGTGTGGCCGATCTCGTGGATCAACACGTGGGTGATGTAGCGCTCCACCTTCTGCTTCTTGGTGAGGACCTCGGCGGCGGCGGGGGCGGAGGCGCCCTCGGAGACCGCGGCGAGGAAGTCCGCCGGGTGCAGCGCGCACAGCTCGCGGCCGCCCAGCGCGTCCCAGGAGAGCTTGCGGACCTTCGGCTTGGTGAGCTGCGGGACCTTGGCGAGGCGGGCGGTGGCGTTGGGGACCGGGTCGTCCTCGAAGATCAGGTCGCCGATCTCGAACCACATGGAGCTGAAGTAGACGGAGGCGCCGCGGATCTCGCCCGTGTTGGGGTTGGTGCGCCAGTCCGCGAAGGCGAAGCCGAAGGCGTTGTCGAAGTCCACGTGGATGAAGTTGGTGTCGTCATCGCCGGCGGAGTCGTTCGGCGAGGCGACGCGCGCCTCGAGCGCCTTGAAGCCGAAGACCGCGTTCCAGTTCTCCACGCCGCGCTTGAGCGAGCCGATCACGTCGTACGCCGCGAAGCGCGGGTCCGCCGCCACCTTCAGCGCGTCCCGGGAGATGGTCCAGACGATCGGCTTCATGCCCGGCTTGATGTTCCAGTGCGCGGCCACCTGCTCGCCGGCGCTCTGGTTGGGGAGCAGCTTGGTCTGGGAGCGGAAGTAGTGCTCGGTCTCGGGGAGCGCGGTCGGCGTGTAGCCGGCGCCCTCGGAGTAGCGGCGCAGCGCCACGCCGATGCTGCCGGAGAACTTGAAGGGGTTGGGCTCGAGGCTGCCGTCGTTGCTGTCGTCCGCGGCCTCGCTGGCGCCGGTGAAGACCTGGTCAAAGGTCACGCCGTCCGAGATCCGGCGGAAGCGCTGGCTGAACATCAGGTCCACCTGGAACCGCGCGTTCACGGACGGGGACTGGAAGGCGTCCGTCAGCATGGTGAAGCGGTTGAGGCCGGCCGCGGGATCGAAGAGGACGTAGTCGCTCGAGTTCGGGAACGCCTGGAAGGCCTTGGAGTCCACCAGCGGGTAGGCCTCGACGATCACCTCGGGGTTGGCCGAGTCGGAGGTCTTCTTCCGGTCGTCCACGTCGAACACGAAGAGCTTGCCGTTCTGCACCTTGAAGCTCACCACGCGGGTGCCGAGGCTGAAGGCGCCGGGGTACACGCGGGGGAACAGCTGGGTCATGTAGGCGGAGAGGAACCAGCGCTTGCCCAGCTCGCTCTTGGCGATCGCCAGGTAGAAGGTCTCGTTCGGGTTGACCGAGTTGGAGGGCAGGGCGTTGTTGTCCAGCGCCTGGCTCAGCGCCGAGGTGTCGCTGCTGGTCAGGGCGCGGGGAACCGCCACGAACGGACCGGAGAGCTCCTCTTGGCTGCCCACGGTGGCGCTGCTGTCACCGCAGCCGGCCGCGAGCACGAGGGCCGGGACCACGGCGCTCAGAGCACGGAAGGACTTCGAGAAGTGCATTTTCGACGTCTCCTGGATGCCTTGGAGAGCGAGAGCGCTCTTCGAAAGGCCGCGGCGCCGTGTGCAAGATCGAATCCCGAGTGATTTGGGGCGGGAGGCACCGCTCGATCCCGGGACGGGTCAGGAAATTGGCCACTTGAGGTGGCGGGTAACGCACTACGGGTAAGAAACTGGCAGTCCCAGCTGTCCGGACAACGCTCAGCCCTGATCTGGATGTCGTGGAAATGCTTGGAGACCCACACCGAAATTTGACAAGTCTCTATGCACTGGGCTCAGATCCGCCGCCCTTTCCACGGTGGGTAAGCGCCGAGCGCGCCTGGAAAGTTTGAAGGTGACGCCGTTCTCCCGCCGTCCAGTCCCGAAGTGACGGGACGGATGGAGCCGGACGCGTCCTCCCAGAAGCGCCCCCGCACTCCGCGCGAACCGCTGGCGCATGCCGGCGGGGCTGCGCAAGAAGTGACGCGTGCGGTGTCTAACCCGTTGTCCCCGGTAGCCCGGTTGTTCCCCAGCGAAGGCGCCCATGAATTGGTCTCGGCTGACACTGCTCTCCCTTGCTGTGGTCGCCCTCGCGGTCGCCTCGTGCACGCCGGAGGACTCCGGTCGAGCAGACGCGGGGACGGAGCCGGACGCTGGGATCGAGGCAGACGCGGGAAGCGAGGCGGACGCTGGCCTGGAGTGGGACGGTGGGGCCGAGCCGGACGCGGGCCGGGACGGCGGGAGCGCGCTGGACGCGGGGATTGAGCCAGACGCGGGGAGTGGGCCAGACGCGGGCACGACGGCCGACGCGGGAACGAAGCCGGATGCGGGGCAGGGCGCTGACGGCGGGACGCCTCCGGTGTTGATCTTCGTCCCGTCTCCCGTGGCGAACCTGCCCGGCGTTCGCTTCGCCCGAGCCGTGCCTTACGGGCCGGAGCCGGAACAGGTGATGGACGTCTTCCTGCCCCCGTCCACCGCGCCCACCGGCGCGATCTTCTACTTCCACGGCGGCGGCTTCGTGAACGGGAGCCGCACCCAGGCCTACGCGGGAACGGGCGGCGGCGTGCGCGCGGTGACCGCCGCGGGCGTCGCCTGGATCGGCGTGGACTACCGCCTGCTCGAGGAGGCGGGCGTGGAGAAGGTCGGGTTGATCAAGAGCCTGCGAGACATCCAGCGGTCGGTGCAGTTCGTCCGCGCGTGGGCGCAGGTCTTCAACGTGCGTCCGGATCGGATCGGGCTCTACGGGACGTCCGCGGGCGCGGGTGCCAGCCTGTGGCTGGCGTTCCATCCGGAGATGGCGGATGCCTCATCGCCGGATCGCGTGGCCCGGCAGAGCACCCGGGTCACCGCGGCGTCTGCCGTGTCGACCCAGGCCACGTACGACTTGCTTCGCTGGTCGCCGGACGTCTTCGCGGACACGTACCCGTACATGACCAACACGGTGCTGTTCGGAACGGCCAGCGCCCGGGAGATGACGGTGCGGTTCTACGGCTTGCCGGGGGCCTTGGTGAACAGCTCCAGCGCGCTCCAGGCCGAGCTCAAGACGCCGGCCCTGGTCAGCTACCGGAAGGAGGTGGACATGTTGGCGCTGTTCACCGCGGACGATCCGCCCGTCTACGTCCAGAACACGGACCCCAATGTCGGCCCGCTGGGCGCCGACTTCGACGTCCTTCACCATCCGCTCCATGCCCGCGCGCTCCAGCGCCGCGCCACCGCGGTGGGCGCCACGTTCGAGGCCGACATCCCGGCCTTCAACGTCAGCTCGCCGGCGACCGCGCTCTCGTTCCTGCTGGACCGCGTGGACCCCTAGAAAGAGGGGAGCACAAAGCCCAACCCAGCCCGCCGGGCGCTGGAAAGGCCTGGTTAACATAACGCCCATTATCGGACTCAAGGGTTGCTCCGAGAGGGGCGTCTGAGGGCGAGCCCGCTGGGTCGTTTCTAGGCGTTGGCGGCCGTGCCGCCGCTCATCGCGCGGTCGCCGAGGCGCGCGCGCGGCAGCTGGACGGTGAACGTGGAGCCCTTGCCCGGCGCGCTCTGCACGGAGATCGCGCCACCGAGCGCCACGACGATCTGCCGGGCGATGTAGAGCCCCAAGCCGAGCCCGCCGTAGTTGCGGTTGGAGTGGCCGCGCTCGAAGCGCCCGAAGATCCGCCCCAGCACGTCCGCCTGCATGCCAATCCCCTGGTCGCGGACGATCAGCGTGACCTGGTCCGAGGTCCCCACCAGGCGCAGCTCCACCGGCTTGCCGGCGCCGTACTTGAGCGCGTTCGAGATCAGGTTCGTGACGATCTGTTCGAGCCGCAGCCGGTCCCAGCAGCCGCTCAGGTCTTCCTCCGGCAGCTGCGGCACCAGCTCCGAGCCTGCCTGCGCGGCCTGGGGCGCGAACCGGGACACCACCTCCTGGATCACCTCGCGCAGGTCCACGTTCTCCAGCGTCAGCTCCAGCTTGCCGGCGCGGATCCGCGACACGTCCAGGAGCCCCTCCACCAGCGCGGCCAGCTTGCGGACGTGGCGCCGCGCGGTGGAGAGATCTCGGGCGATCCGCTCCAGCGGCGTGGCCCGCTGCTCCACGGCGCGCTCGAGCGCCGTCAGCGTGAGGTTGAGCGGCGTCAGCGGGGTCTTGAGCTCGTGGCTGGCCACGGACAGGAACTCGTCCCGCAGGAGGATCGCCTCCTGTGCCTCCAGCATGGACTTCTGGGCGTTCTGGTACAGCCGCGCGTTCTCCGTGGAGAGCCGCTTCTGGTCGTCAATGTCCGTCAGCGTACCCACCCAGCGGCTCAGCTCGCCCGTTGGCCCGCGGACCGGCACGGAGCGGCCCAGGTGCCAGCGGTAGCTCCCGTCCGACGAGCGCCGGAAGCGGCACTCGATCTCCGAGCCCACCCCCTCCTGGACCGCGGCGGTCCAGGCCGCGCGGCAGCGCTGAACGTCCTCGGGATGGACCGCGTCCAGCCAGCCCCAGCCTTCGCTCTGGGCGGCGCTCATCCCGGTGTAGTCCACCCAGCGGCGGTTGAAGGAGTCCAAGGCGCCGTCCGGCCGGGCGGTCCAGACCAGCAGCGGCATGGCCTCGGCCAGCGCGTGGTAGCGGGCGTCGTTGGCGCGCTGGAGATCCTCGAGCTCGCGCTGGCGCAGCAGCTCGCCCTGGCGCTTGAGCTCCTCCTTTGCCTGGTGGAGATCCACGAAGACGCCCACCTTGGAGCGCAGGATCCGCGGCTCGATCGGCTTGAGCAGGTAGTCCACCGCGCCGTGCTTGTAGCCCTCGGCGATGTAGGCCGCGTCCAGCATCGCGGCGGTCAAGAAGATGATGGGGATCCGCTTGGTGCGCTCGCTCTGCTTGAGCAGCGCCGCGGTCTCGAAGCCGTCCAGCTCGCGCATCTGGACGTCCATGAGGATCACCGCGAAGTCGTGCTGCAGCGCTTTGCGCACGGCCTGGCGCCCATTCTCGGCGCGCTCCACGGGCTGGCCCATGGGCTCGAGCAAGGCCTCCAGCGCGAGGAGGTTCTCGGCGTGGTCGTCGACGATGAGGATTCGTGAAGGTTGCGCAGACGACATGTGGAGGGGGAGGTTAGTCGTGACGGGCACGGCGGCGAAGGTGGACGCGGCGCGCCGGCGCCCGTTTTTGAACACTGGGGTAGGGCGCGAGGGTGTCCCAAGGCGTCTCCTTTTTCGTGGAGCGCGGCCAGTCCACTCCCCTGCCCTGCTCCCGCGCGCGACCCGCGCACCCGCCTGTAAATCGAAGGCATTTGGATCTGTTCGCGAAGCTTCCGGAGGCCTCCTCCGCGCGCGGCATGGTCTGTGCTCAGTGGCCGACACCGCAGGGCCAAAGGGGACGCAAGGTTCGGAGGCCGACGATGGACGGACCGGTTCGCCCCATTCAGGGAGCGCTGCTCCTGCTCGCGCTCGCGTTCGCGGGGACTGCCCGCGCGCAGCTCACGCCCGCCGAGCAGACGGCCTTCAACGAGCGCTGCGCCACCCGCCTCTCTTCGGCGCTGCTCGGCAAGGCGCCCACCGCGGCGCTGCTCGCGGACGCGGCGCCGCAGTCCAAGGTGGACGGGATGCTCGCGTCCCCGGACTTCATCGAGAAGTTCGCGCGGTTCGTGAACGCGAGCTTCAACGCGGAGCCCGGAGACGAGCCCGCGCACGACGCCGCCTATTACCTCTCCAAATACGTGCTCACCAACAACCGCCCCTGGCGCGAGCTCTTCGCCGGACCGTACCGGGTGGATCGGGGCGCGAGCGTCACCGCGGACGCGGTGGTGGTCCAGGACGCAAACGGCCTGGGGTACTTCCGCAGCCGGCCGTGGATGGTCCGCTACGCGGGGAACGAGCTGGACGGGTACCGGATCGTCGCCGCCTACCGGATCATGAACAACATCATCGGGCTCAAGCTGCTCGCCGCGGTGAACACGGACGGCGTGAACGCGGCGGGCCGGATGGCCGCGGAGTGCGCGGGCTGCCACTACAACCAGACCTTCGCGCTGGACTACGCCGCCAAGATCCTTTCGCGGCGCGTGGGCAGCGGCGACACCATGACCTTCGCGGCGCCCAATGAAGGGCCGCAGAAGTTCCTGGGCGGGCTCACCATCGCGGACGACAAGCAGTTCGTCACCGCGCTGGTGGACTCGCCCAACTTCAAGTTCCGCACCTGCCGCCTGGCGATGGAGTTCCTCTACGGGCGGCCCGAGTTCAAGTGCGAGGGCCCGGTCTTCGACAAGTGCATGGCGAGCTTCGCCGCCGCCGGCACCGTCCAGTCCGCCCTGTCGTCAATCGCCAAGGACGCGTCGTTCTGCCAGTGAGGGCCGCCGCCATGAACCGCTCCCAAACGATCCTGGCCGCCGCGCTGCTCGGCACCTTCCTCGCCGGCTGCGAAGGCACCTCCGAGGTCCTCAACAAGCCCAGCGAGCCCACCCAGCCCACCACGCCCGTCACGCCCACCGATCCGGTGGCGCCGGTGACGCCGGTGGATCCGGAGAAGCCCCAGCCGGCGAACCTCGAGGTGAGCGCCACCGCCAGCCCCGGGCGCGTGGCGATCGGCCAGGAGATCTCCCTGGACGTGACCATCACCAACCTCGGCCCCGGCCAGGCGCAGGAGGTGGCGCCGGTCACGCCGCTGCTGATGGGCAACGCCGCGGTGATGCTCAAGGAGGCGCCGGCGCTCTCCAGCGTCAGCCTGAACGGCGGCGCCTCGCAGCGCTTCCGCTACCTCTACGTGGCAACGGATGACGGCTCGCTGATCTTCGAGGTGGGCGCGCGCGGCATGGACGCGATCGGCGAGCGGCTCGCCCCGGCGGTCCGCGCCTCGGTGGTGGTGGAGGGGCCGGTGCAGCTGGCCGTCAACGCCATCACCGCGCCCGCCACCACCGCCGTTGGCCAGACCTTCAGCGTGGTCGTCCAGGCCGCCAACGTGGGCCAGACCGAGGCGCAGCAGGTGGCGCCCACCGCGCTCGCGCAGAGCGGTGGCGGCACGGCCACGCTCGTCACCGGGCCCACGCCGGCCCCGCAGACGCTGGCGCCAGGCGCCACCGCGAACTTCACGCTGACGTACAAGGCCACCACCGCGGGCCGGCTCACGCTCTCCGGCGCGGCCAGCGCCCGGGACCCGCGCACCGGCGCGGCGGTGAGCTCGGAGCAGGTCTCCTCGATGCCGATCGTGATCGAGGTCCCCGCCGCGCTGACCGGCACGCTCTCCATCCCCTCCATGCTCAGCTCCGGGCAGACCTTCACCGCCACCCTGCTGGTGAAGAACACCGGCACCGCCGCCGCGCAGGACGTGCTGCCGGGCGCGCCGGTGCAAAGCGGCACCGCGAGCGCCACGGTGAGCGTCTCGCCGGGCGCCACGCTGATCCCCGGCGGCGCCACGGCGGCCTTCAACTGGACCTACGTGGCCAACGGCACCGGGACGTTGACGCTGGCCGTGGGCGCTGCGGGCGTGGACGCCGCCACCGGCGCCGCGGTCACCGCCCCCGTGGCCACCTCCGGTCCGGCCATGGTGACCGCGCCCTCCATGCTCTCGGTGACGTCGCTCTCGCTGCCCGCCGCGATCAGCCGGGGGCAGCCCTTCACCGCCACGCTGGTGGTCCGCAACAACGGCGGGACCACGATCAACGGCGTGCAGCCCAACCCCAGCCCGCCCACGCTGACCGGCACCACCGGCGCCTCGGCCACCACCGCCACCGCGCCCGCGGCGCAGACGCTGGCGCCGGGCGCCTCCGCCACCTTCACGTGGAGCTACGTGGAGAACGGCACCGGAGCGGGCACGCTCGCCCTCACCGCCGGGGCGCGCGGCACGGACGCCGTGAGCGGCGCGGTGGTGACCGCCAACCCCACCCAGTCCAACCTCGCGGTGGTCCGGCAGCCGCCGGCGCTGCTGGTGGAGTCCGTCACCCTGCCTGCCCGCGTCTCCCGCGGCCAGCCCTTCACCGCCCAGGTGACCGTGCGCAACACCGGGGGCGCCAACGCCACCGCGGTCCGCCCGGTGCTCACGCTCACCAAGGGGGGCGCCGCGTCCGCCAGCACCGCCACGGTGCCCACGCCCGCGGAGCTGGCCGGCGGCGCCACCGCGACCTTCTCCTACAACTTCGTGGAGGACGGCACGGGCGCCGGCACCCTGCAGCTGGCGGCCAGCGCGGCGGGCACCGATCCGCTCACCAGCGCCGCGCTGAGCGCTCCCCAGGTCTCCTCCGGCGCGCTGACCGTCCAGACCGCGGCGGCGCTCACCGTCACCGCGTTCACGCTGCCAGCGAACGTGATCCGCGGCGCCACCTTCGCCGTGAGCCTCACCGTGAGCAACGGCGGCCAGGCCGCCGCCACCGGTGTGATCCCCAACCCCAACCCGCCGGGCGTGACGATCACCGGGGGCGCGGCGGCGGTCACGGCCACCGCGCTCAGCCCGGTGACGATCGCCGGCGGCGCCAGCCAGACCTTCACCTGGACGTACACGGAGAACGGCACCGCCAACGGCACGCTCGCCTTCCGCGCCTCGGTGAAGTTCGCGGACGCGAACAGCGCCCGGGCGCTGGAGACGGCGATCGCCACCTCCAACGCCACGTCGGTGGGCGCGCTGCTGGGCTGCAACGGCAGCCAGCTCTACAGCGGCATTGGCGACCTCAGCCTGGACGCGGACCGGGTGGACAAGGCGGTGGGCTTGGACCGGCTGCGGGTGAAGAGCTACGACGTGCTCTCCGCGGACTTCGTCCGGGTGCTCGGGGCGCTCCCCACCTCGCTGCAGAACCAGGGGCCCACGTTCGGGGCGGCGCCGGCGCGCTTCTCCGCCGAGCCGCTGGCGAGCGCGGTCAGCCTGTACACCACCTTCGCGGGCGCCTTCCAGGGCTGCCTCACGTACACGGGCAGCGCCGCGGCGTACTCGGCCAACCCCACCGCGGCCACCGCGAACACCGAGTGCACCAACTTCATCCGCAAGTTCTGGAGCCGGATCCCCACCGCGGCGGAGCTGTCGCCCTGCGTGGGCTTCGCCACCGGGACGCCCATCGCCGCGGAGACCAACCCGCGCCGGCGCTGGGCCTACACCTGCGCCGCGGTGCTGACCGCCCCCGGCTTCATCGCGGAATAGGAGACCAGAACGCCATGAAGAAGCCCACGCTCTCCAGAAGGCAGCTCCTCAAGGCCAGCGCCGCGGGCGCCGGCGCGGCCGCGCTCTCCGGCTCCCTGTTCGGCAACACCGCGCTCGCGCAGGCGGCGGATCAGTCCGCGGTCCTCGTCATCCACATGACCGGCGGCTACAACGCCGTCTACGGCAGCGCTGACTCGTTCATCGCCGGCGGCACCTTCGGCGTCACCGCCAGCAACGTCACCAACCTGGGCAACGGCCTGGTGGTGGACTCGGCCACCTTCGGAACGCTCCCCGCGGTGGCCCGGGCCAACATGGCCCAGATCGGCCTCAACCACGGGATCAGCAGCCACGATCCCGCGCAGGTGGCGAGCTGGTCCAACGGCAGCCGCAGCTACGCCCTGATGCTGGCCAACGCCCTGGGCGGCACCGCGCCCATCCGCGCCGCCGTGGTGGGCGGCCGCTTCCCCGCGGGCCCGCGCCCGGCGGAGGGGACGGTCTCCATGCAGTCGATCACCGACCTGCGCAGCACCATCAACGCGCTCGGCGGCGGCGCGGTGGATCCAACCATCCCCGACCGGACGATCGCCGCGGCGGCGCTCACCGCCACCCGGGGGATGGGCAGCGGCGCGCTCACCGCCAACTCCGCCTCGCTGCGCAGCGTGGTGGAGGGCTACGACACCGCCATCTCCGCGCTGCAGAAGCCGGCCGCCACCTTCAACTACGCCACCATGGCCACCGCGTACGGCGTGGCCACCACCACCACCGCGGTCACCAACTTCCAGACGCAGATGCTGGCGGCGGAGCTGATGATCCTCGCGGGCGCCAAGGTGGTGATCGCGGTGACGCCGTTCGATTGGGACAGCCATGGGGACACCACCGCTTCGGGCGTGCGCACCCGGATGACCAACACCATCCTCCCGGCGCTGCGGACGTTCCTCTCGCGGATGATCCCCGCCACCGGCCGCAACGTCACCACCGCGATCGTGGGGGACTTCGCCCGCAGCCTGCCCGGCTCGGATCACGCGCGGATCGTCTCCACCACGGTGTTCGGCAAGAAGGTGAAGGTCGGCACCACCGGCCGGGTCAGCGCCACCGTGGGCCTTCCCACCGGCAGCCCGGCCGCGCAGCAGTTCTGGTCCTTCCTGGCGGCGGCGTCCCAGGCGCCGACCAACCCGTTCGGCGCCAACCCGCACTCCGCGCTCGTCCTTCCGTAGAGGGGAACCTCCAAGCCCATGGCGCACCGCCCGCTCCGCTCGTTCGCGATCGCCTTCATTCTCCTCGCCGGCGCCGGCGCGCCCCGCGCGCTCGCCAACGCGGGCGGGATCGTGGGCTACACCGGGTTGGATCCGGCGGTCACCTGCCGGACCTGCCACGCCATCGCCGCGGGCGTGCCCGCGCCCACGGCGCTGATCACCGGCCCCTCCACGCTCAAGCCGGGCGAGGTGGGGAACTACGCCTTCACGCTCACCGGCGGGCCGGGCGTGCGCGCGGGGATCAACATCGGGGCCTCCAACCCGGCGGCGGTGCTCGCGGCGGTCTCGGCGAACACCGCGGTGATCGCCGGCGAGGTCTACCAGACCAGTCCCCTCACCTTCTCCGGCGGCAGCGTGACCGTGCAGTTCCGGCTCACCGCCCCGGCCACCGCGGGCACGCTCACGATCAACGCCAGCGGCAACTCCTGCAACGGCAACGGGAACACCGGCGGAGATCACGACGCCACCACCCAGCTCGCGGTGACCGTGAGCAGCGGCCCCAACGCGCCGCCCTCGGTGGCGCAGGCCGCCGCGGCCTCGGCCAACCCGGTCACCGGCAAGACGGTCACCCTCTCCGCGCTGGGCGCGGATGACGGGGGCGAGGCGGCGCTGGTCTACACCTGGTCCGCGCCGGGGGCGCCGGCGGTGGTGGCCTTCAGCGGCAACGGGAACAACGCGGCGAAGAGCACCGTGGCCACGTTCAGCCGCGCCGGGACGTACACGCTGCTGGTGGGGATCCGGGACGCCGCCGGTCAGACCGTCACCAGCTCGGTGAGCGTGGTGGTGAACCAGGCGGTGGCGGCGGTGGCGGTCAGCCCCTCGAGCGCCAGCGTGGCCCAGAGCGCCACCCAGCAGTTCAACGCCGTGGCGCAGGATCAGTTCGGCGCCTCGGTGGCGCCCGCGCCGGCCTTCACCTGGGCGGTGAGCGGCGGCGGGACGATCTCGGCGACGGGGCTGTTCACCGCGGGCGCCACGCTCGGCGGCCCGCACCTGGTCACCGCTGCCGCGGCCGGCAAGTCCGGCACCGCGAGCGTGACGGTGAGCGCCGGTGGCGCGCCCACGGTGGCGCAGGCGCCGCGGGCGGACGCCAACCCCGTGCTGGGCAGCAGCGTGGGCCTGAGCGTGCTCGGCGCGGATGATGGCGGCGAGGCCGCGCTCACCTACAGCTGGTCCGCGGTCTCCGCGCCCGGCCCGGTGGCCTTTGGCGCCAATGGCACCAACGCCGCCAAGGCGGTCACCGCCAGCTTCACCCGCGCGGGCGCGTACACCCTTCAGGTTTCGATCAAGGATGCGGGCAACCAGGTCACCACCGCCACGCTCAACCTGGACGTGAGCCCGGTGCTGACCTCGCTCTCCGTCTCGCCCGCCACCGCCGGGATCCCGCTCTCTGGGACGCAGCAGTTCAACGCCTCCGGGCTGGATCAGTTCGCCGCGCCCATGGTGATGCAGCCGGCGGTGAGCTGGACGGTGGCCGGCGGCGGGACGATCAGCGCGGCGGGCCTCTTCACGGCGGGCGCGGTCACCGGCGGCCCGTTCACCGTCACCGCCACGGGCGGCGGGAAGACGGGCACCGCCACCGTCTCCATCTCCTCCGGCGCGCCGCCCACGGTGGTGCAGCCCGCCACCGCGGCGAACGACCCGGTCTTCGGCAAGAGCGTGGGGCTCTCGGTGCTCGGCTCGGACGACGGCGGGGCGGCGGCCCTCCTCTACTCCTGGTCCGCGCCCACCGCGCCGGCGCCGGTGGTGTTCAGCGCCAACGGGACCAACGCGGCGCGGGCCACGGTGGCCACCTTCACCAAGGCCGGCACCTACGTGCTGCTCGCCACGGTGAAGGACGGCGGGAACCTCACCGCCACCAGCTCGGTCACCGTCTCGGTGAACCAGGCGCTCACCGCGGTCGTCGTCTCGCCCGCCGCCGTGACGCTCAAGCCGACCATGGCGCAGGCCTTCACGGCGAGCGTGCAGGATCAGTTCGGCGCGCCGGTGGCGCCGCAGCCCGCGGTCCTCTGGTCCACCACGGGTGGCGGCGCCCTGAGCGCGCAGGGCGTCTACCAGGCCGGCGCCGTCCCCGGTGGGCCGCACAGCGTGATCGCCCGCATCGGCGGCTTGAGCGCCATGGCCAGCGTCACCGTAGGCGCCGGGGACGCACCCACCCTCACCGAGGCCCCTGCCCCGCTCGCCAACCCGGTGACGGACCGGACCGTCACCCTGCGCGCCACGGCCGCGGACGACGGCGGAGAGGCGAACCTGGTCTACACCTGGGTGGCGCTCACCGCGCCCGCGCCAGTGATCTTCGGGGAGAACGGCAACAACGCCGCCAAGCTGACCACGGTGAGCTTCTCCGTCTCCGGGGACTACCGGTTCGAGGTGACCGTGAAGGACGCCGGCGGCCAGACCGCCACCGGCGCCGTGGACGTGCGCGTGGAGTCGATGCCCAAGGCCCTGGCGATCGAGCCGCGCACCGCCACGGTGGCGCCGGGCGGCACGCTGCGCTTCGCCGCGGTGGGGCGCGATCAGTTCAACGCGGTGCTCGCCACGCCCCCGTCGGTGACCTGGACCGCCCAGGGCGGCGGCGCGGTGGACGCCGCCGGCACCTTCACCGCCGCGGCGGACGAGGGTGGGCCCTTCACCCTCACCGCGGCGCTGGGGACGCTCTCCGCCGCCGCGCAGGTGACGGTGAGCGGCAAGCCCCCCGTGGGCAACGGGCCGGACGTGACGGCGCCCGGGCTGGCGTGGGTGGGGCCGTACAGCGACTCGCCGCTCCACGGCGCGGTGGAGCTCGAGGTCCTGGTGAACGACGACGTGGGCGTGGCCGAGGTGACCTTCCTGGTGGACGGCGTGCCGGTGGGCAAGGTCACCCGGGCGCCCTGGGTTTTGCCCCTGGACACCACCACCCTGCAGGACGGCGCCCACGGCTTCCTCGCCGAGGCGCGGGACGCCGCCGGCAACGCGGGGCGATCCACGGAGATCTTCCAGAAGGTGGAGAACAACCCGCTGCACGATCTGGTGGGCGAGATGGGCTGCAGCGCGGGCGGCTCGAGCGCGTTCGCCTGGGTGGCCGCGGGGATCCTCGCGCAGGTGCTCCTGCGCCGGCGCCGCCCGCGCTGAAGGCTTTTGGGCCTTGCGCAAGGCGCCGCCGGTCTCCTAGAGCAGAGGGCGGATGCGCCCGCTCGCCCTGCTCTCCCTGCTCGTCCTGCTCACGGGTTGTCCCAGCGCCCTCCCCTCCCGCCAGGATGGGGGCGAGGACGCCGGCGCGGATGGCGGTGGCGAGCTCGCGGTGGAGGAGCTGGAGCTCACCGTCTCAGCGCTGTTCCCGGACGGCGGCAGCGCGGTGCTCACGTTCGATCCCGCCGGCCCGCGCCCCGAGGTGGAGAGCACGCAGGAGCTGGAGCTGGCCACCTCGCTGCCGCTGCAGAACTACCGGGTGCGCGTCTACGACGAGAGCGAGCGCCCAGTGGTCTCGGACGACACCGCGGACGAGGGCGCGGACGGGCTGCGCTACCGGATCCGCTTCCCGGAGCCGCTGAAGACGGGCTACCGCTACGCGCTGATCATCGACGGGCAGACCGGGGCCACCGCGCTGGATGGCCGCGGGCAGCCGGTGCCGGAGCAGCGGCTCGAGTTCTCGGTGGCCGGCGAGCGGCAGAAGCCGGCGCCGCCGCCGAGCAAGAAGCGCGGCAAGCGGCGGCGGTAGCGACCTGCGGCATCGGGGGGAACTGGGCGCGCCTAGACCGTTCGGCGGCGAAACAGGCCGATGCCGATCATCGTCATCACCGGCTCGCCATTCTGGTTGCGCAGCTCGTAGCGCAGCCGGACGCTGCCGCGGTCCGGCTTGCTGCGGGAGGGGGTGACCTCGATCACCTCCGTGCGCAGGCGCAGGCGATCTCCCGGGCGCACCGGCAGCAGCCACCGCAGCTCGTCCGCGCCGGGCGAGCCGAGGCTGCCCGAGTCGAGCCCCATGGAGTCCACCACCAGGCGCATGGCGAGCGCGGCGGTGTGCCAGCCGCTCGCCACCAGGCCGCCGAACGGAGAGCGGCGGGCCGCCTCCTCGTCCAGGTGGAAGGGCTGCGGATCGAACTGGCGGGCGAAGGCGAGGATCTCCTCGCGCGAGATGGAGCACTCGCCCAGCTCGCGCGTCTGCCCCACCGCGAAGTCCTCGAAGAACAGTCCGCTCATGGGGTCCTGGTTAATCCAGGGGGTGTCTCCGGACTGAGGACAATCGGCTGAAATCCGGAGACAGTCCCCCTCTCCAACGGCTGTCTGTTTTGTTGACGACGCGGTGTCCAGGTCCGCGAATCCACGTGCCCTGCCCACTTCGGTACGTGACTTGCTCAGGGGCGCGGCCCCTGCCTGTCCGAGCTGCGCTCCTGATCACCCTGTTCCTGCTCCCCTCCAGCTGCGTGGCGGTCGCTCCGCACCCGTTCCAGGACGTCACGCGGGGCGTCTGCGCCAGCGAGCCCCAGATCCACCCTGCCCCGCCGCCCGTGGCGCGGGTGGAGCAGCTGCCGCCCGCTTCGCGGCGGGGTGGCGCGGACGACGGGGAGCTGGAGCTGGAGCTGGAGTTGGAGCTCTCGGATGCGGTCGAGCGCCTGGGCGCCCCGGAGGCCTAGAGCTCGGCCTCGCGGAGCTGCCGATCCTGCGGCCGCAGCCGCTCCAGCACTTTCAAATCCCGCTCGGTGGGCCCCAGCTCGAGCAGGAGCTTGGAGACGTCGTACAGGATCTCCCCGCGCTCGAAGACGGCGCGCCGCGGGACGTCGCAGTTGAGCTCGTCGCAGACGCGGTTGTAGGCCGCGTCCAGCACGGAGCGGAGGCCGAACGCGTCGTACAGGTTGTACTCGACGAGGAAGCGCAGGGCCTCCACGTCCCCCGTCTGCTGGTACGCGCGCCAGAGCAGCACCGCGTCGTTCCCGTTGGTGCCCTTGAGGTGCGGGGGGCGGCCAAAGCCGAGCGCCTCCTCCACGGACTTGAGGCCGCCGTGCAGGCGCGCCCGGCGGCAGAGGAAGCGCAGGTCCACGTGCGCCACCGGCTTGGGGAGCTCAGGGAAATGGCGCTGGAGGACCGGGACGTCGAAGACGGTGCCGTTGAAGGTCACCCAGATGGGGCTGCGCCCCAGCCGCTCCGGGAGCGCGTCCAGGTTGCGGCCCTGGATGAAGACGTGGAGCCCCTGCGAATCGAAGACCGAGACCACGGTGGGGCGCAGGTGCTCCTTGCCGTCCGTCTCGATGTCGAAGAACGCCGCGCGCTCGGCGAAGGCGTCATACAGGCGCCAGTGCTCGCGGGGCGGAAAGAGCGCGGCGAGCGCGGCGAGATCCTGGCGGGCCAGGGCCTGCTCGGAGAGGGCGATCCGCTCGCGCGCCCGGAGGTCCCCGGCCGCGGAGAGGCAGATCCCCTCCTCCGGCGGCGGGAAGTGGGACCACTCGAGGATCCCCCGCGCCCAGAGATCCCGCTCCCGCCACGGGCCGACGCCGGGGATGTGCTGGAAGGTGTTCCGGATCATGCGCGCGCCAAACGGCGCCGAAGGCTACCAGGCGTAGCCGACGCGGACGAGGTTGGGGTTCACCATCGCCCTCACCCCGCTGCCCGAGGTCTCCGAGGAGCCCTGGGGAAAGGCGATGGTGCTGCGCACGTCGCAGCCGGCGCAGTACTGGACGCCCACGCCGAGCACGACGGCCGCGTAGAGCGGCCCCCAGACCAGCTGGAGCCCGGCATCCAGAGAGGGGCCGAGCTGCCAGGAGACGCCGGTGCCCGCCCGCCCGGCCTCCGCGGGTTCGAGCGACCAGCCCACCACCCCGAAGAGGGCCTTGCCTTGCAGGAAGAAGCTCACCCGCTCGGTGAGCGGAAAGGCGTAGGAGGCGCCCAACGACGCCAGCGAGCCCCGGTAGAAGAACCGCTCGCCCTCGGCGCCGTCGTTGTTGCGCCCCTGGAGGAAGGTGGCCTCGGCCACCGCGTTGAGCCGGCGCGTGTGCCCAAGCGCCACGTTGAAGCCCAGCGGCAGCTGCACGTGGTACTGGCCGCTCTCCAGCAGCAGCACGGACAGGGCCAGCGGCGCCACCGGCTGGATCCAGACCGCGGCGCGAGGCCCCACGGGCTCGTCGTCCTCCTGCGCGAGGCAGGGCGTGGCGGTGAGCAGCGCGAGCGCCAGCGTGCAGCGCGCGAGCCGCCTCAGCGAAAGCGGGACGGATCGTCCGCCAGGGCGCGCAGCAGGGGCAGATCCGCTTCGCAGAACGGCAGCGCCAGCATCTGCGCGGGGGTGAGGAAGCGGAGCTCCTGGGCCCCGAGCGGCTTGGGCTCGCCGCCCGCGAGCGCGGCGGCGTGGAGCACCAGCGTCACCGTGAGATCCGGGTAGCTGTGCTCGGTCTCCCAGAGCCGCGCGCCCACGGTCAGCTCCACCGCGAGCTCCTCGCGGCACTCGCGCGCCAGGGCCGCCTCGTCCGACTCGCCCGGCTCCACCTTGCCGCCGGGGAACTCCCAGAGCAGCCCGCGGCTCTTCCCGGGGAGGCGCTGCTGGACCAGGAACCGCTCCGGGTGGCTGGGCTCGGGGATCAGGGCCGCGACGACGCGGACCTTCTTGACGGTCATCCGCCACGCCCGGAGAGCCGCATCGAGAAGAGGGAGCCGTTGTTGGAGATCACGTAGAGCCGCGAGTTGGCGAAGCGCGGCGCGGCGGAGATCCCCTGCCCCGGATCCCACGCCAGCTTGGAGTGGCCGGTGGCCGGATCCACGAAGACCAGCGAGCCGTCCGCGGGGACCAGCAGCAGCCCGTTCACCAGCGTGGGGATGCGGCCGGCCCGCCCCTTGAGCTCCAGGGACCAGATGGAGCGGCCGCTCTCCGCGAGCAGGGCGGAGACGCGCGCGTCGCCGGTGGCGAAGACGACATCGCCCTTGGCGAGCAGCGAGGTGATCCCGGCGATGGCGGACTGCCAGACCACGTCCCCGCTCTCGGCGTTGAGCGCGAACACGCCGTCCTTGTAGGAGGCCACGAAGAGGCGGCCGGCGTCGTCCACCAGGGGTTGGGTGTCCACGTCCAGGAACGCGCCCACGCCGCCGGAGAGCGAGCGCTCCCACTTGGCCACGCCGTCCTTCAGCTCCAGCGCGGCCAGCACGCCGTCCGAGAACCCCAGGTACACCTTGCCGTTGGCCACGGTGGGGGTGGACATCCCGCGGATGGTGAAGCCGGGCGGCGGATCGCGCTTGTACTGCCAGACCCACTTCCCGGTCTTCGCGTCCACCGCGTAGAGCGTGTCGTTCTGCGAGGCCACCAGCACCTTGCCGTCCGCGAGGACGGGGATGGTGGCCAGCTCCTCGCCGCTCGCGTACTTCCAGCGCTCTTCGCCGGTCCGCGCGTCCAGCGCGTAGAGGGTGCCGTCCCCGCCGGGCATGTAGAGGACGCCGTCCTTGATCATCCCGCCCGCGCTGAACGAGCCGTAGGTCTTCACGCTCCACTCGAGGTTGCCCTCGGGATCGAAGCTGCGGATGTAGAAGTCCCGCGTCCCCACCACGATCCGCCCGGTGTCCGGGTCCACCGCGGGCGTGGCGAGCTCGCGGGGCGCGTAGTCCCACATCTGCGCGGCGACCAGCGGCTTCCACCACTCCACGTCGAACAGCTGGATGGGGACGGCGCGGGAGTCATCCCCGGCCGAGCTGGGCGCCATGGGGTCGTTGTGGAGCGACAGCGTGCTGCAGCCGCACAGCGCCGCCACCGACAGGGCGGCCGCGGCGCGGCGGACGGAGCGGAGGCGCGAGAGCATGGGGACCTTCTCTACTGGCCCGCGTCCACGGAGGGGGACTTGGGGGCCTTCACGGGGAGGGGCACGCCTTCGGACACGAGCACGGCGAGCCGCTCCTTCGCCATGCGGGCTGCGGCGGAGTCAGGCGCGGCGTCCGGGATCTCCGAGAGCCGGCGCGCGGCCTCCTCCTTCTTGTTCTGCTGAATGAGGATCCGGGCCTGGTGGTAGAGGCCCATGGCGTTGAGGAACTCGGTCTTGTTCTCGCGGGCGAGCTGCTCGAACGCGGCCATCGCCTCGTTGAGCTGGCCCTTGGCCTCGTAGGCGTACCCCGTGCCCTCGAGCGCGGTGGCGCGCAGGGGCTCGTCGGGGGAGGCGTGCTTCACGTACTCCTGGTAGGAGCCGAGCGCCTGGTCGTAGTTGCCCAGCTTGTACTCGGCCTGCGCCAGCGGGAGGGCCGCGGTGGCCGCGGCGCGCGAGCCCTTGTACTCGGTGCGGAACTGCACGAGCGCCTTCTGCACCGCCTCCGCCTTCTCCTTCTCCGACTTGAAGGGCGCGGCGTCGTTCCCCGGCTCCGGCAGGCCCTGGGCCTGGACCGGGCGCTCCATCACCTTCAACGCCTCGGAGAGGGCCCGCCCCGCGCGCTCCTCGCCGCGGGTGGAGAGGAAGCTCGCCAGCCCCACCCCGCCGCCGACGAGCACCAGCGCGCCAACGAGGAGGACCACGGTCTTCTCGTGCTGTCCGATCCAACCCCGAGCCTCGGCGCCCGCCTTCTGGAAGGCGTCCGGCGCGCGGAGCTCTTTCTTCGTCAACTTGTCAGCAGCCACGCTCGTAGAACCCCTCTGGCGAAAGCCTGATGAAAAAGGCGGCGCAATGTACGGAGGCGCGCTACCCGGGTCAATCGAATCGGCGCGGAAATCCCTCGGGAAATCCGGGGTGGCGGGCTAACGATCGCCCCGTGCGGCCCGCCCTGCATCGCCCCGCGCTGCTCCTGCTGCTGGCCACGCTCTGCGGCCCGGCGGCCGCCGCGCCGCAGTGGCTGATCGGCATTGGCGGAGGCGCCTCTCTCCCGGGCATTCCCCTGTACGCCGGGCCGGCGCTGGCGTTCCAGACCTCCGTGGCGCCCTGGCGGCAGGTGGCCTTCGAGCTCCGGGCGGATCAGTCCTTCCACCGGATCCCCCTCTCCTCCGGGGGGACGATCTCCGCGTCCATCTCCTCGGTCGGGTTGGGGCTGCAGTACCGGCTGGATCTCGGCACCGCCGTCCCCTACGGCTCGGTGGTGGTGACCGGCGAGCGCTTCGCCCCCAGCGGATTTGACGTGCAGTACGACCTGGGCGGCGCGGTGGCGGTGGGGGTGATCGTCCCGTTCTGGACGAACGCGTACGCCGGGCTGGAGGCCCGCTACGGCTTCACGTTCTCCAGCACCGCGTTCCCGGTGGGGCGCGGCTTCCTGCTCTGCGTGGGGCTGCGGTTTGGTGGACCATGAGCGGCCCCACGCGCAGAGATCTCCTCACCGCCGGGCTGGCGCTCTCCGGCCTGCCGCTGCTCGAGCTGGGGTGCGGGGCCGCGCCCACGCCGCACGGGCAGCGGGAGATCGATCCAGACGCCTACGATCTCGCGCGGACCACGGCGTTCGATCCCCTGGCGATCGCCGAGGACGCGGCCGCCTTCGCCCTGGGGGTGCAGGCCGGCGAGATGACCAACGCTGGAGCGCTGCTCTGGGTACACGACGCAGGCGCGGGCCCGCTGCGCCTGCGCGTGTGGCGCGAGCTGCCGGAGCGCCCTGGCCAGGTGGCGCTGGTGCACGACCTGCCCGCCTCGCCGGGTCCTGGCGGCTACACCAAGCTCGCGGTCGGGGGCCTCGCCCCGGCCACCTGGTACCGCTACGCGTTCTTCCGCGGGGACGAGGGCGCCCTCCCCTCCTCGCGCAGCCCGCTCGGCCGCTTCCGCACCGCCTGGCCGGATGATTGGGCGGCCCCGCTGACCGTGGGTGCCAGCACCTGCACGCACTTCCGCTTCATGCCGTACACCGCGCTGTCGCGGACCGCGGCGGAGCCGGTGGATCTCTTCGTCCACCTCGGGGACGTCTCGTACAACGATGGCGCCACCTCGCTCGCCGACTTCCGCGCCAACTACCAGCGCACGCTGAAGGACCCCGGCTACCGGGCGCTGCTCGGCCAGGTGGGCTGGTACCCCATCTGGGATGATCACGAGTTCTTCAACAACTTCGATCCGGAGCAGATCCCCCCTGCCCTGTTCGCCACCGCGCGGGGCGCGTTCTACGAGGCGCTCCCGGTGGAGCCCGCGCCAGACGGCCGGCTCTGGCGCAGCTACCGCTGGGGACGCACCGCGGAGCTCTTCGTGCTCGACAGCCGCACCGAGCGCCGCCCCTCCACCCGCGAGACGCCTGACGCCACCTACCTGAGCCAGGCGCAGCTCGCGTGGCTGCAGCGCGGCCTCGCCCGGAGCACCGCGCACTTCAAGCTGGTGCTCAACTCCGTGCCGATCGCGGCGTTCCCGGGGCAGCTCTGGGCGGCGCTGCAGGACCGCTGGCAGGGCTACCCGGCCCAGCGCGAGGCGCTGCTCGCGTCCATCGATGACATCCCCAACGTCTGGTTCCTCACCGGGGACTTCCACCTGGGGCTCGTCCACCGCGTGGAGCGGGAAGGCCCGCGCCGCAGGCTCTGGGAGATCGCCGTGGGGCCGGGCGGCAACGGCAACAACCCCGCCGCGCTGCTCTGGGAGTCCACGCCGGAGAACAAGGAGCTGGCCTTCCCCAAGGCGCAGTTCGAGTTCTGCACCGGGACGCCGGCGGCCACCACGCTGACGCTGGATCCCGCCGCGGACGCCGTCACCGTGCGCTTCCTGGATCCGGCGAGCGGGGACGTGCGGTTCGAGAAGACGCTGCGGCAGGAGGAGTGAGGCTCCTCCACCTCAGGCTGACGGGGGCACAGGGCTCTTGGGGACCGGGAAGAGGAAAGGGGCGCGCTCGCCGTGCGCGCATGGGGCCCGCGGAGCGGCGCTCTGGCCGCGGTGGGTTGCCGTGCCTTGCTCCCGGCAGTGGGCGCTCGCACTGGGGCGAAACTCCTGGGGCCACCCCCGGGCGCTGGAAAAGATGAACGAACGTTCGTTCATGGATCGAACGAACGAACGTTCGTTCATCTTTTCGCCCGTCTGGCCAGGGCGCCGCGACAGTGCGCCGGTTCCGACCTCGCGGCGCGACAGAATTCCTTTGTGGGGAAGTTCTTCATGACGCCAGCATGAAGGACTTCCCCACAACGAGCGGGGCGCGGCCCGCGAGCGCCCGGAAGCCTCCGAGCGGAGGCACGGCAACCCACCGCGGCCAGAGCGCCCCTCCGCGGGACCCATGCGTGCACGCCGAGCGCGCCCTTTTCCTCTTCCCGGTCCCTAAGAGCCCTGTGCCCGCGCCCTCGAGCGGCGAGGGCGAACGCGATCTCTCTTCGGCCTGCGACTCAGCCGTCGGGGGTCTCGCAAACCTCTCTCGCCTAGCTGATCGAAGAGGGCGCGAACCGGCGCCCCTCGACTTCGCTCGGGGTGCACGGTTTACCGCTCTTGGCGGCGCCGCTTGCGCTTCTGCTCCTGCTGCTTGCGCGGGATGGGGCGGGACGCGCGCTGGGCCTTGCCGGGTCGCTCGCGGAACAAGAGCCGGATCGGCACGCGCAGGTCGAACGTCTTGCGCAGCTGGTTGATCAGGTACCGCTTGTACCGCTCGGGGATGTCCGTGGGGCGGTTGCAGGTGAGCGCGAAGGTCGGCGGCGAGCTGCTCACGTGGGCGATGTAATAGATCCGCAGCGCCTTCCCGTTGGCGAAGGGCAGCGGGTGGTTGGAGATCACGTTCTCCAGCAGGCGGTTGAGCTGGGGCGTGGGCACGCGGGTGCGCGACATGGCCACCAGCTGCTGCGCCAGCTCGAGGATCTTCTCGATCTTGGTGCCCTCCAGCGCGGAGGTGAAGAGGATGGGCGCGTAGGAGACGAAGTCCAGCTGGTACTTGAGCTCGTCGCGGACCGCCTTCTCCTTCTGGGTCCCGCGGACCTGGTCCCACTTGTTGACCACGATCACCAGCGGGCGGCCCTTCTCCTCCACCACGCCGGCGAGCTTGGCGTCCTGATCCACGCCGGCCTCGGTGGCGTCCAGCAGCAGCACCGCGCAGTCGCTGTCCTCGGCGATCCGCAAGGCGGAGAAGACCGCATACTGCTCGAACTTCTCCAGGATCGCCTTGCGGCGGCGGATCCCCGCGGTGTCGGTGAGGATGAACTCCTTGCCGCCGAAGGTGAGCGCGCTGTCGATCGGGTCCCGCGTGGTGCCCGCCACGTCACTGGCGATCACCCGCTTCTTGCCGAGCAGCGCGTTCACCAACGTGCTCTTGCCCACGTTGGGCCGGCCGATGATCGCCAGCCGGATGGGCGCCTTGGCCTCGCGCTCCGCGCGCTGCTCCTCGGTCTCGTCCTCGGGGGGCGGCTCCGCCGGCGGGGGCGCCGGGGGTAGCAGATCCAGCAGCTCGCCCAGCATCGTCTCCACGCCCAGGCCGTGCTCCGCGGAGACCGCGAAGGTGCGCGGGAAGCCGAGCCGGTGGAAGTCCGGCAGGAAGGTGTCATCCGCGTGCTTGGAGGTGTCCACCTTGTTCACCGCGAGCACGATCGGCTTGCCGCTCTTGCGCAGGTAGCGGGCGACTTCCTCGTCCGCGGCGGTGAGGCCGGCGCGCGCGTCCACCACGAGGAGGACCACGTCGCTCTCCTCCACGGCGAGCTGCGCCTGCGCGCGCACCTCGTTGAGCAGCGCGTCCGTCTCCTTGATCAGGAAGCCACCGGTGTCGATGAAGGTGATCTCGCGATCCCCCCACTCGGCGTCCGCGTAGTGGCGGTCCCGGGTGACGCCGGGGACGTCCTCCACGATCGCCAGCTTCCGCTTCACCAGGCGGTTGAAGAGCGTGGACTTGCCCACGTTGGGCCGGCCGACGATCGCTACCAGCGGCTTCATTCGTCGTACCCCAGCTTCCGCAGCGCGTCCGCCCGCTCGCTCCAGCGCGGCTCCACCCGGACCCGCAGCGACAGGAAGACGTGGGTGCCCAAAAGCCGCTCCACCGCCTTGCGCGCGTCCGTGCCGATCGTCTTGAGCATCTGCCCCTTCTTGCCAATGACGATCGCCTTCTGGCTGTCCCGCTCCACGAAGATGGAGGCCTCGATCCGCACCAGGCCGGAGAGGCCGGCGGTGGGCTTGTCCTCCTTGCGGTCGCGCTCGGACTCGTCGAAGTGATCCACCACCACCGCCGCCGAGTACGGGATCTCCTGCCGGCAGTGGCGCAGCACCTGCTCCCGCACGTACTCCGCCACCAGCGTCCGCTCGGCCTGATCGGTGAGGACGTCCTCGTCGAACATCGGCGGGCCCTCGGGCAGGTGCGCGAGCACCGCCGCGAAGAGCTCGTCCAGCCCGTCCCCCGTCCGCGCGGAGATCGGCATCACCTCCACGAAGGGGAACTCCTGCTGGTAGAGCGCGATCAGTGGCAGCAAGAGCGGCTTGGGCACGCTGTCGATCTTGTTGATCACCAGCAGCGTGGGCTTGCCGGTCTTCTTGAGCGACTCGAGGATGAAGCGGTTCCCCTCCCCCACCTCCATCCGGACCGGGAGCGGCTCCTCTTCACCCACCTCCACCTCGCCCTCCCGGGGCCCCACCGGCGGCTCCACCAGGAAGAGCACCAGCTCCACCTCGTGCGCCGCGCGCAGGGCCACGTCCACCATGCGGCGGTTGAGCTCGCCCTTGGCCTGGTGGATGCCGGGCGTGTCCAGCAGGGCCAGCTGGCCTTCAGGCCGCGTCACCACCCCCATGATCCGGTTGCGGGTGGTCTGCGGCTTGGGCGAGACGATCGCCAGCTTGGCGCCGGTGAGGCGGTTGAGCAGCGTGCTCTTGCCGACGTTGGGACGGCCGATCAGCGCGGCGAAGCCGCTCCGGTGGGAGCGGCCCTTGCGAGCGGGTGAGCGGGCGCCGCCGGAGGAAGGGGGGCGGGCCATGGGAGAAGGTGGTCTGGGGGCCCTCCTACTGGGGACCCCATGGTCTCTGCAAGCGGAAGGGCCTTAGGGCGCTTCCTTGGTGATGGACAGCTTGTTCACCTTCACGTCCGTCTTCGGGCGGTCCTGCGCGCCCTTGGGGACCACGTTGGCCACCCGCTCGATCACGTCCTGGCCCTTCACCACCTCGCCGAAGATCGTGTGCTTGTTGTTGAGCCACGGCGTGGGGACCACGGTGATGAAGAACTGGGAGCCGTTGGTGTTGGGGCCGGCGTTGGCCATGGCGAGCAGGCCCGGCCGGTCGAACTTGCGGCCGCTGCCGAACTCGTCCTCGAACTTGTAGCCGGGACCGCCGGTGCCGCGGCCGAGCGGGTCACCGCCCTGCACCATGAACTCCTTGATGCAGCGGTGGAAGATCGTCCCGTCGTAGAGCGGCACGCCCTTCTTCTTCTCCTCCGTGGCCGGGTGGACCCACTCCTTCTCCCCGGTGGCCAGCCCCACGAAGTTCTCCACCGTCTTGGGCGCGTCCTTGGCGAACAGCCGGACCACGATCTTCCCTTCGGTGGTGTCGAAGGTGGCGAACAGCTCCTGGCCGGCGCGGGCCTCTTCCATCATCCCCATGGTGTCTCCGGATTCTTGTCCTGCGAGGTTCCTACCGAATCACTGCTGAGCGGCGGGCGCCGCGGCGGTCTTCTTGGGCTGCTCGACCTTCACGCCCTTGGGCGCCTTGTCCGAGATCTCGATCGTCCGCACGACCACGGCCTTGGTGGGCTTGTCCTGCGCGTCCTTGGAGACCTGGGAGATCTTCACGGCCACGTCGTAGCCGCTCACCACCTCACCAAAGAGCGTGTGCAGGCCGTTGAGCCAGGGCGTCTCCTTCACGGTGATGAAGAACTGCGAGCCGTTGGTGTTCGGCCCCGAGTTGGCCATGGCCAAGAGGCCCGGCTTGTCGAACCCGCGGCCGCTGTTGAGCTCGTCCTCGAACTTGTAGCCGGGGCCGCCCACGCCGGCGCCCAGCGGATCGCCGCCCTGGATCATGAACTGGGGGATCACCCGGTGGAAGACGGTGCCGTCGTAGAGCGGCTTCTTGGAGGTGACGCCGGTGGTGGGGTGGGTCCACTCCTTCTCCCCCGCCGCCAGCCCCACGAAGTTGGCCACCGTCTTGGGCGCGTCCTTGGAGAAGAGCCGCGCCACGATCTCGCCTTCGCTGGTGCGCAGCGTGGCGTAGAGCTCCTTGCCCTCCAGCGCCGCCTTCGTCCACTTCCCCACGCTCTTGGCGGGCGCCTGGGCCAGCGCGGCGGAGGCACAGAGGGCAGTGAGGGCAGCGACTGCGAGGCCGGGGCGCTTCATGGGACGAGGCTCCTTGAACGCAAGACGCGGGCGGAACTTACGCGCCGCCGCAGCACAACCCAAGCGGATTCAAGGGCGCTTCGTTCAGGTCTTGCCGTCTTCGGCGAGCCGGGTCAGCGCGTCTCGCGCCGCCGCCTGCTCCGCCTCCTTCTTGCTCCGCCCGCGCGCCCGCGCGTACGGCTCGTGGCCGATCGTCACCTCGACCTCGAAGATCTTCTCGTGGTCCGGGCCGCTCTCGGCGATCACCCGGTAGCGCGGCGAGACCTTGTGCTTCACCTGCACCGTCTCTTGAAGCCGCGTCTTGTAGTCGTAGCCGCTGCGCCCATCCGCCACGCCGTCCAGCGCCTCGCCGAAGTGGCGGTCCACCAGCTCCATCACCTTGGGCAGGCCAGCGGAGAGGTACACCGCGCCGATCACCGCCTCCAGCGCGTCCGCCAGCACCGAGTTCTTGTCCCGCCCGCCGGTGAGCTCCTCGCCGCGGCCGAGCAGGAGGATCTGCCCCAGCCCCACGGTGCGGGCCACCTTCGCCAGCCCCTCCTCGTTGACGATCAGCGCGCGCAGCTTGGAGAGCTCGCCCTCCGTTGCCTTGGGGAAGCGCTCCATCAGCCGGTGGCTGATCACCAGATCCACCACCGCGTCCCCCAAGAACTCCAGCCGCTCGTTGTCGCTGCCGCTCTCCTCGCGGTGCTCGTTGGCGTAGCTCTTGTGGGTGACCGCCGCGAGCCCGAGCGCCCGGTCCGGGAAGGACACGAGCAGCTTCGTCTCCAGCGCGGCCACGCGCTCGTCTGGGGTGAGCCGCTCGCTCTTCTCTCGTCCGCCCACGAAGCTCCCGTGCGCTCGTGAAGATTGGAGGCCGTTCGCTGCGCTCAAGCCTAGCACCGGTTCCGCGCCGTCCCCGGAGGCGCTACTCGCGCACATGTAGGTGGCTCACCCGCTCGCTCGTCACTCGGTCGAGAGCTGGCGCGCGAGCTCGTCCGCGAGGGCATAGGGGTCCGCCTGCCGCCGGGCGATCCGCGCGGCGACCTCGTCAAAGCGCCCCTTCTCCCGCTCCAGCCGGACCAGCGCGCTTCGCAAGAGCCGCTCGCGCAGGAGCGCAACGAATTGGGCCGCCGCCCGCGCCTGCTCCCGGGCCGCCCGCTCGCCGGTGGACTCCAGATGCGCGCGGTGCGCGGCGATCCCGTCCACCAGCTCCTGCACGCCCTGCCCCTTCGCCGCCACCACCTTGAGGATCGGCGGCTCCCACTCCACCGGACCGGTGTTCGCCGGCACCTCCGCGGCGCGCCCCTCCGCCTTCGCCCGCACCATCCGGTGGTGCGCGTCGTGGTCCAGAGGCGGCGCCTTCACCGCGTGGCGCAGCTCGAGCATTGCCCGGAGCTCGCGCACGGTGCGGTCCGCGCCGTCCAGGTCCGCCTTGTTCACCGCGAAGAGATCCGCGACCTCCAGGATCCCCGCCTTGATCGCCTGGATGTCGTCCCCCATCCCGGGGACGAGGACGACGATCGTGGTGTGCGCCATCTGGGCGATGTCGATCTCGTCCTGGCCCACCCCCACCGTCTCCACCAAGATCACGTCCCGGCCCATCGCGTCCATCACCCGGATGCAGTCCCCGGTGGCGCGGGAGAGCCCGCCCAGGTTGCCGCGGGTGGCCAGCGAGCGGATGAAGACCCCGCGGTCGGTGGCGTGATCCTGCATCCGGATCCGATCGCCGAGGATCGCCCCGCCCGTGAACGGGCTGGTGGGATCCACGGCGATCACCCCCACCGTCTTCCCGGCCGCGCGGTACTGCGCGATCAGCCGGTTGGTGAGCGTGGACTTCCCCGCCCCGGGGGAGCCGGTGATCCCGATCACGTACGCGCGGCCGGTCTTCGGGAAGAGCGCCTGGAGCGCGGCCGTGGCGGCGGGCTCGCCATCATCCACGAAGCGCATCAGCCGCGAGGCCGAGCGGATGTCTCCCGCCAGCACGCGCTCGGCCAGCGTGTTGGAAGCGCTCACCGCCAGCCCAGCACCTTCACGGCCTCGGGCGCCACGTTGAGCAGCTGGGACACCAGCCGCTCAACGCCCGGGAACTGATCGAGCTCGAACCGCTCCGCCCAGACCTTGCCGGCGGAGCCCGCGAGCAGGCCGCGGAAGGAGCGCCCGGTGACCCGCGCCGCCGCGAAGCGGTACCGCGCGCCTTCCACCGAGAGCTCCACCAGGATCTCCAAGGAGCTCTTGGGGGGCAGCAGCGCGTTCCCGCCGAAGCGCACGGCGATCTCGCCAAAGGTGACTGGCTTCTCGCTCGCCGCGGCGGGGGACTCCTGCGGATGGGGCTCGGCGAAGAGCGCCTGCAGGTAGCCGGCGAGCGCCGCGTGCTCCCGGAACTCGGAGAGCTCGAAGGCCTGCGTGCCCGAGGCGTTCAGCTCCTGGTTGCCGCGGAAGGCCCGCGCCACCCGGAAGTTGCCCCGCTTGTCGGTGGCGATCACGCAGCGGAACGCGCCGGACGCGACCTCGGCCGAGAGCTGGAGCGTCTCCGGCTCCACCCGCGGGGAGAGTCCCAGCGCCTGCAGATCCGCCGAGCGGCGCTGCACGTGGAGGATGTGCTCGTTGAAGGCGGCGGAGATGGACTGCTCGAGATCCGAGGCCCGCTCCACGCGCGCCAGGCTCAAGGGCGGCGTCCCCACCAGCTCCGGGGGATCGATCACCAGCAGGCGATCCTCCATCACCGTGAAGACCACCTTGGTGACCGGCCGGCGGGTGAGCGGGTTGACCAGCACGGACGCGAGATCCAGCTCGGCCTCGAGCCCCGCGCCGGTGTCCCGCGCGCGCAGCCCCATGTCTTCCAGCAGGGAGGGGTTCATCAGCTCTTGAGCACCTCGCGGGCGATGATCCCCCGCTGAATCTCGCTGGTCCCTTCGCCGATCTCGCAGAGCTTGGCGTCCCGCAGGTAGCGCTCCACCGGGAACTCCCGCGTGTAGCCGTAGCCGCCGTGGATCTGCACCGCCTTGTTGCAGGCCCGGGTGGCGATCTCCGAGGCGAAGAGCTTGGCCATGGAGGCCTCGCGGGAGTACGGCTTGCCCGCGTCCGCCAGGCGCGCCGCGCGGTGGACCAGCAGCCGCGCCGCGGTCAGCTCCGTCTTCATGTCCGCCATCATCCAGCGCAGGGCCTGGAACTCGGAGATGGGCTGGCCAAAGGCCTGGCGGTCCTTGGAGTAGGTGACCGACTCCTCGAGCGCCCCGCGCGCCAGCCCCACGGAGAGCGCGCCGATGGTGATCCGGCCGCGGTCCAGGATCTTCAGGGTGTCGATGAAGCCGCGCCCCACCTCGCCCAGCCGCTGCGAGTCCGGGACCTCCACGTTCTCCATCACCAGCTCCGCGGTGTCCGAGGAGCGCATGCCGAGCTTTCCGTGGATCGCCCGCTGGGAGAAGCCCTTCCAGCCCCGCTCCAGGATGAAGGCGGTGATCCCCTTCTGCTTCTTGGACGGGTCCGTGAGCGCGAGCACCACGAAGGCGTCACCCACCGTGCCCTGGGTGATGAACATCTTGGCGCCGTTGAGCACCCAGGTGTCCCCGTGGCGCACGGCGGTGGTCTTCATCCCCGCCGCGTCCGAGCCGGAGCCCGGCTCGGTGAGCCCCCAGGCGCCCAGCCACTCGCCGGTGGCCAGCTTGGGGAGGTAGCGCTTCTTCTGCGCCTCGTTGCCGAACACGCGGATGTGGCTGGTGCCGAGGCCGTTGTGCGAGGCCACCGTGAGCGCGAGCGAGCCGTCGTACCGGGCGACCTCTTCCACCGCCACCGCCACCGCGAGCGCGTCCATCCCCGCGCCGCCGAACTCCTCGGAGACCAGGATCCCCAGCGCGCCGAGCGCGCCGAGCTCCTTGACCACCTCCATGGGGAAGGTCTCTTCGGCGTCCCACTTGCGCGCGAAGGGCTTCACCTTGGCTTCGCAGAAGTCGCGGAGGGAGGCCTGGAGCGCGCGGTGGCTTTCGGGGAGCGTGAGGTCCATTCGCAGAACGACCTTATAGCAGGCTAAACCGGCAGGACGCCGTGCTTCTTCTCCGCCCGCGGGGCGAACCGGGTGGCGTACAGCGCGAAGCGGCGCGCCAGCTCGGCGCGCAGGCTGTCCCCGGGGACGATCTCGTCCACCACCAGCTCGGAGGCGAGCTTGTAGATGTCCACGTCCGCCTTGTACTCGTCCCGCAGGCTCTGGACGTACGCGTTGCGCTCAGGCCCTTCGGGCTTCTCCTGGATCTTGTTGAAGTAGACGGCGTTCACCGCCGCCTCCGGCCCCATCACGGCGATCATCGCCTGCGGCAGCGCGAGCGTGCAGTCGGGCGCGAAGCCGGGCCCGCTCATGGCGTACAGCCCCGCCCCGTAGGCCTTGCGGACCACCACCGAGATCTTGGGCACGCTGGCTTCGGAGACGGCGCAGATCATCTTCGCGCCCGCCCGGATGATCCCCGCGCGCTCCACCTTGGTGCCGATCATGAATCCCGGCACGTCCGCCAGATAGAGCAGCGGCACGTTGAAGGCATCGCACAGCCAGATGAAGCGCGCCGCCTTGTCCGCCGAGTCCACGAAGAGGACGCCGCCCTTGTACTTGGGCTGGTTGGCGATGATCCCCACCGTGCGCCCGTCGATCCGGGCCAGACCGGTGACCAGCTCCTGCGCGAAGAGCTTCTTCACCTCGAAGAAGGTCCCTTCGTCCACCAGCTCGTTGATCAGGGCGTAGATGTCGAACGGCTTGTTCTGATCCGCCGGGATGATCTCCGACACCTTCTTGCCGGAGGCCTTGGGCGGGCGCGCGGCGACAACGGGCGGCGGCTGGGTGAAGTTGCTGGGCAACAGGCGCAGGTACTGCTTGGCCACCTCGATCGCCTCCGCCTCGGTCTTCACCAGCACGTCCCCGCAGCCGGAGACGCTGCAGTGCATGCGCGCGCCGCCCATCTCCTCCAGGGTGACCTTCTCGCCGATCACCATCTCCGCCATGCGCGGGCTGCCCAGGTACATCGAGGCGTTGCCCTCCACCATCACCACGATGTCGCAGAAGGCCGGGATGTAGGCGCCGCCTGCCGCGGACGGGCCGAACAAGAGGCAGATCTGCGGCACCAGGCCGGAGAGGTGGACCTCGTTGTAGAAGATCCGCCCCGCGCCGCGGCGGCCCGGGAACATCTCCACCTGATCCGTGATCCGCGCGCCCGCCGAGTCCACCAGGTAGAGCAGCGGCACCCGGTTCTGGCGGGCCGTCTCCTGGATGCGCAGGATCTTCTCCACCGTCCGCGCGCCCCAGCTCCCGGCCTTCACGGTCGAGTCGTTGGCCATCACCGCCACCGGCCGGCCGTCCATCTTCCCCAGGCCGGTGATCACCCCGTCGGACGGGAGCTCCGCGTCCAGGTTGTTGGCGAGCTTGCCCTCCTCCACGAAGGAGCCAGCGTCGAGCAGCAGACGGATGCGCTCGCGCGCGAAGAGCTTGCCGACCTCCTGGTTCTTCGCGTGGTACTTCGGGGCTCCGCCCCGCTCGACCTCGGAGATCTTCTTGTTCAGCGTCTCGTCGAAGGACATGGCGGCGCGGGGCATACCAGACGCCTGCTGGCTGCCCAAGCAGCCACTTTCAAGTGGCGGGGGTGTCGCCTGGACGGTCGATCCCTACCTTGGAGAGCAGTGGCCAGCGCGCCACCGGAAGGGCCAACCCATGAGAAAGGCAGGAGCCATGCTCAGCGACCTCTACCGAGGCTACGTCCTCAAGAACCTCTACAGCGACGTCTCCAAGTTCCTCCGCAAGAACCTCAAGGACATCGAGTGGGACCGGGAGTACTGGCTCAACAAGGCCGGGCTCACCCAGCACCGCCCCGGCCGCGCGGCCGCCGGCAGCGCGTCCCTCTTCCTGCTCGGGCTGGTGGCCGGCGGCATCGCCGCGCTCGCCTTCGCCCCGAAGACCGGCGTGCAGCTGCGCGCCGAGGTGAAGGACAAGGCCCGCGAGCTGATGGACCGCGCCACCATGAAGATCGAGCAGGGCCAGGAGGCCCGGGCGTAGCCCGAGCTTAGGCGGACCATTCAAGGCCGAACTTGAGGCATCGCTCAGCCCGAGCGAAGTCGAGGGCCCCACGGGCGAGGGTCCCTACCAGCGGGGGCCCTCGACTTCGCTCGGGCTGAGCGGGGGCGGCAGGCTTCAGGTCCGGGAGGCCTACCGGCCGCGGTAGCTGGGCTTGCGCTTCTCGGCGAAAGCCTTGAGCCCTTCCACCCGGTCCTCGGACTTGAGCACCGTCTCGTAGTGGCGGTGCTCCAGGGCCAGCGCTTCGTCCAGGCCCAGCGTCAGCCCCTCGTCCACCGCGTGCTTCGCCGCGGCCACCGCGAGCGGCGCGCCGTCCACCACGGAGTCCGCCAGGGCCAGCGCCGTGGGCAAGAGCTGCCCTTCCGGCGCCAATCGGTTCACCAGCCCGAAGGTGAAGGCCTCCGGCGCGCTCACCCGCCGTCCGGTGAGAATCAGATCCTTCGCCCGTGCCTGGCCGATCAGCCGCGAGAGCCGCTGGGTGCCGCCGCCGCCCGGGATGATCCCCAGCTTCACCTCCGTCAGCCCCAGCTCCGCCCCCGGCGCCGCCACGCGCAGATCGCAGGCCAGGGCCAGCTCCGTCCCGCCGCCGAACGCCGAGCCGTTGATCGCCGCGATGAAGACGCAGTTGGAGCGCTCCAGGGTGCGCAGGGCCCGTCGCAGCCCCTCCAGGAAGGCGCGCACCTCGGGCTCGGACATGGTGGCCCGCTCCTTGAGGTCCGCCCCGGCGCAGAACGCCTTGTCCCCTGCCCCGGTGATCACCACGGCCCGGACGGCCGCCCCGCTCCCCACCCGGGCCAGGTGCCCCTCGAACTCGCCGAGCATGGCTCGGCTGATCGCGTTGCGCCGCGCCTCGCCGTCGATCGTCCAGACCTCCACCGCCCCCTTCGCTTCCACCCGGAACTCGGCCATGACGGTGACGCCCCTTTTCGTGAAGTGGGGGGCGATTTAGAGACGGGCCCTGGGGGCGCTGGCAAGCCGGAATTGGGTACAGTGCCAGGCCATGCACCACGGCCGGACGCTCCTCTATCGCCATGCGCGCGGATTGCTGCTGCTGGCGCCCCTCCTCTTCTTTGCGGCCGCGGCGCTGGCGCGCGGCGGCGGCGGCGAGCACTACACCGGACCTTCGTCGGACGATGGCTCGCGGGATGGTGGCGGAGACGGCGCCGGCGAGATCCTGATCTACCTGATCGCCCTGGCCTTCGATCACCCGGTGATCGGCGTGCCGCTGCTGATCATCGTCGTCACGGTGCTGGTGCTCCGCTCCCGGAACGGCAACCCCACCGCGCAGACGCGCAAGGCGTTCCAGCAGCGCGAGGCCGAGCTCAAGACCACCGTCTCCGACCGGGACGTGAGCGGCTGGACCAACGCGCTGCGCTTGAAGGACCCGAAGTTCGAGCTGCCGCCCACCCTGGAGAAGGTGAAGCGGCTGTTCGTGGACACGCAGGCGGCCTGGTTCAAGCGGGACCTCACGCCGCTGCGGCCGTTCGTCTCGGACGCCTCGTTCCAGCGGCTCAACGTGCAGCTGCGGCTGCTCGCCGGCCAAAACGTGCGGGACGCGATCACGGACGTGCAGGTGCTGGACGTGCAGCTGATCGGCCTGGACCAGTCCGAGTGGTTCGACACGCTCCACGTCCGGGTGCGGGCGCAGATGCGGGACGCGGACGCCCAGGCCAACGCCACGGACGCCCAGGCGCTGGAGCTGGCGCGCCGCGCGCCGATCGAGCGCTTCACCGAGGTCTGGTCGTTCGTCCGCAAGCCCGGCGCGCAGACCAAGCTCGGCGCGGACCTCTACCAGGGCAAGTGCCCCAACTGCGGCGCGCCGTACAAGGGCGGCGCCAGCAACAGCTGCGAGTTCTGCGGCGCGGTGGTCAACTCCGGCAACTACGACTGGACGCTCTCGGAGATCACCCAGGGCTCCGAGCACATCCGCCAGTACGCGATGGTGGACGGGCTGCTCGAGGCGCGCCAGTCGGACCCGGCGCTGAATCTGGAGATCCTCGAGGACCGCGCCTCGCTGATCTTCTGGAAGTGGATTGAAGCGCAGAGCGCGGGGGACGCCGGCCGCCTCTGCAAGCTCTCCACCGCTGAGCTGCAGGCCACGCTCGCCGCGGAGCTGGACGGGCTCAAGGCGCAGCGGCGCCGCAAGGTGTTCCTGGAGTGCGCGGTGGGCGCGGCCACGGTGAAGCAGCTGCGGGCGAACCCCGGCCAGATGGACGAGGCGCACGTGGAGATCCGCTGGAGCGCCCGGATGGGCGTGGGGCCGGCGGATCAGCCCGTCCCCAACCTGCCCACGGTGCCGCAGCGCTGGGTCTTCACGCTGGTGCGCAAGAGCGGCGCCACCACGCGGATCGACAACGGCGTCTCCACCAGCCGCTGCCCGCAGTGCAGCGCGCCGCTGACGGACAGCGCGAGCACCTCCTGTGACTACTGCGGAACCCCGCTCGGCTCCGGCGAGCGGGACTGGGTCCTGCGCGCCGCGCGCAGCTACGAGGCCTGGAACGCCCAGGAGGATCGCCGGGTGCAGATGGTCACCCGCCCCGCCCAGCCGCGCACGGACGTGATCACGGACGTCCAGGAGCGCGAGCGGCTGCTCTACATGATGGCGGCGGTGGCGGCGGCGGACGGCGAAGTCAACGACGCGGAGAAGAAGCTCTTGCGGCTGTGCTCGGACCGCTGGGGCGTCCCCTGGTCCAACGTGGAGCTGGCGCTCAACGCGGGCACCCAGCTCTTCGATCGCCTCATCCCCAAGGCCACGCGCGAGGCCGAGGCGTTCCTCCAGTCCATCGTCCACATGGCGCTGATCGACGGGAAGATCGACGCCGCCGAGCGGAAGATGCTCGAGGCGGCGGCCGTGCACCTGGGGATGGAGCAGAAGCTCCAGGAGCTGCTGGGCGCGCGCGGCTAGGCCCGCGCTCTTTAGTGCGTGGCCTTGCCTGACCAGTCGATCTCCACGTTCTCGATGGGCGCGGCGCGCTTCTTCACCGGCGCGCAGGCGATCTGCTCCTCGCGTTGGCGGCCCGTGGCGTCCCGCGTCACCACCAGCACCGAGCTCACGCCCGGCCGGCGCGCCACCTCGCGGCGGAACCGGCCGAGCCGGTCCACCTGGACGGGCTCTCCGTCCACCTGGACCTCGGAGCCGGCGCTCGCGCTCCCCTCCACGATCGCGCACGCGTCGACCGGGGTCGCGCCGGCGGCGCGGGCCACCTTGAGCAAGAGCTCCGCGGAGAGCGGGGCGGGGGCCGAAGGCGCCTCTCCGGCCAGCGCCACCGAGCTGCTCCCCTCCCCCACCGTCACCGTGGTGTCCTTGGCGCGCAGATCCACCGAGCCGCGCTCGGTGGCCACCGCCAGGCTGGCGCCGCTGGCCAGCACGCTGAAGCGCGCGTTCTGGGTCTGCGCCACCGCGTCCGTGCCCTCGCCTTCGATCCGCAGGACGCGCTCGCCGTCCGGTTGGTAATCCACACCCACCCGGCCACGGAAGAGCTTGAAGCGGTGCACCGCGCGGCTCACCTCGCGGACCTTCAGCTCGGCGTTGTCGGCCACGGTCAGGCGCGCCCGGGCGCCCACTTGCAGCTCGGCCCGGGCGCCCGCTCCGGTGCGCACCGCGTCCTCCGCGCGGAGGTGATCTCCGGCCGCGGCTGGCTGCCAGGCGCCATCCTCGCCCGCGCGCTCCACCGTGCCGCTGAGCGAGAGGATCACCGCCTCCTCCTTCGCCTCGGGCGCGGGCTGCGCGGGTTTGCCGGCCGCCGCCGTGGCACTCACGGGCGCGGGCGCGGGCTCGGCCTCCGACGGGTGCGCCACGAAGCGCTGGAAGAGGAAGAAGGCGCCCGCGGTGACCCCCACCAGCGCGGTGAGCGCCTGGGCCCAGAGCCTCCAGGGAGCGGCGCGGCTCACGTCAGCGCCTCCCGCAGGGCGTCCGTGAGCTGCGCGTCGGTGAGCGGCCGCACCAGGTGGCCCACGGCGCCCAGGCAGATCGCGGTGATCAGGTCTTCGGTGCTCTTGCTGTCCGAGAGCAGGACCACCTTGAGGTCCGGCTGCGCCGCCTGCCAGCGCGTCACCGTCTCCCGCACCTGCTCGGTGGCGACGGTGCGGCTGAGCACCAGCCCTTGAAACCCGGCGTCCGGATCGGACGGGCTGGTCCCGGCCGGCCGGGCCACCACCGTATGGCCCAACGACCGGAGCAGGCCCGTGAGCCGCGCGCGCTCGCGCGGATCCGGCTCCAGCACCAGCACCCGGGCGCCCACGGCCTCCGCGCCCGGGGCGGGCGCCGCGCCGGCCATGGTCGCCTTGCGCCGCTCGGTGCAGAGCCGGATCTGGCTGATGAACTGATCCAGCTCGAACGGCTTCTGCAGGTACGCGTCAATGTCGATCGCCCGCAGCGCCTCGGCGGACTCGCGGGAGGCGTAGCTGGTCACCACCATGATCACCGTGGCGGGGTTGAGGGCCCGCGCGGTGCGCGCCACCTCAACCCCGTTGGCGCCGGGCAGGTTCTTGTCCGCCACGAGCACGTCGAAGGTGCGGCGGCGCAGCTCTTCGATCGCCGCGTCTCCGTCCGTCAGCGGGGTGACCTGGTAGCCCTGCTGCGCGAGCGCGGACTTGAGCAGGCCGAGGATCACCGGCTCGTCCTCCACCACCAGCGCCTGGCCGGCGAAGGCGCCCGCGGAGCGCGCCCGCTCCGGCGCCGGCCGGGCCTCCGTCTTGCGGCCGTCCCGCCGCCGCGCCGGCAGGCTGGTGCCGTCCAGCGCCTGGTCGAAGAGCGCGCGCATCACCGCCCGGGCGCGCCGGACCTCGGCGGCGGCCTCGAGCGCCCGCTCCACCCGCTGCTGGAGGGCGAGCGAGCCGCCGCGCTCCAGGTGGAGCACGTCCGTGGCACCCGCCGCCTGCGCCCGGATCAACAGCTCGGGCCCGGGAGCTCGCTCGGAGAGGATCAGCCAGCAGTCGCCGCCCTGGGAGGTGCTCACCAGCTCGCCGAGCTGCTGCAGGGAGACGTCCCCCTGGCCCGGATCCGCCACCACCAGGTCCACCTGCTCGTTGCGCAGCACCCGCTCCAGCTCCGGCAGCCCGAGCACCGGGGTGAGCTGCACCCGCGGCAGCTGGCCGAGGAAGGAGAGCACCCCGCGCGTGGCCAACGCGGCGATCCGCCGGTCCTTGCCGGTGAGCGCGGCCGCGCGCTCCAGCTCCTCGAGCCGGTGGCGGCGGGGGGCGGGCAGCGCGCCGAGCGACTCCGGGGGCAGCACCCCCAAGCGGTGGCACAGCGGGTTCACGCGGGAGATCAGCGCGTGGCGCCGCGCCACCAGCCGGAGCTGGAACTCGAGCAGCTCCGCGCCCTCTTCGGGGATCACCCGGGCGCCGACGGAGAAGAGCTCCTCCAGCGTGCGCGGGTTGGGCGCGGCGCAGCGGACGTAGACGGGCAGGCGCGCGTCCAGCTCGCGCAGCTCCCGCACCAGCGCCACGCCCATGCCGCCGTCCACCTGCTCCGCGACGACCGCGGCGTGCACCGCCCCCCGCTCGAACAGGCCGATCGCCTCCTGCGCGGAGCGCGCCCGCTCGAAGTCCACCCCCAGGGAGCCCAGGCGATCCGCGAGCGCGTCCAGGGCGGCCCGGCGCTCGTCCACCAGGAGCACCCGGGGCGGCGTCTCCAGCTGCTGCTGCAGCTCGGAGATCGCCAGCTCCACGTAGCGGGCGGGATCCCGGCCGCGGACCGGCACCGGGGTGGTGGCCACCTCCGGCGGCGCGGCGGCCGAGGCGTCATTGCTCAGCTCGATGCAGAACTCGGTCTTCGCCCAGGGGAGGCGGTCCGGGTCGTCCGCGGGGACCAGCGTCACCGCTCCGCCGCTCGCGGCGATCATCCGCCGGGCGATCGCCAGCCCCAGCCCGGTCCCCTTCCCCTCCGGCTTGGTGGTGAAGCGCTCTTCGAAGATCCGCTGCTCCAGCTCGGGCGCCACGCCCGAGCCTTCGTCGCTCACGCGGATCTGCACCCGCTTGCCGGCCGCGCTCGCGCGCAGCGCCAGCCGCCCGGGGCCGTCCACCTCCTCCAGCGCGTCCAGCGCGTTGAAGAGGAGGTTCGTGGTCGCGTGCAGCAGCGCGTTGGGCGAGCCGAACGCGGAGAGGTTGGGCGCCAGGTGGAGGCTGAAGCGCCGCCCCAGCCGCTTCAACCGGAACTGGAGCAGATCCACCGCCTGCTGGAGCACCGGCTGGAGTGGGAACTGGCAGGCCGGAGCGTGGCCGGGGGTGAGGAAGTCCTGGTACGAGCGGAAGAGCTCCTCCAGGCGCTTCACCTGGGAGGTGATCATCCCCCACTCTTCCAACCCGCTCACCTGCGCGCCCAGCTGCGCCGAGATCAGCTGCAGCCCCGCCTTGATCCCCAGCAGGGGGTGGCGCATCTCGTGGATCAACCCGGGCGCGAGCAGCGCGGTCGAGTCCGGCCCCGGTTCCGGGGCGGGCTGCTCGGGGGGCTGCGCTTTGGGCGTGTCGCTCATCAGTAGAGGTGCGCCGCGTCCGCCGCCTTGGGCAGCACGACGGTGAAGGTGGAGCCGCGCCCCTCGGCGCTGTCGACGAGGATTCGCCCGTGGTGGGCCTGGACGATCTTGTGGGAGATGGAGAGCCCCAGCCCCACCTGGCGCGGGTCATCCTTGGTGGTGAAGAACGGGTCGAAGATCCGCTCCTGGATCGGCTTGGGGATCCCCTTGCCGGTGTCCGCCACCGCGAGCTTCACCGCGTCCCCCTCCACCGCCGCCACCTGCACCTTGAGGGAGCCGCCGTCCGGCATGGCGCGGATCGCGTTCTCCACCAGGTGACCCACCAACCGCTCGATCTGCTCGGGGTCTCCCTGGACGTCGCACGCCTCGCGCGCCAGCTCCTCGGTGAGCTGGATCTTCTGCTGGGACATCCGGTCCGCGTGGCGGGAGAGGGCCGTCTTCACCGCGCCGGCCAGGGGGAACCGGCAGCCGGCCCCCTCGCGCTCGTCCTCCACCAGCTGCCGCAGCTCGCCCACGATCTGGACGATCCGGCGGGACTCTTCCATCACGGTGGTGAGCGACTGGGCGGCCTCCGAGCCCTTGGGCAGCTCGGCGCGCACCAGGCTCACCAGCCCCATGATCGCCGTCATCGGGTTGTTCAGCTCGTGGGCCACGCCGGCGCCCAGCGAGCCCAACGCCGCCAGCCGCTGGCTGCGCTGGATCTGCTCCTGCGCGGCCCGCAGCTCGGCGGTGCGCTCGTCCACCCGCTGCTGCAGCTCGGCGTTGAAGCGGAGGATCTCTCCCTCGCGGCGGTTGATCTCCGCGGCCATATGGTTGAAGGCCTCGGCGAACTGGCCGAGCTCGTCCTTGCCCAGCGGCTCCACCCGCCGGTCGTAGCGCCCTTCGCGCAGCTCGCCGGCCGCCCGCGAGAGCGCCGCCACCGGCCGGGCGATGCCCCGGGCCAGCAGCACGCCGAGCACCGCCACCGCGATCACCGCCGCCAGCGCCCAGAAGGCGCTGTAGAGCCGGACCCGGTCCGCCGCGGCGAACGCCACCTTCTCCTCCACGCCCACCACCGCGCCCCAGCCGAGCGCCGGCGCCGGCGCGAAGGCCGCCAGCGCCTTACCCGCCCCGCCGCCGCGCTGGACCATCCGCACCGCTGCGCCGCCGCGCAGCCCCTGCTCCACCAGCGCGCGGACGTCCGCGGAGGGCTGCGCGTCGCTTTGGCTGACCGGCTCGCCCTGCCCGTCCACCACCTCGACGAGCGCCCCACCTGCCGCCAGCTCGCGGACCCGGGCGTCCACGCCGCGCAGGGAGAGCTCCGCCGCGAGCACCCGCGGGGTGGAGCCGTCCACCCGCACCGCCAGCGCCACGCAGGGGACCGGGTCTCCGGCGTGCCGGTACGGCAGGCTCACTGCGACGTCCGCCTTCAACGCCGCCTGGAGCGGGACGTGCTCGCCGAACTCCACGAGATCCCGCTCGCGCAGCCCGCGCGAGGGGGCCGGCTGGCCCAGCCGCTCCGCCGGCACCGGCGTGTAGACGGGGGGCGCCAGCGGCTTGCCCCGCTCGTCCACCAGCGCCACGGCGGAGAGCGCGGGGAACTGGCGGTAGGGGATCGCCAGCACCTGGCCCAGCTCCGCCGCGGACAGCGTCTCGAACGGGAGGTAGCTGGCGGTGACCTTGAGGTTCTCCGCCGCGTGCACCACCTCCTGCGAGGCCATCCGCGCCAGGTCCTGCGCGGACTGGGTCTGCAGCCGGCCCACCTGGCGGGTGAGCTCGGCCCGGTGGGTCTGCAGGGACAGCACCCCCATCACCACCGCCGGGACCACGCCCACCAGGGTCAGCGCGATCCAGATCTGGGTGCGAAAGCGCATGGGCGTGTCAGCTCACGGCGGCGGCCCGCCGCTTCTCTTCGCTCTGCTCGCGCCGGATCAGCGAGAGGTGGGCCTGCAGCCTGCGGACGATCCGGCTGAGCGCGGCGCGCGCCTCCGCCACCGGATCCGGCCCCTCCAGGCGCACCCCGTTCACGTACTCGAGGATGGACTCCACGTGGACCGCCAGGGCGTAGTCCACGTCCTGGTTGGTGCGCAGGGCCTCCTCCAGGAGCTCGCACTTCTTGCGCAGGTCTTCGGTGGCCTGGTGCACCCGGTTCTCCAACACCGAGTTGAACAGCTCGATCTCCGTGCGCTGCGCGCGGGCGGCCTCCTTCTCGTTGGCCAGCTCGGCGCGAAAGGCGCGAACCTCCTCGAGCAGCCGGCTGCGCTCGAACTCGGTGCGCCGGTTGTGGAGCGCCATTTCCACCTTCTGGGCCACCAGATCCAGATCCGGGAAGGGCTTCTCCAGGTAGTCCATCGCGCCCAGGCGCAGCGCCTCCACGGCGGAGGCGGTGGAGGCGTACGCGGTCATCAGCAGGCAGCCCGCCTGGGGCTGGAGCCGCCGCGCGGTGCGCATCACCTCCAGGCCATCCACGCCCGGGAGGTTCTTGTCCACGAGCACGCAGCCCACGGGGTGGGCGCCGAGCTTCTCGAGCGCCTCCTCACCGGTGGCGGCGGCGATCACCGGCATCCCGCGCGGGGGGAGGAGCTTCTCGAAGATGGTGCGCACCACGGGCTCGTCGTCGACGACCAGCACGGTGGCGGGGAAGTTCAGGTGGTCTTTTGGGGGAGCCATGGGGGACGTGGACGCGGGTCGGTGGCCACCCCATCCGAGCAAGGCCCGTTCCGCTCCCCGCGACCTTGGTTCTGGCAGGTTGCGGCACGGCCCCCGGGTCCGCGCCGACTTGGGCGGTGCCGCTTGACCCGGTGGTCAGAGGGGCGCCCAGGTGCTCAGGTCTGCGCCCGGCGGCCCTTCTTCTTCTCGCGCTCGCCGAGCGCCGCCTGGAGGTACTTCCCCGGCAGCTTCCGGCCGATGAAGCCCTGCGCCAGCTCGCCGGCCTCCACCAGCTTCTCCAGATCGATCCCCGTCTGGATCCCCATGCCGTGGAGCATGAAGACCAGATCTTCGGTGGCGAGGTTGCCCGCCGCGCCCGGCGCGTAGGGACAGCCGCCGAGCCCACCGATGGACGCGTCCACCGTGGTCACGCCCATCTCCAGCCCCACCAGCGCGTTGGCGAGCGCGGTGCCGCGCGTGTCGTGCAGGTGGAGCGCGATGGTGGAGGGCTGGATGACCGGGATCAGCTGCTCGAGCAGCCGCTGCGTCTGCAGCGGGTTCCCCACGCCGATCGTGTCCGCCAGGCTCAGCTGGTAGAGCCCGTTGGTGACCAACTGCCGGCAGATCTCCACCACCTTCGCCGCGGGGACCTCGCCTTCGTACGGGCAGCCCCAGACGCACGAGAGGTAGCCGCGGACCCGCATCCCGGCCTTGGCGGCCTCGGAGGCCACCTCCCCCGCCGTCTGCAGCGCCTCGGCCACGGTCTTGTTGATGTTCTTCTGGGAATGGGTCTCGGTGGCGGAGATGAAGACCGCCGCCTCCTGCAGCCCGGCCTCCTTGGCGCGCTCCAACCCCTTCAGGTTCGGGACGAGCGCCGAGTAGACGACGTCCGGCCGGCGCGGCAGCTTCTCCAGCACCTGCTCCGCGTCCGCCAGCTGGGGGATCCACTTGGGCGAGACGAACGAGGTGACCTCGATCCGCCGGGTCCCCGCCTCCACCAGGGCTTCGATCAGCTGGACCTTGTCCTTGCTGGCGAGCGTGCGCAGCTCATTCTGCAGGCCGTCCCGAGGGCCGACCTCGTAGAGGTCCACCTTGGCCGGGAGGCGGCCGTCGAGCGGGCCGTTCTTCACGCGCGCGGCTGGATGTGATGCCTGATCCAATTGACGATGTCCTGCGTCGAGCTGCCTGGGGTGAAGATCTCTGTAACGCCGAGCTGCTTGAGCTGCGGGATGTCGTCATCCGGGATGATCCCCCCGCCGAACACGCTGATGTCCTGGGCCTTCTCGCCCTTGAGCAGGTCGATCACCGCGGGGAAGAGCGTCATGTGCGCCCCGGACATGATGGAGAGGCCGATGGCGTCCACGTCCTCCTGGATCGCCGCGCTGACGATCATCTCCGGGGTCTGGTGCAGCCCCGTGTAGATCACCTCCATGCCGGCGTCGCGCAGCGCGCGGGCGATGATCTTCGCGCCACGGTCGTGTCCGTCCAGACCGGGCTTGGCCACCAGGATTCGAAGCTTGCGTTCAGCCATGTCGCCGTTCCACTCCCAGGATGAGGTCGCCAGAGGCGGGCGTCAGCGCTGCCCCGTCCACCCCGCCGTGCACCCACATCACCGAAAACCCAGCCAGATTCAACAGCTGCGTCAGCTCGGGCAGCGGATAGTACCGGATGGCGAACCGGCCAGATAGCACGCGCCCGTCCTTCAGCGTCAGCCGCCGGGCCCCGTGGTCCCTGCCGGTGGCGGGGTCGAACCGGCTCTCCTCCACCAGGTGCGCGCCATCCGGGAGCCGCCCATCGAAGCGCTCGGGTGGCATCCGCGCCACGTGCTCGTAGGGGAGCGTGTGGAGGACGAGCTTCGCCCCCGGGCGCAGCGCGCGCGCGATCTCCCGCAGCAGCAGGCGGTGGACATCGTCGTCCTCGAAGACGAAGAGGGACGAGTACCAGCTGTAGGCGCCGCCCACGGAGCCTACGCGCAGCGGCAAGCGGCGCAGATCCCCGCGCAGCGCCACGGTGCCCGGCAGCCGCTCGCGCAGGGAGAGCGCGTCGTTGTCCAGGCCGATCACCGGCAGCCCGGCCGCGCGCAGCGGGCCCGCGTGCCGCCCGTGGCCGCAGCCCAGATCCAGCAGCGGCCCGCCGCAGCCGGCGAGCGCGCCGCGCAGGTAGGCGATCTCTGCCCGGGTGCGCTCGGCGGGGAGGAACGGCAGGGTGCTGCGCAGGTAGAGCTCTCCGAAGAACGCGGAGCGCTCCTGGTCGGTCACGGCGTCCGCCACGCGCCCGAGTCGGAGTCCGCGTCCTCGCCCTGCCCCGGCCGCTCGGCTCCGGTGTCCACCAGCACGCGCTCGCCGCGCCAGTCCACGGACGAGCCGCCCGGGAGGGCCAGGTAGCGGAAGATCTGCGGGAGCCGCTTCACGGCGACGCCGAGCGGCACCACCTCCAGCTCTCCCGTGGGGTGGCGCCGGCGGCAGGTGAAGGTCCACCCGCTCTCCCGGGGTGAGGCCGGCTCGTCCCGCCAACCGCGCAGGCCCTGCTCACCGGCGCAGCTGCACAGCCGCAGCTCGGTGGTCTGGTGGGGCGAGTCGCCGGGCACCTCGTGCTCTTCGAGGACCAGGCGCTGCTCGAAGGAGCGCTGCAGCGCATCCGTGAGCTCGGGCGTGAGCTCCTCGCTCATCGGCCGGCCGGCGCTGATCTCCAGCAGCGGGACGCGCCGGTAGCCGGACCCGAGCACCGCGCGCTGGTACGGCGGCGCCGAGTCCTCCTCCTTGGTGGAGGAGAAGACGAGCGCGTCGTACCCGAAGGTCATGGACTGGCCGGCCCCCACCCGCCGGGACTGCGTCATCGCGTAGTCCGCGAGGTGGGCGCACATCATCGCGGCCTCGTCCGTCAGCTCGTGGCCGCTGAAGCGGAAGCTGACCTCCGGCTGGTCCAGCTTGGCCAGGCCGTGGGTGCGCGCCACGAAGCGGTCCCGCTCCACCTCCTGAAAAGAGACGGCGAAGAGATCCTCGGCGAGCGGGTCCGTGGGCAGCTCCGGCGCGTCCGCGAAGGGCAGCGCCCACATCTTCAGCAGGTCCACGGCGAAGCCGGCGCGCCCCTCCACGCAGTAGCAGAGCTCCGCGTGCGCCTGGCTGAAGAACTCGCCCACGCCGCCGCGGACCTCGCGCTGCCCCTTGAGCAGGAACGCGGCGCGGGCCCGGCGCAGCTGGTCGTGCGCCACCTGCGCGAAGGGGCCGAAGAACTCCTCGCTCTCCGCCGGCAGCGGAACGTTGGGCAGCGGCACCAGGGTGAAGTCCCGGTGGATGGGCGGGCGGGGGGCGCTGCCGTCCGTGTACAGCACGAAGGTGGCGTTCAGCGTGGGCATGGGAGACGAGTTGAGCGAGCGAGGAGTTTGAAGCGATCAGTCCCGCATTCCGAACGTCTTGCGGATCTTCCAGAGCAGGGCGAACACGGCGATGCCCACCAGCACGGCGAGCGCGAGCGCGAGGCGCGGATCCCGCCCCTGCACCGCGTCCTTGCCGATGCCCAGGGGCAGCGGCTCGGCGGCGCGGACCTCGGCGCGCGTGGTCGCCGCGTCCGCCATCAGAAGGAGCCGCCTTCGCGGTACGCGCCCCAGACGTTGCGGAACACGTCGCAGATCTCGCCGAGCGTGGCGTAGGCCTTCACGGCCTCCAGCACCGGCGGCATCAGGTTGGCGCTGCCCCGGGCGGCGGATTCGATCTTGGCGAGCGCGGCGGCGACCGCGGCGGAGTCCCGCTCCGCGCGGACCTGCCGAAGCCGCTGCACCTGCTCGTGGGCCACCTGCTCGTCGATCTTGAGCAGCTCGATCGGCTTGTCCTTGTCGGACTTGAAGGCGTTCACGCCGACGATCAGCCGGTCACCCTGCTCCACTTCACGCTGGAAGCGGTAGGCGCTCTCCCCGATCTCCTTCTGCGGGTACTGCTCCTCCACTGCCCGGATGATCCCGCCGAGCTCGTCGATCCGGCGGATGTAGTCGAGCGCGCGCTTCTCCATCTCGTCGGTGAGGTACTCCACGTAGTAGCTGCCGGCGAGCGGATCCACCACGCGGTCCACCCCGGACTCGTGGGCGATCAGCTGCTGGGTGCGCAGCGCGATGGTGACCGACTCCTCGGTGGGCAGCGCGTAGGTCTCGTCCAGCGAGTTGGTGTGCAGGGACTGGGTCCCGCCGAGCACCGCCGCCAGCGCCTGGAGCGAGGTGCGGACCACGTTGTTGTAGGGCTGCTGCGCGGTGAGGGAGACCCCCGCCGTCTGCGCGTGCGTGCGCAGCTGCATGGAGCGCGGGTCCTTGGCGCCGAAGCGCTCCTTCATCACCCGGGCCCAGATCCGGCGGGCGGCGCGGAACTTGGCCACCTCTTCGAAGAAGTCGTTGTGGACGTCCCAGAAGAAGGAGAGCCGGGTGGCGAACGCGTCCACGTCCATCCCGCGCTTCACGCACTCCTCGACGTAGCCGATCCCGTCCGCCAGCGTGAACGCCAGCTCCTGGACCGCCGTCGCTCCGGCCTCGCGGATGTGGTACCCGCTGATCGACACCGGGTGCCAGCGCGGCATGCGCTGGGTGCAGAACTCGATCATGTCGGTGACGATCCGCACCGCCGGGCGAGGAGCGACGATCCACTCCTTCTGGGCGATGTACTCCTTGAGCATGTCGTTCTGGATGGTGCCGCCCAGCCGCTCCATCGGGACGCCCTGCTGCTCACCCACGGCGATGTACATGCACAGCGCGACGATCGCTGACGCGTTGATCGTCATCGACGTGGTGACCTTGTCGAGCGCGATCCCGCTGAAGAGGATCTCGAAGTCCTTCAGCGAGGAGATGGCCACGCCCTCCTTGCCCACCTCGCCGCGGCTCATCGGGTGGTCGGCGTCGTAGCCCATCAGCGCGGGCATATCGAACGCGGTGGAGAGCCCCGTCATCCCCTGCCCGATGAGGTACTTGAAGCGCTTGTTGGTGTCCGCGGGCGAGCCGAAGCCGGCGAACTGCCGCATCGTCCAGAGGCGGCCGCGGTACATGGTGGGCTGCACGCCGCGGGTGAACGGGTACTCGCCGGGCAGTCCCAGATCCTCGAAGCGCTCGCCCGCGCGGTCCGCCGCGGTGAGCAGATCCGGGATGGGGACGCCCGAGTCGGTGGTGAACGCCGGCCGGCGCAGCGGCGCCTTCGCGGTCAGCTTGGCGAGCGACTGCTCCTTCCACGCCTTCAGCTCGCGCTGCAGCAAGGAGACGGCGTCCGGCGCGTAGGTCTTCGCGCCCTTGGCGCCCTTGGCGGAGCCCTTCGGCAGCACCTTCGCCTTGGCCTTCTTCAGCGCGCCCTTCACCGCCGCCTTCACGCCCTTCTTGGGGGCTTTCTTCAGCGTCTTCGGTGCCTTGGAGGTCTTCGCGGTGATCGCGCGCGTCGGCTTGGGCATGCGGCGGGTGTAGCACCCGGATCTGGTGCTCGCAAGGCGAGCCAAGGCCGCCGTGCCGTCTGGATCACCGCTGCGGTAGAAGACGCAACGACGATGAGCGACGCCCCTCGTATTGGCCTGGTGTCCATCCACGCGCGCCAGGGCGCCCCGGATCTGCTGGATCTCCCGTGGGACGCGCCGGTGAACGAGTGGGCGCGGCGCAGCGCGCGGATCGTGGAGGTCCAGCGCGGCATCTCCCGCCACGAGGTGGTCTTCGCCAGCTACGGCGGTGCCATCTACGCGATCAAGGAGCTGCCCCCCGGGGTGGCGGAGCGCGAGTACGAGGTCCTCCACGCCCTGGAGGAGCGCGCGCTCCCGTCGGTCTGTGCGGTGGCCCACGCCCGCGCCTTCTCGCCGGAGGGCGAGCGCAGCCTGCTGATCACCCGGTACCTGGAGGGCTCCCTCCCCTACCGCACGCTCTTCATGGATCCCGGCCTGGAGCGCTACCGCGAGCGGCTGCTGGACGCGATCACCAGCCTGCTGGTGCGCCTCCACCTGGCCGGCTTCTACTGGGGGGACTGCTCGCTCTCCAACACGCTCTTCCGCCGGGACGCCGGGGAGCTCACCGCCTACGCGGTGGACGCGGAGACCTCCGAGCTGCACGACGCGCTCACGGACGGGCAGCGCGAGCAGGATCTGATGATCCTCGAGGAGAACATCGCCGGGGAGCTGGCGGACCTGGCGGCGCTGCTCCCGCTGCCCCCGTCCTTGCCCGTCTACGAGACCGGCGCCAACATCTGCCACCGCTACCGCCGGCTCTGGAGCGAGATCCGCCGCGAGACGCTGATCGCTCCGCACGAGACCTTCCGCATCCAGGAGCGGATCCGCGCCCTGAACGAGCTCGGCTTCTCCGTGGGCGAGTTCGAGCTGAAGGCCGCCGAGGACGGCAGCCACCTGCGCCTGCGGACGATCGTCACCGACCGGGACTACCATCGCCACCTGCTGCACAGCCTCACCGGGGTGGTGGCCACGGACGCGCAGGCGGTGTTGCTGCTCAACGAGATCAAGGAGCTCAAGGCCACACTCGCGCGCGAGCTGGATCGCAGCGTGGCGCTCAGCGTGGCCGCCTCGCGCTGGCTGGTCGCGCGCTTCCGCCCCGCCACCGCCCGGCTGGCCACCGCGCGCCCCGCCAACCCGGACCCGTGCGAGGCCTACTGCCACCTGCTCGAGCACAAGTGGTACCTCTCCGAGCGCGCGCAGCGGGACGTGGGGCTGGACGCGGCGATCGACGACCTGCTCAAGCCAACCGCGCCAGACGCGTAAGCCGCTGCTCCGCCTGCTCCAGCGTCTGCTCGCGCTTGCAGAAGGCGAAGCGGGCCAGGGCCCTGCCGTGCGCCTTGTGCGGCTCGCTGTAGAAGGCCGAAGGCGGGATGGCCGCCACGCCGATCTCCTTGGTGAGGTGGCGGCAGAACTCGAAGTCGTCCGCGAAGCCCAGCGGGCCGATCTCGGCCATGGCGAAGTAGGTCCCCTCCGGCGCATGGCAGGTCAGCCCGGTGGCTCGGATCGCCGCCACCAGCCGATCCCGCTTGGAGAGGTAGTCCTGCTGCAGCCGCGCGAAGTACGCCTCCGGCAGGCGCAGCGCCGCGGCGATCGCCGCCTGGAACGGGGCGGCCGTGGCGAAGGTGACGAACTGGTGCGTCTGCTGGACGGCGGCCCGCAGCGGGGCCGGGCCTATGGCCCAGCCGATCTTCCAGCCGGTGAAGCTGAAGGACTTGCCGCCGCTGCTCAGGGTGAGCGTCCGCTCGGCCATGTCCGGCAGCGTGGCCATCCGGACGTGGCGGGCCGGGGCGAACGTGAGGTGCTCGTAGACCTCGTCGCTCACCACCACCGCGTCGTGCGCGAGCGCCAGGCGGGAGATCTCGGTCAGCTCCTCGCGGGTGAAGACCTTCCCGGTGGGGTTGTGGGGCGTGTTGAGCAGCACCACCTTGGTGCGAGGCGAAAAGGCGGCCGCGAGCTCCTCCGGCGCGTACCACCAGCGCGCGTGCGTGGCGTCCGGCGGGCGTAGGAGCACGTAGCGCGGCACCCCGCCCGCCATCTCCACGCTGGCCACGTAGGAGTCGTAGTAGGGCTCGAACAGCACCACCTCGTCCCCGGGATCCACCAGGCCGAGCAGCGCGTCGAAGATCGCCTCGGTGGCGCCGCTGGTGACGGTGACCATCGTCCCCGGGTCCACCTGCATGCCGTAGAAGCGCGCCGAGTGCTCGGCCACCGCCTCTCGCAGGGCCAGCGCGCCGGAGCCGATCGCGTACTGGTTCACCCCGCCGCGGATGGCCTGGATGGCGGCCTCGGCGATCTCCGGGGGGCCATCGAAGTCCGGGAAGCCCTGGCCGAGGTTCACCGCCCCGTGCTGGGCGGCGAGCGCGCTGAACTCGGAGAAGACGGTGGTGGGGAACCCCTGGATCCGCTTCGCCAGCGCGCGCATGGGCGGCGGACCTTACCGGAAAGCCGCGGCTGGCGACTGTGTTCTCGATGACACTTCGCGGGCGCTGGGGATGGCCGCGGCTCGCGGCACGGTAAGCCTGGAGGGCCCCCGAATGGATGAATCGCTCGACGCCGCGCTCGCCAGCATCGCGGACCCGCTCGCGGTCCTGAAGGGGCTGTTCGCGAGCTCGCCGGTGGCGCTGCAGATCTACCGCGCGGACGGCCACTGCCTGCTCGTGAACGACGCCTTCGTCGCGCTGTTCGGCTCGGCGCCGCCCCCCGAGTACAACCTGTTCCGGGACGAGGTGGCCCAGGAGCGCGGGCTGCGCGAGCTGATCCAGCGGGCGTTCGGCGGCGAGACCATCCGCACGCCGCCCATCTGGTACGACGCCCGCGAGCTGAAGCACGTCACGGTCACGGAAGGTCGGCGGATCTGCATCAGCGCCACCTTCTTCCCGCTGCGCGGCGCGGGCGGCGCGGTGGAGCACGTGGCGATCAGCTTCCGGGACGTGACGGACGAGCTGGCCGCGAAGCAGCTGGCGGAGGAGCGCCAGCGGGAGGCCGAGGTGGCGGAGAGCCGCGCCCGCTTCCTGGCCGAGGCCAGCGCCGTGCTCTCCCGCTCGCTGGACTACGTGCAGACGCTGCAGGAGGTGGCCCGGCTGGTGGTCCCCCGCATCGCCGACTGGTGCACGCTGGTAGTCCGGGACGCCAGCGGCACGCCGCAGCGGATCGCCGCGCTGCACCGGGATCCTGCGAAGTCCCCGCTGTTGGACGAGTACCTGCGCGCCTTCCCCCCAGACCAGCACCGCGCCGGTGGGATGGGCGGCGTGCTCGAGGAGGGCCGGGTCGTCTTCACGCCGGAGCTGTCGCTTTCGGACCTGACCCAGGCGGCGCAGGGAGCGCGCCACTTGGAGCTCATGCAAGGGCTGGGGTGCACCGGGTGCGTGATCGTCCCGCTGGTCACGGCCGGGCGGCCGCTGGGCGCGCTCTCGCTGATGCAGTCGGATTCCTCCCGGCGCTTCACCGAGGCGGATCTCCACCTGGCGCAGGAGCTGGCCTTCCGCGCGGCGATCTGCGTGGAGAACGCCCACCGCTACGCGCAGGCGCAGGCCCAGGCGGCGCGCTCCCGGTCGCTGGCCGAGGCGGGAGCGGTGCTCTCCTCCTCGCTGGAGCACGAGGAGATCCTGGAGCGGATCACCCATCTGCTGGTGCCGGGGCTGGCGGACTGGTGCGGCGTGGATCTCTACAAGGACGGGCAGCTCCAGCAGCTGGCCGTGGCCCACCGGGATCCGGACAAGGTCCACTGGGCGAGGACGCTGCGGCAGAAGTACCCGCCCCGGATGGACGCGCCCGGCGGGCTCGCCGCGGTGGTCCGCACCGGCCGTCCGGAGCTCTACAAGGAGATCCCCCGCGAGGTGCTGGAGGCCAGCGCCGTGGACGCCGAGCACCGGGAGGTCCTGCTGCGGGTGGGGATGACCTCGGCGATCATCGTCCCGCTCGCCACTGGGCGGATCACCTTCGGGGCGATGACGCTGGTGAGCGCCGAGTCCGGGCGCCACTACACCGAGGAGGATCTCGGGTTCGCGCTGGAGCTGGCGCGCCGCGCCTCGCTGGCGGTGGAGAACGCCCGCCTCTACGAGGAGCTGCGCGCCTCGGTTCGGGTACGGGACGACTTCCTCTCCATCGCCGGCCACGAGCTGCGCACGCCGCTCTCCGCGGCCTTGATGCAGCTCCAGGGGCTCCAGAAGCTCGCGCGCGCGGAGGCGCTGCCGCCGCGCCTGGGCGAGCGGATCGACCGTGCCGTCCGCAGCTCATTGCGCTTGCGCGCGCTGGTGAACCAGCTCCTGGACGTCTCCCGCATCTCCGCCGGCAAGCTGGCGCTGGACGCCAACCGGGTGGACTTGAGCGCCCTGGTCGCCAGCACCGTGGAGGACTTCGTGGCGGGGCTGCCCGCCGACAGCGCCCCGTTCAGCCGCTCCCTCCAGCCGGGGATCGTGGGGATCTGGGACGCGGTCCGGCTCGAGCAGGTGGTGACCAACCTGCTCTCCAACGCGCTCAAGTACGGCCAGGGCAAGCCGGTGGAGGTGAAGCTCTGGCGCGAGCGCGACGACGCGCTGCTCCTGGTGAAGGACCACGGCATAGGGATCCCCCTGGAGCAGCAGCAGCGGCTCTTCGCCCGGTACGAGCGGGCGGTGGGCGCGCGCGAGTACGGCGGGCTCGGCTTGGGACTCTGGATCGCCCGGCAGACGGTGGAGGCGAGCGGCGGGAAGATCCAGCTCACCTCCTCCCCCGGAGAGGGCTCGCAGTTCCTGGTCCGGCTGCCGATCATCGGCGAGTGATTCCGCCTCCTGCCCGCTACGCCTCGCGGAGGGCGAACACCTCCCCGGTGACCACCACGCCCTGCGGCCGCGCCTTCACCAGCGCCGCCGCGGTCTTCACGCAGGCGACGGTGAGGGGGACGGCACAGAGCACGTCGATCCCGTAGTGGAAGCGGCCCACCAGGGTGCCAGCCACCAGCCCGGTGGCCACCGGCAGCAGCGCCCAGAAGAGCTTGCGCTGGTGCAGGAACGCGTAGGCCAGCACCGTGAGAGTGATCCCGGTGTGTCCGGACGGGAAGCAGTCCCGGGTGAAGGTCGCCGCGCGCATCGCCGAGTCCAGCAGCGGCGTGAGGTAGACGCCTTCCACCGGCCGGTTCATCTCCGCGAAGAGGAAGAAGCGCGGGCCGATCGCCGGGACCAGCAGGTAGAGGATGAAATTGGCGGCGAAGAAGACCGAGAGCGCGAGGATGAACTCGTCGAAAATCCGGCGGTGCTCCTTGCCCCTGAAGAAGAGCAGCAACCCCAGGAGGACCGGCCAGACGTAGTAGCTGTAGTAGCAGACGAGGGCGAGCTCGGTGCCCACGGGGCCCAACCGCTGCGCGAGGTAGGGGCCGGGGTGCTGGCCGAAGATCCTCAGGTCCGCCTCGGCCAGCTTGCCGTCGAAGAGGCGCGGGTTGACCGCGTCCGAGAGCGGGCTGAAGTGGGTGTGGGCGAGCACGGCCGCCGGGAGCAGCCAGAACGCGCAGATGAAGTCGGTGACCACGGAGATCCGCTTGAAGCGGCGCCCCAAGGCGCGCAGCGCCGGCGGGCCCACGGCGATCAGCGCGAAGGCCGCGAACGAGCTCTCCCAGTCGGGGACCCAGCGGGCAAACAGCAGCAGGTAGAGCGCTGCCACCGCCGCGGTCCCGGAGATCACTACGTCGCTCAGGCGAAGGGGGAGCCCACCCTTCCGAACCCTCTCGCCCAAGCGCGCACGGCTCAGCCTCTGCGCACGCTCCATCACGCCCCCTGGTGTCGACGACCAAAAGGTAGGGTCGGCGAACCGTCGCGCAACGGTGCGTCAGGACCGCGGGCATCCGGCTGCGCCGCGGATGTCTCTCAGTGAACGGGTAAGGCGGCCGGGCGCTCAGGCGCTCCTCCGGTCACCCCGAGCGGAGTCGAGGGGTGCCGCAGTCGGTCGAAGGGGATGCGGCGCTGAACTTGCCGCGCCCCGCTCAGCCCGAGCGAAGTCGAGGGCCCCCGCTGGTAGGGATTC
>JBGATB010000018.1:0-199405 GCA_044229415.1 Myxococcaceae bacterium | reverse complement strand
GCGCAACTGGCGGCAGAGAGGCGGGAAACCGCGATACGCCGCTCGAACCTCAACTCACCGAACCGCCGGATACGGACCCGTACGTCCGGTGGTGTGGGAGGGGGCGCGGCGTGAGCCGCCCCCCTATCCCGATAGAGGCGGCGCTCACGGTGGGTCCTCGCCGAGGGGATTCCGAGCTCGGGTGCCGCCTCTCGACTACGCGCCTGCGGCGCGACGCTCGAGGTGAACGGAGGGGCGGTCCTCGGGTCGTGATGCTCTGGGCCCTCCTCGCCAGCGCGCTCTCGGGCGCGCCGACCGCGAAGGACGCGGAGCTGGTGGGCGCGTTGATCGAGCTCTCCCGCGACTACGTGGAGGCGGTGGAGTCGAACAAGCCCGCGGGCTACGCCGCCCAGCACCGCCTCGCCGAGCGCGCGGCCACACACGGCGCCGAGCTCCGCCTCTCAGCGCCGCTCCAGAACGCGCTCCGCGAGCTCGCCACTCGCGTGGAGCAGCGCGCACCGCCGCTGGAGGTGCACGAGCGGGCCAGCGCGGCGTGGAAGAGCGTCCTCCGCGAGCGGCGGCTCCCCACCGCGCCTTCGCGCCGTCCGGACCTGGAGCGCGGGCGGGGGCTCTACCGCGCCTCCTGCGCCGCCTGCCACGGCGAGCTCGGCGGGGGAGACGGGCCGGCCGCGGCCACCCAGGCGCCGCCGCCGGTGAACTTCCTGCTCGATGACGTGATGAACGGCCTCTCCCCGGTAGAGGTGTACTGGCTGCTGGGCAGCGGCTCGTTCGAGAGCGCCATGCCGTCCTTCCTGGCCCTGCCGGAGGACGACCGCTGGGCGCTGGCCTTCTACGTGTTCACGCTGCGCTACGCGGCCTGCGCGGCTCCCGGGCGCTCGCTGCCGCTGTCGGTGCTGGCCGGGACCAGCGACAACGGGCTCGCCGCCCGCTACCGGGAGCGCGCGCTGCCCTGTGCGCGGCGCGAGCTCGCCCTGCCTTCCCGCGTCAGTGGCAGTTGCCGGTCCCGCGCTCGGTGAAGCTCGCCCCGGCCACCGGCAGGAACTCCCAGTCGTAGGAGCTCTCGTGGAGCGTCAGCTTGAGCAGGCCGTAGCTGGCGTTGTAGCGGACCTCGCTGTTGGCCACCGGCGCGCCGATGGCGTAGAGCGTCCCGCCCCCGGTGCCCACGAGGAACTGGCGGATCCCCCGCGCCGGGTCCGCCACGCCCGCCGGCGTCTGCGGCGCGAAGCGCTCGTAGATGTGCTCGTGGCCGCTCAGCACCACATCCGCGTTGGCGTCGTAGAGCACCTGCCAGGCGGGCTGCATGAAGGTCTGGCTGCCGTGCTGAGAGCCGGAGTTGAAGCGCGGCGCGTGGAAGTAGGCGAGCGTGCAGCGGTTGGGGTGCGCGGCGAGATCCGCCTTGAGCCACTGCAGCTGCGGCGAGCTGGCGGAGACGGACGCGCCGTAGCTGTCGAGCACCACGATGTGCCACTTCCCCAGCTCGTAGCTGTAGTACGCGCCCCGGCTCGGGTCCCCCGCGTTGGCGCCGAAGTACTTGAAGTAGCCCCCGTTGGCGGTGACGTCGCGCTCGTGGTTGCCCGGCGACGGGCGGGTGCGCGCCTTGTGGCGGCCCCACGTGGGCCCGTAGCAGGTCTGGTACTCGTTCAGCGTCCCGTCCTCGTACGCGTTGTCCCCTGCGGTGAAGACGACGCCGTTGGCGTTGGCGCCGTTGGCGAAGAGCCCGTCCAGCAGCTTGGCCGTTGGCTCGCCGTTGTTGCTGCCGCAGATGGAGATGTCGCCTGCGCCCACGAGGATGGGATCTGGCCCGCTGCTCGGGGGACCGGCATCCGGAGCGCCGGCATCGGGGCGTCCGGCGTCCGTCGCGCCGCCCACGCACACGTTGGCCGCGCCGCACGTCTGGGTGCCGGGGCAGGTGCCGCAGGAGAGCTGCGCGCCGCAGCCATCCGGCACGCTGCCGCAGGTCTTCATCAGCCCCGCGCAGGTGGCCGGCACGCAGGGCCCGGTGCCGCACACGTTGGCCGCGCCGCCCCCGCCGCAGATCTGCCCGGTGGGACAGGGTCCGCACTCGAGCGAACCGCCGCAGCCGTCGGAGAGCGCCCCGCAGCTGCGCGCCACGGTCGCGCAGCTCTTCCGGGTGCACTCAGCGGCGGAGCCGGTGGACGTCCCCGCGTCACCCGGGGCGGGGCTGGTCCGCGCGTCCGGGGACTCCAGCTGCCCGTCACAGCCGGTGGTGAGCCAGAGGAGGGAGACGGCCAGGGTCATTGATCGCGCGCGCATGCGCGGGGCCTACGCAACGGCCGGACCTACCGACGCCCACCAGTGACTTCGGGCGGGTGCGCGGTAGCGCGGAGGTCGGCGCCTGTCTACGGGCGGTGACAGGCTCCGGCTCAATCCAGGACAGTGGCCCTCGTCAGGGCTTCACCCTGCCGAGGAACCCCTCCAGGTCTGCGCGCAGCTGAGGGCTGCCGGGCCCCTTCTGCGCGAGCGCCTCCTTCGCGCTCTGCCCGAGCGCGCGCGCCCGCTCGGGGCTCTGGCCTGCTGCCTCGAGCGCCAGCGCCAGCCCCAGCTGCGCAGCGGCCCGCGTGGAGGACGTGGTCTCCGCGCGCGCCAGGGCGAGCTTCACCGCCTCCTCCAGCGTGGCGATGGCGGCGTGCGGCTCCTTCGCGTCCAGCTGCGCCCGCCCGAGCTCGGTCAGCGCCGACGCCAGCGTGCGCTGCCCGGACTGCTTCGCCGCGACCTCTTTCGCGCGGGTGAGGATGGCCACCGCCTCGTGCGCGCGGCCGGTGCCCCGCAGCGCCACGCCGCGCAGGAGCAGGGCCGCGAGCTCGATCATCCCGCCGCGGACGTGGAAGCGCTCCGCGAAGCCGGAGAGGCGGTCCGCGTAGCCCAGGGCCTCGTCGAACCTGCCCGTGGCCAGGGAGAGGTCGCCCAGCGCGGAGATGGGCTCGCTCAAGTCCGCGTCAGGCCCGCTGCGCTGCAGCTCCAGCTCGATGGCCCGGTTCAGGGCGGCCTTCGCCTCGACGAAGCGGTTGCTGCCCGCATGCGCCGCGCCCGTAATCTGCGCGAGGTCCGAGAGGTGGTCTCCCTTGGGCCCTTCGGCCACGAGCACGATCTCCTCCGCCTTCCGGGCGGCGGCCAGCGCGTCGTCCCAGCGCTCCTGCTCCAGGTACAGGATGGCGAGGTTTTGCAGCGAGCCCGCCACCAGCGAGTGCTGCTCGCCGAGCACCTCGCGCCGGTCCGCCAGCACCTGCTCCTGCGCGGCGATCGCCTCGGCGAAGCGCCCCTGCCGCCGATAGGCAATTCCCAGGTCGTTGTGCACCTGCGCGAGGAACGTGCGGTGAGAGGAGGGCGCCGCTTGGGGTCGGGCCTTGGCCAGCGCCTCGGCGCGGTGGAGGTGCTCGATCGCCGCGTCCAACTGCTCCTGGTGGATCTTCAGCAGGCCGAGGTTGAGCTCCAACAGCGCCTCCTGCTCGGACGGGCCGCCGCCTTCCATCACCGCGCGCGCGTGCTCGGCGGACTGCTCCGCCGCGGCGTCGCGGCCGGGCCGCGAGAGATCCAGCTGCATGAGCTGGATCCACGCCCGCGAGCGCCAGGCGCGCGCGCCGCCCCGCTCCGCCTGCCGCACCGCCTCGAGCAGGTTGCGCTCGGCCTGCTCGGCCTCTTTGGGGTTGTTCTGGAGGAAGCCGATGGTCACCAAAGCCTCGGCCAGTGCCACCGGGTAGGCGGACTGGCGCGCCTCGGCGAGCCCCTCTTCGACCAGCTTGCGCGCCTGCGGATAGCGGCCCACGTCGAAGCTGGCGCGCCCCTGCGCGAGCAGCTGATACGCGCGCTCTGCGTGGCCGCGCGCGGCGGCGTCCTCGGGCAGCCGCCGGGTCTCGAGCAGGGCGCTGGTGTTGGCGCAGGCGGAGAGCGAGGGCAGCGCGCCGAGGATGCGCGGCACGCTCTTCACCGTCGCCGCGTCCGCCTCGCCGAGCAGCCGGGCGCGCAGGTCCAGCTCGTCCCGCCGCCGCTCCAGGCACGCCATCCGCAGCGCCAGCACCTCCTCGGTCTGCTCGCCGCGCCGGCGGGTGGCCTCGCAGGCCTCGCGGTGCATGGTGCGCCACGCCGTGGCCTGTTGATCCAGGGCGGCCAGGAGCCGCGGGAGCGCCTGCGCCGCCTCCGGGAGGGGGATCGCCTGGAAGGCGCGGGAGATCTGCTCGCGGCGCGCGGCGTTCCAGGTCTGCGCCATCGCCGCCTCGCCGCCGCCGCAGAGCTGCGCGTTGCGCCACCAGGCCGCGCCGCCCGCGGCGGCCAGCGCGGTCACGGCGAGCGCCACCCCGGCCCCGCGCGCTGCGCGAGAGAGGCGGGGGCGGCGCGCCTTCTCCAGCGCGGCGAGCAGGGCGGCCAGGTGCGCGAAGCGCGCATCCCGCTCGAAGGAGAGGCCGCGCCGCAGGACCTGGAAGAGGCGCGGCCGCGAGCGGGCGAGCTGCGCCTCGCCGGTGAAGGCCCCGGCGCGGATCTCCGCGAGCAGCTCCTCAGGCGAGCGGCCCAGGAAGGGCAGCCGTCCCTCGAGCGCCTCGAAGACCGAGACGCAGAAGGAGAACTGATCCGAGCGGGCGTCGATCTGCTCGCCGCGCAGCTGCTCGGGGGACATGTAGCGCAGCGTGCCCGCGAGCTGGCGCGGCCCGTGACCGTCGGCCGCCTGTCGCGCCAGGCCGAAGTCGGTGACGCGCACCCGCCCGTCCTTTCCGACGAGCAGGTTGTCTGGCTTGACGTCCCGGTGGACCAGCCCCGCCTGGTGCGCGGCGGAGAGCCCCGCGCCGGCGGCGAGGAAGAGGTCCAGCACCTCATCCGGGCTGCGCGGCGTCCGCGCCAGCTCCTCGCGCAGCGTGGCGCCCTCCACGTACTCCATGGCGATGAAGACGCGCTCGCTCCAGGCGCCCACGTCGTGCACGCCGACGATGTTGGGGTGGGACAGGCGGGCCATCACCTGCGCCTCGCGGCGCAGCAGGCGCGCCGCCTCGTCCGGCTGTCCTTCGAGCACCTCGCGACGGAGGACCTTGAGCGCGACCTTGCGGTCCAGCTCCGGGTCGTACGCGGCGTAGATCACCCCCATGCCGCCCATCCCCACCGCATCCAGGACGGTGTAGCGGCCGAGCCGGGTACCGCGCGGGAGCAGGATGGGCGCGTGGGCGGCAGTGCCCGCCTCGCCCTGGCTGGCGTCCGTGGCGTCGCGCACCAGGCCGATCAGCACCTGCTGGCACGCCGGGCACTCGTCCAGGTGCTGCTCGAGCGCGTCCAGCTGGGTGCCGCTCACCCTGCCCGTGGCGAACGTGACGAGGTCATCCACGGGGGGACAGGCGGCCAAGAGGGATGACGACACCGCGGGGCTCATACCATGCTCACCTCCGTGCAGAACCCGGGCGAAGGCTTCCAAGCGCACCTGGCGCGGCTCCCGGCGGAGGCCGGGCGCCACGTGGAGGACGTGCGGCTGGCCTGGGACGCCGCGCACGGCGACGCCGCGGCGCAGGAGGCGCTCGAGGCCTCGGCGGTGGAGCCGGCCCGCGCCAAGCTCGCCCGCCGTTTCGGCGCCGCCCTGGTGGACGAGGCGCTGCAGCGCGTGCGGGAGCGGCTGCTCCTGGGGCGGGCGCTCGGCGGTCCGGGCCTGCTCGCGTACCAGGGGCGCGGCACGCTCAAGGCGTGGACCTACGCGGTGGCGCTGCGCGCGGTGCAGGACCTGCTGCGCGCGGACAGGCGCGGCGCCGCGGCGGGAGACGTGGAGGACGCGGCGGCCGTGCTGGCCTCGGCGGATCCCGAGTTGGCGTTGATCCAGGGCCGCTACGCGCGCGAAGTGAACGCGGCGATCCGGGGAGCGCTGGAGGGCCTGCCGCGGCGCGAGCGCGTGCTCCTGCGGATGAGCGTCGTCTCGGGGCTGTCCGTGGATCAGCTGGCGCGCGTGTACCACGTGCACCGGACCACCGCCGCGCGGTGGATCTCCGAGGCCAAGCGCCAGGTGCTGGAGCAGACCCTGGCCTCGCTGCGCGAGAGCTTGAAGCTCAGCCGCAGCGAGGCGAGCAGCCTCTTTCGCGCCGTGCGCAGCCAGGCGGACGCGAGCATCCGCCGGCTGCTCTGAGAGGGAGAACCCTCCGTTCACCCCGAGCGAAGTCGAGGGGCGCTCGTGAGGCCGTCCGCTCAGCCCGAGCGAAGTCGAGGGCCCCACGAGCGAGAGTCCCTACGATCGGCGGGCCCTCGACTTCGCTCGGGCTGAGCGGGGCGCCGCAAGTTTCAGGTCAGAGGCGGTGGTCCCTGAGGGACCCACCACCCTTCACGAAAGTCCCTCGTTCCCCCCGAGCGCGGGTTCCTCTAGACCGCTGGATAGGCGGTGGGCCGGGAGGAGATCTGCGGCGTGAAGCCGTCCAGCGCGCGCTGAGTGGATCGAACCCGCTCCTCGGCGCGGGCCAGCCGCTCTTCGAGAGAGCTCAACCACGGTCCGAACTCGGCCTGCGCGCGCTGATCGCGTTTGTCGGCCTGGCGCGTCTCCAGCGCGAGCTGATCCGCCGCCAGCCTCTCCTCCGTCAGCAGGGCCGCGAAGGTGCCGGGCTCGCCAAGTTGCCCGCCGTTCCGGATGAACTCGCTGGAGGCAAAGCAGCGCGTCGGAGACGCCGCCTGCCTCCACCCGCGCCAGGGCCTGCGTCCAGAGCGCGTCGAGCTGGGCAGGGAGCGACTCGAGCGTGGCGCGCAGTTCGGCGAGCTCGGTCCGCTCCGCGTTGACGGCGCTGCCGACGCCGGCGCCTTCAGCCTGGGAGATCAGCGCCTCGAGTGACCGCGCCCGCTGCTCGCCGCGCACGAGCTGGTTGTTGAGCGCGAGCCCCTCGGAGGCGAGCGCCTCCAGCTCACCCTGCAGCGGCCCATCCACCCGCGCGAACTGCAACGCGATGAAGCGCTCCCGGGCCGGGAGCTCAGGCAGCTGCGCCTTCAGGGCATCGCGCCGGGGCGCGAGCTCGTCGCGCAGAGCCTGCAGCTCTCGCCTGCGCCGTGAGGGAGGAGCGGTCCACGCGGGCGGGCCCGTCCGCGCGGGCCTGCGCCAGCTCCTGGCGCTCGCGCTCCACCGCCGCGATCGCGCCGGACAACGAGTGCTGGAGCTGCCGCCGATCGAAGGCGCTGGTGTCTACCGCCAGGGAGCGCGCCTGCACCTCCAGGAACTCCGCGGTGCCGTCCTGACGCGTGACGCGCAAGAGCGGCGGCGCCTGCACCCAGGCCCCAGGGAGGGCGCCGTCGAACGCCAGCTTCAGCGAGGCGTGCGGTCCGGTGCCCTCCAGCACCACGGGGATGGTCTGACCCGGCTCCACCCACGGCATCCCCAGCGTCAGCTCCTTCAGCGCGCCTGCCTGGGCGAAGTCCAGCGGCGGGACGAAGGAGGAGAGCGGCACCGTCAGCTCCACGCGCGCGTTCGAGAGGGTCTCATCCATCGCCAGGCGGATCGGGAGATCTCCCAGGCTGGCGCGCAGACTGGCCACGCTGGAGAAGGGGCGAGTGGCTCCCCCTGGCTGGAAGTCGATCGGCCGCGCGGCCTCGCGCTCCGTTGTGGGAGGGGCCTCCGCGGCAGGCTGCGCGGCCGCGGGGAGCCGCACCGGCGAGAGCGGGCCGCGAGTCGAGGAGACGCTCATTGCGGCGCCTCCAGCGACAGCGGCTTCACCCGGTCCAGGCCGTCTGAGAGCTCGAAGCGGTAGGTGTAGAGCTTCCCGTCGCCAACCAGCCGCTTCATCTTCACCGCCACCACGCGCTTGGTGTGCAGGTCGGTCTTCACCTGCTCGAGCAGCGCCTTGTCCTGCGCCATGAACTCGAAGGTGCCCGGCTGCTTGAGGTCGCTGGGGATGAAGACGCTGAAGCTCACGCCCGTGGGCAGGGTGTAGCTCTCGAAGGCCGGCTTCGAGTCGGCATCGCTCACCAGGGTGAGCTGGTGCGCCTCGTCTCCGAGCTGCGCCTTGTCCAGGCCGGTCTCGTAGGCCAGGCCCGTCAGCTCGTACGCGGAGAGGCTGCGCTGCTTCACCTTGAGGGTGAGGCGGTAGAGGGAGGACGAGACGTAGGCGACGTAGAGCAGGCCCGAGTCGTCGTCGAAGACGCGGTGCGCACCCACGCCTTTGTAGCCCTTCTTCCCGTTCGACTCGCAGGTCTGCTCGGTCCAGATGAGGGTCACCGGGTCCTTCGCCGCGTACGGCAGCGGCACCTTCAGTCGCGAGGCGTCCAGGCAGTTGCTCTGGCTGGGGCTGGGGTTGGTCTTGGTGCCGCCGTCGATGGGGTTGTTCTTGTCGGGCGGGTTGTCGAGCTGCTCGGGCGGGGGCCCGAGGCAGGCAGTCGCCAGCAGCAGCGCGCAGAGGGAGAGGGTTCGCATGAGAGGAGTCCTTGGAAGTGAGTCCACGCAAGGGGACGTCACGCCGAGGCGAGGCGTGCGGGACCCAGCGGAAAGAGCCCACCGGGCCCGGCCAAAGCAGCGGGATTGCGCCGAAAAAGCCGATGAACGAAACCGCGATCTCGCCAGCCCCCCCACCACCTTCCTGGGGAGGTTCCCGCGCTCGGCCGGCTTGTCGCCCGCGGAGTTCCATGGATAGATCTCCGCATGGCCAGCCGCTTGCAAGTCGCCCAAACCTCCAAGACTCGAAGGAGGGGCGGCGTGGCGAAGAAGTCGGGCGGCGGAGGCGAAGAGGGGAGACGTGCTCTGGTGTTGCTGGAGCACATGGATCGAAAGTTCGACGCCGTGTTCGAGGCGATCTCCCAGTCCGAGCGGAGGATCCTCCAGCACTTCGAGGCGAGGTTCGTGGCGATCGAGCAGCGGCTGGATGCCCTGGAAGCAGCTGTCCGCAAGAACAGCGAAGACATCCGCAAGAACAGCGAAGACATCCAGCTGCTGAGACGACAGGTCCAGCGTCTGAACGACACCCTCCGGATCGACGACGAGGAGAGCCAGCTCCAGGCTCTCGAGCGTCGCGTAGCGGAGCTCGAGCGTCGCGTCGGGATTGGTCGCTGAGCTGTCGCGGGCTTCCGGAATGAGCGGCGACGCTCGGCTGCGACGTGCCCCTCGTCGCAATCCGGGCACCGTCACGGTGAGGGCCGTCCGCTGAGCCCCGCGCCCAGCTGCGAGCGCCGCGGCTCGGTGTTAAGCCTGGCTCCGTGCCACCTGACGACCCGACCTTCCTCGAGCCGGACCTCAAGACGCTGCGCTTGGCAACGCCGGAGCTCACCCCGGACCTGCTCGCCGGCTACCTCGCCTATCAGCGCAGCCTGGTCGCCGAGCTGAAGCGGCAGATTGGGCCGAACGGGCTGGCGCGGGCGCACCAGGCGGCGCAGACGGCGTGCGGCCTCTCCGCCAAGGAGCTGACGCGGATTGGCCCGGTGGTGGCTGACTTCGCGGGCAAGCGGTGGACGGCCAAGCAGCTCGCCAAGAAGCACGACACCCTGGCGGACCGGGGGCAGCTCACGCCCCCCGAGCAGGAGACGCTGGCCAAGCTCGCCAAGGAGCTGGTCCGGCTCAATGACCTCACCGCGCTGGAGCAGCGCTACGGCAAGGACATCCTGCGGATCCTCCGCGCCAACGAGGAAGAGGTGCTCGCTCTGCACGAGCGGACCACCGCGGCGCAGCGCGAGGCCTGACGCCCTTCACATCATGCACTGCCAGTCGACCCAGCCGCACCACCACTCCACCGTGACCCAGTTGCGGTTGATGCACCTCTGGCGCTTCGACCAGCGATAGGGGCCTCCACAGCAGCCGCCGGGGACGGTGCGCCGGGCACCCTCGACACACTGGTAGATCTCCTGCTCCGAAGTTCCGAGCGTCTCCGAGCTCGGAGCGGCGCTGCTCGACTGCGCGGGATCGGGAGGGGTGCCTTCCGGAGGCTCAGGGAAGGTCCCACCACAGGCGACGAGGCCGCAAAGGCCGATCAGCGCAGCGACTCTCCGCAGAGCTCTGGACGTGGTTCCCATCTCGAGGGGACCGGCCGAGCCTTATTCTGCCGCATTTATTTCGATGGCCTTCAGGGCGCGCTGAGCCATTTCCAGTCGAAGCTTGGCTTCGCGCCGGAGCCCGCGGCGTCGTAGTAGGCGACCAGCTTCAGCGCGAAGTACTTCGCCTGGGAGGTGCGCACCACGTAGAGGAGCTCGGGGCGCGGCAGCACCTTGTGTTGGAGCAGGTTGTACGAGTACCAGCCGTCCCCCGCGAGGAAGGCGCTGTCCACGTCGCTGTTGTCGTCCGGGCCGTCCGCCTCGTCGGTGAGGTAGCCGTCCGCGGGCGCGCGGGTGAGGGACTCGAAGTCGCCGCCTTGCAGCACGGCCACCGCCACGCTGCCGGCGCCGCTCACGCCGCCGTTGGAGATGATCTTGAAGCGCTGGAAGGCGAGGTCCCAGTCCAGGGTGCCGGCGGCGTCCCCGGCGCTCACCTCCTGGCGGGTGTCGAAGTCGTAGTAGACCCACGCCTCCTTGTGCGTGGCGTCCACCGTGGTGCGGGTGAGGCCATCGCCCAGCTCTTCGTGGGTGACGTAGGTGCCGGCGGGGAGCTCGCCGTCGAACGGGTAGTCGTCCCGCAGGTCCGGCGCGCAGGCGGGGGCGAGACAGATGGCGGCGGCGAGCAGGGTGGCGCGCATGGCAGGGCGATCAGTACCGCGCCTCGACGCCCGCCTGAAAGGTGCGGGGCGGCAGAGGCAGGTAGAGGGGGTCTCCGGCGCCGAGCAGGTTGCGCCCCAGCACGTAGACGCTGGCCCAGGAGAACACCCGCTGCGCCAGGCGGACGTCCACGTCCGCGTACGGCCGGGTCCAGACGAGGTCCAGCTGGCCATCGCCGTCCACGTCCGGCCGGAAGGGGCGGCGGCCCACCAGCGCGCCGCGCACCGTGGCCTCAAAGCCGATGCGGGCCCAGCGCCAGGAGAGCTGCGCGGTGCCGCGGTGGAGCGCGCGCCCTTCGAGCACCTCGCGGGTGGTGAGGTCTCTGGCGTCCGTGAGCGCGTAGCCCACGTCCAGCCAGAGCCCCGGGACGAGCCGCGCGCGCAGCCCGAGCTCGAAGCCCTGCGTCCGCGCGGCGGCCACGTTCTCGTAGCCGAACCGGGTGGGCGACTCGGGCGTGGCCTCCTGCGTGGTGACGATGGAGATGAGCTCGCGCACGTCCGTGAGGAAGGCGCTGGCGGAAAGGGTGAGCCACTGCGTGAGCACGCCGTCCAGCGAGAGGTTGAGCCCCTGGGAGTGTTCGGGGCGCAGGTCCGGGTTCCCCTCCACCACGTAGCCCACGCTGGGGTTCTCGAAGAGCAGGTACTGCTCGGTGAAGCTCGGCGCGCGGAAGCCCCAGCCGTAGGAGCCGCGCAGCGTCCAACCCGGCGTGGGCGCGTCCCAGCGCACCGCCAGCCGGGGGGACACCGAGAGCCCGAACTGCGAATCCGAGTCCAGGCGGATCCCCCCGCTCAGCGTGAGCCGGGGCTCCGCGCGGATCTGCCAGTCGTCCTGCACCAGCGCGCCCAGCCGCATCCGCCGGGCGCTGCCGGTGGAGAGCCGCGGCGAGCCCAGGTTCTCCCAGAGCGCCTCCAGCCCCGCGGTGGCCAGCGTGGGCCCGAGCGGGTGGTCCACCTGCGCGCCCAGCTCGTAGAGCCGCTCGCGCGAGTCCTGGTACTGGTCGAGATCTCTGCCCGAGCGCTGGTCCTGCTGCAGTTGATCCCTGAAGAGCGCGGTGTGCGCGCGCAGCAGGAGCCGGCCGCCCTCCACGTGCCGGTAGCTCGCGGTGAGCGCGGCGTCGAAGGCCTCGGTGCGCTCGCGGCGGTCGAAGACCGCGCCGGAGGGGACCACGTCCACCGCCTGCTGCTCCTTGCGCAGGTACTGCGTGCGCAGCGAGAGGTGGACCCGGTCCGTGGGGTTCGCCGTGAGCGCGCCGCCCACGTCCCACGTCCCCACCGCGCTGCCGTTGGTGGCGAGATCCGTGGGGTCCAGGTCGTACGCGTCCGCGGTGCGGTAGCCGCCCTGCAGCTGCGCGGTGACGCGCGCGGTGCCGAGCCCCACCAGGCCGCGCAGGTCCAGCTCATGGCGCGTGCCGTACGCGGCGCGGCCGCTCGCCTCGAAGCCTTGGTGCGGCTTGCGGGTGATGAGGTTCACCACGCCCGCCATGGCGTCCGAGCCGTAGAGCACCGAGGCGGGTCCCTTCACCACCTCCACGCGGTCCACGTCCGTGAGCGAGAAGCGGGAGAGGTCCAGCCGTCCGCCGAGCCGCCCGCCGGCGCGCTCGCCGTCGATCAGCACCAGGGCGTACTCGGGATCCATCCCCTGGAGACGGATGCCGGCGCCGCGCGGCGTGCGCTCGATCTCCACGCCCGCCTGCGTCTCCAGCAGCTCGGAGAGATCTCTGGCGCCCGCCTGGCGGATCTCCCGGGCGGTGATCACCTCCGTCGCCACCGTGGAGTCGGTGTCTCGCTGCTCGGTGCGGGTGCCGGTCACCACCGTGCGGAAGCGCGGCGCATCCGGGTCGCCGGGATCCGCGCCGGCGTCGGGCGTTTCGAGCCCCCCTCCGTTCACCCCGAGCCCCTCGGCACCGCTCGGGACAGGCTTCGTCGAGGGGGGCTCAGCACCTGCGTCCGGCCCGGGTTCGGTAGCCAGGAGCGCCAGGGCAAGGACGAGCGACGAGAGGGTCACGAGGGGGACTCGACCATGGAGTGCCCCCGGTTGTGATGGATTTCGTACTGCGGTTCAAGCGCGCTGGCGCGGCCCCTCCTCACCGCGCCAGCGCCTCGCACGGCCCTGACTAGATCTTCTTCAGCCCACCCGCCTCGCCGAAGAACACGTTGCTCGCGTCACTCTGGAGGTTCCCGGTGCCCACCCCGCCGGAGGTGAGCGTCTGCACGAACCAGAGGACCTTGGTCTTCACCGCGCAGCCGTTGCCGTTGGGAGAGACGCAGTCGCTCCAGACGACGCGGCTGCCGTCGAAGGTGACGGAGCTGGCGCGGCGCCCGGCGGTGGGGCTCTGGTAGGTGGTGACGGAGGACGTGCCGTTGCGGCTGCGCACCGCGGCGCCCTCGGTGCCCCAGTACACGGTGCCGGTGCCGTTGGTGGAGAGCGCGGAGATGTTCGTGCTCTCGCTGGCGATGGTGGAGGTGAAGCCGCCGGTCTTGGCCATGGCGAGCAGGGTGCCGCCGCTGTTGAAGACCAGGCGTGCGCCGTCAATCACCAGCCGGGAGAGCGCGCCGCCGGAGAAGAGCGTGGTGATCGCCCCGCCGCCGATCGGCATCGAGCGCAGGCCGGCGCTGTCGGTCCAGAAGAGCGTGGCGCCGTCGGTGACGAGATCGCGCGTGCCGATCTGCCCGGGGCTGGTGGCGAGCACGGTGGCGCTGCCGCCGGTGAGGGGGATCCGCTTGATCTGCGAGACCGAGCCGTAGTTCGCCACGAAGTAGCCGAACCACGCGCCGGAGATCTGCGCGTAGCAGAGGCTGCCGAAGTAGCGGAAGTCGGCCACGTCGCCGCTCTCGCGGTAGAGGAGGATCTCCGAGCCAGGCGTGTTGCTCTTGCTCGCGCGCCAGACGGAGGCGGAGTCAGGGCCGAACTCGTCGATCGCGTAGGAGGTCCAGTAGAGGTTGCCGGTGGAGGCGATGAGATCCACCGGGCTGTTCCAGGACAGGAGCGTGGGCGTGACGAGCGCGCCCTCCGCCTGACCCACCGCCTCCTCGCTCGCCGCGGGCTCCTGGCCAAGGTCCTGGCCCGGTCCGCAGGCGAGAGAGAGTCCGCACAGCGCTCCAATCAACAGCTTCTTCATTGCGTGCTCCTTGCTGGGGTTGATGCGCCGCGCCCGTTCACGGGCCGTGCCGCGCCGGTGCCCCAGCGAGCGCGCGCGAGCGAGCGCCGTTCCAGCGCGAGGTCAGGCCGATTCAGCGCGCCGGTCGTGCGCGCTCCTCCGTGCTACGAGGCTCGCGCATGAAGCTCACCGACCTGACCACGCCCAGCCTGCTGCTCGACGAAGACGCCTTCGCCCACAACGTGGCGACGATGGCGAAGCTCCTGCCCGGCGCGCGGCTGCGGCCGCACGTGAAGGCGCACAAGTGCACGTCGGTGGCCAAGCGTCAGCTCGCGGCGGGGCACCGCGGCTTCACCTGCGCCACCCTCCGCGAGGTGGAGGGGATGGCGGCGGCGGGGCTCGGCGAGGACCTCCTCCTGGCGAACGAGGTGCTGGACGCGCGGCGGCTCGGGAAGGTGCAGGGGCGGGTGACGCTCGCGGTGGACTCGGCGGAGACGATCGCCGCGGCGGTGGCGGGCGGCGTGCGCGAGGTGGTGATCGACGTGGAGGTGGGGCTGCGCCGCTGCGGGTGCGACGTGCGCGAGGCGGGCGCGCTGGCGGACCTGGCGCGCAAGCGCGGCCTCTCCGTGCGCGGGGTGATGGGCTACGAAGGCCACGCGCAGGGCCACGCGGACCGGGCGCTGCGCGAGCGGCTGTGCCGGGAGGCGATGGAGACGCTGCTCGCGGCGCACAAGGACGTGGGCGGGGAGCTCGTCACCGGCGGCGGCACCGGCACCTTCGACCTCAACACCTGGGCCACGGAGATCCAGGCCGGCTCCTACGTCTTCCTCGACACCGCCTACGCCCAGCAGGGAACCCCCTTCCGCAAGGCGCTCTGGATTCAGGCCACGGTCATCTCCGTGGCGAAGGGGCATGCGGTGGCGGACTGCGGGCTGAAGGCGCTCGGGATGGACCACGGGCTGCCGGCGATCGACGGGGCGGAGGTCCTGCGCTGCGCGGACGAGCACGTGACCTTCGCCCCCTCCCGCCCGGTGCGCGTGGGGGAGCGGGTCCGCGTCTGGCCCGCCCACGTGGACCCGACCGTGGCCTACCACTCGGAGCTCTTCGTGGTGCGCGGCGAGGACGTGCTCGAGCGCTGGCCGATCGACCTGCGGGGATGGTGAAAAGGGGATGTCGAGAAGCCGCGGCCGGCTCCGACTCCCCGATGAAGCCCAACGAAGTCTCCTTCGCCTTCAGGAGTTACCCATGGTTACCGCCGCCGCCGCTCCCGCTCCCGCCGCTTCCACCCGCCGCCCGCTGCGCAGCGCCGCAGCCGTCTTCGCCGGCCTGGTGGCCATCTTCGTCACCTCCATGGGCATGGACGCGGTGATGCACGCCACCGGCGTGTTCCCGCCCATGGACGCGCCGCCCATGTCGCACGGGCTCTTCGCGCTCGCCTTTGCGTACCGGCTCGTCTTCGACGTGGGCGGCTGCTACCTCACGGCGCGCCTGGCGCCGTCACGGCCCATGCTGCACGCCCTGGTGCTGGGCGGCATTGGCCTGGTGCTGAGCGTGCTCGGGGCGATCGCCATGTGGGAGCCGTCCCGCGCGTGGTACCCCGTCTTGCTCGCGGCGAGCTCGGTGCCCAGCGGGTGGCTGGGCGGCTGGCTGGCCCAGCGTCGGTAGCGCGCGGCCCCCGGGCGCTGGTAGATCCGCCCGCACCTGGAGGACACGTGCTTCGACTCGCGGCGGTGGTGGCGGCAGTGGCGCTGGCTGGCAGCGTCAGCGAGGAGCAGGCGCGGCTCGGCTTCGGCGTGGAGTTCCCCGCCGAGCCCAAGCAGGAGTCGCTCCAGCAGACGCTCGGCGGCAAGCAGGTGACCGTGAACACCTTCACGCTCGAGGAGGAGCGCGTGGTGTTCCAGGTCGTCCACACCGCGCTGCCGTACAAGAACCCCACCATCGGCAACAAGGCCGCGGCGCTGGACGGCATGGTCCAGGGCTACGCGAAGAAGCACGGCGCGCACATCGACACCCAGCGCTCCATCAAGCTGGACGGCGCGCCGGGCGTGGAGTGCGAGGGCACCGTCCCTCCCGAGCAGCCGGACGAGCCGCACCAGGCGTTCCGCTTCCGCGCCTTCGTGCACGGCAGCGCGCTGGTCGGCGTGGTGACGGTGGGCTTCCTCTCCGAAGCCGACAACGACGAGCGGGCGCGCCTGTTCCTCGAGTCGCTCCGGCTCTTCGAGCCCGCGCGGCCCGGGCGCCGCAGCCGTTGAGTTGAGTCCTGATTGAAGACGTTGCCCCCTCCGTTCACCCCGAGCGTAGCGCCGCAGGCGCGTAGTCGGTGTGCCCAGCATGGGCACGGTCAGGAGGTGCAAGTCCTCTGGGAAGCAGGTCGTAGCGACCCAAGCAACTCGCAAGGTTTGTCGGCCGCGAGGCCGGGACTGAAAGAAGCGATAGCGAAGCCACGGCTCGACGTACAGGAACCGGATTCGAGGCGGACATGCGAGGGGTGAGCGGACCGACGACCGCGAAACTCCCGACCTAGGCGCGTGGACGTATATCCGGCGAGCGCGGGGCGAAGACCGAGCCCTTACCTGGGGAGATCTCGCCTCGCGCCTGAAAGGGCGACGGCCGATGAGGCCGGAGCGAGAAGTCAGCAGAGGCCGTAGTAGCCACGAGCGCGCCGACAGGGATGGCCACCCGCCTACTGGAAGTCGGAAGGGCAGCGAAGGGTGAAGGGCCGAACGGTGAGGAGAGCGAACTCACGCCTAGCTCGACACTGTCGTGAGCTCCTGACGAGGAGGCCTGTCGTGAAGCTCCAACCCGACAACACGGGTGACGAGACTGGGCGCGAAGGAGGCTCGGGCCGCGCAACTGGCGGGAAGGGGGAAACCGCGATACGCAACCTCCTCACCGACCGGATACGGACCCGCGCATCGGGTGACGAGACATAGAGCTCGAAGCGCCTCTTCGAGACGTGCCGCCCCTCGACTACGGAACTGGCGGCAGAGAGGGACGGAAACCACGATACGCCGCTCGAACCTCAACTTCGCTCGGGGGGAACGAACCGGGGTGGTGGGTCCCTCAGGGACCACCGGACCCGTACGAACGAGGGATGCGAACTGTGCCTAGATGCCGGCCGTGATCGCGCTGAGCCGCCCCCTATCCCGATAGGGGCGGCACAGAGCTCCCCTCTTCTTCCTCGTCGTTGCGCTCGCGTCCGTCCCGCTGGCGTGGATCATCCGCGACACCGCTCGCAAGAGGGGCAAGTGGGGCATCAACGTGGAGAACGTGGTGCACGGCGGCGGCCGCTGCCCGCGCTGCGACACGCCGCTGCCGAGGATCCGGCGACCCACGTCCCTGCGCCAGGTGCTCTGGGGCGGCTGGACCTGCAGCGGCTGCGGGATCGAGCTGGACAAGTGGGGCCGGGCGATCGGCGCGAGCGCGCCAAAGCTCGATGACGTGGTGCCGGTGTCCCGCCGCGCTCCGCCGAAGTAGCAGCGCGGCTGGACTTTCCGAACGCGCCTGTGGCCAGATTCCTCCGCTCGGGCCGGGTCGGTGGTGGAGATCCCGTGAGGCGACCCTGGGTGGCGCTGGTCGGTCCGGAGATCGAAGAGAACCTCTCGCTGCGGTACCTGGCCTCGGCGCTCGCGCGCGGCGGCTACCAGGCGGAGTTGCTCGCGTTCAACTCCGCGGAGCAGATGCGGGGGATCGTCGAGCGCGTGCTCGGCGCACAGACGCCGCCGCTCGCGGTCGGCATCTCCATGGCCTTTCAATGGCGCGCGCCGGACATGTTGGGACTCGCGCTGGCGCTGCGTGAGGCCGGGTACGCCGGTCACATCACGGTCGGCGGCCACTTCGCGACCTTCGCGTCCACGCACGTCCTCACCGACTTCCCGGAGATCGACTCCGTCTGCAGGCAGGAAGCCGAGGAGACGCTGGTGGAGTTGGTGCGGGCTCTCGAGGCGGGCGAGGCCTGGCAGGGGCTCGCCGGCCTCGCCACTCGCGACGACGCGGGGCTGGCGCGCGTGGGGCCGCTGCGCCACCCGCCCGAGCTCTCGACGCTGTCCTGGCCGGACCGGCGCGGCGAGCCGGCCGCGTGCTTCGGTCACCGGATCTCTCCGCTGGTCTCCACACGCGGCTGCTACGCGAACTGCTCCTTCTGCTGCATCGCCGCGTGGCACGAGCTGACGTTGCCGGGCAAGCGTTACCGGGAGCGGCCGCTGGAGGACGTCGCCGACGAGATGGCCGCCGAGCACCGCAACCGCGGGATCGAGATCTTCGTCTTCCACGACGACAACTTCTTCCTCCCTTCTGGAGCGAAGAACGCCGAGCGGCTCAACCGTTTGGCCGACCTGCTCGAGGAGCGGAGGGTCCGCCGCTTCGCCACGGTGGTGAAGGCGCGCCCCACCGACGTGCAACCGCGCGCGTTCGAAGCGTTGGTCAAGCGGCTCCACTGCATCCGCTGCTACGTCGGGATCGAGACCGATGCGGACCAGGGGCTGCAGACGCTCAACCGCTGGGCGCAGCCGAAGCACAACCGGTTGGCGATGGAGCGGGTGCGGGCGCTGGGGCTCTACACCTGCTTCAACGTGCTGCTGTTCGATCCGGACACCACGCTCGAGTCGCTCGAGGAGAACCTGGCGTTCATGGAGCGTTGGGCGGACTACCCATTCAACTTCGGGCGAACGGAGCTCTACGCCGGCACGCCGTTGCTGCAGCGGATGGAGCAGGAGGGGCGGGTGAAGGGCGACTGGCTGCAGTGCGACTACTCGATGCACGACGAGCGCGTGGAGCGCGTCTTCCGGCTCGCGGCGAACGCGTTCTTCGAGCGGAATTTCAAGCCGGATGGCTTGGCGAACACGCTGATGTCCACGCGCTTCGACGTGGAGGTGGTGCGGCGCTTCCACCCCGAGGTGCTGCGCGAAGAATGGATGGAGGAGGCCAGGGCGCTCTCCCGCGCGCTTGGCGAGGACAGCGTGCGTGGGCTGCGGCAGCTCATCGCCCGGGCGGTGGGACCGGAGCCGCGGCTAGGGGATGAGGCGTTCTGCGCGGAGCTCGCGGCGCGGCTCCGCGACACCGAGGCGGGGCTGCAGCGCCGGGCGCTGGCGCTGGCCTCGGACATCCAGTCATCCGTGAAGCAGGGAGCGCCGCTCACGTTCGTGGGGGACCGCGTTGCTACGCCGCTTCAGCGGGCGCAGGCGGAGGTGCTGAGATGAAGAAGCTGATGAACGAAGTGCTGCCGGCTCCATCGCGTGCTCCGCAGTCCGAGGTTCGCGACCGCGTGTTGAGACACATGCGCGAGGCGCTCGCTGCGGGGGCCAGCTTTGCGCTCGCGGCAGGGTGCACGCCCTTCGGCGTGGTGGATCCGCTTCCGCCGCCTGCGAAGTGCAAGACGGTAGGGTCGCTCGATGAGTTGGTGACAGGAAAGGTCGTGGACGAGGGGGGCGGTGAGCAGCGGCGACTCTCCCTCACGCTCAAGGCCACCGATGACTCAGGCCTCACGTTCGGGAGCCCCACGTCGACCGTAGGCGGCGTCGTGGAAAGCGAGAACAGCTACTCGGTCAACGCCTCGCTGGTCATCCGAGCCGACGCGGGCGCGGCGACCGTGGAGCTGATCTTCCCGGTTACCTGCGAGGACTACCGGACGAACCTCAGCCGGCCTGGGCGGCTCCGGGTGGTCATCACTTTGTTGAACGCCGACGGAGGGATGACCTCGCGGGTTGCGATCGAGGAGCTACGGGGCGCGGACGGAGGTTGAGTCGCCTGCCCGATGGCGTGGCGTGGTGCCCGGTGCTCAGAGGGATTCGGGAGGTTTGATTTGCGCGGCGCCGTGCTCGCATGAGCTCCTCGGTGGCGAGCTGCAACCGCGGCGGGTTGCACAGCCTCGGCCTGGTGGGAGTGGGCGGCCTGCCGCACTGCCTCGTTGAGTGCGCGTGTAGCACCGCGGGAGCAGCGGCGCTCGTAGTGGGGAAGTTCTTCATGACGGCAGCATGAAAAACCTCCCCACTACGGCGAAATGACGTTCTGTCTGCGCGCGGAGCGCGTGGTGGATCGCGGCGTGGCGTGCTCCCGCTGCCGACAACAGCGCTCCCGACCTCTACCGAGCTGTGAGCGCGCCTCCGCGGGACCCATGCATGCGAGGAAGACCGCGCCCCTTTCCTTTTCCCGGGCCCTCCCTGCACCCGCCGCAGCGTGGCGCTATCGCCCCCACGTCTGCGCGTAGGCCGCGGTGATGACGCCATTCACCGAGAACCCATCGAAGAACGCGCGGTCGTCCTTCGAGTCCCCCAGGTACTTCTTCCGGAACGGCTCCAGGTCCACGGCCTTGAGCACCGCCTCCTTCACCGCCTCCAGATTCCGCGGCCCGTTGCCCACGCGGTAGACCTCCACGCTGACCTGGTCGGTGATCTGCTTCACCAGCGCGGTGACGTCTCGCAGGTAGTCCTTGCCGCGGAGCACATCCCCGTGGCCGGGGACGATCGTCTCCACGTCCAGCGCGCCCAGCGCCTCGAGCGTCTTCACCAGGTCCGCGGGGTAGCCGCCGCCCAGGTACGGCACCGGCGAGTCGAGCAGGTCCCCGGCGATGGCGATCTTCTCCTTTGGCAGGACGACGACGGTGTCCCCCGCCGTGTTCCCGCGCCCGAGGAATTTGAGCTGCACCTCCCGGTTGCCGAGGTCGACGCTCAGCTCGTGCGTGAAGCTCAGCGTGGGCGCGGGGACTTTCAGATGGGCGAACTCCGCCTGGACCAGGGCGCGCTTGGGGAGCGAAGCCAGCAGCTCCTGCTTCTCCTGCTCGGAGAGGGGCGTCCCGTCGTCGTTCTTCCCCGTCTCTGCGCGCTTCTTGATCTTGGCCGTGTTGATGGGGAACCGATCCAGCGCCGTGACGAAGTAGCCGGCGATCTGCTTCTGCGTCTCCCGGTGCGCCACGACGGTGAGCCCCGGAAACGCCTGGAGCCACGTCGCGTTGCCGAGCACGTGGTCGTGGTGCCAGTGCGTGTTCACCAGGTACCGGACTGGCTTCTTCGTCCACTGGCGCAGCTGCGTCACGTCTTCGCGCGCGGAGGAGGGCAGGTAGCACGAGTCCACCACCAGCACCTCGCGCTCGCCGATGACGACCGTGGTGTTCCCCTGCGGGAAGTCATCCGGAGCGTCCGGATGGCGGATGACGTACAGCCCCTCCCCGAGCTGCGTCACCGTCCGCTTCGCGGTGCTGGAGGAGTCCGCCCGCGCCGCGCCGCCGCCCAGCGCTGCCGCGAGGCTCACCGCCACCCACGTCTGCTTCCACGTCATGTCACTGCTCCGTCTCGTCGCTTCTCCTGGGCGACCGCGCCAGCCGGGATGGCGCGTACCCTGACACGGCTCGCGACCGAATGGCAGAATGGCCCGCCATGAGCGCGCGGGGGGAGGCGGCCAGGTGGATCTCCCGGGTGGGCCGGCGCCTCAACGCCCAGCGCGCCGTCCGCGCCGCCGTCGTCCCGTTCTGGGTGGCGGCCGCCGCCGCCGGCGCCTTGCGCTTCGTCTGGCCTGAACGCGCGATGTTCACCACCGCCGGCGTGCTGCTCGCGGCGCTGGCCTTCACCCTCGTCCTCGCCTGGCGTGCGCGTGCCACGCCGCAGGAGACCGCGGCGCGTGCGGATCTGCTCGCGGGTGCCGGAGGGCTCCTGCTCACCGCCACGGCGCTGCCGCTGGGCGAGTGGAATGGGCCGCTCGCGCAGAAGCTGCGACGGGCCACGCTTCCGCCGCTGCAGCTGGGCCGCCCTGCCGGCACGCTCCTCGCCGCGATGCTCTTCCTCGCCCTCTGCCACGTGGTGCCGCTGCCGGCCAAGGACGCCCCGCGCGTGAACGTGGCGGCGGCCACCGCGCTCGCGGACGTGCAGGCCAAGGCGGAGGTGGTGCGCGAGGAGGAGGGGAAGGACCCGGCGGTGGAGGAGGCGCTGGCGGCGCTGCGCAAGGAGCTGGCGGAGTCCCACTTCGACGGCGCGGGCTGGGAGGCCACGGACGCGCTCGAGGCGAAGCTCCGCGCGAGCGCGCGTGAGGCCGCGGCGGAGCTCGGCGCGGCTCAGGCCGCGGCGAAGGCGCTGGAGGACGCGGTGGCGCGCGGCGCGGACGAGGAGGCGCAGGCGCGCGCCCAGGACGCGCTCGAGCGCGCGCTCATGGACTTGAGCGACGGCCGCGCCAGCAACGCGAAGCAGGCCTGGGATCAGGCCGAGGCCGGCAATCAGGGCTCCAACGGCTCGCGCTCCGGCGAGTCCGGCGAGCCCGGCGAGCAGGCCAAGCAGCAGCAGGGCAAGCAGGGCGGAAAGCCAGGCCGCCCATCGCAGCAGCGGCTCAAGGAGCTGCGCAAGGCGCTCACCTCTCGCCGGGGCAAGCTCGGCCGCGCCTTCGGCGAGGGACGTGAGGTGGCGCTCGGGGAGAACGGCAAGGGCAAGCCCGACGGCGTGCTGCTCACCGAAGGGGACGGCTCGGGCGATGGCGACGGCATGGAGGGCGACGGCTCGGGCACGCCCATGGCCTCGCGCGGCGGCGGCTCGGTGCCGCTCACCTTCGGGGACGAGGCGGAGGTGCACCCCGAGCGGCTGAAGTTCGCGCCGCTGCCGGATCGCGAGGGCACCGAGCCGGGCGCGCTGCGCGGGCTGGTGGGGATGGAGCCGTCCAAGGTGCTGGGGGCACAGGGCGCGGCGAAGGGCACCGCGGCGGAGGGAGAGCGTGCGCCCTCCCGCGCGCGCGAGGCGCTGCTGCCGAGGAACCAGGCGCTGGTGAAGCGGTACTCCGAGACGAAGTGAAGGGAGCGACACCCGTGGCGGCGCTGCTGGAGCCGAAGGACGTGAGCGAGGCGGTCGAGCAGCTGGGCATGCTGCGCGGCGGGTTGAACCAGGTGCTCCTGGACCAACCCACCGTGGTGGAGCGGCTGCTCATCGCCGTGCTCGCGCGCGGCCACGTGCTGCTCGAGGGCCTGCCGGGGCTGGGCAAGACGGAGCTCTGCAAGGGACTGGCGCGGCTGCTCGAGCTCCCGTTCCGGCGGCTGCAGTTCACGCCGGACCTCCTCCCGGGCGACATCACGGGCACCTACGTGCTGGAGGGCTCCGAGCGGCGCGAGCTCGTCTTCCGCCCGGGGCCGCTCTTCGCCAGCGTGGTGCTGGCGGATGAGATCAACCGCGCCTCGCCCAAGACTCAGTCCGCGCTGCTGGAGGGCATGCAGGAGCGCGCGGTGACCGTGCTCGGCCACACGCACAAGCTGCCGGATCCCTTCTTCGTGCTCGCCACGCAGAACCCAATCGAGCTGGAGGGCACCTACCCACTTCCGGAGGCGCAGCTGGACCGCTTCCTCTTCCGCGTGCTGGTGCCGCAGGTGCGGGCGAAGACGCTGGTGACGCTGCTCACCGAGCGCGTGCGCGGCGAGCCCCCGGCGCAAAAGAGCGTGCTCGACGCCGCGGGCCTCAAGGCGCTCTTCGAGAAGGTGGACCGGGTGTTCCTCCCTCCGGCGGTAGCAGACTTCATCGCCCGGCTGGTGGAGTCCACGCACCCCGCGGGCCCGTCCTCGCCGGAGAAGGTGCGGCGCTACGTGCGCTACGGCGCCAGCCCGCGCGCCGCGCTCGCCATCGCCGCGGGCGCTCGGGGGCTGGCGCTCACCCGCGGCAAGCCGAACGTGGGCTTCGAGGAGGTGAAGGAGGTGGCGGAGGCCGCGCTCAACCACCGCCTGGTGCTCTCGTACGAGGCCGCGGTGGACAAGATCGGCGTGGGAGAGCTCCTGCAAGAACTGCTGGCGACCACGCCCGAGGTGATGCGTGGCTAGCCTCGCGCTGGCGCTGCTGGCGTCCACGCTCGGCGCGGCCCCCACCGCGACCTGGCAGCTGGAGCCCACGCAGCAGCTGACCGAGTACGACTTCTTCCGGCCGAACTTCGAGACGCACGAGGTGGGCGAGCTCGAGGTCCGCACCGATGGCCACCTGCTCTTCTCGCGCGCGGGCGCGTACGCCTTCGCGCGGATGCGGCTGTGGAACCGGGCGGGCGCGCCGCGGCCGCTCCAGGCGTCCATGGTGCTCGGGCGCAACGGAGGCGAGCTTGCAAGCGCGTCCTGGGCGCTCGGGCCCAACGAGCGGCGGGTGGTCTACCTGCCGGCGCTGGGGGACGCGTACGGCGGGCAGCTCACCCTCTCCACTCCCGGCGCGCTCCCCGCGGTCCGCTACCAGGGCCGCTTCGAGGTCTCCATGCTGGTGGTGGGGCCGGAGGCGGCCTTCTCGGAGCTGGTCCACTCGGAGCCCGCGCCCGCCGGCACGCCGACCCACCTGCGGGGGCGCAACGTGATGGCGATGGACGCCGCCGAGCTGCCGCTGCAGCTGCCGGTGCTGCTGTCCTTCCCGCAGATCGTCCTGCTGGCGCCCGGCTTCTCGGAGCTGCCGGAGCCGCAGCGCGCGGCCCTGGAGCTCTATGCGTCTGCTGGCGGCAGGCTCGTGCTCGCCCACCCCACGCCGGCGGATCGCCCGCTGCTCCCGCTCCTCTCTTCGGACGAGGAGGGCCCCTACGGCACCGGCGAGCTGGTGCTGTGCGGCACGGCGGCGCAGTGCGCCCGCGAGGTGAGGGCGGGCCACGGCCTCCGGCAGCTGGTCACCTCCATCCCGCAGACACAGCTGCTGCCCCAGGCGAAGGTGCCGGTGGTGCGCTTCCTGTTGCTGATCTTCGCGTTCGCGCTGGTGGTGGGGCCCGGCAGCTGGGTGCTGGCGCGCCGCCACGGGCCGGGCGTCATGCTGCTCTCCATCCCGGGCACCGCGCTGGTGGCGTGCCTGGCGATGATGGGCCACTCCTTCCTCTTCGAAGGCTTCTCCACCCACGTCACCAGCCGCGGCGTGACGTGGCTGGACGAGCGCAGCGGGCGGGCGGTCACCGTGGCGTTGATCGCCAGCTACGCCAACCTGGGCTCCAACGGTCTCGCGCTGGACTGGGACACGGTGCTCGAGCCGCCGCGCGGTGAGGTGGCGCTGGGGGTGGGAGCGCAGCAGGAGGTGGATGGGCTCGTCCCCGCGCGCACGTACCGGGAGTGGGGCGTCACCATCGCCCGCCAGAGTCGCGCGCGCCTCGCCGTGCGCAGCGACGGCGGCGGGCTGCGCGTGCAGAACGCGCTCGGCGCCCCGGTGACGAAGCTGTACCTGCGCCGAGGTGGCGAGCTCTACGTCGCCGGCAGGGTGGCCGACGGCGGCGAGGCGCCGCTCACGCTGGCCACGGGCGACGTGGAGCTCTGGGACGAGTCGAAGTCCGACGAGCGCTTCACGCGCGAGGTGCTCCACCCGTTCGTCAGCCGCCTCCAGGACGGCGAGTACTGGGCCGAGTTGGAGCGCCCCATCGAGCTGCCGGTGGACGGGATGCTGCAGCCGGTGTGGCACGAGCCCTGGCACGCGGTGCGGGGAAGGATGGCCGCGCGATGAGCGCCCTGCTGGAGGTAAAGGGGCTCTCCCGCCACTTCGGGGAGCTGCGCGCGGTGCAGGACGTGAGCTTCCACGTGAACGAGGGGCAGGTGCTGGGCTTCATCGGCCCCAACGGCGCGGGGAAGACCACCACGCTGCGGATCCTGGCCACGCTGGACACGCCCTCCGCGGGCGAGGTGCTGCTCGGCGGCAGGTCGCTCTTGGACGAGCCGGACCGGGTGCGGCCGCTCTTGGGCTACATGCCGGATCGCTACGGCACCTACGCGGACACCACCGTCTACGAGTACCTGGACTTCTTCGCGCGCGCGTACGGGCTCAAGGGGCGGGCGCGCCGCGAGCGGCTGGAGCAGGTCATTGCCTTCACCGGGCTGGATGGGCTGCGCCACCGGCTGGGCACCGAGCTCTCCAAGGGCATGAAGCAGCGCGCGGCGCTGGGGCGCACGCTCTTGCACGACCCGAAGCTGCTGATCCTCGACGAGCCCGCGGACGGGCTCGACCCCCGCGCGCGGATCGAGCTGCGCGAGCTCCTGCGCGCGCTCGCCAGCGAGGGCAAGGCGATCCTCATCTCCAGCCACATCCTCTCGGAGCTCTCCGAGCTGTGCGACACCTGCGCGATCATCGAGCAGGGGAAGCTGCTCGCCTTCGGCAGCGTGGAGCAGGTGCTGGCCGGCGCCGCGCCGGGCCAGGCGCAGGAGTGCGAGCTGGAGCTGCGGCTGCTCGAAGAGACGCCGGACCTGCTGCAGACCGCGGAGCGGCTGCTCGTGCAGCAGCCGCTGGTGGCCCGGGTGCGGCCTGGCGAGCGCGGGCTGCGGGTGACCCTCTCCCGTCCGCTCGGCGGCGAGGCGGATCCGCAGTGGGTGGACAAGAGCTGCGCGGCGCTGCTGCGCGCGCTGGTGCAGGCGCAGCTGCCGGTGTGCAGCCTGCACGCGCTGGAAAAGAACCTCGAGGACGCGTTCATGAAGGTGACGCAGGGGAGGGTCGCGTGAGCGCGGAGCCGATGCCGGCGGAGGCCGCCCCCGCGCCTCGCGGGGAGAAGTGGCTGGATCGGGTGAGCCCGATCGTGATCAAGGAACTGCGGCAGGGGCTGCGCGGAAAGATCTTCGCGATCAGCTTCGGGCTGATGCTCCTCGTCTGCCTGCTGGTGGCGGTGACCGCCGCCGCCACCTCGGCCAGCTTCGATGGTCAGGCGAAGGAGCCGGTGGGCGCGCCGTACTTCGCGGGCTTCTCCGTCATCCTCGCGCTGGCGCTCTGCCTGGTCGTCCCGCTCAACGCCTTTCGCGCTACCTCAGCGGAGCGCGCCGCGGAGACGTGGAGCCTGCTGGTGCTCACCGGCCTGGGCGCGCCGCGGATCGTCCTGGGGAAGTTCGGCTCGCAGCTGGTGCAGGCCGCGCTCTACGCCTCCGCCATCACCCCGTTCGTGCTCTTCAGCTACTACCTCAACGGGCTGGAGCTGAAGACGATCGGCCTCACGCTGCTGGGGATCTTCTCCGCCTGTCTGCTCTTCACCAGCGCGGCGATCGCCGGCGCCGCGAGCACCCGCACCCGCGGCGGGCGGGCCGCGGTGCAGCTCATCTTCCTGCTCGGCCTGGGGATGTTCCTGCTCACCGGTCCGTGGCAGTTCTTCCTCTTCGGAGGCATCCGCGGGATGCGCAGCGGGCCGGGCCCCACGCTGGTGTGGCTCTTCTCCCTGTGGCTGAGCATCTCCTGGACGGCGCTCTTCCTCTCCGCCGCGGCCGCGCGGCTCTCCCTGCCGATCGACGACCACGCCAAGGCGCCGCGCCTGGCCTTCGCGGCGCAGGTGCTGGGGACGCTGCTGCTCGGCTGCTACGCCTGGGACCGCACCGGCCGCGAGAGCGAGGCCGCGCTCGGCTTCGGCGCCATGGTCTTCCTCCAGGTGGTCTTCAGCGGGCCGTTCCTCTCCACGGACTGGGACGGCCTGGCGCCGCGCTTCCGCCCGCCGGTGGCAGTGCCGCTGCTGCGCCCCGGGGCGCGCCGCGGCTTCCTCTTCGTGGTGGCGGTCACCCTGCTCGCGCTGGGCGCGGTGGCGGGGCTCATCTCCCAGTCCGTGGACGAGAGCGGCAAGACCCGGGCGCTGGCCACGGCGCTCGCGGCCGTCGGGTACTTCATCCTCTACCTCTCCCTGGCGATCATCCTCACGCGCGGTGGCCTCTCCGAGAAGCTGGCCTCGCCGGCGATGACGCGCGGGGCGTTCTACCTGCTTGCCGCCGTGGGCTCCGTCATCCCGCCCATCCTCGCCGCGGTGATGGCCACCGGGCGGTGGGAGCGCAGCGCCTTCCTCCTGCTCAGCCCGCCTTTCGGCTCCTGGGTCTTCTTCGAGCGGTACTGGGGCGCCGCCCCGATGCTGGCGCTCTGGACGGTGGCCGCGGGCTGCGCGCTCTGGGCGGAGCGGATTCTGGCGCGGCGGGCGCGCGCGCTCACCGTGGAGGCCGGGGCCTAGCCATGGACCGGGCGGCGGTGGAGCGGGCGGCGGCCGGGCTCAAGCTTCAGCTCACCCGGCTGCGCCACCCTGCGCGCACCGGCGAGGTGCTCGCGTCCTCGGTGGGCGCCTCGCTCGAGCTGCACGACTTCCGCGCCTACCAGCCGGGGGACGATGTCCGGCAGATCGACTGGAACGTGGTGGCGCGCACCGACGAGCTCTTCGTGCGCGTGCGGCAGAACGAGGTGACGCCGGTGGTGGAGCTGGTGCTGGACGGCTCGCGCTCGATGGCGGTGAGCGCGCAGAAGTCGGCGCGCGCCAAGGAGCTGGCACTGCTCGTGTGCGCCGTGGCGGGGCGCCAGCGGCTGCAGCCGCGGCTGGTGGCCACCGCGCAGGCGCCGGTCGTCGCCGGAGAGGAGCGCTGTGAGGAGGCGCTGGAGCGGCTCGCGTTCGACGCGCGGGATGACCTGCTCAGCGGCGTCTCCCGCGTCCCGCCGCTGCGCCGCTGCGGGGTGCGCGTGGTGGTCAGCGACTTCCTCTTCGAGCTGCCGGATGAGCGCGCGCTGGGGCGCTTCGCGCAGGGCGCGCAGGCGCTGGCCCTGGTGCAGCTGCTGGACGAGTCCGAGCTCGCGCCCGAAGTCGCCGAGGCGGCGCGGCTCATCGACGTGGAGACCGACGAGGCGCTGGAGCGGACGCTGGATGCCACCGCGGTGAACCAGTACGCGCAGCGGCTCTCCGCGCACCGCCGCCTGGTGGAGCGCGCCGCGAGGCTCTCCGGCGCCCAGCTCCTCGCGGGCACCACGCGGCAGAGCATCTCCGCCTGGGCGCGCGGCCCGCTCCGTCCGCTGTGGGGAGGCGCGCGATGAGCCCCGCTCACCCCGAGCGAAGTCGAGGGGCGCTCGTGCTCACCCTCTCCGTTCACCCCGAGCGAAGTCGAGGGGCGCCCGTGCTCGCCCCTTCCGTTCACCCCGAGCGAAGTCGAGGGGCGCCCGTGCTCGCCCCTTCCGTTCACCCCGAGCGAAGGGACTTCAGTCCCGTAGTCGAGGGGCGGCACGCAAGCTCATGGTCACCTCAGCGCCGCTTCGAGCTGGGTGCCGCCCCTCGACTACGCGCCTGCGGCGCTACGCTCGGGGTGAACGGGGGAGCTACGGCCTCGATAGGCTCACAGCCTCTCGGGGTGAACGGGTGGGGGCGCCCCTGCACTTCGCTCGAGGTGGCCGGGTGAGCTTCGGCGCCCCGCTCGGCCTGCTGGGCCTGCTGGCGCTGCTGCCCCTGGTGGCGGCGTACTTCCTGCGTCGCAAGCGGCCGCCGCGGAAGGTGAGCGCGCTCTTCCTCTGGCGCGGGCCCGACCCGCGCTCGCAGGGCGGCCCCCGGCTGCAGCGCTTCACGCGGGAGACCTCGCTGCTCCTGGAGGTGATGGCGGTCGCGCTCGCCTCGCTCTTCCTCGCGGACGTGCGCTGCGGCCCGCTGCAGGCGCGGGAGCGGCTGGTGGTGCTCGATGACAGCCTCTCTCTCTCCGCCCGCCACCCGGATGGGCGCACCAGCGCGCAGAAGTCGGTGGAGCGGCTGCGCGAGTCGCTGAAGGCCGAGCCAGACGCGCTGCTCACCGTGGTGCTCAGCGGCGCCCCGCCGCGGCTGCTCGGCCGGCCGCGCGCGCCCGCGGCCGAGGCGCTGGCGGCGCTCGCCGGCTGGCGTCCCAGCGCGGGCAACCACGACCTGCAGCGCGCGCTCACCTGGGCGAAAGATCTCGCCGGCGCGCAGGCACCGGTGGAGCTCTACACGGACGCGCCGCTCTCGCCTGCGCCGCCGAAGGTGCGCGTGGTGGCGGTGGGCGCACCGCTGCCCAATCAGGCGCTCCTCTCGGTGAGCCGGGTGGACACCGCCTCGCGCACCCAGCTCACCGCGCGCCTCGCCAACTTCGACGCGCAGGCACGCGAGGTGACCGTCACGCTCCAGGCGCCGGAGGGAAAGGACGCTCTCCCGTCGCGAAGGCTGCGGCTGGAGGCCGGGGCGATCGAGGTGCTGCGCTGGGAGCTGCCGCCCCAGGGCGTGCTGAAGCTCTCCCTGCCGGAGGATGCCCTCTCCCTCGATGGCGCGGTGACGCTGCGCCCCGCGCTCCCGCGCGAGGTGAAGAGCCAGCTCCTCGCTGGGCTTCCGGCCGCGGAGCAACATGCGGTGCAGCGCTTCCTCGCGGCGATGCCGGAGCTGACGCGGGGCGGGGCAGACGCGCCGCTCTCCTTCGGCGCGCGCGGCAGCGAGGCACGGGTGACGCTCGGGGCGCCGGGCGCGGCGCGAACCTTCGTGGGGCCGTTCTTCTCCGAGCGCGCGCACCCGTGGCTGGAAGACGTGGAGCTTGCGGGCGTGGTGTGGACGGCGGGGACCAACCCGCCCGGCCGGCCGCTGGTGACGGCAGGGGACGCGGTGCTCGTCTCGGAGGAGGGCGGGAGGCTGCACCTGAACGTGGACCTCGGGCGCTCCAGCCTGGCGCGCACGGACGCCTGGCCGGTGTTGCTGGGGAACTTCACCCGCGCCGTGCGCGATGGGCTCCCCGGCTTCCCGCGCGGCACCCTGACGCTGGGCGAGCCGCTCCGGGTCACCACGGACGCCGCGGGCGCCTACGCCCTGGAGGGACCGGGTGGCTCGCGGCCACTGCTGGGCGCCGGGCCGCTGGAGCTCTCGCCCGCGCTCGAGCCGGGGGAGTACCGACTGATGCGGGACGGGGTCGTGGTGGACCGTCTGGAGGTCCTCCCGCTCGATGCAGCGGAGAGCGATCTGCGCACGCGCGCCTCCGGCGTGACCGGGGAGCTGGTGGAGCCGGCAAGGAGCTCCAACGAGCGGCCCCGCCAGACGTGGCTGCTGGCGTGCGTGCTCGCGCTGGTGCTAGCGGATCTGCTGGTGACCTCCGGCCTGGTGCTGCGCCCGAGGAGGGCCCTGTGACCTTCGCCCTCTGGCCCGTGCTGCTGCTCCTGCTCCCCGCGGCCTTGCTGCTCTGGCGCCTGCGGGGACCGGGCGCGCTCCTGCTCGCGCTGCGCGCGACCCTGGTGGCGGCGCTGGTGCTGGCGCTGGCGGACCCGCGGCTGCGCTGGCGGGACGAGGGCGCTGACGTGGTCGTCGTGGTGGACCGCTCGCGCTCCATGCCGCCGGGGAGCGACGCGCGGGCGCTCGAGCTGGTACAGGGGCTGGAGAAGGCGCGGCGCCCCGAGGACCGGGTGGGCGTCGTCACCTTTGGCGAGGACGTCCGGGTGGAGCGGCCCCCGAGCGGTGAGCGCTTCGGTGGCTTCACCCAGCCGCTGCGCAGCGAAGGCTCCAACCTCGGCGGCGCGCTGGAGGCGGCGGCGCAGCTGGTGGGCAGCGGGCGCTCCGGGCGGGTGCTGCTGCTCTCGGATGGGCTGGCCACGGACGCAGAGGTGCTCGCGGCGGGGCGCCGGCTCGGCGCGCAGGGCATCCCCGTCGACTTCCGGTGGCTCGGGCGGCCCGCGCCGAAGACGGACGCCGCGGTGCTCTCGCTGGACACCCCGAGCGCGGTGGCGGTCCGCGAGCCCTTCATGCTCACCGCCCGCGTCTTCAGCCGCGCCGCCGCGAAGGCGAAGGTGACGCTCACCCGGGACGGACAGCCGCTGGTGCGCGGCGAGCTCCCGCTGGCCGCCGGGAGCCAGCTGCTCACCTTCCGGGACCTGGTGGAGCAGCCTGGGCTCGCCTCGTACGCGCTGCGCCTTTCGGTGGAGGGCGACGAGCTCCCGCAGAATGACGTGGGGCGCGCGGTGACGCGGGTGGAGGCGCCGCCTCGCGCGCTGCTGGTGACGCGCGCGCCCAAGGGCGTGCTGGCGCAGGTGCTGGCGGCGAACCTGGACGCGCTCGTCCGTCCGCCAGAGCCGCTGACGCTGGCCGGACTGGAGGGCGTCTCCACGGTGGTGCTGGAGGACGTGGAGGCCGGGGCGCTGGGCGAGGAGGGGCTGCACGTGCTCGCGCAGTTCGTGAAGGAGGCGGGCGGCGGGCTGGTGATGACCGGCGGCAAGCGCAGCTTCGGCGCGGGCGGCTACCGGAAGTCCCCGGTGGAGGAGGTGCTCCCGGTCTCGCTCGAGCTGCGCGCGGAGCAGCGGGACGTGGCGCTCGCCATGGCGGTGGTGATGGACTGCTCGTGCTCGATGGGCGTCCAGGTGCCGGACGGGCGCACCAAGATGGAGCTCGCCGCGGAGGGGGTGGTGGGCGCGCTCGAGCTGCTCAACCCGAGCGACGAGGCCTCGGTGGATCTCATCGACACCGAGCGGAAGTCGCTCATCCCCTTGAGCCCGGTGAAGGAGGGGCTGCCGCTCTACCGCGTGCAGAGCGCGTACTCCGGCGGCGGCGGCATCTACATTGGCGAGGCGCTGCGCACGGCCCGGCAGGAGATCTCCAAGAGCAGCAAGGCCACCCGCCACGTGCTCCTCTTCGCGGACGCGGCGGACTCGGAGAACCCGGACGACTACAAGGAGACGCTGGCCAAGCTCGCGCGCGAGCGGGTGACGGTGTCCGTCATCGCCATGGGCAGCCCGAAGGACGCGGACGCCAAGCTGCTGGAAGAGGTGGCCTCGCTCGGCCGCGGGCGGCTCTACTTCGCGGAGGACGCGCGCTCGCTGCCGCGCGTCTTCAGCGAGGAGACGATCGCCATCGCGCGCGTGGCGTTCCTCAGCGAGCCCACGCCGGTGGGGGTGGGTGGGGACCTTCCGCTCCTGGGCCCGGTCAGCGCGCCGGCGGCGGCGCTCGGCGGCTACAACGTCACGTACCTCAAGCCGCAGGCAGGCCTGGGGCTGCGCACGAAGGACGCCAACACGGCGCCCGTGCTGGCGTTCTGGCGGCGCGGGGCCGGGCGCGCGCTGGCGTACACGGGCGAGGTGGACGGCGAGGCCACCGGCGCGGTGCGTGACTGGGCCGGCTACCGAGGGCTGCTGGAGAAGGCGGTGCGCTGGACGATGGAGCGCCCCGCGGGCGCGGTGACGCCAGGCGTGGCGCGGGTGGTGCGGCGAGGGAGCGAGGTGCAGGTCTCGGTGGACTACGCGCCGGGGCAAGTGCCGGCCGCGCCGCCACGGCTCACGCTGCTCTCGAGCGACGGGCGGGGCGCGCCGCTGAGCCTGCCCATGCGCTCGGACGGGGAGGGGCGGTACGTGGCCACCCACCGGCTCGCCTCCACGGACACGCTCTTCCCCGTCATCCAGAGCGGGGACGGCGTGCTGCGGGCGCCGCCGGTCATCCTCCCGTACGCGCCGGAGTTCGAGCCGCGCGCGGACGACGGCGCGAAGACGCTGCGCGAGCTTGCGGAGGCGAGCGGGGGCGTGGAGCGGCTGTCGCTGAGCGGCCTGTTCGAGGCGAGCGCACGCTCCGAGCGTTGGCTTTCGCTGTCGCCTTGGCTCACGGTCGCCGCTTTGCTGCTCCTGCTCGCGGAGGTGTTTGTCCGGCGCAGCGGGGCCGGCAGCCGCGCCGTCCAGGCCGCTCAAGGCGAGACCGCCTCAGAGAGTCCGATGGCACCGGCGGCGGCGCCTCCGCCCGAAGTGCCGAGCCCCAGCGCGCTCGACCGTGCTCGCGAGCGGGCGCGCCGGCGCTTTTGACCCGAGTCGTGGGGCTCTTTAGGGAGCCGGGAAAAGGAAAGGGTCGCGCTCGCCTCGCGCGCATGGGTCCCACCGCGGCCCGAGCGCGCCACCGCGGGACCCAGGCGAGCAGTGCACCGAGCGACCCTTTCCTCTTCGCTGTCCCTATGAGCCAGCTGGCTTCGAGCTGGGTGCTGCCTCTCGACGTGCCTGCCCCGAGCGATAGCCGAGGGGCTCGAGGTGAACGGAAGGGGTGAATACGGGCGGCCCTCGACTTCGCTCGGGGTGAACGGAGGCCTCTACTGCGGCCCGTCGTACGAGGCGACGCTGTCGTTGGTCAGCCCCGCCGCGTTCGCCTCATCCGTGTCCACGTGCATGTCCAGCGCGTACTGCTCGTTCACGCGGACGATCACATCGCCGAACACGGTCTCGCGGTCACCGTCCACCCGCACGCGGATGATGCTCTTGTCCGCCACGCCGAGCCGCTTCGCGTCGTCCGGGTGCATGTGCACGTGGCGGTGGGCCAAGATCACCCCGTGGTCGATCACCACGCTCCCCTTCGGGCCGCGCAGGGTGATGCCGGGGGTGCCGTCCAGCTTCCCCGACTCGCGCAGGGGCGGGTTGACGCCGAGCGCGATCGCATCCGTGCGCGCCAGCTCCACCTGGGTCTCCTTGCGCAGGGGGTTGATGATCGCCACCCGCTGCAGCTCGCCCTTGGGGCCGGCCAGGTCCACGGTCTCGCGGCAGACGTACTGGCCGGGTTGGGAGACGGGACGGCGCTCGGTCAGCTCGTAGCCTTCGCCGAAGAGCGCGTCGCAGTGGGCCCGGGTGAGGTGCACGTGGCGCACGCTGACGCCCACCGGGATGGCGTGGCCGCTCACGCGCTGGCGCGCCGCGGTGGGGCCGGCGGTGGCGCGCGCCACCTCGCGGGCGATCATCCGCTCCTCGTCCGTGGCCACCACCAGCACCTTGGTGGGCGCCCGGCTCGAGGAGATCTCCACCACGCCCCCGGCGCCGCGCGCGTCGCAGGACGCGTTGCGCTCGGCGTCCAGCACCACGCCCATGTAGACCAGCGCGTCGCACACCGCGGTGCGCACCCGCACGCTGTTCTCGCCGATGCCGCCGGTGAAGACGATCGCGTCCGCCCCGCCGAGCACCGCCGCGTACGCGCCCACGTACTTCTTGATCCGGTGGACGAAGACCTCCACCGCCAGCTTCGCCCGGTCGTTCCCGCCCGCCGCGGCCTGCTCGATGTCCCGGAAGTCCGCGGAGACGCCGGAGAGGCCGAGCAGCCCGGACTTGCGGTTGAGCACCTCGTCCACCGCGTCCGGCGTCATCCCCTGCCGGCCGAGCACGATGGACAGGGCGGGGTCCACGTCGCCGGAGCGGGTGCCCATCACCAGGCCTTCGAGCGGGGTCATCCCCATGGAGGTGTCCACGGAGCGCCCGCCGTCCACCGCGCAGACCGACGCGCCGCCGCCCAGGTGGCAGGTGATCAACTTGAGCCGGCTCAGGTCCGTCTTCAGGAACTCGGACGCGCTCGCCGCCATGAACTGGTGGCTGGGGCCATGGAAGCCGTACCGCCGCACGCCGCGCTCCAGGTACAGCTCGTAGGGCACCGCGTACACGAACGCGTGGGGCGAGAGCTCCGCGTGGAAGGCGGTATCGAACACGGCCACGTGCACCGCCTTGGGCAGCGCGGCCTGCGCCGCTTCAATCCCCGCCAGGTTGGCCGGATTGTGGATGGGGGCGAACTGCGCGCAGCTGGAGATGATCTGCTTCACCTCGTCCGTAATCACGCAGGGTCGGACCAGCTTCTCGCCGCCGTGCACCACCCGGTGCCCCACCGCGCGCAGCTCCTCCAGGTTGGCCAGCGCGCCGCCGGGCCGCGTGAGCGCCTGGAGCACCGCCTCGAGCGCGCCGCGCAGCGTGGCGCCAGGGATGGCGGCCTCGGAGCGGGTGGCCCCCACGCGCCACTTGTGGAGCGCCTGCGCGCTTCCCACGCGCTCCACCACCCCGCCGGCGAGGATGGCCTCCGTGTCCATCTCGTACAGCTGGTACTTGATGGACGTGCTGCCCACGTTGATGACGAGGATCTTCATGGCGCGGCATCCTCGCACGGCTCGCGGCGTTGACACGCCTGCGCGGCGAGGGCTACGAGCGCCGGGAGATGACCGCCCGCCCCGCCATCTTCCGCGCCCAGCGCCTCCAACGTGAAGGGAACCCCACCGGGGCGCTGGCGATGATGAAGGAGGTGGCGGCGCTCGGGCAGCGGCGCGCGGTGTTCCTGGTGGGGCACCTGCTCTCCGAAGCCGGCCAGCCGGAAGAAGCAGTGAAGTGGTACCGCCGCGCGGCGGACGCGGGCTGGGCGACGGCGGCGTACAACCTCGGCGTCTGCTACGCGATCGGCAAGGGCGTGGCGAAGGACGCCGTCGAGTCCACCCGCTGGTACGAGCGCGCGGCCGAGCTTGGCTTCCACGAGGCCGCGCTGGTGCGAGGCACCATGTGGGCCAACGGAGAGGGCTGCGAGCGCAGCGCCGCCAAGGCGCTCGAGTGGTGGAGGCGCGCGGCCGCGGCGGGTCTGCCCAGGGCGATGTTCTACGTGGGCGAGTGTCACCGCACCGGCGAGGGCACGCCCCAAGACGAGACCGAGGCCATCGGCTGGTACCTGCGCGGCCTGGCGCGCGAGGAGGCCGAGCTGCCTGTGAAGCGGATAGAGGCGCTCTGCGCGCAGCTCCAGGAGCGCGCCCAGGCGGGCGAGCTGCCGGCGGCGGGCCGGCTCGGCCAGCTCCACCTGGAGGGGCGCGGCGTCGCGAAGGACCTCGAGGCGGCCATCCGCTGGCTCAGCGTCGCCTGCGACGAGGTTCCCGAGGCCGCGTGCGAGCTGGCGGACTGCTACCGGACTGCCACCGGCGTGGAGGAGGACCTGGAGGAGGCGGTGCGCCTCTACGAGGTCGCCGCGCTCGGCGGTAACGCCACCGCGCAGCACTCACTCGCCTACGCGCGCGCCGAGGGCATTGGCGGCCCGGTGGACGAGGCGGAGGCCATCCGCTGGTACCGCGCCGCCGCGGAGCAAGGACGGTTGGACTCGCTGGATGATCTCGGCATCACCCTCCAGCGCAGCGACCCGGCCGGCTCGCTCTCGGCCTCGCTGGACGCCGCGGAGCGCGGGTACGCGCCGGCCCAGCTCCGCGTGGGGCTGCTCCTGCGAGACGGCACCTGCGGCCCTCGTGACCCGGTGCAGGCGCTCCGCTGGCTCTTCCGGGCGGTGCAGAACGGCCTCGGGGACGCCGTGCACTCCATGCACCCGCTGGGGCGGGAGCTGACGGCGGAGCAGATCTACGAGGCGAGCGCGCTCGCGGACGACGACGGGGCCGCCGCGGAGACGCTGAGCTCGCTGGCAACGGCCTAGCGGGCCGCCGCAGCTCAGAAGAGCGAGGTGCGCGCGCTGAGGATCGAGACGAGCTGGACGCGGCCGCTCCACTCGCCGGGCGGCCCCTCCACCTTCTCGGTGATCTTCATCTCGGCCGTGATCGCCAGGTACCCCTTCTCCAGGTAGCCGGTGGCCGCGTTGTGGAAGAACACCTCCGCCTTCACCACCGTGTCCTCCGGGGCGGTGAAGACCGGGCCCAGGTTCACCAAGGTGCCCTCGAGGCGGAAGGCGTTCTCATCGCTGGCCTCCACGGGCCGGTTCCGATCGTTCCGGATGTCCGGGAGGCGGATGAGGTCCGGCATGCGGCGCGTGGCCGGCGAGCCGAACAGCGCCTCGCCGACGGCGGCGTCCACGCCCAGCTGCGCGCCGAGGGACGGGTGCACGGCGTCCACGGTGGTGGCGGCGAGGAACGCATCCAGGATCGGCTCCCAGGGAACGGAGAGCTCCTCGCGAGCGCCCTTCCTCGGCTTGAAGTGGTACTGCACCGACGTGGGCTTCGCGGGATCGAACACCGCCATCACCGGGAGGTCATCCACCAACCGCGTCCGGTAGAGCTCCTTGCCACCCCGCAGGACCTTGCAGGTGCCCTGGAAGAGCTCGAAGCGGTAGCCGCTGTCGTCCTGGCCGAGCGTGCCCTCGACGCCCGAAGGGAAGAAGAACGCCAGCCGCCCATCTTCGAGCTCGCCGATCGGCGCCCGCTTGAGCCGCTCCTGCAGCACCCGCGCGTCCACCGTCCCCTCCGCGGCGGTGAGCGAGGCCTCGCGCTCGGCCGGCTCCTGGAAAGCGCTCGCGGGCGAGCACTCCTTCATCAGCGCGCCCTTCCAGGCCTCGAAGGCCTCGGCGTGCGGGGCGGGGCCACAACCCCAGAGGGTGGCGAAGGAGAAGGCGACGAGGCAGCGGGGGACGGCATTCCAGAGGGAGCGGTGCATGCGCGCGCCCCTCTACTTGAGAGGCGTGCGGCGATGCAATGGCCCTCGCGGGTGCCGGCCTACCCGAAGTGGTACGCGGAGAGCCGCGTGCCCATGAAGCTCCCGTTGTACGGCGTGGTTGCGCGGTCGGCCCCCGCCGCGCCGGCGATCACCATCAGCGGCAGCAGGTGCTCCTCGCGCGGGTGGGCCTGCCGGGCCGCCGGCGCCTGGGCCCACGCGGCGAGCCGGCGATCTCGCTCGGGCTGCGGCTGCGTCGCCGCCTCGCGCAGCCACGCGTCGAACGTCTCGGAGACCTGCTGCCCGGCCGCCGAGCCGAAGCCGCGCATGTTGTGGAACGTCATCCCGCTGCCGACGATGAAGACGCCCTCGTCGCGCAGCGGCGCCAGCGCGCGCCCCATCCGCAGGTGCTCCTCTGGATCCAGCCCGCGCCGCAGCGAGAGCTGGAGCGTGGGCACGTCCGCCTCGGGGTAGGTCACCTTCAGCGGAACGAAGGTCCCGTGGTCGAACCCGCGCTCGGCGTTGGCCGCCGTCTCGAAGCCCGCGCCGCCCAGGAGCTCCCGCACCCGCGCCGCCAGCGCGGGCGAGCCCGGCGCCGGCCAGGTGAGCTGGTACGAGGCTTCGGGGAAGCCGTAGTAGTCGAAGAAGAGCGGCGGCTTGGGGCCGCTCATCACCGTGAAGACCGGCTCCTCCCAGTGGGCGGAGACCACCAGCAGCGCCCGCGGCGGCGCCTTCGGGAGCGCCCGCACCGAGCGCAGGTAGGCCAGGAGCCCCTGCACCTCGCCGGAGGGCAGCCCCATCTCCACGAAGGGCCACGGGCCGCCGCCGTGCGGCAGGTACGCCACCGGCATCCGCTGGCCGCCGCCCGCCGCCTGCTTGCCCTCCTTGCTGTCCTTGGCGCCCAGCGCGGCGAGCCCCGCCGCGCCCGCGACGCCGACCGCGCCTGCCGCCACCACCTGCCGCCGGGTCACCGTGTCCTCTTCCATGGCCTCTTCTCCCAAAAAGGGTCCGTAGAGACTGCGCCCCTGCCGCCCGCCGCGCCACCCTCCGTGGCGCACCAGACCGTTCCACCCCTTGCACAACGGCCGGTAACGCCCGCGCGGCCCCGCACTCTACCGAGGGGATGGAGGGCAACGTTCACCTCACGCCGACCGAGGAGCGGCTCCTGGCCGCCCTGCGCGGGCAGCGCGGCCAGACGCTCAGCCGCGAGGCGCTGGGCGCGGCCTGCGGCAGCCCGGGGCGGGCGGTGGACGCGGCGGTGGCGAGGCTGCGCCGGAAGCTGGGGCCCGCCGGAGGCGAGCTGGCCACCGTCCACGGCGGTGGGTACGTGTGGGGCGCTCCGCCGCTCCCGGCCGCGCGGTCCGGCCAGCGCTTCCAGGTGGGGCGCGCGGAGGTGGATCTCTCCCGGCGCCAGGCGCGGCTGGGGGCGCGCTGCGTGCGCCTCACCACGCTCGAGGCGCAGGTGCTGCGCCGGCTGCTCGCGGCGCAGGGCGAGCCGGTGGGCGCGCAGGAGCTGACGCGCGGCGAAGGCGCCGCCGCCAAGGTGGTGCTCCAGCTGCGCCGCAAGCTCGGCGGCGCCGGCTGCATCGTCAGCCACCGCGGGGCCGGCTACGGCGTGCGGGCCACGCCGCTGGATGAGGACCGCTTCTGCGGGCTGGCCTGGGAGGTGGCGGAGGTGGCGGGGACGAGCCTCGGGCTCGAGGACGTGGTCGTCTACCGCCGCAGCGGGGCGCTGCTGGAGCAGGTGGCCGCCTTTGGCCCCAAGGGGGTGCACGGGGTGCTGCAGAGTCCCCTGAAGCTGCCGGTGGGCCAGGGGATTGTCGGCGCGGCGGCGCGCTGGGCTCGCAGCGAGCAGGTGGCGGACACGCGCAGCGACCGGCGCTACGTGCAGGACGGCCGCGAGGCGCGCTCGGAGCTGGCGGTGCCCATCCTCCAGGGCGGCGCGGTGGTGGGCGTGCTGGACAGCGAGTCCTGCGAGCGCGCGGCGTACGGCGCGCGCCACCTGCAGGCCCTGGAGGGCATGGCGCGCCTCTTCGCGCGGGCGCTGGGCGAACCGGGCTAAGAGGGCACGGCCATGGCGCCCCCAGAGGATGCCGACGCGGACTCGCGGCTCATCGCCCGCATCGCCGCCGCGCGCCCGGCGGGAGATCCACTCGCGCGCTCCGTCCTCTTCGCGCAGCTGAGCGCCGCGCTCTTCTCGGAGGGCGTGCCGGTCCTCGTGGGGCGCTACCGGCTGGCGCGGCGGCTCGGGCGCGGCGGCGGAGGCACCGTCTTCGCCGCGGAGGACCCGGAGCTGCGCCGCGAGGTGGCGGTGAAGTTGATCCCCTGCGCCTCCGCCGCGCAGCGGGAGCGGGCGCTGGCCGAGGCCCGCGCGCTGGCGCGCCTCTCCCACCCGCACGTGGTGCCGGTGCACGACGTGGGAGAGAGCGGCGAGCGGGTGTACCTGGTGATGGAGCGGCTCTCCGGCGAGTCGCTGCGCGCCTTCACCCAGCGCGAGGGGCGGCCGGCGCGGCAGCTGCTCGAGGCCTTTCACCAGGCCGCGCTCGGGCTGGCGGCGGCGCACGGCGCGGGGCTGGCGCACCGGGACTTCAAGCCGGAGAACGCGCTCTTCGGGGCGGATGGCCGCCTGAAGGTGGTGGACTTCGGTCTGGCCCGGGGCACGGACGAGGCCGCCGCGGCGCCCGAGGGCACGCCGCGCTACATGGCGCCGGAGCAGCGGGAGGCAGGCCCTTCCGGGAGCGGGCCGGCGGTGGACCAGTACGCGCTCGGCGTCTGCCTGCTGGAAGGCTTCGCCGCGGCGGCGCGGCCGGCGCCGGCGTGGGTGCGCAAGGTGGCGGCGCGGCTGACGGCGCAAGCGCCAGCGGACCGCTTCCCGTCCATGGAGGAGGCGGCGCGCGCGCTCGATCCGCTGCGGCGGTGGCGGCGTCGCGCCTGGGCGCTCCTGGCGGTGCCCGCGCTGGTGGCGGCCGCGGGCTTCGCGCTGGGGCAGCGGGTGACGGATGCGCGGGAGGCGTGCGCTGGGGGCGAGCAGACCTTGAGCGCCGCCTGGAGCGCGCCGCGGGTGGAGGCGCTTGCGGCGAAGTTGAAGGCCGGTGGTACCCCGCTGGCGCTCGCGCTCGCCCCACAGCTGCGGCAGCGCGCGTTGGAGGCCGGGCGCGGCTGGCTCTGGGCGCACCGGGACAGCTGTGAGCGCCACGCGCGGGGGGAGCTCTCCCCCGAGCTGTTCGACAAGGCCGCGGCGTGCCTTTCGCGCGTGCGGGCCGGGTTGGGCGAGGCGCTGACGGCGCTGGAGCAGGCCAGCCCGGAGCAGCTGGACGCCGCGGCCTCGGCGCTGGCGCAGGTGCCCGGCGCGGCCGGGTGCGCGGACCCTGCTCAGCTGGTGGAGCAGCCCCCAGCGCCGCGGGGCGCACAGGAGCTCGCCGCGGACGAGGCCACCGAGGCGGCCGCGGTGCAGGCCCGCGCGGGCTCGGCGCGCGCGCAGCCGCTGGCCCAGGCGGCGGTGGCGCTGGCGCGTCAGACGGGCGAGCCCAAGCTGCTGGCGCGCGCGCTGCTGACGCTCGGCCACGCGCGCTTGAAGGACGACCGCGCGGGCGCGGTGGCGCCGCTGCAGGAGTCGTATCTGCTGGCGCTCTCCAGCGGCCAGGACGCGCTGGCGGCCGAGGCGTGGGCGCGCTGGGCGTGGGCGCGAGGCCGCACCGCGCCGGCGGAGGCGCTGCGGCCCCTGGACGGGCTGGAGGTGATGCGGGCGCTGGCCGAGCGCGCCGGCGCCAAGGGGGCCTTCGCCCGGGCGCTGCTGGTCAACAACGCGGCGAGCCTGGCGCTCACCGCCGGCGAGCTGGAGCGGGCGCGCGCGGACTTCGCCACGGCGGTGGAGCTGGCCCGGGGCGTGAGCGGCCCCGGGGCGATCGAGCTGGTCACCGCCACTTCGAACCTCGCCACCGTGACGGTGGAGCGCGCCGAGCGCACGCGCCTCTTCGAGCGGGCGGTGCGCGCGCTGGCGGAGCGGGTGGGCCCTTCGCACTGGCAGACGGTGGAGAAGGAGATGCTGGCCGCGTTCGACGGGGACCAGCCCCGCGAGGTGCTCGCCCGGCTGGAGGAGCTGTGCCCGCGGCTGTCGGCGCTGCACCCCTCGCAGCGCGGGGCGATCGAGCGCTGCGCGCTGGAGCTGGGGTGGCAGGCCTTCGCGCTGGGGGACTTGGGCGCGGTTCGAGCTGCGTCCGGGCTGGTGGACGCACCCGCGGCGCAGGCGCCCGAGCCGGCGTGGCTGCTCGCAACGTGGGCCGAGCTCGCGCAAGGGCGAGCCGCGCCCGATCGCCTGGCCGCGCTGGCGGCAGTGCCGCGGCCGGCGCCCGAGAGCGTCGCGCGCAGCGCCTGGTACCAGCACCTCTACGCGTCCGACGCGGAGCTGCTCCTGGCGCAGCTGGCCTTCTCGAGCGGGCGGCGGGAGCAGGCCCACGCCGCCGCGGAGCGGGCGCGGCGCCACCTCACCCGCGCGCTGGAGCAGACCGGCGCGCCGTACGGGGTGCTGCTGCGGCGCAAGGCCTGGGTGCAGGCGCTGCCATGATGCGCTGACCCCGGCGGCTCTCCGTTCACCCCGAGCGAAGTTAAGGGGCGCTCAGCGCCTCCACCGCCCCTCGACTCCGCTCGGGGTGAACGGGGTGAGGGCCACCCACCGGCCCTACGGGTTGGCGGAGAGCAGCCCGCCGTGCGTCTTCCACGCGGCCAGGTCCGCCGCGGTGCACGGCGGCGGCGCGCAGGGCACGTCGCCCACCGCCGCCAGCCGGGGCACGCGCAGGCAGTAGGCGCCGTTGGCGGTCCAGATCGCCTCGTAGGTGGTGAATGGCGCCAGCGTGGACCAGCCGGCCTGGTCCGCCCACGTGAGCGGCTGGCCAAAGACGGTCTGCAGCGGGCCGCCCGGGCAGTACTTGGCGGTGAACATGTTCAGCGCCGCCTGCCGCTGCTTCCAGGTGGTGTGGTGGGCGCCGTCCTCGGCCGCGTAGGCGTGCCTTATCCGCAGGAGCTTGGCGATCACATCCCCGGCGCAGCTCACGTTGAACCACGGCCCCACCGCCGGGCCGGTGACGTTGATGGTGGTGGTGGCGCGGTCGAAGCGATCTCCGCTGGAGAGGATGGCCCACGTGCCGGCCACGCCGTGGTCATCCACCGCCTCGTACGGGCAGACGTCCACCAGCGTGGTGAAGCCCGTCTTGGGGTCCAGCACGGGGTACTGGAGCCGGAACGCGGCGATCCGCGGGCCCGGGCCCCCGTCGTAGTAGCTGACCTGGCGGAAGTCGGTCACCTGCACGCTGAAGGGGCCGGCCGGGGATTGGAGGGTGAGCGTGGCGCCCACCAGCGTGTTGCCCTGGTAGATGACGCCCGGCCCAAACGCCCTGGGCCAGGCCGCGGTCACGTCCAGGGTGAGCACCTGCCCGGCCTTGGAGACCTGGGAGAGCCACATCCCGGTGGAGGACGGGAGCACGCCCGTCTCGTCCAGCTCCCAGAACGGCAGCTCTCCCACCAGCGGCGAGTTGCCGCCGCAGAGGAAGTCGTCGCATTGGTTCTTGAGCGCGGCGCCGCGCGTGCCGATCTGCTCGGGGGAGGTGGTGGGGGCCGGGCCGCAGGCGGCCGCGCAGAGCAGGGCGGTGACCACGGGGAGGACTCGGGCTCGCATTCAGGCTCCTTCAACCGGGGCGCCGCGCGCCGCGAAGGGCCTCGTTCTCCTCCACTTCGGACAGGTCGAGCAACTCGCGCAGCTTCTTGCGGGCGCGGTGGAGGCGGACGCGGGTGGCGCCGGGCTCCAGCTCGAGCACCTCGCTGAGCGCCGCCACGTCCAGCTCCTCCCAGTAGTGGAGCTCCAGCAGGGTCTGCGCCTCGAGCGGCAGCTGCTGCAGCGCCTCCACCACCCGGCGGCGCTCGGCCTCCTTGATCATCCGGCTCGCCGGGGTGGAGACGAGCTCGGCGATGGAGGTGACCGAGAAGTCCAGTCGCTCGCCCTCGCGGCTGCGGGCGCGCAGGTGGTGGTAGAGCACGTGGCGCGCGAGCGTGAAGAGGTAGGTGCGGAAGCTGGCCTGCCGCCGCAGCCGGTCCTTCGAAGCCACGAGGTCCGTCCAGGTCCGCTGGACGAGGTCCTCGGCGTCTGCCGCGACTTTGGATTCGAAGAAGCGGCAGACGCTGTCGAAGTGGCGGGAGAGCAGCGCCTGGCCCGCCGCCTTGTCGCCTTGCTGCCAGCGGTCCAGCAGCTCGAAGTCCCCTTCCATGCGGGCGGAGCCTACTGCGGCCCCGCGCCGGGTGGCTCAGGGGACCACGTAGCGGGCCACGTCGTCCGCCGTGTACGTCTCGGCGAGGCCGCCGCGCGCGGGGACCACCTTCACCGTGAAGAGGTCTCCGGTCGCCGGGTCCCACGGCCAGGGGATGGTGAAGATCGGCTCGTACTTGCAGCCGCACTGGTAGCAGACGCCGTCGCCGAAGATGGACGGGCACGCCCCCGAGCAGGTGACGGCGCAGGTGATCGCGCTGTGCTTCACCACGTCCGGCATGGTGATGGTCCCCACCGGCTTGCCGTTGTGGCTGACCACCAGGTCCGCGCTCAGGTTGAGCGTCTGGTTGCTGGTGTCGGTGATCACCAGCCCCGCTCTGGCGCTCACCACCTGGCGGCCGGCGCTGTCGCGGGTGAGCTTCACCCCGCTCACGCTGCGGTTGTAGCGGCTGGCGACGAGCTCGCTGGCGGACTCGCCGAGCGCGCCCTCCGGCGCCAGCGCGCCGCCGCAGCCGGCGTTGAAGACCAGGGCCAGGGTGAGCCCGGTGAACAGCACAGCCGCCTTCGTCTTGGGTCGATCCATTTTGTTCGCTCCTTCAGGGATGGCCGCGAAAGCGCGGCGAGAGATCGAGTAGGCCGGGCAACCTTCCCGCTCCCTTCCCGTTCGTGACGGCGCCTCCTAGGCTAGCGGCCCATGAAGACCTTCGAAGAAGCGGCGAGCTTCATCCGCCAGAACGAAGTGGGGCGCCGCGCGGCGATCGAGACGCCGTTCGGCCGGCGGATCCTCACGTACGCGGACCTCACCGCCACCGGGCGCTACCTGCACTTCGTGGAGGCGTGGGTGCGGCGGGCGCGGCCCTTCTACGCGAACAGCCACACCGCGGTCTCCTCCACCGGGCGGATCATGACCGAGCTGCGCGAGGAGGCGCGCCGGGTGGTGCGCCGCTGCGTGCACGCCGGCCCGGAGGACGTGGTCCTCTTCGTGGGCGCGGGCGCCACCGCGGCGGTGAACAAGCTGGTGGGGCTGCTGGGGCTGCGCATCTCCGAGCCGCTGGAGCGCGAGTTCCAGCTCTCCCGCCACATCCCGGAGAAGGCGCGGCCGGTCATCTTCGTGGGGCCGTACGAGCACCACTCCAACGAGCTGCCGTGGCTGGAGTCGGTGGCGGACGTGGTGGAGATCGCCCTCACCCCGCGCGGGGAGATCGACTGCGAGGACCTGGAGGCGCAGCTGAAGAAGTACGCGGCGCGCCCGCTGAAAGTGGGGACCTTCTCCGCCGCCTCCAACGTCACCGGCGTGCTCAGCGACGTGCCGCGCCTGGCGAAGCTGCTGCACCGCCACGGCGCCTACGTCTGCGTGGACTACGCGGCGGCAGCGCCGTACGTGCCCATCGACATGCACCCGCAGGACCCCGAGGAGCGGCTGGACGCGATCTTCCTCTCCACCCACAAGTTCGTGGGCGGCCCGCAGGGCTCGGGCGTGCTGGTGGCGCACCGGGCGCTCTTCCGCACCCGCACGCCGGAGCGGCCGGGCGGCGGCACGGTGGACTACGTGGCGGCGTTCGAGCGCGTCTCGGTGGACTACGTGAGCCGGCTCGACGAGCGTGAAGAGGGCGGCACCCCGGCCATCTTCGCGGACCTGCGCGCCGGCGTGTCCTTCCTGGTGAAGGAGATGCTGGGGCCGGCGCGGGTGCTGGAGCACGAGCGGAAGCTGGCGGCCTCCGCGCTGGAGCGGCTCTCCCGCCACCCGAAGATCCAGCTGCTCGGCCCCACGGACCTGCCGCGCCTGGCCATCCTCTCCTTCAACATCCGGGGGCTGCACCACGACCTCGTCTCGGTGCTGCTGGATCACCTCTTCGGCATCCAGAACCGCGCGGGCTGTAGCTGCGCCGGGCCCTACGGGCACCGGCTCCTGGGGATAGACCGGGCGCGCAGCGAGAAGTACCGCAAGCAGATCTCCCGCGGCGTGCTGGGGGTGAAGCCGGGCTGGGTGCGGCTCTCTCTGCCGTTCTACGCCTCAGACGAAGAGGTGGAGTTCATGCTGCGGGCGGTGGAGTTCGTGGCCGATCACGGCGAGGCCTTCGTCCCCGCCTACCGGTTGGGCTGGCTGGACGGCATCTGGCGCCACATCGACCGGCCGATGTCGGACGTGCAGCCGCTGGAGCTGACGGTGGAGGCGCTGGAGGAGGCGGCGCAGAGCTTCTCCGCGGGAGACCACGAGACGCCCATGTCCGAGGCCCAGCTGCGCGCCGAGCGGGCCCGCTACTTCGCCGAGGCCGAGCGCGCCGCCGCCACCGAGCGCGCCCACAGCCAGCAACAGGCGCTGCGCTGGAGCGTGCCCACCGGACGTCCGGAGATCGACTCGCTGGTCTGGTTCAAGTACGTCCACACGGACGACGCCTGGCAGCGGCTGGCTTAAAAGCGCAGCTGCGCTCACATGGAGCGGGCGGCCGCGGCTGGCTACGCTGGCCGCCTCGGATGCGGACCCCGGGCAGCTCCATGCGGTGGGTGGCGCTCGCGCTCGCGGCGGTGGCGGCGGGCGCCCGCGCGCAGCCCGTCCTCGAGGACGACTTCGAGACCGGGACGCTGCTGGTGACGGACGCGCCGCCCGGCCGCTGGGACTCGCTCAACGTGGGCTCCGCGAGCAACACGCTCACCGCCACCGCCGCCGCCGCGCACCGCGGCGCGCTCGGGCTCGCGGCGGTGGACGTGCGCTCCACCACCGGTCCGGGAGGCGAAATCGACGTCCGCCGCGGGCTGACCGTCACCACCGGCGAGCTGCACCTGCGCTTCTGGATGCGCGTCCCCTCGGCGGACCTCACGCGGACGGTGCTCCCGCTGCGCATGAGCGCCGGCTCCGCCGAGGGGCTCGCCCTCTACGCCGCGCCGGGCGGGCCGGACTGCACCGTGGGCGGGGTGGATGGACCGGGCGCCTACGTGTTCGCCCAGTCCTTCCCCGTGGCGGCGATGACGGACTGGCACCTCTACGAGCTCTCCGTCAGCGGAGTGGGCACCGCCGCCGGGCTGCGCCGCGCCTGGCTCGATGGCCAGCCCGTCTACACCAGCGCCGTGCTGGACTACCGCGGCCTGCGGCTGGACTTCCTCTCCTTCGGCATCCCGTGGGAGGGAGATCGCCAGTTCACCGGCACCCTGCACTTTGACGACCTCCGCGCCAGCACCGCGCCTCAGGCCAGCCGCCTCGCGTGGACGTTACCGGCGACCGCCGCCGTGGGCGGGTGCGCGCCGGTGACGCTCGCGCTCGGGGCGTCCGATGGCGCCTCCAGCGTCACCGCGCCCTACGCGTTCGCAGCAACCGTGGGGTCCGGCGCGGGCGAGCTCTACGGCGACGCCGCGTGCGGTGCCAAGGTCACCAGCGCTCCGTTCGCCCAGGGCCAGGGGGCGGTGACGCTCTACTTCCGGGGGGGCGCGCCGGGCCCGTCCACGCTGAGCGCCTCCTATCCGGACTTCCTCCCGGCGAACGGCATGCTCACCCTCGTGGCCGAGGGCGTGGACGCCGGCGCGCCGGGTGACACGGTAGATCCCTTCGCGCTCGCGGTGGGCTGCGGGTGCGGGGCCCTCCCGGCGAACGCCTGGCTGTTCGCGCTCCTGGCGCTGCCCGGGGTGGCGCGCCGGCGCAAAGGAGCGGCCTGGCGCGCCTAGAGGAACGCCACGCCCGCGCCGATCAGCGCCGTCCACTGGGATAGGTTGCGCACGGCCATGTCGTTGAACGGGTCGTCGCTGTAGTGGCGGAACTTGGCCTCGGCCTCGAGGAAGACGTGCTTGCCGAAGAAGAGGTTGAGGCCGGCGCCGGCCACCACGCCCAGGCGGGTGGAGTCCACGCGCGTGCCGCTGCCGAGCTCCACCAGGCGGATACCGGAGAGGCCGCCCGAGATGAAGGGGCGCACGAAGGAGTTGGGGAAGACGGAGAGCTTGAGCGCGGCGATGTCCCAGAGCGCGCCGTCCCGGCTGTACTGCACGTCCGTGCGCAGCGCGAGGTAGCGGCCCATGCGGTACTCCAGGCCAACGCTGCCCGCGTTGAGCGAGAGCTCCGAAGTGAGCCGATCCAGGTCCATCACGCTGCGCGCGAACGGGGCCCACTTCACGGCGACGCGCGGGGTGCGGTCCGGGTCCACCTCTTCGCGGGGCTCGGGCTCAGCGCGGACTTGGGGCGGGGGCGGGCGCGCGACGACGACGGGGGCCGGGGCGACCACGGGGGCGGCCACCACCACGCGTGCAGGGGCGGGCGCCGGGCGGGGCGGCGGCGTCACCTCCACCTGCACCAGCGGCGCGGGCGGCAGGGCGGGGAGCGGTGCGGGCTGGACCACCTCCACCTGGACGAGCGGGGGCGGGGGCGGCAGCGGCTCCACCTCGGCCTCTACGAGCGGAGGAAGCTCCTCTTCGTCCACATCCGCCACCAGCACGGGCGGCTGGGGCGCGCGGCCGATCGCCAGCCCGAACGCGAGGTGCGGCAGGGCAATGGCGAAGCCCACCGGCGGACGGGCTTGCGGGTGGACCCGGAAGTAGCGGCGGGGGTGCGCCGAGGCGAATGAGGCAACGCCGAGGACCAGCAGGAGGGCGGAGCGGAGAGCGCGCATGACCCCTCTTCGTTGCCGTCCCCCTGGAGGGCGATCAACCGGTCAGAAAGCCTGAGTGAAGCTCAGGGTTTCGGGATGCGCAGCGTCTTGGAGATCATGGCGCTGCCGCTGGCGAAGTAGAGCAGCACCAGCGGGTGGAGGTGCACGGGGCCCAGCGACCAGACGCCCAGGGGCAGCCGGTCCCCAATCCGGTCCATGTAGGCGAAGAGCGCCAGGATGGCCACCAGCAGCAGGCTGGTGGGGATGGGTGTCCCCTCGAAGTACTTCACCTTGCCGGAGGCGTCCGCCAGCTCTGCGGCGGTGACGTTGAAGCGGGCCAGCCGGGAGATCCCGCAGGCCACGAAGTAGAGCAGCACCGCCACGTCGCCCGCGCCGCGGAAGCCCACCGCGAAGGCGAGCGCGGCGGGCGCCATGCCGAAGGAGATGACGTCCGCGAGCGAGTCCAGGTCCGCGCCGAGCGCGGAGGACTTGTAGCGCCACCGGGCGATCCGGCCGTCCGCGGCGTCCAGCACCAGCGCCAGCGGGAGCAGGCCGAAGGCGACCCAGAGGAAGCGCCTCTCCTGCGTGGCCAGGTACTGCATCAGGGCGAGGATCGCCCCGGCGCCGGAGAAGCCATTGCCGATGGTGACGAGGTCCGCGAGCGAGAAGCTGCGGATCATCGTGAAGTGGCGCCGCGGCTTGCGCGTGCGCGCCGGCTTCGCCGTCTCCAGGGGACCCTCGGCCGCCATCGCGGACGAGTCAAGGTGACGGCGCGGGGCTTGTCGAGAGGTTTGCGCGTCCGACCGTCAGCTGCGCAGCATGGTCTTGGCGATCCGGCTCATGAAGTCGATGTCCAGCGGCTTGAGCGCGAACTCGGTGGCGCCCTTGTCGATGCAGTCGCGGCGCTTGAAGACGCCCTCCACCGCGGTGGGGACGCCGGACATCATCACCACGCGGATCCGCTGGGTCTCCGGGTTGGACTTGAGCCGGGTGAGCAGCTCCATGCCGTCCACGTGCTGGTGGATGTCCATCAGGATGAGCTGCGGCTTGTAGCGGATGGCCAGCCGCTCCACCTGGGAGGAGAGATCGCAGATGACCAACAGCCCCGCGCGCTGCGCTGCGCGCGCGAGCGCTCGCACCACGAGGGGGTCGTCGTCGGAGATGAGGATGACGGGCTGCTGCGCGGGGGGACCGATGGCCATGTGAAACGCCTCCAGCCGGTACGCGTTGCAAGAGGCGCGCACCTGCTCAAGCGCGCGAAGTCCCTGGCAGGTTCGGCGGACCCGGGCGGGTGCCGGCGGCGCCCAAGGTGGGCAGGGACCTGGGAGGAAAGGTGGGCTAGGGGGTGTCCCTATTGGGTGGAAAGTCTGATCGGGTCATCGCCGCCGAGGCCCGATTTTTCGGCCTCCGGGCAACCGGGGAGATCGAAGTTGCGCGAGAGATCAAAATTTGATCAACGCTGGGGATGCACCGACACGAGCTCACCAACGAGGAGTGGGCGCGCATCCAGCCACTCCTTCCGGCCCCCCATGGTCGCCGCTCGCTCAAGGGCGAACGTAGATTCATCAGCGCTGTGTATTGGCTCGCCCGAACGGGGTGTCCCTGGCGCGACCTCCCGCGCCGGTACGGCAAATGGAAGTCGGTCTTCAACCGCTTCAACAACTGGTCGAAGCGGGGCATCTGGGATCGCCTCTTCAAGGAAGTGCAGGTCGAGACCGATCCCCCTGTCGCGCGGCCCGAGGCGTCCATCGTTGACGGCAGCATCGTTCGGGCGCACCTCGACGCCGCGGGCGGAAAAGGGGGATCCAACACAATGCTCTGGGACACTCTCGAGGAGGTTTTTCGACGAAGGTACATGCCCTCGTCGACACCGACGGCCGACCCCGACACCTCGAACTGACTCCCGGCGAGCGGCACGAGATGACGAAGGCGGACGACCTGCTGCTCCACGCGGTGGGGGACGCCGTCATCGGCGACGCTGGTTACGACGCCGACTGGTTTCGGGCGCTCGTCAAAATGTTCGGCCTGAAGGCCGTCATCGCCTCCAAACCCGAACGGCCCCGCCGAATCCCGAAGGATCGGCGGCTCTACCGCATGCGGTCTCTGGTCGAGAGGTTCTTCCATGGGCTCAAACGGTATCGACGACTGGCGACTCGCTATGAAAAGACCGCACGGAACTTCCTCGCCCTCATCCATCTCGTCTGCTGCCGGATGTGGCTCTAATAGGGACACCCCCTAGCCCACCAGCTCGGCGGTGCGGCCCAGCCCCTGCGCGGTGGCCTCGCCTTTGTGCACCGAGCCGCCGAAGGCGGCGCTGAGCTCCGCCAGCAGCGTGCGCGTCTTCTCCGGCGGCTCCGCGCCGAGGATGGCCCGCGCCAGCCCCACCAACGGCAGCTGGTGCGCCGAGGGGACGCCCTGAGGCAGGAGGAAGGTGTGGACGGAGACGGGGAGCAGCAGCTGGAGCTCGCCTCCCGGGCTGGCCTTCGCGGTGGGCGTGGCCGGGAGGTAGACGCGGCCGAGCGCGGACGGGAGCGCGTGGCCGCGATCCTGCCAGGCCCGCTTCCCGCCCTCGTGGAGGTAGCGGACCACCGGCGGCACCGCGCGGACGTCGCTGGGCACGGGGTCTCGCAGGAAGGCGGCGAGCGCCGGCGCGGAGAGCTGCGTCCGGTAGCGGTGGACCAGGTACACCAGCCCCGCGAACCCCGGTGACACGCGGCGCAGCTTGGCGAGCCGGCGGCCATCCGCGGCGAAGAGCTCCAGCGTGGAGGTGAACCAGGTCAGCGCGAGCGGCCGCATCCCGTAGCGCGCGGAGATGGAGCGGGTGCGCGCGCGCTCGTCGTCCAGCTTCAGCTCCACCCGGCGCACGTCCTCGAGCCGGAGCTCGAACGCCCCGCCGAGCCGCCGGCGGCCGCGGAGCACCTCGCCGTCCAGCTCGAGCGTCCCGCGCCGCAGGAAGCCGAGCAGCGGGTAGGTGGCGAACGCGAGCGCGCCCAGGAGCGGGTAGTGCGCGACGGAGGACTCGCCCGGGGTGAGCAGGAACTTCAGCGCGGCAATCAGGTTCAGGGCGCAGAGCGCGCCGACCAGGGCGTGCGCGAAGTCCATGGACGCGTAGCGGCCGGTCGCGGAGGTTGGTCTCTCGGGCATCGGCTCGAAGGACAGCTGGGCGGTGCGCTTGTCGCACGCTTTGCCAGCGCGGCCGCTCGAGAGAGGCAGGTAGGGACTGGGAAACCCAACAGGGCGCGCTCGTCTGCGCTCGCATGGTTCCCGCGGCGGGGCGCTCCCACCTCGGTGGAGGCGGCGCCCCGCTCCTGGTCACAGGGAGCCCGGCGGGCCCGCGGCCGAGGTGTGGAACGTTATGTGCGCGCCAGGTGGACAACGTTCCCCACCTGGAGCGTGCCTGAGCGTGGGGCGGCGCTCGCGTCGCATCGTGGAGCGTTCATGGCCCTGGAGGGCACTCTTCGCTCCACAGTGACGCGCGCCGAGCGCCCGCTCCGGGTCGTGAGGGCTGTGCAACCCGCCGCGGCTCGAGCCCACCGCCGCGGGAGCCATCTGGGCAGGGCGAAGCGGGACCCTTTCCGTTTCCCGGTCCCCACGGGCCCGCGGACTGCGTCGCCGGCGCGGCGCTCGGGTTCGAGGCCTAGGCCCGGCGACGCCGCCGCCGCAGCAGCCCGGCAAGCGCCGCGGCGCTCAGGAGCAGCCCGCCGCCCGCGCTGGTGCAGCCGCCGCCGTCGCCACCTCCGCCGCCTGTGTTACTGAAGGTGACCTCGGCCTCGCGGGTGCGGGCCTCGTTGCCGGCCATGTCGTGGGCGACCGCGTAGATCTTGTGCGCCCCGTTGGCCTTGGCCTTGGTGTCCAGCGTGGCTTGATACGGCGGCGCGGTGGCGGTGAAGAGCGCCTCGCCGTCCAGCATGAAGACCACGTCGCGGACGCCGGTCTCGTCGGCCGCCTCGGCCTTGAGCGTGACGCTGCCGGAGAGCTCCAGGCTGGGGAGCGTGAGGGTGACCGTGGGGGGCAGCAGGTCGTCCGTCCCACCGCCGCCACCACCGCCGCCACCTTCGCCGGTGAGGTTCACTTCGACCGAGGCAGACGCGCCCAAATTGTTCGCGTCCTGGATGACGACCTGGAGCCGGTACGTCCCGTTCAGGCCGAACGTGGCGATCGTCTGCTTCGCCGCGTTGGTGCCGTTCGCGGAGAACGTGACGGTGCCCGGGCCGCTCGCCTTGGACCAGGTGTACTTGAGCGCGGCCTCGCCGCCGTCATCGGCGCCGAGCACGGAGAGCCCGGCGCGCAGGCCGCTGGGGTTGGCCTTGGGCGCGGTGGCCACGGTGGGCGCGTTGCCGTTGGCGATGGTGACGGTGGCCGCGGAGATCCGCCCGCTCACCGCCGCCTGGACGATCACCTGGCTGCCGAGGCTGCTGCCCGCCTTGAACAGGCCGGTGGCGCTGATCGACCCGCCGGGGGTGGCGGACCAGGCGAAGGTGGGCTGCGAGACGAGCGCGAGGCCGAATTGATCCTTGGCCTCGGCGCCGAACTGCAGCGTGGCCCCGGGCGGCACGCCGGCGATCGCGGGGATCACGTCGATGCTCTGGATGGCCGGGGTGACCGTCACGTCCACCGCGCTCGAGGTGACGTTCCCGGACGGGTCCTTGATACTGACCGTGAGGGTGTAGTTGCCGGGCTTGCTGAAGGTGGCGCGGCTGGCCTTGGCGGCGTTGGTGTCGTTGGGGGCGAAGGTGACCGGCCCCGCGCCGGCGCCGGCCCAGCTGTAGATCAGCTGCGCCTCCGGGCTGTCATCCGCGCCGAGCACCGTCACGTCCGTGAAGGAGGTGCTCACCGCCTTGGGCTTGGCGTCCGCGGGGGTCGCCACGAGCGGTGCGCCCGGCACGCCGGTCACGGTGATGGTCTGCACCGTGGCGCCCACCGCGTCACCGGTGGTCCCGCCGCCGTTGGCGGAGAGCCCAGACGCGTAGAGCTTGATGGTGCCGCCGATGCGGGGCATGTCGATCGCGAAGTTGAAGGTGGCCGCGCCGCCCGCGAAGCCCTTGGGCCCGAAGTGGGTCAGCTCGTGCGCGTCACCCGTGGTGGAGTTGTCCACCGACTTGATCTTCGCGAACGCGTTGTCGATGTAGACGTCGAAGCCGGCCTGGGTGGCGGGACCGCCGGTGATCCGGATGGAGTAGTTGGCCGTGGTGCCGCCCTGCACGGAGAGCGGTCCGGTCAGGGCCACCGTGGCCTGGCCCCCGCCGATGTGGCAGCCGGAGCAGTTGTGTCCCTGGGCGCCAGACTCCCCGAGGATGCCGGCGGCGCTGGCGAGCGCCGCGGAAGACGGCAGGCACGAGAGGGACGTCCACAGGAGCGCGCGCGAGAGATAAGTCCGCATACCGCCGGCACGTAGCATCCCAAGTGCCAGCGCTCGGCGGCCTCAGGCGGCCTGGAGATCTCACGGGTTTCATGGATGGCACAGCCAGGTGTGCACGGGCGTAGACAGGCGCGAGCGCTCCACTGGAGGAGGGGGCGCAGCGCCACGTTTCCGCCGGGTTACCGGGCCAGGAGCGGCAGGAGCCGCCGGTTGCGCCGCACCACCTCGCGGTTGAGCAGCGTGGCGAAGCCCACCCAGGCCAGGTACGGCAGCATCATCCAGCCCGCGCGCCGGTCCACGCGGCCCGCGGTGAGCGCGTACGCGCCGATCAGCGGCGAGAGCACCGCGATGTCCGCCAGCGCCGCCCGGGGCCTGCGCCGCGCGAAGAAGAGCCACGACCAGGCGGCGTTGACCGCCAGCTGCGCGCCCCACAGCGCCAGCGCGGCGGTGCGCGCCGGCGAGCGCGGCGCTCGCCACACCCGCTGCGCCGAGCGGGCCATGGTCCCGTACAGGACGGTCCACACCGGGCCGAAGACGGCGGGCGGCGGTTGGTAGGGCGGCTTGCGCAGCGCGCGGTACCACAGGCTGCGACCTCCCTGGGTGGAGCGCCCGCCCGCGGCGGCGGCCAGCCCGGTCAGCCCGGCGAAGGGAAGCAGTGAGAGTTCCATGCGCGAAACATGGGGCCGCAGGTGCGCCGCGGCAGGCCCGTGTCGGGCAAGGCGAGTGGGCAGGCGAGCGGCCAGGCGGCCTGCCGGGCAATTCCTTCATTTCGCCGGCGGGCTCTGCGATCTTGCCCGCCCGGTGCGCGCCTCCCTGCTCTGCTCGTTCGTCCTCGTTGGCTCCCTCTCCGCGCAGGGCGGGGCGAAGCTCTCCGCCGCGTGCCGCGCGCCCGCGGACTGCGCGGCGAAGTGCCAGGCCGGCGCGCCCGCGGCCTGCGTGAGCGCGGCCGAGCTCACCTTGAAGCAGAAGGGCGCCGCCAGAGATCTCCCGCTCGCGGTGGGCGCGCTCGAGAGCGGCTGCGAGCTCGGCGAGCTGCGCGCCTGCCACCAGCTGGCGCGGCTCACCGGCCGGGGCGTGGCGGGCACGGTGGACGCGCCGCGCGCCACCGCGCTGCTCCAGAAGGCGTGCGACGGCGGCCACGAGCTCTCCTGCGCGGAGCTGGGGCTGCGCTTCGCCCTGGCGCGCGGTGCGGGCGCGAACCCAGCGCTGGCCAGCGTGCTGCTCGCGCGGGGCCAGAAGGCGGCGGCGGCCGCCTGCAAGAAGGGAGATGGCCAGGCCTGCCTCACCGTGGCGCTCGCGCAGCGCGAGGGGCTCCTGCCCGGCGGCGCCAAGGCCTTCGAGCCCGGCCTTCGGCGCGCGCTGACGCTGCTGCGCGCCCGCTGCGCCGCGGAGGAACCGCTGACCTGCGGCCTCGCCGGCGAGCTGCTCCAGAGCGGGGCCGGCGCCCCGGCGGACGCGGCAGGGGCCCGGCCGCTGCTCCAGCACGCCTGCGAGGAGCAGGACGCGCCGGCGTGCCGCCTCCTCGCGGAGGCGCACGAGGAGGGGCTGGGCGGCAAGGTGGACGTGGCGCGCGCCAGCGCGCTGGACGAGCAGGCCTGCCAGCGCGGGCTCACCGAGAGCTGCGTGGCGCTCGCCGGCCGGCTTCGCCGCGGCGTGGGGGTGAAGCAGGACGAGGCGCGCGCCGCGTCGCTGCTCTCCAAGGCGGTCCCCGCGCTCACCGCGGCCTGCGAGCGGGGCGAGGGCGAAGGGTGCTTCACGCTTGGCGAGCTGGCGCGCGGCGGCGGCGTGCCCGAGCTGGAGGCGAAGGGGCCTGCCGCCGCGCGCAGCTTCTACGAGCGGGCCGCGCCGTTCCTGCGGCTGCGCTGCGAGAAGGGCGAGGCGCGCGCCTGCGCGAAGGTGGCGCAGGACCTGTTGGAGGGGCTCTCCGCCACCGCCAACCTCTCCGCCGGCCTCAAGCTGCTGCGCCGCGCGTGTGACGTGGGGGACGCGCTGGGCTGCTACGCGCTCGCCGAGCGCTACGCCACCGGCGATGGGCGGGACACCGACACCCGGCGCGCGCTGGCCCTGCACCGCCACGCCTGCGAGCTGGGCCACGTGGGCGCCTGCGCGCAGGAGAAGGTGCTGGCGGGGCGGCCGGCGGTGACCGCGAGCGCGGTGGCGGCGCGCTGCCCCAACGGCCAGCTCGCGGACGACGACAGCCCCTCGCGCTGCTGCTGGCCGGGCCAGGTCTGGTCCTCCAAGGACGCCCGCTGCGTGGGGCCGCCGGCGTGCCCCGCGGACAAGGTGCTGGAGGGCGAGCGCTGCGTGTGCGGCGGCGGGCGCGCGGCCACGCAGGACGGCTTCTGCTGCTGGGCCGGGCAGACCTGGTCCGCCGCGGCCTCCACCTGCGTCGGCACCGCCACCTCCTGCCCGCCCAGCCATCTGCCGCGCAACGGCACCTGCGAGCCGCTCCCGGTGTGCCGCGGGGCCCTGGTGGCCTCGCAGGCCAGCGAGGGGCACTGCTGCTTCCCCGGGCAGCAGTGGCGGCAGGAGCGCTGCAGCGGCCGGCCCACCTCCTGCGGCCCGCAGTGGGTGGCCAGCGGGGAGACGTGCGTGCCGGGGATCGACCTCGCCTGGCAGTACCTGGCGGCGGCGGTGGGGCAGGCGGCCTACGCCATGGTGCCGGTGGAGAGCACCCTCTCGCACCGCGCCAGCGTGGTGCGGGTCATCTCCGGGGCCGGCTGCGCGCTGCGCCTCTTCGAGGAGACCACGGATGACGCGCCCCGCTTCAAGGGCGGGCACGCGCGCGTGGTGCGCGAGACGTCCATCAACCTGGCGAAGGTGACCGCGGTGGGCGTGAACGAGAACGCGGACGGCTACGCCCGGGCGGGCACCGAGTACTTCCTCTCCGTCACCGGTCCGGACATCGTCATCCGCACCTCCACCTTCCGGGACGTCTGGGAGGCCACGGAGGAGCGCTACGTGCCGGCGCAGGAGTCCAAGGACGAGGGCGGCGTGGAGACGTGGGGCCGCTTCGTCAGCCTCCCCGGCGGCGCCGCCGAGGCCGCGCGGGGCATTGCCGCGGCGGCGCGCGCGTGCGGCGCGAACCCGGAGGTCAGCACCGGCCCCGGCGGAGACCTCGCCGCCGAGCGCGGGGAGATCTCCCGCCGGCTCACCGCCCAGGCCAACGCGCGCGCCGAAGGGGCGCGCCAGCTGGCCCAGGAGGAGCCCGGCGCGGCGTCCCGCGCGCAGCCCAGCGGCGGCTCGGTGGTGGCGGACGCGATCGTCAGCGGGCTGGCGCAGGGCCAGGCGCAGCTGACGCAGTACCAGGAGATTCTGCGCGCGGCGACGGCGGGTCAGGGCACGGTGCCTCCGCCCAGCGCCACGCTGCCGGCCGCCGCCACTGGAGGCTCCGCCGCGCCCGCGGCGCCCGCGGTGGCGGTGCTGCCCGCGGCGTGCGGCACCTGCGCCTCGGTGCGCTGCGCGGTTTCCTTCGCCGCGTGCGGCGCCGGGAGCGCGGGCGCGTGCGGCGAGGCCGCGGCGTGCGTCTGCGCCTGCCAGCTCGAGCAGGGCGGCTGCGGCGGCTCGCTGGAGGCGCTGCGCCGCTGCGCCTCGGCCAGGCCGGCCGGCTCGCTGGACGCGCTCACCGCGCCGGTGAAGGGCGCCACCGCGCAGGAGCAGCCGTGCCTGGCCCCCGCCGGCAAGGCGTGCTGGTACGCGCCCGCCGGCGAGGCGTGCCCGTCGTACCCGACGCAGAAGGCCTGCTCGCGCAAGCACCGCGCCTGCACCGAGCGGACGGGGCGCGCGGCGCCGGGTTGCTGAAGCGGGTTTCCCTGCTCAAGACGCGAGCGGGGATGGACCTAACAGCAAGAGATCTGACCGAAACTGACGGCGCGCCACGCGGATGATCCGGCCAGTCACTCAAACTTTCCGGAGCGAACCATGAGCCGCATCGAGAACCCGTCCTTCATCAGCTACCAGCTGCCCGTCTCCTCCAGCGGCGAGAGCAGCCCCGCCGCGTCCAAGAAGCAGCCGACCCCGGCCTCGGCCAAGCCGCCCCCGGGCGATGACTTCACGGTCACCACCCAGGCGGTGGGCGAGGAGGGCTCGGAGGCCAAGGAGCCCGGCTGGGTCACCACGATGGCGGTGGGCGAGGAGGGCTCGGATCCCATCTCCGGCGACCCGGTCACCACGATGGCGGTGGGCGAGGAGGGCGGGGGCACCGGCGGCGGCATCACCGTCACCACGATGGCGGTGGGCGAGGAGGGCGGGGACACCGGCGGTGGCGGCACCGTCACCACGCTGGCGATCGGCGAAGAGGGGGGCGACAGCGGCGGTGGCGGGGGCACCGTGACGACGCAGGCGCTGGGTGAGGAGGGCGGCGGCACCGGCGGTGGGGGCACGGTGACGACGCAGGCGCTGGGTGAGGAGGGCGGCAGCACCGGCGGTGGGGGCACGGTGACGACGCAGGCGCTGGGTGAGGAGGGCGGCAGCTCCGGCGGCGGCACGGTGACGACGCAGGCGCTGGGCGAGGAGGGTGGCGGCGGCTGGGTGACGACCCAGGCGTTGGGCGAGGACGGCCTTCTGTAGCCTCGAGGGTACCCAGGCCCGGCGCGGTTTGATCTCCGGCGGAGCGCTGACGCAGACTCCGCCGCCTTTTCCGCGCCGGGTCGTAGGTCCTCATGTGGTTCGCGCTCTCCCTGCTGTTGTCGGCCGCCTCCCCCGAAGGCGTGGCGGAGGCGGCGCCGTGCCGTGCGCAGCTGCAGGCGGAGCTCCAGGCGCTGGGGCTGGGGGGCGCGGCGCTGGAGCGCCTGCGGCTGGAGCCGTTGCCAGAAGGTGGCCAGCGGCTGACGCTGCTCGGGCCTGGGGGGGAGGTGCTCGGGGAGCGGGCGCTGACGGGCCTCGCGGACTGCGCTGGCGCGGCGAAGGCGGCGGCGGCGATCTCCGCGGCCTGGTTGACCGAGCTGGATCGCACGCAGCTCCCCGCGAGCGAGGTGCGCTTGCCAGTCCCCGCGGGTGACGCCGAACCGGCCGGGGTGCGGTGGGAGGTGGGCGTCAGCGGACGCGCGCTCGTCTCGGGCGCGGCGGCGCCCCGCTCTGGGCTGGCCGTGCCCGTCACGGTGGGCCCAGGGCGCGGGATTTTCGGAGGACGGGCTGAGCCTTTCTATGATTTGCCGTCCTCCGCCGCGCTCGGGCCCGGCGCCGTGCAGTGGCAGCGCTTTGGCCTGGGGCTCGGCGTGCAGGCCGAGGCGGCGCTGGAGCGGCTCATCCTCGCGGCGCACCTCCAGCTGGTGGGGGCCGGGCTCTCGCTCGCCGCGCGCGGCTTCAGCGAGGACGGCTCCGCGCTCGCGCTCGATGGCGGCGCCGCGGCGGGCGGGCGCGTGGGGTGGCGCCTGGGCGCCGTGGGCGTGTGGCTGGAGCTCGCCGGCGTGGCGTGGGCGCGGCGCAGCGTGGCCGTGGTGGAGGGCGTGGCCGGGACGGTGGCGCTGCCCGCCTTCGAGCTCTCGCTCGCGGTGGGCGTCTCGTGGTCCGGGGGACGGGCGCGATGAACCGGCCGCCGCCGCACACGTTGGTCCCGCCCCTGTTGGTCGAGCAGGCGGCGCAGCCGTTGGATCTCGACTCGGCCTACCGCCGGCACAGCGCCACGGTGGCGCGCTGGGCGATGCGGCTGGGCGGGCGGGAGCTGGACTTCGAGGACATCGTCCACGACGTGTTCCTCAAGCTGCAGAAGGCGCTGCCGGGGTTCAGCAGCGAGGAGAAGCTCACGCGGTGGTTGTTCAAGGTGACGCTCAACGAGGTCCGCTACCGCCGGCGCACCCTGCGGCTGCGCCGCTTCCTCGCGGGGCTGGCGCCGGACTTCGCGCAGGAGGTCCCGAGCGGCGAGCCGCTGGCGCCGGAGCGGATGGAGCGCTCGGAGGCGGATCGCCGGGTGCACCTCGCGCTGGAGCGGCTGCCGGAGAAGTTCCGGGTGGCGCTGGTGCTGTTCGAGCTGGAAGGCCGCAGCGGGCAGGAGGTGGCCGCGCTCATGGGGGCCAAGGTGGAGACCCTGTGGGTGTGGCTGGGGCGCGCGCGGGCGCGGTTCGCGGCGGAGCTGGCCAAGCTGGACGCGGAGGCTGAGCGATGAGCGCCCCGCCCCCCAACGAGCTGGAGCGCGCCGCGCTCTCGCGGCTGCAGCAGGCGGATCCAGCGCAGGCGCTGGACGCGGCCCGCCTCGCGCGCGTGGGGCAGCGGCTGTCCGCCGAGAGGTCTGGTTCCCGGCCGGGGCTGCGCCGGCGGCGGTACGCGCTGGCGCTGGTGGCCGCGGTGCTGCTGGTCCCCGTCGCGTTCGGCGCGTATGCGCGGTGGGTGGAGCACCGCCGGGCTGCCGCGGTGCCGCCGCCCCCGGTCACCCCGAGCGAAGTCGCCCCGGTCACCCCGAGCGAAGTCGAGGGGCGCGCCGGAGCGGGCACCCCGGTCACCCCGAGCGGAGTCGCCCCGGTCACCCCGAGCGAAGTCGAGGGGCGCACGGAGGCGCTCGGCAGCGCAGGCAAGCGGCCCCGGGTCATCCCAGGCACCCCAGGCAAGCGGCCCCCGGTCACCCCGAGCGAAGTCGAGGGGCGCGTCGAGGCCAGCGCGCCGGTCGCCGGCCCGGTCCCGAGCGGACCTGAGGCGAGCGCGGTTGCCGCGGGCCCTGCGCCGGGGCTGCTCGAGGAGACGCAGCTGCTCGGCGAGGCGCTGCGTCAGCTGCGCGTCGCGCACCAGCCATCCGTCGCCCTGCAGACGTTGGAGGGCTACCGCGCGCGGTTCCCGCAGGGCGAGCTGCGCGCGGAGGTCACGCTGGCGCGGGTGGACGCGCTGTTGCAGCTGGGGCGCGAGAGCGAGGCGCTGGGAGAGTTGGCGGAGGTGAAGGGCCCGCGCGCCGCGGAGGCGCAGCTGCTTCGCGCGGAGCTGCTCGCCAAGGCCGGACGCTGCCGCGAGGCGCTGCCGCTCTTCAAGACGCTGCGTGAGGACGTCAGCGAACGCGCGCTGTACGGGCGAGGGCTCTGCCGGCGCGAGGTGGGAGAGCTCGCCGGGGCGCGGGCCGACTTCGAGGAGACCCTGCGGCGCTTCCCGCAGGGGCGCTACGCGGCCGCTGCGCGCGTGGCGCTGGAGGGCTTGCCCCGATGAAGCGTTCGCTTGCCGCAGTGCTGGTCGTGGCGTGCCTGGCCGTCGCATGCGAGAGCGTCTTCCGGTTGGGCACGCAGCTCCCGGACGGGGTGGATTCCGGCGTGGGTGAGGCGGACTCCGGCGAGGCGGACTCCGGCGAGGTGGACTCCGGTCCTGGCGACGCCGGGCGAGCAGATGCGGGCCCGAGTGATGCGGGCCGAGATGGAGGCGATGCGGGCGCCGGCGGATTCCCGTGCGGGCCGAACACGTGCGCCGTGGGGCTGGTCTGCTGCAACGCGAGCTGCGGCATCTGCAGCAAGATCGGCGCGGTCTGCTCGCAGCAGGTGTGCGATCAAGATGCCGGAGTGGATGCGGGCGCGGTGTGCGGGACCGTGGTGTGCGGCGGCGGGGACGTCTGCTGCAACGCCAGCTGCGGGCTCTGCACGCCGCCGGGGGACTCCTGCGTACAAACGCTCTGCGTCCCCGCGGATGCGGGAATCGCGGACGCGGGCGTGCCCTGCGGCCCCATCCGCTGCGCCGACGGGTTGACCTGCTGCAATCAGAGCTGCGGTATCTGCGCTCCGCCGGGCTTCTCCTGCACGCAGGAGATCTGCACGCCGTGAGGGCGTGCCCGTCCCGCGTGGGGAGGGTACGGCGACTACTGTCCCGCCTCCACGAGGTAGCCACACCCCCGCAGCGCCGCGGCGAGCGCCTCGTCGGCCCTCACCACTCCCGAATCAAAATGCCCCTCGTCGTAGCGGTAGAGCCGGTAGGGCGCGCGCGCCGCCGCGAGCTGCTGGTTCAAGAAGGAGATCATCTCCCCCAGCTCGGGGTACTTCTCGTTCGCCACGCGCACGAGCCCCACGCTCTTGCCCTCCTTCGAGCGCACCGCGAAGCGGAACGCGTGCCCCTCCTCCTGCTCCGTCACCTCGCCGACCTCGAGCTTCAGCCCGGCGTGCGCCGCGAGCTGCTCGAAGACCTCCACCAGGTCCGACGGCCGCGCCGAGCACTTGAAGTCGCCCTCCACGCGCTGCTCCGCCGGGCACAGCTGCGCCACGGTCCGGAGCCGGGGGAGCCCCTCCGGCGGGGCGCGCGGCGGGAACGCGTCCAGCAGCGGGGACTCCTGCGCTGCTGACGGCGGAAGGCACCCCGGCAGCGCGCAGCGCAGCTTCGCGGTCGCCGTGGCCCACGCCGTCTCCAGCAGGACCAACCGGCGCCCCTGCCCGGGCACCTCCACCACCAGGAAGCGCTCGCCCGCGTCCGCCGAGGTGAGAAACGCGTTCACGTCCCGCATGAAGCTGGCCAGGACCCCGAGCGCCGGCCGCTCCTCCAGCGCCGCGGCGTAGCTGAACGTCAGCACCTGCCTGCCCAGCGCGCAGCGCACCTCGAGCGTGCCGTCGTCTCGCCGGCTCAGCGTCAGGGCCAGCGGCAGCCGCGGCGCCGCGAGCGCGCTCGCCCGCGCCAGCACCCGTGCGAGCGCGCTCGGCTCGCCGGACTTGCCCGGGCGCACCACGGAGATCCACGGCGTCCCCGCGCTCAGGTACGGCAGCGCGAAGCCGGCCTTCCCGAGCGCGAGCAGCAGCGCCTGCTCGCGGTCATCGGCCACCACGAGGAAGGCGCTGCGGCGAAGCTGCGCGGCGGTGGCCGCGTCCACGCGGGCCACGCGCTCGCCCCAGGGCTCGCGGGTGAGGCGCACCAGCTGCGTGCCGTCCTTCAACCGGCGGTTGAGCGCGTCGAAGAGCGGCTGCACCTCCGGGCGCGGCGCCAGGGAGATCTGCACCGTCTCGGTGAGCCCGTTGCCCTCCAGCGTCAGCGTGAACGCGCGCTCGTTCACCCAGTCCTCGGCGAGGCTGGTGTACGGCGAGCAGCGCACCCCCTCGAGCCCGGCCTCGCGGGCGAGCCGCTCCGCGTAGGCCGCCAGCAGCGCGGGGTAGCTGGGGTCCGCCTCGAAGCGCCGCTCGGGTGGGACGAGCGCCTCCGGGTCGGCGAGCGCAGGCAGCGGCACGACTGGGGCCTCGCGCTCGCCCGGAGGTGGCTGCGGCAAGCAGGGGGCGGCGGCGTCGGACACCGCGGCTGCGCGCGCCGCGAGCGACTGGGGGAGCAGCAGCACGCGGTAGCCAAAGCGCGTCCCCTCCACCGGCGTCCCCGCGTGGGTGACGGCGCGCCAGGGCACGGCCTGCGCGGCGAGCGCCTCGTTCAGCGCGAGCAGCAGCCGCTGCAGCCCCTCGAGCGCGTCCTCGTCCGCGGGGCCCTGCAGCTGCGCGCGGGCGGGCGCGCCGTTGACGGTGAAGGCGACGGCCGGGGGCCGCTCGTGGAGGACGAAGGTGAGCTCGGCGCGCCCCTCGGCCAGCACGCACAGGCGGGTGAGCGCGCGCCACAGCCCGCGCTCGCGGACGAACGTCTCCAGGCGCTGCCGGCCGAGCGGGACGGGGAAGCCCTTCTCGTTCAGCTCGCGAAGCAGCGCGTCGTCCTCGGACACGTTCATTCCCCTCCAACCGAGCCTGACGGAATCTGGCGCCCGCGCGCGGCTCGGGTAGCTTGATCGCCGCGCATGCTGTCACCCGAGACCGAAGCGGAAGCTACCCCGAACGCCGCGCCCCAGCAGCTGGCCCCTGAAGCCGCGCCGCCGCCTCCTCCCCCTCCACCCACACCGGAGCAGCTGGTGGACGCGCAGTTCCACGGCCCCCGGGCCGCGCTGCGCCCCATCTATGAGGTGCTCGTCCAGCTCGCGAAGCGGCTCGGCGGCAAGGTGGTGCCGTGGCAGGGCCACGTGGCCTTCGTCCGGCGCGGCGTCCCGTTCGCGGTGGCGAAGGTGATGGGCAAGGACCGCCTCGCGCTCGCGGTGGGGCTGCCGGACGTGGAGAAGGTCGCCGCCCGCTGGAAGAAGTCCCGGAAGTTCTGCGGCGTGGAGCAGATGACCCACCGCACCGAGCTCACCTCCGTGAAGGACGTGAACGGCGAGCTGGTGCAGTGGCTGAAGCTCGCCTACTCCGCGAAGCCGCCGAAGCCGAAGGCCGAGTGACCTTCTCGGATGTCGGGGGCCCCCCGTTCACCCCGAGCGGAGTCGAGGGGCAGCTCGGACGTCGACTCTCGATCGCCCCTCGACTTCGCTCGGGGTGAGCGGAGGGGGAGACACCGCTCCCTCACGGGCGCGCTTCGAACAAGGGGCCCGCCCCGGCCTCGTGCGCGAGCAGCCACTTCTTGCGCGGCAGCCCGCCGCCGAAGCCGGTGAGGGTGCCGTTGGCGCCGATCACCCGGTGGCAGGGCACCACGATGCTGATCGGGTTGGCGCCGTTGGCGAGCCCCACCGCGCGGACCGCGGCCGGGTTGCCGATCCGCCGCGCCAGCTCGCCGTAGGAGAGGGTGGTCCCGCAGGGGATCTTCCGCAGCTGGGCCCAGACGGCGCGCTGGAAGTCCGTCCCGGCACCGGCCACGGGCAGGCCGTCTATCGCGGAGAGCTCGCCGCGGAAGTACGCCTTCAGCGCCGCGGTGAGGCCGCCGGCGTCCCGCTTGGGCACCAGCGTGAGCGCCTTCCCGTAGTGGCGGGAGAGCTGCTCCTTCACGCGCGCCTCCTTCTCCGCCCAGAGGGTGGCGCGCAGGGCGCCGTCCTGGTCGGAGATCAGCATCATCTCGCCAATGGGCGTGTCCGTCCGGTCGATGAAAAAGCGCGTCATGTCGTCTCTCCTCTGGAGGCGTGGGCGTCCGCGGCCCACAGGTGCTGCGCGGCGTAGGCGCGCCATGGCCGCCACGCCTCCGCGCGCCGCAAGAGCGCCGCGGGCGTGGGCCGTTCTCCCCGCGCGGTGGCGGCGCCGCGCAAGAGCCCCACGTCGCTCGCGGGGAACGCGTCCGTCTCGCGCAGCGCGCGCAGGGCGATGTACTGGGCGGTCCACTCCCCCACGCCCTTGATCTCCCGCAGCCGCGTCACCGCCTCCTCCACCTGCCCAGAAGGCAGAAAGAGCCGCGGATCCGCCAGCGCGGCGCGCGCCAGCGTCTTGAGCGTCTCCCGGCGCGCCGAAGGCATCCCCAGCGCGCCCAGGTCCCCCGCGGCCACCCGCTCGGGCGTGGGGAAGGCGTGGGTGAGCGAGGGATGCACGCGCTCGGCCTCCGGGACGCGCGCGCCGCACAGAGACACCAGCTGCGCCACCAGCGTCCGCCCCGCGCCCACCGAGACCTGCTGCCCGAGCACCGCGCGCACCGCCAGCTCGAAGCCGTCCCAGCCGCCGGGCGCGCGCAGGCCGGGGCGCGCGGCGACGAGCGGCGCCAGGAGCGGGTCCTTGGCCAGGTGCGCGCCGATCCCCTCCACGTCCGCGGAGAGGTCGAACATCCGCCGCACCGAGGCGAGCACGTCGGGCAGCGCGCGCACCGAGGGCACCCTCGCCGTCACTGCCAGGCTGTGGCGCTTGGGCTCGTGGCGCACCTCCACGGTGCCGGCCCTCCCTTCGTGGGAGACGGTGCGGCGGTAGACGCCGTCCTCCAGCAGCTCCACCCCCGGGAGCGTCCGCGCCTCGAGGTAGGCGAGCATCGCCGCCCAGTCGTACGGCGGCCGGTAGCGCAGCCGCAGCGTCACGCCGGCGTCGTCCCGGGCAGGGCGCCCCTTGCGGCGCAGCGCGCTCGGGGGGCGGCCGTACAGCTCCTGGAACGTCTCGTTGAAGCGGCGCACGCTGCCGAAGCCGGCGGCGAGCGCCACCTCCATCATCGGCATCCGCGTCTCTTGAATCAGCTGCTTGGCGAAGAGCACGCGGCGCGTCTGGGCCACCGCCACCGGCGAGGCGCCCAGGTGCTGCTGGAAGAGGCGGCGCAGCTGCCGGTCCGAGAGCCCCAGCCGCTCCGCGAGCGCCTCCACGCCCGCCTCGCCGTCGTCCAGCGCGCCCGCGGAGATGAGGGCGAGCGCGCGAGAGACGGTGTTGAAGGTGCCGCGCCAGGCGCCCGGCTCAGGGGCCGTCTCCGGGCGGCAGCGCAGGCAGGGGCGGAAGCCCGCCTCCTGAGCCGCGGCGGCGGAGGGGAAGAAGCGGCAGTTCTCTGGCTTCGCCGCGCGGGCCGGGCAGACCGGCCGGCAGTAGATGCCGGTGGAGGTGACGCCGACGAAGAAGCGCCCGTCGAAGCGCGCGTCCCGGGCGCGCAGCGCGCGGTAGCAGGCGTCCTTGTCGAGCGGGTCCATGGCGCCAACATGCTCCGGGACGCCCTGGCGCGCTCGCGGTTTTCGGACGTCGATGCGGGGAGGCCCGCCTACAGCTCGAACTCGTAGGTGAGGCCGAGCAGCGGCCGGAGCAGGTAGATCTGCTGCAGGTCCCGGGTGATGGCGATCCCCAGCGCCGCCTCGATCACCAGGCGAGGGATCGTCTCCAGGCGCACGCCCGGGCTGATCTCGATCAAGTGCTGGTTGTCCCGCCAGACCGGCGTGAGCACCCGGCTGAAGAAGGAGCGCCCCACCAGCTCCACGCTCAGCAGGAGCCAGCGGGTGACGTTGGCGGTGAGCGCGAAGTCGTAGCGGACCCCTTCCGGGACGCCGAAGTCGCCCGAGGGGCGGTGGCGCACGCCGTAGTAGAGGAAGCCCAGGTTCGCCATCAGCCGGATGTTGCGGGTGGGGCGGACCTCGGCGATCAGCGTGGCCTCCGCGTCCCACGTGCCGTCGGACACCGTTGGAGGCAGCAGGTCCACCGCGCTGGGGCCGGTGGGCAGCGTCACCCGGCCAAACAGCCCGAGCGCGAACTTGGGCTGATTGATGAAGGTCCACTGCACGCCGAGCGGGATGTCCCCGAGGAAGGCGCTGATCTGGGGAGAGCCAGGCTGCTTCTCCAGCAGCACCTCCAGCTGCGTCTCCACCTCCAGAGAGTCCAAGATCCCGAAGCGCGCGTGCGCGGCCACCTGGTGCCACGGCAGGACCCCGAGCGGGCCGAGCGGGCCGCCGTCCCCGAGGAAGAAGCCCTGGTAGCGCAGCCCGACCTCCAGGTTTCCTTGCTTGGTGGACTCGGCGGTGCGGGTGACCATGGCCCGGTACGGGCGGGCCTGGGCGGAAGCAGCGAGGCAGAGCAGGAGCAGGGTGAGCTTTCGCATGGGGCCTTCTACCCTCGCATGCGGGCGGCCGAGCGGTGCGGAACTCTTGCAGGCGTTTGCGGCCGGGGCGACACCAGGCGAAGGTGGGCCTTCGATGGAGCGCTGGGAGCTCAAGCAGACGCCGGACTCGCCCGTGCCGCCGCCGCGCCACGAGGAGGGCGGGGATGGCGGTGGGATCACCACCGGCGGAAAGAAGATCCGCTGTCCGCGCTGCGCGTGGCAGCCGCGAAAAGACGACCGGTGGAGCTGCCGCTGCGGCCACGCGTGGAACACCTTCGACACGCGCGGCCGGTGCCCGGAGTGCCGCTACATCTGGGACGTCACCCAGTGCCTGAGCTGCCACGAGTTCTCCCTGCACGAGGCCTGGTACGTGAGCGAGCCGGACGCGCCGTAACCGGGCCGGGCCTTGGCGCGTAGCAGTCCCATGGCCTGGACGCGACTGTGCCTCACGGTGGTGCTCGCCTTCGCGCTCCCCGCCGCCGGAGACGCCATGCAACCGATGGAGCTGGGGAGCGTGCAGTGGCTGCGCGGCTATGAGCTGGCGCGCGCGAAGGCGAAGCGGCAGCGGCTGCCGCTGCTGGTGCTCTTCGACGAGGTCCCTGGCTGCGCCACCGTGCGCGGCTACGGCGCCCGCGTCCTCTCCCACCCGTTGATCGCCGAGGCGGCGGAGACGCTCTTCGTGCCGGTGGCCGTCTACAACAACGTGGGCGGCGCGGACCGGGAGGTGCTCGAGCGCTTCGGCGAGCCGAGCTGGAACAACCCGGTGGTGCGCTTGCTCACCGCGGACGAGCGCGAGCTGGCGGTGCGCCTGGATGGCGACTACAGCCTGGGCGGCCTCGCGGCGCGGATGGTGGCGGCGCTGCGGGCGGATCAGCGCGAGGTGCCGGAGTACCTGGCGCTGCTCGCCGAGGAGGAGCAGGGACGCCGGCAGCAGGCCACCTTCGCCACGCATTGCTTCTGGGAGGGGGAGACGCGGCTGGGCGCGCTGCCTGGCGTGGTCTCCACCGCGGCCGGCTTCTCCGGCGGCCGCGAGGTGGTGCGGGTGACGTACGACCCCGGCGTCCTCAGCGGGCCCGTGCTCGAGCGCGCCGCGCAGCGGCTGGGCTACAGCACCGCCGGGGACGGGGACTTCCGCGGCTCGCCGCAGGACGACAAGTACCAGCTCTCCCGCTCGACCCTGCGCCTGGTGCCGATGACGGACCTGCAGCGCACCCGGGTGAACTCCGCGCTCGGCCGGGTGATCGGCGTGGAGCGGCTGCTCTCCGCCAGGCAGCTCGCGCTCTGGAGCGCCATCCGCCGCCACCCCGGCGCGTCCTGGCCCGAGCCGTCTCCGGCGCGCCTGCGCGAGTCGTTCGACGCCGCGCTCGCGGTGGCGAAGCGGCTCGAGGGTGAGCCTCCGCCGCTGGCGCGACAGCCGCTCGGCGCCGCGGACGCCGCGCCCACGCGCTGAGTGGGCGAATTCCGCCCACTGAGGGGGTGGGAGCTCGTCTGTGCTCGTCTCGATGCGTGATTGGGCGGAATTCGTCCGCAGCAGGGCAGATAGGGCTCGAGTGGGTTCGGTTCGCCCTCGCCACTGCACGCATGGGTCCCGCGGTAGCGGACCGCAGCCGCGGTGGGTTGCACAGCCACGGCCGCGGCAGTGGGCGCTCGCCGCCGCAGCTCCGCCCGTGCTGGCTCGCTCGGCCCCCTCGGGGGAGGGCACCCCCCTTTTGAGTTGTCAACGCGATCTCGTCTCGGTCTGGCCGCGTAAGGCCTCGAAGGCAGGGGCGAACAGCGCGAGGCCGTCAACAGGATGTCGTTGACCGCCTGGGCCCCAGAGCGTGAGGCCGTCACCCGGATCTCGTCTTGGGGCCGACGCGTAAGGACTCGAAGAACCGGGGAAAGCGCCGTCGGCCGTCAACCAGATGGCGTTGACAACTCAAAAAGGGGGTGCGCCCTCCCCCGGGGGGCCAGGCACACCGCGCTCGAAGTGAGTCGCGCGCACGCGCACTGCCGCGGCCCGTGGCTGTGCAACCCACCGCGGCTGCGGTCCGCTACCGCGGAACCCATGCGTGCAGTGGCGAGGGCGAACCGAACCCACTCGAGCCCTATCTGCCCTGCTGCGGACGAATTCCGCCCAATCACGCATCGAGACGAGCACAGACGGCCCGCAACCAGCCTAGCGGGCGGAATTCGTCCGCGCTCACCCGGCCAGCGCCGCCGCGCGCCCGAGCCCCTCCACCACGCTGGTGAAGGCATCGCCCGAGCGCAGCCGCTCCTCGCCGAAGCGCTCGGCGAAGAGCGCGCGCACCGCGGGGATCTGCGAGGAGCCGCCGGTGAGGAAGACCGAGTCGATCGGCTCCTTCAGCTGCGCCCGCTCGAGCAACCCGGTGGTGCAGGCATCGAGCGCCTTGAGCAGAGGCGCGCTGAAGCGCTCCAGCTCCGAGCGCGTGAGCGGCACCTTGAGGTGGATCCGCTCCTCGTCGAAGGCGATCACCGTCTTCTCCTTCGAGGAGAGCTGGACCTTGGCCGCCTCGATGGCGCGGAAGAGCCGGTAGCCCAGGTTGTAGAAGACCAGGTCGTGCAGCGCTTCGATCGCCGGCACGTCGTCGCTCGTCTCCAGCATCAGGGAGATCAGCTCCTGGGTGCTCTTCTCCCGGATGAAGGACATCTCGCTCCAGGAGAGCAGCTTGTTGTGGATGTGCTGCGGCACCTCCAGCCGGCGCCCTTGCAGCAGGTAGCTGGTGCCGGCGCCAAACGCGGGCAGCAGCTTGTGCTTCATGATCGCCGCGTCGAAGCGGTCTCCGCCCACGTACACGCCGCCCGAGGCCACCACGTCCGCGCGCCGATCTGCCCGGTGCCGGCGTGAAGGCCCCAGCCGCATCAGCGTGAGGTCGGACGTGCCCGCGCCAAAGTCCGCCACCAGCACCAGCTCGTCCTTCGTCAGCTGCGCCTCGTACGCGAGCGCCGCGGCGATCGGCTCGATCACGAAGCGGATCTTCTTGAAGCCCGCGCGCTCGGCGGCGGCGAGCAGCCGCCCCTGCGCCATCGCCTCCACCTTGGGGTCCTCGGAGAAGACCGCGGGGCGCCCCAGCACCACCTCGTCCACTGGCCCTCCCAACTGCTTCGCCGCGCGCTCGCGCAGCTGCCGCAGCAACAGGGCGATCAAGTCCTCCAGCCGGAACACCGCGCCGCGGATCTGCGTGGACTGGAACGAGGTGGAGGGGAGCCAGGTCTTCACCGACTGGATGAAGCGCCCGGTGGGGTCCTCCAGGTAGCGGGAGATCGCCTCCGAGGCGACGTAGGTGGCCCGCTCGTCATCCGGGAAGAAGAGGACGGACCGGAAGAGCCGGGGGTTCTCCGCCGCCTCATCCAGGGGGAGCACGCGCCCATCCGGCAGCGCAAACGCGCTGTTGCTCGTGCCGAAGTCCACACCGCAGGCCGTCATGGGGCTCGCCATACCGGATTTTGCGGCGCGCGTGCGACCCGGCTTTCCGGCCCGTGTCTGGAGGCTCCGTAGCCCTGGATCCGCCAGGGCGCACCGCCTTGGGACCACCCATGACCTTCCGCGCGCTCGTCGCCGTGGCCGCTCTCGCGCTCGCCGCCTGCCCGGCGCCGCCCCCGCCGCCCACCTGCCAGCCCACCTCCTGCCTGGAGCAGGGCAAGAACTGCGGCGCGGTGGCGGATGGCTGCGGCGGCACCCTGGAGTGCGGCGCCTGTCCCTCCGGCCAGAGCTGCGGCGCGGGCGGGACGGCCAACGTCTGCGCCACGCCGGCGTGCGTGCCCGCCACCTGCGCGCAGCTGGGGAAGAACTGCGGCACCGTTCCCAACGGCTGTGGCGGCACGCTCAGCTGCGGGGCGTGCGGCGCGGGGCTCACCTGCGGCGGCGGTGGAGTGGCCAACGTCTGCGGCAGCGGCGGCTGCACCCCGGCCACCTGCGTGGCGCTCGGCAAGAGCTGCGGTCAGCTCTCCGACGGGTGCGGCGGCACGCTGGAGTGCGGCACCTGCGCGCCTCCGCAGACCTGCGGCGGCGGGGCGATCTCCAACGTGTGCGGCTGCACGCCCACCACCTGCGCGGCGCAGGGGAAGAACTGCGGGACGCTCTTGGATGGGTGCGGCGGCACGCTGGACTGCGGCGTCTGCGCCGGGCCGCAGAGCTGCGGCGGGGGCGGGACGGCGAATGTCTGCGGCTGCACGCCGAGCACGTGCGCAGCGCAGGGGAAGAACTGCGGGACGGCGCCGGACGGGTGCGGCGGCAGCCTCTTCTGCGGCACCTGCGCGGCGCCGCAGAGCTGCGGCGGGGGCGGCACGGCGAACGTGTGCGGCTGCATCCCCGGCACCTGCGCGCAGCTGGGGAAGAACTGCGGCACGGTGCCGGACGGCTGTGGCGGGACGCTCAGCTGCGGCACCTGCGCGCCGCCGCAGAGCTGCGGCGGAGGCGGCGCCGCGAACGTCTGCGGGGGCAGCAGCTGCACGCCCAAGACCTGCGCGCAGCTGGGGAAGAACTGCGGCACCGTCTCGGACGGGTGCGGCGGGGTGCTCAGCTGCGGCGCCTGCACCGGGCCGCAGACGTGCGGCGGGGGTGGGGTGGCCAACGTGTGTGGCTGCACGCCGAGCACGTGCGCGGCGCAGGGGAAGAACTGCGGGACGGTCCCGGACGGGTGCGGCGGCAGCCTCTCCTGCGGCACCTGCACCCCGCCGCGCACCTGCGGCGGCGCGGGCACCGCCAACGTGTGCGGCTGCACGCCGACCACCTGCGCGGCGCAGGGGAAGAACTGCGGCACCATCGCCGATGGCTGCGGCGGGACGCTGGGCTGCGGCAGCTGCGGCGGGGCGCAGACCTGCGGCGGGGGCGGGACGGCGAACGTGTGCGGCTGCACGCCGACGACCTGCGCGGCGCAGGGGAAGAACTGCGGGGTGATCGCGGACGGGTGCGGCGGCAGCCTCAACTGCGGCAGCTGCGGCGGAGCGCTGACGTGCGGCGGGGGCGGGACGGCGAACGTGTGCGGCTGCACGCCGACGACCTGCGCGGCGCAGGGGAAGAACTGCGGGACGGTCGCGGACGGGTGCGGCGGCCAGCTCTCCTGCGGCAGCTGCCCCAGCGGCCTCACCTGCGGCGGCAGCGGCACGGCGAACGTCTGCGGCTCGCCCTCCTGCACGCCGACGACGTGCGCGGCGCAGGGGAAGAACTGCGGCGCCATCCCGGATGGCTGCGGGGGCGTGCTCGCCTGCGGCACCTGCGCGGCGGTCCAGGCGTGCGGCGGGGATGGGCAGCCCAACGTGTGCGGCGCGCGGACGTGCAGCGCTGGCGGCTGGTGCTGGGAGAACCCGCTCCCGGTGGGGGACGTCCTCCAAGCCGTCTGGGCGAGCTCCGCCACGGACGCGTGGGCGGGCGGCGCGGACGGCCTGCTCCGGTTCGATGGCACGCGCTGGACGCGCTGGCCGGTGCCCGGGATGACGTCCGTGCAGGGGCTCTGGGGCAGCGCCCCCAATGACGTCTGGGCGGTGGGCGGCTCCCAGGTGTGGCGCTTCAACGGGGTGAGTTGGACCCTGATGCCCACCGGCTTCTCCGTCTCCCTCACCGCCGTCTGGGGCAGCGCGGCCAATGACGTCTGGGTGGTGGGCTCCGGCGTGCTGCGCTGGAACGGCGTCACCTGGAGCAAGGTCTCCACCCCCTCCACCCCTTCGCTCAGGGGCGTGTGGGGCACGGGCCCCAATGACGTCTGGGCGGTGGGCTACTCCGGCACCATCCTCCGCTACACCGGCGGCGCGGGCTTCGCCTCGGTGCCCTCCGGCGTGACGGACGCGCTCAGCGACGTGTACGCGGCGGCGCCCAACGACGTCTGGTTCGCCGGCGCCTCGCTCAAGCTGCTGCGCTGGAACGGCAGCGCCGTCTCGGTGGCGCGTACCGCGAGCAGCACCTTCCAGAGCATCTGGGGCAGCTCCGGCTCCAACCTCTACGTCGTCGGCTACAGCGGCGCGGTGGAGCACTACGACGGCACCGGCTGGACCGCCCAGGCGCTCTCCACCAACACGCTCACCTCGGTGCGCGGCCTGCCGGGCGGCCCCGTCTGGGTGGCCGGCTACAGCGCCGTGCTGCAGCGCTACCAGGGCGGCACGTGGACGCCCTTCAGCACGGGGCCCACCGGGAGCCTCAAGGACGTGCGCGCCTTCTCGCCCCAGGATGTCTGGGCGGTGGGGGCCAAGGGGCTCATCCTCCGCAGCGACGGCTTCACCTGGCGGCCCGTGCCCACGCCCGCCGCCACCTATTACGAAGGGCTCTGGGGCACCTCCAGCAGCCAGCTCTGGGCGGTGGGCTCCTCCGGCGCGCTGCACCGCTACGACGGCACCGCTTGGACGGCCGCGCCCACGCCCACCTCGGCGTGGCTCTACGCGGTGAGCGGCAGCGCCGCCAACGACGTCTGGGCGGTGGGCGGCGGCGGCGCCACCGTGCACTACGACGGCACCGCGTGGACGCAGCTGCCCAGCAACACCACCGCCACGCTCAACGCCGTGTGGGTGGGCTCGCCCACGCTCGCCTTCGCGGCGGGGGACGACGGCCTGCTGCTCAAGTGGAACGGCGCCACCTGGTCCGCGGTGGTCAGCGGCACCAACAAGACCTTGAAGGGGCTCTGGGGCAGCGCGAGCACCAACGTGCTCGCGGTGGGCTTGAGCGGCACCGTGCTGCGCTACAACGGCACCGCCTGGTCGCCGATGACCAGCAACTCCACCGAGTACCTGCTCGGCGTGAGCGGCACCGGCCCCAACGACGTGTGGGCGGTGAGCCTGGGCGGCGAGAGCATCCACTGGAACGGCACCAGCTGGAGCGCCGTGGACACCGGGAGCAACAGCTGGCTGGACGCCGTGTACGCGCTGGACGCGGCGAACGTGTGGGCGGTGGGACCCAACGGCACGGTCCTGCGGCGCAGGTAGCGCCTACTTCTTCTTCGTCAGGCTGCCCGTGGCGACGCTGGCGACCAGCGTGTGGTTGCCCGCGGTGGTGGAGACCAGCAGGTCGAACACGGTGCCGGCGCTGGAGGTGGTGTAGCCGGCGTTCACGACGATCGGCCGGCCCACTTGATCCGGGATGGGCGAGACCGCGGACGTCACGATCCCCGTGACCTGGAAGGCGTTGTTCGTCACCACCACGCTGGAGACGTCAAAGTGGATGACGGCGAGCGGCGTGGGGTCCGGCGACACGTAGACCGTCACCACCGCGCCGTCCTTGGGCTCACCGGAGTACTTGAACTGCAGCACGAGCGGCGTGCCATCCACCGCGCCCTCCGCCGAAATCTTCGTCTTCTTCGCGTCGTCCGCGAGCGCCGGCGCCCCCAGCAGCAAGAGCCCCAAGCACATCGCACCTGCCAACGCCTGCTTTCCGGTCCGGAGGCTCATCGAGACGTCCCTTCGATCGCTGACCACGGGTGGGAAACCGATTGCATTGTTGCTGTCCCATTACCGTGTATTCGAACGAACAAAGTCAATTTGCGGTGAGTCGAGCCCAACGGTTCAGGAAGTTACGCCTCACGCGGGCAGCGGCCGCTCACGCAGCCTCCACGCCAGGCGGGTGGCGAGCGCCATCAGCGTCAGCTGCGGGTTCACTCCGAGGCTGGTGGGCACCACGCTGCCGTCGGCGATGAAGAGCTCCTTGAGCTCCCAGCACTCGTGGTCGGGGCCCACGACCGAGCTGCCTGGCTGCGTCCCCATCCGGCAGGTGCCCAGCGGGTGCTGCGAGCTGCACTCCAGCTGCCGCCCCGAAATCTGTTCGAGCGGCAGGGCGCGCAGCGCGTCCGGCGTCACCGCGGGCAGGCCGAGCACCGGGAGGAAGACCTCCTTGGCGCCGGCGGCGAAGTAGATCTCCGCCATGGTCCGCATCAGCCGCGGCACCACCGCCTTGTCGCGCGCGGCCATCCGGTAGGTGACCCAGGGCTCGCGCCCGAGCCCGCGCCGCACCCGGCCACCGCCTTCGTCGTGCACGAGCCCGCCGAACACCGCCAGGTGGGGGATGGTGGCCGCGTTGCGCAGGTGCGCCGGGCCGATGCCAGGCAGCGTGGCCGCGAGCACGCCCGGCGGGACGAAGAGGTTCACCAGGGTAATCCCCTCGGCCTCCAAGTCGTCGCTGAAGGTGCTCTGCAGGGCGCCGCGCCAGCCCTCCACGGGCTCGTCGAACCGGGCCATCACGCGGAAGGAGGGGTGGAGCGTGAGGTTGCGCCCCACCTGGCCGCTGTCGCGTCCCAGCCCGCTGGCCAGCAGGAGCAGCGGCGTGTGGTACGCGCCGGCGGCGAGCACCACGCGCCTGGCCCGGACGCGCAGCCTGCCGCGCGAGGTCCGCGCCTCCACGCCCACCGCGCGGCCGCCTTCGTGGAGCACGCGCTTCACCAGGCACTCCGTGCGCAGCTGCGCGCCGGCGGCGAGCGCGCGCGGCAGGTAGGAGACGTCCACGGAGAGCTTGGCGCCGTGCGGGCAGCCGAAGTTGCAGCGCCCCATCCCGCGGCAGCCCTCGGTGTTGCGGCGCAGCGGCTTCAAGGTCACGCCGAGCTTGCGCGCGCCCTCGCCGAAGAGCTCCGCCGAGCGGCTGCGCAGCGCGGCCGGGACCTCCTTCACGCCCACGCGCCGCTCCACGTCCTCGAAGCAGGCCTCCAGCTCGCGGGGCTCCAGCGCGGTGAGGCCGCGCTCGGTGCGCCAGCGGTGCAGCACGTGCTCCGGGAGCCGGAAGCAGACGCCGCCGGTCAGCACCGAGGAGCCGCCCACGCAGCGCCCCATCATCACGTTGATGACCGGGCTGTCCCCCACGCCGATGGCGAAGGACATGCCGGCCTCGCGCCAGAGCGCGCGCAGGGACTGGGAGGGGCGCATCGCGCCGTACTTGGCGGGCGCCACGCGAGGCCCCTCCTCGAGCACCACCACCCGCTGCCCGGCTTCCGCGAGCGTGGCGGCCACCACCGCGCCGGTGGCGCCGGAGCCCACCACCACCACGTCCGTCTCGAGCGCCTCGCCGCTCACCGCGCGCCCAGCTGCCGGACGCCGACCTCGTGGGCGACGGCGGGCTGCTCGTACCAGAGGACGCAGAGCAGGGCCTTGGCCATCAAGATGGGCGCGGAGCTCCAGCCGTGGGACTCCATCGCGTGCAGCGCCCTCACCCGAGCGTGCAGCGGCAGGCGCGCCAGCCCGGGTGGGCGGCCGATGAAGAGCGGCGCCAGGGTGGAGAGGGCGAGCAGCGCCAGCGCGTAGGTGAAGCGCATGCGTCCGCCGGCGGCGTCCAGCATGGAGGCCAGCTCGCCCATCACCCAGTCCAGCCGCTCGGAGGGCGGCGGGCCGTCCGCGGAGGAGAAGAGCGCCTCGGCGAAGGCGCGGGCGCGCCGCAGGGTGGTCATGGAGGGGTTCTTAACCCCAAAGGCCCGCGGGCTTCAGCGCGCCTTGTAGAAGGCGGCGTACCGCTCCTGCGCGGGGGTGAGGGGCGCCTTGTCGTTCAGGGCGTGCCAGAGGGTGCTCTCCAGCCAGTAGCGGTAGAGGAAGGCCTCGAAGGACGGCGCGGCGAGCGACAGCCGGGGGGCCTTGTTGCCGAGCGCGGCGCGCGTGTCCGGGTCATCGAGCGCGTCGCCGGAGACGACCACCGCGTCCGTGCCGTCCGGGCGCAGCATCAGGTACCAGTAGAGGACGCCCTGCTGGTCGTTGAGGAAGCGGATGAAGCGGGTGTTGCGGAAGGCCGGGAGCTGGGTGAGCTCGGAGGGGAGATCGAAGTAGCAGGCGGTGGGGGAGGGGAAGCGGTCCTGCAGCGCGCGCGAGGCCATGAGCGCGGTGAAGGCGGCCGGGAGGCGGACCTTGGCCTGCTGTGCCTGCCGGAGCAGCGCCTTGTAGCGGCGGTCCATGGCGTCCCGGTCTTCGGGCCGGGGGCGGTACCGCGCGGCCGACTCCTCCAGCTTCGGGGGCAGCGGGGTGAGCCAGCGCAGCGTGCCGTCCAGGAGCTTCTCGTCGATCGGCGGGAGCGACTCGGGGCGGTACTCGTCGTAGGTCCCGTCTCCGCCGCGCAGACCGGGGAGGCTCGGGGCGAGCCAGGCGCCGGGCAACTCGGCGGTCTTCTTGGGGCCGGCGAGGCCGGCGACAGGAGGGAGCAGCAGGGCGAAGAGGCTGGCCGCGGCGAGGGTGCGGAGGGTCATGGGAGGGGAGACCCTGGGGAGGGGAGGGGTGTGAAGGCGGGGTGGCCGTCACACGAGAGCCGTGAGCCGTGAGCCGACACCCGTGAGCCGACACCCGTGAGCCGACACCCGTGAGCCGTGAGCCGTCACCCGTCACCCGACACCCGTGAGCCGTACCCGTACCCGTACCCGTACCCGTGGCCGAACCCGAACCCGAACCCGAACCCGAACTGCAGTGCCTACTTCGTTGAGGTGCCGTTCATCGACGCGCTGCCCCAGATGGACACCGTGGCTGGCCCGCCGTCACCTCGGTCGGGTTCGGGTTCGGGTTCGGCCACGGGTACGGGTACGGGTACGGGTACGGCTCACGGGTGACGGGTGACGGGTGACGGGTGACGGGTGACGGGTGACGGGTGTCGGCTCACGGGTGACGGGTGACGGGTGACGGGTGACGGGTGACGGGTCCCGCCCCGGCATTCCAGCCACACGGGATCTGAACCCTCCGAGTGGCATTGGAGCGGCGGCATCAAGTAAGCACGGGGCCCTCGCGAGGAGACCCCCATGAGACGGATCGCAGTTTTGCTGGCCCTGGCACTCGGGGCGCCCGCGCTGGCGCAGGCCACGCCGCCGCCGGCGGACGCCCCGCTGGCCGCGACGGCCCCCTCCCCCTCGGTCACCAGCGCACCGGCCGCGGACGTCCACCTCTCCGGCACCGAGCGCCGCGCCGACCTCGGCCTGCACCTGGGCTTCGCGGCGGGCGCCGGCGTCCTGAGCGTCCCGCTCGGCCTGGGGCTCGCCTCGTGGGTTGGCTCCCTCTCCAACTCCCTCATCTGGTCCGCGCTGCCCACGCTCCTGTGCATGGGCCTCATCGCCCCCACGCTCACCACGCTGGTGGCCTGGCTGGTGGGCAACCACGAAGCGCCGGGGCGCTATGGCTTCTGGGGTCCCTGGGTCGCCTCGGTGGTGGTCAACGCCGCGGCGCTCGTCGTCGCCGGCTTCGCCCAGATGTCCTTCGGCCTCCCGCTGCAGGTCTTCGCCTTCAGCGTGCTCGAGGGCGCGCTGCTCGGCGTCACCTCGGTCACCACCATGCGGCTCACCGAGCGCAGCAGCGCGGCCGTCGCGGTGCTCCCGTCGTTCTCGCCGGGGATCAGCGCCACCACCTTCGTCCCGCTCGCGCGGTCGGCGTTCTAGGAGAGCCCCCCATGAAGAACGCCCTGCTCTGCTCGCTGTTGCTCTCGCTCTCCGGCGCCGCGCTCGCGGCGCCCTGCACCGAGCGCGCCCGCACCCCCTGGCCCACCGTGGACTGGTCCGAGGAGCTCGTCGACCCGGTGGCCAAGGCCGCCCCGCTCAAGGCGCTCGAGGACTACCTCTTCACCCTCACCGGCACGGACGCTGAGCGCAAAGGCCTGCGCACGGACGGCCTGGTGATCATCCACAACGGCGCGCTCGTCTACGAGCGCTACGCCCGCGGGTTCGACGCCACCAAGCGCCACATCTCCTGGTCCGTGGCCAAGAGCGTCTCCAGCACGCTGATCGGCGTGGCCGTGCAGCAGGGCGCGCTCACCCTGGAGGACTCCATCTGCGATCACCTGCCAGGCGCGCCGGCCTCGGCGTGTGAGATCCAGGTGAAGCACCTGCTCACCTTCGGCAGCGGCCTGCACTGGCAGGAGGCCTACGAGCACTCGGGCTACCAGGCCTCCAGCGTCATCTCCATGCTCTTCGGCGAAGGCCACCGCGACCAGGTTGGCTTCGCGCTCGGCCACAAGGTGGACGCGGCCCCCGGCTCCAAGTTCGTCTACTCCACCGGCGAGGCGCACGTGCTCGCCACGGTGGCGCGCAACGCGCTGGCCAAGGCGCACGGCAAGGACGCCTTCTGGACGCTGCTCTTCGAGAAGATCGGCATGAAGCGGGTGGTGATGGAGGAGGACCCGAAGGGCGGCGTGCTCGGCGGCGCGTTCCTCTACGCCACCCCGCGCGACTACGCGAAGCTCGGCTACCTCATGCAGAACGACGGCTGCTGGGACGGGCAGCGGGTGCTCCCGGAGGGCTGGGTGCAGGCGGCCACCACGCCCTCGCCCACCTTCCTCGCGGACCCCAAGGGGAAGTCCACCCCCGCGGGCTACATGTGGTGGCTCAACCGCCCCATCCCGGAGCACGGCATCGAGAAGCCGTGGAAGGACGCGCCGGAGGACACCTTCGTCGCGGATGGCCACTGGGGCCAGTACATCATCGTGATCCCCTCGCAGGGGCTGGTCATCGTCCGCACCGGAGACGACCGCGCAGCGGACGCGCCGCAGAACGAGCTGATCAAGCGGGTGATGGAGGTGGTGCGATGAGCCGCTGGCTGATGGTGGTGGCGGCGCTGGCGCTCGCCGGCTGCGCCTCGGAGCAGAACGGCGTGCGCTTCTACGACAACAACGACGTGGAGCTCGCCGTGGGCAACGCCGCGAAGATGGCCTGCACCTGCCTCTTCGTGATGGAGATGGATGACGCCTACTGCAAGGCGTGGGTGAAGGCCTCGCCGGACGTGGCCCGCTTCAGCGCCGACAAGGTGACCCGCACCGTGGAGTCCAGCGCCTTCGTCACGTGGAGCGCCCGCGCGCACTACGTGGACGACAAGCGCGGCTGCGTCCTCGAATAGCCGCGCGAAAAAAGGGTGGCCGGATTTTCCGGCCCGCCTCGTCGTACGCGCGAGTCGTTCGAGCAGACGCGTCTTGAGCCAACCGACCCTCGAAGAGGCCTATCGCCGCTTCTTCCCCGTGCTGCGGGAGAAGTGCCGGCGCTTGCTCGGAGATGGGGACGAGGCGAGCGACGTGGCGCAGGAGGCGTTCGTGAGGCTGTGGAGATCCGGAGAGTTGACGGCGCCCCCTCGCGAGCTCGCCGCGTGGATGCACCGGACCAGCGTGCGCCTGGCGATCGACCACCTGCGCGCCCGCCGCGCCCGCGCCGGCTGGGGCGAAGGGCTCTCCGCGCTGCTCCCCGCCTCCAGCGATGCCGCGGAGCTGCTGCACAACCGCCGCGCGCTCGAGGTGCTCGCGCAGCGGCTGCCCAAGGAGCTGCTGGAGGTGGCGCTGCTGCACCGGGCGGACCTGCTCACCCAGCCCGAGGTGGCGCAGGTGCTCCGCTGCTCGGAGCGGACGGTGCGCCGGCTGTTGGAGAGGCTGGACGCGCGGCTGGCGAAGCTGCGCGAGGAGGGCTGGTCATGAGCCACCCCAGCCCGCTCGCGCTGGACGCCTTCTTCCTCGGCGAGCCCGCCCAGGCAGTGGCGGCGCACGTCTCCGGCTGCGCCCGCTGCGGCGACTACGTGGCGCGCCTGTCGGCCCAGGCGCCGCTGCCGGCGTGGCTGCCGCGCGCCCGCGTCCCGGCGCCGCGCGCCGGCGCCTGGTGGGGCGCGCCGGTGGCCGCGCTCACCGCCTGCCTGTTGGCGGTGTGGTTCACCGCGCCTTCGCAGGGCGTGCGCGCCAAGGGCGAGCCGGCGGTGGCGGTCTACGCGCGCCGCGGCGACCGCGTGGCCCCGTGGGATGGCCGCTCGCGCCTCCGCGCCGGGGACTTCGTGCGGCTGGAGGTCTCCCCGGGCGCCCGGCCCTGGGTGGCGGTGCTCTCCCCGGGCGCGCCGCCGCTCTACCGCGGCCGCGTGGCGGCGGGGGAGAGCGGGCTGCTCCCGTTGAGCTTCCAGCTGGACGGCTCGCCCGAGAACGAGCGCGTGGTGGTGGTGTTCAGCGAGGCCGAGCTCTCCGACGCGGCCCTGCGCGCCGCCGCCGTGGGGCTGCCGCGCACGCGCGCCATCTGGACGGTGCAGCTCTCGCTGCCGAAGGAGTCGCCATGAAGGGGTTGATGCTCGCGCTCGCGCTGCTGTCCGGCGCTGCCGTCGCCGCGCCGCCGCGCAAGGTGGCGCTGCTGGTGGGGGCGAACCAGCCGATCGACGGCCGCGCGCCCCTGCGCTTCGCCCACCGGGACGCGGAGCGCCTGGCGCAGGCGCTGGTGGAGGTGGCGGGGTTCGCGAAGCAGGACGTGCAGGTGCTGCTGGAGCCCACGCCGGCCCAGGTGCTGGAGGCGGTGGCGCAGCAGCAGGCGCGGCTGCAGGGGGCGGAAGGCGAGACGGTGAGCCTCTTCTACTTCTCCGGCCACGCGGACGCGCAGGCGCTCTACAGCGGCGGCCAGCCGGTCCCGCTGGAGGCGCTCAAGGAGCGGCTGGAGGGCGGGCCGGCGCAGCTGCGGCTGGGGATCCTCGACGCGTGCCACGGCGGCGGCTGGACGCGCGCGAAGGGGCTCACCGCCGCGCCGGCCAGCGCGGTGCCGGTGGTGAAGCTGCTCTCCGCGCAGGGGACGGCGCTGCTCGCCTCCAGCTCCGGGCTCGAGGCCGCGCACGAGTCCGAGGCGCTGCGCGCCTCCTTCTTCACGCACCACTTGATCGCCGCCCTGCGCGGCGCCGCCGAGCAGACGCCCGCGGGCGAAGTGACGCTCCAGGCCGCGTACCGCTACGCCCACGAGCGGACGGTGCGCGACAGCGCGCTCTACGCCCAGGCGCCGCAGCACCCCAGCTTCGAGCTGAACCTCCACGGGCGGCGGGACGTGGTGCTCGCCCAGGTGTCCGGCGGCCCGAGCCAGCTCACCGTCTCCCAGTCGGAAGGCCCCATCCAGCTGCTGGAGCTGCCCTCGGGGGACACGGTGCTGGAGCTGCCCGAAGGCTCCCGGACGGTGCGGCTCGCCGTGCCGGCGGGCCGCTACCTGCTGCGCCGGCAGATCGACGCGAGCGTCTACGGCCGCGAGCTGACGGTGGAGGCGGGGAAGACGGTGGAGGTGAGCGAGGCGAGCCTCGCGCTGGTGGGGACGCCGCTGCTCGCGGCGAAGGGGAAGATCTTCGAGCACCGCTGGGACCTGGATGCGGCCCTGCAATACGGGATGATCAACGGCGGAGGGTTGAACGCGTTCAGCCTCGCGCTCGCCGGCACCTACCGGGTGCTCCCGCGCTGGGCGGTGCGGGCGAAGCTCGGCGGAGGGACGTTCTTCTACGAAGGAGAGCCGATCTCCGGGGCCGGCGGGCAGACCACCCACGTCGTCTACCTGGGCCAGCTCTCCGTCCAGGCGGTGGTGCTCCCCGTCCGGGCCGCCATCGGCGCCTCGGGGCTCTTCGAGCTGCAGCTGGGCTTCGGGCCGGGGTTGCTGGTGTCCAAAGAGCAGTATGCGGATCCGCTGACCGCCGGTTTCGCGCCGGTGGTGATGGACCTGAGCCTGCAGTTCTTCTTCAACGAGCGGTTCGGCGGCCGCCGGGTTGATCCGGTCCATTTGCAAGCTCGCCAGGTGTCGGGAGCCCAAAGTACCTCATCCGCCCGGTCTCATCCTTCCCTATGGCGCTGTGGTGACGGCGTTTCGGTACCCCAGCCCCAATACGCTGTTGGTGCTGGTTGGCCTGGAGAGTGAAGGCCGCGACTCCGCCGTGGACCTGGTGCTTCTGGTCCCCACGAAGTCTGGCAAAGGGGCCGTGCTCTTTAAGGACAAGAGGCACGCTCGGGCCCTGGTGTCACAGCTGGCCAAGCTCTTTCGGGAGGGCGTGAGGCGAAGGACCAGCGCTGGAGACGATCGGCTCTCCTCCGACGCGCCGTGGATCCAGGAGCTCTCGGCCATGGATGAGAGCCGGATCTCGGGTCTCTCCTATGCGCAGTTCGGCCGAGACCGTCTCCTCCTGCCCGAAGGCAACCGTGAACGGCGCAGTCTGCTCTGCTACTCCGACCTGGCCCGGCCACCGGAGGAGTTGGGGGTCTGGACGGGCTCCCATTTCGAGCTCTTCCCGGCCCCCGACGATCAGCATGTGGTGGTCGAGGCGGACGCTCCGTCGCTCACGACGCCGAGCCTCCGCGGAGAAGGCAGCCACCGCGCGCTGATTTCACTCGACGATGGAAGGGTCGTGACCGTCTTCCGATCCACGAACACGTTCGCGTTCGGGGGAACCAGCGGGGCGGTGCGTTGGTCTCCAGACGGGGCGCGCTTTGCGATGTACGGCAGTCAGGGTCAGGAAAGATTCATCGCGGTCTTTGACGTGCGGACGCAGGAGCTCGTGGATTGTCTGAAGACGGATTTGTTCTTCAGACACTGGAGTGGGACGGCACTCCGCCTCGAGTCGCTCGGGCTTGGAGAGCCCGTCACGTGCCACCGTTGGACTCCAGGCCGCGAAGGCTCGCTTGAAGAGGTCCCCGTCAGGAGAGAGGGGCGCGTTTGGTCGCCGAATGGGTGGTGGTCGCTTTCGCTCGATGGCGCCTGTCTCATCGTCAGAGATGCGCAGGGGGAGAAGCGGACCCTCGAGCTCCCCTTCGTGCCGGACGACTACGCGGATTCGAAGTTCCGGTTCTTCGGGGGGAGCTCGGTCATCCTGAAGGATGTGAATGACGAGCTGGTCGTGGACCTGGCGGGGCTGCGGTATCGGTATCTCCGATCAGAGCCTGGGATGGGGTGCTCGAGGATTGCCTCGGCGAACGGGGACCTCGTGGTTTTCTACGAAGCAGAGCGGCTGATGTTCGGTCGCGCTTCGGGAGTTCTCGTTCAGGGACCAACGCTCGGGTGGCAGCGCCCCGACGCTGCGTGCGCGGCGAGAGCGAAGGAACAGGTCGTCGTGACGACGTAGGGCTCTGCGCGCCCCAGGCTTTAGCCACCAAACAAGGCTGCTCTCTCCGACAATGTTCATCAATCACGTCTCCAACGAGATTTGCTTCACGGTCGCCTACTTCGGCTGCTCCAAGGACCGAGTCGTCGAGCTCCTCTCGCAGCTTCGACAGAAGGTGCCGTCGGAGGGCTACGCTGCCTTCGCAACCAGCTCTGGCACAGCGGCGCTCTTCAGCTTCCTTCCACCCGGGCTGGCGAAGCTCCGAGGCCTCAGCGTCCGCATGTTCGTCCGGGGAGTCGTGGCGAGCCCGACAGCTGCCGCCGCGACAGCATTGCTCGGCTCCGACGTCATCGTCCTCCTGAATGAGGAGGCGGAAGCATGGCCCCTGCTGCGCGAGGCGTCGCGAGCGGCAGCCACGCCCGTTTCGCCGGAAACGCTGATCGTGCTCAATGCGTCCGGTGCACCAAACCCTCCTGACCTGGAACCCGGCACGACGACGCTCGAGTCCGCCAAAGACTCCGTGATGGTTCCCCTCAAACACGCGCTGCGGCTCGCCCTGGGCGCGCTCAAGCGGCCCGAACCCGAACCCTCAGAGCCACTCGTCGCGGTGTTCATTCCGCCCCTGCGTGACCTGTTGTTCGCCTTCGAGCGAGCGGCTGAAGCCCCACTCACGGAGCCCGAGGTCTTACGCGTTCGCGACACCGCTCCGTGCGTCATGCTCACCGCCGAGCGGGCCCGCGCACTCGAGGCGACGCGTGGGTATCCAGATCTCCGCCCCGAGCACGTGTGGTCGGATTGGCGAGCCGCCCGAGGGGCTTGAGCGCCCCAAAGCCTTTAGCAACTCGAGAAACAGAACAGGGTCGCCGTCACCTGTGCCCGCATGGGTCCCGCGGCGGAGCGCTCGAAACCTCGGTGGCGGCGAAGCCACGCTCGCAGGCCGCGGGAGCTTGGGGGCAGCCCGTCACTCCAGAACTGGGTAGGTTTGGGGTGGGGGGATCCACCCATTCCTACCACTTCTGTTTCCCGGTCCTCTGGGCCTTGCCGCGGTGGGTTTTCGCCTCAGCGCGCGAGCGGGCGCTTGCCGCGCTTCCAGACGTCCTTGGTATCGCCGTTGCTCTGCATCACCGTCTCCTGGACGTAGAGCTGTCCCTCCACGTTGAAGGCGGTGCGGCTGAGCACGCCGTTCTCGCGCTGATCTCTCTGTGAGACCTGGAGCGACACCCCGCGCGCCGAGTTCACGCCGGTGGGCGCTGGGGCCGCGTCGATCTCGAACTCCTTGTTCATCACTGCCCGGTTCGCCGCGTCGAGCAGCTCGGCTGCGTTGGTCGAGGGATCGTTCGTCGCCATGTGGGTGCTCCTCTGGTTGCCTGCAGCACCGATCGTTAGGCGCGGGCCGTGCGCGCCGGTAGGACGGGCGGGTGCGCGCAGGTGCCGGCGTGAGAAGCGCTGTGCGGCGGCGGTGGGAGAGGTGCGCCGCCGTCCTTCAGGGGCGCCAGCCGTCAAGGAACGTGCCCCAGAGCTTCTGCCACGGCGGCCAGTCGTGGGCGCCGTCCGTGCGCAGCACGCGCTCGGGCGGGAGCGCCGCGGCGAGCAGCCGGTGGGCGCGGGCGAAGCGGTCCTGCTCGCCGAAGGCGAGGTAGAGCTCGGGCCCCGGCTGCACGCCCGAGGTGAGCGCCTTCAAGTCCCGCCACACCGTCCGCTGGTAGTCGGTCTCCCCCGCGGGCGGCTGCCACTTCGCCAGCCCGCCGGCGCCCTCCACCTCGGCGATCACCTCCTCCTCGCCTAGGTACGGCGCGAAGAGGATGAGCCCGGAGATCCTCCCTGGGTGGTCCTTGGCGAGCAGCAGCGAGCCCAGCGCCCCCATGGAGATGCCGCCCAGCCAGACGCGCGGATAGCCCTTGGCGAGCAGCGGCTCCAGCACGTCCGGGTTGGCGCGCTCGTGCAGCGTCTCCCGCACGTAGTAGCCGTAGGTGGCGTTGGCGGCCACCACGTCCACCGGCAGGTTGCGCGAGCGCACCGCGGAGATGAAGCCGTGCTGCTCGAAGCTGGCGGCGGTGTCCCCCCGGCCGGGCAGCAGCACCAGCAGCGCCGGCGCCCGCGCGCCCGGCGCCGCCGGGTAGGGCAGGGACGTCATCGGTGCGGGGGCGGGGAAGAACGCCTTGCAGGCGGAGACGAAGGGGAGGAGCGCGAGCAGCGAGCGCCAGCGGTTCATCCCGGTGACTGCAGCACGGCGCGCCCGGCTGCGTCGACCCGCTCCCGGGCGCGAGTGCTCGCTGCTGGCTACTTCTTGCGCGTGAAGCCGTACGCCCACGCGCCCGCCGCGGCGAGCGAGGGCACCACCACCAGCACCGAGAGCAGCCCGAAGATGGTGTCGTTCTTCCCTTCGCCCACGAAGTCCACGCCGGCCACCTTCCAGAACGCCTTGAGCGCGGTCACCAGCCAGTTGGCGTAGTTGGGGGCGATGGTGAGCCATGCCAGGCGGGTGAGCCCCTTCTCGCCGTAGCCAAGCAGCGGCAGGCTCCAGGCGAGCCCGAGAATCCAGAAGCCGCCCAGCAGGGCGTTGAGGTGCGAGGCGAGCGCCGCGTGCGGATCCGCCGGCACCTTGCCCGTCATCGCCGCGGCCACGAAGAAGCCGGTGAGCAGCGAGCCGAAGATGAGCAGCGCAGCGGAGCGCCCGAGCAGGCGCGCGACGGGGACGGCGGCCGCGGAGGAGTCCATGGCGGCCACTCTAAGGGCTCAGGGACGGACCAGGTACTCTTTGCACTCCGCGGCCGAGTTGTCGAAGAGCGCCTTCACGCTGTGGTAGCCGATGCCGTAGCGGCCAGAGGACGGGCTCCAGAGCTTGTACGCGGCGTGCGCGGCCTTCTTCGCGCTGCACTCGGTGGCGCTGAGGGCCTCGGTCGCGGAGTAGCGGCCGGTGTGGTTGCCGAACTGGTAGACGAGGTACCCGCGGATGTCGCTGTGGCCCGAGCCGGTGAGCGCATCCCAGACCGCCTTGTGGTCCGGGTTGAAGGCGGAGTCGTAGCTGTCGCTCACCGTCCCCTTGAGGCTCAGCCCGGTGGCGTTGGCGCGCCACCAGCTGATCCGCCCAGCGACGTTGGCGGCGGTCAGCCCGCCGTCGGGGTACGGGTTGAGGAAGACGCCGGTGACGCCCAGCGTGCTCGTCGCGGCGAGGAACTCCTTCGTTCGGGCATCGGCGATCTGCGTGGTGCTCAGCGTGTAGTTGTGCACGTGGGAGATCCCCGTGGGCGGCCACACGTGCGTGGCGCCGTTGGCGAGCGTGGTCCGCACGCCGGTGGCCTGGCCGCGGGTCATCAGCTCCACGAACACCGGCCGGCCGGCCGCGAGGTGGCGCTTGATGGAGCCGCCGAACCCCAGCGACTCGTCGTCCTGGTGGGGCGAGAAGTAGACCGCCGGCGAGCCCGCGTACGGCGGGCAGATCGGCTGCAGCGTCTTGGGGCTGATCGGGCAGCCGGTGGTGGCCGCCACCGCCAGCGCCGCCTCGAGCTCCGCGTCAGCGGGCCCCTCGTCGGTCAGGGCCTCAGGAGCGTCAGGGAGGTTGCAGCCGACCAACGCCAGGAGCAGCAGGGTCCAGTTCTTCATGGCGGCGGCCGTAGCACGGGTGCGTCCCGCTTTGCACGCGCCCCTCCGAACGGCAGCCGGCGCTGGGCTGCCGACCGCGCAGGAGGCTGGGCGCGGGCCTCGCGACCTTGCTCATCGCGGGTGATGCGCCTAGCATCACTTGTGATGATGGGAGCCCACATGTCCGACACCACACTCCTCTCCGTTCGCGTCCCCAAGAAGACCGCCAAGCGCCTGGCCGCGCTCGCGGACGTCACGGATCGTTCGATGTCGTACGTCGCGGCGCAGGCGATCGAAGAGTTCCTGTCGCTTCAGGAGTGGCAGGTGAAGGCGATCCGGCAGGGGCTCGCCGAGGCGGACGCCGGCCAGCTCGAGGGGCACGACGCCGCCAAGCGCAAGCTCTCCCGGTGGAAGCGGCGTGGAGCTTAGATGGACGCCGAGCGCGCTCGGTGACCTCGACCAAGCCGCTGCTTTCATCGCGGCGGACAAGCCTTCCGCCGCGGAGCTGATGGCGGACCGCGTCCTGGAGGCGGCGGAGTCCCTGCTGGCTCATCCGAACCTCGGCCGCGCGGGCCGGGTCAAGGAGACCCGGGAGCTGGTTGTCTCTGGGACGCCCTTCCTCATCGTCTATCGCGTGCTGTTCGACGAGGTCCAGGTGCTGAGGGTCCTCCACCACGCTCGCGCATGGCCCGAGAAGCGAGCCGGCATCCCCGGGAGAGTGACACGTCCTTGACGTTCGGCCGGCAGCCCCTGGCCGCCGCGGACGCTCCAATCGCCGGAACGCGGCCAGCCGGACAGGAAGGTGGCTTTGCATCCCGCCCCTCTCAGTCGCCGAGAGGGGCGCGGATTCTCCGGGTGATTTCCGGGGTTGGACGCGCCCCGCCGTCACCGCGAGGTGCAAAGGAGCTCACCGGGCGCGGCCGTTGCAACGGGCCCGTCGCATGGCGCCCAACACCCTCGCAGTGCGTGCAACCTCTTCTTCTTCCGCCGGGGTCACCGCCTCGGCGCCGGCCGTCAACCTTCGCCGCGGCTCTTCGGGCCCGGCGGTGGCGCAGCTGCAGGCCGCGCTGATTGGGCTCGGCTTTAAGCCGGGGCCGGTGGACGGCGTCTTCGGGCGCGTCACCGAAGGGGCGCTCAAGGCCTTCCAGAAGTCGCGGAAGATCTACGTGGATGGAATCTACGGGCCGCAGTCCCGCGGCGCCCTGCGCACCGCGCTCGCCGGCAGCTCCCCCGCGCCGGCGCCCGCGCCCTCCGGCAGCGCTCCCGCCGCCAACCTCCGCCTGGGCTCTCGCGGCGCGTCGGTGAAGCAGCTGCAGGCCGCGCTGGCGAAGGTGGGCTACAGCCCCGGCCCCATCGATGGGATCTTCGGGCGGCAGACGCAGGCGGCCCTCACCCGCTTCCAGAGCCGCTACGGGTTGATCGCGGACGGCACCTACGGGCCGCAGTCCCGCGCGGGGCTGACCGCCGCGCTCGCGGGGAAGAAGCCGCCCCCCGCGCCGGCCCCGTCCGCAGGCGAGCCGCCCGCCAACTACGCGAAGATCTCCTTCCGCGGCGTGCGGATGAACGTCCGCACCCAGCAGATGATCTTGCGCGCCGAGCAGTACGCGCGCCAGCTCGGCGTGCGCACGCCCTTCCCGCTCACCCAGGGCAGCTACCACCCCGGCGTGGGCGCGAGCGCCGGCACCCACGATGGCGGCGGCACCATCGACTTCCGCACCCTGGGCCTGACCAAGACGCAGATCGCGCTGCAAGTGAAGGCGCTGCGCATGGCCGGCTTCGCGGCCTGGAGCCGGGGCAACGGCAACGACACGCTCTCTCCGCACATCCACGGCGTGGCGATCGGCGATCGCGAGATGTCGCCGTCCGCGCGCTCCCAGGTGCGCGAGTACTTCGCCGGCGGAGACGGGCTGATCGGCTCCCGCCCGGATCCGGACCGCGCCATCGGCCGGCCGTTCCCGGCCTGGGCCAACCGCTACCGCTAGCGTCAGACCGACAGCACTCCCGGCCAGTGGCGCATCCACGCCCGGCGCGCGGCCAGCGCCTGCCAGGCGGGGTCCTCCGGGCTCATCCGGAGCGAGGCCGCCAGCAGCGCGTCCATCTGCGCGTCGTACGCGCGGACGACCGCCGGGTCCTCCACGAGCAGCATCAGCTCGCTCTCCCAGTAGCAGGCGGTGACGTCCAGGTTCGCGCTGCCCACCGCGCAGCGCAGGCCGTCCGCGCTGAGCACCTTGGCGTGCACGTGCGAGCAGACGGTCCCGAGCGCCGGCGCCCAGCTCGGGAGCTGGGGCACGGCGTAGAGGTAGACCTCCGCGCCCGCGGCGATCAGCGGATCGCTGCGCGAGTGGACGAACTCGGTGGCGGCGATCCGCGCGGCCGCCCATGGCCCCTTGAAGGGCTGGCCGCCGTGCACCGGAGAGAGGTGGCCGATCAACGTGCGCACCTGCACGCCCCGGCGCAGCGCGCGCAGGAGCGCGTGCTGCAGCTCCAGCAGGAGCGGGAAGCCGTTGAGCACGTACAAGGATCGCTGCGCCGAGTCGATCAGCTCGCGGTACGCCTCCAGCGTGCTCGCGTCCCGCAGGCCGTGGTGCACCACCACCCGCGTGGTCGAGCTGCCCGCCGGCGCCGGCGTGGAGAGCGCGAAGGGCTCCCCGCCGGACTCGGTCCACGCCTCGAGGAACGAAGCGTCCACCGCGGCCACCGCCGGCCCCTCCACGCGCGCGCCGCCGTCCAGCCAAGGCACCTCGCGCCAGTCGGAGTTGGGGGTGAGCGCCACCTCGTCGAACGAGGTGTAGTACTCGTGCGCCAGGTTCCGCCCGCCCACCAGCGCGACGCGGCCGTCCACCACCGTCACCTTGCGGTGGTCCCGCAGCTTCAAGTCCTCGATGGAGGGCAGCTCCCGCAGCGGCCGCGAGGTGCGCACCTCAATCCCCGGGCGCTTGGCGAGCCGCTCCAGGAACGGGTTGGAGATGCCGAAGGAGCCGTGGAAGGTGTGCAGCGAGTCCACCAGCACCCGCACCTCCACGCCGCGCGCGCCGGCCTCCGCGAGCGCCTCCTCCACCGCCGCGCCCACGTCGTCGTCGAACGCCATGTAGACCTGGAAGTGGACCCGCTGCTCGCTGCGGGAGATCTCCTCGAGCAGCCAGCGGCGCGCCTGCGCGTTGTCCAGCTCCAGCTCGAGCCGGTTGCCGGGGATGGGCGCCGCGTCCAGCCCGGCGAGCGCGAAGGCCGAGGCCGGGTGCGCCGGCGCGCCGCCCAACAGCTGCGCTTCGCTGAGCGTGGCGAAGCCGGTGACGTGCGGCTGGAGCGGCCCGCGGTGGAAGATGGCGGTGACGGGGAAGCCGGCGGCGCGCAGCCGCGAGGCCACGCGGGCCAGGCGGACCGGGTCCATGGGCTCGGAGACGTCCAGCGCCTCGCCCTCCTCGAGCACGGCGCGGGCGTCCACCACCCGGGCGGGCAGCCCCGCGGCGCGCAGCCGCTCGCGCAAGGCGCGGCAGCTGCGCGTGGGGCGCAGCCGCACCGCCAAGAGCTCGGGGGGCGGTGGCCCTGAGAGCTCCGCCAGCGCTTTCAAGGGCAGCTCGGAGAGCTCCGCGTCGAAGAGGATCAGCGGCCGGTCCCCGGCGCGGACGACGGAGATCCGCAGCTCGGTGGCGGCGATCAGGTCCACCGCCGCGCCCTCGCGGACCCGGTAGACGCCCAGCGAGCTGGCCTCCAGCGTGGGCGGGAGCTCCACCTCGCCCTGGCGCGTCCGCACCGTGGCCACCACCCGCCCCCGGGAGACGAAGGCCAGCTCCTGGTCCGGGAGGGCGGGGAGCGCGCCCACCGCGCTGACCTGGTCCACCCGCGTGCGCAGCCCCCGCGCGTCGGCGATGACGTCCGCCACGTCCATCCCGCGCTCGCCGAAGCGCCGCTCCTGCGGCGCGGCTGGGAGGAGGAGCACGGAGGTGGGCCACTGGCCGCCGAGCAGGAGCCGGGCCGGCAGCCGCGCCACCACCACCAGATCCACCTCTCGCCCCTCCTCCACGAACCGGCGCAGCGCCGCCTCGTCCCCGGGCGAGTCCTCCACCCGCGCGTCAATCCCCGCCACCTCCAGCATCGCCGCGAGCTCGCCGCTGGAGCGGGACGGGGGCGAGAGCAGCGTGACGTGGAGGGAGGGCTCGGCGTGGTCCCGCAGGAACGTCCGGACGGCCACCCGCGCGTGGTGGCTGGAGGCGAAGCAGCACACGGCCTGGAGCGGGCCTTCCCGGACGCGCCCCTCCGCGAACAGCACCGCCACCGGCCGGCGCCGGCGCGCCTCCCCCAGCGCGAGCACGGCGCGCAGCGCGTGCCCGGAGAGCACCAGCAGGTCGATGTCCTCGGCCGCGGAGAGCTCCGCCAGCGCCTCGCCGCCGAGCTCCGGCACCAGCCGCAGCTCCACGCGCGGCGCCGCCTCGCGCGCCGCCTCCATCAAGCCCGCCAATTCCGGCGAAGGCTCCTGCGGCAGCCCCGCCAGAGACGAGCCCTGCAGCCGGGCCACCACCACCAGCCGCTGCAACCCGGGCGCTACCTTGCGCAGCGCCGCGAGCGCCAGCCCCGCGTCCTGGCCGAGCTCCACCCACAGCAGCGCGTGGCGGTACCTCACCGTGCCCCCTGCGGCTCGAGCGGGGAGGACGTGAAGCGCCTTCCCTCCGCGTCCAGCACGTGGGCTTCGACGGAGGCGAGCTCCCCGCGCTCGTCGAGGACGTAGAGGTTGTAGCCGGCGCGGACGCGCGGGTCCGGGTGCTCGAGCGGCGCGGCGCTCGCGCTTACCCCGTCCAGCGCGCCGTGCGCCGTGGCCAGCCGCCGCCGCCCCCGCACGTGCAGGTGGCCGTAGAGCACCAGCCCCCGGGTGAGCGGCTGGAGCGCGGCGCGCAGCGCGGGGGCGTCCACCAGCCCGCCCTGCAGCTGCCAGAGCCGGGAGCGCGAGTCGAACGGGCTGTGGTGGAGCAGGAGGACCGGCGTGCGCCGGGCCACCTCCGGGTGGGCGAGGACGCGCTCCAGGGCCGTAAGCTGCGCGCGCCCGAGGTAGCCGCCCGAGATGAACGGCGGCCGCGGCACTGCGCTGGAGAGGCCGATCAACGCCACGGGGCCGCGCAGCTTCACGCTGGGGAAGCGCCCGGCCGGCAGGTCGAGCGCGAGCTCCGGCAGGTCGCTGCGCATGAAGGGCTGGAAGTGGTGGGGGAAGCGGCGCTGGCGCAGGACGATGGGCAGGTAGATGTCGTGGTTACCCGGCACCACGGTCACCTCCACCGAGCCGGCGGCCTCATCGAGGAGGCGGCGCGCCTCCTCGTACTCGCCCTCCAGCGAGAGGTTGGTGATGTCCCCGGTGACGACCAGGTGATCCGCCCGCGCGGCGGCGGCGGAGAGGACGGCCAGCAGGTGCTCCCGCCGGTAGGCCCGCCCGCGCTTGAGCAGGAGGTTGGCGTACCCGGTCACCCGCTTGTTGAAGAGGACGCGGCGCAGCTGCACGCCGGTGGCGGAGAGCACGTGCAGGTCTGAGACGTGGGCGAGTCGGAACACGGCGAAGCGCAGCCTAGCCACGAACCGCTGCGTCGCGTCAGCCGGCGGGCCGTTCAGGGGCTTGGCCGCAGGAACTGCGCCGGCCCCGCCGGACACGCAGACTTTTCACGCGCGCCCGTGCGGCGCTTGCGCCAAGGAGCGCAGCACAGCCCTTGCACAAGCTTGGTGGGCCACACCACCCACACGGATCTCTCTCATGGCTGCAGCCACTGCCCCTCTCCCTCTGGCCAAAGAGCGCCAGGCGCTCGACTCGGTGACCATCCGCTTCTCCGGTGACTCGGGGGACGGCATGCAGCTCACCGGCTCCGAGTTCACCCGCGCCACCGCCGTCGCCGGGAACGACTTGCAGACCTTCCCGGACTACCCAGCGGAGATCCGCGCGCCGTCCGGAACGGTGGCCGGCGTCTCCGGCTATCAGATCCAGCTCTCGCGCTTCCCCGTCTTCACCTCCGGGGACAGGCCGGACGTCCTGGTGGCGATGAACCCGGCGGCGCTCAAGGCCAACCTCGGGGAGCTGCGCCCGGGCGGGCAGCTGATCATCAACACCGGCGCCTTCACGCCGCAGAACCTCGAGAAGGCCGGGTACACGCAGAACCCGCTCGAGGACGGCTCGCTGGAGCGGTACCGCACCACGCAGGTGGACATCACCCGGCTCAACGCGCTGGCGCTGGCCGGCAGCGGGCTGTCCGCCAAGGAGGTGGGCCGGGCGAAGAACATGTTCGCGCTGGGGCTGATGCTCTGGATGTTCGACCGCCCCTCCGGGCCGACGGTGAAGTTCCTCTACGACAAGTTCCAGAAGCACCCGGAGCTGGCGCGCGCCAACGAGGCCGCCCTGCGCGCGGGCTACGCCTACGGCGAGTCCACCGAGGTGGTGCCCAGCTTCCAGGTCCCCAAGGCCAACATCGCCCCGGGCCTCTACCGGAACGTCTCCGGGAACGAGGCGATCGCCCTGGGGTTGATCGCCGCGGCGCGGCTCTCCGGGCTGCCGGGCTTCTTGGGCAGCTACCCCATCACGCCCGCTTCGGACATCCTGCACGAGCTCTCCAAGCACAAGAACTTCGGCTTCACCACGTTCCAGGCCGAGGACGAGATCGCCGCCATGGCCTCCACGGTGGGCGCTGCCTACGGCGGCGTCTTCGCGGCGACGACCACCTCCGGCCCCGGGATGGCGCTCAAGCAGGAGGCGATCGGCCTGGCGATCATGGCCGAGCTGCCGCTGCTGATCGTCAACGTGCAGCGCGGCGGGCCCTCCACCGGGTTGCCCACCAAGACGGAGCAGGCGGATCTCTTCCAGGCGGTGCTGGGGCGGAACGGGGAGTCGCCGCTGCCGGTGCTCGCCGCCTCGTGCCCCAGCGACTGCTTCGACACGGTGCTGGAGGCCGCGCAGATCGCCCTCACGTACATGACGCCGGTGGTGCTGCTCTCGGATGGCTACATCGCCAACGGCCACGAGCCGTGGCGGCCGCCGCTCGCCGAGGAGCTGCAGCCCTTCCCCGCGCGCTTCCGGACGGAGAAGGAGGGCTTCTCGCCGTTCATGAGAGATCCCCAGACGCTGGCGCGGCCCTGGGTCCGCCCGGGGACGCCGGGGCTGGAGCACCGGCTCGGCGGGCTGGAGAAGGACTACGACACCGGGCTGGTCTCGTATGACGGGCGCAACCACGAGCGGATGGTGGAGGTCCGCGCGGAGAAGGTCGCCCGGGTGGCCCGCTCCTACGGGCCCCTCCAGGTTCAGGGCGAGCCCAGCGGAGACACGCTGGTGGTGGGCTGGGGCTCCACCTACGGCGCCATCTCCGAGGCGGTCCGGCGGCTGCGCGCGAAGGGGCGCTCCATCTCCAGCCTCCACCTGCGCCACTTGAACCCGCTGCACCCGGACTTAGGGAGCGTGCTTGGCGCGTACAAGCGGGTGCTGGTGCCGGAGCTGAACCTGGGCCAGCTGCGCACGCTCTTGAGGGCGCAGTTCCTGGTGGACGCCCGCGGCATCAACAAGGTGCAGGGCAAGCCCTTTGGGATCGACGAGCTGATGCAACGCATCGAGGAGCAAGCGTGATGGAAACCCCGGCCGCGAAGAAACTGACCAAGAAGGACTTTCAATCGGACCAGGAGGTGCGCTGGTGCCCCGGTTGCGGGGACTACTCCATCATCGCGCAGGTGCAGAAGGTGCTGGCCGACTCCGGCGTGGCCCGCGAGAACGCCGTCTTCGTCTCCGGCATCGGCTGCTCGAGCCGGTTCCCGTACTACATGAGCACGTACGGCTTCCACACCATCCACGGCCGCGCGCCGGCGGTGGCCACGGGGCTCAAGCTGGCCCGGCCGGACCTCCAGGTCTGGGTGGTCACCGGTGATGGGGACGCGCTGGCGATCGGCGGGAACCACTTCATCCACGCGCTCCGGCGCAACGTGGACTTGAAGATCCTCCTGTTCAACAACCAGATCTACGGGCTCACCAAGGGCCAGTACTCGCCCACCTCGCAGCAGGGCACCAAGGCCAAGTCCACGCCCTTCGGCTCCATCGACCGGCCCTTCAACCCGCTGCAGGTGGCGCTCGGCGCGGGGGCGACCTTCGTGGCCCGCTCCATCGACGCGGATCCGGCGCACCTCCAGGGCGTGCTCACCCGCGCCGCCGGGCACAAAGGCAGCGCCTTCGTGGAGATCTTGCAGAACTGCGTGGTCTTCAACGACGGGGCCTTCTCCAAGCTGTCGGACAAGGCCACCCGGGACGACGAGCGGCTGCGGCTGGAGGAGGGCAAGCCGCTCCTGTTCGCCAACGGGCGCCGCGGGGTCCGCTTCGTGGACTTCGAGCCGCGCCCGGTGGAGGTGGGGCCGGGCGGCGCGCGCGAAGAGGAGCTGGCGCGCTTCTCTGAGCGGGCGCCGCAGGCCTTCTCCTTCGCGCTGGCCGGGATGTCCTCGCCGCTGCCCATCGGCGTGCTGCGCGCGGTGGAGGCGCCCACCTACGAGCGGCTGGAGCACGCGCAGCAGCAGCTGGCGCGTGAGCAGAAGGGGGACGGTGACCTGGCGAAGCTGCTCGCTTCCGGAGAGACCTGGAGGGTAGACCCATGACGCTCAACGAGCTGCGAATGCGGATCCTGTCCGAGCACGTCCAGCTGCGCGAGGCGCTCGAGACGACGTTGGAGAAGGTCCAGCGGGCCGGGGCCCGGCGCTCCGGCGTGCTGCCCCCGGCGCCCCGGCGCGAGGTGCAGTTCCTGGTGGAGGTGCTGCTGACCCACATCGAGCTGGAGGATCGCGAGCTGGTGCCGGTCCTCCAGGAGATCGACGCCTGGGGCGAGGAGCGCGCGCGCCGGGTGAAGGTGGAGCACGAGGCCCACCGCGCGGCGCTGCGGAAGCTCTCACAGCTGGCGCAGAGCGCCACCGGGCCGGAGCTGCTGGAGGCCGCCGAAGGGCTCTTCAAGTCCCTCTTGATCGACATGGCCGAAGAGGACCGCACCGTGCTCCACCCGGACCTGCTGCGGGACGATGTGGTCAGCATCGGGCAGACGGACGGCTGAGCCGCTCGCTCGTGAGGGCCAGCGCGCACACTGTGCGAGCCCAGCCCAGGCAGACGGGCCCGCGAGGGGGCTCTACATTCCAGCCATGGCTCCCATCGTCCAGGCCGCCCGAAAGCGGATGAACGGCTGATGGCCTCCGAGCGCACCCTCGTGGTCGGCGCCACCGGGCGCGTGGGGCAGGAGGTGGTCCGGGCCCTGCTCGCGCGCGGCGCCACCGTCCGCGCCCTGGTCCGCACGCCGCAGAGTGCGGCGCGCCTGCCCGCGGGGGCGGAGCCGGCGCTCGGCGCGCTCGGGAGCGAGGCGGACGTGGGCCGCGCGCTGCAGGGCGTGGAGGGCGCGTTCTTCATCACGCCCCACCACCCGCGGGAGGAGGCGCTCGGGCTCGCCTTCGTCGCCTCCTGCGAGCGCGCGGGGGTGAAGCGGATCGTCTACTCCGGCGGGTACCATCCGGACCTCCCCACGCGCGCGCTGCGCTGGGCGCTGCACAGCGCGTTCGCGCTGATCGCCCCGCACTACAGCGCCAAGCTCGCGGTGGAGCGGCGCGTGCGCGCCTCGCCGGCCAGCCCGGTGGTGTTGATGCCCTCCAACTTCTTCCAGAACGACGAGCTGGAGGCGCGAGAGATCGTCGGCGGCGTCTACCCGCTGCCGCTCGGGCGGCGCCCGGTCAACCGCGTGGACGTCCGCGACATCGCCGAGGCCGCCGCGCGCGCGCTCCTCGACCGCGGCGGCGTGGCGCCGGGCGGGTACCCGCTGCTCGGCCCGGACTCCTGGACGGGCGAGGCCTGCGCCCAGCTCTGGTCCAGCGTCCTGGGGCGGCCGGTGCGCTACGGCGGGGATGACGTGGAGGCGTGGAAGGCGCGCATGGCGGGCGCGATGGACGCGGCCGCGCTCTCGGACTTCGGCAAGACGTATGCCCTGCTGCAGCGCTATGGCGTCTCCGCCCCCGCCCGCGAGGTGGCCCGCTGCGCGCAGCTGCTCGGCCGGCCGCCGCGCAGCTACGCGGACTACGTGCGGGACGCGGCGGCGCGCTGGACGGCCGCGGCGACCGGCTGAGGCCGCGCAACCTCCGCGACCGTGGCGGCGGCCTTCCTCCAGAAGCGGTGGCCAAAGCGCATCCCGGGGAACGCCAGGGTCTTCCGGTGGTCTGCGCGCACGCAGAGGAACGCGCAGAGCAGCACCGCGCCGAAGAGCGCCCGGAAGGCCAGGCGCCGCCAGGCGGACGGCGTCTGGGCCCGGAAGAAGCACGCCAGGAAGGCCAGGTGCACGCCTTCGTCCCGCGCCAGCTCGGCGCAGGCGCCGCGGATGGCGCCGGGCGGCAGGACTTCGCCGAGCCCCTCGTAGAACGCGGCCCCGCCCACCTCCGCCGCGAGCACCACCACCAGCTTCACGCGCACGCCCAGCAGGTGCCTCCCCGCCTTGAAGGCGCTGGCAGTCCAGTTGCGCCGGAGCAGTCCTCCGCCCAGCGCGGAGACCATGCGGCCGAGGATCGCCGCGTGGCGTCCCTCCTCCCGGATGAAGAGCTTCAGCGCCGCGCGGAAGTCCGCGTCGACGCCGGGCAGGTGCACCCCGTCCACCTGCTGCGCCACCCGCCCTTCGCCTGACTCGCCCAGCTGAAAGCGCTGCAGCGACGCGAGCAGCGCGCGGCGCTCGTGTGCGCGCAAGCTGTCCAGCTCGCGCGCGCCGGCGATGATGGGCAGTGGCCGCTGCCATTGCTTGGAGAAGTGCCGCAGGAAGCCTGAATAGTCCGGTGTCTCCATCTCGCTCTCCCAAGGGACGGCCGGTCGTCGGCCGCTGCTTTGCGAGGAAACGAGGGAGGCGGGCGGACGTTTGCAGGACTCTGAGCGAGCGGTCGGATCTCGGCGCTCATCCGCCGCGGGCGACCGTGCTCGCGGGCGCGAACGGTCGAAAAGCGGGGGGCGAGCGGCTCGCTTCGCGTCGAAGCCGTGGAGTAGTGTGGCCCACACACTCGAGGAGGTGGACGGTGACGGAGCGGGAGAGTGGAAGCAAGACGCAGGACCTGACGGTGGAGATCCTCAAAGCCCTGCGGCGCGAAATGAATCAGCGCTTCGACGGGGTCGAGGCGCGCTTCACCGGGATCGACAAGCGCTTCGATGGGGTCGACAAGCGCTTGGATGGGCTCGACAAGCGCTTTGACGGGCTCGAGCGCGGCATTCAGGAAGACCTCGTTGGGCTCCGAGCGGAGATGTTCGACGGGTTCGCGGAGATCCAGCGAGATCTCGAGCGGCTCGGCCGCAGGCAGGAGAGCCTCGCGCTCCTCCGGGGCCACGAGCAACGGCTGCGCCGCCTGGAGAAGAAGGTCGGCCTGCGCTGACCTTCAAGCGGGCTACTTCAAGCTGCGGGGCGCCATCGCCGCGCGCAGCTCCGCGAGCGGGGCGGCCACCTCTTCAGCGGGGACGAGGCCGCGGGAGATCAACCCCGTGTAGAGCGCCTCCACCGCCGTGGCGAGCGCCTTGATCCGCTCCGTCTGCAGGTCGTTGCGCCGCCGCTCGCGCTCGAGCCCGTTGGAGAGCGTGGCGAACGCGTCGACCGAGGCCTCCATCTCGTTCGCCAGCGAGTGGATCGCTTCGTCCTGCCGGTAGTCCGTGAAGAAGCCAGCCATGTCGTCTCCCGTGTCCTGGTGCTGGCTCTTGGCACGAGGGCCCGAAATCCGTCAAAGCGGCGAGCGTCACTGCGCTACGGCGGTGACGGTCTGCTCGGGCGCCGGGGAGCCCACGACCTTCACCCGCACGCTCGCGTTTGCGGCCGTCTTGCTCCGCGACCAGAGCACCACGGAGGTGGCCGAGGTGAGGAGCTTGCCCTGGGCGTCCGCGCCGTCGAGCACCACGATCCCGGGGTCGGTGACGAGCTCGAAGGTCGCTCCGCCCACCGGGCGCCCCTTGGACGGGCTCTCCCGGCGCAGCGCGAGCGAAGTTGCCACCGCCGAGCGCAGCGCCAGCGGCGGGAAGCTCTGCCCATTGGCCGAGGCAGTGAGGGTCGTCTGCGCCGTCCCGGGCGCCTCGAGGACCACCGAGGCGAAGTCCGCGTTTCCCTGCGCGGGGTAGGTGAGCGCGCCGGTGGACCAGCCTTCGCCACTCACCACCGAGAGCCCCACGCCGGTCAGCGGCCCGCAGCTGTCGCCGAACCCGAAGAAGCCGTGGCAGCTGCGCGTGAACTGAACGTTGCCGGTGAGGGACGAGCCGGCGAGCCAGGTCGCGCCCTCCGCGCAACCCTGAACCTGAAAGGCGTCGTCGAAGTCAGAGACAGACACAGCGGCGGCGACGGGGTCGCGTCCGGGCCCGCCGCACCCCATCGTCCCCACGAGCAACAGCGTGCCCAGCGTCCACTTCGTCCCCGCTCGTTCGCGCATGGGGCGCGGCGTGCGCGCGCCAACCGCGCGACAAGAGGAGAGCCGCGGTCCGGCGCCGGGGGACGGGCCTGACTTCGCTGTCAGCGCGGGAGCGCCACCGGCGCCGCATCCTTGGCGAACGCCGCCAGGTCCTGCAGCACCGCCTCGCGCTCGGATCTGCGCTCGCTTGCCATTGCGCGAGGCGCCGGGGGTGAGCTCCTCCTCGGCGCGCAGGCCCAGCTCTGAGGCGTCGCTCCCCTTGACGGAAGGGGTCGCCTGGCGCCAACTCCCCAGTGAGGTGGCGCGCATGGCTGTGCCCGAGTTCCCATGGACGGGGCGAGTGCTCGGGCTGATTCTCGGCGTTGGCCTGATGGCACTGATGGCCAACGAGGCCCGAGGCCTGATCGCGCTCGAGCGGAGCGGTGAGCGCGCGCAAGGCGAGGTCGTGCGGGTGGAACGGAAGAGCACGGGCGACGAATCGCACCTGGTCGCAGTCGTCCGCTTTCGACCTGCGGACGGACGGGAGCTTGAGATCACCGGACCGCGCGGCTCCTTCGCGGGCTACTCGGTCGGCGAGCGGGTCGAGGTGCTCTACGACCTCAGGGATCCGCGGCACGCGTCCATTCATGACGTCTTCGCGATGTGGTTCACCCCTGGGCTGTTCTTCGTCGTCGGGTTTGCGATTGCCTCGTTGTCCGCTCGAGGACTCGTGCGCGCCCCCCAGCGTCCAGCGGCCGAGCGATCACTGACGCTGGAGCAGTTCCGTGTTCGCCGCAGGAGGGTGGCTCGCCTCCTCGTCGGAGGGATGGCGCTGCTCTTCGCCTGCGCGATTGCCTCGGCGCTCGGTCTGAACCTGGGCGTCGCCCTGCGCGCCGGTGTCATGCTGGGAGGCGCGGCGGTCCTCTGGGGTTTCATCTCGTCCGCGCTCTGGCGCTTCGACCGTTGCCCGAGCTGCGGCGGCGGCTTCACCTCCGATGGTGCGGGCCCCCCGCTCCTGGGGCGGCTGGGCCCCTGTGCGAGCTGCGGCGTCTCGCTGTCGCAGTGACTTCAGCCGCCGCCGCGCGTCTTGTTGCCGCCGCCGCGCCCCGCGAAAGGCTGTCGACGCCGCGGAGCTGTGCTGCTGCTGGGACTGGGTGCCGTATCTAGTGAGCGCGCGTCGCGAGTGCTACCCTCGCCGTCGCGAGCGCGCAATGGAATGGACAGGAAGCGAGGCAGAGTTCTGGTCCGGCGTTGCCCACGCGTCGAGGTTCTTCATGGGAGAGGGAGAGGTCCACGGAGCGCTGCGGAAGTTGACCCGAACGCTCGACGCCCTCTCCATCCCATACGCGATCGCCGGCGCGATGGCGCTCAATGCCTATGGATACCGGAGGGTGACGGTAGACGTGGATGTGCTCCTGACGCGGGAGGGGTTGGCGCGCTTGAAGGCCGAGGTCCTCGGACGCGGTTACCTGGAGAAGTTTCCGGGAAGCAAGGGGCTCCGCGACACCGAACACGGTGTCACCGTGGACGTCCTGTTGGCCGGGGACTTTCCGGGAGATGGAAAGCCCAAGCCGGTCGTCTTCCCTGACCCCGAACGTGCGGCGGTCCGGCTCACTCACGGAGCCTTCCTTCCTCTTCCGACGCTGGTGGAGCTGAAGCTGGCCTCCGGGCTGTCCGCTCCGCATCGCTTGAAGGATCTCGCCGACGTGCTCGAGCTCATCCGTGCAGCAAAGCTGGACGAGAGCCTGGCGCTCCAACTCGATGGTTCCGTTCGAGAGAAGTACCGCGAGCTCTGGCTCGCGGCCCAATCCGCCACCGCCGAGGAGTGAGCCCGCGGTCGTCCGCCCGTCTTGGAGGCGCCCTCTTCGACGTCTGGGCCGCGCCCACCGGAGAGGTGTTCGGCGTCGGCGCGGACGGGGCGATCATCAAGGGGCCGTGAAGGCCATCAGCGCGCGGGCGTCGACGGAACGGCGTCCTTGGCGAACGCCGCCAGGTACTGCAGCACCGCCTCGCGCTCGGGGTCGCTCAGGCGGGAGCGGGCCTGCATGTCCTGCAGGGACTCCTTCCACTCCGCTTCGGTCTCGCCTTCCGGCGCGCGCAGCAGGTGGCAGCCGGAGCAGCGGGCCTGGTAGAGGCGGCGTCCTTCCGTGAGGGTGGCCTCGGTGACGCCGGGGTAGCGCGGCTGCAGCAGGGCCGCGTGCGCGGCGGTGGGGCGGGGCAGCGCCGCGGTGCAGCCGGCGGCGAGCGCGAGCAGGGGCAGCAGAGGCAGCAGGCGCGCGCTCACAGGGACAACCCCACGATGCTGCGCACCCAGAAGCGGCCGAAGACGTCGTTCTGCTCGGCGGCGCGGGAAAGGTCATCCAGCCGCACGTACGCCCCCACCGAGAGCCAGAGCTTCCCGGGCTGCCACAGCAGCGTGGGGCCTAGATAATGGTGCGGCAGATCCGCGAAGGGGAGCGTGGTGACTTCGCGCGCGGGCACCTCCGCGTGCAGCCAGTACTCCGCGCCCACGTGCAGGGACGGCGAGAGCTCCAGCGTGGCGCCCAGGGTGGGGTGGAAGACCCAGTCCCGCTCGCCGTCGTAATAGAACTCGTGCTCGAGCCAGAGGTTGGCGGCCAGCCGCACCGGCCCCAGCTGGCGCTGCAGAATCACCTTGGCCTCGAGCTCGATCTCCTCCCGCAGCTCCGCCACCTCGAAGTAGAGCGCCACGTCCACCGGCCACTCGCCGGTCTCCGCCAGCCGGTAGCGCACCCGCTGCTTGATCCCATCGAAGTAGAGCGGCGCCATCCCAGGCACCTCGCCCGGCGCGTTCGCCAGCTGGAAGTAGAGCGCCACCTCCAGCCGGTCCGTGAGGCCGTACTCCACCTCCGTGTTGAGCGTGTAGCGCGGCTCCCAGCGCTCCTTGCCGCTGAAGCTGAGCGCCCGCACCGGCGTGATGTCCACGAACTGCTCGAGCTCCACGTCCCCCTTGGGCGAGGTGGGGTGCAGGTACGTGAACGGCAGCGGGCGCGGCGTGGCGCTCGCGGTGGCGGCGAGCGCGAACCCCAGCAGAGCACAGAGCCGGCCGCTCACAGCTCCCCCAGAGGCAGGCTGTTGACGAAGTCGTTCCCCAGCGAGCCGCGGTGGCAGTCGTTGCAGGTGCCGTCCACCTGGCTGTAGTGCTCGCCCGCCGGCGCGCCGATGCCGCGCCAGAGGATGACTGGCACGCCCTTGCTGCGCACCAGCTCGAACCACTCCCAGCCCGCGGCGCCGTCCGCGTTGAAGTCCCCGCCGCGCTTGGCCATCGCGAAGAGCTTCTCCTCGCCCGCCAGCTCGGTGGGGAAGGCGGACTTGACGATCACCGTCCCCACCGGGAACGCGGTGCTCCCCTTGGGCGGCCGCGCCTTGAGGTAGACGGTGAACGGCCCCGCCAGGTGCGTGGAGCCGGTGCTCGCCTTGGGCGGCCCGAACGCCTCCCACTGCTCGAAGTCCAAGAAGTCGCGCTGCAGGGCGATGAAGGTGCCCGGCGGCGGCTGGGAGGTGCCCCCACCGCCGCAGGCGGCGCTAAGGAGCAGGGCGAGAGAGCTCAAGGCTGCGCGGCGCAAAGGTGCAAGTCTCCTCTTAGAGCGTCTTCACGAAGTCCAGCAGCGCCTGCTGCTCGGCGGGGGCGAGCGCGCGGAAGCGGGCCACGCTGGGGTTGGCCTCGGAGCCCTCCGAGGCGTGCATCAGCACCGCGTCCTCCAGCGTGTGGGCGCGCCCATCGTGGAGGTAGGTGCGCAGGAGCCGAAGCGCGATCAGCGGGGCCGTCTTCCACTCGCGCGGCCCGGCCTGGCCGTCCGTCAGCCCGTCCGCCAGCGCCACGCCCATGTCGTGCAGCAAGAGGTCCGAGTAGAGCGGCGCGTCGATCCCCGCGAGCGCCTGGATGGGGTAGTCCGCGCGGGTGCGCAGCGAGGCCACGTGGCAGCTGCCGCAGCCGGTGCTGGCGAAGAGCGCCTGCCCGGCGGCGTCCGGCGCGGCCCGGGCGGGGATCTCCAGGAGCCGCAGGTAGTCCGCCACCGCGTTCACCGTCTCCAGGTCCACGTCCACGCCGGCGTGCGAGTCATCCAGCAGCCCGTCCGGGTTGGGCAGCTCCACCGGGCGCAGCGGGCTGGTCATCCCCATGTCGCCCTGGAAGGCGTCCGCGGTGAACTCGTCCAGCGTGCGGATGCGCGCCTTGAAGCCGAAGCGCCCGGCGAGGTTGGCGGTGCCCTTGGCGTAGGCATGGAAGCGGGTGTCCGCGTTGGGCTCCGAGTCGTAGCGGACGCGGTTGATCCTCCCGGAGACCTCGCCCCCCGCCGCCTGCGCCTGCTCCAGCCGCTCGAGCTCCTCGTCCGCCACGGCCTCCAGGTAGCCGCGCCCGAGCACCACCGGCCCCATCCGCTGCGTCACCTTCACCATCCCCGCGCTTGGGGCGGTGATGGCGGTGTGCGCGCCCGCCGTCCAGTACGGGCGCAGGGTGTGGCCGTAGGGGAGCGCGGACTGGTCCTCCGCCGGGGTGACGCCGTCCGCGAGCACCACCACCGCCTTCTGCACCGCGCCCGGGCCGTTGAGCCCGTTGTCGTGGCAGGAGACGCAGGCGGTGCGGATGTAGAGCGGCCCCAGCCCGTCCGCCTCGCGGTAGCCCAGGTCGAACAGCGCGTCCCCGTCATTGAAGCGGTCCTTCTCTTCCGCCGAGGCCGCCCGCAGCGGGGCGTCCAGCGCCTTGTCCTTCACCACCGTGAGCGGCGGGGTGACCGGGGAGCCACCGCACGCGACGAGCGCCGCGGCGCTCGCAGTCCAGAGCCAGCTGAGGGGGGCCTTCACGACTTCTCCAAAGGACAGGGGCTTCAAGAGATAGGTGATATTGAGAATGCAAGTCAACTTCAGAAGTGGCAGAGGAACCTACCTGATGGCCCGGGGGTAGGGGAAGCGCCTGGGCCAAGTGGCGGTACCCTGCGGGGAAGCATGGAGCCCTCGAGTCGTTGTCCCGAGCCCGCCGCGCTGCGGGCGCTGGCGAATGGCGCGCTGGAGGCGGAGGCCGCGCCGCGGGTGGCGGATCACGCCGCGGGCTGTCCCACGTGCGCGCGGGTGCTGGCGGAGCTCAAGGACGGGGTGAGCACCGGCGCGCTCACGCCGGGGGAGACGGGTGGGCCGCTCTCCAACACGCCGCTGCCGCCCGCGCTGGCGCGCGGCACTTCGCTCGGGCGGTATTTGATCGTCGGGGCGATCGGCAAGGGCGGGATGGGGGTGGTGTACGCCGCGTACGACCCGGAGCTGGATCGCCGCGTGGCGGTGAAGCTGCTCCAGGTCCGGAAGGAGACCGGCAAGGGGCTGGGGCCGGAGGGGCTGCGGCTGTTGCGCGAGGCGCAGGCGCTCGCCCAGCTCTCCCACCCCAACGTGGTCTCCGTCTACGACGTGGGCACGGTTGGCGAGCGCCTCTTCATGGCGATGGAGCTGGTGGAGGGGGAGTCCCTGCGCGAGTGGCTGGCGCGCGTCCCCGCCGACTGGCGCAAGGTGCTGCCGCTCTTCCAGGGCTTCGCCGCCGGCGTGGCCGCCGCGCACGCGCGCACGCTGGTCCACCGGGACTTGAAGCCGGAGAACCTCTTCGTCGGCAAGGACGGGCGGCCGCGGGTGCTGGACTTCGGCCTGGCGCGCCTCTCCGCGCACGAAGGTGGCGTCCCCGAGGAGCCCGCGGCGCCGGAGGAGGTGGAGCTGCGCTCGGGCTCGGGCTCTGGCGCGCTGCACCAGGAGCTCACCCGCGCCGGCGCGGTGGTGGGCACGCCGCCGTACATGGCCCCGGAGGCGCTGCGCGGCGCGGTGCTGGACGCGCGCAGCGACCAGTTCAGCTTCTGCGTGGCGCTGTACGAGGCGCTCTACCGCCACCGCCCCTTCCCCAACGTGCCCTTCTCGGACCCGCACCGCTGGCAGCTCGCCGAGCCGCCGCGCGGGACGCCCGTGCCCGGCTGGCTGCGCAAGGTGGTGCTGCGGGGGCTGTCGCTGGACCCTGCGCACCGCTACGAGTCCATGGACGCGCTGGCCAAGGCGCTCGCGGCGGACCCCGCGGTGGGGCGGCGCCGGCTCTGGCTGGGGGCGGGCTTCGCGGCGGCGCTGGGCGCGGCGGTGGCGGTGGCGCGCGCGCCGGCCGCGCCGGGTATGTGCCAGGGGGCGGCGGCGCGGCTCGCTGGCGTGTGGGACGGACAGGTCTCCGCGCAGCTCTCCGCCGCCTTCCTCGCCACCAAGCAGCCGCTTGCCCAGGACGCGTTCGACCACGTGCGGGATGGGCTCGACCGCTACACCACCGCCTGGGTGAAGCAGCACACCGAGGCCTGCGAGGCCACGCGCGTGCGCGGCGAGCAGTCCGACGAGGTGCTCTCCCTGCGGATGACGTGCATGGAGCAGCGGCTGCGCGAGGTGCGCGCGCTCACCGAGGTCTTGCGCGAGTCCACCGAGACGGTGCTGACGCAGGCGCCGCGCGCGGTGCTCTCGCTCACCCCGCTGGAGCGCTGCGCCAGCGTGGAGGCGCTGCGGGCGCCCGTGCCGCCGCCGGCGAGCCCGGAGGCGCTGGCGAAGGTGGAGGCGCTGCGGGCGCGGCTGCCGCGCGTGAAGGCGCTGCTGGACTCCGGCCGCTACGCGAAGGGGCTGGAGCTGGCCAAGCCGCTGGTGGAGGAGACGAAGGCCACGGGCTACCGGCCGCTCCAGGCGGAGGCGCTCCACCTGCTCGGGTTCCTCGAGGAGAAGCAGGGGGAGCTCAAGGAGGCGGAGGCCGCCTACAAGCAGTCCCTGCTCGCCGCGCTCGCCGGCGGCCACCGCGCGGCGGCCGCGCTCGCCGCCGCCAACCTGGTGCGCGCGAGCATGCTGCTGCTGCAGTTCGATCAAGTGCCGGAGCGCGGCGAGTACGCCAGGGTCTCGCTCGAGGCGCTCGGCGGAGACGCGCTGACGGAGGCCTACCTGGAGATGGCGCTCGGCTCGGTGCAGGTGCGGCAGGGGGACTACGCGGGCGCGCGGACGCGCTTCGAGCGCGCGCTGGCGTTGCGCACCAAGGCGCTGGGGCCGGAGCACCCGGACGTCGCGGCGGCGTTGAACAACATCGGCGCCGCGGTGGACCTCGCCGGGGACTCGCCCGCGGCGCTCCCCTACTTCGAGCGGGCGGCGCGGATCTGGACCCAGGCGTTGGGGGCGGACCACCCGGAGACGCTGCAGGCGGTGGGGAACCTGGGCTCCTCGCGCCTGCACCTGGGCAGCGCCGAGCAGGCGAAGGCGGAGAACGACCGGGCGATCGCCGGCCTGCGGCGGACGCTGGGCAACGAGCACCCGCGGATGCCGAGCCTGCTTCGGAACGCGTCGATGATCTCCGACGCGCTCGGCCACCACGAGCAGGCCCTGGCCGAGGCCGAGGAGGCGCTGGCGCTCACCGAGCGGAGGTTCGGCAAGGAGCAGCCCACCGCCCTGCTCGAGTACTTGTCCCAGCTGCAGAGCCTGCAGCTGGCGCAGCGGCGTCCGCAGGACGCGCTGAAGACCTCGCTGCGGCGGCTGGAGGTGTCCGCCGAGGACGTCGCCGCGCAGGTGCAGGCGCTGATCTCTCACGCGAGGGTGCTGCGCGCGCTGCACCGGGAGAAGGAGGCGCAGCAGGTGCTCTCCCGGGCAATGGCGGTGGGCGAGGCCCAGGCCAAGGACCACCCGAACTCGCTGTCCGCCGCGCTGACGGCCTTCGCCTCGCGCGAGCTGGAGGCGGGGCGCACCGCCAGCGCGTGGCCGGCGCTGCGCCGGGCGCAGGCGGTGGCGGAGCAGGACACCGAGCAGAGCGTCTGGGTGCAGGTGCTCATCGCCCGGGCGCACCTGGCGGAGGGGAAGAAGGACGCCGCGCTGGAGGTGCTGGACAAGGCCGCGGTGCGCCTGGAGACCCATCCGGTGGAGTCCTTCGGCGGCCCAGGCGCGCTGCGGCTCTTGCTGGCCCAGCAGCTGGCCGAGCGCGGCGGGGACAAGGAACGGATCCGCAAGCTCGTCCGCGCCGCGGTGCTGGACTTCCGCGCCTCCACCGGCGGAGCTGCGGCGCGCGAGGCGGAGGCCTGGCTCGCGGCGCGCGAGGCCGCCTGGAAGTAGCGCGCGCAGGGCCCTTAGGGTTGCGGTAAAGGGCTCTGCGCATGAAGGTGGCGACCTGGAACGTGAACGGCATCCGCGCCCGCGAAGGGGACGTGCTGGCCTGGGTGGAGCGCGAAGACCCGGACGTGCTCTGCCTTCAGGAGATCAAGGCCTCGCCCGAGCACGTGCCGCCCTCGCTGTGCGAGCTGGCGGGGTACTGGTGCTACTGGCACGGTCACAAGGGCTACTCCGGGGTGAGCCTGCATCTGCGCAAGGCCACCTTCCCGGTGCCGCCGGCCTTCGAGCACCCGGCGTTCGATCACGAGAACCGGATCGTCCTGGCGCGCGTGGCGGGCTGGCTCTTCGCGTCCATCTACGTGCCCAACGGCGGGAAGGACTTCCCCGCGAAGATCCGCTTCCTCCAGCAGCTGGAGGAGCTGGTCATCTCCGAGCACGCCAAGGGGACCCAGCTGGTGCTATGCGGGGACCTGAACGTGGCGAAGGAGGAGCGGGACGTCCACCCCACGCTGCGCAAGGCGGATCAGATCGGCCAGACGCCGCAGGAGCGGGCGCTGCTCGCCAACGTGATCGGCCGGGGGCTGGTGGATCTCCAGCGCGTGTTCGAGCTGGAGAACGACGCGCTCTACACCTGGTGGGCGCCGTGGCGGAACCTGCGCGAGAAGAACGTGGGCTGGCGGCTGGACTTCATCCTCCCCAGCGCCGCGCTGGCGGCGAAGGCCACCTCCTGCGCGTCCTACCGGGAGTTCGGCACCAGCGACCACGCCCCGGTGCTCGCCCACTTCGACGTCCAGGTGCCGAAGGGGGAGGCGACCCCGCTCCCGCCGAAGGCCGCCGCCGAGCCTGTGAAGTCGGCGCCGGTGGCGAAGCCGCCCGAGCCGGCGAAGCCCCCGTCGGGTCAGCTGGGCTTCTCGTTCGGAGACGACTGAGCAGAGCGCTGGTCGCCCATCGGTCGTCCAGGCTGGTCGCCCGCGCTGAGCGCTGGCAAGGATTCGCGATCTCAGCGCATTCGGCTTCTGCGAGGTGTCTGGGCGGCTGGTCGCCCACTTGGGGTGTCGGCGGTGCGGGCGGGCAGGGCTCATAGGGGACAGGTTGGGTTCGGGGTCGCGCTGGCAGTGCACGCATGAGGCCCGCGGTAGGGCGCTCCACCCGCGGCGGGTTGCACAGCCAACACTCCCGCCGCGGGCGCTCGGACGCCGTGCTTCTGAGGAGCAAGCGGGTCCCGGGAGGTAGTGGGTAGGTTTGGGGTGGCCCTATCCACCCTTTCCTACCCACTACTCTGGAGCGCCAGAGACACGAGCGCCCACGGAGCTGGTGCTGACTGTGCAACCCGCCGCGGGTGGAGCGCGGCACCGCGGGACCCATGCGTGCACTGCCAGCGCGACCCCAGAAACCAACTTGTCCCTCTGGGCCGCTCCACGTGTGTCAGGGCTCTTGCGCTCGGCTTCTCGGAGCCTGAGGAAACCGCGCGGCCGCCGCGCCCGTAAATCCCCTACGCGCCCAAGAAGAAGGGGACCCCCATGTACCGCGTCAGCGCCGACGACAAGAGCAACCTCTGGACTTCACTGAAGAAGCTCCTGAAGCCGGAGCGCTCGCCCGCACCCGCGGTCTCCACGGCCGATGGATCGCTGGCCGGAGACGTGGCCAAGAACCGGACCGGGACCATCCCCGCCTGACGTACCCAGCCGTGATTCCTCAGGGTTTTCTTCCTCGGCCGGTTTTTCTAAGAATCTAGGAAACCTTCTCTCAGGCCCCGGCGATAACCCAATTACTACGAGGTGACGCATGGGCTCGGACAGCAAGTATCGCGTTGGCAGCAACCCCTTCGACATCTTCAAGCTCATCCAGCAGATTCAGGACGCGGCGAAGAAGGCGTCGACGACCACCACCCCCGCGACCACGAACACCGCGACCACCGGCGGCGCGACCTGCGCCCGGCCGATCGTCTCCACCAACGGCAACAAGGTGGACATCGAGACCGTGGCCTACCGCCCGGGCGGCAACACCGGCAGCCGCGACACCATGGCCACCGCCACCGCGATCCCGATCGTCAGCCTCAGCGGCAACAAGGTGGACGTGGAGACCGTGGGCTACAAGAGCGGCAGCTGCAGCCAGGAGGACCTGGACACCGTCGAGGCAAACAGGAACTCCACCCTCTACGTCTGATAAAGACGTGGTGTGAGTTGCCTCGACAGCGAGCGGCTGCTCGACTTCCTCAGCGGCCGCCTGACGGGTGCAACGCTCCAAGCAGCAGAGGCCCACGTCAACGGCTGTGAGTCCTGTCGCCACGCCCTGGCGGCGCTCGCAGCCAAGCAGGACGAGACCCGCCCGGGTCCCGATGCAGGAAGCCCCCGCCCAGAACCCAACGTCCTGCTCGCCGGCGATGACCTCGGCCGGTACATGGTGCTCGAGCAGATTGGCGCGGGCGGGATGGGGCTGGTCTACTCCGCCTACGATCGCACGCTGGATCGCCGCGTCGCCCTCAAGCAGGTGCGCAGCGAGTCCCTCTCCCCGGAGAAGCGGCAGGAGCTGCTCGGCCGCCTGGTGCGCGAGGCCCGCGCCATGGCGCGCCTCTCCCACCCCAACGTGGTGGCCGTGCACGACGCCTTCGCCCACGAGGGCGAGTTCTTCGTGGCCATGGAGTTCATCGACGGCACCACCCTGCGCCGCTGGCTGCGAGAGAAGGAGCGCCCGGTCGAGGAGATCCTCCCGGTCTTCCTCGCCGCCGGCGAAGGGCTGAAGGCCGCGCACGTCCGCGGCCTCGTCCACCGGGACTTCAAGCCGGACAACGTGCTCGTCGGCAAGGACGGCCGCGTCTGCGTCACCGACTTCGGGCTCGTCCTGGTGCACGAAGGCAGCGCGCCCCTGCCCGAGCTCTCCCGCTCGGCGATGGATCCCCGGCGCGTCGCCGCCGCCACCCCCGAGGAGCTCTCCGGCTCCGGCTCCAGCTCCGGGGCCTCGCGCTCGGGGGCGCCCGAGCCCACGCCGCAGGAGTCCTTCTCCGAAGGGAGCGGCAGCTTCTCCGAGCCCGCCCGCACCCGCGTGGGCACGCTGATGGGCACGCCCGCGTACATGCCCCCGGAGCAGCGGCGCGGCGTGGGGGTGGACGCGCGCAGCGACCAGTTCAGCTACTGCGTCTCGCTCTACGAGGCGCTGCACGGCCACAAGCCGGGCGTGGCGCCCAAGCCGGGCTCAAAGCCGCGCAAGGTCCCCCGCCACCTGGAGGACGCGCTCCGGCGCGGGCTCGCCGAGTCCCCGGCGGACCGCTTCCCCTCCATGGAGGCGCTGCTCGAGGCGCTGGCGGTGGACCGCCGCGCGCGGACCCGGCGGCAGCTCGCCGTCATCGGCGCGGTGCTGGGCGCCTGCGCGCTGGTGGCGCTGGCCACGGTGCGCCTGTCCAACCGCGCCACCGCGCTCTGCTCGGGCGGCCCCGCGCGCGTGCAGAGCGCGTGGAACAAGGACGTGCGCGCGCAGCTGCTCAAGGCCTTCACCGACAGCGGCCACCTCGCCGCGGTGGGCGCCTTCACCGCGGTGGAGCGCGGGTTGGGGGCCTACACGTCCGAGTGGGCCTCGCACTTCAAGGACGCCTGCGAGGCCACCCGCGTGCGCGGCGAGCAGACCGAGGCGCTGATGGACGCGCGGATCGGCTGTCTGGAGGAGCGGCTGGAGGCGGTGGACGCGCTGGCCCACGTGCTCGCGCGCGCGGACAAGGACGTGGTGAACCGCAGCGTGGAGGCGGTGCAGGCGCTGCCGCCGGTGCGCGCCTGCCAGCGGCCGCCGCGCTTCAACTCGGGCTTGGAGCCGCCCAGCGAGGCCCAGCGCGAGGCGGTGGCCGCCGGCCGCAAGGCGCTGGCCGAGGCCTCCGCCAACTTCGACGCCGGCCGCTACGCCGCCGCCGCCCAGCTGTGCGCGGCGGGGCTGGAGAAGGCGAAGGCCGCCGGCTACCCGCCGCTCGCCTCGGAGTGGCTCTTGCTCCAGGGCAGGGCGCTGGACCGGCTCGGCAAGTTCAAGGAGGCGGACGAGAGCGCCTACCAGGCGCTGCGCTTGGCGGAGCAGGCCGGCCACCAGGAGGTCGTCGTCCGCGCGCGCGCGCTGCTCATGGTGCTGGAGGGCTTGAAGCTGGAGAAGGCGCAGGAGGCGCAGCGCTGGGGCGAGCTGGCCGCCGCCGCCCTCTCCCGGCTGGGCGCCGGGCACGACGAGCTGGAGACGCTGGTGGCGCTGCAGCACGGCGCGCTTCTGCTCTACCGCGGAGAGAACGCGTCGGCGCTCGCCGAGTTCGAGCGGGCCGCCGCCATCCGCTCGCGCCTCTCCGGGCCGGAGCACGCGGAGATCGCCATCGCCCTGCAGAACCAGGGCACCGCGCTCACCCGCCTCAACCGGCAGGAGGAGGCCGCCGCCGCGTACGAGCGCTCGCTCAAGATCCGCCAGGCCACCTTCGGCACCGAGCACATCCTGGTGGCGCAGTCGATGAACGCGGTGGGGACCGTGCTGGAGGCGCAGGGGAAGCTGGCGCCCGCGCGCGAGCGCTACGAGCAGGCGGTGGAGATCGCCGAGCGGACCCTGGGGCCCAAGAGCGCGCCGCTGGCCACCTTCCTCTCCAACCTGGGCTCGGTGGACCGGGAGCTGGGCGCGCTGGCGGACGCGGAGAAGGCGCTCGCCAAGGCGCTCGCCATCCGCGAGCAGCTCGCCGTGGGCACGCCGGTGGCGGACACGCAGCTGGAGCTGGGGGCGGTGCTGCTCAAGCAGGGGCGGGTGCGCGAGGCCGAGGCTGAGGAGCAGAAGGCGCTGGCCACCTACGCGAAGGTGCGCGGCGAGAAGGACCCCTTCACCGGGCTGCCGCTGGTGCACCTGGCCGCCGCGGCGCTCTACCGGCGGGACCCGAAGGAGGCGCTGGCGCTCTCCACCCGCGCGGTGCCGCTGCTGGTGAAGGGCTTCAACGAGGAGAACGCCCGCACCGCGCTCGCGCGCGGGCTGCGCGGCCAGGCGCTGGTGGCGCTCGGGCGGGAGAAGGAAGCGCTCCCAGAGCTGGAGCAGGCGCTCAAGGTGCTGCAGGGGGAGGCCGCCCTGGCGGAGGCGGCCTTCGTCCGCTTCGCGCTGGCGCAGGTGCTGTGGGCGCAGCCGCCGCAGCGCCCCCGGGCGCTGGAGCTGGCGCGCAAGGCGGCGGCAGACCTGGAGGCCGCGCACGGCGAGCCGGAGAAGCAGGAGCTTTCGCGCGTGAAGCTCTGGCTGGCGCGCCACGGCGAAGCCGCCTGACGCACGGGAGCAGCGCCGCGGCGAGCCACAGCGGCCAGGGCGCGCCCACCGCGCCGCAGCCGCAGCCCACCGCGAGCGCGCGCGGCCCGCCGGTGCCGGCGTCCGGCGCCGCCCCAGCGTCCGGAGCGCCGCCGTCGTCCTCCAGCACGGTCAGCGCGCTCGCCGCGGAGGAGAGGAAGTCCCGGTGCGCCGCGCTCAGGCTCAAGCCGCCGCCGGGCGCCGGGGCGAGCAGGTAGGCGGTGACCGCCGCGCTGTCGGCCGGGAGGGTCACCGCCCCGCCCGGCGCCGGCTGCTGGCACTGCGCGTCCAGATAGAGCCGCGCCCCGCCGTCCGCGGGGGAGATTGCCAGTGTGGCCGCGACGTCGTACGGCGCGGGCGCGGGGGCATTCGACGAGTCGAGCAGGCTCACCGCCAGCGGCGTGCAGCGCCCCGCGCGGGCCTCCGCGGGTAGCTGCAGGCGCAGCCGGCTGGCCGGCGGCAGCGTGCTCACGCGGACCTCGTCGAAGTCCACCTCGCCGGTAAAGCCGGTGTCGGAGTAGAGCTGGCCGAGGATCACCCGGGTCACGTTGATGTTGACGAAGTCCACCGTCCCGCTGGTGACCGCCGCGGCGCCGTCCACCCACAGCCGCCGCCGGCCCGAGGCCGTGCCAAGTCCCTCGAGCGAGGCCTCGAACAGGTGCCAGCCGCCGTCCAGGTAGGCGCCGGGGCCGTCGTCGTTCGCGTACGCGTTGGTCCGGTCATGCCCGGCCACGCTCACCGTGACGGTGCCCAAGCCGCTCTCGAGCGCGTAGAGCCCGCCGGCGGTGACGAAGTAGCGCACGGGCACCCCATTGAGCGGGCTGGCCCGGACCGCCACCCAGCTGCGCAGGTAGAGCGTCTGCTCTCCGCTCGGCAGGGGGGCCTCGAGGTACGCCTCGATTCCATTGGGGACCGTGGCCCGCGTGTCCGTCATCCGCAGGCCGAAGCTGCCGCCGCGGCCGGCGTCGGCGGTGGCGGCGAAGGTGTTGGAGCCAATGAGGTTGCGCGTCACCCACGCGCCGGGCGGCAGCTCGGAGGTGAGCGTGGTGCCGGACTCCGCGTCATCGGAGAAGACGACCCCGCCTGCCCCGAGCGCCACGCGCCCGAGCAGGCAGGCGGCCGAGAGGAGCTGCCAGAAGCCGCGCACGCTCCGGACTCTAGCGCACGCGCGCGCAACTCTTGCGCGTCCGTCCTAATCGGACGCAGGAGCGCCCTTTGAACTTCGAGGTTGTGGTGTGGGCTTGAATCGGACAGTTTTCGCGCGCGTTCGAGCTCACCACCCACGTCGATGTCCACCCCTGACGCCGAGCGAGAAAGAGGAAGGGCCCCAGGGGTGCTGGGGGCGGGGCTCTCATGGGTCGAGCTGGGCGCGGCGCTCGGCGCGAGCGTGGTGCTCTTCCTCTTCCTGGGCGGGCCGCTCTGGCGCGCGCCGGCGGGCACTTCGCACGTGGCGCGGATCTCCCTCTCCTACGCCGTGCTGGTGCCGCTGGCCGCCGCGCTGCTGTGGCGCCGCCGCGCCTTTTCCTGGGCGCACCTGCTGGGGAGCGTGGCCATCCTCTGGAGCGCGAAGCTGCTCATCACCGCCTCCCTCTACAGCCTCTGGGCCAGCGAGACGGCCGAGCAGTACTCCCCTTCGAAGCCGTGGGAGCAGGGCCGGGCCGCGGCGGCGGCGCCGGCGCGCGCGGGCCCCAGCGTGCCGCTGTCCGGCGTGGTGCTGCGCGGCGGCGCGCCGGTGGAGGGCGCGCTGGTGGTGGACCGGCAGGCGCAAGGCGCTCCGGCCCAGCCCCAGAAGCAGGCGCTGAAGATCTCCGGCGGGCGCTACGAGCGGCCGCTCTACGCCGCGGCGCCGAAGGACGCGCTCGAGGTGCTCAGCGAGGACGCGGCGCTGCACAACGTGAGGGCCCGCGCCGACGGCCGGACCCTCTGGAACCTGCCGCTGCCGGGGCAGGGCAGTCCGCGCGCGGTGCCGGCGCTCAAGCCGGGGACGTACCTGCTCTCCTGTGACAGCCACCCGCTCGAGCACGCGACGCTGGTGGTGGCGGAGCACGGCACCTTCGCGCGCACGGATGCCGCGGGCCGCTTCACGCTGGAGGGGCAGGCGGGCTCCAACGCGCTCGAGCTGTTCGCTCCGGGAGGAGAGCGCCACCTGCGCGCCGTGGACGCGGGCGCCTCAGGGGCCCAGGAGCTGGTCTTGAAGCTGGAGGAGGGTGAGCCATGACACGTTGGGGTTGGGCAGTGGCGGCGGCGGCGCTGGCCGGCACCGCCTGCAATGACTTCGAGTGGGGTCCCGAGCAGCTGGGTAAGGGGGAGATGTCCCAGCCCGTGCGCGAGCTGACCCTGGGCCGGCAGGTCTACGGCACGTACTGCGTGGGCTGCCACGGGGAGGCGGGTGACGGGAACGGGCCGGCCGCGCGCTTCTTGAACCCCAAGCCGCGGGACTTCCGCGTGGGGCGGATCAAGTTCGCCGCGGTGGCCTCCGGCGAGGCGCCGCGGGACGCGGACTACGACCGGATCATCAGCCACGGCCTGTCTGGCACGGCGATGCCCTCCTTCGCGCTGCTGTCGGTCCAGGAGCGGCAGGCGGTCATCCTCTACCTGCGGACCTTCAACCCCGCCTGGAAGGAGGAGACCCCTGGCGCGACGGTGGCGGCCGGGAAGGACCCGTGGGCCGGCAACGCGGCGGGCGGCGTGGCGGAGGGGGAGAAGACGTACCACGGCATGGCCAAGTGCTGGAGCTGCCACCCCGCCTACCTGCCCACGGACGCCATCCAGAAGATCAACGCCACGCCGGACGCGCCGCCGGTGGAGCTGCGGCCGGACCTCTACACCTCTTCGGAGAAGGAGAGCGACTGGGGCGCCCCCATCCGCCCGCCGGACTTCTTGGAGGACCGGGTGAAGAACGGGATCGAGCCCGGGCAGCTGGTGCAGGTGATCACCGCCGGCGTCGGCGGGACCGCCATGCCCATGTGGGCGGGCGCCCTCTCGGACGAGCAGCTCTGGGGGCTCGCCTACTACGTCCGCTCGGTGGCGCTGCTGCGCGGCCGCCCAGAGGGACGCGCCCTCAAGACGAAGCTGCTGGCGCAGGCGCCTCCGCCCGTCCCCGCGCCGCCTGACGCCCAACCCTGAGCTGACCGCAAACAGAGAGAGACCATGACCTCGACTGCGACTGCGACGACCGCCCCCGCGCCGGCCTCCGCCTCCCTGGTGGACCGGCCGATGATCACCTGGCACCTGGGCCTGGGCTTCGCGTTCTTCCTGGTGTCGATCTTCGCCGGGATGTTCTACGCGCTTCAGCTCAGCCGCCTCTACCCGTTCCCCGGCATCGAGCTGCTCTCGCCGGGCCGCCTGCGCATGGTGCACACCAACGCGATTGCGTACGGCTTCTTGATCAACGTCTTCATCGCCGTCCTCTACTGGGTGGTGCCGCGGCTCACCGGCTTCCCGGTGCTGTCCCGCACGTTGTCGCGGGTGATCCTGGTGGCCTGGCAGCTGGTGGTGCTGGCCACCGCCGGCGGGATCATCCTCGGCCAGGCCCAGGCGATCGAGTGGGGGGAGACGCCGACCTGGGTGGATCCAGTGGCGGTGATCGGCGTGGCGGCGCTGGTGGTGAACGTGGCCGCCCCGATGCTCAAGACGCGCGGCAAGGCGGCCTACGTCTCGCTCTGGTACTTCGGCGCCATGCTGGTGTGGACGCCGCTGGTCTACATCATGGGGAACTTCCTGCCGCAGTACTTCGTCCCGGGCGCGGGCGGCGCGGCGCTCACCGGCATGTACATCCATGACCTGGTGGGCCTGTCGGTGACGCCGCTGGGCTGGGGGATGACCTACTACTTCGTGCCGCTGCTGCTCGAGAAGCCGGTCTGGAGCCACACGCTCTCGGTGCTCGGCTTCTGGGGGCTGGCGTTCTTCTACCCGCTCACCGGCATCCACCACTTCTATTACAGCCCCATCCCCATGTACGCGCAGTACGGCGCCATGCTCTCCACCATCGCCATCGAGCTGGTGGTGTTCACGGTGATCATCAACTTCTTCATGACGCTGCGGGGGCGGGGGGACCGGCTGCGCACCAATATGTCCGTGCGCTGGTTCTTCACCGGGATGGTCCTCTACATGATCACCTGCCTGCAGTGCGCCTTCCAGACCACGCTGCCCTTCCAGCGGATCATCCACTTCACGGACTGGGTGGTGGGCCACGCCCACCTGGTGATGTTCGGCGTCTTCGGCTTCTGGTGCATCGCGGGGATCCTCCACCTCTGGCCCAGGCTGGTGGGCCGTCCGTGGTGGAGCCCGGCGCTCAACTCGTGGAACTACTGGCTCTCCACGGTCGGCCTGGTGCTCATGTTCGTGGACCTCTCCGCCGCGGGCGTGGTGGAGGGCTTCCTCTGGCGTGACCTGGCGCAGTGGGAGAAGTCGGTGGTGGCGATCATGCCCTTCTGGCACGCGCGGACCATCGCCGGCCTGATGATCGTGGCCGGGCAGCTGATGCAGGCCTACAACATGTGGCTCACCGCGCGGGCACCCGCGCCCTCCAGCCAGCCGCAGCCGCTGGCGGCGGTGTCGCCATGAAGGCGCCCGAGCGTGTCGCGAGCGTGATGGCGCTGGCGGGGCTCTTCGCCTTCCTGCTGGCGGGCCTGCTGACCGGGTACCTCCCGGTCTCGCACCTCGCCAAGCTCGAGTACAAGACGCTCGAGCAGATCGCCCCCGAGCCCTCGCTGGAGTTCATCGATCTCTCCCGCCGCTACCCCACCGCCTTCAAGAAGGCGTTCGGGGAGCCCACCGCGGAGAAGTTCCGCGAGGCGCTGCGCGTGGGCCGGGACCGCTACATCGCCGAGGCCTGCTGGCACTGCCACTCGCAGTACGTCCGCCCCGTCTCGAACGAAGACCAGCGCTTCGGGAAGGTCTCCTACGCGGCGGAGTACCGGAACGAGATGTTCCTGCCGCACCTCTTCGGCACCCGGCGGATCGGCCCGGACCTCATCCGCGAGGCCGGCCGGCACGGCAACGACTGGCACGTGGCCCACTTCTACGATCCCACGCTCGTCTCCCCCGCCTCCGTGATGCCCCGCTACAGCTGGTTCTTCGACGGCGAGGAGCCCAACAAGACCGGCCTCTCGATGATCACCTACATGCAGTGGCTGGGCAGCTGGGCCACGCCCGAAGTGCTCGCGGCGGAGCAGGAGCTCAAGCCCACCGCCCAGAAAGGCACGCCATGACCCCGCCGGACGTGGCCTCACGGCGCCTGCTCATCTGGGTGATGATTCTGGGGCTGACGCTCGGCGGCCTGGCCTTCGCCTACAAGGTCGCCGCGCTCATCTACACCGTCTCCAGCCCGGACTTCCGCGGCACCTTCGACGTGGGCGTGACCGTGTACTTCGTGGTCAGCCTCGGCTGGCTGTGTCTGCTCGTCTGGTGCCTGCTGACGGGCAAGTTCAAGCAGATGGAGCGCAGCAAGTACGACCTTTTGCGCCAGGAGGAGGAGTATGAGCGACGAGGGATCTAAGGCCGAGTTCACCGAGGACGACCGCCGCGAGACCCTCCTGCCGTACGGGGATGGCGGCGTGCCGTTCTACGTGGCCGTGCTGTGGGCGGCGTTCATCGTCGTCTACATCGTCTTCATGGCGGTCATGGCGCTGCCGGACCTGCGCGCGTGGATGGCCAGCTGAGCAGATGCGAGCACTGCGGGCTCCTGGCACCGCCAGGGGCCCGCTTCTGCTGCTTCGGCTGCGAGCTCGCCGCCGAGGTGGCCCGCGAAGGGCGCGAAGAGCACGGCCGCCTCTACGGCACGCTCACCTTCACGCTCGTGCTCTCCATGGTGGTGATGATGCTCTCGCTCTTCCTGTATGCCGAAGACGTCTTCGACATGCAGGGCGAGCCGGAGCTGGCCTGGCTGCGCGAAGCCTACCGCTGGGCGAGCCTCGCGCTGGCCACGCCGGTGCTGGCGCTCTGCGGCTGGCCGCTGTGGCGCTCGGCGCTCGCCACGCTGCGCCGAAGGCGCCTGTCCATGGACGCCCTCATCCTCGCGGGGGCCGCCGCGGCCTACGGGCTGTCCGCGCACGCCGTGCTCACCGGGCGGCCCGGGGTGTACTTCGAGTCCGCCACCGCGGCGCTGGTGCTGGCCACGCTCGGCCGCTACCTGGAGGCCACCGCGCGCAGCAAGGCCAGCGGCGCCCTGGGCCCGCTGCTGGAGCTCACCCGCGCCACCGTCACCCGGCTGGACGCGCCGGGTGCCCCGCCGCTCGCCCCGCATGAGCTCACCGCTGGCGAGCGGATAGTGGTGCCGCCCTTCCAGGCCACGCCGGTGGCGCTGGAGCTCTTGGACGAAGTCGCCGAGGTGGACCTCGCGGTGCTCACCGGCGAAGCGCGCCCGGTGGCCTTCCGCAAAGGAGAGCGCGTCCCGGCGGGGGCGGTGGCGGGCGCCTCGCCGCTGCGAGGCGTGGCGCTCGAGCGCGCCGAGCACTCCGCGGTGGCCAGGCTGGCGGCGCTGGCGCGCGAGCTGGGGGAGCGGCGCGCGGGCGTCCTGCGCTGGGCGGACCGCTTCGCCGCCGCGCTCACCCCCGTCGCCTGGGCGGTGGCGCTCGGCGCCGCCGGCTACGGGTGGTACGCGGCCTCCGCCGGCGAGGGCGTGGTGCGCGCGCTCGCCGTGGTGCTCGCGGCCTGCCCCTGCAGCTACGCCATCGCCTCGCCGCTGGTGCACTGGTTGGCGCTGCGCCGCGCGCTGGGCGAAGGGCTCTTGCTGCGCGGGCCGGACACGCTCGAGGCGCTCGCCACCGCGCGCGCGGTGGCGCTGGACAAGACGGGCACGCTCACCAGCGCCACCCCCGCGGTGGTGGCCTGCGAGCTTGCCCCGGGGGTGGACGCGGCGCAGGTGCGCGGGCTGATCGCCGCGCTCGAAGAGGGCTCGGTCCACCCCATGGGCCGGGCGCTGCTCGCTTGGGCGAAGGACCCGAAGCCCGAGGCGCTGCTGACGGCCCCCCCGGTCACCCCGAGCGAAGTCGAGGGGGGCGGGCAGGCTCGATCGCCCCTCGACTTCGCTCGGGGAGAGCGGGGGCCCAGCGCGCTGACGGAGCGGCGCACGGTGTCCCCCCCGGTCACCCCGAGCGAAGTCGAGGGGGGCGGGGAGGCTCGATCGCCCCTCGACTTCGCTCGGGGAGAGCGGGGGCCCAGCGCGCTGACGGAGCGGCGCACGGTGTCCCCCTCGACTTCGCTCGGGGAGACCGGGGGCGTGGAGGCGAAGGACGCGCAGGGGCGCCGGCTCTTCGCGGGCGCGCGCGGGGACGGGCAGCTGGGGCTGTGGCGCGGCGAGCAGCGCCTGGCGCGCTTCACCCTGGCCGAGCAGCTGCGCCCGGGCGCCCGCGAAGCGGTGCTCGCGCTGCGCGGGCTGGGGCTCTCCGTGGAGGTGCTCTCCGGGGACGCCGCCGAGCGCGTGCGCGCGGCCGCCGAGCCGCTGGAAGTCTCCTGGCGCGCGGGGCTGAGCGCCGCGCAGAAGGCGGCGCGGCTGGCCGAGCTGGGCCCGGACACGTTCATGGTGGGAGATGGGCTGAACGACGCGCCGGCGCTCGCCGCGGGGGCGGCGGGCGTCTCGCTGGCGGGGGCGGCCACGCTCGCCAAGGGCGTGGCGCAGGTCACCCTGCTGGAGGACGACCTGCGCAAGCTGCCCTGGGCGATCTCCCTGGCGCGCGGCGCGGTGCGCCGGGTGCGGGCGCTGCTCGTCGCCTCCACCGCCTACAACCTCGCCTTCGTCGCGCTGGCCGCCTCCGGCGCGCTGCGCCCCGTCTGGGCGGGGTTGAGCATGCTCACGTCCTCGCTGTTGGCGCTCGCGTACGCCGCGGCCACCGCCCGTCCGGCGCCGGGCTCGGTCACGCCCGCTGCGCCCGCGGCTGCACCTGCGCAGGTGCAGCCGTGCTGAGCCAGGCGCTCCTGGGCGCGCTCAGCCTCGGCTTCCTGGGCAGCCTGCACTGCGTGGCCATGTGCGGCCCCATTGCGCTGGCGGCCTGCCAGCGGCAGAGCGCGCGGGGCTCCGCGGCGCTCGGCTACTTCGGCGGGCGGCTGTGCGGCTACGCCTTCGTGGGCGCGCTCTTCGGGTGGGCCGGGATGCACCTCATGCACTGGCCGCTCTTCGGGCTGGCCCAGCGGGCGCTGTGGCTGGCGGTGGCGGCGCTGGCCCTGCTCAAGGGCGTGGAGCTTTTCCTGGGGCGGCCCCTGTGGCGGCCGCGCGTGGCGTGGACGGAGGTGTTCTCCCCGCTGCGGCCGTTCCTGCCGGCGCTGCCCAAGCGCGGGCTGGCGCTGGGGCTGGTCACCGCGGTGCTCCCGTGCGGGATGCTCGCCATGGGCTGGGCGCTCGCCGGCTCCACGGGGAGCCCTTTCGCGGGGGCGGCGGTGATGGCGGTGCTCTGCCTGGCCTCCACGCCCGCGCTCGTGGCCAGCGCGCTCCTGGCGGGCCCGGCTGGGCGCCTCGCGCAGCGCCTGCCTCGCGCCGCCTGGGGCGTCCTCTGGTGCCTGCTGGCGGTCTGGGTGGGCGCGCGGCCGCTGCTGGGCGCCAGCGCGCACGAGCACGGGGCGCCGGCGCAAACCCACGCTTCGCACGCGAGCGAATAGAAGATGGCCACGCTCGAGCTCCAGTTCGAAGGCCCCGCCCGAGCGCGCTTCGTGAGCGACTTCGGGCTCACCCACGCGGTGGTGTACTGGGCGGACGCGCAGGTGCTGACGGTGCGGGACGCGCAGGCGCTGGCCGCAGGGGTGCGCGCGGCGCTGCCGCACGGCCAGGGGGAGCTGGAGGTGCGCGCCGCCCACCCCTCTGTCGTCGTCCTGTGCCTCAACGGCGTGCCGCTGCGCCCCGCGGGGAGCAGCGCCCACCGGTCAGCGGGCGCGGCGTGGGTGCACGCGCTGCTCGCGCTGGCGGGCTCGCTCTTCGGCTTCGCCGCCGGGTGGCTCTATTTGCAGCGGGCGCAGCAGGACGGCGAGGCCTGGTCCCTGAAGATGGCGTGGCACATGGCGGCGTGGCACCTGCTGCTGACGCTGACGCTCTTCCCTGCCTCGCTCTGGGGACAGCGCGCGGGCATCCGCGCGGTCCAGCTCGTCAGCCTGGTCTTCTTCGCCATCCACGCAGGCATCTCCCTGGCCAACGCGCTCGCCGGAGGGGGCGCGTCAGAAGGCGCGGCGATCGCCAGCCTCAACCTGCTCAGCGGCCTGGCCTTCCTCGCCACGTTCCTCTGGGGCTTCCGGGCGCTCCGCCCGCGGTAGCTCCGTTCAAAACGTCAGCTCCGCCCATCCCCGGTAGAGGTCGTGATCCGAGACGTCCTGGGAGATCACGCCTCCGCTGGTGGCGTTGGCGCGGGAGTGCTTCTTGTCGAAGAAGATGTAGTCGATCTTCTTCTGGCCGTGCGTGGACGCGTCGTCGCCACGGTCCGCCTCGTTGAAGCGCTCATAGAGGATCGCCATCTCGTCGCTGGTCGGCTTGGCGTTGAAGTCTCCCCCCACCACGATCGGCAGCGCGGCCGGCAGCAGCTTCGCCACGAGGTGCCGGGTGAGGACGAGGCGCGCGGCCTCCGCACCTGGATCTCCCACCCGGAGGTGGGTGGTGCAGGCCTTGACCCGGCCCTGAGGGGTGGAGACCTTGCCGCAGAGCAGCTTGTACCGCTTCCACTGGTTGAGGCCTTCGTCGAAGTACCGCTGGCCGAGGTCGAACTCGAAGACGTCCTTCATCGGGCGAGGGGAGGCCAGCATCAACCCCTTCGGGGTGTCCCCACACCCCGGATGGGCGGAGGTCATCTGCGCGAAGTGGACCTCCCAGCCCGGGTGGCGCTCGGCCCAGGCTGTCTTCTGAGCGGAGCAGACCTCCTGGAGCAGGACGACGTCCGGGTCGAACTTCTCGATCTGATTCTCCAGGAGCGCGAAGGCGTCGGCCTTGCCCGCGATGTTCCAGTCGAGCACCCGGAAGCGGTACCGCCCCGCCAGCGCGGTATCGGTCGTGGCTGCCAGCTCTTCCTCTCCGGGGTCCAGCGGTTGGCACCCCACGCAGACGGCCGTGATGAGGAGCACTGCCGCCGATTCAAACCGCACGTTCATTCGGGTCATCTTGAAACCTCCACAGCGCTTATCTGCCGGGGCCCGGACGGGTTTCCGTGGGGAAAGGTGGTTGTAAGCGCCGTTGTCGCCCACGCCTGGCGCCGCGCGAAGCCCGTGGGGCGCGAGCGCCACCGGCGGCAGCCGCGAAACGAGCCTCGAAATTGGGACGCGCGCGGAAGGCCCGTCAACGCGCCGGCGTGAGGCATGGAGCCGCCCCGGTCCACGTCGATTTCCTTTGGTCGACGTGGGGTGGGACGCGCCGGCCTATGCGCCCCAGGCGTCGAAGGAGTAGGTGACCTTGAGCAGGAACTCGCGGCCGAGCGCGGGGAGGGGCGCGTGGCCGCCCTGGTAGGGCTGGGCCAGCCGGAGGTCGCTCCCGAGCAGGTTGTAGACGCCGGCGCCCACCTCGAGCCCGCGCACGCCCACGTCCTGGGCGCGGAAGAAGACGTTGAGCAAAAGTTGGGTGGGCAGCTCCTCCACCGCGGAGACGCCGGCCTCGTCGGGCGCTCCCACCGAGAAGCGCGGGCCGATGAGGACGGCGGTGGAGCTCAAGGACAAGCGGTCGAAGAGCCGGGCGCTCGCGCTCAGCGTGGCGCGGTGGTTGGGGAGCGCGGCGTGGGCCTCCGGGTGTCCCGGGACCAAATAGGTCTCCACCTGGGCGTCCCCGTTGGGCGCGTAGAAGCCGTACGAGGCCTCCGCCCGCGCCCACTGCCACTGGAAGCGCCAGTCCACCTCCAGGCCGCGGCTGCCCAGCCGGCCCACGTTCCGGTAGGCCTCGCTCATGGTCGCCGCGTCGTAGGAGTAGATGATGGGGTCCACTATCCCCACGTCGAAGACGTTGAGCGCCAGCTGGTGCGCGCGGGAGAGGCGCAGCGCGCCCTCGAGCTCGAAGACGGTGGTGCGCTCCGGCGTCACGCTGTCCCCGAGCGAGATGTTCTCCACGCCCGGGGCGCGGAAGGCGCTGCTGAAGAGCGCCTTGGCGCTGAACGGCCCGAAGCTGCGCACCAGCACCAGGCGGGGGACGAAGGTCGCGCCGGAGGCGCTGTGCAGCTCCAGCCGCGCGCCGAGCGCCACGTTGACCACCGGGTTCTCCGAGTACGCCTCGAGGAAGGCGGCGTAGTTCTGGTAGGAGATGCTCTCGGCGGCCCCGTTGAAGAGCGTCTGCAGGCCGATGTCCGGCGGCCCGAGCAGGTCTGCCCGGTCGAAGGTGAGGTCCGCGCCGCCGGTCAGCTGCAGCACGTCCAGCGGCGCCCAGCGGGCGGTGAGCCGGGCCCGCAGCCTTTGCGCCTGCTTCTCGTAATAGAAGTCCGAGCTCCGGTCCGAGGTCATCCACGGCCGCTGGAGCGCGTAGTTGATCCGCGGCGTGACCTCCACGCGCTCGGCGGGGCGGAAGGTGTCCGTCAGCTCCAGGTGCAGCGACTGGAACGTGCCCACCAGCGGCGCCGCGAGCAGCTCGTCGTAGCCGTCTATGCCGGAGGTCTCGTACTGGTGGTAGAGCAGGCTCAGCTGGAGATCCCGGTAGCCCACCCCCGCCTGGAGCACGAGCGGGTTCTCCATGGAGGCGTTGGCCATGCTCGCCTCGTTGCCGAAGGCGTCCACGTAGGTGGCGCCGCTGCGCTGCCCCTGGCTGTAGGACGCGGAGACGAAGGTGGAGAGCCCAGGCACGCTGTCGAAGACCTTGCGGCCGGAGAGGGTGACTCCGCGGCGGCCGTAGGTGTTGTCGAGCTGCCCGTAGGTGCCGGAGACCAGCACGTCCGTGCTCCCGGGCAGGCCGCGGGTGATCACGTTGATCACCGCCAGCTCCGCGAATCCGCCATAGACGACCGAGCCGGGGCCCCGGACCAGCTCCACCCGCTCAATCAGCTCCACCGGGAACATCTTCCCCAGCTGGGTGGTGGAGTAGAGCAGCTCGTTCATCTCCTTCCCGTCCACCAGCAGGAGGATCTTCCCTTCGTAGCCCCAGAGCCCGCGGAAGCCCGGGCCGACGATCCCCTGGATGTCCACGCCGAAGAAGAAGCCGGGGACCAGCAAGAGCACGTCCAGGAGATCTCTCGCGCCGGAGCGGGAAATCTCCTCCGCGTCCACCGAGGTGACCACCGCCGGCGAGTCCCGCAGCTTGGTGACCGCGAAGGACGCCACCTGGCTGTTGACCTGCGGCTCCTCCGCGGGCGCGGGCTTCGCCTCCGCCTGCTGCTGCGCCAGCGCGCTGCTCGCTCCGAACATCGACGCCAGGAACAGACCTCTGCTGCGCATCCTGCTACCTCTCTTGGGGAGGGGGCCCCAGCGCGTCGCAAGCCCTGCGCCACCTGACAGTCGGCGCCCAGCCCGGACGGTTCAACGGACGGTGGCGACCGCCCGCCCCGCCGCGGGAACGTCCACGCGGGCGGCGCGCTTGACCGCCCCGTGCACGCGGATCTCGATCTGCGCGGGGCCCACCGGGAGGTTGCGCGCGGTGAGCGGCGCGTAGCCGTAGGAGCGGCCGTTGATCCACACCTCGCCAAAGAGCCCGGGCGCCACCACGTCCAGCTCGCCGGTGGTGGAGGCGGCCGCGGGCGTGGGCGAGCCCTGGACGGGCTCGGCCGGCGTGAGCGGGGTGGGCTCGGCGTGCGGCTCCGGCCCCCCGGCGGTGGCCGGCTCGGCGGCGGCCACGGTGCGGGGGGCGAGCTCCGCCGTGAAGTCCCGGTTGATCAACCGGCTGGCCTGGGGCGGGACCTCCACCTGCTCGCGGTAGAGCCGCTGCTCGCCGTGGAACAGCTCCACCTCGTGCGTCCCCGCCGTCACCGGGACGCGCGCCGGGGTGAGGTCCGCCGGCCGCCCGTCCACCTGGATGGCCAGGCCCGGCGGCGTGGTGGTGATGAGCAGCAGCGTGGGGGCGATCTCCCGCTCCTCCGCCGGGGGACGCGCGCCCGCCGCGCGCTTGGGCGCAGGCGCCGGCGCGCGCTCCCGCGCGGCGACCGCCTCCGGCTCGGGCGCGGAAGGGCGCCGCCGCTCGAGCAGGTCCCTGGCGATGCGCTTCAAGTCGTCGAGCTCGCTCGGGTCGGGCGCGGATTGGCTCGCCGCTTCGAACTCGGTGAGCGCGCGCACGTAGTCGCGGTCCTCGAGCGCCGCGAGCCCGGCGGCGCGGTGGGCCCGCGCCAGGCCGGCGCGGGTCTCCTCCGTCCGCGTGGCTGGAGCGCTCTCGCGCGGGAGCGCGGCGAGCGGCGCGGGGGAGGGCGCCTGGCGCTTGAAGAAGTAGAGCAGGCCGTTCGCCGCGCCCGTGACCAGGAGGATCACCGCAATCCAGACGCCTTGTCGTCTCATCGGGCGCTCGCTTTCATCCGTGGAGGTGCCAGTACAGGGTGGTGCCGAGCGCCGCCGCGGCCACCAGCGCCACCAGCGCCCAGCCCTGCTTGGAAGGAGCGGCCGCGCTCTCCACCGCTGGCTCCGCTTCGAGCTCTTCCAGCGCGGCGTCCGGCGGAAGGGGCGGGGTGGGCGAGGCCCCGGCCACCGCGGGGGTGGGGAGGGCTTCGCTCGAGGGGAAGAGCGCGCTCATCACCGCCACCAGCTCCTGTTCGAGCGTGCAGGAGGAGCTTTGGGCGCGGTAGGCGGAGAGCTCAGCCTGAAGCTCGCCGCCGGTCTGGTAGCGGGCCGCCGGGTCCTTGCGCAGCAGCTTGAGGAGGATCCGCTCCAGCTCCTTGGGAAAGCCCGGCACCGCGAGCGACGGCGGGAGGACCGGGTCCCGGCAGATGGCGATCATGCTCGCCTCCGGGGTGTCCCGCTTGAACAGGCGGCGGCCCGTGGCCACCTCATAGAGGACGATGCCGAGCGAGAAGAGGTCCGAGCGCCCATCCAGCGCGCGCCCCTGCAGCTGCTCTGGGGACATGTACGGGTACTTCCCCCGCACCATGTTGTCCCCCTCGGTGTGGACGCTGGTCTTCACCACGCCGAAGTCGGCCAGCTTCACCGCGCCGTCGCGGGAGATGAGGATGTTGCCGGGGGTGACGTCCCGGTGGACGAGGTTGAGCGGGGTGCCGTCCGGCAGCCGCTTGGCGTGCGCGTAGCCGAGCGCGCTGGCCATGCTGATGCCGATGTCCACTGCCACCGCCGGGCCGAGCGTGAGGTTGGCGCGGGCGGCCAGCCGCTGCACCCGGTCCAGCGCGGCGCCCTGGATCCACTCCATGGCGAGGAAGTACTGGTCGTCCTCTTTGCCGAAGTCGAAGACGTGCACGATGTTCGGGTGGCCAAGCAGCGCGGCCACCTTCGCCTCGTGGACGAACATCCGGTTGAAGACCTCCAGGTTGGTGAACTCCGAGAGCAGCCGCTTCACCACGCACAGCTTCTGGAAGCCGTCCGGCCCATCGAGCGCGGCGAGGTAGACGTGCGCCATCCCGCCCGAGGCGAGGCGGTGGAGGATTCGGTACTTTCCCAGTTGGGTGGGGATCGCCGCCGGGGGCTGCGCGATCTCCACACCTGCTGCTTCTGTGCGCATGGGGGCTGCGCGGAAGATACAGAGCGTCTCCGTTTTCACAAGGCGTTCACAGGAGAGGGCGCCACCTCGCGTTCTCACCCCGTCTCAGCGATGCAACAGACGCGCGCGCGCGTCACCGGCGTCGCCGCGCGATCGTCCCCAGCGCCAGGAGCGCGAAGGCCGCAGCGCAGAGGTCCCCGCCGCCGGAGCAGCCGCAGCCCAGGGCGAGCTTGACCGGCACGCACTCGACTGAAATCTCCACCCGCTGGCTGTCCGTCCCCGCGGCGTTGCTCGCCCGGAGCACGAAGCTCTGAAGCCCGGCCTGCGCGCCGCTCGGCCGCCACGCCAGCGCGCCGGTGGCGGCGTCAACGGTGAGCCCCTCGGGCAGGGCGAGCCCGGGCGCGGGCTCCACACTCCAGGAGAGGGGAAGGTCTCCGGTCGCCACCGGCCGGCCGAGCTCCGAGTAGCTCGCCTGTTCGCCGCACAGCCCAGCGCCGGCGGGCGCGGAGACGATGCGGGGCGGCACGCCGGCCGCGGGGCCGAGCGCCACGAGCTCCAGGCTGTCGCTGCAGGGCAAGGTGGCGTCGTCCACCACCCGGAAGCGGACCGGGTAGCGGCCGGGGGCGGTCACCTCGCGCCGCGCGGAAGGCTCCGCGGTGACGCTGCCGTCCCAGAGGACGAGCTCGCTGGAGGCGATGCTGCCCGCGGGCTGGGCCGCGAAGCCCTGGACGAGGACGCCAAACGGCGCGGCGGCCATGAGCGGCGCGGCTTCGAGGCGGCAGGTGGGGGGCGCGCGGCCGCCCTCCGTGGCCACCAGCTCCACGCTGTCGGTCGCGGACAGGCCGGCCTCGTCCGTGACGGTGAGGCGCAGGTGGTAGCGCCCGGCCGGGAACGTCCGGCTGACGCTCGGGCCCGCCGCGCTGCTGCCGTCGCCGAAGTCCCAGCGGTGCGCGGCCAGCGGGGCGTCCCCGGGTTGGCAGTCACAGCCGAGCTGGCTCACCAGCGGCGCGGCGCCCTGCGCCGGGCTGGCGAGGATGCGGGCCGCCGGCGGGCGCCGTCCCCCGGGGGCGAGCACGGAGACGGGCATCGACGCGAAGGCCTCGCGGCCGAAGGCGTCCCAGACGGTGAGCTCCGGCCGGTAGCCGCCCGGCACCGGGTAGGTGAACGCCGCGGTGACGCCCGAGCCCAGGCCCGCGCCCGGGGCGAACTGCCAGCCGTAGCCCGCGAGCGAAGTGGACGGGTCCGCGGAGGACGAGGAGGCGTCGAACTGGGCCGCGAGCGGAGCCGGGCCCTGCGGCGGGGAGACGACGAAGGCCGCCACGGGAGGACCGCCGGTCGCGGCCGCCACCTGGACGGTGAAGGTGTAGGAGTCGCTGCCCACGGCGTTCTGCGCGGCCAGGCAGAGCGTCTGCTGGCCCGCCGCGCTCGGCGTCCACATCACGGTGCCGAAGGTGGGGTCCACCTTCCACCCGGCCGGTCCCCCGCAGGTGGAGAACGTCATCGGCCGGTCGCCGGTGGCCGAGATCGCCCGCTGCGCGTTGTAGAGGTAGGGGATGCCCACGCCCGCGGTCAGCCGCGCGTTCCGGGTGATCACCGGAGGCAGGTTGAGGACGGGCGCGCACGCGCGCTGCGCTTCGCTGCAGGTGAGGACGTCGCGGCCGAGCGGATCCACGCAGGCGACGGCGGCCCCGGCGGTGCAACTGCCGGCGCTGCAGGTCTCCTCCCCGTTGCAGTAGCTCCCATCCGCGCAGCTCGCGCCGTTCGGCCGCGGGCCGCAGGTCCCGGCGCTGCCGGCGTTGTTGCACGCCCGGCACGGGTTCCCGGTGCACGCGCTGTCGCAGCAGACGCCGTCCGCGCAGAAGCCGGTGGCGCACGCAGCGCCGCTGCCGCAGGGGGCGCCGGAGGGCTGCACCACGGAGAGGCCGCCCAGGGTGGCCGTCAGCGCCGGGACGGAGACGTCCGTCGCGGTGAGGCTCTGGAGGCCCGGCGTGTTGAGGCGAAGCTGGCCGGTGAACAGGCGCCGGCCGCCGTCGCCGGCGCTGAAGGTGTAGTCGCCGGGCAGGACGGCGGCCGCGTCCGTCGAGGTGAAGTGGACGGTGCCCCGGTAGCCGGGCACGAGGTTCCCAAAGCCGTCCCGCGCTTCGAGCGCCGGGCTCGCCGCGGCGCCCGCGAGCAGCGGGCTCGAGACGCCGGAGAGGGCGAGCGCGGCCGCGGGGCCGGGCAGGACGGAGTGGACCTGCGGCGCCGGGTTGGTGAGCCCGGCGCCGTTGGAGAGGGAGAGCGACGGCGTCCCCGCCCGGGTGTCGCGGTAGTAGAGGCTGACGGAGGTCTGGCCCGCGGGGAGGGTGAACGCGCCGCCTGGGGCGGCGGTGGCGCAGGCGGCGTCGGTGAACCAGGTGACGGTGCCGGTGGAGCTGGAGCTGGCGGTGAAGGGCTGGCCGCCGGCCGCGGCGTTGATCGGGTTGCCCGAGCCGTCCCGCAGCTGGACGGTGATCGCGTTCGCCGCGCCGCCACAGGTGCCGGCGGTGAACGTCCGGACCGGGGTGGTGAAGGCGAGCTGGCCGGGGAGGCCGGGGTCGTACAGCTCGCTCGAGGCCTCGATGAAGCCGCCCCGCCCTCCGACAACGAGCACCAGCCCGTTCGCGAGCCTGGCGGCGGCGTGCTGCTCGCGCTTGGAGAGCAGCAGGTTGCCCGCCGAGCTCCAGGTGTTCGTCCCCGGGTCGTAGAGCTCGGTTGTCTGGAGCTGGCCTCCCGAAGCGAAGCCCCCCGTCACCAGCACCTTGCCGTTGGTGAGCAGGGTGTCGGTGTGGCCCCGGCGCGCGCCCGCCATGCTCCCCGCCGCACTCCAGGTGTTCGTCGCCGGGTCGTAGAGCTGCGCTGTCGCCAGGTCGACGAAGTTGTTGTCTCCGCCCGCGAGGAGCGCCTTGCCGGTGTCGAGCGTGGTCAGGGAGGCGGCGTAGCGGCCCGTGGTGAAGGTGCCCGCCGGGCTCCACGTGTTGGTGGAGGGGTCATAGCGCTCGGCCGTGGCGAGGTAGCCGGGGCTGCCCAGGCCCCCGGCGATCAGGACCCTGCCATCGAGCAGGCGGGCCCCGGCGAACTCCCCCCGGGCGGTGGCCAGGTTGCCCGCGGGGCTCCAGGCGTTGGTGGCCGGGTCGTAGAGCTCGACCGACGAGATGTAGCCGCTCGCCCCGCTGCCCGATACCGCCAGCACCTTGCCGTTCTGCAGCGGCACGGCGACGAAGTTGTAGCGCCCCGCCGCGAGGCTGGGCCCGGCGCTCCAGGCGTTGGTGGCCGGGTCGTACAGCTCGGTGGTGGCGAGCGCCCCGCCCGCGCCCTGGCCCCCCACCACCAGCACCCGCCCGCTCGGCAGGAGCGCCGCGCGGTGGAGGCGGCGCGCCGTGGCCAGGTTGCCGGCGGAGCTCCACGTTCCGGTGGCCGGGTCATACAGCTCCGCCGAGCCGAGGTAGGTGCTGTTGTAGCCACCGGTCACCAACACCTTCCCGTTCGCGAGCGTGGTGGCGGCGTGGTCCAGGCGCGCGTTCGCCATGCTGCCCGTGGCGCTCCAGCCCGGGTCCACCACCACGGGGAACGTCAGCCCGCCAAGCTCCACCGCCGTCGCGACCCAGAGGGTGCCAGAGCGCGCGCGGAACACGCCGGCGCGCACCGGCTCCACCCCGCGCAGCTGCACGCTCCCGCTGCGCGAGCGGCCCGTCGCATCCCGGGCCGCGCTCGGGTGGAAGCGCAGCACCGGCGTGCCGGTGGCATCCAGCAGCTCGAGCCAGTCTCCGGTGTCGCGCACCTCGCGCACCTCCGGGGGGAGCTCCACGGCGTACTCGGCGCGGTGGCGGGAGAGGGCGCGCTCCAGCACCCAGTACTCCTCGGCGCGCTCCGCCTGCCAGCCCGGCTCGTCCGCCAGGGGGCGCCAGCGGCCGGCGGGCGCCCAGAGGTGGCGCTCGCCGTCGAACGCCGCGGCCCCGTCCTGCGTGCGCAGGGGCGCGCCGCCGTCGCCGCCGAGGACGCGGAAGGTGAGCCCCCGCGTCTTCAGCGTCATCGCCGGGGCGGCGCGCTCGCCGAGCCGCACCTGGAGGCCACCCTGCTGGCGGCCCGGGAGGTCAGCCGGGGCCACGTCCGCGGCGTGCTCGGGGAACAGGGCGCGCGCGAGCGCGAGCCGGCGCTCGGGCGTGGGGCTGTGCGAGAGCGCCTCCACAGCCGCGGCTGCGCCCGGCGCCTGGGCCTCCACCGCCGCGCGCGCAAGCGTGAGCCAGCCGGTGCCCGCCGGGGCGCTCTGCTGGCAGGAGAGCGCGAGCAGCGCCCAGGCCATCGCCAGCACGGGGGGTGTCGCGCGGCCGTGAGCCATCCGGTGAGCTCGCAGGGAGGGACGCGAGCCGCATCAAACCAGAAAAGTTGCACGGCGCCGCGCACCCACATCCCCGGACATCCGGGACGTGGGTGCAGCGCCATCCGGCACCAGATCGGCTGAAGATGCGCCATGGCTTGTCCCCACGATGACGTGCTCCGCGCCGCAGCGGGCGGTGGGACGCCCTCCCCGGAGCTGGCGGATCACCTCGAGGGCTGCGCCAGCTGCAGCGTCCGGCTCCATTCGCTCATCTCGGGCGCCCACGCCCCGAGCGGCGAGCTCACCTCCACCGTGGGCGGCCCGGCGCCGCGCGCCCCCGCGCCGCAGCTGGTCCGCGGGCAGACGCTCGGCCGCTACGTGGTGCTGGAGAAGCTGGGCGAAGGCGGGATGGGCGCGGTCTACGCAGCCCACGACGCGGAGCTGGATCGCAAGGTCGCGCTGAAGGTGTTGACCGCGGAGACCGACTCCGAAGGCGCCGGCCGCGCGCAGGCCCGGCTGCTGCGGGAGGCGCAGACGCTGGCGAAGCTCGCGCACCCCAACGTCGTCGGCCTCCACGACGTCATCTCGCTCGACTCCCGCGTGGTGGTGGTGATGGAGCTGGTCCAGGGCGTCACCCTGCGCGCGTGGCTCAACGAGCGGCGGCGGTCCTGGCGCGAGGTGATCTCCGCCTTCCAGGCGGCGGGGCAGGGGTTGATCGCCGCGCACGAGAAGGGGCTCATCCACCGGGACTTCAAGCCGGAGAACGTGCTCGTGGGCAGCGACGGGCGGATCCGCGTGGCCGACTTCGGCATTGCCCGCTCGCTGGATGACGGCGCGGCGCCGGATCCGCAGACCGAGCCCACGCAGCCGGAGACGCCGCACGTGCGCTCCTCGCCGATCACCCGCGCGGGGACGGTGGTCGGCACCCCCTCCTACATCGCGCCGGAGGTGATCCTCGGGCGGCGGGCGGACGCGCGCAGCGATCAATTCAGCTTCGCCGTCTCGCTCTACGAGGCGCTGCTGGGTCAGCGGCCCTTCACCGGCAGCTCGCACTACGACCGCGCGCAGAACGTGCTCGCCGGGCGCTTCACGCCGCTCCCGGAGAAGGCGCGGCTGCCCTCCTGGCTGATGAAGGTCCTGCAGCGCGGGCTCGCCGGGGAGCCCGAGGCGCGCTTCGCCTCCCTGGCGCAGCTGCTCGCCGCGCTGGAGAAGGACCCGATGACGCGGTGGCGCCGCGCGGGGCTGGGGGCGGCCGCCGCGGCGTGCGCGCTCGCCGTGGCCGGGCTCGCGGCGCGGGCCAGCCGCGAGCGGGCCAACCTCTGCACGGGCGCGGACGAGCGGCTCGCGCCCATGCTCGCCAAGCGGGAGCAGATGCAGCGCGCCTTCCTCGCCACCGGCACCGCCTTCTCGCAGGACGCCTGGAAGGGCGCGGACGCGGCGCTGCAGCACCTGGGGGCGCAGTGGGCGCAGATGCACCGGGACGCGTGTCTGGCCACCCGCGTGCGCGGCGAGCAGTCCGATGAGCTGCTCTCCCTGCGGATGGCCTGCCTGGACGAGCGCCTGCGCGAGGTGAACGCGCTCGCGGACATGTTCACCCGGGCCGACGCCAAGACGGTGGAGAAGAGCGCCAAGGCGCTGGACGCGCTGCCCCGCGTGGAGGACTGCGGCAACGTCGCGCTGCTGCTCGCGCGCGTGAAGCCGCCCGCGAGCCCGCAGGTGCGCGCGGCGGTGGAGGCCCTGCGCGCGCCGCTCGCGGAGGTCCGCGCGCTCACCAGCCTCGGGAAGTACAAGGACGGGCTGGAGAAGGTCCGGCCGCTGGTGGAGCAGGCCAAGGCGCTCCCGTATCCGCCGGTCCACGCCGAGACCCAGCTCTGGCAAGCGCGCCTGCTGGAGCTGACCGGGGAGAACCAGCGCGCCCTGGAGCTCGCGAGGGCCGCGATGACCACCGCGCTCTCGGCGGGAGATGATCAAGTGGGCATGCGCGGGGCGTACGAGCTCTCCACCATCTACGCGCACCTGGGCTCCGCGGCGCCTTCGCGCGAGTGGGCGCAGGTCACCGGAGCGCTCGTCCAGCGGGCCGGCGGAGATCCCGAGCTGGAGGTGATGTCGCGCAAGCTGGTGGGGGACGTGGAGTTCGACCTCGAAGGCAACGCCATCGCCGCGCTGGAGACGTTCGGCTCGGCGCTCGCCCTGGCGCGCAAGAAGCTCGGGGAGGATCACTCCGCCACCTTCGCGACGCGTGACGCGTACGCCATCGCCCTGATGCAGGTGGGGCGGAACAGCGAGGCCACGCAGGAGATCCAGTCGCTGATCGCCGCCATGGCGCGCAAGCTGGGCCCCACGCACCCGCTGCTCGCCAACCCGCACAACGTGCTCGGCAATGGCCTCTTCTACGAGGGGCGGCTGGCGGAGGCGCGGGAGGCCTTCCTCAAGGCCCAGTCGCTGCTGCGCTTGATCAGCGCCGCGAACCTGCTGGACGCGTACGTGGAGGACGGGCTCGCGGGCGTGGCGCTCGTCGAGCGGGACCTCCCCGAGGCGCAGGCGCACTACGAGCGCGCCCTGGCCGTGCTCGACAAGGTCAGCGGCCCCGACTACCCCATGCGCTTCGCCATGCGGGCGCGCCTGGCGCGGGTCCACGCCCAGCGCCAGGACCGGGCCCGCGCGCTCGGGGAGCTGCAGGCGCTCAAGCTCGAAGTGGACAAGATGCCGGACGCGACCAACGACGGCACGGTCCAGACCTACCTGGCGCTGGCCCAGGTCCTCACCGACGACCGGCAGCCGGACAAGGCCCGCGCCCTCCTCATGCCGCTGCTGGAGCGGTTGATCAAGACGAGCGGCGCGGACGGCTCGGGGGCCGTGGAGACGCACGGGGCGCTCGGGCGGGTGGCGCTCTCTCGCGGCGCGTTCGAGGAGGCCGTGGGGCACTACCAGCTCAACGCCGCCGGCCTGGAGAAGCTCGGCGGCCCCAAGCACCCGGACCTGGCGGCGGCGCTCACCGGGCTCGGCGAGGCGCTGGTCGGCCTGGGCCGGCTGGCGGAGGCGCGGCCGGTGCTGGAGCGGGCGGTGACGAGCTGGGAGGCGCGCAAGGGGCTCAACCCGGAGCGGGCGGATGCCCGGTTCGCGCTCGCCCGCTCTTTGAAGGCCGAGGACCCCAAGCGGGCCGAGCAGCTCGCGGAGCTGGCGAAGGCCGAGTACGCCCAGCTCCCGGACGCCGGGGCGCGCCGCAAGCAGCTGGAGGGGTTCGTCGCCGCGCTGAACCGGTAGGCTCACGCCGGGTGAGTAGGCCCACCCCCTGAGCGGGCCACCCCGCAGCCTGCCCTATCGCGGCGCTGCCGCCTTGGCCTGCAGCTGCTGCAGGTGCTGCTGGAAGGCCGGGAAGAGCGGGTCGTTGGCCTTCTTCGCGAGCTCCACCGCGAGCGAGACGGACTTGAGCGCGGCCTCGTAGTCCTTGGCGGCCTCGAGCGCGTCGCCCAGGCTGTCGTGCGAGTTGGGCGAGCCGTAGAGCTCCACCGCGCGGCGGAAGGCGAGCAGCGCCTGCGGGACCTTGTTGCTCTGCAGCGCCCCGTAGCCCATGGCGTTGAGGTCGCGCTCGGGAGGTGGGAGGGGGAAGCCGTAGCGCTGGGTCAGCTTGGCGAAGTGCGCCTCGAGCGCGGGCAGCTCTCCGCTCTCGAGCACGGCCAGCGGAGCGCGCCAGCCTTCGAAGGTGGTGCGCAGCCCCTCGTGGAGCGTCGCCAGCGGGGTGGAGCCGTGGTCGTCGTCCTTCAGGGGCAGCAGGCGGGTCCGGAAGCCCTGGGGTTTCTTCTTGCGCAGCGCGCGGCCGAGCTCGTCGAACGGCGCCTGCATCCACGGGCCCTCGCTGCCCATGCTGACCACGAGCACGCGCTCGCGGTCTGGCGTGCCCTGGAGCTGCGCCTTGAGCGCGGCGCGGTCGTTCCACCAGAGCGAAGGGCTGGCGCCGAGGTACGCGTGGAAGCTCTCCGGCCGGGTCAGCGCCGCGTGCACCGCGAACAGCGCGCCGAACGAGTGGCCGAAGAGGATCCGGTACGGCTGCGTCCGGTACTTCGCCTCGATGTGGGGCTGCAGCTCGGTGACGAGGAACTCGAGGAAGCGGTCCGCGCCGCCCGCGGTGGGGAACTGCTTGGAGAGGAGCGTCTTGTCGGGCGGGTTCGTCGTGGCGGTGGGCGCGAAGGGGGGCGTGAGATCTCTCGTCCGGTCCGTGTTGGTGACGCCCACCACGATCAGCTCGGGGGCGCGGCCCGCGTCGGCGAGGAAGGCCGCGGTGGCAGTGGCGTGCGCGAACTGGGCCTCGCCATCCAGCACGTAGAGGACGGGGTAGCGCGCGGAGCCGGACTGGGCGTAGCTGGCGGGCAGCGAGACGAGCAGCCCGCGGTCCTCGCCGAGCACCTTCGAGCGCAGCGTGTAGCGCCGGCCCAGCTCGATCGGCTCGCCCTCGGCGGCGAGCGCGGCGCCCGCCTGCAGGGTGAGCAATACGGCCGGGAGCAGCGCGCGGAAGAGCGGCACGACGAACCTCGTGGGAGTGGCGTGCGACCGGCCTCGCAGCCCGGGTCCTACCACGCTTCACAGCGGCCGCTCCTTCCGGGTAAGTGACGCGACCGAAAGGAACGCCATGAAGGGCACCCCCAAGACGGGCCAGCCGCAGACCCAGCTGTCGATGTTCGACCCGCCGCCGCCCGTGGCGAAACCGCCACCTCCGTCAGCCGCGCCGCCGCCGAGTGCGGCCGGCCCGGCCGAGCGCGCGGCGCAGCTGCGCAAGGAGCTCGCCTACCACGACCACCGCTACTACACGCTGGACGACCCGGAGGTGAGCGACGCCACCTACGACGCCCTGATGCAGGAGCTCAAAGGGCTCGAGGCCGCGCACCCGGAGCTGGTGACGCCGGACTCGCCGACGCAGCGGGTGGGCGGGAAGGCGTCCGACAAGTTCGAGAAGGTCCGCCACCAGCTGCCCATGCTCTCGCTGGCGAACGTCTTCAACGACGAGGAGCTGGTGGAGTTCGACGAGCGGATGCGCAAGCAGCTGGGCGCGGAGGCGCTGGAGTACTCCTGCGAGCCGAAGATGGACGGGCTGGCGGTGGAGGTGATCTACGAGCACGGCGCGCTGGTGAAGGGCGCCACCCGGGGCGATGGCGAGGTGGGCGAGGACGTGACCGCCAACCTGCGCACGCTGCGCAACCTCCCGCTCCAGCTGCGCTCGGACGCGGTGACGCCGCCGGCGAAGCTGGAGGTGCGGGGCGAGGTCTTCATCCGCAAGGCGGACTTCGTGAAGCTCAACCAGCGGCGCGAGGAGGCCGGCGAGCCCACCTTCGTGAACCCGCGCAACAGCGCTGCGGGCTCGCTGCGGCAGCTGGATCCGGCGCAGACCGCGCAGCGGCCGCTCTCCATCTTCCTCTACGAGGTGGGGGTGGTGGAGGGGCACGCCTTCGCCACGCACCAGGAGAAGCTGCGTTACTTCGAGCAGCTCGGGCTGCCGGTCAACCCACGGCGCACGGCGGCCAAGGGGCTGGAGGGCGTCCGCGCGGCGTACCAGGCGCTGCTCGCCGAGCGTCACGCGCTGCCCTACGAGGTGGACGGGCTGGTGGTGAAGCTGGACAGCGAGGACGGGCGGAAGCGGATGGGGCAGGTGTCCAAGAGCCCGCGCTGGGCGGTGGCCTACAAGTTTCCGCCCGAGGAGGTGGAGACGCGCGTGGAGAACATCGACGTGCAGGTGGGGCGCACGGGCGCGCTCACCCCGGTGGCGTTCCTGGCGCCGGTGCACGTGGGCGGCGTCACCGTGTCCCGCGCCACGCTCCACAACGAGGACGAGCTGCGGCGCAAGGACGTGCGGATCGGCGACTGGGTCTTCGTCCGCCGCGCGGGGGACGTCATCCCGGAGGTGGTGAAGGTGATCGCCTCCCGCCGCACGGGGGAGGAGCGCGAGTTCGTCTTCCCCAAGAGCTGCCCGGTGTGCGGCGCGCAGACGCTGCGCGAAGAGGGCGAGGCGATCACCCGCTGCACCGGCGTCAGCTGCGCCGCGCAGCTGGTGGGGCACCTGCGCCACTTCGCCACCCGGCCGGCGATGGACATCGACGGGCTGGGCGACAAGCTGTGCGAGCAGCTCATCGCCACGGGGACGGTGAAGAGCTTCGCGGACCTCTACCGGTTGGACCTGCCCAAGCTGCTCGCGCTGGAGCGGATGGGGGAGAAGAGCGCGCAGAACCTGCTCGAGGCCATCTCCCGCTCCAAGCAGACCACGCTGCGCCGCTTCCTCTACGCGCTGGGCATCCGCCACGTGGGCGAGGCCACCGCCAAGCAGCTGGCGGAGACGTTCAAGGACCCGCGCGCCCTGTTCGCCGCGGACGAGGAGGCGCTCTTGCGCGCCAAGGACGTGGGGCCGGAGATGGCCAAGGAGATCCACGCCTTCTTCCAGCAGCCGCAGAACCGGCAGGTGGTGGAGGAGCTGCTTGCGCTGGGGGTGACGCCGCAGCCGCCTGAAGAGGTAAAGGGCGGCGCCTTCGCTGGGAAGACGGTGGTGCTCACCGGAGGGCTCAGCTCGCTCTCGAGAGACCAGGCCAAGGAGGAGATCGAACGGCGCGGCGGCAAGGTCTCCGGCAGCGTGAGCAAGAAAACGGACCTGCTCGTCGCCGGTGCGGACGCGGGCTCCAAGCTCAAGAAGGCCCAGGAGCTGGGCGTGAAGGTGGTGGACGAACAGGGCTTCCTGGCGCTGCTTTAGCCCTTCCTGACAGCGGCCTACCTCCGCCCCGTTCCAGCCCGTGGACACGGCGTCGGATAATCACTCGCAGTGCAAAGGGCCGTGCTCCTCTGTTGTCTGGTCTCGCTCGGGGCGCGGGCCGCCAACTACTACGTGAACGATGCGTCCACGGTGGGAGACGTGGCGCTCCCGGGCTGCGCGGTGGCCGGCGTGGGCGCGGACGGCGCGGGCTGCGGCACCTGCGCGCAGCCCTGCCGCTCGCTGCAGTACGCGTACGACCAGCTGCCCCTCACCGGCGGCGACACCGTCTACCTCAACAAGGGCAGCTACGTGGCGAGCGGGACCACGCCGGTCCTGCAGCTCGCCAACGCGGCGAAAGCGGGCAACGGCACCGGTCCGCTGCGCTTCGCCGGGCCTGCCGGGCCGGACGGGCGCGCTGCGGTGGACGGCACGGGCGTGCCGCTGGCGTTGATCGACGGGCAGGGCACCGCATACGCGGGCGTGGTGCTCCGCGTGAACGGCATTCGCCTGGAGTCGTTTGGGATCACCCGCATGGCCGGCGGCGGCTGTGCCAGCACGGCGCAGTACTGCGGGAGCGCGATCCGGGCGTTCGAGAACAACTCGGTGACATGGTTCGAGGTCGTCGGGATGAACGTGTACGGCCTGGGAGGCAGCGAAGCCAACGTGGTGGACGTGGACCAGGTCGTCGGTAGCTGCGCGCCGCGCTGCCTCATCTCCAATAACTACATGCACGACAGCCTCAACGCCTCCGCGGCCGTCTACGCCACTGGGTTGGTTGGCATGGAGATCGCCGGAAACGAGATTCGCCAGTGGGGTCTGGGCGACGTGATCAAACCCACCATGGAGCTGTACGGGACGGCGAACATCTGGATCCACAACAACGTGTTCGTGGACACCGGGGGCTCGTGCATCGCCAGCTTTGCCTGTACGACCAACCTCCTCTGCAACGGCGCGCAGGGGAATGGCCGGCGGTTCGAGCAGAACACCTTCCGGCGCTGCCTCTCGGGCGTGGGGGCGACCGGCGGCCGCGCCGCGCTGGCCGTCAACGATGGGACCGGTCACCGCGTCTTCAACAACGCCTTCGAGGTCTCTCGAGGAGAGACCTTCCACTACCACTTCGGCGCGGGGGTGACGTCCAACTACAACGGCGTGTGGCTCGCCGCGGGCGCCACGCTCGGGACGGCGGGGACCAACACCTACGGCACGCTGGCGCAGTGGCAGGCCGGCACCGGCTACGATCTCGCCTCCCGCACCGGCGACCCGCTCTTCGTCTCGACCTCGGACGCGCACCTGCAGTCCACGGCGGGCCACTTCACGGCCACGGGCGTGCGGGTGGTGGACGCCGCCAACAGCCCCTACCTGGACGCGGCGGATCCAACGGCGGCGTTCTCGCTGGAGCGTGCACCGCATGGGGAGCGGGCGGATCTCGGCGCCTATGGCAACACGCCGCAGAATGGCCTCACGCCTGTGCAGGTGACGGTGAGCGGCGGTGACGGCCAGTCCGGGCCAGCCAACGCCGCGCTCCCCACGCCGCTGAGCGCGGCGGTCCGCTACGTCTCCGGCGGCACGCCCGCGAGCGGCGTGCAGGTGGCCTTCAGCGCCACCCAGGGCGGTGGCAGCTGCGCCCCCGCGCAGACCACCAGCTCGGGCACGGGCGTGGCCAGCACCGTGGCGACGCTCGGCGCGCCGGGAGCGCAGCAGTTCCAGGCGACGCTGGTGGAGGCCGCCAACGCAGGCACCGCGCTCTTCACCGCCACTGCGCTCCTCGTCGACGGCGGCGCAGGGACGGACGGCGGCGCGGGGACGGACGGCGGCGCAGGGATGGATGGCGGCGCAGGGACGGACGGCGGCGCAGGGACGGACGGCGGCGGAGGCGCGGACGGCGGTGCAGGCATGGACGGCGGTGCGGGCATGGACGGCGGTGCGGGCATGGACGGCGGCGCAGGGATGGACGCCGGCGCGGGCGTGGACGCCGGCGTCGTGCCGGACTCTGGCGGCGAGCTGGACAGCGGCGTCGAGCCAGACGCCGGCCCTGGTCCGGTGTTGCACCGTGCGGTGGGCTGTGGCTGCGGTGCGACGGACGGTGTGCCCGCCGCGCTGATGCTGCTGGCGCTCGCGGCGAGTCGGCGGCGCCGGCGTTGAGCGTTGACACGCCTGCCGGCACCCGTTAAGTCGCGCGCGTCATTGAACAGGGAAGCCGGTGTGAATCCGGCGCTGCCCCGCAGCGGTGAGCAGGAACGAAAGCCGTCATAGAGCACTGGGAGCGAGTGGCTCCTGGGAAGCGACGGTGAGTAGGACGGGAGATGTCTCCCGGTGCCTGTGAGTCCGAAGACCTCTCGGTGACGTGCAGTCCAACCGTTCCGAGGGGAACGCGGTGGACAGAGCGTCTTCACGGCTCTCGGCGCCCGCGTGGCCAAACGAGCCCTCCGTCGCGCGTCTCTGCTCCTCCATCAGTCTCCTTCGGGACCGTGCGCGCGAGAGGCGCTGGGCCTCCTCGCGTTGGAGACGATCGATGCGGAAGACAGGCGTGATGCTGGCGGCGTGGCTGTGCCTCGTGGGCTGCGGCCAGTCCCCGAAGGAAGAGACGAGCACGGAGCCGGTGACCGGCGAGGACGCGGGTGAGGGTGCCGATGCGGGCGAGGAGGCGGACGCAGGTGCGTTGAGCGACGCGGGCACTGTCGCCGACGCAGGCACCGTCGCCGATGCGGGCACCGTCGCCGACGCGGGCACCGTCGCCGACGCGGGCACCGTCGCCGACGGGGGCACTGTCACCGACGGGGGCGTGCCGCGCCTCCCGGACGGCGGCGTGGACTGCGCGGCGGTGGCGTTGGACCCGAAGCTGGGCACGCTCGAGCTCGGCGCGGGCTTCACGGCGCATGAGGCGCCGGCGCTCCCCGATGGCGTGCGCATGGTGGAGCGGCTGGGCGCCAACGGCCCGCTCTACGCGCTGGGCAAGCGTGCCGCCGGCGTGGCCACGGGCATCTTCGAGCTCGGCACCTGGCCGAACCTCGCGGCGGCGCAGAGCAGCGTGGACTTGGTGGCGCCAGCGGACTCGGCGCTCACGGTGTACGCGGGCGGCTTCCTCGCGGCGACCGACTCGGCCCTGGTGGCGGGCTACACCACGCTCCAGGGGCCGGGCCGGCTGCTGGTCTACCGCCCTGCCGGGGCCGGCGCGGTCAGCCACGTGGAGGCGAAGAACAACTACACAGCTGCCGTCGTGGACGGGCGGGTGTTGATCAACGGCACCGGCTTCCAGTCGCTGATGGGGGCGCACGTCTACGCGTTCGACCCCGCGGCGAGCACGCCCGCCGGCTTCACCTTCGCCCGCTTCGACGCCGCGTGGGCCGCCGCCAGCGGCGTCACCGCGGTCGCCAGCAACGGCGTGTTGGTGCTCGGCTACTACGGCACCGGCGCCACGGACGGGAAGAACCACCTCTATGCCGTCCCGCCGTCGAGCTACCTCGCCCCGCTCGCCAGCGGAGGCGGCTTCGACCTCGCGTCCGAGGTGGAGGCGTACGCCGGCCTCGACGTGCTCGCGGTGGCGCCGTTCGGGGAGGGCGTGGTCATCCACCGCGGCGGTTTCCCCCCGCCCCTCTACAACGCGGTGACCACGGACGTGGTGCGCCTGCCGCTGACGCTCTCGGGTTCGGGAACCCAAACGGTCACCGTGGGGACCGCGCAGACCCTGCTGCGCGCGCCGGACCAGTGCACCTCGGTGAGCTTCCTCAGCCACCTCGGCGCGGAGCTCCTGGTCGCGGTGAAGGACCGCAATGGCCGGCGGCTGGTGAGGATCTCCGCGCCATGAGGGCCCTGCGCTGGATGGTGTGGCTGGCGGTGCTCTCCTGCGGCGCGCCGCGCACGCCCGTGGAGGTGGAGAACCCGGAGCCGCTGGAGATGATCTCGGACGCGGGCGTGGCCGACGCGGACGCGGGCGTGGCCGGCGCGGACGCGGGCGTGGCCGACGCGGGCCCGCCTCCCTCCGCGTTCGCGACGCGGGTCGTCTCCACCGCCTTCGGAGACGGCGCGGGCTTTGGGCAGGACCGCCTCCCGGACGTGGTGCTCGGGCCCCCGGTGGGGCTCGGCCCGTACCAGGGCTCGCTGGACGTCGTCTCGCTCGGCAAGGAGGGCAGCATCGTGCTCGCGCTGGACGGGCTGCAGCTGCGGGACGGGCCGGGCGTGGACCTGCTCGTCTTCGAGAACGCCTTCCCCGGCTTCCCGGAGACGGGCGTGGTGGGCGTCAGCGACGACGGCGTGACGTGGCGCGAGTGGCCGTGCGAACCGGAGAACGCGGACGCTGGCTTCCCGCACTGCGCCGGCGTCCACGCCGTCCTCTCCAACCCGACCAACGGGGTGAGCGCGACCGACCCCGCGTTCGCGGGCGGAGATGGGTTCGACCTCGCGGAGCTCGGCGTGGCCCGGGCGCGCTACGTCCGGGTGAGGGACTCCGGGAAGAACCGCTCCTACGCGCCGCCGAGCGCGGGGTTCGATCTGGACGGGATCGCCGTGGTGAACGGCGCGCCGGCGGACGGCGGCTAGAGCTCTACAGCGAGGAGGCCACGCACCCCTCCAGCGTGGCGCCTGGCCCCGCCACGGCGTCCAGCCGGTTGATCACCCCGTGGTGGACGGAGGAGTCGATGGTGACCGGGAGCCCCGGCTCGAGGTCCGCCGTCGACTCCAGGCCCACCAACCGCGTGGAGTCGTGGGTGAGGAACGGCACCGCGGCGCCGTCGAGCTCCAACCAAACCGCCGTGCTCTGGCGGCGGAGCACCGTGGCCTTCACGCCGCAGACCCCGTCGCGCGCGGGCGGCTCGGGCTCCTCGGGAGGGACGGGGGCGGCGAGGACGGCGAGAAGCAGGAGCACGTGCATGGGGCACCTCGCTCGAAGAGGTGCGCACCGCGGCGCAGCGCGACAGCAGCCGCCTGCTTGCTCAGTCGCCCCGCGGACAGCGCGACCGGGCCGTGGCGGGATGGAGGCGCGGCGCACGCCGGTCTACAGGAGCGGCTCCCCGGCCCCGAAGGAGGCACCCCATGCGTGCAGCGACTGGCAGGTTCGTCTGGTTCGATCTTCTGACCCCGGATGTGAACGCGGCGAAGGCCTTCTACGCGGAGGTGGCCGGCTGGAAGACGCAGCAGTGGGCGGGCGGGGACGGTGAGCTGCTCATGCGCGGGGAGCACCGGCTGGGAATGGTCTCCAGGCCGCAACAGGGCGAGCCGCCGCGCTGGCTCGGCTACGTGGCGGTGGAGGACGTGGAGGGAACGGTGCGGCGCGCGCAGAGCCTCAAGGGGCAGGTGAGGGTGGGCGCCACGGACGTGCCCGGGGCGGGCCGCTACGCGGTGCTCGCGGATCCCCAGGGCGCCACCATCGGCGTCTACCGCTCCCACGAGGACCGTCCGGCGCCGGACCTGAGCGCCCTGGGCACCTTCGCCTGGGCCGAGCTCAACACCACTGCCTGGAAGAGCGCCTGGGGCTTCTACTCCGAGCTGTTCGGGTGGAAGCCCACGCGGTCCATGAGCATGGGCCCCGAGCTGGGCGACTACTTCATGTTCGGCACGGACAAGGAGACGTCGATCGGCGGGATGTCCGACTCCGCCAACATGATGAAGCAGCCCGCGCACTGGCTGTACTACGTGAACGTGAAGAGCGCGGACGAGAGCGCCAAGCGGGTGACCGCGCTCGGCGGCCGCGTCCTCAACGGCCCCATGGACATCCCGGACGGCGGCCGCATCGCGCAGTGCATGGACCCGCAGGGCGTGGCCTTCGCCCTGAGCTCCCGCTGAGGTCTCCCCTCGGCTCCAAAGGCAGGTCGTTCCGTGTAACCGGTCCAGGCGGCGCGCGTATCCCTCATGCCCCGCGCCGCTGCGCCGTCTGGGCCATCCACGAAAGGACCTGTCATGCCGTCGCGCCTCGCGAAGTACCTCCCGCTTTGCCTGCTCCCCTTCGCCGCCGCGTGCGGCAGCGGGACCTCCACGCCGCCGGAAGGCACCGAGCCCGGCTCCACCCAGTTCCGGCTGCGGCTGGAGAACGTCTCCAACTACCAGCAGCTCAAGAGCGGCGGCTTCGCGGTGGCGGTGGGCAAGGCGGACCCCGGCGCGATCGCCCCGGGCGAGGCGTACGAGGTGAGCTTCACGGCCGCGCGCGGCCAGCGTCTGGCCTTCGCCACCATGCTCGGCGCCAGCAACGACTGGGTCTTCGCCCCCGAGGCGCGTGGGCTGGAGCTGTTCGAGAACGGCGCGCCGATCACCGGGGACGTCACCTCCAAGGTCTACCTCTGGGACGTGGGCACTGAAGTAGACGAGGAGCCGGGCGTCGGCCCTCACACCGGCCCCAACCAGGGGCGCTCGGTGGACGGCCCCGGCGCGTTGGACCCCACCCGCGTGGTGCGGCGGCTCGAGGGGAGCGTGACGCTGACGGACGGCCGCAAGTTCACGCTGCCCGCGGTGTCCGCCATGATCCGCGCCACGCTCGACTACCGCAACGGCACCTTCCGGCTGCGGCTGCAGAACGTCTCCGATGACGCGAGCACCCTGCAGACCTCCGCGGGTCCGCGGCCGGTCCGCATCTCGCCGGGAGTCTGGGCGGTGGCCACCGGCACCGAGCCGCTCTTCACCCAGGGCCAGCCGGACCGCGGCCAGGGCCTGGAGCAGATCGCCGAGATGGGCGCGCACACGATGCTCGAGGCCTCGCTGCGGCCGCGCTCGGGCGTGCCCACCGGCCTCTCCCAGGGCGTGCTGGTGGTGCACCGCGGGCGCGCGCCGCTCTTCACGCTCGGCGAGCCGGACCGCGGGCAGGGGCTGGAGCGCATCGCCGAGGACGGCGTGGCGGAGACGCTCGGCAAGACGCTGAAGGCCACGCCCCCCGCGCTCTCCTCGCGCGTGGCCGTCTTCGACACGCCGGTGGGCCGCGAGAACCCCAGCGCCATCACCTTCGGCAACGCCTACGAGCTGACCTTCTCCGCCAAGCCGGGAGACCGCCTCTCGCTGGTCACCATGTTCGGCTGGTCCAACGACTGGTTCTTCGGCACCCCGGAGGAGGGCGTGGAGCTGTTCGACGGACAGCAGGCGCTGTTCGGTCCGCTCACCGGGGACCTGCGCCTGTACGACCTCGGCACCGAGCTCTCTGAAGAGCCCGGCGTGGGGCCGTACACCGGCGGCCAGCAGGCTGAGCCGAACTCCGGCCCCGCCGACACCGACCCGCGCGTGCGCGAAGTGACCGCGCGCGAGTACGCCAACCCGCCCTCGCACCACATCAAGGTGAGCCTGGCGCCGGTGGATCCGACCTAGCCCCGCTGTTCGCGTTCACCCCGAGAGGCTGTGAACCTTTCGGGCGCGTCGCTCGGGGTGAACGGGATGCTCCGACCTCAGCAGCATCTTCCGGAACTAGGCCTTCTTCTCCGCGCAGTTGAACATCCACCGCACGCCGAACTTGTCCTCGAGCGAGCCGAAGTAGCCGCCCCAGAACATGTCCATGAGCGGCATCTCGGCCTTGCCGCCCTGGCCGAGCGCCTTGAAGAGCCGTTCCGTCTCCGCGCGCGTGTCCGGCTCCAGGTTGATGCTCATGTTGTTCCCGAACGTGAGCTTGTGCCCCATGGACTCCAGCGTGTCCGTGCCCATCAGGATGTGCCCGCCGGTGATGGGCAGCTCCACGTGCAGCACCCTCTTCAGCTCCGCGTCGGTGAGCTTGGGCATGCCGGGCGCCGGCGGGACCTCGCCCATCCGGCGGATGGGCTGGGTGAACTGGGTGCCGAAGGCGGCCTTGTAGAAGTTGAAGGCCTCCTCGGTCTTGCCCTCGAAGTTGAGGTACGTGCTGGTCCGCGCCATTCGGGGTCTCCTGGTGAAGGGGACCGCCTCCTAGCCTGGGTGCCGCCGTGGATCGAGGACGTTGCAGCCGCTGCCCTCAGGGGCTGTGGAATTCCGGAAACGGGTCGGTGGCGCAGTGCTCGAACACACAGCACAGCTGCGTGGTGGTGCCGGCGTCGCGGACCTCGGAGCGGCCGCCGGTGCACTTCGAGTTGGTGATGCGGGTCTGGCAGCCGTCGCTGCTGAAGCTCACCGTGGCGCCGCTGCAGGCGAAGCCGGTGTGGTCGTCGTTGCCGGTGCAGCCGATGAGCAGCGCGCTGACGAGGAGAGCCGAGGCAAGGAAGAGGCGCACGAAGGAGGCTCCTGTTGGGAGAGCCGAGAGCGTGCCACGGCTGCGCGGGCGGCCAAGAATCAAGCCCGAGGTGGGTCGGTGCGCACAGGGCCCATAGGGACTCGGGAGGTTCGGTTCGTGGAGCGCCGTGCTCGGATGGGCCCCTCGGTGGCGCACTCGAGCCGCGTCGGGCTGCACAGCCTCGTCATCCGTGAGTGGGCGTCCCGCCGCTCGGGCGCTCGGAGGGAACTGTGAATGGGTACGGGGCTGGGATCCCCAGATCCATTCACAGTTCGCACGCACTCCTGCCCAAGCGCCCACTGCCGCCGAGCGCAAGCAGGGCAACCCAATGCGGTTCGAAGCGGCGCCGAGGGCTCCATGCGCGCACGGCGCCGCGCGAAAGTGAACGACCCGAGTCCCTCTTGGCCCACCCGTCGTTGGCTCTGGCTCAGCGGCTTTAGAACATGTCCCGCATGCTCGGCGTGGGGCCGGAGAAGAGCGCGTCCGCGGTCTCGAGCGCGTCCGGCGTCCCCTCCACCCAGCCGAGCGCGGCCAGCTCGCTGGCGCTGCGGTGGCCGGCGTAGAGCGTGGCGAGCGCGTTGATGCCCAGCCGCAGCCCGCCGTCGCTCCCGTCCGTCACGTGCCCCGCGCCGCCCTGCACGTGCAGCCCGTAGCGGCGCGCGTTCTCCGGGAAGAGCGGGTCCTCCACCGCGAGCGTGAGGCTCCCGCTCAGCCCGCGTGGGTAGCCACGCCCAACGAGCGCGGCCTCCACGTCCAAAATCCGCAGGCACCAGTAGTCCAGCAGCTGCACCTTCACCTGCTGCTCCTTCCACAGGAGCAAGAGCGGCTCATCCGGCCCGCCGTGCCAGGTCATCCCGTCACCCAGCGAGTCGTGATCCTTCAGGAAGCAGAGCAGCCGGCGCCAAGCGGCGGCGTCGCGCGCCATCCAGTCGGTGAGCACCAGCTGGTGCCGCAGCGACGCCTTGGGCACGCGCGTGAAGAAGACGTAGCCCGCGAGCTGGCCGCCGGCCTCCACCACGTACCCGCTGGCCTGCACTCCGCGCGGGCGCTGGATGCGGTTCCAGATGTAGCTGCCCCGGTCCACCCACCCCGCGCGGCGGCGCGCCTGCTCGGCGTAGAGCCGCTGCACCGCCGGCAGGTCGGACGGCACGAAGGCCCGCATCGCCAGCGCCCGGTCCCCCTCCGGCGCGTGCACCAGCTCGCTCTGCAGCTCGAAGCGCGCCCCGGCCTGCTCGTAGCCCACGCGGCGGTAGACCGTCTGCGTGGCGGGGTAGAGCGCCGAGAGCGGGTAGCCGCTCTTGCGCAGCTCCCCCAGCGCCGCACGCATCATCCGCGTGGCGCTGCCGGTGCCGCGCGCCACCGGCGAGGTCACCACCCCGGCGATCCCGCCCATCCGCAGCGAGCGGCCGCCGTAGAACTGCCCCATCGGCACGTGGATGAGCCCGCCCACCTGCTCGGCGCCGCGGAAGTAGCCGCGCAGGTGCTCCGCGCCGGCGTTGGCAAACCAGTTGGGGATGTCGCTCTGCTGCGCGGCGAAGCTCTCCACCAACAGCTCGCCGAAGCGGTGCCGCTCGCTCTCGGACGCGAGCGTGGCGTAGCGCTCGTTCACGGCGCCTCGCCCGCCAGCCGGCGCTTGGCCTCCTTCACCCGGGCGAGCGCCTCCTGCGGCGTGTGGCCCACCGCCGAGAGGTGCCCCATCTTCCGCCCCGGCCGCGCCACGCCCTTGCCGTAGAGGTGCAGCCGCGTGCACGGAACGGCCAGCGCCGCGTCGAAGGGGACCTGCTCGCGCCCCATCCAGAGGTCCCCGAGCAAATTGATGATCGCCGCGGGCCGCATCACTTCACACGTGCCCAGCGGCAGGTCGCACACCGCGCGCACCAGCTGCTCGAACTGGCTGGTGACGCAGGCCACCTCGGTGGCGTGGAAGGTGTTGTGCGGCCGCGGCGCCAGCTCGTTCACCACCAGCGCGCCGTCCTTGAGCAAGAACAGCTCCACCACCAGCACGCCCTCCACCGCCAGCGCCTCCGCCACCCGCTTGCACAGCGCGGTGGCCTGCTCGAGCAGCGCGCCCGGCAAGGGCGCGGGCAGCTGAGAGGTCTCCAATATCCGCTGCTCGTGGTGGTTGAGCGCCGGCGGGTACGCGGCCAGCTCCCCCGAAGGGCGGCGCGCCACCAGCACCGAGAGCTCCGCCTCGAGCGCCAGCGCCTGCTCGACGATGCAGGGCGCCGCGCCGAGCAGCGCGAACGCGGCGTTCGCCTCCGCCGCGCTCTCCACCGTCACCTGGCCCCGCCCGTCGTACCCGCCCTCGCAGCGCTTGACGAAGGCGCGCTGGGAAAAGCGCGCGCAGCCCTCGCGCACCGCCGCGTCCGTGGAGGCGAGCGTGAACGGGCCCACCGGGAAGCCGCGGTCCTTCAGCCACGTCTTCTGGCGCCCCTTGTCCTGGATGATCTCCAGCACCCCGGCCCCGGGGCGCACCGGCGCGTGCGCGGCGGCGCGGCGAAGGCCTTCGGTGGAGACCTTTTCGATCTCCAGCGTCACCACGTCACAGCCCTTGGCGAGCTCCTCGGCGGCCGCCGCGTCGTCGAACGGCGCCGTAATCAGCCGGTCCACCACCGGCGCGCACGCGCACTCGGGATCTGGATCCAGCACGTGGACGCGGTAGCCCAGCGCGCGCGCCGCCATCGCCGTCATCCGCCCCAGCTGGCCGCCGCCGAGGATGCCCAGCGTCTTGCCCGGGAGGATGGGGCTCATGCCTGCGTGTCCTTCATCACCTCGTCGGTGCGCGACTTGCGCCAGGCCGCCAGCCGCTTCTTCAGCGCGGGGTCCCCCAGCGAGAGGATCTGCGCCGCGAGCAGCGCCGCGTTCGCCGCGCCCGGCTTGCCCACCGCCAGCGTCCCCACCGGCACGCCCTTGGGCATCTGCACGATGGAGAGCAGCGAGTCCACGCCCGCCAGCACGGTGGTGGGCATGGGCACCCCCAGCACCGGCAGCAGCGTGCTCGTGGCCACCATGCCCGGCAGGTGCGCCGCCCCGCCCGCGGCGGCGATGATCACCTTGAGGCCGCGCTCCTCCGCGGTGCGCGCGTACTGAAACATCCACTCCGGCGTGCGGTGCGCGGAGACCACCCGCGCCTCGTGGGGGATCCCCAGCTCGGAGAGCAGCTCGCGCGCGGGCGCCAGGTGCTCCGCGTCGCTGCGGCTGCCCATGATCACCCCGACCAGCGGCAAGCTGCGCGACGCACGTCCCTTGGGCTCGGCCATGGAGCGCAGAGTTCTACAACGTCTACTCGCCCGCCGTGGCCCGAAAGAGCGCGCCCGGCCCGTGCAGCGTGTACTGCGGCTCGCTCGCCGCGACGAAGGCCGAGCTGCCACGCGCCAGGGTCAGCTCGCCGGCCCCGCCCGTCACCCGCACCGGGCCTTCCGTGCAGAGGAGGATCTCCGGGCCCCGCCGCTCGGGCGTGCAGCGCTCGCCGGCCCTCAAGTCCACGCGCGTGAGGCGGAACTCCGGGGTGGGCGTGGCGTAGGTCCGCTCGTTAGGCGCGGTCGGCTCGGCCGTGAGCGGCACCACCCGGCCCGGGGTGAAGTCCAGCACGCGCAACAGCTCCGGGACGTCCACGTGCTTGGGGGTGAGCCCACCGCGCAGCACGTTGTCCGAGTTGGCCATCAGCTCCACCCCCACGCCCTCCAGATAGGCGTGCAGGTTGCCGGCGGGCAGGTAGATCGCCTCGCCGTCCTCCAGGTGGAGCAGGTTCAGCATGAGCGACGTCACCGCGCCAATGTCCCCGGGGTAGAGCTCGCCGAGCTTCATCGCCCAGGCGCACTCGCGCGTCCACACGCCGCCCACCGTGACGTGGGCGCGGCAGCCCTCCACGCACGCCCGCGCCACGTCCGCGCGCGCCTCGGCCGGCAGCTTCATCAGGCCGTGGAACACCGCGCGCACGCCGCGCACGTCCGGCGTCGCCTGCAGCGTGGAGATGGCGGGCTCCAGCTCGGAGACCTGGAGCGCGCTGAAGATCTCCCTCGTCTCCTCCGCCGGCCGGAAGCCGCAGAGCGCCTCGAAGCTCCCCAGCGCCACGAGGATCTCCGGCTTGTGGTTGGCGTCCTTGTAGCAGCGGTTGGGCGCGTCCAGGGGGATCCGCGCGCCGCTCTCCCGCGCGAAGCCCTCTTCGGCCTGCGCGAGGTTGGGGTGCGCCTGCAGCGAGAGCGGCTGCTTCGCGGCGAGCACCTTGAAGAGGAAGGGGAGCCGCCCGCCGTAGCGCGCGACCAGCGGTGCCCCCAGCTGGGCGGGCGGGTCCTCCGCCAGCACCTCCAGCAGGGAGACCCAGCGGCCGTGGTGCTCCACCCGTGAAGGCGCCGCCGGGTGCGCCCCCATCCAGAGCTCGGCCTGGGGCTTGGCGCTGGGCGAGGGGCGGCCGAGCAGCGCGGGGATGGCGCTGTGGGACCCCCACGCGTACTCCTGGATGGTGTTCTGAAGTAGCCGCATCGGCGAAGGCGCGGCGACCCTATACCCCAGAACTGCGCGTTAGTTGACGGGAGCCGGCGCCACCACGTCCAGCTCGTAGGCGACCGTGAACATCCCCGCGAGCGGGTTGAGCCCTTCGGGCACGGCGTAGGCCTCCACCGCGAAGCCCGCCACGGCGCGGCCGGGCCCGAGATCAATCGCCGCGCCGAGCTGGCCGCCGCCGCCGAGCACCAGCGCCTTGTTCCACGGGTTGGCGGTGCCGCGCAGGGAGAGCCGCGGGTGGACCACCTTGAGCGAGGTGAAGGGCTCGAGCGCCAGGTGCACCTCGCCGCCGAAGCTGCTGCCCGCGGTGGCGCCGGCGCCGATGGAGAGCCAGCGCGTCAGCCCGCAGGTGAGCCCCATCGAGCCGCCCAGGCCGCGGTTGAGCACCTGGGTGAAGAATTCGCCGTAGAGGCTCAGCCGGCCGGTGCGCAGGTCCGAGCGCCGGAACCAGCGCACCTTGCGGCGGGAGGTGTCTCCCCACTCGGCCGGGTCCTCCGGCTCGTCCCGCCGGGACACCTTCGCCGTGGCGCCCTCGCCCGCGGCGGGCTCCGGCGCGGCGATGAGCGGCGCCGAGACGTCCAGCCCCAGCATGGTGGCGGGGATCTGGATGGGCTCGAGCTCCAGCACGGTGGCGCGCTTGTCGTTGAGGCCGCGGAGGGTCAGCTCCAGCCGGTTGCCGGTGAGCGCCTTGCCGGGGATCTCCACCATCGGCGTCTGCGTCTCCAGCACCCCGCCGCCGGTCTCGGTGCTCCACTGCACGCGGATGGTCTGTACCGTGCCCAGCGGGTCGGACGGGATGTCCAGCGAGACGGTGAACTCCAGGCCCGGGGTGAACTCGGGCGCGTGCTTCACGCGCAGCTGCGGCGGGCTCCGGGTGAACCAGTACTTCTCCGCCCGCTCGAACGGCGCCCGCGCGGAGAACCACCCCGGCGGCTGCCAATCCGGCGCCATGGACAGCAGGCGCTTGAAGGCCCACTCCGAGCGCGCGTCGTCGTGCACCACCGCCGCGCTCAACGCCAGGCCCTCGTAGCCGCGCTTGACGTGCTCGCGCGCCAGCTCCGGCAGCGCCAGCAGCTGCTCGAACGTCTTCTGCGCGAGGTCGAACTGCATCGCGTCCAGCTGGCGCGTGCCCAGGGAGATCAACTCGGAGGGCTTCTCCGCCGCGAGCGCGGAGGTGGCCACGCACGCCGCGAGCCAGAGCGCGCGCCTCATCGCCGCACCCGGCGCGCCGCGAGGCGCAGGCACAGCAGCAACCCGAGCGGCCCCACGCCCGGGACGCTCTGGCAGTCGAAGCCGCGCACGTTGCGGCCGATCGGCAGCTCCGGCGTGGGCTCGCTCAGGCCCGCGTCCTCCTCCGGCGTGACGGTGCCGCCGTCGGAGGTGACGGTGCCGCCGTCGGCGCTGACGGTGCCGCCGTCCGGGGTGACGGTGCCCGCGTCGCGCCCCGCGTCCGGCAGGGAGGTGCCGCTGTCCGGCACGCCCGCGTCCGGGATGCAGGGGGACGGCGTCCCGGCGGGCGAGTAGCCCACGGTCAGCTTCGGGCGCAGCCCGGCGCTGGGCTCCTGGTTGGAGGAGAAGTCCATCCCATCGCCGCTCGAGGTGAGGAGGTTCAACCCGAAGTTCGTGGCCGGCGCGTCCACCCAGCGCTGCACCTGGCAGCGCACCGCCTGGCCGAAGTTCGCGGTGCGGAAGCCCAGGCCGTTGAAGACGCCCGCCGGCAGCGTCTCCAGCGTGGTGCCGCGGTCGTTGGTCCCACCTGCGCCCGGTGTCTGCCAGGGGTTGTTGGTGCTGCGCTGCAGCCACGTCGCCGTGGTCTCGCTCCAGCTCTGGCGGACGCCGTAGACGGCGACGGGGGCGTTGGACTGCTCCACCATGTTCACCGTGAGGGAGACGGACTCCACCACGCTCCCCGCGGGGATGCCGGTGAGCGTCCAGCGCAGCAGGCCGCGGGTGACGAAGTAGGTGAAGTCGTCCCCGTCGATGTAGACGGTGTTCTCGCTGCCGAAGGTGTCTGACGGGAAGCCCGCGGTGATGGTGGTGTCGGTCTGCCCGGCGTACCCGGCGGTGGGCAGCAGCCCGTTCTGGAAGGACGTGGTGGTGAGCCCCTGCGCCAGCTCGCCGAGCGGCGGCTCCTCGCCTTCGACCTGGGGCCCGCAGGCGGCCAGCAGCGCCGCGGCGAGGAGCGCTCGCCGTGCCAGCGTGGGGCCGGGGTGTTGCTTCGCACCGGACATCGCAGCCTCGAAAAAAGTGACTGCCCCTTTGACTGCACCCCGCTCGCGCGGCGGGGGGAGGGAACTACCACCATCCGCCCGCCGCTCGCCAGCCCAGGGCCCCCGATTGAGCCGGAGCGGTGTCGCCTCTGAGTTGTCAGTTGCGGGGATCAGGTCGCTGGGCGGCGCGAGCGCAGCAAGGCCCATAGCAGCAGAGTGGGTTCAGGGTCGCGGGGCGCCGGTGCCGACTGCGACTCCGAGTGCAGCGCTCCGCCCGCGGTGGGTTGCAGTGCCTTGCGCGAGCGGAGTGGGCGCTCTTCCGAACTGGGGTCACTAAGTTCTGACATTGGAACTTAGTGACCCCAGTTCTGGCATCGAGACCTCGTGCCGTGCTCCCCGGGAGCAAGCGGGTGAGGCGGACTCCACCGAGGCCGGAGCGCTCCTGCGCGGGATAGGCCCGGCGCCGGCGAGCGCGACCCTGAACCATCACAGTCCCATTCAGGCCCCCGCCCGTACGCCCAGCATCGAGCGCACGCCGCGTTTGACGGCCGCGCCGTTTCGCGCGAAGCACCGGCGCCGTGGAGCCGAGCTGGCGAAGGCGAGGGCGACGAGCGGCGTGGCTTTCGGGCGCGCTGCTGCTGTGCTGGGGCGTGGGGCTGCGCGCGCTGCTCTGGCTCCCGCCGGTGCAGGCCCGCGCGCGCGAGGCGGTGGAGCGGCAGCTGGAGGCGCGGCTCGGCGAGGCGCACCTGGAAGGCTCCCTCCGCGGCGGACTGGGGCTCTCGGTGCGGCTTGGCCCGCTGCGGCTGGGGAAGGGCGACTGGCTCACTGTCGAGGAGGTGACGGTCACTCCTTCGCTGCGCGCGCTGCTGCGCGGCCGGATGGAGCCCGCGGCCGTCCACCTGGAGCGCGCCCGCGTGGCGCTGGATGACGTGGTGCTCCCCGAGCGCAAGGGGCCGCGTCCGGGAGTAGGCGAGGGCTCAGCGCTCCCTGCTCTCTCCTTTGATGGGTTGAAGCTGGTCCAGCGGCGCAGCCCGCTGCTCGCGCCGGAGCTCGGCCCCTTCGAGGGCTCCCTGCGGGTCGCCGGCGCGCAGGTGCGCGTCAGGCTCGCGCTGCCGGACGGCGGCGAGCTGCGCGTGCAGGTGGAGCGGGACGGCGCGCGCGGCACGGTGCAGGCGCAGGCGCAGCGGCTCCAGCTGCGCTCGGCGCGCTGGCTCGCCACCACCGCCGCGGCGGAGCGGGAGCCCGCGTCGCTGCTCGCGGGCCTGGACGCCTCCGCGCAGCTCTCTGGCACGTTCAGCGGCGAGTACGACCGCGCGCAGCGCACCGCCCGCGGCCAGCTCTCGCTCAGCGTGGAGCAGGCCTCGCTGACGCAAAGCCGGCTCTCCCGCGCCCCGCTCACTGGCCTCACCGGTGGGCTCGAGGCGTCGCTCGCCGTCACCCCGGTAGAGCTCTCGCTCCCCAGCGCCACCGTGTGGCTCGGCGCGCCGGAGCAGGCGGTGAGGGTGCAGCTGGCCGGCGCGCTCGGGCTCACCTCGGAGAAGAAGGTCCGGCTCACCGCGCAGGTGCTGCCGGTCACCTACGCCGCGCTCGCCGCGGCGCTGCCCGGGGAGCTGGGTCCGCCGCCCGGCGCGCCGCAGTTCGCGGGCACGGTGGGGCTGCGCGCGCGCTGGGAGGGGCCGCTGCGCCAGCCGGACGACTGGACGCTGGAGGTGAAGCTGGAGCTGGACGATGCGCGAAGGCAGTCTCGTGCGCAGGGGACGCTCGCCGGCGAGGTGCGCTACGCCGCCGTCTCTTCGGATGGGCGCAGCTGGCCGGTGGTGGTGGGGCCGAAGAACCCGCGCTACGTCCCGCTCGCCGAGCTGCCGCCGCAAGTGGCCAAGGCGGTGATGACCAGCGAGGACGCCGGCTTCATGGCGCACCCCGGCTTCGACTTCATGGAGCTGCGCAGCTCCATCGTGGACGCGCTGATGCACCGGCGGGTGCGCGGCGCTTCCACCCTCAGCCAGCAGCTGGCGAAGAACCTCTTCGTCTCCTCCGAGCACACGCTGGCCCGCAAGGTCCGCGAGGCGGTGGTGACGGTCTCGCTCGAGGCCGCCGTCCCCAAGGAGCGGCTCTTGGAGGTCTACCTCAACGCGGTGGAGTGGGGCCCGGGCCTCTACGGCGTGGGCGCGGCGGCGCAGCACTACTTCGCCAAGGACGCCCGGGAGCTCACGCCGAAGGAGGCGGCCTTCCTCGCCACCATCCTGCCCAACCCGGTGCGCTACCACGGCTACCACCTGCGCGGGCTCTCGGAGCTCTGGGAGCAGCGGCTCTCGGAGCTGCTGGCGAAGATGGCGGAGGAGGGGGCGCTCACCCCGGAGGAGTACGAGGCCGCGCAGGGGGAGCCGCTGCACTTCAACCCCTCCTGCGGTGGCTCCGGGCAGCCTGGCTGAGCCTCAGTTGATCAACGAGCAGCCGAAGACGACCTCCAGCTTCGCCGCGCCGCCGGCCTTCAGCTTCTCGCAGGGCGGGCCGAAGAGCTGGAGCGAGGTGGGGGTGACCCACTCCCACCCGTCCACGCGCTTGGGATCTCGGGACACCTTCTGGCCATCCGAGAAGACGCCCACGAAGAGCGGGTTGGGCGGCTCCTTGGAGAGCGTCAGCGTGCAGGAGAGCACGCCCTTGGCGATGGAGTTGATGGTGGTGGAGAGCTCCGCCTGGCTGGCGACCGGGAAGAAGCGCGGGGTGGCGGCGCGCGCCTCCTTGCCCGCCTCCGCCATCTTGTCCATCGCCGCGGTCTCCTTCGCCTCGAGCGCGATGCCGACCACGAAGGTGTGGATGCCCTTGGCGGCGGCCTTTTCGATCGCCGTCACGGTGGTCGCCTCCGGCACGACGATCCCGCAGGAGAGGCAGACGATCCCTTGGTCGCAGCAGGGCTGGCCGCTGGGCCCCGTCTTGGACGGCGTCCCGTCCGGGCAGGTGCAGGCCGCGTCGAAGTCCGGGCAGCTCGGCTTGCCGTCCGTGGCGAGCAGGATGAACTTGGGGTTGGGCGTGGTGCGCTGGCTCAGGTGCTCCATGGCGGCGAGCACCGCCTGCGCGGTGGGGGTGCCGCCCGCGGGGGACTGCCGGTTGATCGCGTCCACGATCTGCGTGCCCTGGTTGAGCCCCACCGGGACGGAGACGGTCTGGGGGACGGTGCAGGAGGTGTCGCCCTGCAGCGGGAAGAACTCGATCCCCCAGGCGATGTCTCCTTGAGAGCTCTTCACCGTCTGGCGCATGGCCTCCGCCGTCTGGCTCCACTTGCTGCCGCCGGACGAGGCGGGGTCATCCATGGAGCCGGACTGGTCGAGGACGATCAACATCTCCGGCGGCAGGCGCGAGGGCACGAACTTCTCGAGCCCGCAGTTGCCGCCATCCGGGCTGAGCTCCTCCTCGGTGCCGCCATGGCCCTCGACCGAGCCGGACCCCGAGTCCGGGTGAGCGGCCGGCGGCTCACCGGAGCCCCCCATGGTGGCGCCGCTCGGCGCGCACGCCCACGCTCCCAGGATTGCGCCGCCGCAGAGCGCGAGCGCCCAAGCATGAACCGCCTTCATGTTCGTTCTCCCTTGTGGCTTTCAGTTCAGCCCGCAGCCGTAGACGGCGGTGACGGTGGTGCCGGGCGCGTTGTCCTGGAGCGTCTTGCAGTAGGAGCCGAAGAACTGGAGGCTGCTCGTGGCTCCCCCGCCGTAGTCCCAGCCCTCCACGTGGGCCGGGTCCTTCGGCACCTTCTGTCCGTTGATGAGGATGTTCACCCACTCCGGCCGCGGCGGCGGCGCGGAGAGCGCGAAGGTGCAGGAGATGATCCCCTTGGAGATGGAGTTGATGGAGGAGACCAGCTCGCTCTGGTTGGAGACGGCGTAGAAGCGCGGCGTGCCGGCCCGCGGCTCCTTCCCGGCGATCGCCATCTCGTCCAGGTTCGCCGTCTCCTCCGCCGCCAGGCCCACGCCCACCACGAAGGTGTGGACGCCCTTCTCCGCGGCCTCGCGCAGCGCGCGGAACGTCTCCGGCGTGGGGACCTGCGGGCAGCTGGTGCAGCTGCTGGCGCCGTTGTTGTTGGTGCAGCACTGCCCCACGCCGCCCACCGTCTGCGGCGTCTGGCCGGAGGGGCAGCTGCAGCTGGTGGGGATGGCCGCGCAGGTGGGCAGGCCGTCCGTGGCCAGGAGCATGAACTTGGGGTTGGTCCCCCCGGCCGCGAGCAGGTGCGCCAGCCCGGTCCGGATCGCCCCCGCGGTGGGGGTGCCGCCCGTGGGCGTGTGCGCGTCCAGCGCCTTGGAGATCTCCGCCGAGCGCTGCGGCCCCACCGGCACCTTCACCTCTCCGCCGATCGCGCAGGTGAAGTCGTTCTTCACCGGGAAGATCTCCAGCCCCCAGCCGATGTCCGCCTGCGTGCTGGAGACGGTCTGCTTGAGGACGGACGTCACCGCGCTCCAGCGCGAGCCCGCGCCGCTGAGCGGGTCCTCCATCGAGCCCGAGGCGTCCAGGACGATCAGGAGGTCCGGCGACTGCCGCCCCAGCGTGAACTTCTGCACGCCGCAGTTTCCGCCGTCCTCGCTCAGCTCCCCCGTGGCCGGCGGCTGGTTGGGGGTGACCGGAGCGGTGCCGCCGTCCTCGCCCGCGCCGCTGCCGTGCTCGCCGTCACCCGCGAGCGTCGCCGGGACGGGGCTGCAGCACAGGAGCGCGGCGCAGGGGACGAGCAGGAGAGGTCGCATGGCGGGCGCGACTACACGCCGCGTGCCAGGTGACCGTGGGTGGGGTGACCAGCGAGTCCGCGCGGATCAGCGGCTCAGGGATTGAGCTTCACGTTCAACCGCCAAGCTCGAAGCTCAGCAGCGGTGGAGCTGCACGCTGACCGGGTCGGTTCCCTGGACGCGCGCGGCGAACCCCGCGGGCAGCGCCGCGGCGAGCTTGCTCGCCACCTGGTGCGCGCTCTCCCCGGCGACCACCGCGAGCCGAAGGCGCGTCCCGTCGATCGTCACGCAGAGCATGGAGGGGATGATCCCCCCGCCCGTGGCGCGCCCGGAGATGGAGAGGGTGTCCCCGCCGGTGAAGCGGACCCGCTGGCCGGGGTCGTTGGCGAGGTTCACCTCCACGCCGAAGTCGATCGGCGCGGGGCGCTCCACGCGGCGCCCGAGCGAGAAGATCAGCTCGCTGCCCGGGCGGCTGTGGAGCACCGCCTCGTAGCCCTGCGGCAGCGCGCCCACCAGCGCCTCCAGCACCTGGTGCTGGGTGCGGATCTGGTTCAAGGAGATCTCCACCGCGCTCGCGCCAGGCAGCTGCACGCGCACCGCGCCGCCGCTGCGGGGCGTGCCCGCGAAGCGCCACGTCCCCGGCCCCTCGCCGATGATCCGCAGCCCGGGATCATTGCTGGTCACCGACAGCCGCGCGTCCGGCTGGAAGGAGAGGGTGGTGGCCACGCCGAGCAGGCGCCCCAGCTCCTCGCGCTCGCGGGTCTCGGCGTCGCGCTCGAGCGGAAGGGACACGACGGCCGGGCGCGGAGGCGAGAGCGACATAGGCAAACTCGACGAAGGAAGGTGGGAAGCGCGGCGGAGTATGCCATTGGCGCGCGCGCCAGGATCAAGCCCCGCGGTCCAGCGCCGCGTCCAATTTCGCACGCAGCGCGGCCGCCTTCGCGGGCTCCACCATGTGCACGTAGGCGATCCGCCCGCGCAGGTAGCTCTCGAAGTGCGGGTGGTTGTTCCGGTTCTGGCTCTCCAGACCGTGCTTGCCGACATTGTGGACAATTGCGCGCAGCTGTCGGAGCTCGTCTCTCGGGATGGAGAGCTTCCGGTTGACCGTCAGCCCGGTCACCTCCTGCCGCCGTCCCTTGCGCATGACGCGCGTCTTCTCCGGGTGCTCGTCGAAGCCTTCGGATCGCAGGATCGACCGCGCGCTCTTGAGCACCTTCCCGGTGGCCTCGGGCGAGGGGAGGGAGAAGGTCAGGTCGTCCGCGTAGCGCGTGTAGCCGGCGCCGTGCCGCCGGGCGAGCCCCGAGAGCCGCTTGTCCAGCCTCATGCACAAGAGGTTCGTGATGGCCGGGCTGGTGCACGCGCCCTGGGGCAGCCGCCGGTCTCCCAGCGCCACGAAGAGCTTCTTACCGTCCAGCGCCGTGGCCACGCGCGGCGGCTCGGTGCACAGGAGCGCCAGGAGCGTGGCCACCTGCCCGCCGTAGCCCAGCTTCCCGAACAGCCCGCGCACCCGCGCGAAGGTGATGGACGGAAAGAAGTCCTTCACGTCCAGGTTCACCACCACCGGCCTGCCCAGGTGCGCGCTGGCGTTGCTCACCGTGCCGCGCCCCTTCACGAAGCCGTGCGCCTGCGCGCTCACCGGCAGCCGCGAGAGCAGCTGCTGCAGCACCCAGCGCTGCGCCTTCGCCAGCGCCGGCTTGGGCGCGGAGATGTTGCGCAGGCCGCCCGTCTTCTTGGGGATGCCGTAGCGGTGGTAGTGCACCAGCGCGGCCGCCCGCCGGTGGTAGGTGAGCCAGCGCAGCTTGGGCAGGCTCACCCCCAGCGCCGTGGCCAGCTCCGCCGCGGTGCCGATGACCGGCAGCCCCAGCCCCAGCAGCTTCTGCGCGTCCGCGCCGGCGAAGGAGAGCCCCGCGCTCACGCCTTCCCCGGCGTGCACCACGGTGCCGGCCTTGAGCGCCGCGTAGGCCTCGCGCCGCTGCTTCAACTTCTCGAGCAAGGCCGCGCGCGCGTTCGCCCGCCGCGCCTTGCTCGCCTGCCAGCGGCGCACGCGCTCCTCGCGCAGCGCCTTCTCCACGTCCACCTTCGCGCCGTAGGTGGCGCGCAGGCTCGTCAGCTCCGCCTGGACCTGCGCCCGCTCCTTCGCCTCGTCCGGGGGATCTGCCGGCAGCCCCACCCCCGTGGGCCAGAAGCCGTGCACCCGCATCCGCTCCATCACGGTGTGCAGGCTGGCGCCGTAGAGGCGCTTGAAGAGCTTCGCCTTCTCCTCGTCGGAGTCCGCCACGCTTCTAACCTGACGCTTCCCCTGAAAGAGGCCCCGTCGAGGACGGGGAGTCCGCAGCGCTTACGAACGATCCAAGGACGAGCTGGGTCCACTAAAGGAGCCCATCGGTGTCCTCATGGCCCGCGGGGACCGTCAGGTCCCCTACCCAGCTGCGGGCGAGGACACCGATGGGCTCCGAGTGCCGAACCGGGTCGTGAAGAATGCAAGGCACGTTGGCAAGCGCGGCGTAACACCGCGCGGGTTGCTAAGCGTTGCCGCGGATTCCCCGTCCTCCACGAGGCCTCGGGCGAAGCCTCCCCTGCGGGTGGAAAGGCCCCACCAAACCGGCTGGAGCGTTCTGCCGTCAACCTTCTTCGGGAGTTAGAACCCGCGCGCTCCGGTGGAGTGCAACCGGATTCCACGCGCTTGCGCGACGACTTGACGAAAAAGCACGGTCGGTCGTAAATATTGTCCTGCACGGGGCGGCGCCGGCGGGCGCACGCACGGGCGGATGCAGGGAATTTCCCCTCTATCGGGAGCACGCCATGGCCACAGCGAAGCGCGCGGTTTCGTCAGATAAAAGCACGACCGTTCGAGTCTTGAGTTGGCAGCTGGCGGCGCTCGGGCTGGTCTCCACGGGCTGGGTGGAGCGGCGGGCGCTGCAGCTGTTCCGGACGCCGGTGCGAAGGGGCCAGGGGCGGGTGCCGCACCTGCACGGCTGGGCGGGCGAGCCGCTGTCGGTGAGGGTCGCGGGCGAGCGGGTGGCGGCGTGGGAGTGGGGGGAGGGCGCGTCCACCACGCTGCTCGTCCACGGGTGGAATGGGAACGCCGCGCAGCTGGCGCCGCTGGCGGAGGCGCTGCTGACGGCGGGCGAGCGGGTGGTGCTGTTCGACCACCTGGGCCACGGCAACTCGGGTGGCCGCGAGCTGACGCTGCTGGAGATGCGGGACGCGGTGCTCGCCGCGGCCAGGGCGGCGGGCGGGGTGCGCGCGGTGGTGGCGCACTCGCTGGGCGGCGCGGCCACCGCGCTGGCCCTGGATGCGGGGCTCTCCGCGGAGCAGGTGGTGCTGCTCGCGCCCGCGGCGGAGATGGCCCACTACACGGAGAACATCGCGCGCGTCTTCGACCTGCCGCCCGAGCGGGCGCAGGGGATGCTGGCGAGGATCGAGGACTTCCTGCGCAGCCGGGGAGAGAAGGTGGATCTGATGTCCGTCCCCGCCGTGGCCAGGCGGCTGACCACGCCGGCGCTCCTGCTGCACGACCCCGCGGATCGCGAGGTGCCGTTCGCCCACGGCGCGCGGATCGCCGCGGCGTGGCGGGGCGCGGTGCTCGAGCCGCTCCCCAACGCGGGCCACACGAAGCTGCTGAGAGATCCGCGCGTTCTCCAACGCGTGCTCGAGGTGCTCGCCCCCGAGGCGCTGGCCCGCGTCGGGAATGGGCGGGTCTGGGCGCAGCAGGGCAGCTAGGACTCGAGTGGGCTCGGTTCGCCCTCCCTGCTGCACGCATGGGTCCCGCGGTAGCGGCGCGCGGCCGCGGTGGGTTGCACAGCCACGGGCCACGGCTTTGCGCGCTCGCCCGCGTCCGCTCCGCTCGCCCCCCCGGGGAGGGCGCCGACCCCCGTTTTGAGTTGTCAACGCGATCTCGTCTGGGGCCTGCCGCGTAAAGGCTCGAAGGCCGGGGCAGAGTGCGCGCCCAACGTCAACAGGATGCCGTTGACCGCCTAGGGCGCTGTCGGGCCCCGTCGCGGGCTCGAACCGGAGCGCCAAGCGGTCAACGCGCTCTCGTCTTCAACCGGCTGGCAATGCACCGGTCAGCGCGTTCGAGGCGCGGCGGGCGAGCGCGCAGTGCCGCGGCCCGTGGCTGTGCAACCCACCGCGGCCCGCGAGCGTGGCGAGCTCCTCCTCCGAGAGGCGTGCCGCTCTAGGCGGCCGCGGTGCCGGCGTCCGGCGGCGGCGAAGAGCCCGGCGGGTGCGTTGAGTCCATCCGTCTTTTGCGAAGGTTGTTGTCAGCTCACCGTCAGAGAACCTTGCTCGCTCGAAATCCGAGAAAACATATAGGAACCTGCCCATGCTCAATCCGGCTTCTCCGCGGTGGCTCAGCGCCTGGTGGACGCGCGTCACGCGAGGTGCTTCCGCGCCGGTGAAGCACCCTGGAGCCGAGCCTCCGAGGATCCGGCTTGATTCTGAGGCGTTCCCAGGCGTCGGGGGCAAGCACGCTGCCCTGCCTGCGCACCCCGTCAACGGGACAGAGGAGCTGACGCTGCTCGACCGGCTCAGCGTGGAGATCCCCAACCAGGCTGGCGACAGCCCAGGCAAGGCGCTGGAGCTGCTGCTCAAGGACGGCGAAGCCCTCCGTACTCGAGAGGGGCGCGTGACGCTGGCCACGCTCCTGCTGGACAACGTCCCGGACGGCGCCTTGTCCGTGCCCGACCTCGTCAGCCTGGAGAACTACGTCCGCTTCGGCAGGCTCGCCGAGCTCAAGTCGTTTGAAGTGGATGTGGACATACTCGTGAAGCGGTTGGGGACGCCGCCGGCGTCCTACCGGGAGCGCGTCGCCCAAGAGGCGGAGCGGCTGCAGGTGCCCAGCCAGCGAGAAACGTGGCGGCGTCAGCTGCCGAGCCCTGCGGAGCTGCGCGCTCCGTTCGTCCTGGCCGCCAGGCTTGAACACGAGCTCTCGGACGCGGTGGTGAACACCGAGCCGATCCGCGCCCGCATCATCGCCGCACTCAAGAAGCTCGACGACGCGGTCGCTCCTTGGGAGCAGGCCGACCCCGGCTTCCGCGACGGCAGGAGCGCGGAGATCCTCGACCTGCTGGAGGGTGCGCAGCGCGGCATCCCCAGAGACCCTCTGGCTCCACGAACGAGCCTGCCCGGAGACCATCTCGCCGCCGTGGAGCCCTCCGCGCCGCCTTCAGCCAGGGTGGACCGACGTCTCAGCCGGAACCTGGCAGAGGCCTTCTTCTCAGGACGGCACGTGGCCGAGCTGGAGCACATGCTCCACTCCCCCAAGGCCTCGAAGATCGAGAGCGCGGCGGAGCGCCGCGCCTTGGTCGCGCCGCTCGCCAAGGCGCACACCCCGAGCGCCGGCTTCCACCGCCCACTGAAGGAGGAGTTCGGCCTGCAGCTCCCTGACGGGGAGAAGGCTGCGGTGATCCACCGCTACCTGCAGGGGACCCGCCAGTACCAGCAGGACTTGCTCCTCGGGCTCATCGAGCAGGTGACCCGCGCCGCCGCCGGCAGCCCCCGGGATGCGCTCGAAGTGATGCTGGGGCGCGGCGAGGCTTTGACGACAGCCGAAGGTCGCTCGCTGTTGGCCGAGTCCGTGATGAACGCTTTCCCTCGGAACGCGTTGCCGCTGCCTGATCTGGTTGCCGCCGCGGACTACGTCACCTTCGGCAGGCTCGGAAAGCTCACCTCCCTCGACGGTGAGGTGGACAGCCTGCTCGGCGCCTTGTCCAGGCGCGACGCGCCGGGCTGGCCGCCCAGCGCAGAGCGCTTGCGCGCCCCGTTCAGCCTGGCAGCGGAGGTTCAACCCGAGCTGGTGGTCGCGAGCAACGGGGTGGACGTGGCCCCCCTCCTCGACCGGATCATCAGCAGGCTGAGCCGGCTGTGCGAAGAGATCGAAGCGCTGGAGCCGACCCAGCCCGGCCTTCGCGACGAGACGCGCCGGGCAGTCCTCGCCGAGTTGGAGCGCACGCGGCGCGGCCTGGGCGCCGCTCGTGCGACCTCTCCGCGCGACCTCCTCTCCATGATCCAGAACGAGCCTGCGCGCGAGCCGCTCGAGCGGGTCACCGCCGCGCCTCGCGAACACTGGACGGCGGAGCGCCCCGCGCTCGAGCCTGCGCCCCGTCCTCCTCCGGAGGCTCGGCCCGTCACGGCCCAGGCCTCCCTGGCAGACGGCTTCGAGCGGGAGCTGGCCGTTGAGCTCGAGGGGAGGCTTCGCGACGCGGCCACGAGGAATCCCCTGGACGCGCTGGAGTTGTTGCTGCGCGACGGCCAGGGCGTGCAGGAGCCGGCGATGCGCGCGGTGCTGGTGAAGTCGCTCCTGACCAACACTCCGACAAATGCGCTCCCGCTGCCGGAGCTGCTCGCGCTGGCCAACTACCAATGCTTCGGCAAGCTCGAGAAGCTGGCGACTTTGGAGGACGAGGTGGACGCGCTGGTCGGGCAATTGGGGACGCCCACGGCGGAGCAGGCGAGGCAGGTGGGGCAGCTGAGCGGAGGAGGCTTGCGACGAGAGCTGCCGAGCCTGGCTCGGCTGAGCGCGCCGTTCGCCGAGGCCGCGGAGCTCGAACGCGAGCTGTCAGTCGCCAGCGTCACCATGGACGTCCGGCCCATTCGCGCTCGGATCCTCAGCGAGCTGAGGCGGCTTGACGAGGCCATCGCTCCGTTCGAGCGGGTTGATCCCTACTTCAAAGACCGCGCTCGCTCGCGCATCCTTTCCGAGCTGGAGCGGGCGCAGGGCGAGGAGGTGCTCTACCCTCCGGGCGTCCGGGGTGACTCCGTCGAAAGCTTGGGTGAGCTCCCCGCCTTGGAGCCCGTGACGTTCAGCCCTGCGCGTCCCCGCCTACCCGCGCCTGCCGGACGCAGGGATGAGCAGGCGCGGGTCCAGGAGGCGCTCTCGCGCCGGCTCACCGAGCGCGTACGCGAAGAGAGCGCGGCGAACCCGCACCAAGGGCTCGAGCTGCTGCTGGCAGAGGGAGAGGCGCTTCAGAGTGGTGAGGCACGCGCAAAGCTGGCCGGGTCCCTCCTTGCCGCCCTGCCGACGGAGGAATGGACGCTGTCCGAGCTGATAGACGTGGCCGACTATCTCTGCTTCGGCAGACTCAGGAAGCTCACCGCCTTCGACCCGGACGAGGTCGAGGCGCTGCTGGCGAAGCTCGGGAGCCCCACACCGGTGCAGACGGAGGAGGGGGCGCGGGCACTGCAGAGGCTGAATGGAGCGAAGTGGCGAGAGGAGCTGCGTCAAACGCTGCCCAGCAAAGCCCGGATGCATGCACCGTTCGCCCAAGCGGCGAAGCTCGAGGCCGATCTGGCGCTCGCCGCCACGGCGATGGACGTCGCGCCCCTCCGCGGGCGGCTCCTCACCCTGCTCAGGCGCCTGTCCGAAGCCATCTCGCGATGGGAGGCGCTTGACCCCCGCCTTCGCGACGACCGGAGCGCGGACATCCTGGCAAGGCTGGAACGGACCCAGCACGCCGCTCCCCCAAGGGCCGCCTTTTAGTCCGCGGTGCGGCGGCCGCCGGAGGTCCAGAGCAGCGGCAGATCGTACTGCTCGGAGAAGCGGCGCAGCGCGGTGCCCTGCGAGTTGCGCAGCTGGTCGCTGACGACGAACGCGGAGAAGTCCCGGTTGAGCGCCAGCGGGCCGTGGAGCTGCGCCTCCAAGTGGCCCTGCAGCTCGGAGGTGCCGGAGGTCCGCCCGTTGGCGAAGTCCAAGATCATCCGGAAGCGATCGTCCCCCATGAACTCGGGGCGCAGCGCGCGGGCGGGGTAGTCCGGCGTGGTGATCCGCGCGAAGTCCCGCTCGCGGCCGGTGGGCAGGGAGCTGATCGTCATCCGCGGGCGCAGCGCCGGGTCCACCAGCAGGTAGCTGCCGCCAAAGTAGCGCCCCAGCCGGCCGATCTCGTCGCCCTCCGCCATCAGCACCGCGTACTTCGGGCGCTGCGAGGGGATGAACGTTCCCTCGTGGTAGGCGCCGTTGAAGAGCACGCGCTCCCAGTTGTCCCGCGCGCCGCCCTGGTACGGCTGGCTGGTGCCGCCGCCGAAGCCGGTCTCGAACTGGTTGCGGTAGCTGCCGTCCGCCGCCAACCCCTGCAGGCGGGTGGTCCCCGTGGGCGTGCGCTCGAACGGGTCCAAGTAGATGCGGATCTCCGCCTCGTTGCCCACGTACGAGAGCGCCCGCTGCAGCTGCGGCTCGCTGTAGCCCAGCCGCTGCGCGCGCTGGAGGACGGCGGCGTAGTCGGCCGCGGCGGACCGGCTGGCCTGCTCGCTCACCCGGCGGATCGCCTCCCTCTGGACGCCGTCCAGCAGGGCGAGCTGGCCCGCTGCCTCCGCGCCGGGCTCGAAGGAGTGGTGGATCTCCAGCGCGGCCCCCGCGCGCGCCTGGGCGCCGAAGACGTCTCCGAAGAGCTGGGTGGCGGGCGTGGCGCGGATCCGCTCGCTCGGCGCGACGGCGAGCTCCGCCGCGCGGCGAACCGCACCCGCCGTGGAATTCACCGCTCCGGCCAGATCCACCATGTCCCTTTATCGAGGCAGGACGGGGTCCAGACTCGGCCCGGATCGTCAGGGGGGCTTACAGAACCAAAAGCTCTTCCGGCCCGAGAATTTGGCTGGATGAGCATCCCCCCCGCTGGACATCTTGCGGCTCAGCCGAAGGAGCAGAACCGATGACCGCCGCAGGTGGAGTGACCGGCGCCGCCCGAACGGTCGGCAACCAGCTGCGTCATGCGGCCGAGGCGGGAGATCGCTGGGCCGAGCACGTGGCCCAGCACCCGATCGTGGTTCAGCGCTCGCTCCCCGGCGGCTCCAACGCCACCCTGCTGGTGGACGTGGGCGGCGAGGCAGGCGTCTACAAGCCCGCGCAGGGCGCTCGCCGGCTCTACGACTATGACGTCAGCACGCTCCACCTGAACGAGACCGCCTTCTACAAGCTGGCCCAGGCGCTCGGGCCCCGCTGGGACCACGTCCCGCCCACCACCGTGGTGGCGAACGGGCCCCAAGGGGTTGGCTCGCTGCAGAAGTTCGTGAACGTGGTCCCGGGCCGGGATCTCGAGTACTTCCGCCAGCAGGCCCGCTACAACCCCAGCGGCCCCGAGGCGGACTTCCTGCGGGCGATGACGCTGCTGGATGACATCGCCAACAGCGGGGACCGCAAGGGCATCCACGTGATGGGCGACGCGGCGGGGAAGGGCTGGCTGATCGATCACGGGCTGGCCTTCCACACCGAGGACAAGCTCAAGTCGGCGTTCTGGGACTACGCGGGGCAGCCGGTCCCCAACGGGTACATCAATGACCTCGCGCGCGTGGCCGCGGAGCTGCGCAACCCGCGCTCGGAGCTGCGCGAGACGCTGGGCGAGCTGCTCTACCCGGACAGCATCGTGCGTGGGGACAAGATCAACGCGCTGATCGCGCGGATGGATAAGCGCATCGCCGCGAAGACGTTCCCGAACGTCCCGGCGGGCCGCAACGCGTACCCGTACGCGCGCTGAGGCGTCAGCCCCGTCAGCGAAGGGCTCCCCCTCGTTCGGCTCGAGCGTCGGCCTTTTGGCCGTAGTCGAGCCGAACGGGGGCTCAGCTCAGGCCGCGCGCCACGGCCTCGGCGATGGTGGGGACCTCGGCCCCCTCGCTGATTCCCATCATGAGCGAGCGCAGGTACTGATCCACCGTGGCCTCGCGCATGCCGCGCTGCTGCAGCTCGCGGCCAACGCGGAAGATGTACTCGAGCGAGGCGCCGCGCTTCTCCATCATCCGCGCCACCTCGGGCTCGCGGGCCAGCGCCTCCATCATCGCCGGGCGGCGGGCCAGCATCGGCTCGAGCGCGTCGAGGATCTTGAAGAAGCCCAGGTCGCCCACGTACTCCTTGGACCAGTTCCGCTTGCCGGAGACGGTGGGCGCCTCGCGCATCGTCCAGAGCTCCAGCGGCACCTCGCCAAAGCGGTTGCCCTTCAGCTCGCCGCGGGCGCGCCGGCGCAGCCCGTTGCCGGTGTCCACGTTGAAGCGCTCCAGCCCGCCGCGCCCGTCGAAGCGCACGCGCAGGTTGTCCTGCTTGGCGAAGGCGTCCCAGTTCGCCACCCAGGCGTGGCCGGGGAAGTCCTCCGCCGCGCCCTCCCGGAGCGTCGCCGCCCAGACGGCGTCATCCAGCAGGTTGCCGCTGGGGATCGAGTCCGTGGCGTAGAGGGAGACCTTCTTCCCCTGCACCAGCGTGGAGGGCGGCGCGGGCACGCCCAGCGCCCGGAGCACGTCGTCCGTGAGGACCTCCTCCGCTGCGTGGCCCGGGGGCACCACCGCGTTCGGGCCCAGCCCGGGGCCGTCGCTCTTCACCACCCAGCGCGTCCCACTGAGGTCCTGCATCAGCGTGGCGTCCCCGCTGCCGCCCGCCCTGCCGAGCGACGTCAGCTCGGAGAGGCTGGCCGGGAAGCGGACCTCTTGCGCCGCGGCGACCAGGGGGGACGCCGCCAGATCCGGCGAGTGGAGGTAGTGCGCGGGGCCCGTGTGGAAGGCCGCCTGCGTCACGCCTGCCGCGCCGCCGACCTCTGCCGTCTCCGCGGCGCGCAGCGCGCGCTCCACACCGGTGAGCACGGATCGAGAAGTGGCGGAGCTGACGGTCATTGGGGGTCCTCGGGAGCCAGCAGATTGTCGGCCCGCTTTCCGCCCCTGTTGCGCGGCAACTGCCCCCGGGGGCTGGCGACAACTTCTATGGGCAGCACGCCCCGCACCCCATGGCCGAAACCGCCAGAATCGCAGCAGTTGCAGGACGTTCCGCAGCCGAGGCCGCCGCCGCTGGGCGCGTTGCCGCCGGCCTGCGTCTGGTGGATTCTGCAAACCAACTTGGCTTTTCCGCTGCGCGTGCGGATCCCTTCCGGTTGGCGCCGATCTTTGACGCCGGGCGCGTGGATCCAGCGAGCGGGATCGCCGCGGTGGGCGCGCTGCCGACCCCCTGGTCCACCACCCTCGCGAGCGAGTTCGCGGGCGCGGGCTCCGGCGCGGACACGCTGGGGATGCTGCACCAGCGCGGGCTCGCGCAGTTCGAGCGCTACTTCGCCGGCAGCGTGCCCGAGGACGGGCTGACGGTCGGCGCGTACCGCCTGGCGATGGCGCTGCGCGACGCGGGCCGGGACGCCTCCGCTCGGCTCGGGGTGGGGCGGACCAGCCGGCTCGAGTACACCGGCCGCTTCCTGGACCACGTCCGAGAGCAGCTCCCGCTCGAGGAGGACGCCTTCCGCCGCCTCAAGGCGCTGGTGACGGTGGATCCGCTCGGCCCCTTCTTCAAGGACGGCGGCGGCGCGAACGTGGAGCGCGTGGTGCGCGAGCTGGAGACCGCGGCGGAGGCCGCGGACATGAATCCGCTCGCCTTCCTCCGGGCGATCACCCCCATCTACCAGGCGGACATCGCCGCCCGCACGCTGGACGCCGGCATCCCCCGCGCCCGGTTCGACAACCTCTTCGAGCTGCGCAACGGCAGCGCGCTCACCTTCGACGCCGGCACCGGCCGGCTGCGCTTCAACGCGGCGCTCGAGCCCCTCTGGGGTGAGCTGGAGGCGGCGCTGGAGACGCGCGTCCCCCGCGCCGTGTCCGGCCCTCCGCCGGTGCTCAACGCGGAAGGCGCGGGCGCGGCCGTCAGCCAACTCCCGGAGGCGCGCGCCAGCGCGCTCAGCTACGTCTCCGAGGAGCCGCGCGAGCTGCTGGTCTCCCGCGAGCTGGCGCGGCTGAGCCCCACGCAGCTCTCCATCGTCAACCGCTTCACCGAGAACGCGGCGCGGATGAGCTCCGATGCGTACCCGGAGCTGCTCCAGCAGGCGCAGCGGCTCGGCTACACCGCCGCGGACGTGGATCGCGTGCTGGATGCGTTCCGCAACGAGGCGCTGGTGAACGTCCACTTCGACCCCACGCTCAGGGTCGGTCAGGGGCGGACGCTCGCCCAGGCCTTCCGCGAGGACGGGCGGTACCGCACCCAGTTCGAGACCGGCCAGACCAGCGCGAGCATGAACGCCACCCGCCGCGCCCAAAAGGAAGAGGGGCTCTTCGGGTACCCCATGCAGCTCAACCCCATGGAGCGGCCCATCTACGGCACCCCGAACGTGGAGGGCGCGGAGGTCACCGGCGTCGCCAAGTTCTATGGGGACTCGCACCTGGTGCTCGGCCCCAACGTGAAGCCGCGCACCTCCCTCACCCACCGGAACTCGAAGAACGCCACCTTCAACGAGCTCGGCACCTCCGAGGACATGGCCCACCTCCTGGTGAACTTGATCCGCCCGGGGGATGACCTCAACGGCCGCACCGCCTACTTCCGGCGGATCTTCGACTCGGTGCTCGGGCGCCCGGTGGGCGGGGACAACCCGTTCCGCTACTTCGAAGGGCAGGTGCACGGCCCCGTCGAATTCCAGTCCGAGCTCGCGGCCGTTCACGCCGCGGACATCCACCGCGGCACCAACGTGGAGACCGAGCTGCGCGCGCTGGCGGACACGTACAACGTGCCGCTGCGGTGGATCTACGAAGGCAAGCTCTTCGACGCGTGACCGACGGAGAACCAGGAACCCCTCGTTCACCTCGAGCGTAGTGAGGCCGCCGCCCGCTCAGCCCGAGCGAAGTCGAGGGCCCCACGAGCGAGAGTCCCTACGATCGGCGGGCCCTCGACTTCGCTGGGGCTGAGCGGGGCGCGGCAAGTTTCAGGTCAGCGCCGCAGGCGCCCGGCGGCCCTACGCTAGGGGAGACCGGTGAGACTGGCCGAACCTAAGCGCCGGTGAGCCACGCCCAGAAGCGCCGCAGCCAGCTCTTCTGCTCGGGCGCGCCGCTGCCCGCGGAGGCCTGGCGCGCCACGGCCTTCTCCAGCGCCGCCCACTTCTTCTCGTTGGCGTCGTTGAAGCGCAGCCGCGCCGCGGCGCGGTCGAAGACGAGCTGCCGCGCCGAGCCGGCGGGCGCCTGACGGAAGGCGTCGTCGAACCAGGCGAGGCCGGCCTCGTGCGTGTAGGCCGCGAGGTCCGCCTGGTAGTACGAGGTCAGCGCGCGCATGTACTCCGGCGGGCTCATCCCGGCCTGCCGCGCCAGGGCGGTGAGCTCCCGCAGCGTCGGCTCCAGCGGGACGTGCTTGGCGTCATCCCGCAGGTACGGGCCGAACGGGTCGCCCAAAATCATCGCCCGCATCCGGCGGAAGCCCTCGTCGGAGACGGGCAGCACCGGCCGCAGCTGGGTGAGCAGCTGCTCGGTGTACTCGTGCTGCAGGTTCTTGCTCCCGCCCAGCCGGATGGCGGCGCTCTTGCCGGCGTCGTGCAGGAGCAGGGTGAGTCGGCGCATCCCCTGGCTCATCCCCAGCGCCTGCTCGTCCAGCGCGCCGAAGTAGCGCTCGTGCGCGCCGGCCACCCGTAGCGTGTGCTCGCCCAGCGTCTGCAGCTTGCGCGGCGTCACCAGCTGCGTGAGCTCCTGGTGCAGCGGGCCCCACGGCGTCTGCGCCTGGCCGAGCGCCGCCAGCGCGCGCTGCGCGTCGTAGCGCGGCGCCTCGAGCAGCGGCAGCAGCCCGAGCGGATCCGCGGCGCTGCGGCTGAGCGTGTGCACCTGCGCCGCCACCGCCGCGGTGCCGGCCTGCGCCGGCAGGCGTGTGGTCAGCGCGCGCATCAGCGTCAGCTCTCGGCGGCGGGCGCCGGCGCCTCGGCAGCGGGCGGAGTCTGACGAGCCGGGGCCTCCGGAGCGGCAGCGGCCTCTCCGGCCGGAGCGCTCCGACGAGCGGGAGCGGACTCCCGAGCGGCGGCGGGAGCGGGCGCGGGCTCCCGAGCGGCAGGCGGCGCCGGCGGCGTGGGACGACTGACCGGAGCGCCCGGCGGCGGATCCGCGAGGAACCCGTTCCAGCCGGTCACCTCGCCCGTCTCCTCGTTGAAGCGGGCGTAGGAGGGGCTGCGGCCCACGCGCAGGCCGCGCTCGGCGAGCTGGTTGTCGGCGTAGTCCGACAGCTCGGTGAGGCCTGCCAGCGCCCGCTCGCGCAGCGCCGGGTTGAGCTCCTCGAGCGCCACGCCGGGCAGCTCCGAGTGGAAGAGGACGCCCGGCGAGCCCTGGAGGATCCGCGGGATGGCGCCGGGGAAGACCTCCGCCAACAGCGGGTCCTGCCGCAGCAGGGCGTACTTGGTCGCCGAGCGCTGCAGGGCCACTGGATCCACCAGCACCATGATCGGCAGCTGCTCCAGGCCGGCCACGTCGTTCTCCACCTGGAACATGCGTGCGCTCGGCAGGTAGCCCAGCTGCTTGCGCACCGTCACGCTCGCGTCGCCCAGCAGGTAGCGCTGGCCCGACTGCAGCTGGCTGCCGTTGAGGATGGCGCCCGCGTTCTGCGGCAGCTCGATCGGCCGCGCGCGGACCGAGCCCACCAGCTCGGGGAGGGTGGGGCGCGCCGCGCCGCCCTTCACCGCTTCCATCACACCCTTGAGCTCGCTCTCGATCTGCAGCGGCCGGATGCCCGCGCCGCGCAGCGCCGCGGTGGCCTGGACGAGGTAGGCCATGTTGTCCAGGCGTCCCTCGAGCAGCTGGCGAAGCTCGGGGTCGCGGTCCGCCACCGCCAGCAGCGCGTCCTTCTTCCGCAGCACCTCTTGCACCTGGCGCAGCACCTGGCTCCAGCGCAGGCCGGTGTAGGGGAAGGCGTCCCGCTCGGTCCAGAGCTCCGTCGGCACCGCGGAGAGCCGGCGCGGCTCACCGTTGGGCCCCCGCCGCAGCGCCCCGGCCGCGTCCACCACCGAGAGGCTCGGCTCGCCGCGCTCGAACGCCACGCGGACCGCGTTGGAGCCAGAGTAGACGCCCTCGTGCCCCAGCAGCGCGTGGCTGGCGAAGGCGCGCTGCGCGGCCTTGGCCACGCGCGGGTCTCGGGCCTCGCGGAAGCGCTTGGCGTCCTCAATCAACCGGAAGACCTTGGTGTCCCCGCCCGCGTCCCGGTAGAGCGCGGACGGCATGCCCAGCCCGAGCACGGTGTAGAGCTCGTCCGCGAGCACCTCCTCCGCCACCGCCCCGGCCGAGTCTCCGTCCGGCTTGGTGACCCAGAGGTCCCCGGCGGCGTCCTGGCGCAGCTGCGCTCCGCCCTGCAGCCCCTTCACCACCCGCAAGTCTCCCAGCGTGGCCGGGAAGCCTTCCGGCAGCGTGCCCACCGGCGCCGCGGCGGCGCTCTCGGAGTAGGGGACCACGCCCCGCGCGCCCGAGCTGCGCGCGCCATCCAGCCCGGAGATCGCGTCCCGCAGCGCCACCCAGCGGCGCTCCACCTCGGGCGAGAAGGTGATCCGCTTGTCCGCCTCGTCGAACACCAGCGCCCGGTTGGGGCTCGTCTCCGGGTCGGCGAACTGGAACACGCGATCGAACGTGTCCTTGCGGACCGCGGCGTTCACCTCCTTCGTATAGGAGGAGGCGTCGCTCTGGTAGTAGCGGGTCAGCGCCTTGAAGTAGCCCTCCGGCGACATCCCGGCCTCGCGGGCGCTGTTCTGGAGGATCTCCAGCGTGGTGGGGAGATCCACCTGCTTGGAGTCCATCCGCAGGTACGGCCCGAGCGGATCGCTGCGCAGGAGGATCTTCATCCGCGCCAGGGAGCGCTCATCCACCGGTAGCCGGGGCGCGAGCGCGTCCAGCAGCTGCTCGGTGTACGTGTACTGGTACTCGCGGTTGTTGCGCAGGCGCCGCGCCGCGGCCTTGCCGGCGTCGTGCATCAGCACCATCAAGCGGTAGGCGGCGCGGGTGAGCCCCTGCTCCGACTCGTCCGGGAAGTACCGCTCGAGCTGGATGGCGGCGTTCTTGGTGTGCGAGCCGAGCGTCTGGCCGGGCGGGACCATCTCCTTGAACTCGTCCGCCAGCGTGCGCTCGCTGCGGCCAAAGCCCGGCCGGCCCCACTCCGCCGGCACCGGCAGCTTGGCGATCGCCTCGTACGTGGCGTTGACGTCGTACTGCTCCGCGGCCAGCAGGTTGAGCAGCTCCTGCTGTTCGGGCGTGGTGGCCTTCAGCGCGAGCGGACGGTCCACGGCGGCCACGCCCCGCACCACCTTGGCGCGATCCACCGCGGGAGGCGGAGGAGGCGGCGGCGGGCGAGGGGGCTCAGCGACGACGGCAGGCTCGGTGGCGGCGGGCTCCCCGCGCGCCGGCGCGCTGCTGCCCGAGGAAGAAGTAGAAGGAGCGGTGGGCCGCGCGGGCTCGGTCGGCGCGGCGGCGGGCCGCGAGCTGCTCCCGGAAGAAGAAGGACCCGCGCGGCCGGAGGAAGAAGAAGACGCGCGCTGACCGCCACCGCTCCTGCGCGCGGTGCCAGAGCCAGAAGAGCCGCTCCCGCGGCGGGCGACGGTAGCGGGCGTGGCGGCGGGGCGCGGGGCGGGCTCAGGCGCGGCGCGCGAGGCGACGTCCAGCGGGGTAGGCGTGGGGGTGCTGCGGGCAGGGCCGGAGTTGCCGATGTCGCGCGCGTCACGGCGGACGGTCTCGGCGACCACGGAAGGCTGGCGAGTGACGGCCTGGCCCGAGACATCAAGCCCCGGCTCGACCTGGACGCCGCGCACGGCGGCCTCGGCCACGGTGGGGGTCGTCTCGGGGGTGGCGCGCTCCGCCTCTACGACGAGGACTCGGGCGGCGGGCTCTCGCCCCCCCATCGCGCGCACGAAGTTCTGCCAAACGTTCAAGGCCACGGGGGATTATCGGCCCCACCGCGCCCCCGTTTCCCGGTTGCGCAGATCCGAGAAAGGCCGGGCACTTCGCGGATCGACGTTTACAAAGGCCCGTCAGAAGTCGTCCAGGAGTGTTCTGATCCTTGACAGAACTCGACCGCGCATCTGGCGAGAAACAGATCACATGAGCACTGACCCTCTCCGTTCGCGCGTCCAGCCCCTCCCGGTCTCCACCACCTCTGCTCCTGCTGCGCCCGCCGCTCCCGCGGCAGCAGCCGAGCCGGCCGCCGCCGCTGCCGTCCCCGCGGCGGATGCCTTCCACCACGTGGCCGCGCCCGCCTCCGAGGCGGCCGCGCCGGTGGATCCAACGGCGCTCCAGGGCCTGCTCAGCGAGAAGCTGACGCAGCAGCCGGAGCTGGCCGGGAAGCTGGACCTCGTCTCCGGCCTCAACGAGCGCCGCAACCAGCTGAAGGCGGCGCTGGACGGCAAGAAGGCCGAGCTCAACGCCTGGCGCGAGCAGCACGGCGGCATCGACTCCAACCTGCGGATCCTCGCGGGCGGGAAGAAGATGGTGGAGAACCTCCTCCACGGCGAGGCCAAGTTCTGGGAGGGCGCCGGCAAGGAAGTGACCGACGCCGAGACCCTGGAGCGCGCCCCCCAGCGGGACGCGATCGACGACCTCACCAAGCGCCTGAAGCAGGTGGACGACGCGCTGCTCACCGCGGCGGACGGCGGCGCCCTGCCCACCGGCGAGGACGTGGACTTCCGCCTGGTGGAGCTGGCCAAGGAGGCCGCGGGTGAGAAGCTCACCCCGACCCAGCTGCTCGATGGCCGGCTGGCCCGCCTGGAGAAGGACGCCGCGGCGAAGAAGACCGGCCGCGGCTTCGAAGGGTACCTCGCCTGCGCGGACGTCTACCTCAACCTGAAGAACGAGAAGGGCGAAGGCGTGGAGCTGCGCGCGGACGGCGGCGATACCGTCACCGGCGCGCTCAACCGCCTGGCCCGCGCGGGGCTGGTGGAGCTCAAGAGCCCCCTGGCGATCACCGCCGCGGACGTGGCGGGCGCCAAGGATGCGGTGGCGGCCCTGCGCAAGGACGAGAAGAAGGCCTCCAACCCGCGCGTCTCCGCGCAGCTGGCGCAGCTGACCGACGAGGCGCTGGACGGCGAGGCGAAGCGGCTGGAGACGCTGCAGAAGGACCCGGCGTTCGCCGCGATGCTGCCGAAGATGGAGAAGGCCCGCGCCGCGCTGCAGGCGCTTGACGCGGACGGCGGCGGCTTCGCCGGCTTCATGAAGGGCATCGGCCACGTGCTGGACTCGCCGGAGACGCTGCTGATGGTCGGCGCCGCCCAGCTCACCGCCGGCAAGGTGGGCGTGCGCGCGCTCGGCGCGCTGGGCATGCGCTCCGCCTCGGTGGGTGACGTGGCGGTGATGCTCCGCGCCCGGCAGCTCGAGTGGGGCACCATCCGCGCCGCCGCCACCGCCACCGCGGTGGACGCCGCCGCCTTCCACACCGTGATGAACGGGCTGAACATCGCCCGCGGCAAGCCGGACCGGGCCACCTGGAGCGCCACCGACTACGCCCGCACCATCCTGCTCTTCGAGGTGCTCGGCGGCGTCAACGCCAACGCCTTCTCCCGCGACCTGGCGAAGACCGCGCTCGGCCGCACCGCGCGCGGCTTCCAGCGCTTCGGCGAGGAGCTGGGGGCGATGACCACCCTGGCCGGCACCGAGGCCCTCATCCGCACCGGCAACCTCGAGGGCGCCGCCCACGCGCTGCGGGACAACTTCCAGTTCCTCATCGCCATGCGCGCCATCTCCGGGCTCTCCGCGACGAAGGACCCCAAGGTCCGCGAGCTCTCCCGCCTGGAGAAGAACACCGCGATGTGGACCGCCGCCGCCGAGCGCGCGCCCACCGGCGAGAACATCCAGAAGGCGGTGGAGGCGCAGCGCGCCTACGAGATCCGCTTCCGCGCGATCACCCGCGGCTACCAGGAGGCCGGCCTCACCTCGAAGCCGCAGCAGAAGCTCTCCAGCCACCTGGACTCGGTGAGCGGGTACGTCTTCAGCGCCCGCGTGGAGGCCGCGCGCTCCCACGAGCTCTCCAAGGCCACCACCGCCGAGGAGAAGACGGCGATCAACGCCCGCTACGACGGGCTGGCCAAGGGGCCCGCGTTCTTCGACCCCGCCACCGGCCGCCTGGTGCTGGACGAGGCCAAGGCCACCGAGGCCGGCATGGACGCCGTGGTCCGCCATGAAGGCTCGCACCTGGCCTTCCAGCTGCTGCCCGCCGCCGAGCGCAGCGCCCTGGTCAGCGCGCTCACCTCCTCGCCCGCCTGGGCCGGCATCCACAAGTCCTTCACCGCCGGGGAAGGCCGCTCCGGCCTCTCCACCGAGCGCGTGGTGGACGAGCTGCTCGCGGACTGGAACGCGTCCGGCGGCAAGCCGGACGGCGCGGTGGCCAAGAAGTTCGCCGCCCTGGTCGCCCCGGGCACCGCCGCGGGCCGCGTCATCGCCGGCGCGGGCGCGGACCTCCGCGGCCTGGACGCCAAGGGCGTGGAGGGCGCCGTGGTTGGCAAGCCCTACAACCCCGCGGTGGAGAGCACCGACCTGGCGCCCTTCACCGTCCCGGACCGGCCGGCGGACTACCCGGCGGAGCTGCGCTTCCGCGGTGACGGCCTGTTCGCGGAGAAGCTCGCCGAGCTCAACCGCACCAGCCGCAACGCCCGCTTCAGCTACCAGGATTTGTACCGCGCCCTCTTCGGCGACGGGAGCCCCCGCAACCCGGTGGCGCTCGCCCGCAAGCTGATGCTCAGCGACGGCACCACCCAGGTGAACACGCTGGCGCAGCTGGACAAGTACAACGGCGACGCCCTCTTCATCCCCAACCGCTCGCCCGAGTTCTACCTGCAGCGGCTGGCCACCATGCCGTTCGTGGCCTCCACCCGCGAGGCGCGCGACGTCTCCCTGGAAGGCATCGCGCTGCGCAACGCGGAGAGCACCGCCCGCATCGCCCAGACGCTGCGCGCGGACCGCGACCGCGCCCCCTCCGACGCCCAGGGCGTGTGGGACGCCGTCATCGTCGGCGCGGGGCCGCACGGCGCCGCCGCTGCCATGGAGTTCCGCAAGGCCAACCCCAACGCCCGCCTGCTGGTGATTGACGAGGCCGAGGTCGGCAGCCAGTTCAGCCGCACCGGCGAGGCCTTCATCGTCAACAGCTCCGCCTACGGAGACCGCGGCCAGCCCGCGGTGCCGACCTCCGGCGAGGGTGACCTGAACCCCACGCTGGGGCCCGTGGTCGTCTCTGACCTCCAGGCCGGCAAGTACTCGCTGGGCCGGGACATCGGCGACGCGGCGGTGATCAACCTGGAGACCGCCGGCGCGGACACGCTCTTCTCGGCGCGCGTGCGCCGGGACGCGGTGGAGGACGGCTTCGCCACCGGCGTGGCGCAGCGCGAGAACTGGCCGGCCCGCTACCGCGTGGCCGTCCGGTTGATCAACAAGGACGGAACCACGGACACGGTGCGCCTCTTCACCAACCAGGGCGCCGCCGCCACCGGCATCCCGGACCTGGGCCTGGGCCGCTTCGAGCGCCGCAGCCAGGACTTCCTGCTGCGCGGCGTGATGGACACCGAGCGCAACCCGGCTGGCTCGCGCCGCATCCAGACCGGCCAGCAGTTCCTCGAGGCGGTGGGCAGCTTGGGCCTGCCGCGCGAGTTCGCCCGCGAGAAGAAGACCCTCATCGTCGGCTCGGGCGACTCCGCCTACGTGGTCGCCGAGCAGCTCTACGGGCTCCCCGCCGCGCCGGACATCCGGAACACCACGTTCGAGAACCGCCAGCTGGGCGTGCCGGGCAAGACGTTGCTCGCCACCACCCGCCGCGGGCCGATGACCCGCGAGGACTTCGCCAACCTGGAGCGGCTGCGCTCCCGCTACGCGGACATCCCCGGGCAGATCCGCGGCCGCGAGAACGACATCGAGCTGACCAACTCGGACGTGGTGGCGGTCCGCGAGCTCTCCCCCGGCGGCAAGCTGGAGGTCTTCCTCGCCAACGACGCGGCGGACACGGCGCTGCGGAACACCGGCGCCCGCCTCTCCCGCGGCACCACCTTCGACTACGACGGCAAGTCCTACGAGGTGGTCGAGACCCCCAAGGGCCCCGTCGCCGCGGAGAAGGTCCAGGTCGACAACGTCATCCTCACCAGCGGCCAGAGCTCCGTGCCGGAGCGCTTCCTGGGCACCATCCTGCCGGGCAAGAAGATCGAGAGCCCGGTCACCCAGGCGGTCCTGGAGAGCCTGCGCCGCTCGCCGGTGGTGGAGGAGCGCGTCCAGGCCCGGCGGCTGGCCGCCAGCCCGTTCGTGGCGCTGGATCGCAGCCCGGATGGCCAGCTCACCGGCTACGTCCGCTTCAGGGACGCGGACCGGCTGGTGCAGCAGTACGGCTCGCCGGATGGGCTGACCTTGGGCCCGACCCAGCTCGGGCGGCGCGAGGTGTACGTGGCGCGCATTGGCAACCGCAACGAGTACCTGCGGCCGATCGCCATCCCCAGCGAGATCGCCCTGAGCGAGCGCGTGCGCACCGCGCTGGACGTGGCCAACCAGCCGTTCGGCTTCAGCGCCCTGCCGGATCGCGCGGCGCAGGGGCAGGCGGTGTTCGACCCCTCGCAGCCGCTGAGCGAGCAGGCCATCGCCCCGCCGGTGAGCGGCCCGCCGCTCAACCCGCAGCAGCCGTTCAACACCAACTACGGCCGGAAGATCGCCGAGTCCGAGTGGTACCTGATCGGCCCCACCGTGGGCCCGAACCTGGTGCCGCCCGAGGCGCTCGCCAACGTGCGCGAGAACTCGGCCTCGCTGTTCAACCTGATTGACGGCTCCGGCGCGATCGGCCGGCAGATGGCGGCCCAGGCCAACAACCTGCCCATCGCCCGCCGCTACACGCCGCAGGAGGCGCCGCCGGAGCAGCTGTCCATCAACTCCCGCACCAGCGCCAACAACCAGCGCGAGGTGCCGGTCAGCCCGATGTCCGCGCTCGAGGAGCTGGAGTTCCGGCCGCTGCAGGGCAACGAGCAGGCGCTGCTCAAGGTGCGCCTGGGCGCCGCGCTGGCCCAGTTCAACTACGACCGGCCCGGCAACATCACGCTCACCGTGTACCGGGAGGCCGCCTCCGACGGCAGCGGGCGGATCGTCTTCAAGTCGCCCGAGCTCAGCTCGGCCTCGCTGGAGACGCTCACCCGGACGCTGGGCCAGGATGACCGCTTCATCTCGCTGGTGAAGCAGGCCACCTCGGTGGACGGGCAGACGCTGGAGTTCGTGGCCCCCATCGGCGACGTGAACGGCCAGAACACGCTGATCGCCGAAGGGCTGCAGTCGAAGAGCTACAACGACTACACGCGGCTCTTCCGCTAAGGCGTGGCGCGCGCAGGCGCGGGAGTCAGCTCCCGCAGGCGGCGGCGGAGCTCCGGCTTCACCGCCTCGAAGCCGCCGTCGAAGAAGTCCGGGGTGGGCAGCTCCTTCGTCCAACGCGCGCCCGGCGGGAAGAGCACCACCGCGTCGTAGAGGACGCCCCCCTCGGAGCGCTTGGTCCGCAGGCGGGCCTGCGGCAGGTGCGCGCCGCTGCCCGCCTTGAGCTGCCGAAGCGCGGTGGAGAGCCGGTGCTCGGGGTCCCAGAGCTGGTGGATTCTCGCGTCCGTCAGCAGGCGCGTCACCCGCTCGGACGGAGGCGGCGGGTGCTTGGCCAGCACCTCGTCCCAGACGACGAAGACGGTGAGCGGCCCCGCCTGCTGCGCCACCATCGCCTGCAGCGCCTCCGCCGCGGGGATGCACGCCGCGCAGTCCGAGGAGAGGAAGACCAGCGCTCTGGGGCCCGCGTCTGCGGCGTTGAAGGTCTCGCGCACCTGCGCGAAGGAGCGCGCCGTCACCTTGAGCGGCGTGGACCCGTCCGCGCGCGCGGCAGAGCAGAGCAGGAGCAGGAGCGCGGCGAGGAGCCTCATGCGGTGCGGACGTACTCCAGCTTGGGTGCCAGTGCCGCTCAAACTGCGCGGTGCGCCCCTGACGAGGCGGTCCTTGGGGCGCGGCGCAGCAGGCAGGTAGGGACTCGGGTGGGTTCAGGGTCGCGCTCGCTCCAGCTCGCATGGTTCCCGCGGCGCGGCGCTCCAACCTCGGTGGAGGCGGCGCTTCGCTCGCCGGCCTGAAGGGAGCCCGGTGCGCGGCGGCGGAGCAGCCGCGAGGTGTGGAACGTTATGTGCGCGCCAGGTGGACAACGTTCCCCACCTGGAGCCGGGCTTCCGCGCGGAGCGTTCCCGCTTCGCATTGTGGAGCGTTCGCTCCCCTGGAGGGCACGCTTCGCTCCACAATGACGCGCGTCGAGCGCCCACTTCGGCGTGATCGGCCTGTGCAACCCGCCGCGGCTCGAGCCCACCGGCGCGGGAGCCATCCGGGGCAGGGCGAACCGGGACCCTTTCCGTTTCCTGGTCCCCAGGGGCTTGCTGATGGGGACTGTCCCCCTCGAGCTGTCCCGTCCCGTACGGACTCGCCCGTCGGTTCGGTATGAGCGCCGCGCACAGTGAGCGCTGGATCTTTTCGCTCTCGTCGCGTCGGCCCGGCGCGGTCGCCAGCGCGCAGGCGAGCCTGGACGAGAACCTCACTGGGTTGCGGGACCGCGGCAATGGCTCGGTGCCGTGAGCCCCGTTCTCCTCGAGCGGAGTGCGGCCGCCGCCTGTCGGGCAGATCAGGTCAGGGATGAAACTCGCTCCCCACCGTTCACCCCGAGCGGAGTCGAGGGGCGGCACCCCGCCCCAGGATCCGCACCGCTCACTCCAGCTTCACGTCATCCAGCTGGAAGCGGAACGCGCCGGGCGTGGCGCCCGCGAACAGCACCGCGGTGAGGTCCGAGCCGTTCAGCCCGTCAAACGAAGCCACGGGCAGCTCGAACGGCTTCCACTCTTTGGTCGCCACGAAGGTGCGCTCAGCCGGCGCCCGTCCGCGGCCCTGGGAGAAGAGCATGACCTTGTAGGTGCCGCCGTCGCCCCGCGCCCAGAAGCGCACGGAGGCCTTGGCGCCCACATCCACGGGCGAGAAGGGCGCATCGCCCGGGAGGAAGAGCGCGCCCGCCCAGGGGGGGATGACGCTCGCCGGCGGGGCCACGGTGCCGGTCACCTCGAGCGCCTGCTTCGAGCGGTTGGCGCCCCCGCGGATGAGCCCCAGCTGGGCTACGGACTTGCCCTTCATGATGCTGTCGGTGGAGACCTGCCAGCCCAGGCCGAAGCGCGCCTTGAGCTCGCTCTCTTCGAAGTCGCTCACCAGGCCGCCGCGCTGGGGCGTGGTGCTCTTGAGCGAGGCGGCGTAGGCGGCGCGGTCGAACGGGACGCCGTTGCGGAAGACGCGGACAATCTCCCGCGTGGCCTTGATCTCCGTGGTGGGGTCGCCCTTCACCAGGACGAGGTCTGCCCGCAGCCCCGGCGCAATCCGCCCGCGGTCATCCAGGTGGAAGGCCGCCGCCGGCGCGCTGGTGGCGGCGACCAGCGCCTGCACCGGGGTGAGGCCGGCCTCCACCAGCGCGGCGAGCTCGGCGTGGACCGTGGCGCCGTAGGTGGTGCCCACGTTCGGCGCGTCCGAGCCGGTGAGCAGCGGCACGCCCGCCGCCGCGAGGTGCGCCGTGCCCGCCTTGACCGCGGCGAGGTCCACCGGGAACGCGCGCGAGCCGGCAAGCCGCCCCTTGTCCTCGGCGGAGAGCAGCGGGGAGATCCGCGCGTCCTCCACCAGCTCGCGCGTGGGTCTACCCCCCAAGGAGTAGCTCACGCTCAGCGTGGGGACGACGAACGCCTTCTTCGCCTTGGCCAGCTCCGCCACGCCCAGGCCCGTGTCGTCCGTGCGCCAGACGTGGACCAGACCGTCCGCGCCTGCCTCCAGCGCCTCCTTGCAGTCCTGGGCCGTGCCCGCGTGCACCACCGCGAGCTTCCCATGGCGGTGCGTGGCGGCGATGGCCGCCTCGAGCGTGGCGCGGTTGAGCGTGGGGACGCGGCCACCCACCGAGTCGTAGACGAGCTTGATGTAATCCGAGCCCTCCGCCAGGCGCGCGGAGACGAAGGCTTCGGCGTCCTCGGGGCGATCCAGCGTGGGGATGGTGAAGCCGTACTCGGTGCCGTGGCCGCCCTTGGCCGTCACCAGCGTGCCGGCGCTTCGCAGGTCCGCGCGCGCGGTCACGTCCCCCTGCGCCTGCTCCTTGCGCAGCGGCGTTGCCAGCTCCGGGAGGGTGAACATGTCCAGGCCGGTGGTGACCCCGAACGCGAGCATCTGCCGAAGCTGCGCCTCATCGCTCAGGTGGAGGTGGGCGTCGATCAACCCCGGCAGCACCGTGCCGCCCTGGCCGTCAATCTCGGGAACGCCCTCCGGGGCCATGCCGTCCGCCCGCAGCTCGGAGATCCGCCCGTCGCGCACGACGACCGCAGTCTCCGGGCGCAGCCGCTCCCCGTCGAATACCCGCACGTGCGTGAGCGCGAAGCTGGGGCCGCTGGGGCGTGTCGGGCTTACGGCGGCTGGCGGTGGCGCGGTGACGGCGGCGTGACATCCCAGCCAGAGCGCGGCGAGCAGCAAAAGGGCGATTCGACGGCGGTCGTTCATGGAGTCTCCTGAAGGAGACCCTACGTCGCGCGGCGGAACGATTTCGGACAAATTCGAACGGGGGGTCAGACGGCGGGCGGATCCAGCTCACGCGCGAAGTGGCGGTGCTTGGCCAGCGCCCCTTCGAACTTCGAGAGGGTGCGCTTTAGCTCCTCGTCCTCCTCGACGAGGAGCAGCCCCGGATCCGGGGAGCCATCCGGGAGCCGCGCCGGGACGCCGGCGTTCTCCAGCAGGTCCCTCCCCGCGCCAATGGCCAGGATGGGCTTGCAGTGACGGTACTGGTCCTTGAGGAACTCGAGCGCGAGGCCAATGTTGCCGAGGATGACCGCGGCCTCCTTGCCTCCGGGGACGACCACCGCGTCGTAGAGGACGGAAGGGGTGGTCTCCAGCGTCACCTCCACCTCCAGCGGCTCCTTCTCGTCCGTGAGCACCTGCCCCAGGCGGGGCCCCACGAGGCGCGGGACGGCGCCGCGCGCGGTGAGCCCTGCGTGCAGCGCGGTCGCCGCCGCGCCGTCCACGCCGTTGGCGATGAGGATGGCTACGCGCCGGCCGCGGATGCTCCCGTCGCCCGGCCGCGCGAAGAGCGAGAGCGCCGGGGACCGGGTGACCTCGGGCGCTGGCGGGTTGCGCAGCACGCGGGGCATGGGCTTGGGCATCGGGATGCCCAGCTCCTGCGCCAGCGGCTCGGCCAGCTGCGGACTGACGTTGGCCAGCTGGGACACCACCCTCTCGCGGATGGCGGGGACCTGGACCTTGGTCAGCTCGAAGCGGAACGCCTTGAGGATGTGCGCCTTCTCCGTGGGCGTCTGGCTCTCCCAGAAGAGGGTGGCCTGGGTGTAGTGGTCCGCGAACTTCTCCGGCTTGCCGCGCACGTGGTCCCCGGTGACGCGCTGGGGGAAGGAGGTGAAGCCCTTCTTCATCCCGGCTTGGAACGGGCAGCCGCCGCCCAGCGAGTTCGGCTCGTACGAGACGCGCCCGCGGTGGATCGCCTGGCGGTGCATCCCGTCTCGCTGGTTGTTGTGCACCTCGGCGACGGAGGCGTTGATCGGGAGCTCGTGGAAGTTCGGCCCGCCCAGCCGGGAGATCTGCGTGTCCTGGTACGAGTGGAGCCGCCCGGCGAGCAGCGGGTCATTGGAGAAGTCCAGCCCCGGCACGATGTGCGAGGCGCAGAAGGCCACCTGCTCCGTCTCCGCGAAGAAGTTGTCCGGGTTCCTGTTGAGCACCATCCGGCCAACCGGCATCACCGGCACCAGCTCTTCCGGGACGAGCTTGGTCGCGTCGAGCACGTCGAAGCTGAACTTCTCCGCCTGCTCCTCGGTGAATAGCTGCACGCCCAGCTCGTACTCGGGGAACACGCCGGCTTCGATCGACTCCCAGAGGTCTCTGCGGTGGAAGTCCGGATCCGCGCCGGAGATCTTCACCGCCTCGTCCCATGCCAGCGAGTGCGTCCCCGCCTTCGGCTGCCAGTGGAACTTCACGAAGCTGGAGGCGCCCTCCGCGTTCACGAAGCGGAAGGTGTGGACGCCGAAGCCCTGCATCATCCGGTAGCTGCGGGGGATGGCGCGGTCGGACATCGCCCAGAGCAGCATGTGCGTGGACTCGGGCATCAGCGACACGAAGTCCCAGAAGGTGTCGTGCGCGGTCGCCGCCTGCGGCATGGCGAAGTGCGGCTCCGGCTTGGCCGCGTGGACCAGGTCCGGGAACTTCATCGCGTCCTGGATGAAGAAGATGGGGATGTTGTTGCCGACGAGGTCCCAGTTCCCTTCGTCCGTGTAGAACTTCACGGCGAAGCCGCGGACGTCGCGCGCGGTGTCGGTGGAGCCGCGCTCGCCCACCACGGTGGAGAAGCGGACGAAGACCGGGGTGCGCTTGCCGGCCTCCGCGAAGAGGGACGCGCGCGTGTAGCGGGCGAGCGGCTTGTAGCACTCGAAGAAGCCGTGGGCCGCGGACCCGCGCGCGTGGACGATCCGCTCGGGGATCCGCTCGTGGTCGAAGTGGGTGATCTTCTCCCGGAGGATGAAGTCCTCCAGGAGCGTGGGTCCGCGCAGCCCCGCCTTGAGCGAATTCTGGTTGTCCGCCACCGGCACGCCCAGGTTCGTCGTGAGCGCCTGGCCGCTGGCGTCCGTGCGGACGCGGTCCAGCGGCTGGTTGCCGGGGTTGGCGCCGAGGTTCGGCCGGCCGCGGCCGGCCTTGGGGTTGGCCACGCTCTCGGTCAGCGTGCTGCCCGTGGCGGCGGGCGTGCTCGGCGCCGCGGCCTGGCCCGGAGGCGGCTGCCGCGCGGCCTTGCCGTGCTCGGCCGCCTTGTTCGCGTTGAAGGGAAATTCGGCGGCCAGCTCGTCCGTGGCCGCGTGCTTCGCGGTCAGCGCGTCCGCCTGCGCCGCCCCGCGGCCGGGCCGGCTGGGGCCGCTGACCGTGCTGCGCGCGCTGGTCTTTGAGGAAGAGGAGGAACTGCCGGATGGAGGACGGTTGCCGCGCTTCGACGCCATGGAGCGTGCTCGTGGAGGGAGGGGATGGCCAAATGCGGAGGCGTCACCAAGGTAGGGACGCGCTTCGCGAAAGCAATCCCGCAGCCCGTCATCTCGGAGCCCGCGCCTTGAACGCTCAGGGGAGGATCCGCGCCACGAAGAGGTCCGTGGTGCGATCTCCCACCGCGTAGAGCTGCGACCCGGCCACCAGGAGGTTCCGCAGGTAGGTGCTCTTGGTGCCGCCCACGTCCACGCCCGTGCCTCCGGCGGGGTTGGCCCAGGCGGCGTCGTGCGCGCCCTCGGGAGAGAGCCGGGTGAGCGCGCCGCGGTAGAGGCCGGCGGCGTAGAGCGCCTGGGAGAGGTAGACCCTCCCGTCCGCGGCGACGGTGAGCGCGGTGGGGACCCAGGGCATCGGCAACCGCACCTTGCCGGGCGAGCCGCCCGCCACGCCCCACGTCGTGGAGAGCGCCCCGGACGGCTGGACGCGGAGCACCGCGCCCAGGGACGTGCCCACGCTGGTCGCGGTCACCAGCACGAGAAAGGATCCATCCGCCGCAAGGCGCCCGGCCAGGACCGTGTCCGAAGTGGTGGCGATGTCGAAGGTGGAGTTGCCGCCGGTGCCAAAGGCGCCATCCAGCACGCCGCCGGCGGTCAGGCGGCTCACCCGGGCGTCCGAGGGCGTGGTGGCGGTGGTCCCGGCGAGCAGCACGGTGCCATCCGGCGCCAGCGCCAGCGCGGTGACGGACTCCAGCGCGCCGTCCCGGTAGATGCCGGCGGTGCCGAAGGTGCTGTCCGCCGCGCCTGCAGCGGAGAGCCGAACGACGATCCCCGCTCCGCCCGCCTCTCCGGCCACGAGCAGCTTCCCGTCCGGCTGCAGCTCCAGTCTGTACGCGATGAAGGTCAGCCCGTTGACGGTGGAGATGTTGACGTGTCCAGCGGTCCCGAAGCCGTTGTCCAGCGACCCGTCAGGCAGCAGGCGCGTCAGCATGGCGCCGTTGTTGTTGGAGAGGACGAGGATCTTCCCGTCCGACAGAACCGCGAGCCCGATCGCGTAGTAGACGGAGGTGTCCCGCACCTTCCCGCCGAGCCCGAAGCCGGTGTCGAGCGCGCCATGGGTGGTGAAGCGCGCGAGGACGACGTTGGGCGAGCTCCCGTAGTAGCCGAGCGCCAGCACCTTCCCGTCCGGCTGCAACGCGAGGTCCCGGGTGTAGGTCTGCTGCGTCCCCCACGACGCGGCGCCCAGCCCGTCCGTCCCGTACGACACGTCCAGCTTGGGCCCGGTGGACGGGGGCGAGACGGAGATGGCGAGCGTCGCCTGGTGGGTCTTGCTCGCCGCCGTTCCGGAGATCTTGGCCTGCGCCGAGCCCACCGGCGCGTTGGGCGCCGCCACCAGGGTCAGCTGCGCGCTGGCGCCGCCGGCGGAGATGGTCGCCGCGGCGGCAGTGACGCCCGCGGGCCCGAGCGACAGCGCGAGCGGGATGGCGTCCGCGAAGCCGCCCTTGCGGACGACGGAGACGGTCACCGCCGCGCTCTCCCCCGGCGCCACGGAGACGGAGCTGGGCGCCACGGAGAGCTCGAAGTCGGGTGTCACCGCGGTGACCACCAACGCCAGCGGCACGGTGCGCGTGCCCGCCACCGCGGCGGTGCCGGTCACCGTCACCTGGCCGTTGAAGTCCGCGGCGCCAGCGGCCGCGGTCACGCTCAACATGCCCGAGCTCTCCGCGGGCCCGAGCGTGACCGGCGCGGCCGAGACGTTCGCCGGGAGACCTGCGATGGAGAGCGTCACCGCCTCGGAGAAGCCCGCCAGCCGCTGCAGCTGGACGGACACCTTGCCGCTGGCGCCGGCCGCGAGCGTGAGCGTGCCCTGCCCGAGCGCCAGCCCGAAGTCCGGGGCGCCGGCGCGGCGGATGTCCAGCGTGAACGCGGCGCTCTGCTTCACCGCGCCCTGAACGGCGGTGAGCGTGACCTGGCGGCTCTCGATGGCGGCGCCGGCCGGGACCGAGAGGGTCACCGTGGCCTGCGTCTGCGCGCCGGTGAGCTGGACCTCGGCGGGCATGACGGCCACTCCGGCCGGCGCGTTCTCGAGTGCCAGGGTGACGGCGCCGGAGAAGCCGTTGCGCGCGGTGAGCGCCGCGGTGAGCTGGCCGCTGGAGCCCGCCACCACCGAGAGACTGGTGCTCTGCAGCGCCAGGGAGAAGGACGGCGCCCCGGTCTCCTGCACCTGGAAGATGACCGCGACCTCGGCGCGCAGGGCGCCCGAGGTGGCCACGAGCTTGCCCTCGTGCAAGCCGAGCGGCGCGGCGGCGCCGATGGACACCGGGAGCGTGGTCTTGGCGGTGGAGGAGGAGGGCGTGACCGAGGTGGCGGTGGAGGAGATCTCACTGGGGAAGCCCTGGAGGGTCAGGCTCACCGGGTCGACCACCGTCCCCTGCAGCTCCAGCGTCACCGGCAGGCTCAGCTCATCGCCGCGCCCCACGGTGCGCAGCGAGCCGTCCAGCACCAGCCGCAGCCCGGGCTCCACGGGGTTGGGTCCGGGGCACCCGACGAGGGCGAGGGCGAGCAGCAGCGGGGCAGGGAAGCGGGCGGATTTGTTCATGGCCCAGGGTATTGGACCCGGACCTGCGCTTCCGTCACGTCAGTGCGCGCTCGCCAGTTCCCGGCGCCGGACCGCGGTGCTCGGCTCGCGCGGCAGCTCCACCGTGAACAGCGCGCCGCGCCCGAGCGCGCTGTCCACCTCCAGCGTGCCGCCATGCGCCACGACGATCTGCTTGGCGATGTAGAGCCCCAGCCCCAGCCCGCCGTAATTAGTGGAGGAGACCACCCGCTCGAAGCGCTCGAAGATCCGCACGTGGTTCGCAGGTTCTATGCCCATGCCCTGGTCCCGCACCCGCACCTGCACCGCGTCCTCTTCGGCCCTCAGCTCCACCGAGACCGGCTTGCCGGCGCCGTAGATCAGCGCGTTGCGCAGCAAATTCGTCAGCACCTGCTCGATCCGGAAGCGGTCTCCGCGCAGCTCCAGGTTCCCCGAGCCGAGCTTCACCTCCAGCGCGCACTGGGAGTTGGAGATCTCCTGCCCCAGCGCCTCCAGGACCTCCTCCACCAGCGCGCGCAGGTCGAAGCGCGCGTGCTCCAGTCGCAGCCGCCCCAGGTCCAACCGGGAGAGCTCGAGCAGGTCCTGGGTCAGCCGCGCCAGCCGCCGCACCTGGCGATCGCACAGCTCCAGCCGGCGCGCGAAGACCTGACCTTCAGACCCGGGCGCCTTCACCTTCTCCGCGGAGGCGATCAGCTGCTGCATCGTCAGCTGCAGGGAGGTGAGCGGCGTGCGCAGCTCGTGCGCGGCGATGGAGCTGAACTCCTCGCGCCGCCGCACCGCCTCCTCCGCCGCCGCGCGCGCCGCCTCGACCTGGACCATCCGCGCCCGCTCCTCCTCGGCGTGCCGCCGCTCGGTCACGTCCCGCACCACCAGGAGCCCCAGCGCGCGCCCGGAGTCCACGTGCGGCTTGGCGGACACCTCCAGCACGCGCTTGGCCCCGTCCGGCCGCGCCGTCTGCAGCTCGTGCCGCAGGCTGCGCGCCGCCTCCAGCCCCGGTGCCACCTCCGCCAGCCGGCTCCCCACCAGCAGCTCCCGCGGCCGCCCGAAGATCTCCGCCGCCGCGGCGTTGACGTCGATCACCTTGCCCTGGTCGTGCAGCACCATCCCGTCCAGCGCGGCGTCGAACAGGCTCTGGAAACGCTGGGTGCTCCGGCTCAGCCGCCCGAGCAGGCTCAAGCGGCCGTGCAGCCCCGCGTAGGAGACGAGCGCGATGGTGACGATGCCCGGCAGGAAGAGGCTCTGCCGCAGCTGAGGGAGGAGCCAGAGCTCCAGCGCCACCGCCAGCACCAGCGCGAACAGGTTGTAGGCGAGCATGGACCAGCGGTCCTGCAGGCACGCGTTGATCGCCACCACGGTGAAGTAGCTGCCCACCACCCAGTCCAGCGTCCCGGCGTTTCCCCACACCAGGTAGAAGTAGTGGAGCGTCAGCACCCCGGCGGCGGCGGTGAAGAAGAGCCGCAGGTGCTCCAGCGCCCAGCGGCTGGCGTAGCTGAACGCCAGCACGGCGAAGAACACCGCCACGACCGCCAGCCGGCTCGCCAGCGGGTTGAAGGCCCCCGGCAGGAACAGCTGCACGCCGAACCACCACACCAGGTAGACGAAGCCGCCCAGCAGGCACAGCCCCCGCAGCAGCGGCGCCGCCGCCGCCAGCTCGGGCGCCAGCCCGTCCGGGAGAGCCCCCAACCACCCGCGCAGTCGCTTTGCCCGCCCCGCCACGGGCATGAGGTTATGCCGGGAGAACCGGGATGTCCGCTAGTCAGGGCCCGTTGACGTGGGCCTCCCCCCCGTTCACCCCGAGAGGCTGTGAGCTACGGCTGACGGCCTGCCATGAAAGCGGACGGATGCTCCTCCGCTCACCCCGAGCGAAGTCGAGGGGCGATCGAGAGTCGACGTCCGAGCTGCCCCTCGACTTCGCTCGGGGTGAACGGGGGACTTTCGTGAAGGGTGGTGGGTCCCTCAGGGACCACCGCTTCCACGCTCGAGGTGAACGGGGGAGCTTCATCCCTGATTGATCCGCCAGCGACTAGTGCTTGTCCTCGCCGGCCAGCCGCTCCATGTGCGCCAGCCGCAGGGCCAGGAGGTGCTCGCAGGGGCCCTTGGTCAGCTTGTGCTTCCGGAAGAACTCGCAGGTGCACTCGCCTTCCACCACCTTCCCCTCCTTGTCCACGGTGAGCAGTGGCCGCACCCGCTTGCCGTCCGCGCCCTTCGCGCTGCCGGAGAGCTTGAAGCCGGTGGAGGTGGGGCGGCGCATGATCAACCGGACGTCGCCCTTGGCGTGGATGCTCTGCGCCGCCTGCTCCTTCTCGCCGCCGAGCGTCTTGCCCGCCTTCACCGCCTGCTTCGGCGAGAACGGCTCGAGGAAGAGCTCGCGGTGGCGGAACACGCCGCCGCCCAGGTCGAACATGGCCCGGCCCGCCTGGCACAGGTGCGAGAGCGCGCTCCGGGTCTTCTCCAGCCCCAGCCCGGTGCTGGTGGCAATCGCCGCATCCGAGGCGAAGCGCACGCTGCGCAGCGCCTCATAGGCCTGCGTCAGCTCCGGCGCGCTGACGAGCAGCTTCCGGGTGAGCAGGTCGAACTTGCCCTCCGTCCCGGTCCAGTCGTTCTCCGTCCAACCGGAGAGCGCCAGGGTGAACTTGAGCGGCCCGAGATCGCATACGTAGATGGACGGCAGCCCAAAGCCCGCCAGGTACACGTCCACCTTGCGCACCACCGGCATCAGCCGCGCCAGCGTGCTCAGCCGGTCCCTTCCCCACGTCCGCACGCTCACCGGCTTGGGGCCTTCGTAGACGGTGGCGGGGGAGAGGGTGATCTCATGGTTCCACGGCTCGAAGACGACCTTCGCCGGCTGCCCCGGCGTCAGCTCGTAGCGCAGCGCCCGCGGGCTGGTCTTCGCCTTGTGCAGCCGCAGGAAGCGGCAGATGTTGAAGAGGTCGATCGGCGCGAGCGTGAAGCGGGTGAGCCCCAGCGTCATCGTGCTGTGGACCTGGAGGAAGCCCATCACCCAGCTGTCCGGCAGGTCGATCTTCTTCTCTTTGTGGCTCTTCTCTCCGGTCTGCACCGCGAAGCCGGAGGGCGTGACGTCAAAGCGCGTCTGCCGGTAGCTGCGCATCCGGTCCAGCTCGCGGTGCAGCTTCACCGAGAAGTCGATGTTGGTGGTGCCGCAGGCGAACTCGTCCACCTTCTCGAACAGCTCGTACTTCGCCGCCAGCCGCGCGTAGGAGCTCTCGTCCCGGGAGAAGGCCTCGAAGGAGAGCTCGTCCGGGTGGACCGTAATCACCGGGTCGAAGAGGTAGTTGAGCTCGTACTGGTGCTCGTACACGTACTCGAAGTACTTGGCGCGGGCCCGGTAGAAAGGCGCGAGCCGCTGCTGACGCTTGCCGTCCAGGTCCAAAAGCCGCGCGTCCAGCTCCTCCATCTTCTTGCGCGCGGACTCGGACTTCACGCCGAGCGAGGCGATGAACTTCTGGTCCTGCTCCTCCAGCCAGAGCTTGAAGGCGGTGCGGTCCCGCGGGCGGTACTTGAAGTCGCTCGTCACCACCTCGTGGAGCGTGGCCAGCGCCTCGCGGAAGACCAGCGGGTGGCCGAGCTTGCCGCGGAAGTAGGTGGCCTCGCGCAGCGTGTCCGTGGCGAACGCCACCTGCGCGGTGTCCAGCGCGTTCACGATCCCGCTCTGCCCCGCGTACTTGTGGGTGACGATCAAACCGCACCTCCGGAGAACGCCAGCCCAACGTCCAGCGCGGGGTAGGTGACCTTGAGCTGCACCAGCGCCTGGGCCACGAGGTCGAAGTCCCCCTTCGTCTGCGTGCGCACCACGTCCCGTAGCACCGCCGCCGCCACCTCGGCCTGCCGCTCGTCCTGCCGGCCGCGGTCCGCCAAAAGCCGCACCGCCCGCCGCTTCAGGTCCCGGTCCGGCCACACGTCCAACAGCGCGGTGCGGAAGAAGAGCTCCAGCTTCGCCAGCGCCACGAAGCCCGGCTTTAGATTTGCCTCCACCAGCTCCAGCGCGAACTTCCGCACGTTGCGGTGCGGGTGCTGCGCCAGCCGCTGCAACAGCTCATTGGAGTCCAGCGCGGCCAGGTGCTGCAGCACCAGCGCCTTGCCCAGGTCCTGCACGTCCACGTGGTTGGAGTCGCAGAGGCCGACAATCCCATCCATCCCCAGCTTGGCCAGGTCCACCTCGCGCAAGAGGGCAATCGCCGCCGCGCGCACTTCCGGCCAGCTGCTCTCGGAGAGGACGAACAAGAGCCGCACGTCCGCCATCAGCTGCTCCTTCGCAGAGCCGAGCAGCGCCACCGCCGAGCCGCGCACCGCGGCCACCTCGTGCTCCGCCAGCGCCAACAGCCCCTGCAGCCCGAGCGTCTGCAGCGCGTCCGGCTTGCGCCCCAGCAGCGCCCCGGCGATCGCCTTGGTCGCCGGCGAGCCGGTGGCGATGAGCGAGAGCACGTCCTCCAGGGACAGCTTCGCCGCCAGCTCCTCGGCGAGCGCCTCGGTGGCCAGCCGCGCGTAGCGGTCGTGCTCGCCCTCGGCGCTCTCCTTCGCGCGCAGCGCCGCCAGCACCTGCTCCGCCGCGCGCGCCCGCAGCTCCGCCGGCCCGCCGCGCAAGGCCGGCACCGCCAGCTCCACCGCCACCGCCCGCACCGCGCCGTCCGCGTGGCGGACGTAGGCGAACAGCCGGTCCAGGTCTCGCGACCAGAGGTGCGCGGTCAGCTTCACCCAGCGAAGCCCCAGCTCCTTGGCCACGGGGCTCGGGGAGAGCAACAGGGTGTCGATCAACGCGAAGTCCGGCGAGTTCGCATCGAACCGGCGGGAGAGCTCCTCCACCGCCAGCGCCACCGTGCCTTCGAACGGCGCCGCCAGCATCGCCCCCAGCTGCTCGCGCGTGGCCTTCTGCACCACGTGGCCGTGGCCCCGCTGCACCAGCGCCACCGCGAAGCCGTGCACCTCCGGCAGCTTCGCGTTCGCCAGCAGCTCCAGCGTAGGCTCCGGACGCGCGTCCCACAGCTCCGGGTAGCTCTCCTCGCGCACGTTGGCCGGCGGGTGCACCTGCGAGGCGCCCTTCACCTTGAACTTCATCGCCCGCGCGTTGAAGACGTAGCGGGTGCTCTTGCCCCGCAGCACCTTGTGCAGCACGTAGGCGTGCGCGAACGCGCCGTAGCCCTTGCGCACCGCCCGCGCGTCAGACGGCGCGTAGGGGGCCAGCGCCTGCGCCGCCGCCGCGCTGTAGCGCTCGGGCCGCCAGCGCGCGAGCCGCCGCAACCAGCGCCACGCCAGCCGCTGCATGAAGTGCACGGTGCGCCGCCGGAAGACGGGGGTGTCCTTCTCCTCGCCGTCAAACCCGGACTTGAGCTTGGCGTTCGTCCCCTTGTTGAGGCCGGACTCCACTTCAATCCGGTGGGCGAGCTGCCCGTAGGTGACCCCGTCGTAGCGGAGCAGGGCCCGTTTGAAGATGCTCTTCGCGTAGCGCCACAGGTGCGGCACGCCCAGCCGCTGCGAGACGAGCACCTGCCGCGCCGCACGCACCGCCAGCGGCGTGCCCAGCTCGTAGACCGCGTCCAGCGCCGGGCCGCGCTCCTTGGGCGGCAGCGCCAGCAGCACCTTCTCCAGCGGGCCGGATTGTCCCGCGTCCGCCTCCGGCAGCGCGGTCACCGCGGTGCGCACCGCGTCCGGCATCCGCTCCAGCGCCCGCTTCTTCACGTCCGCGAGGCCGGGCCCGTCCCCCAGCTTGCGCAGGGCCTCGGCGGCGGAGCGGCGGCGCGAGAGCAGCTTGCGCTCCGCCCAGGTCCGCAGCGCGGGGATCGCTTTGGGGTCCCCCAGCTCGCCGAGCGCGTCGAGGATAGAGCACGCGTCCCCGGTGGCCGAGCCGAGCGCCGCGAGCAGCGCGTCCACCGCGCTCCTCTGCCGCATCCAGCCCAGCCGCTGCGCCGCGCGGGCCCGCACCTGGGCGGATGAGTCCCCCAGCTGCGCGACCAACAGCTGCCCGCCCGAGGCCGAGTAGCCCTGCGCCACCAGCTGCGCCACCGCCTCGTCGAAGCGGGTTTGCAGCACGTCCTCGGGGAACGGCCCGAAGACGTTGCCGGCGGCGAGCTTGCCCGCCTTCTTCCCCAGCGCCACCTGCACCAGCCACTGCCCGGCCTGCCCGTGCGCCGGGCTGACCGAGACGAGCGCCACGCGGTTGGCGGCGGTGGGGTGGAACAGCCGTACGGGCGAGATCAACGGTCACTCCGTGTCGTCGAAGTCCTCGTCGTCACCGTCTTCATCCTCGTCCGACTCCGAGTCGTCGAAGTCCTCGTCGTCGTCGTCATCGGTGTGCTTGCTGTGGCCATTGGCCGCCACGGCCGCCGCCGCGAAGGAGGCGGCCGCCGCCGCGCTCGCCTTCTTCGAGGTGGAGGGGCCCAGGTCTCCCAGCTCTCCCTCGAGCGCCGCGCGCATCTCGTCGTAGCTGGCGAAGCTCTTCTGGCGGAAGAGGTTGTAGGCGGTCCACATCAGGTCCGCGCAGATCTCCGCCGGCACCCGGCCGGTGTTGGCCCCCAGCCCCGGCAGCGCCACCGAGCGGATGCTGCCCGGCTGCTCCTCGTTCTGGGTGTGCACCGCCTGGAACGCGGCGCCACAGGCGAGCGCTACGTTCAGCGTGTCGCTGATGTCCTCGTTGGAGCCCACCATGGTGGGCGTGGAGATGAGCCAGGCCGGCATCACCTTGCCGGTCTGCACGCAAGTGGTCCGCCCCAGCGGCATCTTCCCGGAGAAGCGCTCCTTGATCTGCTTCTGGACCAGCTTCTCCACACCGTCCCCGAGGAACTTCTTGATCACCAGGTCCAGCCCGCCATCCATCCGCCCGCCCGAGTTGGTGGGCGAGACCCAGGCGGAGACCTGCATGTCGGTCATCGACCCCTGGACGATCTCCACCTCGGGGTTCTCCTCGAAGGTGTCACGCCACGCGGCGATCATCTTCGGGTTGATGTCCACCAGCACGACCTTGACCAGCATGTATGTGCTCCCCCTCCGCGATGCGTTCGGACGCCAAGCTACGCGGTGAACTCGACCAGGTACTCGAGGCGCTGCTGGCGGTTGTCGTAGACCACGTACTCGTCGTCGGCAAACTGGGACGGCGTCTTCGGCGTGTGCCGCACGCCGTGGCAGCTGTGGTAGCCGGCCGGCGGCCCGGCCAGGCCGTAGGTGATCTGCGTGTAGTCCTTCATGTTGCCCAGCGCCACGCGGGCGATGCCCATGAAGCGCGTGCCCTTCTTGCCGGGCGTCGTATAGAAGGCGCTCGTGCAGGCGGCGTCGCCGAAGTAGATGCCGTTGCCCAGCCAGCCCGCGTCCGTCCGCGACACCCCCATGGACACCACGATCTTCGGCATCAGGATGCCGCGGGAGAGGATCCCCACCCAGTTCTTGATCCGGCTCCCGTGGAAGAGGTGCCGCTGGTTGGAGAGGTCCGTCTTGAACGCGCCCCACTCGTCCTCGCGCTTGAGCGTGAAGACGTTCTTCACCTTGATGGTCTTGGTCTTCACCTGGCTCTTGAGCACCAGGTCCGCCAGCTCGAGATAAGGCGAGCTCTTGGGGTCCAGCGCTTCAATCTCGCAGCGCAGCGCCTTGAACTTCGCGTCCACCTCGTCCGCGAAGAGCACGCTCCCGTCGCCGTTGACCTTGAGCATGTCCCGCATCAGCTGGAGCGTCTCCTGCTTCTCCTCGAAGGCGGGCATCTCGGAGATGACCGCCGCCTCGATCGCCGCGCGGGTGCGGCCAATCCGGTGGGGGATGGCCGAGTAGAACTCGCTGGAGAGCCGCTCCAGCTCGGACGTGCGTTTCTTGCCGCTCTTGAACTCTTGATACAGGTCCTGGAGGATCGCCTCGCCCTTGTCGATCTGCCCCATGGTCAGCACGCCCAACGGCGTCTCGATGCCCTGGGCCGTGATCTTCGCCGCCACCGTGGTGGTGAGCGCGTTGGTCGCCTCGGCGTAGATGTAGCGGACCAGGTCCTGGACGCCCGGCGGCAGCTTGGAGGGTTGGGCCTTGGGCACGTCGCTGGCGATCTTCTGGATGGTCTTCGCGTCCACCTCGCCCACGCTCTGCCCGCGGGCCTTGTGCGAGCCGATCTTCGAGGAGGCCAGCGAGACCTCCTTGTAGCCCTTGGAGGCGCCGGTCTTCTGCTTGAGGATCTGCTCGTAGCCGCCCTGGGCTTCGCCCAGCGAGTCGAAGTAGCGCGTCTCCTTGGCGCCGGCGTCCGGGTTGGTCTCCAGGTCGTCCGTGCGGCCGTAGTGGGTGAAGACGCGGAAGGCGTTGCCGGCCTTGTGGAGCTCGATCGCGTAGTACTTGTTGTTGTTGGCGCCCACGTCCGTCTTCTGGAGCACCGCCTTCTTCACGATCTCGAAGTCGTCCGGAAAGTCCGGCTCACCTGCGGCACCAAACTTCCACGCCTTCACGCTGGCCATGTGTCCTCGCGAAATGAGGGGGCGCGCCCTTGGGGATTGGGGCGCGCACGGCAGAATCGCTCAAGAGGGCCAAACCCCGGAAGCACGTGTCCTGCGCACTTTTTCCGCCGCCGGTGGCTAGACTCCCCACGCCTATGGCCAAGAGCACACCGGAAGCCAATCCCCAGGGCGGCGCCCAGCTGGACCTGATGCAGTCCCTGGAGGCCAAGCCGGCGGAGACCCCGCCGAAGCCAGCGCTCCAGTGGCTGGACCCCGGGCAGCAGCGGGTGGCCCTGCTCACCCAGGGTGCCTTCGCGGCCGAGCTGACCCGCGCCAAGGCCAAGCGGGCGGTGGTGCCGCACGCGCCGGAGACGCCGCCGGCGGAGGTTCCGGGGGTGGAGCTGATCGCCCTGCCGGTGGCGCGGGACGGCCTGCCCAAGCAGCTGGACGCGGTGAACGACGCGGTGGCCGCGCTGGAGCTGGATGACGAGGTGGGCTTGATCGACGGCACCACCCAGCCGCTCGCCGCCCGGGCCATCGCCGCGTGTTGGCTGGTGGCGCAGGGCGAGGGCACCCCCGAGGCGCTCGAGCGCGTGGGGGGCGGCACCTCGGCGCTCGAGGACTTCGTGGTGGGCTTCCAGGCCGGCCTGGACGCGGAGGATTCGGACGAGGACGACGACACCTCCGCCGAGGACGACTCGGGCGACGACGACGATCTAGACGATGAGGAGGATGAGGACACCGACGGCGCGGGGCGCCGCTTCGAGGACGAGGACGAGCCGGTGGAGGAGCCGCGCACCGAGGAGCTCCCGGCGGTGGAGCCGGGCAGGCTCTCCGAGGTGGAGCGGCGCTTCTCGCTCAACGAGCTGGGCTCCCTGCGCCCCCGCGCCTCGCAGCTGGTGGGGGCGGTGCTGGGCGGGGCGATCGGCGACGCCATGGGCCACCCCACCGAGTTCATGGGGATGGACTCCATCCGCGCCAAGTACGGCCCCAAGGGCGTGACGAAGTTCGAGCTGTATTGGGACCGTGGGGGCAACCGCTTCGCGCCGTACACGGACGACACCCAGATGGCGGAGGCGGTGCTGCGGGCCTTGCTCGAGGCGCGCGAGCAGCGGGCGGATCTCGAAGGCACCATGAAGGGCATGGCGTTGCGCTTCATCCAGTGGAGCCGCAGTCCTCAAGGCGGGCACCGCGCACCCGGCAACGCGTGCATGAGCGGGTGCCGCGCGCTGGCTTCTGGGACGCACTGGTCCCAGGCGGGCGGGGCCACCGCGGGCGGCTGCGGCTCGGTGATGCGGGCGTATCCGTTTGGGCTCGTCTTCGCGGATGACCTCAAGAAGGCGGAGCAGTGGGCGGTGGAGCACTCCAAGCTCACCCACCGGGACCCCATCGCGCTGGCGGCGTGCGCGGCAATGGCGGTAGGCGTGGCGCTCGCATTGCGCGGAGAGACGGTGGGCGCCATCACCAGCGAGATGGTCGCCGCCGCCTGCCGCTACAGCCCGTCCACGGCGGCGATGATGGCCACCGCGATCGACGAGGCGCGCCGCGGCGTGGGCCCGGAGGTGACGCTGGACCGGCTGCGCGCCTGGGCCGCGCACGAGGCGATCGCCTCCTGCGTGTACCTCTTCGAGCGCCACCCGGACGACGCGCAGGCCGCCGTTCTCGAGGGCGCCAACACCCCCGGGGACAGCGACTCCATCGCCACCCTGGCCGGGGCGTTGATCGGCGCCCGCTGCGGCGTGCTCGCCTTCCCGGCCGAGTGGGTGCAGGACGTGGAGCGGGGTGCGGAGCTCGCCGGCCTGGCGCTGGCGATCTAGGTCGGGGTGGGTGCCCACTCGTTTCAAAACGAGTGAACTGTGGCGCTGCAGGGCAGGGAGGGCTCGGGTGGGTTCAGGGTCGCGGTCTGCCCGGGCACGGATGGGTCCCGCGGCGCCGCGCTCCACCCGCGGCGGGTTGCACAGTCAGCTCCCGCGCAGCGGGCGCTCGGGCGTTGCAGCGTTGAGCCTCGAAGGGCAGCCCGGCGGTAGTGGGTAGGTTTGGGGTGGGCCGATCCTGGCGCGCCGGAACGTGCGCCCGCCTCCGGAGTCGTCCCGATGCCACGCATCGGCCTCGCTCGACTCGCGCTCGGTTCAAACCGAGTAGAGGGCCGCTGGCTCAGCCTCGGCCTAGACCGAGGAGTGGCCCGCCGGCGTGGTGCTCGGTTCAAACCGAGTAGGTCCGAGCCGGGCACTCGGTTCAAACCGAGTAACGGGTGCTTCGAGAGACTCGTCCAGGCCGAAGTCGAGCAGCTGGGCACTCGGTTCAAACCGAGTACCGCGGCGCATGGCGTGCATCTTCTCGCGCCCATACATGCGCTCGGCGCTGAGGAGGTTGTGGGTGGCGCAGCGGAGGGCCATGTGGTCCTCGTCATGGACGCCGGTCCGGGCGAAGCCTTCGAGGTGCTCGACCTGGAGGAAGGCGCGCTCGCCGCAGCGCCGGCCGTCCGCCGAGACGAAGCCGCAGGTGAGGCCTTCCCGCTCGACGACGGTGCGCAACGTGTCGGCGGGGACGTGGCGCGTGACCTTGGCGGTGGGGCGCTCGACGGCCTCCTTCTTGGTGCGCGGCTTGGCGCCGATGCCGAAGCGCTCCTTCTTCACGGCGGCGAGCTCGTGGGTGAGGGCCTGCTTGATGATGGAGCCGAAGTCGCGCTTGTCCTTGCGGTGGCTGAGGAGGGCCTGGAGCTCCAGCAACAGCTCGTAGGT
>JBGATB010000072.1:0-42318 GCA_044229415.1 Myxococcaceae bacterium | reverse complement strand
GAGCCGTGGCTTCGCTATCGCTTCTTTCAGTCCCGGCCTCGCGGCCGACAAACCTTGCGAGTTGCTTGGGTCGCTACGACCTGCTTCCCAGAGGACTTGCACCTCCTGACCGTGCCCATGCTGGGCACACCGACTACGGGGCTGCGCCCCTACGCTCGGGGTGACCGTGGGCCCGAAGAGCTCACAGCCGCTCGGGGTGAACGGTGGGGGGCCTCAAACCTTCGAGCGGCTACCGGCTGAAGGTGCGCAGCTGGCCCGTGGACTTGTAGTTGCGCGGGCCGAAGAGCCGGCCGTCGCGCTGCTCGAGGCGGATCCGCGTCCCGGTGAGCGGGTCGTTGGCGATGTAGAAGGTCTTCCCATGCTCCTGGACCTTGCCCACCAGGGTGATCCAGTGGTCGGTCCCGTTGGAGCCGCCGCCGCTGCCGGGCTTGTGGTCGATGCCGATCACCACCGGGCGCCCAGCCTTGAGGTTGGCGTCGACCGTGCCGAAGCTCCACCCGGGCGCGGCGGCGCTGCCGCCGATCATCCGCGCGGCCGTGCTCCATTCGATCGCGTCCCCCGCGTAGCCGTGGTTGCGGTCCAGGTAGCGGTCCAGCTCGCCCGGGTCGATCTTCCGGCCTGACAGCTTGGAGAGGACCATCGCCGTGGAGGTGAGCGCGCAGCCGGCGGAGGAGATGGTGGAGTCATCGCCCAGGATCCGGCCCCCCCAGCGTGGATCTCCCTGGCGGTAGAGCGGCACGTCGTGCCCGAGCATGTCCGGCGGGGGCGGCTTCTTGCCGCGCAGCGCCTGGGCGAGCATGTCCCGGGACTGCGCGTCGTACTTGCCGTCCTCGCGCAGCCGGTAGGCCTTCTCGAAGCGCATCAGCGCGGCCTTGGTCTCCTTCGTGAAGCGGCCGTCGACGTTGCCGGGCTTGTAGCCGAGCTTCTGGAGCGCGCGCTGCAGGCGGCTCACCCGGATGCCCTTGGCGCCCTGCTCGGAGAGGCGGGTGGGCGCGGCCACCTTCCCCTGCTTGAGCCCATTCATCAGCAGCTTCACGCGCCGCTTCGCCACCCGCTCCACCTTGTCGTCGTACTTGCCGGTGGTCTCCAGCTTGTTGCGCTCCTGGAACTCCTTGAGCGCCTTCTCGGTGGCCGCGTCGAACTTGCTGTTGAGGGGCACGTTCTCGTAGCCGAGCCGCGTCAGCAGCCGCTGCAGGCGCAGGACGGCGATGCCGGTGGCTCCGCGCTCCAGGTCCACGCCGGGGACGAGCGGGGCGTCTTTCTGCTTGGGGACCTTGGGCGGCTGGGGCTCTTGGACGGTGGAGGTCTGGGCGACTTTGCTGGCAATCGAGGTCATGGAGGGCTCCGGTGGGGACCCCTCGTTGAGCAAGTTCCCTGCCGGCGCGCGCTGAGGCGCCGAGCCCGAGCGGGGCGTCACCGGCTTCGCCAGGCGGCCTTACGCCGCCCGTCCCTCGGCAGAGGACAGGCGCGGCGCCTGTGCCCGCCAGGTTGCACCCAGGGTGCCAGTTGGGGGTTGAATGGCCCAGCCAAGCCTTCCCATGCCGTCCAACGTCCGCACCGCCGAGCCAGGCCAGGGCAGAGAGCGCGCCGAGCGGGCGGACCGCGCCGCGCGCGAGCTGGTGCGGGGCGAGCTGAGCCGGACCGCGGAGGCGCCCGCCACCGCGCTGGGCAGCGCGCAGGCGCTGCGGCAGCTGGCGGATGACTACGGGCGCGCGCAGCGGCGCGAGACGCTGGAGCCTGCCCCCGCGGCGGTGGCCGGCGCCGTGGGCTGGAGCGCTCCGGCGGCCAGCCCCTGGTTCGCGAAGGAGGCGCTCGCCAAGGCCGGCGAAGGAGAGAGCGCGCGGGAGGACCACGACGCCCTCTGGACGCTGCTGAACTCGCCCGGGGCGCAGCAGGGGTGGCGCTCCGTGGAGGAGCTGCTGCCGGGGCTGGCCCAGGCGGGCTCGCGCTGGAGCTGGATGGCGCAGCCCCAGGCCCAGGCGCGGCTGGCCGCGCTGGCACGCAGCCACCCGGAGCTGGCGCTGGCGCTGGTGAAGAGCATCCCCGCTGAGCTGCAGAACCTGGCGGCCGAGGCGTTCACCCACCCGGGCTTCCTCGAGCGCTTCGCCGCGGAGGTCCCGCCGAGCACGGCGCAGCAGCTCGCGCCCCACCCGGCCGAGACGCCCGAGGTCTCCCTCCAGCTCGCGCGGAAGGGACGCCCGCTGCCGCAGGCCCTGCACGGCGAGCAGGCGATGCTGCTCGAGGCGGCCCGCAGCGGCGTGCCGCTGCACACGCTGGGACCCAAGGCGGCGGACCACCGGGAGACAGTGGCGGCGGCGGTGGAGCACGACCCGTTCGACCTCGCGGCCGCGTCGAAGACGCACCAAGCGGATCCCGAGCTGCAGGCGCGCGCGCAGGCGTTGATCCTCGAAGGGCGCGGCACCCTCACCGCCGAGCGCTTCAAGGGCCTGCCCGCGCCGATGCGGGCGAAGAAGCTGGCCGCCGCGCTCGCCCCCGTGGAGCCGGACGTGCTGCAGCACGTGCGCGCCCCCACCCGCAACGCCAAGGACGTGCAGGACGCGCTCGCCGCCGCGCTCGCGCAGGGGCGCGTCCGCCCCGAGCGGGCGCAGGCCGCGTGGGAGCAGCTCTCCGAGGAGCGCCGCTGGACGCCCGAGGTGCTGACCGGGCTTACGCGCAGCGCGCCATTCGCCTACTTCGCGCTCGCCACCTCCGAGCGACTGCCGGCGGACCCCGCGCTGCGCAAGGCGCTGGCCCTCACCTACCTCGCCAGCTACGAGACGCGGGACGCCACCACGCTCGGGGAGGGCGAGTGGCTGCCGCTCTACCCGGTGCCGGACGCGCTCAAGGTGGAGCCGGAGGTGGCCGACTTCGCGCTCTCCCGGGACGTGCGCAACTTCCAGCTGCTCCCGGAGGCGATGCGCCACGGCCCGCTGGGCGGCACGGCGGAGCTGAACGCGCTGCGCGAGCGCGAGCGCGCGGGGACGCTGGACGCGGCGGGCGTTGCAACGCTCGCGGAGGCGCGCGCCTGCCTGCGCCGGGCCGGCGAGGTGGTGGAGCAGGACGGGCTGCAGCTCGAGCACGCGGGGCCGCTGGCGCAGGACGACCTGGCCACGGTGGCCACCGCGGTGCGGGAGAACGGCCTGGCGCTCCAGTTCGCCTCGGAGCGGCTGCGGGCGAACCCTGAGTTGATCCGCGCGGCGATCATCGCGGCGCGGCCGCACGGCGAGCTGGCGGATCAAGTGGTGGACGTAGCGGCGGCGGTGCCGGACACCTTCGAAGGCAAGCAGGTGATGAAGGGGCTGGGGACGGTGGCCCGGGGCGCGCGCAACGGCACGCCGCTGGAGACGCTCGCCAAGCAGGTGCCGGAGTGGAGCCGGGACGTGGAGGCGCTCACCCAGGTGCTCCGCTTCTACCCGCCCGAGCGCGTCTACGCGGCGCTGCCGGAGGGCGCGCGGCCGGTGTTCCTCGAGGCGGCCGGCAACCTCCTGCGGCAGGACAACAGCTCGGTGGCGGCGCTCTGGGACGGGCTTTCGAAGGCGCTGCCACCAGAGGCGCTCGCGCCGCTTGCACGCGTGGCGGCGGAGAACCCGCAGTTCTACGAGCCCTCGGTGCGGCTGGCGGCGGCGCCGCCGCGCCCGGACGCGGCGCAGGTGCGCACGCTGCTCTCGTCGCTGCGGGACGAGGCGCTGCTCCCGCTGGCGCGCAGCAACCGCGCGCTCTTCCTCGAGGACCCGCAGCTGCGCGCCTCGGCGGTGCTGCGCAACGCGGATGTCGGGCTGTACCTGGCCCGCGCCGAGGGGAGCCCGCCGAGCGTGGAGCGCTGGGACCTCCTGGTGGAGGCGGCGGAGGTGAACCCGCTCACGCTCGCCTCGCTCGGGCCATGGAACCGGGAGCTCTTGCTCCAGCACGCGAGCGAGCTGGGCGTGCGAGAGAAGCTGGAGAAGGGGTACGGCGAGCTGCAGCGCAAGCTGCAAGAGCTGGACATCGAGTTCCCCGAGCGGCTGGGGCGCAACTGGTGGCTCACGAGCGAGCTGCTCGCCAACCGGCTCAGCGGCGACTCCAACGACCCGCGCAAGCTCGCCGTCGTCGTGGGGCCCAAGCAGGACTGGAGCGGCGCGCTCGGCAACAACGACATGGAGACGCTGGCGCGGCACTACCGGGTCATCTACCTGGAGTCCGGCCTGGACCGGGACCTCATGAAGCGCGTGCGCGGCGCCACGCGCAACCAGCCGGCGGAGCTGGTGGTCTTCATGGGGCACGCGGACCGGAACCGCCAGGCGCTCGGCACGGACGACCCGGCGCGGACCTTCTCACCTTCAGGCGAGAGCGACCGGACGCTGGACGTCTACGACAGCGACCTGCTCAACGCCGCCAACATCCGCGAGGCCGTGGCCCCGGGCGGCCACGTGGTCTTCGTGGCGTGCTCGGTGGGGCGCGGCGGCCCGCGCGCCCGGAACCTGGAGAACGTGGTGGCCGGCGCCATCCCCCACGCCCACGTCTGGGGCGGCCGGACGCTGGTGCTCCCGCCGTACTTCGTGCTCGACAAGGACGGGAGGCTGATCAACGTGGACTACCGGAACCGGCCCTCGCTGACGATGCACAAGCAGCCGCGCGTCTAGCGCCGCCGGTCACCCCGAGCGAAGTCGAGGGGCCCGTCCATCTCGAACAACAGGGCGCGCCGCCGGTCACCCCGAGCGAAGTCGAGGGGCGCTCGAGACCTGCTGCCAAGTTCGAGCGCAGCAAGGCAGCTAGGGCTCGAGTGCGTTCGGTTCGCGCTCGCTGCTGCACGCATGGGCCCCGCGCTGGCGGACCGGGGCCGCGGTGGGTTGCAGAGGCACGGCCGCGGCAGTGCGCGCACGGCCCGCCCCCCTCGGGAGGGCGCAGACCCCTTTTGAGTTGTCACCGCGATCCCGTCCGGTGCTCCTCGCGTAAAGGCTCGCAGGCAGGAGCCAACTGCGCGCACGCGTCAACAGGATGTCGTTGACCGCCTCTCGCGGCGTTCGACGACCTCAGCGCGTGGCCGGAGGGGGGCGTATAGGCGGTCAACGCGATCTCGTCTCATGCCGGACGCGTAACCACTCGAAGAAGCGGCGGAACCGCACTCCGTCGTCAACCAGATGCCGTTGACAACTCAAAAGGGGGTCTGCCTCTCCCGAGGGGGGGCGAGCGGGCCAGTCGGGCCGAGCGCGCACTGCCGCGCGCCGTGCCTGTGCAACCCACCGCGGCCCCGGTCCGCCAGCGCGGGGCCCATGCATGCAGCGCGAGGGTGAACCGAACGCACTCGAGCCCTAGCTGCCTTGCTGCGCTCGAGCGCGGCAGTGGGCACGAGCGCCCCTCGACTTCGCTCGGGGTGACCGGCGGCTCGCCCTGTTGTTCGAGATGGGCGGCCCCTCGACTTCGCTCGGGGAGACCGGTGGCTCAGTCCTGAACGGACATCACCGAGCTGAACAGGTGGCAGAACGTCCGCATGTCGAGCTGGAAGATCCCATCGTTCGCGCCGTTGCCGCGGGGCTCGCTCTCGGCCCAGGGGTTGCGGAGGGTGACCTTCCGGGTCGCGGCGTCGTACCCGAGGATGCTGTACGAGTGGTCCGAGTAGACGCCGGAGTTCGCGTAGCGCCACTCCTGCGAGTCGTCGTACGTGCCGGCGGAGGCGGGGAGCTGGTTGTCGATCGCGTGGGTGATGGCGCGCCAGGCGCGGTCCAGGTCGTTGTCGCCGATGGGGACGTACTTGCCGGGGCGCCCAAGGACGGCCTCGAAGAGATCGTTGGAGAGGCCGCCCTGGCCGATCGGCTCGTAGCCACCCTTCCACTGCGCATAGGCCTTTTCGATCAGCGGGAAGAGCAGCTTCATCCGCGCTTCCGTCTTGTCGCCGGTGGAGGCGCCGTAGAGCGGCCCGCCGAAGGAGCGGACGTAGAGGTCCCCGTCCACGCGGATGGGCCGGTCCCGGTACGAGCGGGTGGCGCGGTTGTACTCCTTGAAGGTGACCGTGTAGCTGCCGTCGGTGTTCTGCTTCACCGCGTTCTCCACCGCGTCCGCGTGGAAGAGCCCGAGCGCGGCGATGGCGGAGGGGACGTAGCAGTCGCCGAGCTGGCCCTGCTGCGGATCGGTGACCTGGAACTCCTGGGTGAAGAGCGGCCCGCTGAACTTGCGCTTGGAGAAGGCGGAGGTCCCGTCCGGGTTCTGCTGGTCCTTGGCGACCTTGGGGTCGGGCACCAGGTCCACGCCGGTGGAGGCGCCGGGGACCTCGAGCACGCCGGAGGGCAACGGCCGGGTGAAGGCGGTGTTGTTGGTGCCGTCGCTCGCGGCGACGCTGAGCTTGTCCCCCGGGCGCCCGCGCAGGGAGAAGCCGGCGGGGAAGGTGCCCTGGTCGGTGAGGGTGACCACGGTGCGCTCGCCGGTGCGCTGGTTGGTGAACTGCAGCCGGGCGCCGGGCTCGGAGATCTCCCGGCCCTCGTTGATGTTGGAGACGTTGACCGTGCCGCGGCCATCCGTGGTGAGGCCGACCCGGAACAGCGCCACGTCCGCGTTGCGCGTGTCCGGGCCGAGCAGCGAACCCTGGGCGCGGACGGTGAGCCAGTCGGTGGTGGTGCCGTCGGTGTGGCGGGCGCGCAGGCGCAGGATGTCACCGGCGCGGATCTGCTGCTCGCCGCTGAGCGTGCCGCTGAACTGCCCGAGCGCGTTGGCGGTGGCGATCTGCACCGTGTCGTCCAGGTGCAGGCGCAGGCGCGGCGCAGCGGAGAGGTTGATCGCCTCAATCTTGTCCCCCGCCTTGGCGCGGCCGGACAGCCCGCGGCTCTGGTCCGGGGTGACGGTGAGGTCCCCGGGCGCGCGCAGCCCGCGGTCCAGCACGTCCTCGAAGAGCGACTTGGCGCCGGGGGAGAGGTCCAGCTCCCGCGAGTCGATGATCGCCGCGAGGTCCTCCTTCTCGTTCCGCGTCATCCCCTTCTGGACGAGCTCGATCTTGTCCTCGCGAGAAGTCTCAGCGTCTAGGAGCTTGCGAAGGGTGACGTTCGCGGAGGTGCCACGCTTGTCCCCGACGCGCGCGAGCATGCGCAGGGCCGCGTCCGCATCCAGCTGATAATTGGGGTCCGAGCCGTAGTTCTGAAGCAGGCCGCGGTAGAGCTGCGACAGGGAGTTGTCGTGGATCGTGGTCACTGACGGGCTCCAGCGAAAGCGCGTGGGGGGTTCGTCTCCCCATCGTTCTCGCCAGATTCCGCGCCCCGTCGCTTCTGTCGCCCGGCTTTACGCTCGGGCCGGTCGGGTGAACACGAGCGCCCCTCGACTTCGCTCGGGGTGACCGGTGGGGCGCGCTTCAGGCCGCTTCCTGCTCGGCGTACTGCAGGCGGTACAGCGTGGCGTAGTAGCCGCCGCGCGCGAGCAGCTCCTCGTGGCGCCCCTCCTCCACCACCTCGCCCCGGCGCAGCACCACGATTCGATCGCAGTGGCGGATGGTGGAGAGCCGGTGGGCGATGATGATGCTCGTCCGCCCCTTCATCAGCTTCTCCTGCGCGGCCTGGAGGCGCAGCTCGGTCTCGGTGTCCACGTTGGCGGTGGCCTCGTCCAGCACCAGCAGGATGTCCGGGTTCTGGATGAGCGCCCGCGCGAAGGCGAGCAGCTGCTTCTGCCCCGAGGAGAGCGTGGCGCCGCGCTCCTTCACCTCCGTCTGGTAGCCGTTGGGCAACCGGCTGATGAAGTCGTGCACGCCCACGTAGCGGCACGCCTCCTCCACGCGGGAGAGCGGCAGGGTCTCGTCGTTCATCCGCAGGTTGGAGGCGATGGTCCCCGCGAAGAGGAACACGTCCTGGAGCACCACCCCCACGTGGCGGCGCAGCTCCCGCTGCGCGTAGCGGCGCACGTCCACCCCGTCCACGCGCACCTCGCCGCGCTGCACGTCGTAGAAGCGGGAGACCAGGCTGATGATGCTCGTCTTCCCCGCGCCGGTGGCCCCCACCAGCGCCACGGACTCGCCGGCGCGCACCTTGAGGTTCACCCCGCGCAGCACCCAGTCGCCGCTCGCGTCCTGCGCGGGCACCGGCGCGCCCGGCTCGGCGTAGCGGAACCAGACGTCCTGCAGCTCCACCTCGCCGCGGAAGCCGCGCAGCGCCACCGGCTCCGCCGGGTCCGTCACCGTCTCCGGCTCGTCCAGCACGCCGAAGATCCGCTCCGCGCTCGCCATGGCCGCCTGCAGCGTGTTGAAGACTTCGGACAGGTCCGAGAGCGGCTGGAAGAAGTTGCGCACGTACTGGGTGAAGGCGAAGAGCGTCCCCACCGTGAGCAGCGAGCGCACCGTCAGGCCGCCGCCGTACCAGAGGACGGTGACCAGCGCGGCGTTGGAGATCAAGTTCACCGTGGGGAAGAAGTAGGCGAACCAGCGGATGGAGGTGAGGTTCGCGTCCAGGAAGTCCCGGTTGAGCGTGTCGAAGTCGGCCCGGTTGCGCGCCTCGCGGTTGAAGAGCTGCACCGTGCTCATCCCGGTGATGTTCTCGTTGAGCGCGGTGTTCACCACCGCCTGCTTCAGGCGGATCTGCCGGTACGCGTCCCGGAAGCGGCGCTGGAAGAAGCGGGTGGCGAGGAAGAGGATGGGCATCGCCAGCGAGGCGATCAGCGCCAGCCGCCAGCTGAGCACGAACATGTACGTGAGCACCGCCAGCAGCACGAACACCGACTGCGCCAGGGTGACCAGGCCGTTGGTGATGAACTGGTTGATCGCGTCCACGTCCGAGGTGACCCGCGTCACCAGGCGGCCCACCGGGTTCCGGTCGAAGTACGCCAGCTGCAGCCGCTGCATCTTCGCGAAGAGCTCGGCGCGGATGTCGTAGAGGACGTGCTGCCCCAGCCAGACCAACGAGTACTGGAACGCGTAGCGCGCGCCGAACTCCAGCCCGGCGAGGGCGAGGTAGATCCCGGCCAGCGCCAGCACGCCGGAGAAGCGCTCGTCGAAGGAGAGCGCGGCGAGCGGTGAGCCGTCCGGCGGCGCGAGGTAGCGGTCGATCACCAGCCGCTGCAGGTACGGGAAGGACTGGCTGGCGGCCGCGAGCAGCAGGCTCAGGACGAGCGCGCCAAACGCCACGCGCCGGTAGCGGTTCACGTACCCGAGGATCCGCCGGGTGAGCGCCCAGTCGAACTGCCTGTTGAAGGTGGGCTCTTCGCCGGCCATCAGCCCGCCTCCGAGAGCGCCCGCTCCAGCCGCTGCTTCCGGTCCAGCTCCGCGTAGCGCCCGCCGCGCGCGAGCAGCGCCTCGTGGGTGCCCCGCTCGACGATTCGCCCCTCGTCCAGGACGAGGATCTCGTCCGCGTGCCGCAGGGTGGAGATCCGGTGGCCAATGAGCAGCACCGTGCGGCCGCTCACCGCGCCCTTGAGGCCGGAGAGGATGCGCGCCTCGGTCTCCGTGTCCACCGCGGAGAGCGCGTCGTCCAGAATCAACACCGCGCTCTGCTTCGCCAGCGCCCGGGCGAGCGCGGTGCGCTGCCGCTGCCCGCCGGAGAGGGTGACGCCGCGCTCGCCGATGACGGTCTGCAGCCCGTGCGGGAAGGCCGCCAGGTCCGGCTCCAGTCCGGCCACCTTCGCCGCCCACGCCAGCCGCTCGGGCGGCGGCGGCGCGCTGGGCACCGCGGTGGCCTCCGGCAGCCCGAAACCCACGTTCTCCGCGAGCGGAGAGGAGAAGAGGAACGGCTCCTGCGAGACCACGCTCACCTGCGCGCGCAGCGCGTGCAGCGGCCAGTCCTTCACGTCCACCCCGTCCAGGCGGACCACGCCCTCGGTGGGGTCGAGCAGGCGCGGGACCAGCGAGGCGAGCAGCGTCTTGCCGCTGCCGGTGCGGCCGGTGATCCCCACCGTGGCGCCGGCGCGGACGGTGAGGTCGATGCCCTGGAGCAGGGTGCGCCCGCCCAGCGTCAGCCCCACGTGCTCGAAGCGCAGCTCGCCATGGGTCACCCCGGGCCCCTCGACGTAGCCTGTCCCGAGCGGAGTCGAGGGGCTCGCGGTGACCGGGGGGCCGTCCGCGATGGCGGCGGGGCGCTCGAGGATCTCCCGCAGGCGGCCCCAGCTCACCGCGCCGCGCTGGAGGATGTTGCTGAGCACGCCCACGCTGAGCAGCGGCCACGCCAGCTGGAAGAGGTAGCTGACGAAGGTGACCAGCTGGCCCACGGTGAGCGCCTGGGCGCCGTCCCGCAAGATCTGCCGCGAGGCCACCACCAGCACGGTGACGAAGACGCCGTTGAGCAGCAGCGAGACGGTGGCCCACAGCGGCCCCTCCACGCGGGCCAGGCGCAGCACCCGGCGGCGGTACTCGGCGTTGAGGGTCTCGTAGTCCCGCTGCTCGCGGGCCTCGAGCGCGTAGCCCTTGACCACGCGCATGCCGGAGAAGCTCTCCTGGGCGCGGGCGGCGACCTCGGACTGCTGCTCCTGCGCGGCGGCGTAGCGGCGGGCCACCACCTTGAGCATCAGCACCAGCATCCCCACCACCAGCGGGAAGATGGCGAGCACCACCAACCCCAGCCGGGTGGAGACGCGCAGCATCTGGGTGAGCGCGAGCGTGAGGGTGAAGAGCGTGTTCACCGCCTGCACCGCGCCGAAGCCGAGCATCTCCTGCACCGCGGAGAGGTCCCCGGTGAAGCGGTTCATCAGATCTCCGGTGCGGACGGAGTGGAAGTACGCCGGCTCGAGCACGGTGAGCCGCTCGAAGAGGTCTCTGCGGATCTCGTAGCCGATGGTGCGGCTGGCGGTGGCGCCGGCCCGGCGCATGAAGATGAAGATGACGGACGAGGCGAGCGCGAAGGCGAGCAGCTCCGCGGCGTACAGGGGCAGCGCGGCGGCGTTGCCGGCGCGCAGGTCGTCGATCGCCTGGCCGAGGATGCGCGGCAGCGCCATCGCGCAGGCCACCGCCGCCAGCGCCGACCCGGCGCAGATCGCCCACCTCAGTCGATGACGCCACCAGTACGCGCCCAGTCCGCGAAGCACGGGCCCTTACATGTTGAATGCGGGACCGAAAGTCGAGCAAAGCTCGCTGGGGTGGCAATCGCTCAACCGCTGGGCCGTACCGGGCGTGCAACTCTCCCCTTCAACCCCTCAGAACAAAGGCAAAGAGCCATGCGAAGAGCCCTTGGAACGCTGGCCGGCGCGCTCGCCGTCCTCACCCTCACCGCCTTCGACTTCGGAGGCGTGAAGGGCGACGGCAACATCCAGGAGCAGACGCGGCAGGTGGGCGCCTTCAAGGCGGTGGGCGTCAGCCACGGCATCCACGCCACGGTGAAGCTGGGCTCCCCGGCCTCGGCCAAGCTGAAGGGCGACGCGAATCTCTTGGCGCTGGTGACGCTGGAGGTGAAGGACGGCGCGCTGCAGACGGTGGTGAAGGACAACCAGGGCCTGCGCCCCACCCGGCCGATCCAGCTGGAGGTGACCACGCCCACGCTCGAGGCGGTGGCGGCCAGCGGCGGCGCGGAGCTCGTCGCCACCGCCAGCCCAAGCGGGAAGTTCGACATCGCCTCCAGCGGGGGCGCGGTGGTGAAGGTCTCCTCGCTGCGCTCGGACGAGGTGGACGTGGCGGCCAGCGGCGGCGCGGAGATCACCCTGGCCGGCGAGGCGAAGCGGCTGGACATCTCCACCTCTGGCGGCTCGAAGGTGAAGGCGCGCTCGCTGGTCTCCGCGGACGCGACGGTGGAGGGGAGCGGCGGCGCCAAGATCCACGTGCACGCCCGGGAGCGGATCACCGGCGCGCTCTCCGGCGGCGCGGAGGTGACGGTGGAGGGCAACCCGTCCAAGCGGAAGATCGTGACCTCGGGCGGCGCGGAGGCCCACTTCGAGTCGTAGGCCTGGGGAGGGCGCATGGGCTAAGAGGCGGCCCATGCGCTTCATCCTGATCCACAAGGTAGACGAGAAGGCTCACGTGCCCGGCACCCCGCCCAGCCAGGAGATCATCCGCGGCATGGGGCAGCTGGTGGGCGGGCTGGCCCAGAGCGGGAAGCTGGTGGATGGCGCCGGGCTGCGCGAGAGCGCCACCCGGGTGCGCCTTTCCTTCTCGCGCGGCAAGCGCACGGTGCAGCGCGGGCCGCTCACCGGGGACAACGAGCTGACGGCCGGCTTCGCGCTGGTGAAGGTGAAGTCGATGGACGAGGCCATCTCCTGGGCCTCGAAGATCGGCGAGGTGCTGGGGGACGTGCAGCTCGACCTGGGCCCGGTGACCGAGGCGTGGGATCTCGGGATGGCGCCCAAGCCGCAAGGCGAGGTGCCGCTGCGGGCGCTGGTGGTGCAGAAGGCCTCGCCGCGGACGGAGAGCGGTCAGCCGCTGGAGCCGGCGAAGCAGGCCGCGCTGGACGCGCTGTTCGAAGAGATGAAGCGCGCGGGGGTGCTGCAAGGCAGCCGGCGGCTCCTGCCCAGCGCGCAGGGGATGAGGCTCACCTTCTCCGGCGGCAAGCGCACGGTGGTGGATGGCCCGTTCGCCGAGTCGAAGGAGCTGATCGCCGGGTTCTTGATCGTGGACCTGGCGTCGAAGGACGAGGCGCTGGAGCTGGCGACGAAGTACGCGGGGATCCTCGGCGACATCGAGCTCGATGTGCTGGGGGTGGCGGAGTAGCGACCTAGTTCGACGCGGGCCCCGGCTCAGACTCGGCCGACTCCAGCGGCACGACCTCCTCCTGCGAGGCGGGGTAGCGCTGGAACAGCCGATCCAGCTCCAGCTTGGCCAGCGCGTGCTCCGTCCCGGAGATCTTCTTGGCGGTGAGCAGCAGATCCACCACATGGTACGAGCGCTGCTGCAGCCACGCGGATGGGTGGGCCAGATCCGTCTTCAGCGGCGCGGGCAGCATCGCCGCGAGCACCGCCGCCTGCGCGGTGGAGAGCGAGCCTGAGTCCGTGCCGAAGCGGGCCTGCGCGCCGGCCTCGGCGCCGAAGACGCCCTGATCCCACTCCACCACGTTCAGGTAGAGCGCCAAGATCCGCTTCTTGGAGAGCGCGCGCTCGAGCTTGGCGGCGAGCACCGCCTCCTTCACCTTGCGCAGGAGGCTCTTCTCCGTGCCCAGGTAGAGGTTCTTCGCCAGCTGCTGGGTGAGCGTGGACGCCCCGCGGACGTACGCCCCCTTCTCCATGTTCTTCTTCACCGCGCGCTGCAGCTCGTCCCAGTCGAACCCGTCATGCCCGAAGAAGGCCGCGTCCTCGGAGAGGATCACCGCCCACTGCAGCCGCGGGGAGATCTCCTCCAGCTTCCGCCAGCTCTGGCGGGGGCGCAGCGCGCGGCCGCGTCCCTTCGCCTCGGTCACCCGCTGCTCCATCAGCGCGGTGCTCCGCGGGTTCTGCGAGGCGAGCGCGTCCACCTCCGGGGTGGCGGTCCACACCGCCCAACCCAGGGCGAGCGCACCGGCGCCCGCCAGCGCGCAGACGACGAGCAGCGCCCGCAGGGGCCTACGGCGCGCGCTGCGGACCAGCCTCCGGACGACGCTCAGCCTCTTCGCTCCCTACCAGGTGAAGACCAGCTCATACCCTTCAGGGAGGAGGCGATCCACCCGGACGTCGACCGCCAGCTTCCGGGACGCGAAGATCCCGTCGATGATCCCGGCGCTGAACTCCGGGACGCTGTCCACGTCCGTGACGTGGGCGCGCCAGCGGTTGGGCGTCTCCGCCCACAGGTCCATCTTCAGCCCCGGCCGGCCAACGGCCAGGAAGGTGGGGATCCGCCGCAGCATCCCTTCGACCGTGACGTTGGGCATGGAGTTCTTCACCACGACGCCGATCGGCGAGGCGGTGGTCAACCCCGGGACGATCTTCCGGCCCATCTCCCGGAAGCCCTCCGCCTCGGTCAGCTGAGGGTAGAGGTGCTGGCGAGAGAGGAAGAGCACGGCCCGCCAGACGGCGAGCGGGTAGTGGCTGCGCACGTCCTCCGGATGGAAGCCCGCCTGCCGCAGCGCCTGTAGGTGGGCAGGGCTCACCTCGAACGCGCTCATCAGGCCCTGGAAGCAGTTGAGCGGTACGACCATGCCGCTCTCGGCGGCAGCAGCGACTTGCATGTACGACCCCCCGTTGAGAGCGCCACCCTACCTGCCTCTCCCCGGCGCTCGCAAAGCGTCCGTGTCGGGCCAGGTCTCCCCTGATCGGCTCGGCGCTTATGCGTCCCACGAGAAGTCCCCGGTTCGGCAGGGGATTTGTGGATTGCCCGCGCGGGGGACATTTGCTACGAGCCCCCCCGCCTTTTTCGACTCTCAAGGGAACACCACCGTCATGGAAATCCGCGCCGACGAGATCAGCAGAATCATCCGCGAGCAGATCAAGGACTACGGCAAGAAGGTCACCGTGGCCGAGACCGGCACCGTCCTCTCGGTGGGCGACGGCATCGCTCGCGTGTACGGCCTGGAGGGCGCGCTCTCCGGCGAGCTGCTCGAGTTCTCCAACGGGATCAAGGGGCTCGTCCTCAACCTGGAAGAGGACAACGTGGGCGTCGCGATCATGGGCGACTTCCGCGCCATCCGCGAAGGCGACCAGGTCAAGCGCACCGGGCAGATCGCCTCCGTGCCGGTGGGCAAGGCGCTGCTGGGCCGCGTGGTGAACGCGCTCGGCGAGCCGCTGGACGGCAAGGGCCCGCTCAACGCCACCGAGACCCGGAAGCTGGAGATCAAGGCCCCCGGCATCGTGAAGCGCAAGAGCGTGCACGAGCCCATGCAGACCGGCATCAAGGCGCTGGACGCGCTGGTGCCGATCGGCCGCGGTCAGCGCGAGCTGATCATCGGCGACCGCCAGACCGGCAAGACCGCGGTGGCGCTGGACGCGATCATCAACCAGCGCGGCCTGAACGTGTTCTGCATCTACGTGGCGATCGGCCAGAAGCAGTCCACCGTGGCGCAGGTAGTGGAGAAGCTCACCGCCTACGGGGCCATGGAGTACACCACGGTGGTCGCCGCCAACGCGTCCGACCCGGCCCCGCTGCAGTTCTTCGCGCCGTACACCGGCGTGACGATGGGCGAGTACTTCCGCGACAACAAGATGCACGCGCTGATCGTCTATGACGATCTCTCCAAGCAGGCGGTGGCGTACCGCCAGCTCTCGCTCCTGCTCCGCCGCCCGCCGGGCCGCGAGGCGTACCCGGGCGACGTGTTCTACATCCACTCCCGCCTGCTCGAGCGCGCCGCCAAGCTGTCCGACGACGAGGGCGCGGGCTCGCTCACCGCGCTGCCGATCGTGGAGACCCAGGCGGGCGACGTCTCCGCGTACATCCCCACCAACGTCATCTCCATCACCGACGGGCAGATCTTCCTGGAGACGGACCTCTTCTACGCGGGCGTCCGGCCGGCCATCAACGTGGGCATCTCGGTGTCGCGCGTGGGCAGCGCGGCGCAGATCAAGGCGATGAAGCAGGTGGCGGGCTCGCTCAAGGGCGAGCTGGCGCAGTACCGCGAGCTGGCCGCGTTCGCGCAGTTCGGCTCCGACCTCGACAAGGCCACCCAGGAGACGCTCGCCCGCGGCGCGCGCCTCGTGGAGCTGCTCAAGCAGGGCCAGTACAAGCCGATGCCGGTGGAGAACCAGGTGCTCCAGGTCTACGCGGGCACCGACAAGTCCGACCCGGACAAGCGCGGCTGGCTGCGCGACGTGGAGGTGGCGGACGTGGTGCGCTGGGCGAACGAGTTCGTGGAGTTCGTGGGCGGCAAGTTCCCGGACCTCCAGCGCGACATCCGCGAGGAGAAGGACCTCACCAAGAAGGACATCAAGCCGCGCATCAACAAGGCGATCACCGAGTTCAAGGACGTCTTCAAGGCGTCCGCGAAGAAGTAGCTCGGCGCTTTCGTTTTAGCCGCTGTCCTCGAGGAGGCCGCCCAGCAGCAGGGCGGCCTTCTTCGCTTTCTCCCCCGGGAGCCTCATCCGATGACCCCGTTCCGCGCCGCCGCCTTGCTCGCCGTTGCCCTCTGTGGCTGCGCCACCGCGCCCGCCCCCGCGCCGCAGGCCGCGGCCGCGCCCAGCGAGCCGGCGCCCACCCGCCCCACCGGGTTCAAGGACCGCGCGCTGCGCGTGGAGGTGGTGGACGAGCGCAAGAGCCTGGCCGAGTCCGCGCCGCTGCGGCGCTCCACGCTGCAGCTGGTGACGGAGCGGCTGAAGGCGGCCGGCGCGCGGGTGACCAACGACGCCCCGGAGTCGCTGGTGATCGTCCTGCGCGAGTTCGGCGGCAGCTACGAGGGCAGCACCCCGGTCAGCTGCGTGGCGCTCTCGGCGCGGCTGGGCGCGCAGAGCTTCCTCCCCGGCGAGCTGCGCGCGCGCCACTGCGCGGGCGAGGGCGGCGTGGAGCGCGCGGAGGGCATGGCGGTGGCCGCCGCCGAGGAGATCAACCGCAGCATCCCCTCCGCCAAGGACGCGCCCGGCCTGGGCAAGGCGTTCGGCCAGACGCTGGATGAGCTCTACTCGCGGCTCGAGCGGCAGCCCCGCCCGTAGACGGCGGGCCCGTCGCTTTGCAGCCCTTGACGCGCTGCGCGAAACGCTCGGGGCCTTCGCCGCGATAACCGGCTGAAGGGGACGTGAGGGAGCACCCGTGCTGGGCGTGCGCACAGCGGTTGGCAGTGGGTTGGAGCGTTTGGCTGCGGCCGGCAGGAGGGCGCCGGCCGTGGCGAAGCGCGATGGGGAGCCGCCCGCCAAGCGGCTGCTCGAGGAGGGCTTCGCGCAGGAGCTCCCAGCGGCGGCGCAGCGGCTGCGCCAGCGCATCCCGAACGCGTACTACGGCGACCTCCTCTACTACGACGTGGGGAGCCTCACGCCGGCGGAGCTCTCCGCGGTCTCGCCGAAGCGCTTCGGCCGGGGCGCGCTGGTGGTCTACCACCGAGGCCGCGTGTACACCGGCGAGCGGGCACACGCGCTGGCGCTGCGCGCGGGCGTGGTGGCGATGACGGGCGTGGGCAGCAGCGTCTACGGCACGCTCGCCTTCGCGAAGCAGATCTCGCAGGCCACCGGCCAGACGGTGGCGGGGATCGTCACTGGGCGCGGGGGCTCGGCGGGCGTGCTCCAGGACGGACCGGAGGGGTACTTCATCTCGCGCGTGGCGAACGCCGCGAGGCAGAGCTACGGCGCGCACGTCCGCGGCCTGGTGGCCCGCCTGCGCAGCCCGCTGGATCCAATTCAGCTCGACCCGCTGAAGAAGGGGAACGCGCTGCTCGCGGCGGCGCTGCAGCGGAGAGACCCGGAGCAGCTCGAGGCGGCCTCGGATTCCCTCATCTCGCTGCTGGAGGCGGGCGCGCGCCCGCGCTTCCTGGTGGGCCACAGCAAGGGGGCGATGGACCTCGCCAACGCGCTCTTGAAGCTGGAGGAGCAGGACCGCCTGGGGCTCGCGCGGGACGCGGCGGTGGTCTCCTTGGGGATGCCGGTGCTGCTGCCAGGGGGCGTGCCCGGCAGGCACTACCTCGGCTCCGCGGACGCGCTCGGCAAGCTCAACGCCGTGCAGACGCAGCGGCCGGAGGTGGTGCTGCGCGGGCCGCTGGTGGAGGGGCGCAGCCACAGCCTCTCGACGGACGCGCGGATCGCCCCCACCGCGATGCCGGCGCGGGAGATCCTCCGCGAGGCATTCGGCGCGCTGGACGCGGCGCGCTCGCCGCTCGGCGGCTGACGGCTCCTTGCCCGCAGCCTGAACCCATGTTCAGATGTCGGCGGGAGGGAGTCATGGACGCGAACGAGGCAGTGCCCGCGCCAGTGCGCGCGGTGATGGAGCTGTTTGGGGCTGAGCTGAAGGGCGTGAAGTTCCCCGGGCTGGACGCGGCGCACCTGGCGGACGGGGCGGCGAAGGTCCGGGAGCGGGTGGAGGAGGTGACCCTCGCTGAGGAGGCGCTGGCCACCGCGCGCGCCGCGCTCGAGCAGGCGCAGGAGACGCTGAGCCAGACGGCCGCCCGCGCGCTGGCGTACGCGCGAATCTACGCGGAGACGGACGAGGCGCTGCTGCAGAAGGTGGAGGGGCTCGCCTTGCCCCGCGCCCCGCGGCGGCCCGCGAGCCTGGGCCCGGCGGAGCCGCCGGGCGAGGCGCCCAAGCGCAGGGGACGTCCTCCCAAGGTGCGCCCCAACGCCATGCTCTTCGCCGAGGAGAGCGCGGTGACCGCGGACGCCGCCAGCCCCTGAGCGCGGCGCGGTGAGAGGACGAATTCCGCCCGCCCACTCGCGGGGATGAAGGCCGTCTGTGCTCGTCTCGATGCTTGATTGGGCGGATCTCGTCCGCAGCAGACAGGTAGGGACCTTAGTGCGCTCAGGTCGCGCGGCGGGTGAGCGCGCATGGGTCCCGCGGTAGCGGACCGGAACCGCGGTGGGTTGCACAGCCACGCCCCAGGCAGCGGGCGCCCGGCCCGCTCACACCGAAGCGAGCCTAAGCGACCACCGCCACGAGGCCGGACGAGGCTCGCTGCGGCGGATCGACGCGCTGGACGGGAGGGGAGACGACCCGAATTGGTCGCCCAGCCGCCCAATCGCTAAAAGTGGCGGTAACCCATTGTGCTCGTTCACTCTCGCTGTGCCGCCGAGCGCGCTGGAGGCTCAGGGCACCGGGCGGAGCGCCAGCTCCGAGGAGAGCCGCATCAGCTGGGCGGCGGCGGGCGCGCGCCCGTACCGCCGCAGCTGATCCGCGCGCTTCTGCAGCACGGCGGCGGAGAGGCCCAGGCGGGGCTGCTGCGCCGCCTCGCTCAGCGAGGTGCGCGCGGAGGCGAGGTCCTCCACGAGCAGGAAGAAGTCCACGCGGGCCAGCCGCGCCTCGGGGGACTGCGGGTAGAAGACGTTGGCGAGCTCGATCAGCGCCAGCCCTTCCGGCTTCTTCCCGGCGGCGGCCAGCTCCAGCCCCACGCGGCACAGCTCCGGCGCGAGGTCCGGCCGGGCCGCGGCGCCTTCGGTGGTGCGCCGCAAGAGCGCCTCCAGCGCGGAAGGGTCCGTCTTCGCGTCCACGCGCAGCTGCTGCACCTCGGGCGGGTTGGCCTGCTCCCAGGCCGGGAGCAGCCGCTGCACCCGCTCCATCACCTCGTCGGACAGGCGCGCGCGGGCGGGGCAGCGCGTCTGCTCGCAGGCCAGCGCGTAGTCCGCCACCAGCTCGAGCGGCCCCAGCGCGCGGGCGCGCGCCAGCCGCTCCAGGCCGAACACCTCCTCCACCCGCGCGGCCATCTCCTCGCCCGCCCGCGCCAGCGGGGCGCCGTCCCGCGGGAAGTGGCCAGCCTGCAGCCGCTCGCGCGCGTCCGGCGCGGCGAGGCCGGCGGCGGAGAGCAGCGCGCTCGCCTTCTCGAACGGGGCCTCGCCGGGCCCGAGCGCGCTGCCGTCCGGGGGCTCCTCGGGTACGCCGTAGCCGCGGTGGAACTCGTTGAGCGCCAGGCCGTACGAGTGCAGGCGGGAGAGCCCCTCCAGGAAGAGCGCGTCCGCGGGGTCCGGGGCGTAGGCGGTGCGGCGCCGCACCCCGCCCTCCAGCAAGAGCTCCTGGGCGGCGGTGGCCAGCTCGGAGAGCAGCGCGCCGTTGTCCTCGAGGTTGGAGGCGAGCGCGATCGCGAAGCGCTCGGACGGGACCAACAACAGGAGCGTGGAGGTCTCCGGCTGGCCGCCCTGGTGCGTCACCACGTAGCGGCCGCGCTGCGGGAAGGCGCCAAAGCCCAGGCCGTAGTCCGTGGGCACCCCGTCCCGCGTGGTCTGGATGGTCTGCATGGCGCGCCAGCTGCGCGGCTCCACCAGCTCGCCGTCGAAGAGGCCGCGCGCGTAGCGGAGCAGATCCACCACCGTGCTGCGGGTGCCGCCGCCGGCGAAGCGGCTGGAGATGTCGATGGGGACGGAGCGCTCGCGGAAGCCGCGGCGCAGGGTGTAGCCCTGCGCCCAGAGCGGGGTGCGGCGCTCGGGGCGCTCCACGTCACTCTGGCTCATCCCGAGCGGGCCGAAGAGGTGGCGCTGCAGGTAGTCCGCGTAGCGCTCGCCCGAGGCGCCTTCGATCGCCGCGCCGAGCAGGTTGAAGCCGTAGCTCGAGTAGTGGAAGCGGGTGCCGGGCTCTGCCACCAGCTCCCAGTCCCGGAAGAGCGCGAGCGACTGGGCCGTGTCCAGGTGGCGGGTGATCCGGTCCTCGCCCGGCAGGCCGCGGTAGTGGGAGATGCCACCCAGGTGCGAGAGCAGCTGGCGGACGGTGATGGGCCAGCTCTTGCGGGGGAAGTCCGGGACGTAGGTCTGGATCTCCGCGTCCAGCGAGACCTTCCCCTCCTCCACCAGCTGGAGCACCGAGACCGCGGTGAACGTCTTGGTGATGGACGCCATCCGGAAGGAGGTGCGCGGCGAGGCGGGGACCCGCTTCTCCAGATTGGCGCTGCCGGAGGCGCCGTACCAGACCTGGTCGTCCAGCAGCACCCCGGCCACCACCGCGGTCTTCTGCCCGGCGGTGAGCGCGCGGAAGACCGCCTCCAGCGGCTGCGCGCGCGCGGGCTCGAGCGGGCGCGCCCAGGCGGGCAGGCGGGGCGCAGGGGGCGCGGCCCAGACCGGCAGCGCCACCGCCAGCCACAGCAGCGTCCTGCTCAATGCCTCTCCCGGGTGGCGCCGGCGAGCTCCGCCTGGCCGCGGCCGTGGTGAGTGTCGTACGCGCGCAGGAGCGCGCTGGCGAGCAGCTCGCCGAGCAGGTTCAGCCCTTCGCCGCGCGGGTGGACCAGGTCCGCGTGGACGAAGCCCTTGGCGTGGAAGCGCTTGAGCGAGCCGCTGCCGCCCATGGCGCCGAAGAGGTCGAAGTACGCGCAGCCCGCCTCGCGGGTGATCCGCTTCTGCATGGCGAGGTACTCGGCCAGCTCCTTGCGCTCCTCGAACGGCTTGTTGTGGCTGGGGCCACGCACCGAGTCGATCGGGCTGATCACCAGGCAGGACGCCTGCGGCGCGGCGCCGCGCGCGCGGCGCAGCAGCCCGCGGAGGTCCGTCTCCTCCTCCGGCAGGGTGCGGCGGTTCCAGGCCAGGCGCTTCACCTCGTTGCCCCCGAGCATCACCGCCAGCAGCGCCGGCGAGCGGGACTTGAGCTGATCCACGAAGATGGCCTCGTCGGTGCGCATGAAGAGCGTGGCGTCCACCGAGGGCACCCCCAGCGTGTCCACCACCACCCCGCCGGTGCGCCGCTCCAGGACCACGCCCTGCACCACCGGCCCCACCTCGTCCGCGACGATCTCCAGCGTCTTGGCGGTGGCGGGCAGCTCCAGCTCGGCGCGCAGCGCGGTCATCGGCCGCAGCGGGTAGAAGCTGGCGAAGGGCTTGCCGTCCAGCTCCACCCGCAGCCCCTTGCGCTCCTCGGGCGAGAACCAGAGCAGCTCGCCCCGGGTCTCTTCGGAGAGGGCGTAGCGGATGCGCGCCCCCTTGGTGCGCGCCTGGTGCTGCGCGCCGGTCACCCCGTGCGGCAGCTTGGGCTGCTCGAGCATGCCCACCGTGCTCAGCTCCCACTTGCCCTGCGCGAAGCCGGTGCGGACCCGCGGGCCCCAGGGCCCCATCCGGTCCGCCAGCACCAGGCCGCGGCCGCCGTCCCCAAAGCGATCCACCAGGCGGCGGCGGAGGAAGCCGATCACCCCGTCCGCGGAGATGAGCGAGTTGCCGAAGACGGCCACCCGCACCGGCTCGGTGGGCGCGGGCGGCTGCTCCAGCCGGTCCAGCGCGGCGAAGAACGTGGAGAGCGCGTGCTGCTCGCACCTCTTGCCGTCCTCGGGGGCGGCGCAGGGCGAGTCGATCTCCGCGCCGGGTGCGCGGAGCTCCTGGGCGATGTGCTTGAGGTTCGCCACGTGCTTGGCCAGCGGCAGCGGCGGCGCCTCCGCGGCGGTCGCAGGCCCCGGCCCCATGAGCAGCGCCAGGGCGCAGGCGAGGCTTCCAGCGAGGGGGCGCGAGGAGCTCATTCGAAGGAGGGCCATGGTAGCCGGCCGCACCCGAACGCTGCCACGGCACAAGCGTGGACGCCTACTCGGCGAAGAGGCGCGCGAGCGCGTTCAGGTAGGCATCCGACACGTCGATCAGCTCGAGGCCCAGCTCGGCGGGGACGTAGTTGACGTGATCCGGCGGGGTGCTCCAGACGACCTCGCCGCGCAGCGGCAAGGTGGCGCCGTCCGAGAGGACCAGCTCGCCTTCGACGACCGTCTGCGGGGGGAGCAGCACCAGGCTCTGGATGCGCATCCCCACGGCGGAGAGGTCCACCACCTCGCCCTTCCAGCCGTCCGGCAGGAGGAAGGTGAGGTTCTTGCGCAGCCGGGGGAGTTTGCGCTCGGGGTCGATGCCGGAGATCTAGCCACAAGCGCGCGGGCGATCCAGGCGCGGGAGGTAGGCCAACGTGCGCCGCCTGCTCGCCGAGGCCGTCCACGTCGCCGAGGCCGTTCACGTCGCCGAGGCCGTCCACGTCGCCGAGGCCGTCCACGTCGCACGTCCACGTTCACGTCAACGACCACGTCAACGTCAACGTCAACGTCAACGTCAACGGGGAGGTGGCGGCGCTACGGGCGGGGCGCGAGCGGGGTCTGCGCGAGCTCTTCCGCGGCGCGCGCCTTGTCGGGATCCGGCATGGCGCGGATCTGATCCAGCCAATCCACATACTGCGCGGGCAGCCCCTGCTCCCGGGCGCCCTCGACGACGTGGCGCTTGTACCAATCGAACGGCTGGAGATCTTCGAACACGCGGTCCGGCTTGGCCACGTAGACCCAGGCCTGCTGCGGCCCTTCCTCGGTGGCGATCTCCACCAGCTCCCGGTCGTACGAGGGCTCGAACTCGTCCAGCCTCGCCAGGTCCTCCGGCGTCAGCTCGTAGACCGTGCCCCAGACGTCGTCCTCCGGGTTCCCGGTGCGCAGGACGTTCGCCTTGCCCGAGCCATCCTTGACCGAGCGCGTGTCGAAGCGCAGCACGTGCTGCTCGAGCCGGCCGTTCGCCTTCGCCTCCGCCTCGGGGATGCGCAAGGCCATCCGCCCCTTGGAGAGGTTGGAGCCATAGGCGAAGACGCGGGTGACGGCGGAGCCGGGAGCAGCCATGAGAGGCCTCGCACCCTACCAGAGATCTCCCCACACCCGCTGCACGCGCAGCGTCACGGCGCGCGCAGGCAGCGCGGTTCGCCAGCGGACTTGGACATGGGACCGAAGATCGCCTCCCACGCCTGCCGGTCGTGCGCGGGGAGGAACTGCACCGCCGGGTCCTGCTGCCGCAGCTGGACCAGCTTCGCGACTTCGTGCCGCGTCCGGCCGCCGTCCTCGTCCGTGAGCGCGCCGAACAGGCGCGACTTGGGCACGTTCCGGTCAATCGACTCGCGCACGTTGATGAGGTCCCCCACGTGGATGAGCCGCTGCGCGCCGAACGAGACGAAGGTGGCCACGCTCCCCGGGGTGTGCCCGTACGTCGGCACCACCACCACCGTCCCGTCGCCGAACACGTCCCAGCTCTCGTCGTAGTTGGCGTACGGCGCCGGCGCGAACGGGATCGCCCGCACCTGCCCGACCAAGGCCCGCGCCTGCGCCGGCATCACCGCGTTCTTCTCCCCGCGCGCGGCCGCCTGGATGAAGCCCACCTCCGGCGGCCCCACCCAGACCGGCACGCCCGGCGCGCGCGCCACCCCGCCCGCATGGTCCGGGTGCGCGTGGGACAGCACAATCCCCCAGAGCTCGTCCGGGCGGAGCCCCACCTTCCCCAGCAGCTGCTCCAGCCGGCCGCGCGGCGCCATCCGGCCCGCGGCGTTGCGGATGAAGAAGCGGCTGAAGAGCCCCAGCTCCTCCGCCTCCTGCAGCAGCGCCGGCGAGCTGCCGGTGTCGATCAACAGCGCCCCCTTCGGGTGGTGGATGAGCAGGGCCGAGGCCGTGACGTCCCACTCCGCGCCCTGGCTGACGCCCGCGGAGGCCATGCCGGCCGAGTAGCTCATACCCGCCGTCTCCAGCCAGCACAGCTGCAGCGGCGGCGGCGCGCCGGCGGTGGTCGGCGAAACGAAGGCGTGCGGCGGGGCCGGCGGCAGGGTGGCGCAGCCGGCGAGCAACAGGAGCGAGGCGGTCAGGAGCTTGTGCATGGTCCGGACTTGACCCCTCTCGGCTCATTTGTCCGCACTGGCTCATCCATGCTCGACATTCAGAACGTGAATGAGCCCTTGTCCGGAACTGGGACGCGGCTTTGCGGAAGCGGCGCCCCCAAGCGGTGGCAGTCGCGGGAGGGGGCGGTAGGCGCACGGGAAGAGGGGTGGCACACTCCTCGCTTCGCACCACGGCATGGGTTCCTGGGCTCGAGATCTCCGGTATGCGGCGCGCTTCCTGCGCCAGCGGCCGCTCTTCACCGCGGTGGCGGTGCTGGCGCTCACGCTGGGGATCGGCTCCAACACCGCCATCTTCTCGGTGGTGCAGGCGGTGCTGCTGCGCCCGCTCCCCTTCCCCCAGCCCGAGCAGCTGGTGCTGCTCTGGGAGTCGCAGCCGGGGATGCCCAACGCGTCGTTCTCTCCGCCGGACTACGAGGACATCGCCGCGCTGCCCGCGTGGCAGTCCATCTCCGCGTACCGGCACGCCAGCTTCAACCTCGGCACGCGCAGCCAGCCGGAGCGGGTGCTCGCCGCGGAGACCACCGCCTCCTTCTTCGAGGTGATGCAAGCGCGCGCCGTGGTGGGGCGCACCTACGGCGCGCAGGACGCGCGCTCGGGCGCGGTGGTGCTCAGCCACCGGCTCTGGGTGCGGCTGTTCGGCGCGCAGCCGTCCGTGGTGGGGCGCACGGTGACGCTCAACGGCCAGCCCACCACCATCCTCGGGGTGATGGGGCCCGAGCTCACGCTGCCGCGCCAGGCGGAGATGTGGGTCGCCTCGCGGGACGGCATCCCCGGCGCCGGCTCGGACAAGAGCGTGACGCGCGGCGAGCACTACCTGCGCGCGGTGGGGCGCCTCTCCGGCTCGCTCTCGGAGGCGCACGCGCAGCTCAAGGCGCTGGCGGCGCGGCTGGCCAAGGAGTACCCGGACAGCAACGAGGGCCACGGCTTCCAGGCCGGTGAGCTGCAGGAGCAGCTGGTCTCCGCGAGCCGCCCGGCGCTCTACATGCTGCTGGCGGCGGTGGCGCTGGTGCTGCTGATCGCCTGCGCCAACGTGGCCAACCTCCTGCTCGCGCGCGCGGCCACCCGGCAGCGGGAGCTGGCCATCCGCGTGGCGCTGGGCGCCAGCCGCGGCCAGCTGGTGCGGCAGCTGCTCACCGAGAGCGTGGTGCTGGCGGCGCTCGGCGGGGGGCTGGGGGTGCTGCTGGCCTTCTGGGGCGTGGACGCGCTGGTGGCGCTGGCGGGCCGCGCGCTGCCCCGCGCCGCCGAGGTCTCGGTGGATGGCGGGGCGCTGCTCTTCACCGCCGCGCTGGCGATCACCACCGGCATCGTCTTCGGCCTGGCGCCGGCGCTCTCGGCCACCTCGGTGGATCCAGACGCCGCGCTCAAGGACGGCGGCGGCGGCCGCGTGGGCGAGGGGCGGCGGCGCAGCCGGCTGCGCGCCACGCTGGTGGTGGGCGAGGTGGCGGTGGCGGTGGTCCTGCTCGCGGCGGCGGGCTTGATGATCCGCAGCTTCTGGAAGCTCTCCGCGGTGGATCCCGGCTTCGCGCCGGAGGGCGCGCTCACCTTCCGCGTCTCCGCCCCGCCCAGCCTCACCTCCGAGGCGCAGGTGACGCAGTACTTCCAGGAGCTGGACGCGCGGGTGGCCGCGCTGCCGGGGGTGAGCGCGGCCGGGGCCACCGGCAACCTGCCGCTCTCCGGCAGCAACACCAACAGCCATGTGATCATCGACGGGCGGCCCCGCCCCGCCACCTCGGCCGAGCAGACCCGGCTCGAGGAGCAGGCGGTGACGCCCGGCTACTTCAAGGCCATGGGGCTGCGGCTGCTCGCGGGGCGGCTGCTCACGCTCGCCGACACCGCGGGCGCGCCCAAGGTGATGGTGGTGAACGAGGCCACCGCGCGCGAGCTGTTCCCCGGCGAGGACGCGGTGGGCAAGCGGGTGAGCTTCGACACCGGAGATCCAGACTGGGTGGAGATTGTCGGCGTGGTGAGCGACCTGCGCCAGTTCGGCCTCACCGAGCCGACCAAGCCGGAGGCGTTCTTCCCGCACGCGCAGCACCCCTGGCGCGAGCTGTCCTTCGTCGTCCGCGCGCCCACGGACCTGGGCGCGCTGGCCACCGCGGTCCGGCGCGAGGTGGCGGCGATCCCGCCCGGCGAGGCGGCGTACAACCTGCGCCCGCTGTCGGAGCTGGTGAGCGACTCGCTGGCCCAGCGGCGCTTCACGCTGCTGCTGCTGCTCACCTTCGCCGCGGCGGCGCTGCTCCTGGCGGCGGTGGGGGTGTACGGGGTGATGAGCTACTCGGTGGCGCAGCGCACGCGGGAGCTGGGCGTGCGGCTGGCGCTGGGCGCCCGGCCCATGGACGTGCTGCGGATGGTGCTGCGGCAGGGGCTGGCGCTCGCCGGCGCGGGGGTGGGCGTGGGGATCGCCCTGGCGCTCTTCCTCACCCGGCTGCTCTCCACGCTGCTCTACGGGGTGGCCCCGTACGATCCCGGCACCCTGCTCGCGGTGGCGCTGGTGCTCGGCGTGTGCGCGGTGGTCTCGTGCCTGGCGCCCGCGGTGGCGGCCACGCGCGTGGATCCCATGACGTCCCTCCGGGCGGAGTAGCGGGCCTTCAGAGGCTCGCCTCGCCTTGCTCGAACCAGGCCTCCTCGTTGACCAGGCTCGGGGACTTCTTCTTCTTGGGCTGGAGCAGCTGGGGCGCTTGGGCCGCCCAGGGCGCGTCGTCCAGCGGGCGCGCCAGGCGGGGCGGCGCCTCCACCGGCGCGCTGCGGGTGGTGACCTCGTCGCGGAAGACGTCCTTGAAGGGATCGTCCTCGCGGCGCGGCTCGGTCTTCTCGTCTCCGAGCGCGGCGAGCAGCTGCCCGGCGCTCTCGAAGCGCTCGGCGGGGTCCTCCTGGAGGCAGCGGTCGACGATCGGCGCGAGCCGCTCGTAGCCGTCCGGCAGGAGCGGGATGCCGGAGGCGGAGGGCGGCGGCGCGTCCATCAGCGCCATCATGAGCAGGCCCAGCGCGTGGATGTCTCCCGCGGCGCTGCGCTCGGCGGCGCCGGCGCGCGGATGCGAGGGCGAGCCGGGGAAGGCCGCGGCCTCGAGGCCCAGCAGCACCGGCCAGGCGAGTGCGCCGCCCTCCAGCAGCACCCTCTCCGGCGCGAGCGCGCCGAGCGCGGCGCCGGCTTCGTGCAGGGAGGAGAGCGCGCCGGCGAGGCCCTTGAGCAGGGCGGTGAGCGCCGCGGGGCCGGGGAGGCCGTGCTGCGCCACGTGCTCGGCCAGGGTGCAACCCTCGCGGTGCTCGTAGGCCACCCAGGGGCGGCCGTCCGCCAAGCGCCCGGCCTCCACGGGCAGCTCCAGGCCACGCGCGCCAGAGAAGCCCGCCGCGTGCTCCAGCGGGGCGAGGAAGGCGTGCTGCGCCACCGGGTCCACCATCAGCTCCGGGCGCAGGACCTTCACCCGCCGCGCCACCGGGAGCTCCAGGGAGAGCGCCTCGTAGACCTCGCAGAGCGGCTCGTCCGGCAGCCGCGTCCGCATGCGGAAGGGAAATCCTGATCGAAGAAGAAGGTCCATCGCCGCCCTCGCCCGTCCGGAAGAAGTGAGACGCCGCAAGGTGGGGTCAGGAGGGCGGCGGTGCAATGGAGAGTGTCGGGCCGAAAACAGAGGACCCATCTCCATCTCCATCTCCATCTCCGTTGACGTTGACGTTGACGTTGACGTTGACGTTGACGTTGACGTGGACGTGGACGTGGACGTGCGACGTGGACGGCGACGGCGACGGCGACGTGGCCATTGACCGAGCCGAGCTCACAGGCGACTTCGACGGTCCCCAGCGTGGCAGAGAAGACTGGGGAGAGGCCGCGGCGCGACGTTCACGGGTCTCGGCCACGTTCACGTCGCCGTCGCCGTCCACGTCGCACGTCCACGTCGCACGTCAACGTCAACGTCAACGTCAACGTCAACGTCAACGGGACGGCCGGGTGACCGGCGTCGCGGCCCTGCCTCACCGCAACAGCGCCGCGAGGAACAGCGAGTATGTCAGCTCCGCCACGGGCCGCTTCTCCCGCCTCGCCTGGACCCGCAGCGCCTTGGGCAGCGAGCAGGCCTTGCCCTTCCCGCCCTCCCGCAGCTTCACGTAGCCGCGCTCCGAGTAGCCGAGCACCTCCCAGCCGTGGGCCTTGAGCCCCTGGCTCAGGTCATCCGTGAGCTGGTGGTGGAGCGCCTTGGCCAAAGGGTGCGCGCCGAAGATCTCACTCACCCACGCGCCACCCTGCTCCCTCCAACCACGTTGCCGCAGGTACGCCGCCTTCCGGACCCGCGACAGACCGCCCACGTGGCGCTCGAGCTTCATCTTGGGGACAGAGCCTCGCACGAGTGGCCGCCCGTCCAGCCCCGCCGTTTGAGTGCAGGCCCGCGCCGAGCGCCGGTACACTCTGCGCCGTGCCCACACCCTCCGAGCTCGCCGAGGCAGTCCTCGAGGCGGCGGAAAAAGCCGGGATGGGAGTCACCGTCTCCACCCTCATCAACGGAGAGGCGCGCATCCTCTACATGAGCCCCGCCTCCTCGCAGCTGGTGGGGCTGCCGCCCGAACAGATGAAGGCCGGCAGCGCGTTCGACTCGATCGCCCCCGAGGCCCAGGCGCAGGCCCGGGAGCACGCGCGCCGGCTCCGGGCGGGCGAGCCCGTGGGAGTCCTGGAGACGGTCCTCGCCCTCCCGGACGGCGGGCGGCGGCAGGTGATGTCCGCCACCGGCACCGCGCAGCTCTCCGGGCAGCCCGCGGTGGTCACCTTTCTCTGGGACAACACCGCCAAGAAGCTCGCCGAGTCGCGCCTGCACGCGCGGGATCAGAGCTTCCGCATGCTCATAGAAGGCGCGCCGGACGGCGTGGTCATCTCCCGGATGGGCACCGTCCTCTACGCCAACCCCGCCGCGGCGCGGATGCTCGGGTACCCCGGCGGCGAGCAGCTGGTGGGCGTGCGGATGGACGCCTTCCTCTCCCCGGAGGACGTGGCGCTGATGCGCGAGCGGCTGGCCAAGCAGGCCAGCGCGCGCGAGCCGCTGGCGCCGCAGGTCTACCGCGCCCGGCGGCTGGACGGGACCGAGGTCGCGGCGGAGATCACCTCGCTCCCCTTCGAGTTCGAGGGCCAGCCCGCGGTGCTCGGCTTCGCGCGGGACGTCACCGAGCGGCTGGCGCTCGAGGAGCGGCTCTCCCGCAGCAACCGGCTGTCCGCGCTGGGCACGCTCGCCGCCGGCGTGGCGCACGAGGTGAACAACCCGCTGGGCGCGATGAGCCTCGCCGCCGAGGCGCTGGAGCAGCTCGCCGCGGAGAGCATCCCCCAGCCCGCCGCCAAGGAGCAGGCGCTCACCCTGGTGCGCGAGCTGCGCCGGAACGTCTCCGCCATCTCCACCATCGTGAAGGACTTGAGCGCCTACGGGCGGGACGAGCTGGAGGGCGAGCAGCCGGTGGCGCTGGAGCCGGTGGTGCAGGCCGCGCTGCGCGTCACCGCCCACGCCACCCGCCACGCCGCGCGCGTGCGCTGCGAGAGCGGCGAGCCGCTGCACGCGCTGGGGCGCCCGCGCCGGCTGGAGCAGGTGCTGGTGAACCTCCTGCTCAACGCCGCGCACGCCTTCCCCACGCCCGACCCGCGCAATGAGATCTGCGTTGGCACCCGCCGCCTCCCGGACGGGCGGGTGGAGCTGGAGGTGAGGGACAACGGGGTGGGGATCCCCGCGGAGGTGCTGCCGCGGATCTTCGACCCCTTCTTCACCACCAAGCCGGTGGGCGAAGGCACCGGGCTGGGGCTCTTCATCAGCCACCAGCTGATCTCCCAGGTGGGCGGCGAGCTCACCATCTCCAGCACGCCCGGCGCCGGCACCCGCGCCCGCGTGGTGCTGCGCGCGGCGCCCACCGCCGCGGCACCTCCACCGCTGGCGGCCCCGGCCCCGGCCCGGCGCGGCGCGCGGCTGCTCCTGGTGGATGACTCCCCCAGCATGCTCTTCACCCTCAAGGCGCTGCTCGGCGAGCGGCACGCCGTCACCACCGCCTGCGGCGCCGCCGAGGCGCTCGCCCTCCTGCGCAGCGACGTGCCGTTCGACCTCGTCCTGTGTGACGTGATGATGCCGGGCGTGAGCGGGGTGGAGCTCTACCAGCGGCTGCGCGCCGAGCGGCCGGACCGGCTCGCCCGCTTCGCCTTCATGACGGGCGGGGCCAGCTCGCCGGAGACGGCGCGCTTCTTGGAACAGCCCTTCATTCTCCGGCTCTCCAAGCCGTTCACCGCCGCCCAGGTGGAGCACCTGCTCTCGCAGGTGCTGCCGCCGCTAGCGTGAGAGGCTCCACACCGCGTCCGCGCCGGACGGGTGCCGGGTGACGAGCACCAGCGCGCCATCCGCCACGTGGGTGGCGCTCACCCGCTCCGGGGCAAGCCGCGCCGCCGGCTGCGCGGGCTGCCGCGCGTCGTAGACGTCCAGCGACTCCTCGGTGTCCACCACCAGGTGGCGCTCGTCCAGCCAGGAGACGTCCCAGACGCCCTCGGGCGAAGGGAGCGTCGCGTCCAGGCGGACCTCGCCGGTCGCCTCGTCCACGTGCCCCAGCGCCGCGCCGGCCACCTCGTCCGGGAAGTCCGGGTTGGACTGGACGAAGGCCACCCGCCCGCCGCGCACCGCGGGGGAGAAGACCTTGCGGGCGAAGCGGACCGCCGCCGGCGCGCCCCCCAGCGCGCGCAGCCCGGAGGCGCCCTCGCCACCCAGCCGGTCGTCCAGCCACAGCCGCTCGCCGTCCACGGAGAGGTAGGGGCTGAAGTCCTCGTCCTTCACCTGCCCCACCGCGCCCGGCGCCTCGTCCGCGGTGGACCAGCGCTTGACGGTGAAGAGGCCAGGCGCCTCGCGCTCGAGCCAGCCGAAGGTGTCCCCTTCCCCGCCGGGCTCGGGGGCGTCCAGCTCCGTGCCGGGCTGCGCGCTGCGCGCCAGGAGCTTCGCCCGGGGCGAAGGCAGGTGATAGGCGTAGAGCGCCCAGCTGTAGCAGTCCTCCGAGGCGCCGCAGCGACCGGGCTCCTGCCGCTTCTCCCGCACCAGGAGCCAGTCCCCGGCGCCGGCGATCGCGTTGACGGTGGCGCCGGCGGTGGCCGCGCGCACCAGCGTGAGCTCGCCGGTGCGCACGTCCAGGAAGGCCCACTCCGGGTTGCGGCTGCGGCTGGGCGCCGGGCCGCGCCGGGAGAAGCCGAAGGCGAGGTAGCTGCCCGTGCGGCGCGCGCCGTAGGCGTCCACCACCATGCCGCGCGGGAGGACGTACGCGGCCTGGAGCGTGAGCCCCTCCACCGCGGGGGGCTGGTAGCGCTCCGCCCGCGGCGGCGCCGCCGGGGTGGAGGGCGCCGGGCTGGCGCACGCGGTCAGCGCCGCGGCGAGCCAGAGGAGGAGGCGGGCGGAGCGCATGGGGCCGTTACCAGATGAGGATGGTGTCGCTGGAGAGGGCCTTCATCGCCCGCACCACGCGCTTGGCGCGGAAGGCGTGCGCGCCGGACCAGGAGACGCGCAGGGGGTCCCAGGTCATGACCTTGTAGGGCTCGGTCCCCTTGCGGGACCAGCCGTAGAGGACGATGGCGTGGCCGCCGGTGAAGCCGTGCTTGGCCCAGGTGGGCAGCTCGCCGCCCTGCACGCCCGCCATCACCCCGGCGTTCTGGCCCACGTCGATCTTCACGCGGGTGATGAGGTCGCTCGTGTTGTCGACCGCGCTGGAGAGGATGTAGTGGATCTTGTCCTGGAAGTGGTTGAGCGGCCCGGGGATGTGGGAGGGGAGCGTGCCGTTGGAGGTGGTCTCCATCCGGTTCGCCAGGCGCCGCTGCGAGGGGGGCGTGGAGTCGAACGCGAAGAGCATGGTCCGCGCGGAGGCGGGGGCGCACCAGACGTTGGTGGCCTGCTTCACGCCGCGGACGGGGGCGCGGTCAGACTTCACCCTGGCGGCGAGGTCGATCCTCGGGTTGGCGTCGAACTCGGCCTCCTCGGCGTCCAGGCTCGTGAGCCCGTCCGCGCGAGCGAAGTCCTGCGCGGCGGCCTCCTTCGCCGCCGCGGCGGGATCCACCGGCGGGTTGGATTCGGGGATGAGCCCGTTCACCGCGGACTGCTGCGGGAGCGCGGCGAGCGCCTGCTCCTCGGGGGTGAGGTCCGGCTCCTGCGCCAACGAGACCTCGTCCATCAGCGGGTCGATCGACTCGCCGAGCTCGTCGTCGTCACCGGCGGTGCTGCTCAGTTCGGCCCCGCCGCAGCCGCTCACGCCAATCGCCGCGCACAGCGCGGCGAGCTTCAGTGCTCTCTGGGTTGTGAAGAACATCTTCGGGTCCTGCTCCATCGTTGAATTCCGGCCCTACACGGTGGACTGCAGGCTGCAAAGCCACCGCCCACCGCCAGCGTCGCGCGAGGGCGTCAGATCGCCGCGGCAAGCCGCGACGCCAGGGGGCTCGTGGGAGGCAGTGCCGGATTCGCGGCAGCGGCTGGTGCGCAGGAGAAGGTCGCGCCGTCCTCTGTGGAAGGACGGCGGAGCGCACCGCGGGTGGCCCGAAGCCCCGTGACCGTCAGCCGTGACCCGTGAGCCATCAGCCGGTGACCCGTCACCCGTCACCCGTCACCCGTCACCCGTCACCCGTCACCCGTCACCCGTCACCCGTCACCCGTCACCCGTCACCCGTCACCCGTCACCCGTACCCGTACCCGTACCCGTGAACGAACGCGAACCCGAACCCGAACTGCACAGGCTCTCTTCGCAGAGGTCATGCTCATCGAGACACTGCCCTGCATGGACGTTGGCGGCGGACCTCTCGCGACCTCGGTCGGGTTCGGGTTCGCGTTCGTTCACGGGTACGGGTACGGGTACGGGCACGGGTACGGTTTGCGGTCACGGGTCACGGGTCACGGGTCACGGGTCACGGGTCATGGGTCACGGGCTTGGGTTCGAGCTCGCCCCCCCCGGCTGGCGCGCCCCCTCCCAGCAATGGCAGGGTGCTGCCCCGTGCTCCGCCCTACCGCGCTCCTCTTGCTGCTGTGCCCCCTCTTCGCCTGTCAGTGCTTCGAGCCGGTCGCCCCCTCCCCCCGCAAGGACGGCGGCGCGCTGGCCGACGGCGGCCGCGCGGAGTGCTCCAGCAAGGCCGACTGCACCGCGAAGGACGCCGGCAGCCCCTTCTGCACCACCCGCTCCGCCAGCTGCGTGGCCGGGCGCTGCGTCACCGAGTGCTCCTCCCCCGGCCGCAGCTGCGAGCTGGTCGACGCCGGCCGCTGCCTCGACTGCCAGGAGAACACCTCCGACCGCGTCTGCACGCTCTGCGCGCGCAGCCGCGTCTGTACCTTCACCGTGGAGAGCGCGGGCTGTCCCGCGCCGTTCGCTCAAGGAGCGCGCTTCACCGTCGGCGCGTCCGCAGCCGGCTGCGGCGGTCCCATCCGGCCTGAAGACGGCGGCGCCGCGCTCGGGACCTGGGACGACCTCGCCGCCGGCCAGGCCCTGGTCTCGCTCCCTTCCCTGGGCGGGACCTGCCTCTCCACCACGCTCGCCACCGGCGCGCCGCGCGCGGCGATCGCCTGCCCCGCCTGCACCCTGGTGGAGATGGGCTGCGAGTAGCTACGCCGCGGGCGGCGCTCCCGCCGCCTCGGCCCGCAGCGCGGCCTCCAGATAGACCCGCGCCACCTCCGCCTCGGCCAGAAAGCCGAGCACCCTGCGGTCCGCGTCCACCACCGGCAGCTCGCGCGTGCCCGCCGCCAACAGCCGCTCGGTGGCGGTGCGCAGGTCATCCTCGGGGGTGAGCGCCACCACCTGCTGCACCACGTCCGCGGCCAACGTCCACTCCGCGTCCCGCCCCTCCGCGGAGAGCAGCCGCAGGGACGCGGAGCTGACGATCCCCAACAGCCGCCCCTCCCCGTCCACCACCGGGAACACCTCCTGCGGCCCGCCCTCGCCCGCGGTGCGCAGCATGTCCCGCGCGGACATGCCGAGCGCGAAGCGGGTGAACCCTGGCGCGCGGCGCATCCGCGCGCTCACCGGCGTGGAGCGCAACAGCTCCAGCAACAGCGCGTCCCGGTGCGCCGGAGACTCTCCGTAGGTGGGCACCTGCGCCGGGTAGAGCGACTTGCGCCGCAGCGCCACGTACGAGATGGCCAGGGCCAACATCAGCGGCACCAACAGGTCGTACGTCCCCGCCAGCTCGCACACGAGCACCAGCGCGGAGAGCGGGACGTGGGCGATGCCCCCGTAGAAGGCCCCCATCCCCACCAGCGCGAAGGCGCCCGGGTCGATCCGCCCATCCTGCAGCAGAAGCTGCGCGGCCCGGCCGAACGCGCCGCCCAACAGCCCGCCCATCGCGAGCGAGGGCGCGAAGTCCCCCGCGCTCCCGCCCGAGCCAATGGTGAGGGACGTGGTGAGCACCTTGGCGGTGGCCATGGCCGCGAGCAGCCACACCGCGCTCCACCCCTCCGGCAGCCAGCTGGCGCCGGAGATGGCGGTCTGCACCGCGCCGTAGCCGCCGCCGAGCAGCCCCAGCCCCTGGCCGGTGGAGTGGATGCGCCCGCCGATCAACAGCAGCACCGGCGTGCAGAAGACGCCCAGCAGAAGCCCGCCCAGCGCCGGCTTGGCCCACGCCGGCAGGGGCAGCCGCGCGAACCACCGGTGGGCGCGGCGGAAGACGCCCAGAAACAGCGCCGCGGCGGCGGAGACGCCCAGCGCGAGCACCGCGAAGAGCGGCAGGTGCGCGGGGACGAAGGGGAAGCGGCTGGCGTGGGCGAAGAGCGTGCTCTCGCCGTAGAGGGAGATGACCACCGAGTAGCTCACCACGCTGGCGAGCACGGAGGGGATGAGCGCCTCGGACTCGAAGCCGTCCCGGTAGAGCACCTCCACCGCCAGCAGCGCGGCGCCCAGCGGGGTGCGGAAGACCGCGGAGATGCCGGCCGCCACCCCGGCCACCAGCAGCACCCGCCGCTCGCGGGCGGTCACCTTGAGCAGGGAGGCCACGGTGGAGCCGAGCGCACCGCCGATCAACATGGTGGGCCCTTCCCGGCCGCCCGCGCCCCCCGTCCCCAGCGTGCAGATGGAGGCGAGCGCCTTCACCCAGATGAGGCGCGGGCGCAGCGCGCCCCCGCCGTGGTGGAAGGCGTCAATCATCGCGTCCCCGCCGCCGCCGCGGGCCTCGGGCGCCAAGCGGGTGAGCAGCCCGCAGCCCAGCCCGCCCAGCGCCGGGAGCGCCCAGAGCAGCCACCAGCGGAAGGGGTGCTCCGCGTGGGACGCGGCGAACTGCTCGCCGTGCGCGCGCAGCGGCACGTAGCCGGCGAGGTCCTCGAGCAGCAGGCGCTGCACCCACTCCAGCGCGCCGAAGAAGAGCGCGCCCATCACCCCCGCCGCCACGCCCACCATGGCCGCGTGCAGCAGCGTCTTGCCGACGATCCGGAGATCCAGCGGGCCGGTCGCCGCCGACCAGAAGGGCTGCAGCCGCTTCTGCTTGGCCACCCACCAGGCGCGGGCGGCCTCCATGCCTCGGCCTCGTCTCACCCGCCCTTCTTGCCTCGAAGCGGCGCGAAGCGAAAGGCGCGGGTGAGGAGGAACGTTGACTTCAGCTTCCGCCGCTGGCCTCACCCGGCAGGCCGAGCGCCTCGAGCGGATCCACCGGGCCGCTGCCCCGCCACAGCTCGAAGTGCAGGTGCGGGCCGGTGGCGTCCCCCGTCCGGCCCGCCAGCCCCAGCCGGTCGCCGCGGGAGAGCGCCTCGCCCACGCGGACCAGGATCCGCGAGAGGTGGCTGTAGCGGGTGACCAGGCCATTGGCGTGCTGCAGCTGGACCTGGTTCCCGTGGCCGCCCGCGGGGCCGGCGGCGATGACGGTGCCGCCCTGCGCGGCGAAGACGTCCTGGCCGGTGCCCGCGGCGAGGTCCAGCCCCTGGTGCTCGCGGTAGCGCTTGAAGATGGGGTGGAAGCGGCGGCCGAAGAGCGAGGTGATCCGCACCGGCTGCACCGGCCAGCCGAAGCCCACGCGGGACGGGAGCGCCACGGTGGGCGGCGGCACCGCCGCCGGCGCCTGGCGTTCTTCGGAGGCGCGCTGGATCCGCGCCATCCGCAGCCCCAGCCGCGTCTCGTGCTCGAGCACGTCGTCGATCAGCGAAGGGGGGATCTGCGCGTAGACCTGCGCGTCCGCCTCCAGCTCCGCTTCAATCGTGGTGCGCACGCGGATCATCCGCTGCGAGGCGGAGGGCGCCACCCCCGCCGCGAGGAAGGCGTCCGTGGCCTTGAGCAGCTCGCGCCAGTTGGCCAGCTGCAGTGCGGGCATCGGCGCGCCGTGCAGGGCCGAGTCGCGGTAGAGCCAGGCCTTCTTGGTGAAGCTGTCGATCGCGGCGTCCAGGGCGCGCGAGTCGCGCTCGGAGACGAAGCCGAAGCGCGTGGAGCTCTCCGCCCGCCGGGGCTCCAGCGGCGGGTAGGCGATGGGGGCGTTGGGATCCTCCTGGATCTTCTTCGGCGGCGGAGGAGGCGTGGCGCACGCCGCCGCCAGCAGGAGCAGCGCGGCGCAAGAGAGGCGCAGCGTCACTTAGTCGCGCTTGCGCAGGGTGCTCATCACCACGTCGATCCAGCGGTGGCTGATCCCGTAGTTCCTGTCCGGGCAGGCGAAGTGGTGCGCCATGTGGTGCGAGCGGATGGCCCGGCCCCACGCGGTGCGCGGCGTGCGGTAGTGGGTGGACCAGTGGACGAAGTCGTACCAGAGGTACCCGCAGACGATGCCCACGAAGTACGGGATGGTCGCCGCGGGCTTGCCCACGAGGTAGAGCAGCCCGGCGATCACCACCGCCAGCGGGATGCTCGCGCCCAGCGGCATCACCAGCCGCTGCGGGTCGTCCGGGTACTTGTGGTGGTAGCCGTGGACGATGTCGTGGAGCTTCCGGGTGAAGGGGCCGCTGCCCTCCCAGTGGAAGAACTTCCGGTGGATCCAGTACTCGAGGATGTCCCAGGTCACCCAGCCCAGCGGCAGGAAGGCCAGGGTGAGCAGCGGGGAGGTCATGCCGTTGAGGAGCGACCAGCCCAGCAGCAGCGTCATCAGCGGGATGTAGAAGACGAACGGCGTGACCGGGTGCACGCGGGAGAAGGTCTCGAAGAAGGCCGACTCGAACATGCGGCCCGACTGGTGCCGGAGGTAATCCATCTTCATGGAGCGCCTATCTAGTCGACGAGGGGCCGCGGGTGAAGGGCCAGCCCGAAGTTAGGCCCGATCGGGGGAAACAGGGGCACGAGTGGGCCAACGACACCGTGACCCGTCTCCCGTCTCCCGTCTCCCGTCTCCCGTCTCCCGTCTCCCGTCTCCCGTCTCCCGTCTCCCGTCTCCCGTCTCCCGTCTCCCGTCTCCCGTCTCCCGTCTCCCGTCTCCCGTCTCCCGTCTCCCGTCTCCCGTCTCCCGTCTCCCGTCTCCCGTCTCCCGTCTCCCGTACCCGTACCCGTACCCGTGGCCGAACCCGAACCCGAACCCGAACCCGGTTTTTGCCGCGAGCGGGCTCAGCGGCTGCTTATGGCCGCCCGCGAACGCAAGCGAGTGCGCTGATCAGGCGTTGAGCCGGCGCGTGGCCTTACCTCGGTCGGGTTCGGGTTCGGGTTCGGGTTCGGCCACGGGCACGGGTACGGGCACGGGTACGGGTACGGGTACGGGGTACGGGGTACGGGGTACGGGGTACGGGCTCGGGACACGGGGCACGGAAACGGCGGTTGCGCGACCGCTCAGGCCCTCCTGGCGACCGCTCACCGGCAACCGGGGAACACGGGGGTCGCCTGCCGGGTCGTTCCCCGCATGAAGCGCTGGCTCAAGGCCCTCTCCCGCGTGCTCGGCGCGCTCCTGCTCCTCAAGCTGACCTGGTTCGCCGCGTGCCGCCCCGAGGGCGACGCCGCGCTGCGCTCCCGGCTGCGGTACCTGGTCTCCACGCTGGACGAGGACGGGCGCGGCGCCGACTCGCTCATCGGCGGCGAGTGGGAGCTGGTGGCGCTCTCCATGACCGCGCTCGCCGCCACCAACCTCGCCTTCGAGCACCCCGAGACCCGCGAGCAGGCCCTGCGCGACGTCACCGCCCTCTGCCGCCGCGCGCTCGAACCTCGCGTCCGAGCGTTCGACACCAAGCTCTGGGGCGAGGACGCGCTCTCCACGTTGGATGGCCCCCACGGCCACATCGGTTATCTGGGCCACCTGGGCGTGCTGCTCGGCGCCTACCGCGCCCTGGGCGGCGCCGAGCCCGAGCGCGTCACCCTCCACCGCGCGCTGGTGGCGGCGCTGGCCCGGCGCATGGAGCGCTCGCCGTCCACGTACCTCGAGACCTACCCGGACGAGCGCTGGACCGCGGACAACGCCGTGGTGGTGGCCACGCTGGGAATCAGCGACCTCGTCGAAGGCACCGCCGCGCACCAGGCGCTGCTCGCCCGCCACGTCGCGTATGCCAAGACGCACCTGCTCGACCCGCGCACCGGCCTGGTCGTCTTCCGCATCACCGCGGACGGTCGCCCGCTGGACGGCTCCCGCGGCTCCGGCGTGGCCTGGAACGGCCTCTACCTCCCCTTCGGCGATCGCGCCTTCGCCCGCGAGCAGTACGCCGCGATGAAGGCCGCGCTCGCGGAGCCGCTGCTCTTTGGCGCCGCCGCGGGCCTGCTCGAGTTCCCGCGCGGCGTGGCGGGCAGGGGGGACGTGGACTCGGGGCCGGTGGTGCTGGGCGTCTCCACCTCCGGCACCGGCTTCGCGCTCGCCGGGGCGCGCTGGGAGCACGACCAGGCCTTCGCCGCGCGGCTGCTCCACACCGCCGAGCTGGCCGGCTTCACCGTCTGGACCCCCGCTGGGCGCCGCTACGTGCTGGCGCCGCTGGTGGGCGACGCGGCGGTGCTCGCCGCCCGGACCGCGCGGCCCTGGAGCGCCGCCTACGCCACGAAGTCCAACCGGTAGCCGTCCGGGTCCACCACCACCAGCTCGCGCGTGTCCCACGGCGCGTCCTTGGGCCCGTCCACCGCGGCGCCGAGCGCGGCGGCCGCCTCCGCCAGCGACTCCAGCGTGCGCGGCTGCGCGAGCGCCGTCATCGAAAAGCACAGCAGCACGCCCACCCCGCGCGCGCCCGGCAGTGCCTGTCCCTTCGGCGTGGCGATGAGGTACAGCTCGGCGCCCGGCGCCCAGCGCAGGTGAGTGAAGACCGGATCCGCGTGCAGCAGCGTGAAGCCGAGCGCCTCGTAGAGGCGGCGCGAGCGGGCGGGGTCCTGCACCAGCAGCTTGGAGAAGGCCGCGGGCCGCCCGGTCACGGCGAGACGGCCGGCGCGGACGCGGTCACCGGCCCCACGTAGTAGAGGCCGTGGTAGCCGGGATCCTGCGCCGCGCCCGGCCAGAGCCGCACGAAGGCGCGGCCGCCGTAGTCCGGCCCCTTCGCCTCCACCCGGCCGCACTCCACCTGCTCCTTCACCTGGGCGCAGCTCCACATGGTGCCTGACGCCCAGGCCATGGCCAGGGAGACCACCTTCACGTTCGCCTCGGCGAGCCGGGCGCCCATCGGCACGTAGGGGGGCTTGCCTTCGAGCGGGACCACCCGCGGGTGCACGTTGGCGGCGAGCACCACCAGCACCTCGTCGGGGATCGCGTGGCGCTGCGCGAGCACGTTGGCGGCCATGGCCTCGTCCCGCTTCTCGCCGGCGAGCCCGTGCTCGGCGAAGTAGAAGATCCGCACCGGCAGCCCGGCCGCGCGCAGGGTGCGCAGCGTTTCGATCAACGAGAACATCGCCTCGCTGCTTCGGCCGTCCTGGAAGGGCGAGCGCCAGATGCCCGCGGCCAGCAGGTCATCCCGGTCCGCCTTCTCCCCGGCGGACATCAGATACCGGTCGATGGAGGGCTGCTCCGAGGCTGGCAGCTGCAGCCCCACCGCCACCGGGCGGCCGCGCACGCCGGCGTGGCAGGCCACCCGGCCCACGAACTTGGGGCTCTCCTGGGTGCCGTGGAACTCGCCGAGCAGCAGCGTGGCGCCGGGCTGCGTGAGCGACTCCAGCCCCGGAATCTCTGGGCCGCAATACTCCGGCGAGAGCTGAGCCACGCCCTGGGAGAGCTGATCTCCGATGGGGCGCTCCCCGGACTCGCCCAGCCGCGGCACCCCGCGCAGCTCCGAGACGGAGGCCACCGCCTGCACGGGCTTGCCTTCGAGCCGTGCCGCGCTGGAGGGGTCCGCGCGCTGGAGGATCTCCCACTCCAGCCCCAGATCGCGGATGGCCTGGGAGACGTGTGCGGCCTTGCGCAGCTGCGTGGGGCCAGTGCCCTGGTCGGACATGGACTGGAGCGAGGGCCCCTCCATCTCCGGCGCCGCGCCGCCGCCCTCGGCGGAGAGCGACTCCGCGGCGGTGCCCTGCGCCATGCCCGTGGTGTCGCCCTTCACGCGCATCTTCCAGACGTACTCCTCGCCCTTGCCCTCCAGCGTGGAGTTGGCGGTCCGGTCCCAGCGCAGCACGCGCAGGGTGCACGCGGCGCCATCCACCCGGTTGCCCTGGACCAGCAGCTTGGTCCACTGACCGGCGACCTTGGAGCCCTCCATGGACTCCTTCCACTCCGTCTCCAGGATGAAGCTGTTGGGGTCCTGCTTGGCGTGGAAGCCCCGCTCCTGCACCACCGCCACCACGTGGGGCCAGACCTTGTCGATCGGCATCTCGTAGACGTGCTTGGCGGCGGCGTCGCGAAGCGCGGACTGCTTGAGGGTGGAGGCGCAGCCGGTGGCGAGCACCAGGGCGCAGGGCAACAGCAACGCGCGGGCAGAGGTCATGGCGGAAGGCAGAATGGCTCCAATCTCGGGCACTTGCCAAGCCGCGCCGGCCGCAACTCGGGGCTCTCAGTGGCCGAGAATCCTTGCAGCACCCCAAAGGGAGCGCCCATGTCCGTCACCGTCCGTCCGGCGGAGGTCTCGCGGTCGTCCCCTGCGCCGGGCCTGCGTCCGCCTGCGCGCGCGGTCAGCAATGGCTTCGTGGTGACGCTGGGGGGCCCCAACCCGCCGCTGGCCGCCGGGAGCTTCCTGCAGCAGCTGCGGCAGGCCACGGCCTTGGCAGGCCTGGTGGGGGCGGTGGAGCAGAGCGTGGCGAGCGGCGGGCGCGAGCCGCCGGACTTCGCGGTGGCGGCGAAGCTGCGGGCGTTGGACTTCAGTGCCCTCTCGGGGGAGGCCGCCAAGCATTCGACCGCGGAGTACACCAGCACCGTGCCCAACGCCTCCCCGGCCGCGGTGTTCGAGCACCTGCTCACCCACCCCAGCGAGTGCTTCGCCGCGGCGGGGCTCACCCTGCGGCCGGCGCCGGCGCGGCTCGAGGATGGGGCGCGGCTGATGATTGAAGACCCCAGCGCCCGCAGCACCCGCCCGCCGCTCTGGCTGCCAGTGGAGGTGCGGGTGGACGAGGCGAAGCGGCAGGTGGGCTTCCTCACCCTGGATGGACACCCGCTGCGGGGCAGCAACAGCTTCCAGTTGGAGAGCGATGGGCAGGGCGGCACGGTGGTGCACCAGGGCTCGCGCTTCCAGCAGAGCTCGGCGGTGACCGCGTTGGGGGCGAGGTTGACGGGCGCGGTGGAGCACCAGCATCAGGTGTGGCGCGCCTTCCATGACGGGTTGTACAAGCACTTCAACCCATGAAGCGGCGCGTGAAGGTCAGCGAAGACAAGGTGCAGAAGCTGGGCAGCGACACGGCGATCCGCGCCCATTTCTCGGACGAGCTCCGGGTGAACGAGCTGTTCGCGTTCGGCGAGCTGGCGGAGGAGACCGCCAACGGCTGGGCGGGGAAGAGCCCCGCCGACCGGGCGCGGTTCCTCGAGGAGCGCTCCCGGGTGCTCAAGGAGGGCGACAAGCTCTCAGCCCCCGCGCCGGAGGGGATCTCCGCGTTGGTGCGCACGGAGTACCTCGAGGCGCAGGCCGCGTGGCGGAAGGTGCGGGCGCGGCTGCTCGAGCTGGGGTAAGGCCCCTGCGTGCGTTGAGGACACGCGCACTGCCGGAAGTGAGCCTCAGCAGACAGGGAGGGCTCCGAGTGGGTTCAGGGTCGCGGTCCGCGCGGGCATGGATGGGTCCCGCGGCGCGACGCCTGCGCCTCGGTGGAGGTGGCCGGCTTTCGTTGCTCGGCAGAGGGAGCACGCCACGCGCTGCCCCCACCTGCCCGCGGCGCAGCGGTGAGCTCGGCGGGTCGGCGAACTCGGTTTAAACCGAGTGCCGCCGGGGCTCTTCTGGTTCCAGGGCGAGCAGCTCACGCTGTTCGCCCGAACTCGGGTCAAACCTGAGGGCTCCCCGCATTGGCGGCGAGCAGGTTGAGGAAATTCGATCGCTTGCGAATGGGGATGGAACGGCACGCACGTCCCTGATCCGATGGAAGTTGCGAGACAACCTTCGGGGGAGAACCGTGCGTGCCGTCGCGAT
>JBGATB010000071.1:0-42367 GCA_044229415.1 Myxococcaceae bacterium | reverse complement strand
CGTGAGCCGTCCGCTCAGCCCGAGCGAAGTCGAGGGCCCCACGAGCGAGAGTCCCTACGATCGGTGGGCCCTCGACTTCGCTCGGGCTGAGCGGGGCGCGGCAAGTTTCAGGTCAGGGCCGTAGGCCCGTGGTCGAGGGGCGCGGTCCGCTTTTGTCCCCAGAAGGTTGCTCCCCGCGGGGCAAGCAACCGCGCATGGCGAGCACCGGGGGCGGGTGACAAGGCACCTGACAGGACTCGGCAGTCCAACCCCCGAGAATCTCCCCAAGCGGTTCACCAGAAAGAGAGAGAGCCATGGGCACCGACATTTCGAAGACCAGCCTGCTGCAGCGCACCGTCGCCCTTCAGGGGGAGAAGCTCCACCAGGATGACCTCGAGGACCTGCTCGACGTCGCCGCGCAGGACGACGGCCAGGTGGATGACGTGGAGAAGATGATGATCGCGGACGTGTACGTGACGCACGCGCGCGCTGGGAAGACCACGGACCGGGCGGACAGCTTCTACAAGGAGCTCACGAAGCAGGCGGGGTTCCCGTCCAAGCAGGCCGTTCAGGACTCCTGGGACAGCGGCTCGTAGGCTAGAAGCGCACGGCCATGCTCCGTGCGCTCCCCCTCCTCGCCCTCCTGCTCGCCGGCTGCCGCGCCGACCGGGAGGACTACGACGTCCCCCGCGGTGGCGTGGATCCCACCTCGCTCCGCTCGCTCCACCAGGGGAAGGTGGTGGGCTTCGCCGAGGCGAACGACACCCAGGCCTGGCTCGGCCTGCCCTACGCCGCGCCCCCCACGGGCGCGCTGCGGTGGCGGGCGCCGAGGCCCGCGGCGGGTTGGACGGGCACGCGCGAGGCGCTGCGGTACGGCGCCCCCTGCCCGCAGCTGGGCAACTGGCTCTCCGGCACCGCCGCGAAGCAGGACGGGGAGGTGGTGGGCTCCGAGGACTGCCTCACGCTGAACGTCTGGGCCCGGCGCCACGCGCCGGAGCAGGTCCCCACCGGTGACGCGCGCCGCCCGGTGATGGTGTGGATCCACGGCGGCGGGAACAGCATCGGCACCTCGCGGATCTACGGCGCGATCAAGAACCTCGCCGGCGCCCACGACGTGGTGGTGGTGACGCTGAACTACCGGCTCGGGGTGCTCGGCTGGTTCCACCACCCCGCGCTCCACGGCCCTGAAGAGAGCGCCGAGGACCGCTCGGGCAACTACGGCACGCTGGATCTGCTCCAGGCGCTGCGCTGGGTGCGCGAGGAGATCTCCGCGTTCGGCGGAGACCCGGGCAACGTGACCGTCTTCGGCGAGTCCGCGGGGGCGATCAACCTCTACTCGCTCCTGGTGGCGCCTGCCGCCCGCGGCCTCTTCCACCGGGCCGCGCTGCAGAGCGGGCTCACCGTGAGCTGGCCGCTCTCCGCCGCCGAGTCCTGGGCGGACGCGAGCCCGCCCGGGCACCCCAACAGCTCCCGCGAGCTCCTCTCCAAGCTGCTCGTCCGCGAGCGGGTGGCCAAGGACGCGAAGGACGCGCGGGCGCGGCTGGAGCGGATGAGCCCCGAGGAGGTGGCGCGCTACCTGCGCAGCCGCTCGGTGGAGTCCCTGCTCGCGCCGATGAAGGGCGCGCGCTTCGGCATGTACCCGGGGCCGTTCATCCTGCGGGACGGCGCGGTCATCCCGGACGCGCCCCTTCACGAGCTGCTCGCGCGGCCGGAGGCCCACGCGCAGGTGCCGGTGCTCCTGGGCAGCAACCGGGACGAGATGAAGCTCTTCCTCTCCGGGGACGAGCGCTTCGTCTCGCAGTGGCTGGGGCGGATCCCCCGCATCCGCGACGAGGCGCTCTACGACTCCACCTCCGCCTACCTGTCCGAGGCCTGGAAGGCGATCGGCGTGGATGGGCCCGCCCAGGCGCTCGCCGCCACGCAGCCCGTCTTCGCCTACCGCTTCGACTGGGACGAGCTGGCCAAGCTCCCCTTGGTGGACGGGCCCAAGCTGATCGGCGCCGCGCACGGGATGGAGATCTCCTTCGTCTTCCTAGACGCAGACAACCGCAAGAGCGTGCTCCCCGCGGCCACGGACGAGAACCTCCCCGGGCGGGTGCAGCTCTCGGAGGCCATGGCCTCCTACTGGGCGCAGTTCGCGCTTGCGGGCGCGCCGGGCAAGGGACGCGCCGGTGCGCTGCCGGAGTGGAAGCCGTGGCCCGCGCTGATGCTGCTGGACTCGCCGGCGGGCGGCGGGCCGCGGCTCACCGCCGAGCCGGTGACGCTGGAGGCGGTGGTGCAGCGGCTCTTGGCGGATCCCCGCTTCGCGGAGCCCGCGCAGCGCTGCCGCGCGCTGCACACCGTCTTCGACGTCCTCACCCCCAACAGCGGCCGCTGGAGCGCCGCGGAGGACGCCCGCGCCGGCTGCTCGCCGCGCCAGAACCCGTGGGCCCCAGAGGGGTGACCGCTCACCCCGCGGCCGGGCGTCCGCTAATGGGACGCGCCCACGCGTAGGCGAACAGCCGGCGCGCTGCGAACGCAGTCCTTCAGGGCGCTGGCGCGTGGCATGGGCGCTGCAAAACGGCCGAACATGCAAGGACTCTGGACGGACCTCGTGCTGGCGCTGCGGGGGCTGCGGAAGGCGCCGGGCTTCGCGCTCGCGGCGATCGCCGTGCTCGGGCTGGGCGTGGGGGCGAACACCGCGCTCTTCAGCGTCGTCTACGGCGTGCTGCTGCGTCCACTGCCGTTCCCCGAGCCCGAGCAGCTCGTCCAGCTCTGGCACACGCCGCCGGCCAAGAGCTTCCCCGGCATCGACACCTTCTCGCTCTCCGCCGCCAACTACCTGGACTGGCAGAAGCAGAATGACGTCTTCGAGCGCAGCGCCATCTACGAGTACACCGACCTGCACCTGGGCGGCGTGGAGCCCAAGGTGCTGGACGGGGCGAAGGTGGAGACCACCTTCTTCGCCACTCACGGCGTCAAGCCGCTGCTCGGCCGCGGCCTGGAGGTGGGGGACGAGCAGCCCGGGCGCTCGCAGGTGGTGGTGCTCTCGCACAAGCTGTGGCGCTCCCAGTTCGCGAGCGACCCGGCGATCATCGGCCGCGCGGTGGAGCTGAGCGGGCAGACCTACACGGTGGTGGGGGTGATGCCGCACAGCTTCGTGCTGCCGGACTGGGCCACGCTCTGGACGCCGCTGGTGTGGACCGCGGAGGCGGCGGCCGTCCGGGGCGAGCACCACTACGGGGCGCTGGCGCGGCTCAAGCCGGGGGTGGGCGTGGCGCAGGCGCAGGCGCAGCTCTCGGCGATCGCCGCGCGGCTGGCCACGGAGTACCCCGCGGACAACGCCGGCTGGGGCGCGCGGGTGGTGCCGCTGCGGGAGCAGATCGTCGGCGAGGTGCGCGAGCCGCTGCTGGTCCTCTTCGGCGCGGTGGCCTTCGTGCTGCTCATCGCCTGCGCCAACGTGGGCAACCTCATGCTCGCCAAGACGCTGGACCGCCGGAAGGAGATCGCCATCCGCACCGCCCTGGGCGCGAGCCGCGGGCGGATCCTCCGCCAGGTGCTCTGCGAGGCGCTGCTGCTGGGGCTGGCGGGCGGCGCGCTGGGGCTGCTGGTGGCCAGCTTCGGGACGTCGCTGATCGTGAGCTTCCTGGGCGAGAAGCTCCCGCGGCTGGCGGAGATCTCCGTGGACGAGTGGGTGCTCGGCTTCACCCTGGCCATCTCCCTGGTCACCGGCGTGGCGGCGGGGATCCTCCCCGCCTGGCGGCTCTCCAGCGGGGACCCCAACGAGGCGATGAAGCAGGGCGGCGCCCGGGCGGACGTGAGCTCGCGCGGCAAGCGCACCCGCGGCGCGCTGGTGGTGGTGGAGGTGGCGCTCTCCCTGGTGCTGCTGGTGGGCGCCGGGCTGATGCTGCGCACGCTCTGGAACCTGCGGCGCGTGGATCCGGGGTTTGATCCCCGGCAGGTGGTGACCCTCACCGTGGCCCCCACGCCCACCGAGTACACCCACGCGGAGCAGGAGGTGACCTTCCTGCGGGACGCGCTCGCCCGCATCCGCAGCCTCCCCGGCGTGCTCGGCGCGGGGCTGGTGGACACGCTGCCGCTGGCGGGCGGCGGCTCGATGCAGCCCATCGCCATTGAAGGCCATCCGGCGGCGGCGATGGCGGACCAGCCCGAGGTGGCGGTGCGCGTGGTCTCCCCCGGCTACATGCCGGCGATGCGGATCCCCGTGCTGCGCGGGCGGGACTTCGCGGACTCGGACGGTCCGGGCGCGGCGCGGGCGCTGCTGGTCAGCCGCTCCATGGCGGAGCGCTTCTGGCCGGGCGAGGACGCGGTGGGCAAGCGGCTCACCCTGACGTTCTTCCCCCAGCACGTGCGCCAGATCGTGGGGGTGGTGGGAGACGTGAAGGGCAACGAGCTCTCCAGCACCCAGCCGGAGCCCACGCTCTACCTGCCGGCCGCTCAGCTCCTGGGGGACATTCCGGGAGAGTTCGAGGTCCGCCCCTTCGAGCTGGTGGTCCGCACCTCCGCGGACGCCCACGGGGCAGTGGGCTCGGTGATGGCGGCGGTGCACGAGGTGAAGGCCGGCACGCCGCTGATGAACCCCACCACGCTGGAGGAGAAGGTGGCGCAGTCCATCCTCCCGCACCGCTTCAACCTGCTGCTCTTCGGCGCGTTCGCGGCGCTGGCGCTGCTGCTCGCCGCGGTGGGCATCCACAGCGTGCTCGCGTACTCGGTGCGCCAGCGCAGGCGGGAGCTGGGGATCCGCATGGCCCTGGGCGCCCGCCCGGGCGAGGTGCTGCGGATGGTGCTGGCGGACGGCCTGCGCCCCACGGGCCTGGGGCTCGCGGTGGGGCTGCTCGCGGCGCTGGCGCTCGGCCGGCTCGTCACCGCGCTGATCTACGGCGTCCAGGCGATTGACGTGCTCACGCTGACCGCGGCCGGGGCGGTGCTGGTCGCGGTGGGGCTGCTGGCGAGCCTGCTGCCGGCGCTGCGCGCCACCCGCGTGGATCCGCTGGAGACGCTGCGGGACGAGTAGCGTTTTTCGGTCCTTCAGTGGCGCCGCAGCTGCTCGAGCAGCTGCTCCATCTGGGGCAGCGTCACCGGTTTGACCAAATGGCCGTCGCAGCCCGCCTCGCGGGTTCGGTCCCGGTCCGACTTCTGGCCCCAGCCGGTGAGGGCGATGATGGTGACCTCGCGCCCCCACGGGTGCTGGCGGATCTCCCGCGTGGCGGCCAGGCCGTCCATCACCGGCATCCCGATGTCCATGAACACCAGCTCCGGGTGGACGCGCTCGGCGAGCGCCACCGCCTCGCGGCCATCGTGCGCCACGTGGACCTCGGTCCCCAACAGCTCCAGCAGCTCCGCCAGCGAGCTGGCGCCGTCCACGTTGTCGTCCGCCACCAACACCCGCCGCACCGCGCGCAGCGCCTCTTCTGCGGGCGGAGCGCTCGGTGGGGCGGCGGCGGCGGCCGGTTGGGTGCGGAGGGGCAGCTGGACGGTGAAGGTGCTGCCGGCCTGAGGGCCGGGGCTCTGCGCGGTCACCTTCCCGCCGTGGGCCTCCACCAGCCCCTTCACCAGCGCCAGGCCGATCCCCAGCCCGCCCTTGCGCCGGTCCATGGCGCGCCCGGCCTGGGAGAACATGTCGAAGACGTGCGGGAGGTCCTCGGCGGAGATGCCAATGCCCGTGTCCCGCACCGCGACCACCGCCTCCTGCCCGCGCACGGAGGCGGTGAGCCAGATCTCTCCGCCCCGCTCGGTGTACTTGGCGCTGTTGGTGAGCAGGTTGCCGAAGACCTGCGCCAGCCGGGTGAGATCCGCGTCCAGCGGCACCTCCTCCGGCGGAACGGAGACGTGGAGCTGGAGCCCCGCGGCCTCGATGCTGGGGCCCGCGACCTCCAGCGCGTGCTCCAGCACCTCCTTGAGGTGGACCGGCTTCTTCTGGAGGTGCAGCTTGCTGCGGCTGATCCGCGAAGCGTCCAGCAGGTCGTCAATCAGCCGGACCATGTGCGTGAGCTGGCGGGACATCATCTCGCGCGCCCGGGCCTGCTTCTGCGCGTCCCCCGCGGCCAGGCGCAACAGCTCCAGCCCGGTGAGCACCGGCGCCAGCGGGTTGCGCAGCTCGTGGGCGAGCAGGGCGATGAAGTCGTCCTTCTGGCGGTCCGCCTCCGCCAGCTCGGCGGCGCGCCGCCGCAGCTCGTCCTCCAGCCGGCGCCGCTCGGTGATGTCCTGCAGCACGCCGAACATGCCCTGCGGCGTGCCGCTGGAAGAGTACTGGGCGTGCCCCTTGGCCGAGACCCAGACGCGGCTGCCGTCCGGCCGCTCCACCCGGTACTCCACGTCGTATTGGGCGCGGTTCTCCACCGCGCGCTCCACCGCCAGCCGCGCGTGCTCGCGGTCCTCCGGGTGCAGCAGCTGCTGCATGCGCGTCCACGTCATGTACGTGCCGGCGGGGATGCCGAAAATCTCCGCCGCGCGGGGGGAGAGCGTGACCAGGTCGGTGCCGGCGTCCCAGGCCCAGTCGCCCAGCCGCGCCGCCTCCATCGCCAGCCCCAGCCGCTCGGCGGTCTCCTGGAGCCCGCGCGCCACCCGCGCCCGCTCCAGCGACTCCCAGGTGCGCGCCAGCGCGGTGCGCAGGAGCTCCACGTCCTCCGGGGTCCAGCGCCGCGGCGTCTTCTGGTGGACCGCCATCGCCGCGGTCAGCCGCCCGCCGGTGTGCAGCGGCATGCAGAGGAGGGCGCGGATCTGCGCCTGGCGGTAGGCGGGCAGGGCCTGCGCGGCGTGGGGATCGGCCTCGGCGTCCTCCACCACGTACGGCTGGTTGGCGCGCATCCGCCGGGCGCACTCCGCGCCGAAGGTGTCCAGCGGCCACCGGCCCACCATGCTGCTCACGCCGCGGTCGTGGTCCCCGGTGACCACGAAGACGGACTCGTCCTCCACCTGGGCGTAGGCGCAGCGGTCCACCGCCAGGTGCTCGCCGAGCAGCCGCGCGCCCACCGCGGAGATCTCCTGCGGGTCCGACAGCGTCAAGGTGGCGGCGGCGAGGTCCGACAGGAACCGGTGGCGCGCCTCGGAGCTGCGCAGCGCCTCCTCGCTGCGCTTGCGGGGGGTGATGTCCCGGGCGATCTTCGACGCGCCGATCACCCGCCCCGCGGCGTCCTTCACCGGCGAGACGGTGAGCGAGATGTCCAGCAGCGTCCCGTCCTTGTGGCGCCGGATGGTCTCGAAGTGATCGATCTTCTCGCCGCGCCGGAGCCGGCGCAGGATGTCCGCCTCCTCGTCCAAGCGGTCGGGGGGGACGAGCAGGGTGATGTGCTGCCCCACCGCCTCCTCCTCGGTGTAGCCGAAGAGGCGCTGCGCGCCGGCGTTCCAGGAGCGGATGATCCCGTCCAGCGTCTTGCTGAGGATGGCGTCATCCGAGGACTGGACGATGGCCGCGAGCCGGGCCTGGGCCTCGTCCGCGCGGTTGCGCTCGGTCACGTCCCGGAAGACCAGCACCACGCCGATTGGCCGGCCGTCGCCGTCGCGCATCAGCGCGGCCGAGTCCTCGATCGGCCGCCGCTGCCCGTCCCGCGCCGCGAGCACGGTGCGCGGGGGGAGCTCCACCGTGCCCCCTTGCGAGAGCGCCCGCTGCGCGGGGTCCTCCAGCCGCTCGCCGCCGTCCTCGGAGTAGAGCTGCAGGATCTCCGGGAGCGGCCGGCCCAGCGCCTCCTCGCGCCCCCAGCCGGTGAGCTGCTCGGCCACCCGGTTGAGGAAGGCCACGCGCCCCTGCGCGTCGGTGCTGATCACCGCGTCCCCGATGCTCGCCAGGGTGATCCGCAGCCGCTCCTGCTCCTCGGCCAGGTGCCGGAGCTTGTCGTCTTCGGTGGGTGGGGCCATCCGGTCGCCCAAAGAAAGAAGGCGATCCTCCATTTAGCGCGTTCGCCCGCCCGCCACCTGCTGGCGGCCGGGGATTGTGTGCACTCCTCAAACCTCCGCCCGGGCGAGCGGGCGCCCGCACGGGTCAAGCGTTGGCGGCGGACGCCCCCGGCGCCAAGGCGCTTGTGAGGTGAGCCACAGCGCCCCTGTACTCCGGGTCGCCCCGTGATTTCGATCCTGCTCGCCGCGCTGCTCGCCACCGCGCAGCCCCATCCCGTTGACGTTGACGTTGACGTTGACGTTGACGTGGACGTGGACGTGGACGTGCGACGGCCGGTGCCTCGAGAGGCGCCGCAGTCGAACGGCCGTTCACGTCCACGTCTCACGTTCACGTCAACGACCACGTCAACGTCAACGTCAACGTCAACGTCAACGTCAACGAATGGTGTGCTCGTTGCGGTGGCGGAGTTGGGGGCCACCGACGCCGGCTTCGCCCCGGCGGACGCGGGAGAGCAGGTGCTGGACCGCTCCTATGCGGACGGAGGCTCGCCCTTGCTGGAGGCTCCGGTGGCCCCGCGGGTGGTGGTCCGGATTGACGGCGCCCAGGTCCTCCCCGCCGAGCTCTACCTCGAGGCGATCTCCCTGGCGCCCACCGCCCGCGCGGACGCGCAGACGGCGCGCGAGGTCCGCGACCAGGTGCGCGCCTTCCTGCACCGAACCGGCTTCGAGCTGGCCACGGTGAGCGCCGCGCCGTTCGAAGGCGGGATCGCCGTGGACGTGGACGAAGGGCAGGTGGAGCGGATCGTCTTCCCCGGCCAGCTCTCCTACCAGCTGATGCGCTTCAAGCTGGCGCTGCAGCTGCCCGGCGAGGTCTTCAACCGCTCCCTGCTGGACCGGCAGGTCCGCGAGCTGTCCCGGGAGCTCACGCTGCCCGGCGTGCGCTGGGAGCTGGTGCGCACCGCGGAGGTCCCGCACCTGGGGCCGCAGATCGAATCCCTGCCGGCCCAGATGGATCTGGAGATCCAGGGCGAGCCGGTGGTGCACGCCCGCCGCCCCTACGAGGTCCGCGTCTACCTGCCGGAGAACACGCTGGGCACCAGCCTGGGCGTGGACGTGCGCTCCGGCTACACGGACGGGATCGAGGCCGGCCTCAACTACCTCTGGAGAGATCTCCTCTGGCAGGGAGACCTGGCACGCGTGGCCGGCAGCGGCGGGGTGGGGCTGCGCTCCCGGCTGGACACCGGGCGCGTCTACGCGCACTTCTCCCGGGCCTTCACCGGGCTGCGCTACGGCTCCCGGCCGCTGGTCCGCGGCGTGCGGCTGGAGCTGGGCGCACAGGCGGAGCTGCTGGCGCGGCAGCGGGCGGACCTGGCGCTCGAGGACTACCAGGCGCTCTCCGCGGAGGGCTCGGTGCGCCTGGAGTGGGAGGCGTGGCCCGGGATGCGCGTGCTCGGCGGCGGGGGGTTCCAGTGGCGCCGGCTCTTCGCCTTCCAGCCGGCGCCGGGCACCGAGCTCCCACCGGCCGTCAACACGCTGGACCGCAAGCGCCCCTTCCTCGCGGTGGCGCACGAGTCCGTCTTCGACCCCACCGTGCTGCGCTGGGATCGGCGCCACGCGCTGGAGAGCGAGCTGCGCGAGTTCTTCCCCTTCGCCGGCGAGCCCGGCTTCGGCTGGACCGAGCTGCGCTACCAGTGGGTGAAGGCTTTGGGGTGGCATGATCTCTGGCTGCGCAGCCGCGGCCACCTGAGCTGGGGCGAGCTCACCTTCCACGACGAGCTCTCGCTCGGCGAGCTGGCCCGCGGCCTCTTCGGGGACCAGTTCATCCCGTCCGGCGTCAACCTCCAGGTGGAGTTCCGCTTCTCGCTCACCCGGGACCTGCTCAAGCTGAGCGTCTTCCACGACGCGGTGCTCTACGCGGTGGCCTCGCGCACCGACGGAACGCTCGAGCCCCGGCTGGCCAACGCCTTTGGCCCGGGGGCCCACTTCCTCCTGCAGGACCTCTTCCAGCTCGACATGTACGTGGCCTTCGGCTTCCGCCGCGGCGCGCAGCTCGGGACCGCCTTCACGCTGCAGCTCCAGAAGGCGTTCTAGGCCGGCATCGAAGCTGCAAAGCGCCGGGGGAACACCCTTCGAGGAGTCCCCATGTCCAACGCCGTCTTCTACGCTGCCTTCATCGTCGGTCTCGCCTCGGTCCTCTTCACCATCGGCTATGGCGGCTGGCCCAAGGGCTAGCGCGTCAAGCGTCATGAAGGACTTGATTCAGCTCGCCCAGGAGCGGCTCTTGCGCCGCAGGGCCCTGCTGCGCTCGGGAGACCGCGAGCTGGCGGAGATCGACTCCGCGCTCGCGCGGATCGCCGAGGGGAGCTACGGCCGTTGCGTCCGCTGCGGCGCGTCCATCGGCCGCCACCGGCTCAACGCGCTGCCGGAGTCCGCCCAGTGCCTCTCCTGCGCCGCTTAGGGCGCGCAACCGTTGCGCGCGGGGCGCTGGCTTCCGGCCCTTTTGCGCAGGGGTTGCGCCCCGGAAGTCGCTGAAAGGGTGGCCGGGGCTTTGCTACCTTGCGCCGCCATATGGGCAAGACCCGGATCCTCGTCGTCGATGATGAGCAGAACGCGCGCAGCGCCCTCAAGACGCTGCTGGCGGAGGAGGGCTTCGAGGTCGCCGAGGCCGGGGACGGCGAGCAGGCCCTGGCGCTGCTGCCGGACTTCGCGCCGGAGGTGGTGCTGGCGGACGTGCGGATGCCCAAGCTGGATGGGATCTCCCTGGTGCGCAAGGCGCGCGAGGCCGGGCTGGACGCGTCGTTCGTGATCATGACCGCGTTCGCCACCATCGACGTGGCGGTCGAGTCCATGCGGGCCGGCGCGGAGAACTTCCTGGTCAAGCCGCTGGACGTGAACGCGGTGCTGGTGGTGGTAGAGAAGGTGCTGGAGAAGCGCGCGCTCCAGCGGGACGCCGCGGTCTTGCGCGAGCGGGTCCGCGAGCGGTACCGCTTCCCCAACATCATCGGAGACAGCGCGCAGCTGCAGGCCGTCTTCGACGTGGTCAAGCGCGCCGCGCCCACCAAGGCCACGGTGTTGATCCTGGGCGAGTCCGGCACTGGCAAGGAGCTGGTGGCCCAGGCCATCCACGAGGAGTCCCCGCGCAAGGACAAGCCCTTCGTGAAGGTGAACTGCGCCGCGCTCTCGGAGACCCTGCTCGAGTCCGAGCTGTTCGGCCACGAGCGCGGCTCCTTCACCGGCGCCGCCGGCCGCAAGGAGGGCCGCTTCGAGCTGGCGGACGGGGGCACCCTGTTCCTGGACGAGCTGGGGGACATCCCGCACTCGGTGCAGGTGAAGCTCCTGCGCGTGCTGCAGCAGCGCGAGTTCGAGCGCGTGGGCGGCACGCAGACGCTCAAGGTGGACGTGCGGCTGGTCGCCGCCACCAACAAGGATCTCGCCGCGGAGGTGAAGGCCGGGCGGTTCCGGGAGGACCTCTTCTACCGGCTCAACGTGGTGGCGGTGACCTTGCCCCCCTTGCGCGCGCGCAAGGCGGACATCCCCGCGCTGGTGAGCCACTTCGTGGAGAAGTACTCCAAGGCGTACGACAAGGACGTGAAGGGGCTGGCGCCGGGAACCTTGAACGCGCTGCTCTCCCACGACTGGCCGGGCAACGTGCGCGAGCTGGAGAACGTGGTGGAGCGCGCGGTGGTGCTGGCCACCTCCAGCGCGCTCACCGCGGAGGATCTGCCGCCCACGCTGCGCGGGCCGCGGCCCCAGGCGAGCTCGCCGGGGACGCTCATCCCCGGCGCCACGTTCTACGACATCGAGCGCGAGGCGATCCTCCGGACGCTGGAGATGGTGGACGGCTCCACCACCCGCGCCGCGGAGGTGCTGGGGATCTCCGTCCGGAAGATCCAGTACCGGCTCAAGGAGTACGCCAGCGGCGCCAAGCCCACCCCGGAGCCTGAGGGCCCGGACGAGACCGGGCCCTCCAAGCTGCAGTAGCTCCCCGCCAACGGGGCGTACTGCCCGGGCCGCTTCCCCGCTCCAGTGGTGCCCCAGCGCTCCGCTTTTGGAGGCGGGATCACCCTCTCCCACACCGCGGAAGCCCCGGAATTTCGTCCAGAAGTGCACGGCCGCCCGCCAAGGCACGGCCGCTGCTCTGTGACGGCCTCGCCGGGAGAAGTGTCTCCTCCCACGGTACATACCGCCCGGCCCGAGGTTCTCCGATGCAGGCACGCGGTGGGTTGCTGCTGGGCGTCCTCCTCCTGACCGGCCTGGTCGGGTGCGACGGCAAGACGACGGTGGAGGTCTCGCCGGCGCCGGAGGTGAAGCCGCTCCCGACCGAGCCGGACCCCAACCCCATCCCGATCGTCCCGATCGACGCCACGGTCCCGGTGCTGCAGCTGCGCGCCACGCCCGCCAAGCTGGCCGAGCAGGAGCTCTTCGCCGTCGAGGCGAAGGTCACCAACGTGGGGCTGGTGCCGCTGCGGCAGGTCTCGGTCGCCGCGCCGGCGGCGGCGGGCGTGGGCAACGTGCGCCTCAAGGAGGCCTCCAGCCCGGACACGGTGGACGTGCTGCCGCCGGGCGACAGCCATGTCTTCCGCTTCGTCTACGAGGCGGTGGCGGCCGGCGCGCTCTCGCTCTCCAGCCGCGCCACCGCGCGGGACGAGCAGGGGCTGCAGAAGGACTCGGACAACGCCGAGGTGACGGTGGAGATCCAGGGGCCCCCGGTGCTCACCGTGGACGCGCTCGAAGTCCCGGCCAGCGCCGCGGTCGGCGGCACCCTCACGGTGAAGGTGCGCGTCTCCAACGGCGGGCAGAGCCTGGCCAGCGGCGTGGCGCCCACGGCGATCACCGTGGCCGGCACCGCCGCCGCCACGCTCCTCTCCGGCCCCACGCCCGCCACGGCCGAGCTCGCCCCGGGCGCGTCCGTCACCTTCGAGCACACCTTCCGCCCCACCAGCGCGGGGCGCCTCACCTTCGCCGCGGGCGCCACCGGGAAGACCTCCTTCGGCGCGGCGGTGCCTGCCGCGGCGGAGAAGATGTCCGCGCCGGTGGACGTGGACAGCCCGGCCGCGCTCGCGCTGACGCTCTCGCTGCCCGCGCAGCTCACCACCGGGCAGAGCTTCAGCGCCACGCTGGTGGTGAAGAACTCGGGCACCGCGGTGGCCAGGGCCTTCACGCCTTCGGCGCTCACCGTGGTGGGGCCGGCGGGGGCCACGCTGCAGGGGCCGGCGCCGTCCCCCTCGGACATCCCTGGAGGCGGGACCGTCACCTTCGCCTGGACGTACGTGGCCACCGGCACCGGCGCGCTCTCGCTGCGCGCCACCGCCACGGCCACCGACGCCGCCACCGGCGCGGCGCTCACGCTCCCCCAAGTCACTTCCAACGCGGCCACGGTGCTGGCGCCGGGCGCGCTGGTGGTGACCTCGCTCACCGCGCCGGCCAGCCTGCAGCGCGGGCAGACCTTCAACGTCACGCTCGTCGTGCGCAACAGCGGCGGCGTCCCCGCCAACAACGTGCTGCCGGCGCCCATCGCCCCCACCGTGGCGGTGACGGGCACCGCGGCGGCCACGCTCACCTCCGCCGCGCCCGCGGCGCAGACGGTGGCGGCGGGCGCCTCGGCCACCTTCACCTTCGCCTTCCGCGAGAGCGGCACCGGCGCCGGCGAGCTGCGCTTCACCGCGGGCGCCAGCGGGACGGACAGCGGCACCGGCGCCGCGGTGAGCGCCAACCCCACCCAGTCCAACGTGGCCGTGGTGGTGGCCCCGCCTGCGCTGGTGATCGACTCGGTCACCGCCCCGCTGCGGATCTCCCGCGGCCAGGCCTTCACCGCGGACGTGGTGGTCCGCAACGCCGGCGGCGCGCCCGCCAACGCCGTGCGCCCCGCGCTCACCTTCACCAACGGCGGGACCGCGGCGGCCACCACCGCCACCGTCCCCACCGCCGTGGCGCTGGCGGGCGGCGCCAAGGCCACCTTCACCTTCCAGGTGACGGAGAGCGGCACCGGCCCGGGCACCGTGCGCGTGAACGCCACCGCGTCTGGCACCAACGCGGCCAGCGGCGCGGCGCTGGCGGCCCCCGCGGTGAGCGCGCCGGTCACCACCGTGGACGCGCCCGCGGCGCTCACCATCACCGCCTTCTCGCTGCCCGGCACGCTCAAGCGCGGGGACACCTTCCCGGTGGCGCTCACCGTCACCAACACCGGCCAGGCCACCGCCACCGGCGTGCTGCCGGTCCCCGCGCCCCCCACCGCCGCGCTCACCGGCGGCGTGAACGTGGCTACCACCTCCACCGTCACCGCGGCCACGCTGCTGGGCGGCGCCAAGCAGACCTTCACCTGGACCTACGTGGAGAAGGGCACCGGGGGCGGCAGCGTCACCTTCACCGCCGGCGCCCGCGGCCAGGATGACAACTCCAAGAACACCGTCACCGCGCTCAACGCGGTCAGCGCCCCCGCGCAGGTGCTCTCCGCGTGCGATCCCACCCAGTACGTGGGGCTGACGCTCGCCCAGGTCTCCACGGAGTTCGCCAACAACGTCTACCCGCTGATGATGCGGACCACCTCCGGTTGCGGCGCATGCCACACCGCGGCCTCGGGCCGGCCGTTCGTGGTGACCGCGAGCGCTTCAGAGACCTTCACCCTGGCGCGCAGCGGCGGCTTCATGAAGGACGGGCCGGGCACCGTGCTCGCGCGCCTGGCCGCCACGGACCCGCTGGCCGTCATGCCCAAGGGGCAGCCGGCGTGGACCTCCACGGAGATCCAGAAGCAGGCGGACGTGGTCTGCAAGCTCAAGGCGGTGGAGGCGGCGCTGCCGCCGGTGGACGAGACCTTCCCGGACAACCTGCTCGCCGCGTACACCGGCCCGGCCAGCACCTACTACGACAACACCTTCCTCAAGTACCGCCAGCTCCAGGGCAAGGTGAAGACGATCTTCGCGGACGCCTGGGTGCGCGGCGGCGTGGATCAGTTCCAGGCCAACATCGGCCTCTTCGGCGGCGTGGACTTCACCACCCGCTTCGTGGAGGCGCGCGAGGCCACCGCGGACTTCCTGGTGGGCCTGGACAAGCTGGCGCCGGACATCTGCCTGGCGGCGGCCACCAACAAGACGGGCCCCTTCGCCGGGCTGGACACCGCCGCGGCCATCTCGGACGCCGCCTCCGGCCCGGGCGTGGACACGCTCTACGCGCGGATGCTCTACCGCCCCACCACGGCGGCGGAGAAGACGGCCGCGCTGAACGTGCTCAAGAACATCGGCGCGCTCGGGCTGGGCACGGTGAGCGCGTGGGCCGGGCTGTGCGAAGGGCTCATCCAGCACCCGGACTTCCTCTTCACCATGCCGCCGTCCCGCCCCACGTTCACCGGGATGGACAAGCAGAAGCTCCTCTTGGTGAAGGTGGCGCAGGACCTGGTGGGGCGCACCCCCAACGCCACCGAGCTCGCCGCGCTCACCGGCGGGACCCAGACGATCGATCAGCTGATCGACGGGTATCTGGCGAGCACCGAGTTCCGCGACCTCTACTTCCACCGGATGCGCGTGCGCACCGAGGCCAACGGCACCGCGGACGGCGACGAGCCGGCCCGGCTGTGGACCTACCTGATGCAGAGCGGCCGGCCGATGAAGGAGCTCCTGGTGGGCGACTACGGCGTGGACGCCGCCTTCGCCAAGACCACCCGGCCCACGTACCACGGCACCACCGGCGTGCTGACGATGAAGGGCTTCATCGCCGGCAAGCCCGGGCTGCCCCACTACAACTATTCGGCGCGCGTCTTCACCGACTACATGGGCGCGATCTTCGAGGTCCCGCCCGAGGTGATCGAGATGAGGGCCACCTCCACCGCGGCCTCCACGGTGGACCCCACCAGCATCTGCTACTCCTGCCACCAGAACCTGACGCCGCTCGCCTACCAGCGGCTGCGCTGGGACGACAACGGCGTCTACTCCGCCACCGACGCCAACGGCGCGCAGATCGACGACTCGGACCGCGGGCTGGTCACCACCTACGGCTACAAGGGCCAGGGCCTTTCGGCCTTCTCCACCGTGGCGGTGCGCAAGGAGGCCTTCATCCGGCGGGCGATCAACGCCCACTTCTCCATGGTGCTCGGCCGCCCCATGCGCCACGCCGAGGACGAGCGCGTCCTCTACAAGCAGCTGTGGGATCTGAACGTCTCGAGCAACGGCAACTTGAAGGCCCTGCTCAAGGCGATCCTCGCGTCCAACACCTACCGGCAGCCGTAAGGAAGAGGCCACGCACATGAACCGCCGAAAGTTCCTGGCCGGCGCCGCCGCCGGCGCCGCGCTCTCCACCCTGGACTGGCTGCGCTACTTCCGCGCCTTCGGGGTGCCGGGCACCGCCAAAGAGCTGGGGATCGCCGAAGCGGTGGCCCAGGCCGCGGCCACGCCGCACTTCCTCGTCTACTGGTTCCTGGAGGGCGGCTGGGACGGCTACTCCATGTTCAACCCGGTGGACACGCCCAACCACGCGACGCTGGTCATCCCCGCGGGCACGCTCAACCCCAACCCCGCCTGGTCCGCGCAGCGCTACCGGCCGGGCGGCTACGGCACCCCGCCGCAGGACCTGCCGAAGACCTCCGGCAACATCACCTACGGCTTCCTCGCCCAGGACGGCCTGCCGCTCTTCCCGGACATGTCGGTGGTCTCCAGCCACTACGGCAACACGTTCCACTCCGGCGGCCGCTGGGAGTACCACTACGGCAAGTACAGCTACTCGCTCTCGGGCCAGCGCCAGGCGGACGAGCGCACCGTGATGCAGGCCTTCTGCGAGGCCTACGGCCAGGGCTCGCTCCTGCCCCACGTGAGCTGGCACCGCTGGCTGGCGGACGGCGAGCTCTCCATCCCCAGCTACCCGGAGGGGACCGGCTACTACGAGAAGCTCGGCCCGGCCTGGGCCCACACCACCTACGGCAACACCCCGGCGGACATGCGCAGCCGCCTCTCCGCGCTGGGCACCACCGCGGCCAACCAGCGCTCCGCGCAGCTCCGCTCGTTCGTGGACAACCTCCACGACAACTTCATCAAGGACAAGAACAGCGAGACGGTGAAGGCCTTCTCCTCCGCGGTGCAGATCCACCGGCAGCTGCAGTCCGGCGCCGGCAGCCCCATAGACCCCGCCACGCTCTTCACCGACACCAACCTGCGCACCCAGTTCAACATCCAGGCGGCGGACGAGCAGACCTCCGCCTCCTCCATCAACGGCAACCCGGCCCGCTCCAAGGAGTCCCCCAACACCAACGTGCAGGCGCTGATGGCCTACGAGCTGATGACCAAGGGGCTCTCCATCGGCTTCTGGATCGAGAGCCGGAACCTGCGCGAGTTCGACTCGCACCGCACGCGCCAGTTCAACTTCAACAACAAGGGCCAGTACAACCAGCGCGCGCTGATGCAGCGCCACCTGTGGAACCCGCTCAAGACGTTCGTGTCGCTGCTGAAGAACACGCAGTACAAGAACACTGGCACCTCGTACTGGAACTACACCAACATCGTCCTCTGCTCGGAGATGGGCCGGGTGATGTACGGGGACGTGGCGTCCATCCTCAACAGCACCGCGGACACGGACGCGGTGAAGTACCAGAAGATCATGGACCAGGACGTGTGCGAGCACTGGCGCACCTCCTCCGTGGCCTTCCTCGGCGGCAACGTGCGCGGCAACACGCAGTTCGGCCGGGTGGGGACCTCCACGCTGGACGGCATCCCGATCATGCCGGACGGCACGCTGGACCCGGCGTATGACCCGGTCACCGGGCTGCTCAAGGCCGGCGCCACCAAGAGCACCTCCAGCTTCATCAGCGACGCCGGGCACGTCTACGCCACCGCGCTCGCGCTCTCCGGGCTCACCCCCGCGGGGAAGGGGCGCAACACCCGCCCGGCCCTGGCGTTCGTGAAGAAGTAGGCGCAACGCCTGCGCCCCACCGGTGGGGTGCGCAGCCCCTGCGCGCGCACGCCCAAGGTCACGCCGGGGCGCACGCGGCACGCCGCTTGAAAACCTCCCGCTCGGGCAGCGTGAAGGCTGCCTCGAAGCCAGGAGGCCGCCGTGAAGCCCACTCTCAGCCGTTCGCTGCTCCCGCTCGCGCTCGCCCTGGCGCTCGGCTGCGCCACCGTGGGTCGCCCGCCCGCCCCCCAGCCGCCTCCCTCGCCCGGTGTCCTGCAGGCCATGGGCTACGAGGACGTGGTCAAGGTGGGGCAGGGCTGGATGGAGGCCCGCGGCTACCGCGCGGAGCTCACCGAAGCGACGCAGCTGCGCCCCAACTACTGGCGCCTGCGGTTCGGCCTCGCGCCCAAAGGCAGCGGCCGGCTGCTCACGCTCGAGTTCGACGGCGAGCGCCGGGAGTGGGTGAAGACGCCGGAGCCGCAGGGCGTGGCGGCGCTGCCCACGCCCTGACGTGGGCGTGAGGGGCACTGGGGATGCACCTTCTTCGAGGACAGCGAGGAGCGAACCGTATGGAGCTGCAACGGCAGGGCGCCCGGAAGGGCCAGAGGGCAGCGAAGGTCGCGGGCAAGCACGTGTTCGCCTTCAGCGAGCTGGCGGGCGCGCGCGCGGTGGCGAAGGACCGGGACGGGCTCCGGGGGCTGCTCGGCGGCAAGGGCGCCAACCTGGCGGAGATGACCGCGCTGGGGCTGCCGGTGCCGCCCGGCTTCGTGATCTCCACCGAGGCCTGCAAGGTCTTCCTCGCCGCGGGCGGGCAGTTCCCCGCGCCGCTCTGGGCGGAGGTGCTCAAGGGGCTCAAGGCGCTCGAGCGGGCCACCGGCAAGAAGCTGGGGGCGCCGGAGCGCCCGCTCCTGGTGGCCTGTCGCTCCGGCGCCAAGTTCTCCATGCCCGGGATGATGGACACCGTCCTGAACCTGGGCCTCAACGACGCGGTGGCGCAAGGGCTGGCCACGCTCACGGGTGACCGGCGCTTCGTGTACGACGCGTACCGCCGGCTGGTGCAGATGTTCGCCACGGTGGTGCTGGGCGTTCCGGACGAGCCCTTCGAGGCGCTCCTGCGCGAGCGGCGCCAGCGGCTGGGGGTGACCAACGACGCCGAGCTGCCGCCCGGGGAGCTGGAGGCGCTCACCGCCGAGTTCAAGCGGCTGGTGGAGGAGCACGCGGGGCGGGCCTTCCCGCAGGACCCGGTGGAGCAGCTGCGGCTGGCCACCGGGGCGGTCTTCGGCTCCTGGCAGGGGAGGCGGGCGAAGGACTACCGCGCCGCCGCCCACATCCCGGAGGACCTCGGCACCGCGGTGAACGTGGTGGCCATGGTCTTCGGCAACGTGGGGGCGGACTCCGGCACCGGCGTGGCCACCACCCGGAACGTCACCACCGGCGAGCGAGCGCTGGAGGGGGACTTCCTGCTCAACGCCCAGGGCGAGGACGTGGTCTCCGGGACGCGGCAGACGCTCCCGGTCGCCCAGATGGCGGAGCTGATGCCGGCGGCGTGGAAGGAGCTTCAGCGGATCTCCGCGCTGCTCGAGGGCCACTTCCGGGACGTGCAGGACGTGGAGTTCACCATCGAGCGGGGCAAGCTCTGGATGCTGCAGACGCGGGACGCCAAGCGGACCGCGCAGGCGGCGGTGCGGATCGCCGTGGAGCTGGCGAACGAAGGGAAGCTCTCCCGCGAGGAGGCCGTGCAGCGGGTGAAGCCCGAGCAGGTGGACGCCTTCCTCCACCCGCAGTTCAATCCGGCGGCCCGCGCCGCGGCCAGGGACTCCGGGGCGCTGATCGCCACCGGGCTCAACGTCTCCCCGGGCGCGGCGATCGGGCAGATCGCCTTCGACGCGGACACCGCGGAGCGCTGGGCGCGGGAGGAGAAGCGGAAGGTGATCATGGTCCGGCCGGAGACCAAGCCGGATGACGTGCACGGGCTGCTCGCCGCGCAGGGCGTGGTCACCAGCCGGGGCGGGCGCACCAGCCACGCCGCGCTCGTGGCGCGCCAGTTCGGCAAGCCGGCGGTGGTGGGCGCCGCCGGCCTGGAGGTGGACGTGGTGGCGCGGCGGCTCACCACGTCCCAGGGCCAGGTCGTGAAGGAGGGGGACTGGCTCTCCCTGGACGGCTCCACCGGCGAGGTCTTCCTGGGGCAGCTGCAGACCGTGGTGCCGGACGTGGAGGACCCGCATCTGCAGCAGCTGCTCACCTGGGCGGACGGCTTCCGGCGCCTGGGGGTGTGGGCCAACGCGGACTACCCGCGAGACGCGCAGCGGGCCCGCAAGCTGGGCGCGCAGGGGCTGGGCCTGTGCCGCACCGAGCACATGTTCTTCGAGGCGGACCGGATCCCCACGGTGCAGGCGATGATCCTCGCCGCCACCCCCGAGGAGCGCGCGGTCCAGCTGGCCAAGCTGCTGCCCATGCAGCGCCAGGACTTCGAAGGGCTGTTCCGGGCCATGGACGGCCTGAGCGTCACCATCCGGTTGATTGACCCGCCCCTGCACGAGTTCCTGCCCGCCCAGGCGCCGCTGCAGAGGGAGGTGACCGAGCTGGCCACCCGGCTCCGGCTGAAGGACGGAGACCCCGCGGAGCTCCAGGCCAGGCTCGCGCGGCAGCGCCGGCTGCTGGAGGCGGTGGAGGCGCTGAGCGAGCAGAACGCCATGCTCGGCCTGCGCGGGGTGCGGCTGGGGCTGCACATGCCCGAGCTCATCCGCATGCAGGTCCGGGCGCTCTTCGAGGCCGCCTGCGCCTGCGTGAAGGCCGGCGTGGGGGTGCGGCCGCGGGTGATGGTGCCGCTCACCTCCACCAGCCCGGAGCTGGCCGCGGAGGGCGCCGCGGTGGCCGAGGTGGCGCGTCAGGTGATGGCGGAGCAGGGGGTGGAGGTGCCCTACCAGCTGGGGACGATGATCGAAGTGCCGCGCGCCGCGTTGATCGCGGATCACCTGGCCCAGCACGCCGAGTTCTTCTCCTTCGGCACCAACGACCTGACGCAGACCACCTTCGGGATCTCCCGGGACGACGCCGAGACCGGCTTCCTCACCGAGTACCTCCAGAGGGGCATCCTCCAGACCAACCCCTTCGAGACGCTCGACCGCGGGGGCGTGGGGAAGCTGATGGAGCTGGCGGTGAAGCTCGGCCGCGGCGCCCGGCGCGGGCTGGACGTGGGGATCTGCGGCGAGCACGGGGGAGATCCGCGCAGCATCGCGCTGTGCGAGGAGCTGGGGCTGGACTACGTCTCCTGCTCGCCCTACCGCGTCCCGGTGGCGCGGCTGGTGGCGGCGCAGGCCGCGCTGGCCCGCAAGCCCGCTCGGAGCGCGAAGAAGGGCTAGCCCTTCCACAGCGGCAGGCGCGCGGTGAAGCGCGCCCCGCCGCCGGGGAGGTTCTCCACGGAGAGCGTCCCGCCGTGCTGGGTGACGATCGCGTGGACGATCGCCAGCCCCAGCCCGCTCCCGGCGGCCTTGGTGGTGAAGAAGGGCTCGAAGATCCGCGGCAGCACGTCCGCGGGGATGCCCGGGCCGCTGTCCTCCACCCACAGCTCGGCTTCGTCGCCCTGGCGCTTGCAGGTCAGCCGCACCTTCCCGCCGGACGGCGTGGCCTCGAGCGCGTTGAGCGCCAGGTTCACCGTCACCTGCTGCAGCCGCCCCGCGTCTCCGGCCAGCGGCGGCATCGGCTCGCAGTGGACCTCCAGCGCCACCCCGCGCGCCTGCGCGTCCGCGCCGAAGAGGGCGGAGGACTTCTCCAGCACTCGGGCGATGTCCACCGCCGCCGGGCTGAAGGGGACGGGCCGGGCGAACTGGAGGAAGTCCGCGAGCACGTGATCCAGCCGGCGGATCTCGTCCTGCACCACGCGCAGCGGCTCCAGCAGCGGGCCCTGCTGATCCCCGGGCAGTTTCTTCACCCGCCGCTCCAGCACCGAGAGCTGCAGCGCGGCGGCGTTGAGCGGGTTGCGGATCTCGTGGGAGAGCCCGGCGGTCATCGTCCCCACCGCCGCCAGCTTCTCCGCCACCTGCGTCCGCCGCGCCAGCTCGCGCTTCTCGCGGTGCAGGCGGACCTGGCGCATCGCCTGCTCCAGCGAGAGCAGCAGCTCCGGCGGGGCCACCGGCTTGAGCAGGTAGGCGCAGGCCCCCGCGCGCACCGCCGCCGCGGCGGACTCGAGCGTGGCGAAGCCGGTGAGCAGCACCACCTCCGAGTCCGGGGTGAGCTGCTTGAGCTCCGCCGCCAGCGCGGTGCCGTCTCCGTCCGGCAGCTTCACGTCCACCAGGGCCACGTCGAAGCCCTCGCCGGCGGCCTTCCTCGCGGCCGCGCAGCTGGCGGCGGCGCGCACCTGGTACCCCGCGTCCTCGAGGATCTCCTTGAGGTTGTCCGCGAAGTCCGCGTTGTCGTCCACGGTGAGGACGCGGGGCAGGGTGCTCACGGCGCGCGCGCCCCCGCCGCCGCGTGAAGCGCCTCCACCGCGGCCAGCAGCCGCTCGGTGGGGTAGGGCTTCACCAGCAGCTCCACCACCGGCCCGGGCGGCGGCGCCTCCGCGTGCGCGGTGCTGATGAGGATGGGCAGGCCTTCGAAGCGCGCGCGCAGCCGCTGGAGCGCCTCGCCATCCGGCCCGCCGGGCACGCGCAGATCCACGATCCCGCAGAAGGGGCGCACCGGCCCCAGCCGCTCGGTCTCCAGCACCGAGGCGGCGGTCAACGCGGTGAAGCCCTTGTCCCGCAGCGCTTCCGACAGGTTGTCGGACAGCTCGGGGTCGTCCTCCACCAGCGCCACCAGCCCATCCCGCCGCGCCGCGCCCATGAGGTGGAGCAGGCGGGAGACGTCCAGCGGCTTGGAGAGCAGCGCCAAGAGCCCCTCCGCGCGGGCGATCTTCAGATCGTCGTCCCCGCTGTAGGCGGTGGCCATCACCACCGGCAGCCCGGGATCCACCCGCCGCAGCTCGTGGACCAGCTGCGCGCCGCTCATCACCGGCATCCGCATGTCCGTGAGCATGGCGTCGTAGCGGGCGCGCTGCAGCTGCGCCAGCGCCTCCGGGCCGCCCGGGGCCACGGTCACCTCGGCGCCCTCGTCCCGGAGGATCTCCGCCAGGTTCTCGGCGAAGGCGCGGTTGTCGTCCACGATCAGGTAGCGGCGCATGGCGCTCTCAGGGCTCCTCCGCCGCGGGGAGGCGGACCACGAAGCGGGCCCCGCGCTCGCGCGGCTTGTAGGCGATGGTGCCGCCGTGCCGCTCCACGAAGCGCTTCACCAGCGCCAGCCCCAGGCCAATCCCCTTGGCCTTGGTGGTGATGAGCGGCTCGAACAGCCGCGCCCGGATGGCCGGGTCCACGCCGGCGCCGCTGTCCTCCACCGCCACCTCCACCTGGGCGCCGGCCCGGACCGCGGTCAGCTCCACCACGCCCTGGGGGGGCGAGGCGTGCACCGCGTTGTCCAAGAGGTTCACGAAGACCTGGCGCAGCTGCAGCGCGTCCGCGCGCACCGGCGGGAGCCCCTCCTCCACGGTGACGCGCACCGACACCCCGGCGGGGGAGGGGACCGCCGCCACCGCCTCCGCGAGCAGCTCCGGCAGGCGCACGGGCGCGGTCACCAGCGGGCGGTCCCGGATCATGTCCAACAGCTGCGTGACGATCCCGTTGGCGATGGAGATCTGCTCGCCGATCCGCTCCACGTGCTTGGCCGCGCGCTCGTCCGTGCCCACCCGGCCCTTCAGGATGTAGAGCGAGGTCTCCATCACCCCCAGCGGGTTGCGCAGCTCGTGGCCGATCGAGCCCACCAGCTGGCCGAAGGTGGACAGGCGCTCCACCCGCGCCTGCTGCGCGAGGAGATCCTCGCGGTAGGTGTGCAGCATGATCGCCAGCTCGAGATCCAGGATCTTCGAGAGCGCGGTGCGCGCCGCCTCCCGGCGGGCGGCGTCCAGCCCGGGGAGCTGGTCGATCTGGTTGACCAGCTCGCGCCGCACCACGTTCATCGCGCCGAACATGTAGTGCTGCGGCAGGGAGATCCGCACGTGCACCCGGCCGATCCGCGCCCGCCGCTCGTAGTAGGCCTCGTCCCACGGGCCCTGGAGCAGCGAGTCCATCCAGGCGACCAGGGTGATCTTCAGGCGGCCGACCATGCTCTCGCCGCCCTCGAGCGCCTTGCGGGCCTCCGCGTGGTCCAAGATCCGCGCGTAGAAGACCTCCGCCACCCGCTCGAACTGGGGCGAGAGCGCGCCGTGCAGCGCGCGCAGCGCCCCCTCGTCCGCGGGAGAGAAGTTCACGTACCGCTTGAGCTCCTCGAACAGGGTCTCGCCCATCGGGGCGGACCCTAGCGCAGGCAAAGCCATAGACAACGCGCTCGCAAGAGCGGTGCCGGGCGCCCGTAAGGGGGAACCGGGTCAGCGCGCGCGCGCAGATTCTGCGCGGGCCGCCCCCTCGCGGCGCGGCGCCGGCTTTTGCGCGCGCCTCTCCAGCCAGGCCGCCACCCGCGCGGCCTCGGAGAACCGCCGCAGCGCGGTCAGCTGCTCCTGCGCGCTCCGGGCGGTCTTTTGCCACTGGTCCGAGCTGGGCTCCGCCAGCGCCTGTGCCTCGGCGAGCGCCACGGCGCCCAGCGCCAGATCCAGCGCGCGGCTCCCGTCAGAGCTCTTCGCCTGCACCGCCAACGCCCCGGAGATCCGCTCCACCGCCCGCTGCGCCTCCGCCCGCGACAGGCGGGCTCGGGTGCGCGCCTCGCCCACCACCGAGCGCAGCCGCTCCGGGTCGTCCGGCAGCTCCTTCAAGGACGACTCCAGCGTGAACCTGTAGAGCCGCGCCGCCTCTGCGGGGTCGGACTCCAGGCTGATGTACGCCAGGCTGTTGAGCACCATCAGGGTGATCCCATGCGTCTGGCCCACGGACGCGCGGGCGGCGCGCAGCGCGTCCTCCAGCAGCGGGCGCGCCTGCTCGGGCCGGCCGAGCGCGATGTGGGCCTCCGCCACGTTGAGCGTGTTGAGCGCGTGGATGGGGCCGTTGGGTCCGGAGAGCCGCGCGAAGAGCTCGCGGGCCTTGGTGGCGTACTCCAGCCCCTGCTCGTAGCGCGCGGCGGTGATCAGCGAAGCGGAGAGGTTCAGGTAGGCGTTGGCCACGCGCGGGTGCAGCTCCCCGAGCACCTTCCGGCGCAGCGCCACCACCTCGAAGTCCACCTCCGCGGCCTTCTCGGCGTAGCCCGGCTGGCGGAGGGCGGCGGCGATGAGCGAGAGCACGCCGGCCCGGGACATGGCGGACTCGGCGGAGACGCCGCGCACCACCTCCATCGCCTCCATGGCGCGGCGCAGGGACGGCTCGGCGTGGTTCAAGTTCTTGTCCAGGTACGCCCGCGCGGCGAGCCAGCGCCCCTTGTCCAGCGGGGGGACGCCGGGCTGTCCGTGCACCGCGTCCCCCAGCTCCAGGTACAGGGTGAGCTTGTCGTAGCTCTTCAAGTTCGCCTGCAGGCTGAGCGAGCCGGTGAGCGCCGTCCTGAGATTGGCCAGCTCGGTGGCGGCCCAGGCGCTGGCGATGGCCTGATCGTAGGCCACCAGCCCCTCCGGCTTGCCCTGGTTGTACAGGACGGAGGCGCGCAGCGTGTACGCGTCCGAGAGCAGGTGCGGATCTCCGAGCCCCGGGAGCACCTGCAGCGCGGCGTCCGTCTCCTGCAGCGCTGGCGCGAGCTTGCCGGTGTCGAAGAGCGTCTTCGCCTCCGCCAGGCGCCGCTTCTGGGCCTCCACCTTGGGACGATCTTCGGGCCGCACGGTGGGGCGGGCCGCCGCCTGCAGCGCGGTGAGGTCCGCGCACCGGGGCAGCAGCGAGGCCAGCGCGTCCGCGGCCAGCGGCGCCTTGAGGGGCAGCTGCGGATCCGGGGTGGAGAGCGCGCGGGAGAGCGCGGAGAACTCCAGCAGCCGCTGGTCCAGGCAGGCCAGGCGCAGCGCCATCACGTCCTGGGACTGCTCACCGCGGACGCGGGTGGCGCGGCAGGCCTCGGTCCGCATCCCCACCCACTCGCGGGCCACGCCGTCCAGCACCTGGCGGGTGCGCTCCCAGGCGTTGCTCGCCGCCTCGGAGGGGGCGAAGAGCAGCGCGGCGCGGACCTGCGCCTGGCGCGGGCCGTCCCAGACGTCCGCCAGCTGCTGCTCGGCTCCCAGGCACAGCTCGCTGCGGTAGTTGAGCGCGGAGCGGACGGTGAGCACCGAGGCCGCCACCAGCGCCGCCGCCCCCGCCAGCGCGGCCACGCGGCGGCGGCGCAGCGCGGGATCCCTGGCGAGCGCGGCGAGCAGCGCCTGCATGTCCGCAAAGCGCTGCGCGGGGTCCACCGCCAGCGCGCGCAGCACCACGCGGCGCACCCAGCCGGGCACCTCGCGCCCGGGCGGCGGCTCGGAGATCCGCCAGCGCGTCTCCGGCGGCCGGGTGAGCGGCGAGCCGGAGAAGGGCCTCACGCCGTAGAGCGACTCGTGCAGCGCCACGCCGAAGGAGAACTGGTCGGTGAGCGGCCCGGGGGGCGCGCCCTCCAGCTGCTCCGGCGCGAGGTACACCAGCGTCCCCTCGAGCCGGCCGCTCGGGTCCGCTTGGGCGGCGGCGTGGCTGCGGGCGAGCCCGAAGTCCATCACCTGCACCCGCCCGTCCGCGCGCATCAGCACGTTGTCCGGCTTGAAGTCCGCGTGGACCAGCCCCCGGGCGTGCGCCGCCGCCAGCCCTTCGCCCGCGGCCCGGTAGATGGCCACCGCTTCGCGCCACGGGTGCGGCCCCTGCTTGAGCCAGCCGCGCAGGGAGCTGCCGTCCACCAGCTCCATGGCGATGAAGGCGCCGTGGCCCTGGGAGTGCCCCACGTCGTGGATGGCCACCACGTTGGGGTGGCTGAGCTTCGCCATCATCTGCGCTTCGCGGATGATCAGCGCCGTCCCTTCGGTCTGGTGGGGGGCGGCGCTGCGGCTCTGCAGCAGCTTCACGGCCACCTTGCGGTCCAGCTCGGGATCGTACGCGGCGTACACCACGCCCACGCCGCCCTCCCCGAGCGGGTCCAGGAGCACGTAGCGCCCCACCGTCTGGCCGCGGATCAACCGGCTCCCCGGCGTGGCGCCGTCCCCTGGCGTGTCCGGCGTCCGCTGGGTCAGGTTGGACTGGGCAGTCTGGAAGGCGAAGAGCGCGGCGCCGCAGGAGACGCAGGTCTCGAGGTGGGCCTTCAGCAGGGCCGCGGCGTCCGGCCCGAGCGTGCCGAGCGCGAACGCTTCGAGCTGGGCTCTGGGGGGACAGGGCGCGTCTGGACCCGGCTCCATGAGAGGGGAGCGTAGCCGGGCAGCCCAAGGCGCGCGCCGTGTGGCGGTGTGTGCGCTACGGCTCGAAGGGCTCGAAGGTGTCGAGCGAGTAGGGGTTGTTCCACACCGGCTGCCGCTGCGGGGGGTCCGCCAGGTATTCGATGTCCACGCGCTCCGCGCTGGTGGCGATGGGCGTGGACTTCAGGGTCGGGACCTCCAACCGGTCTGCGGTCGAGGGAGAGAAGAAGCTGAAGTCGGTCACCTTCTTCGGTGGGGGGCCGGAGACGCTCATGCCCGAATTTTCGCGATGGGCCGTTCTCCGGTTTCTTGGAGGCCGAGCGGGAAGTTGACACCCCTGGCCAGCCGGCCCCGTTCCCCGAGCGTTCTCCTTGGGTTGGCCGCCTGCGCAGGGGGCGAAGGGGGCGGGGAGGCTCGCGCAGGCCTTTGGCCGGCCTGTATTGTCGAGCTGGGACATGGACGCGGCGAGCGGCTCACAGGAGTGCCTCTCCGCCACCGACGTCACGGACTACCTGACGGGCGTGTATCCGGCGGAGGTGCGGGAGCGGGTGCGCGCGCACCTCGACACCTGCGACGTGTGCCGCGCGCTGGTGGCGGCGGTGGCGGCGGACGCCTCGGGCTCGGAGGTCGCGCCTTCCACGGAGACCGGGGCCGGCGGGCCCCCGCCTTCGCAGTGGGCGCCGGCGGAGAAGGTGGGGCGCTACCAGCTGCTCGAGCCGCTGGGGGCGGGCGGCATGGGGGTGGTCTACGCCGCCTACCACCCGGAGCTGGATCGCAAGGTCGCCCTCAAGCGGGTGCGCGCGGTCACCCAGCTGCACTCCCCGCGCGAGGCGAGCCGGCGGCTCTTGCGCGAGGCCCGGGCCATGGCGCGGCTGGCCCACCCCAACGTCCTCTCCGTCTTCGACGCCTTCTCCAACGACGAGGAGGAGGTCTTCATCGTCATGGAGCTGGTGGAGGGCGCCAACTTCGCCGAGTGGCTGCGCGAGGGCGGGCACCGGAGCGAGCAGGTGCTGGAGATTCTGCGGGCCGCGGGCCGGGGGCTGGCGGCGGCGCACGAGGCGGGCATCACCCACAACGACTTCAAGCCCTCCAACGTCCTCATCGGCGCGCAGGGGCGCACCTGCGTCAGCGACTTCGGCCTCTCCAGCCACGTGCCGCTCAGCTCGCTGGCCCCCACGGTGGCCAGCTCTCAGCTGGGGCAGAGCCTGGTGGGGGGGACGCCGGCGTACATGGCGCCCGAGCAGGAGCAGACGCGCGAGCCGAGCTCGTTCTCGGACCAGTACGCGTTCTGCCTCACCGCCTGGGACGCGCTGCTCGGTCCGCGCCCGGCGGGCACGCCGGCGCTGGCGCATGGCTTCCCCCCGCCGGTGGACGGGGTGCGCGCCCACGTGCGCCGGGCGCTGGAGCGCGGCCTCTCCCCGGCGCCGGCGGACCGCTTCCCGTCCATGCAGGCGCTGCTGGCGGCGCTGGAGAGAGATCCGGTGCGGGCCCGGCTGCGCGCGCTCGGGGCGGCGGCGGGGGTGGCCGCGGTGCTCGCCGGGGCGGTGGCGTGGGTGCAGCTCTCCGCCGGCCGCGAGCAGCGGCGCTGCGCGGAGCCGGTGGCGCGGCTGGACGCGGTGTGGAACCCGTCCGTGGAGCTCCAGCTGGGGAACCGGCTGAGCGCGCTGGCGCGGCCGCCGGGGAGCGAGCTGTGGCGCTCGGTGGCGCAGCGGCTGAACCGGCAGGCGCAGCAGTGGCGGCAGCTGCGGCAGGACGCGTGCCTGGCGCGCGCGCCGGTGCGGGCGGCGTGTCTGGAGCACTGGCTGACGCAGCTGTCCACGCTCACCTCGCTCTACGCGCAGGGGGACGCGGCCACGGTGGACGCCGCGCTGCCCGCGGCCTGGGGGTTGGGGCGGGTGGAGGCCTGCGCGGATCCCGCGGTGACGCTCGCGGACGAGGCGGCGGCCGGGAGCCGGCTGGCGGAGTGGAGCGCGCTGCGCGCCCGGCTGGTGCTGCCGCAGACGCTCGCCAACCTCCGCCAGAGCGGGCCGGCGCTGCGGCAGGCGCAGGCGCTGCTCCCGGCCGTGCGCGCCTTCGGCGTGCCCGCGCTGACCGCGGAGCTGCAGCTGCTCCTGGGGCGGCTCTTCCTCGCGCAGGGAGATCAGCCGCGCGCGGTGGCGGCCTGCGAGGAGGCGGTGGAGCTGGCGCTCTCCGGCGGCCGGGACGATCTGGCCATCCAGGGGATGACCGCGCTGGTGAGCGTCCGCGCCCAGCAGAGCGGAGGCGAGACGGAGGCGGACCGGTGGACCCGGCTGGCCACCGCGCTCCTGGGCCGCCAGCCCACCGACAACGGCCAGCTGCGGGCCCGGCTGTACGTCGCGGTGGCGGCGCGCCTGGTCTCGCAGAGGCGGCCGGCCGAGGCGCTGGCCCCGCTGCGGGAGGGGTTGGCGCTCGTCCGCGGCGCCGCGGACCGGGAGCCGCTGCTGGAGGCGGAGCTCCTGCGCGCTCTCGCGCAGGCGCTGCGGAGCACGGGCAAGACGGGGGAGGCGCGCAGGGCGGCGCGCGAGTCGCTGGACGCGCAGGTGGCGCTCTGGGGGCCCGGCCACCCGAGCGTGGCGGCCGCGCTTTCGCGCGCGGCGGAGGTGGAGCAGGACGCCGGGAGCCACGAGGCGGCGCTGGCGCTGCGGCGGCGCGCGGCGGAGGTGCTCGGCGCGGCGTACGGCGAGGCGGACCCCCGGGTGGCGGCGGCGCTCTTCGAGCAGGCGCTCGCCCACGCGCGGCTCGAGCAGCGCGAGGAGGGGCTGAAGCTGGCCCGGCGCAGCCTGGCCGTGCTGCAGCAGGCGGCCCCCGCGGAGCAGCAAGCGCTCATCCCGGAGGTGGAGCCGCTGAAGGTTCAAGTGCTGATCGCCCAGCTCTTGCTGGGGCTCTCGCGCGTGGAGGAGGCGGCGCAGGAGCTGGCGCGGGCCGCGGCGCAGCTGGCGGAGAAGAAGCGGGAGGAGACGGCGCCGCACGCGCAGCTTCTGGAGGCGCAGGCGGCGCTGCGGCTGGCGCGCTGCGACCTCCCGGGGGCGCGGGCGCTGCTCGCGCAGGCGGTGCAGGTGGAGGAGCGGCTCTACGGCCGTGACGGGCCGCAGCTGGGGGACGTGCTCACCGCGCAGGGGCTGTTGGAGCTGCGCGCGCGCCGGCCGGCCGAGGCGGCGCGCGCGCTGGAGCGGGCGCTGGCGGTGCGCGGCGCGCAGGGGGACCCGCTGGAGGTGGCGGGCACCCAGTTCGCGCTGGCGCGGGCGCTCCACGCCACGGGCGCGGATCCGCGGCGGGCCCGCACGCTGGCGGAGGAGGCGCTCGCGCGGTACGCGGGGCGCGCCGAGCGCGAGCAGGCGCAGGTGCAGCGCTGGCTGGTGGATCGCAGCGAGCCTTCCCCCGGCGGCGCCTGTCCGTAGGGTGCGCGTCGCTCGCACCTCGTGACCGGGCCCCGCGTCGTGGCAGATTGACCAGCCAATGAACAAACGGAAGCTGCTGCGGGACGGGGTGCAGGCGGCGCTGGAGCTGCCGCCGGTGAGGGCGCTGCGCCGGCTGGATCACCGGCGCCAATTCGAAGGCGGGGCGCAGAGCTACCGCGGGAGCTTCCCGACCTTCGCGCAGGCGCGCGCGGCCACGCCGCCCGGCCGCAAGGTGGGCTATGACCACGTGGAGCTCACCGGCTTCTACCGGGACCGCCACGAGCGCGCCTTCCCCAGCGACTACCCGGTGCTCTTCTGGCTGGGCACCGCGCTGGACGGCGCCAAGCGCGTGTTCGACCTGGGCGGCCACGTGGGCGTCACCTACTACTGCTACTCGAAGTACCTGGCGCTGCCGCCCGCGCTGAAGTGGGAGGTGAGCGAGGTGCCCGCCAACGTCACCGCCGGCCAGGCGCTGGCGAAGGAGCGGGGCGCCTCGCAGCTGACGTTCACTTCGCGCTTCGAGGACGCGGACGGCGCGGACGTGCTGCTCGCGCTCGGCTCGCTGCAGTACATCGACTCGCCCTCGCTGGGCGGGCTCTTGCGCTCGCTGGCGAAGCGGCCGCCCCACGTGATCGTCTCCAAGCTCCCCGCGCACGACGGGCAGACCGTCTACACGGTGCAGTGCACCGGCGTGGCCTACCACCCGTACCGGATCTCGAACCGCCAGGAGTTCATCGAGGACGTCCGCGGCGCCGGCTACCGGCTGCGGGACGACTGGATGGGTGGGGAGCAGTCCTGCGAGGAGCCCTTCGAAGGAATCTCCGTGCCCGCGTACAGCGGCTTCTACTTCCAGCGCGAGGACTGACTCGCCCGCTGAAAAATAAGTTCGGGGCCCTCAGCCGCGGAATTGCTCGCCAAGCAATGTAAATTCCTCACGGCCTAAGAAACTGACGGGCGTCACCCGCGACAATCCCTCGTACCCAAAAGGGATCTTGGTCCGGAGGATGCCCATGGTCGGTGGAGTCACGCGTTCGACAAGCAGCACCAGCGTTGCGTCGACGTCTGGGAACCGCGGGAAGAACGCCTACGAGGTGGCCCGGCAGCACCTCGGGAAGAACGCGGCCCAGCTGAAGGTGGACAACACGGACGTGGGCCTGGCGATGCACGACGGCATCCCCAACGACATCAACTGCGCCAACTTCGTGTCCGGCGTGCTCGAGGCCACCGGGCAGATCAACGCCTCCCAGCACAGCGACTCCGCCGCCGGGCTGGCGGGCAACCTCGGCCGGGACGGGAACTGGGAGAGCGTCTCCATCGAGAACGCCAAGCCGGGTGACGTGGTCCTGATGAACACCGGCCACAGCAACCACATCGTGATCTTCGCGGGGCGCACGCCGGACGGAAAGCCGCTCTTCATCGGCTCCAACAACGCCAACGCGGACGGGAGCCAGCGCGTCACCATTGGCCAGATGAACTACCGGATCACCTCCGTCCACCACTTCAAGGGTGGGCCCGAGGTGGCCGGGGCGACGGAGGGCGCGGCCCCCTCCAGCGGTCTGCCCACCGGCGGCTCGGGCGGCGGCGGCGGCGACGCCAGCGGGGACTACAGCCCCGCCACCAACAAGTTCACCTACGGCTACCACCCGCCGGCGCCGGGCACGGAAGGGCCCGTGCTCAAGCCGGGCGAGTCCCCGCTCTCCGCCAGCAAGATGACGATGGACGAGCTCTTCGCCTGGGTGGAGCAGAACCTCTGGCAGAAGATGCAGACGCGCCTCGCCTCGCTGGACGCGGATCCCGAGTTCAAGAAGTTCCTCGAGAAGAAGGGCGTGAAGCCGGGCGAGAAGATCACCAACGCCATGCGCAAGGAGTTCCTGGCCGAGAAGCTGGGCAAGGAGATGGAGTCGCGCACCGGGGACGACAAGGACGTGAACAAGGCGGGCGAAGCAGTCCTGGACTCCTTCGAGGAGGCGCCCGAGGCAACCGACGCCACCGGCGGCACGCAGGAGGCCTCCACCGGCTCGGACGCGCAGGCGACCACCACGGCCGCGGCCCTGTCGCTCACGGTCTCGCGCTACAGCGAGCCGATGCGGGCGTAGCGGACCCTCAGGACTCCAGGGCGACGTTGATCAGCGCTTCGGTCACGTCGCCCGGCCAGTAGTTGGGGAAGCCCTTCACGCCGGTGAGCGCGCTCTCGGCGTGGTCCATGTCGTCCAGGACGATCGCCTTCGCGCCCGGGATGATCGCGTCATCCCGCACCACCAGCCCATCCGAGGCGTAGCCGTAGCGCTTCTGCAGGTAGCGCTCCTGGGGCCCGAGCAGCGACTTGCGGTCGTACCGCGCGCTGGCCAGGCACACCGTGGGGATGTCCGAGGGGAAGGGGTGCGCCTTGAGGAAGGCCTTGCGCGCCTCGTAGGTGAGGTCCGCCATCGCGGCGGGATCTCCACCGAGCAGCCGCTTCACCGAGCGCACCACCACCGGCGCGAGCCGGCGCGCCTCGAGCAGGTCCGTGGCCAGCGCGCTGCCGCCGAAGGGCGCCTGCATCGTGATCAGCGCGCGCACGTGGGGCTTGAGCTCGGGGTAGAGGGAGAGCGCCGCCGCCGCGTCCACGCCGCCCTTGCTGTGGCCCAGCAGCACCACCTTCTTGCCGGTCTGCGAGGCCTCTTCGATCGCGTCCCGCACCCGCTGGGCGTTGCGCACCACCGAGTCGTCGCTGTCCATCTGCACCCGGCGGACGTCCAGCCCCAGCGAGTGGAGCCGGTGCTCGTTGTCCTTCATGTAGTGGGGGTAGTGATCGGTGAAGAGCCCGGGCACCAGCAGGTAGACGAAGTCCTTGGCGTCCGGCGCCAGCGCGTGCATCCCCGAGCGCGCGGCGGCGTGGAGCGAGCGGAAGGCGTCCGTGGCGTCCTGCGGCGGCGGCGCGCCATCGCGCAGGGCCCAGCCCGCATCGCCCTTGGTGCCGGGGCTGCCCAGCCACTTCAGGAGGTTCACCTCGGCGCGCCGCAGCTGCCGCCCGCCCTCCGCCAGCGCCACGTCCACGAAGTCCGCGGCCTTCTGCTTGGCGTGCTCGAAGAGATCTTCAGCGCGCTCGAGCAGGTCGTGGGCCTCCTCGGGCTTCACCGCGACCACGGCGGGCTGGGGTGGGGCCTTCTCCGCTGCGGGGACCTGGTTGGGCCCCGCCACTGGAGCGGAGACCTTTGAAAGGAGCTCTGACATGGCCCCTTCATTGTCGGGGTCGTCGCCCCACGGGTTGTTGTCAACTCTGCGGAACGCTTGATGGTCTTGTCAGCTTGGGACAGTGGTGCGGGCGCGGTAAGCGTCCAGCAATGCTCGCCAAAGGGGCCCAGGCTGGCCGGCGCCGATCGGCCGGCCGTCCAGGGAGATCACCGGCCGCAGCTCCGAAACGGAGCTGGTGACGAAGACCTCCCGGGCGGTGGCGAGCGCGCCCACCGGGAGCGGGGCCTCGCGGACGGTCAGGCCGCGCTCGCGGGCGAGCGAGAGCACCTCCGCGCGGGTGACGCCCGGCAGGCAGACGCGCGCGGGCGGGGTGCAGAGCGCGTCCTCGTCCGCCAGCAGCGCGAAGACGTTGCAGACCGTGCCCTCGGTCACCGTCTGCCCCTCGCCGAGGAAGAAGCCTTCCTCCGCGCCGCGCCGGGAGAGCTCCGCGCGGGCGAGCACCGTGCGCTGGTAGCTGGTGGACTTGATCCACGGCGGCGGCAGCTCCGCCGCGTCCCGCCGCCACAGCAGCGTGGCGCGCAGCCCTGCCGAGGCCTCGGGGCGCGGCGGGGGCAGCGGCAGCGCGGCGAGGATCAGCGTGGGCGCCCCGCGCTCGGACGGTCCGCGCAGCGCGGTGACGCGGACGAGCGCCTCCGGGAGCGCCGCGCGCCGCAGCACGTCCTCCAGCCGCTCGCGCAGCTCGGAAGAGGAAGGCAGGGCAGCAAAGCCCAGCTCCTGCGCGCCCGCGGCCAGCCGCGCCAGGTGCGCGTCCAGGCGGAAGGGGCGCCCGCCGTAGGTGCGCAGCGTCTCGAAGAGGCCGTCTCCGTAGAGGACGCCGGGGTCCAGCGCGGGGACGGTGGCCGCCTCCGGGGCGGAGAAGACGCCGTTCACCCAGACGCAGCCGGCCGCCGTCATGGGGCGCGGACCTCGCACGTGAGCGGGAGGCCCCGCTCGAACGCGGTGACGCTCTCCAACGTGGTGTGGGCGATGTTGGAGAGCGCCTCGCGGGTGAGGAAGGCCTGGTGCGAGGTGATGAGCACGTTGGGGAAGGTGAGCAGGCGCGCCAGCACGTCGTCCTGGAGGACCTGGCTGGAGAGGTCCTGGAAGAAGATCCCCTCCTCCTCCTCGTAGACGTCCAGGCCGGCCGCGCCCAGCTGCCCGGACTTGAGCGCGTCAATCAGCGCGCGGCTGTCTATGAGCGCGCCGCGGCCGGTGTTGACCAACATCGCCCCGCGCTTCAGCTGCCCCAGCGCCTTCGCGTCCACCAGGTGACGGGTGAGCGGGGTGAGCGGCACGTGCAGGGAGAGCACGTCGCTCTGGGCGTAGAGCTGCGCCAGCGGCGCGTAGGTGACCGCGTGCTCGCGGGCGAACGCTTCGTCGGGCTGCGCGTCGAACGCGAGCACCTCGCAGCCGAAGCCGCGGAAGATCCGCGCCGCCGCCTTGCCGATCCGCCCGGTGCCCACGATCCCCACCGTCTTGCCGTGCAGGTCGAAGCCCACCAACCCCTCCAGCGAGAAGTTCCACTCGCGCACGCGGGCGTAGGCGCGGTGCACCTTCCGGTTGAGCGCCAGCACCAGCGCCACCGCGTGCTCGGCCACCGCGTACGGCGAGTACTCGGGGACGCGCGTCACCTTGAGCTCGAGCCGGGCCGCGGCGGCGAGGTCCACGTGGTTGAAGCCCGCGCAGCGCAGGGCGACGAGCCGCACGCCGCCCTCTCGCAGCAGGGCCAGCGCGGGCGCGTCCACCCGGTCGTTCACGAAGGAGCAGACCGCGTCGAAGCCGCGGGCGAGCGCCGCGGTGGAGGCGGTGAGCCGCGGCTCGAAGTAGGTGAGCGCGTGGCCGTGGCCCGCTCGCGCCGCCTCGAAGGACTCCCGGTCGTAGGCGTGGGTGTCGAAGAGGGCGAGCTTCACGGCGGCGCTCCGTTCGAAAGGGGCTGCGCGCCTTATACGTGTGTTCGCCGGTCGCGTCCCGCCGGGGGTGGCGCGCGGGCCGAGGCGCGCGGGGCGGTGGCCGCTGGCTCCACCTGCCCGGGGACCGGGCGGCGGCTCGGGCATCCGGGCGGCGCCGTTTCCAAGCTCTCCATCTACGATTGTGAGGGGAGAGAGTCATGAAGCGGAAGATCGTGATCGGCGCCCTGGCGGCGCTCGCGTTGGTGGGATGCCGCGAGATGGGGAACGGGTCCCGGGAGAAGGGCGGACGCTCGTCTGGCGCCGCCAGCAGCAGCGGCACCGGTGGCACGGGCGGGAGTGAGACGTCCGGGAGCCTGGGGACGGGCGGCAGCGGCAGTGAGACCAGCGGCAGCAGCACCGGAGCGTCCGGCAGCACCAGCGGCAGCAGCGGATCGTCCAGTACCGGCAGCACGGGCAGCACCAGCGGGTCGCAGGGCGGGACGGGCGGCAGCGCCGGCGGCTCCACCGGCACCGAGCCGCAGGGCAGCAGCGGTTCGTCCGGGAGCTCGACCGGGAGCGGGAGCTCCAGCGGCAGCAGCGGCTCGCAGTCCGGCAGCAGCGGCAGCCAGATTGGCTCGGAGTCCGGCGCCGGCGGCAGCGGCGCGGCCGGAGCGAAGCGCGACGGCGGGACCTCGGCCTCGCCGGAGGGCTCCGGCAGCCGGCCGATGGACTAACGGGTGGGCGGCGGCTCCCCGTCCTTCGTGCGCTCGGCCCCGAGGTTGCGAAGGGAGAGAAGCCGCCGCAGCGGGGGGCCGCCGTGCTTGAGCCGCTCCAGCCGCTGCGACGGGTAGATGCCGCGGTGGCCGGTGAGCAGGTACGCCATGACGGAGACGATCAACACGTGCGGGAGGACGGGCGCGCCCATCAGCTCCACTGCCATCAGGGAGAGCGCCAGCGGCGTGTTGGCCGCGGCGGCGAAGGTGGCCGCCAGGCCCACGCCCGCGGCGAGGTCGAGCGGGAGCCCGAGCAGCCGTCCGAGCAGGTTCCCCAGCGCCGCGCCGATGAAGAAGAGCGGGGTCACCTCTCCGCCCAGAAAGCCCGCCCCCAGCGTCACCACGGTGAAGGCGACCTTGAGCAGGAAGGCGAAGGAGGAGAGCTCCGTGTCGTGGAAGGCGCGAAGGATCCCCGGCACGCCCAGCCCCAGGTAGTCGTCCGTTCCGGTGGTCTTCCAGAGCAGCACCACCGCCGCGCCTCCCAGCGCCAGCCGCAGCGGCAGGGACGGCACCCGGCGGCCGAGCCAGCCCTTGAGCAGGTGCGTGGCCTCCACGAAGAGGGTGGCCACCCCCGCCACCGCCGCGCCGAAGGCGAGCCACTTGGCCAAGGTCAGCGCGGTGAGCGGGAGCGCCGTCACCGCCGGGTACGCGGTGTGGACCACGCCCAGCCCGCGCGTCACCTGGTCCCCCACGACGGAGGCGACCAGCGCGGGGACGAGCGCGGCATAGCCCACCCGGCCCACCACCACGACCTCCAGCCCGAAGACGGCGCCGGCCGCCGGAGTGCCGAAGACCGAGCCGAAGCCGCCGGCGATCCCGGCCATCAAGAGCTCGCGGCGGGTGTCCGCGTCCAGCTTGAGCCGGTGGGAGAAGAAGTCCGCCAGGCTGGCGCCCATCTGCACCGCGGTGCCTTCCCGGCCGGCGCTGCCGCCGAAGAGGTGGGTGAGCACCGTGCCGAGCAGCACCATCGGCGCCATCCGCAGCGGCAGCTCGGGGCTGTCGTCGTGGACGGTGTCGAGGACGAGGTTGTTTCCGCCGAGGATCTTCAGACCCCAGCGCCGGTAGATGAGGCCGATCCCAAGCCCCGCCACCGGCAGCGCGTAGACGAGATTCGGGTGGGCCTCGCGCGTGCGCGTGGCCAGCTCGAGCAGGTGGAGGAACGCCGCCGAGGCCGCCCCGCAGAGGACGCCCACGCTGGCGCCCAGCGCCACCCACCGGAGCACGCCTCGGACCTGGGGGACCATCCGCGCCGAAGCTTCACGCAGTTGCGCCCCGAACGCGCGTTTATTCCCGGGCCTGAGCCTCGGCTAGCGCGCGGCGAGCAGCTCCTTCGCCGCGCGCACGCCCGTCTCCATGGCGCCGTGGACGGTGCCGGCCTGGCCTTGAAGGTGGGTGGCTTCGCCGGCGAAGAAGAGCGTGCGCTCCACCGGCTCCGCGAGCACCCGCGGCAGGAGCGTCTGCCCCGGCGGCACCACCATATATGCGCCGCGGGAGTAGGGCTCGCTGGCCCAGTCCCGAAGGAGGTAGCCATCCAACTCATCCCAGAGCGTGGCCGGTGAGCACCCCAGCGTGCCCGCGAGCGAGCCCACCGCGTGCTCCAGCAGCGCGCGCTCGGAGCGTCCGGCGAGCGCCGCCGCGGCGGGACCTCCGGCCCAGCCCACGAAGATCGGCAGCTCGCGCGGGGCGAGCGTCCACCAGGTGGGGATGGGGAGCTCGAAGCCGTGCGCGAAGGAGAGGCCCGGCGGCCGCCAGAAGCGGCGCCTGAAGCGCAGCACCGCCTTCACCACCGAGCCCATGCGCAGGGCGCCCGCCGCGCGGGCCTTCTGCGGCAGGGCGGGGAAGAAGCGCGGGCCGGCTCCCGGCACCAGCAGCGGGAGCGGCAGCGTGAAGATCGCCGCGCGCGCGCGCAGCTGGAAGCGGCTGGGACCGAGGCCACGCACGTCCAGCCGCACCTGCCCGCGCCGCCAGCGGGTCCGCTCCACCTCGGCGCTGAGCAGGAGCTGCCCGGGGGAGAGCCGGCGCGCGAGGTGCTGCAGCAGCGTGGCGTAGCCGGCCACCAGCCGCCCCATCTGCGCGCCGCCGCCCTCTTCGGCGCCCTCCTGCATCCTTTCGAGGAAGTAGGTGCTCACGTGGCGTGGATCCGCCACGTAGAAGCCCTCCACGAAGCCGCGGGCGGCGCGCAGCGCCAGCGGATCCACCGGTGCCTCCCTGCGCTTGCGGGCAATCGCCTTGGACCACGAGACGTCCGGCCCGGAGAGCTCGGGGGCGACGAGCGCCTCGCCGGCGGCGAACGCGGCGTTGGCCTTGCGCAGCTTCCCGTGCGTCCGGATGCGGTGATCGTTCGGGACGCGGTCGACCTTCAGGCGCGCCGCGCGGACGAGCTTCAGCATCGCGGTGGGTCGACCGTGGATGAACTCCGCGCCCAGCTCCACCGGGCTCGGCCAGGAGGGCGGGTGCACCGTCTCCACGCGGCCGCCGATCCGCGGGCGCGCCTCCACCACCACCACGTCCAGCCCCGCGCGCAGCAGCCGGTCCGCCGCTGCCAGCCCCGCCGCGCCAGCGCCAATCACCGCCACGTCCGCCGTTCGCCTCATCCCGCGAGGCTCGCAAGAAACCGGGACGGCCCGGCCTCTTCCGGCGGAAATTGCGGAAAAGGGGACAGGCTGCTTTTCGACGCGGAAGAGGAGCCTGTCCCCCTTTCCCGGCGGCGCGGAACGTAACCCCACCAGACATCCTGGCTGCGCAGTTTCCGGTCAGCTCCCCGCCGATGCTCCACGCGCGTGGAGGTGCGCAACGTCAACGCTCATCTCAAAAGCGCACCCCTGTAAACCGTTGGTTTTCGCCCCGATCCTCGTCCATTCCGGGGGTTGTCACGCGAGGGTGTCACCGGCCTGAAACGGCCCGACGCTTGCTCAGCTGCGCCATCGCCCGAGCGTATCGGGCCTTCGCAGGTCGGCTGGAGGCGTCACGTGCAAAGGGACTCGCTCAGCAGGCGCGGCTTCATGGGAGGCGTGGCAGCTGCCGGTGCCGCGGGGCTGTGGCATGGCCGCGCCCAGGCCGCCACCACGCCGCCGTTCCCCACCATCTTCATCCAGCTGCGCGGCGGCTGGGATCCGGTGCAGCACTTCTGCGGCCGGCTCGGGGAGATCAACCGCTCCATCACCGCCAACCAGCTGCAGACCACCAAGGCCGGCGTCGTCTGGTACACGCCCATCCTCTCGGCGATGGCGCCCCACGTGGAGGACGCCACCGTCATCCGCAACCTCTACATGGCGGGGACGGACCACCGGATCGGCGCGAACATCCTCTGGTACGGCAAGCTCTCCACGCAGACCACGCGGGCGCCCTGGCCCAACTATCTCGCCTCGAAGCTGCTCGAGCGCCAGCCCGCGCTGGCCCCCAACCTCACCGCCTACTGGACGTACGACTCCAACGGCGGCGTGAACGACTTCGTCAACTACAACAACCGCAGCCCCAATCCGCTCGGCGCCGCGCAGCGGCTGCTCACCATTGACGGCTTCGCCCGCAGCCTGGACCTGAGCGCCGGGCTGCCCACGCCGGCGCGGCAGAAGCGGATCTACGACTTCATGGGCCGCTTCGACGCCGCCCAGTACAGCCCCGCCGTGCAGGGCAAGGTGATCGAGTCCTACGGCCAGGCCACGCGGCAGGCCAACGAGCTGGCGGACAAGAGCATCACCAAGCTCTGGCCGCCGGACGCGGCCACCATGACCGCCTTCAACGCCACCGCGACCGACCTCTCCGCGCGCGGCTACTCCGGCATCCCCGCCTTCAAGGCGATGTGCATGCTCGCGTACCAGCTGGTCCGGACCCAGGCCACGCACATCATCTCGTTCGACGGGGACACCGCGCTCGGCGGCACCACCTACGACACGCACACCAACAACATCCCCGGCCAGCTCGCCGCGGGGCAGCACTACTTCGGCCCGATCGCGCAGCTGCTCTCCGCGCTCAAGGCCGCGCCTTCGCCGATCATCGCCGGCAAGAGCTGCTTCGACACCACCCACATCGTCATTGCTTCCGAGATGGGGCGCTCGCCCAACGCGGAGAAGGGGACCGGCACCAACCACTGGCCCTGGACCCACGCGCTGCTCTTCGGCGGCAACTTCAAGCGCGGCTACGCGTTCGGAGACACCACCACCGGCCTCACCGGCGTCTCCGCGGACGTGAACACCGGGAAGATCGACGCGAACCTGCCCTCCATTGGCTGGCCGAACGTGGTCTCCACCATCCTCAAGGCGAACGGCGTGGAGCCCGGCGGCTACGACGCAGCGCCCCCCATCAACGCCGCTCTCCAGGCGCTGGTTTGAGAGGAACCCCCATGCGAACCCTCCTGCTCGCTGCCTGCCTCTCCACCGCCGCGCTCGCCGGCCCCACTTCGGACGTCCCCGAACGGATGAGCGACGCGTCCTGCCTGCGCAAGCTCGCGCTGGACCTCACCCACCGCGGTCCCACCGACGAAGAGCTCGGCAAGCTGCGCGGCGGCACCGCCACGCTGGCGCAGCTGGCGGACGCGTACCTGGCCTCGCCCGAGTTCTCCCAGGTGGTGTTCGACTGGTTCCGGCGCGAGTTCCCGCCCACCAGCCTCACCCCGCCGGGCACGGACACCGAGGAGCCCGCGCGCATCGCCCGGTACATCGTCGACAACGACAAGGACTACCGGGAGCTGCTCACCGGCACCTATACGGTGGCCGCGGGGGGGATCGTGGCGCAGCAGACCGGCAAGCCGGCCGCGGGCGTGCTCTCCACGCGCCACTACATGAGCTCCTCGTTGGGGCTCCTGCGCCGCAACTGGGCAGGCCGCTTCGAGCGGCAGTGGACGGGCATCGCCCTGCAGGCGATCTCCATCCCGCCCAACACGCCGCTGGACACCAGCCGTGAAGGGCTCGCCAACAACGTGGTCTGCGCCGGCTGCCACATCCACCCGCTCTACGGGATCGACGCCCTGGCCAAGTTCGTGGACTGCTGGAAGGACGACGGCAGCTACGACAACACCTGCACGCCGCCGCCCACCGAGTTCCTCACCATCAAGGGTCAGGGGCTGCCAGACCTGGGCAAGGCCACCGTCTCCACCAACGAGTGGAAGGCGCAGATGGTGAGCTACTTCTTCCGCCAGCTCTACGGCCGCCCGCTCGCCAGCACCGAGACGCGCGCCTACCTCGACGCGGTGGAGGTCTTCGAGGCCAGCGGCTTCAAGGCGAAGGCGCTGCTGCGCCACCTCGTCACCACCCCGGCGTACTGCGCGCGATAGGCGGACTCCCATGAACCTCCTTCGAACCGCCGCTTGCCTGTTGGTCCTCCCCCTGGCCGGCTGCTTCAACGCCGGAAGCACCGCCACCACCGGCGGTGGCGGCCCGGTCGTCGTGGGCGGCGAAACGCCCGGTGAGCCGCCGGGCGGGACCGAGAACCCCTCCACCACGGATCCGCGCCTCAAGGGCGCGGGTGGCCGGGACGTGACCGAGTTCTGGGACCTGCTCGCCGTCCCGCTCTCGGAGAACGTGAAGATGCTCGCCTTCAACATGATGGCGAACGAGGTGAAGCGCGCCACCGCTGGCCTCACCTGGACGGTGAGCGGCGTGGACCAGTGGGAGAAGAACCGCGCGGCGTTCGGCGGCGCGGACTACGTGAGCAGCTTCTCGGAGGACATCACCCCCAGCCAGCAGAAGCTCGTGCTCTGGCGGCGGATGGCCTACCAGGTGTGCCAGGACGCGGTGACGCGGGACGCGGCGAAGACCACGCGCGTCCTCTTCACGGACGTGGACCCCGCGGCCGCCATCTCCACCTCCAACGCCCAGGTGGTGGCCCAGGTGAAGGGGCTCTACACGCGCTTCTTCTTCGACCCGCCGAGCGAGACCGAGGTCACCTCGTCGCTGGAGTTGCTCAACGCCGCCTTCGTGGACGGGAACGACCCGAAGGAGGCCTGGAGGGCGCTCTGCGTGGGCTACCTGGGCTCGATGAAGTTCCTGACGTACTAGGTTCGCTCGACGACGCGCCTGCGGCGCTGACCTGAAACTTGCCCGCGCCCCGCTCAGCCCGAGCGAAGTCGAGGGCCCGCCGATCGTAGGGACTCTCGCTCGTGGGGCCCTCGACTTCGCT
>JBGATB010000070.1:0-42542 GCA_044229415.1 Myxococcaceae bacterium | reverse complement strand
GTCCGGGACCATCTCCGCCGGCCGCGGGATCATGATCACCGACGTCTGCCCCTACACCCTGGGCGTCGAGGTCAGCGCCACCTCCGGCAAGGAGCTGGTGCGCGGGCTCTTCTCTCCGATCATCCCGCGCAACTCCACGGTTCCGGTCTCTCGGACCGAGACCTACCTCACCACCGTGGATGGCCAGCGCTCCGTCGACATCCGCGTGTACCAGGGCAACGACCGGCAGGTGAAGAACAACACCTTCCTGGACGCGTACACGGTGGAGGGCGTGCCGCCCGCGGCCGCCGGCAGCGAGAAGGTCGCCGTCACCTTCACGTACGACATCAACGGGATCTTGAACGTGAAGACGAAGGTGATCTCCACGGGCAAGGAGGCGGTGCTCACCGTGGAGAGCTCCGCCGGCCGCATGTCGGAAGATCAGCGCGAGGCCGCCAAGGAGCGGCTCGACAAGGACTGGGGCGCCAAGCCCCCCGTTCGCCCCGAGCCCGTCGAGGGGGGCGCGGTCCCGCCAGCCGGAGCGCGCGCCGGGGCCTCCGTTCACGCCGAGCCTGTCGAGGGGCGCGCCACCGCCACCGCCGCCGCCACGCTCGCCACCCTGCCGCCCGCCACCAGCGCGCTCGTCTCCACCGCCCGCGCCAAGCTCGCCGCGCTGCCGGCGCCCAAGCAGCAGCAGATCCAGGACCTCATCTCCCGGCTGGAGAGCGCCTCCGCGCGCAAGGACGCCGCCGAGCTCTCCAAGCTGGACGGCCAGCTGACGGACGTCCTCTTCGAGCTCGGCGCTTGATCCCCCTGACCGACTTGAAGCGCGCGGTGATCCTCGCGCCGGAGGACGCGTCCTCCCGCTACGCGCTCGCCGAGGCGCTCTTCGCGGAGGGCGAGTACGCCGGCGCCACCACCCAGCTGGAGAAGGCGCTGCAGCTGGCCCCCAGCGACGGCAACGTCCGCCGGCTGCTGGCCAAGGCCTACGAGCGCAACGGCAAGGCACCGAAGGCGGTGGCGCTGCTCGAGGAGGCCGCGCGCCGCAGCCCCGAGGACGCGCACACGCGCGACGAGCTGTGTGGGCTCCTTCTCACCGAAGGCCGGATCGACGACGCGCTCCTCCACGCCGCCGAGGCCGTGCGCCTGGCGCCCGAAGATCCCCAGCGCCACCTGCTGCTCGCGGACCTGCTGCGCCGCCGCCAGCTGCTGCCGCGGGCGCGGGCCGTGCTGGAGGAGGCGCAGCGCCGCTTCCCCGAGCACGCGCCGCTGGCGCGCGAGCTGCGCGAGCTCTACCTCGAGCTGGGCGAGGAGGCCGCCGCGGAACGCGTGGCGGGCGAGAAGGAGCGCTCCTACTTCCAGAAGCAGGCGCGGCAGGCGCTCTCCTCGCCGAAGGTGGCGCAGGCGCTCTGCGCGGTGCAGCCAGTGGTGCAGCGGCTGTTGGCCGCGGACCTGACCGGCGCGCGCCGCGAGCTGGCCAACCTGCCCGCGGAGGCCAAGGCCACCGCCGCGCACGAGGTGGTGCACGGGGAGATCCTCCTGCTGGAGCAGAAGCTCTCGCAGGCGGAAGGCGCCTTCCGCGCCGCGCTCGAGCGCGACCCCGCCATCGCCCTGGCGTGGAACCGGCTGGGAGATCTCGCGCAGACGCGCAACGACCTGCGCGGCGCGCTCAGCCTCTACAAGAAGGCCGTCCTCTTCGGCGGCGATGACGCGAACGCCTGGGAGGACCTGGGGGACGTCCACGCCACGCTGGGGGAGCTGCCGCAGGCGGAGAAGATGTACCGCGCCGCGCTGGAGCGGGACCCTCAGAGCGGGGCGGCGCAAAAGCTGGCCTCGCTCCATCCGAAGCCTCAGGAGGCGGCGCCGGCGGTGGGGAAGATCGGCGTGCTCGGCTGGCACCCGCAGGGCGGCGCGGTCTCCCCGCTGGAGGCCGTGGCGGTGCAGGGCGCGGGCGAGCTGATCTTCAGCGGCAACGTGGGGCCGGTGGGCAAGGAGGCCGCGGCGGTGGCCTACTCGGTGCTCAAGGCGCGCTCCACCGAGCTGGGGCTGGACGGCCTCGTCCGCAGCTACGACCTGCACCTGCACTTCACCGACACGCACGTGGGCAAGGAAGGCCCCTCGGCCGGGCTGGCGCTGCTGCTCGCGGGCGTCTCCGCGTTCACCAAGAAGCCGCTGCTGCCCAACCTGGCGGCCACCGGCGAGCTCACCCTGCACGGCGAGGTCCGCCCGGTGGGCGGCATCCACGAGAAGCTGGTGGCGGCGTGCCTGGCCGGCGTGCGCACCGTGCTGCTCCCCAAGCAGAACCTGAAGGACGCGCGCGCCCTCCCGGAGGAGGTCACCCGCGTGCTCACCCTCATCTACGTGGACTCGGTGGCGGACGCGATCCAGCGCGCCCTCGTCCCCGGCCCGGCTCGGGAGAACCCATGACCACCGCAGCGAAGAGCTTCTACGAAGTGCTCGGCGTCCAGAAGACCGCCGACGACCGCACCATCAAGAAGGCCTACTTCGCGCTCGTCCGCCAGTTCCCTCCGGAGACGCACCCGGAGGAGTTCAAGAAGATCCGCGAGGCGTACGAGGTCCTCTCCGACGCGTCCTCCCGCCGCGAGTACGACTCCATCGGCCAGTACGACCAACACGGCGAGGGCGTCTCAGAAGAGATCCGCCAGGCGCTCGACGCGATCGAGCAGCAGCGCTACGCCGACGCGCGGCTCATCCTCTCCAAGCTGCTCAACAAGAGCCCCGACCTCCACTTCGCCCGAGATCTCCTGGGCATGGCCTACCTGCACGACAAGAAGCCGCAGCAGGCGCTGGAGATCTTCGACGACCTGCTGCGCGTCCACGCGGACAACGGCGCCTACGCGCTCCACCGCGCCTACGCGCTCCACCAGCTGGAGAAGTACAAGGACGCCACCGCCGCCTACCAGCACGCCAGCAAGCTCGCCCCGGATGACGTGCGGCCGCTGGTGGCCCTGGCGGACTGCTTCATGGACCAGAAGCTCTGGAACGACGCCGTGAAGGTGCTCGACCAGGCCATCAATCTCGACGGCGAGGTGAACTTCAAGGACTTCGGCCTCTTCGTCCGCAAGCTCCAGGTGGAGCTGGAGCGGCGGGACACCGCGGCCGTCACCGCCGTGCTCGAGCAGCTGATGAAGATCATCCCGCCCGAGGAGGCCGCCCGGAAGTACGTGGCCAACCGGCTGGGCACGCTGGCGGCCCCGCTCTTCGCTCAGGAGCGCGTGGACGAGGCGAACCTCCTGATGCGCGAGGCCGCCAAGCTGGATCCCAAGCGCGGCGCCGGCGTGATGCCCGCCAACTTCACGGTGGACATCGAGCTGCTCCCGGACAGCGCCAAGGAGTGGCTCACGCGGATGAACCGCGAGAACGCCCCCACCAAGGTGAAGGCGAGCAAGTACGGCCTGGCGGTGCTGTTCATCCTGCTCAGCGCCGGCGCGGTCTGGTACGGCGGCTCCGCCGCCTTCATCAGCCGCCAGCCCGTGGAGGGGCTGGGCTACCTGATGCTCTTCGGCGGCCTGGCCGCGGCGGGCGCCTTCTTCGCCGAAGGCATCCGCCGCTGGGTGGTCGCCGCGCGCAGCCCGTACGGGGCGTACTCCATCGTCCACCCGCTCTACCTGCTCCAGGTCCGGGTGGATGAGGTGGTGGCGTGGCCCCTGGCGAACCTGCGCGACGTCCGGGTGACCCACCACTCCACCAACGGCGTCTACACCCGGAGCGCCATCTCCCTGAAGTTCGCCAAGCGGACCTTCAACGTGGGGATCTACGGGCGCGAGGCGTCCGTGGACTGGGCCAACGGCATTCTGGCCAAGCGGCGCCGCGTGCTCGAGCTGATGTACTCGGGGATGCTCGAGGAGAGCCTGGAAGAGGGGCCGCTCATCCCCGCGGAGCTGGTGCCCGCGGACGACAAGAAGCCCCGCCGCGGTCCGTCCCGCGCCGCCGCGTTCAAGAAGATGCGCCCCGTGTACGCCGCCGCCGTGGTGGCGGCAGGCGTCCTCACCGCGCTCGCCATCCCGCTCAACCAGCGCAAGGCGGACGACAACGCCTGGAGCACGGCGCGCAGCGCCTACCGGAACAAGGTGGACGCGTACGACCAGTACCTGGCCGAGTTCCCCAGCGGCCGCCACGCCGCGGAGGCGAAGGAGGCGAAGGAGGCGCTCTACACCCGCGCGCTCGAGCGGCTGAAGGCCCGCGAGGGCGCGGCGCTCGTCCCCGCGCTCACCGAGGTGGTGAACCTGCTGCGCCAGAAGCAGACCAGCTGGGTGAACGTGGTCTACGAGTCCAAGACCGCGTTCGACACGCTCGACCTCACCAAGCTGCCGGAGAAGCTGCGGGGCACGGTGCTCGCGCCGGATCAGGCCTTCACCGCGACGGCGAACTCCGGCCGGGAGCGGCAGATCTCCCGCGCGCTGGAGTCCGCGCTCGACAACCTGCTCGGCGAAGGGGTGATCTCCGTCAACGAGTACGGCGTGAAGGACACGCCGGTCACCTTCGCCATCTCCTACCAGGTGGGGCTCACCGGCGCGCTCTACGAGTCCGTCAAGGACACCTCCCGCTACGGCGCGGCCGGCGCTGCAGGCCAGGTGGACAAGCGCTTCCTCGGCATCGGCTTCGTCTGGGACTTCGGCGTGAAGCTCAATGGCGAGAAGGACGCGCGGTACTCCTTCCAGCTGCAGAGCGAGCCGGCCAAGAACATCCGCTGGTCCACCTACAGCTACGGCGGCCGCGCCTACGAGTCGCCCACGCTCCCGTACGACAAGATGGCCGAGTCCGCGTTCGAGGACTTCAAGGCCCAGCTCGCGGTGCGCTTCGGGGACCGCTCCGCCCGCCCGCGCGACCGCGCGGCCGAGATGCGCGAGGCGCTCGAGGGCGACGCGAGCGAGGACGCGGAGGCCGAGGAGCCCACGCCCACGCCCACCCGCCGCCGCTCGCAGCGGCCAAACGTGCAGCCGGCCAAGGCGACCCTGCACGGGCAGTGACGTGTTGCTCCGTGCAGCCCCCTGAAACTTGCGCCCGGTCCCCGCTCAGCCCGAGCGAAGTCGAGGGCCCACCGATCGTAGGGCCTCTCGCTCGTGGTGCCCTCGACATCGCTCGGGCTGAGCGGACGGCTCCCCAATGGGCGGCGGCCTCACTACGCTCGAGGTGGGGTGAACGGGACCTCACCGCGCTGGGTGGAGCTTCAACCACGCGTCGAGCTGCTCGAGCGGCCGCTTCACGTTCACGCCGGTCTTCTCCAGCGCGAGCAGCGCCTCCCGCCCCCGGGCCACGCTGGCGCGCGCGGCGGGCCGATCTCGCCCGAGCGCCCATTGCGCGCGGGCGAGGCCGAAGCGGGCCTCCTCCAGATTCAGCGCCGGCCCCTGCGCGAACAGCGCCTCGGCCCGGGTGTACGGGGCGAGCGCCGCCTTCGGGTTCCCTTCCTCCAGGGAGAGGTCCCCGAGCTTGGTGTAGCTGAGGCCGAGCACCCGGCCGGCCTGGTTCCCGCTGCCCTCCAGCAAGGCGATCGCCTCGTCCAGCAGCCGACGCGCCTCTGGGAAGCGGCTCAGCTGCGCGTACGCCCCCGCGAGGCTGGTGGCGTAGGTGGCGGTCCTGGGATGCCGCGGGGCAAAGCCTCGCTGCAGCGTGAGTGCCCGCTCCATGAGCGGCAGCGCCTCCTCCACGCGCCCCAGCTGCAGCAGGCTCTCGCCCACGATGGCGCAGGACTCGGCGTAGTCCGGGTGCTGGGGGCCGAACGCGCGCTCGCGGATGCGCAGCGCCCGTTGGTTGAGCTCGAGCGCCTGCGGCGTGCCGTTCTCCAGCGCGGCGTAGCGGTGGAGCGAGGTGGCCACCAGCGGGTGGTCCTCGCCGAGCACGGAGATCCGCGCGTCCAGCGCCTGCTGCTCGTGGGCGCGCGCCTCGCCGTCCCTCCCCAGCCTCCGCAGCACGCCGCCCACGCTCTCGTGCCCCTTGGCCACCAGCAGCGGGTCGGCCGGAGAGAGCGTCTGGCGCAGCGCCAGCGCGCGCTCCGCCGCCTCGAGCGCCTTGGGGAAGTCCCCGCGCAGGAGGAAGCCCGAGGAGCGCGTGGCCTCGAGCATGGCGTGCAGCTCCGGGTTCCCCTCCACCCGCGCGAGGAGGGCGGCCGCCTGGCGGACGCTGTGCTCCAGTCCCGCGGTGTCGCCCTTGTAGATGCGCTGGAAGTCCGCGAGGTAGAGCCAGGCCCGGGCGGCCAGGGCGTCCTGCCCGCTCTCCACCGCGGCCAGCTGCGTGTCCACGAAGGTGGCCTCGCCCTCCGGCGCGGCCAGCAGCGCCTGCACCACGCCCAGCCGCAGCAGCGCCTCCGCCTCGAGCGCTTTGAAGCGCAGCGCGCGCGCCCTCTGCGCGGCCTCGCGCGCCGCCTCCAGCGCCTTGGGGTACTGGGCGGTGTCGGTGAGCGCCTTCACGTTGGCCAGCTGCTCGCGCACCGCGGCGACGTCCCGGCGCAGCGCCTCGTCCTGTGGCTGGGCCGGGGCGTCAGGGCGGAAGCAGCCGTCGATCGCGGAGAGCCCGAGCGCGCCCTGCACCGCGCCGTCCACCACCGGGCCATCCGCGGCGCGGTAGAGGCGCACCAGCGCCTCGAGCTCGGCGCGGCGCCACCGCAGGCAGCTGTCCTGGCGCGCCTGCTCCGGCGCGTGCGGAGCGCGGCAGACCGTCCGCTGCGCCTCGCCCAGCCGCGCGGCGTAGCGCTCCAGCGCGCCGGACGCCGAGCGCCAGGCTGCGTCAGCGGCGGGGCGGCCGGTGGCGCGGAACGCCGCCTGCGCCGCGGCCCGCGTGGGCTCATCCCAGATTCCCGCGAGAGACGCCCCCTCCTGACACGAGGCCTCGGCCCGGCGCTGCTGGCGCACCACGCCCGCCCCCAGCGCGAGCGCGGCCAGCCCCGCTGCGGCGGCCGCCCACGGCCAGCGGCGGCGGGCGCGCGGCTGCAGCGCGGCGAGCAGCGCGTCCATGGACGGGAAGCGATCTTCCGGGGCCGGGCTGAGCCCGCGCTTGAGGGCGCGCGCCACGTGTCCGGGCGCTCGCGCGAGCGCGCTCGTTTCGGATGGCCGCTCCCCGCAGAGTGCCTCATGGAGGGTGACGCAGAAGGCGTACTGGTCGGTGCGGAAGTCCGCCGGGTGGCGGGCGGACTGCTCGGGCGCCATGTAGCCCGGCGTGCCGAGCAGGGCGCCGGTGCGGGTGACGCTGGCGGCCTCCTCCGGGGCGCCTGCGGGTGCGTCCGCCGGAGCGCTGGGGCCCCCCACCGGCCGCGCGAGCCCGAAGTCGGTGACGAAGACCCGGCCGTCGCGGCCGATGAGGACGTTCTCCGGCTTGAAGTCGCGGTGGACGAGCCCCCGCGCGTGCGCCGCCGCCAGCCCCCGGCCCGCGAGGCAGAGCACGTCCACAATCTGGGCGGGGGAGCGGCGCTCGGCGGTCCACCACTGCCGCAGCGTGCAGCCGTCCACCAGCTCCATGGCGATGAAGAGGGTGGAGCCCAGCGCCCCAGAGTCGTGGACCGCCACCACGTTGGGGTGGGACAGCCGGGCCAGCGCGCGGGCCTCGCGGATCCACCGGGCCCGCGCCTCGTCCGAGCCCAGCTCGGCGAACGCGCCGGGGCGCAGCAGCTTGAGGGCCACGCGGCGATCCAGCTGGGGATCGTACGCGGCGAACACCACGCCCATCCCGCCGGCGCCCAGCCGCTCCAGGATCCGGTAGCGCCCCACCGCGCTCGCCTCGGGCAGGGCGTCCGTCTCCAGCGAGCCGCGTAGGGCCGCCGCGGCGCTGCGCCAGCCGGAGCTGGCGCCGACGTTGACGTTGGAGCGCGCCGAGGCGTCCAGCCGCAAGAGCCCTTCGATCAGCGCCGCGCACTCCGCGCAGCCGTCGAGGTGGGCCTCCACCTGCGTCAGCTCTTCGGCGTTGAGGCGGCCCTGGGTGAACGCCTCCGCCAGGGTTTCGCCAAGGTGCTCCATGAGGGGGCGGGACCGTACCCCGCGCCCGCCGTCCAGGCCAAACCGGTCACTCCACCTTGAACCGGCGGGTGACCTGGCTGAGCGCCTGCGCCACGCCGGAGAGCTGGCGGGCGATCTCCTGCGTGCGCTGCGTGGCGTCCACGCCCTGCTTGACCAGCTCGCTCACGGTGCGGGCGCCTTCGGCGGCCTGCTCGCTGGCGCGCCGCTGCTCGCGGGTGGCCACGGAGATCTCCTGCGCGGCCTCGGTGGTGCTGCGGACGCGGGCGGAGATCTCATCGAAGAGCCGGGCCGCCTTGCTGGCCATCTCGGCGCGCTTGTCCGAGGTGATCACGCCCAGGCGCGCCTGCTGCAACGCCTGGCCGCCGCTGGTCTCCACCTGTTCGACGATCCGGCCAATGTCCTTCGCCGAGCCGCCCACGTTCTCCGCCAGCCGGCGCAGCTCCACCGCCACCAGCGAGAAGCCGCGCCCCACGTCTCCGGCCTTCGTCCCCTCCAGCGCGGCGTTGAGGGCGAGCAGGTCGCTGCGCTCCGCGAAGGAGTTGATCAGCTGGGCGATCTTCGCCACCTGGCGCAGCTCGGTGTTGAGCGCCTGGATGGAGTCCGCCACCGCCTTGGACTCGGTGCGGGTGGCGGAGATGTCGGTGATCAACTGGCCAAAGACCGCGCGCGCCCCCTCCACGGCCTCCTGGGTGCGCCGGGCGGAGCCGTCCACCGTGTCGGTGGAGGCGGAGATCCGCTCGGCGGTGCGGGTGAGCTCCTCGAAGGTGGCGCCGATGTCCTGCGCGTGCGTGGCCTGGCGGCTGGAGAGGTCCCCCTGCTCGCCGGAGGCGCTCTGCAGCTCCTGCGCGGCCTGCGCGAGCTGGCCGGTGAGGCTGACCATCTGGCCCACCAGGGAGCGCAGGCTCGCCAGCATCTCGTTGAAGGAGCGGGCCATGGAGCCCAGCTCGCCCCCCGCGTCCGCCTCCACCGGCGGGACGGTGACGTCTCCCTCCGCCACGTTCCTCGCCGCGTCGGTGACCCGCTGCATCGGTCCAGCGAGCTTCCCACTGAAGAGGAACGCCAGCAGCAGCCCCACGCCCGCGGCGCCCACCGCGGTCCAGAGCCCCACCTGCACGTTGCGCGACTGGGTGGCGCGCAGGGTGCTCTTGTCCAGAGAGGCGACGAAGAGCCCCTCCAGGGAGTCCGGCGCGGCATCCTTGACGTAGCAGCGGATCCGCAGCTGCTCGCCGTTGTCCAGCTCGCAGCGGTTGGCCCTGGGGACCTCGAAGGAGGTGCCGGCGAAGTCGCCCTTCGCCCGGGCCTGGACCGCCTGGCGGACCACGGTCTCCGGGTGGGCGGTGAGCGAGCGCGACTTCCCCTTGAGCACCGCCAGGTACAGCAGCTCGCTGCCCTCCAGGGTGACCGCGCCGGACTTCTTCCCCGGGCTGGCGCCCGCGCCGCCCAGCGCTCCTTCGAGGACGGGGTCGAGCTCCTCGGGGCGCGCGAGCCCATCGCCGATCAGCTTGAGCGTGGGGGCCGCGGCGGCCGAGGCGAGCGCCCCCAGCGTCTGCGCGCGGCGCAGCAGCGCCTCCTCCGCCTGCGCGTTCATCCGGTGCGGGAAGTAGACCGCGGCGAAGAGGGCCACGCCGGTGCACGGGAGGAGCACGGCGACCGCCGCTTGCCACCTGAGGTTCAGCCGGCTCCAGAGTCCGCGCGTCATGGGGCTTGGTGCGCCGAGGGTACGAGCCGCTCCCGAAGGGGGTCAATGAAGGTGCCAAACCTCCCCGTCCGAGCCGGTACAGTGTCGCCACCGACTCTAGGGGGTGTGCGCATGTCGATGGCGTCTGGACTGGTCCTGTGCGTGGTCCTCGGTGCTGGGAAGGCGGAGCCGCCCAAGGCGCCGGAGAAGGGCGAGGGGCAGCTGAAGATCGTCGCCTGGCCCGGCTACCTCGAGCGCGGCGAGTCCGACAAGAAGTACGACTGGCTGACCCCGTTCGAGAAGGCCACCGGCTGCAAGGTGGAGGTGAAGACGGCCAACACCAGCGACGAGATGGTCCAGCTGCTCAAGCAGCCGGGCTTCGACCTCGTCACCGCCTCCGGGGACGCCAGCCTTCGGCTGGTGAAGATCGGCCGCGTCCAGGCGGTGGACGTGACCAAGGTGGCCGCCTGGAAGACGGTGGACCCCCGCCTGCAGAGCTCGGCCTGGCACACCGTGGACGGGACGCACTACGGCGTGCCGTACCAGTGGGGCCCGAACGTCCTGATGTACGACACCAAGGTCTTCCCCAAGCCGCCCAAGAGCTGGTCCGTCCTCTTCGAGGCCCAGAACCTGCCGGACGGCAAGCCGAACGCCGGGCGCGTGGAGGCCTACGACGGGCCGATCGCCGTGGCGGACGCGGCGCTGTACCTCATGAAGAAGAAGCCGGAGCTGGGGATCAAGGACCCCTACGAGCTGGCGCCCCCGCAGTACGCCGCGGTGCTGGCGCTGCTGCGGCAGCAGCGGCCGCTCGTCCGCAAGTACTGGCACGACACCACCGCCCAGGTGGACGCGTTCAAGCAGGGGCTCACGGTCGCCTCGAGCGGCTGGCCGTACCAGGTGAACGCGCTCAAGGGGGAGAAGAAGCCGGTGGCCTCGGTCATCCCGGAGGAGGGGGTCACGGGTTGGGCGGACACCACCATGCTCGCGGCGGACGCGCCGCACCCCATCTGCGCCTACCAGTGGATGGACTGGTCGCTGCGGCCGGAGGTCCAGGCCGCCGTCTCCGAGTGGTTCGGCTCGCTGCCCGCGGTGAGCGCGGCATGCAAGGCGAAGGCGCCCGGCGGCACGGACTTCTGCAAGGGCAACGGCTACGCGCTCTTCTCGCAGATCCGCTTCTGGAAGACGCCCGAGCTCAAGTGCGAGACGCAGAAGACCTGCGCGCCGTACTGGGCCTGGGAGCGGGACTACGGGGAGATCAAGGCGAGCAGCCCGGCGCCTGCCGCCGCGCGCTGACGTCCGGCGGATGTTCAAGCTTGCACAGTCACGGCGGGCTGGGGCGGGCGCCCGGGGGGAACTGTGAATGGTTCCGGGGCGCCGGCACCCGAAACCATTCACAGAACCAACGGAGGAGCGCCCTCGCGTGTCCGTGAGGACTCTGCAACCCGCCGCGGTTGGAGCGCACCACCGCGGGAACCATGCGTGCACAGCACCATGCGACCCAGAACCCACTCGGAGCCCTAAGGAGCCCCGGCACTCAGCCCGGAATCACCTCAGCGGAGGGGGCGCCCCTCGACTTCGCTCGGCGGCGATCCGTACCAGCTCGCTCCACTGCGCGCGCGGATGGGCGGGCTGGAGCGGGCGATCCAGATCCAACCCCGAGGCCTTGAGTGCGTGGTGCAGCTCCACGGTCATGAGGGGCCCGAGCGCGACCTTGAAGAGCCCCTCCACCGCCTGCTCGAAGACGAGCTCCGCCTCCGGCAGCGGCGTGCGCGACTCGCGGAGGTTCTGTCCAGGGCTCCCCACCGGAAGCGGGATGCTACGGCAACACGCTCTCGCCGCGGATGTGGGGCGCGCGCCTAGGCGCCGGCGAACTGCACGCCTTCGAAGACGAGCGTGGGCGTGCGCAGCGCCGAGGACTCCCAGGGATCGCTGCCCACCTCGGCGAGCCGCTTCCAGAAGGTGAGGTGGTTGCCGGAGAGGTTCATCTCCGAGACCGGCTCCGCCCGCTTGCCGTTGCGGATCCGGAAGCCCTCCACGCCCAGGGAGAAGTCTCCGGAGGTGGAGTTGGAGTTGCCGCCGAGGAAGCCCGTAATCAGCAGCCCGTCCTTCACGCCGGCGAGCAGCGCCTCGAGCGGGCGCGTCCCCGCCTTCCACGCGAGGTTGGACGCGCGTCCGGTGGTGGGGGCCAGCTTCAGCTTCCGGCCGTAGTAGTTGTCCACGTAGTAGGAGCGCAGCGCGCCGCCTTCAAAGAGGGGCAGGGCGCGGGCGCTGATCCCCTCGCCATCGAAGTGGCGCGAGCCCAGGCCCCGCGGCAGGAGCGGCTCATCGGTGAGCGTCAGGCGCGCGCTGCCGATGCTCGCGCCCAGCTTGCCGTCGAAGCAGGAGCGCCGCTGCTGGAGGTTCTGCGCCATCAGCGGCGTGAGCAGGTGGCTCACCAGCGTGCCGGCCGCGCGGTTCTCCACCACCGCGGTCAGCAGGCCGGAGGGGACCTTCACCGCGCCCAGCCGCGCCAGCGTCCGCTCCGCGGCCTCGCGCCCCACGTCCTGCGCGGAGGGGAGATCCGCCCGGAAGCGCCGCGCCGCCCGCGAGCCGCTGCTGGGGCGCCGGCCGTCCTTGTCCGTCACGCTCACCGAGGCCGAGAGCGAGAACGACGTCTCCGCGCGGCCACCCTCGAAGCCGTTGGAGTGCGCGCGCCACATCTGCACGTGCACGTCGCTCGCGCTGGCGGTGACCGAGTTGAAGCGGGCCGCGCCGTCCACCGCGCGGGCGCCGGCCTCGGCGCCTTCAGCGAGCGCGCGCCGCTGGTCCTGGGTGAACGCCGCGTGCGCGCCGTCCTCGAGCTGCAGGTCCGCGCTGGGCCGGTTCGCGTAGAGCTGCGCGTCCGGGAGGGCGCGGTTCGGGTCCGGCGCCAGCGCGCGGGTGAGCGCCACCGACTGGTCGATGAAGCGGGCCAGCGCGTCCTTGCGCAGATCGCTGGTCTGCATGGCGCTGTACTTCCCATCCACGTAGAGCTGGATGGAGAGCCCGCGCGTGGTGGCCTGGCCCACCTCCTCCACCTTGCCGTCCCGCCAGGTCACATCGCTCTCGCGCGCCAGCGTGGCCACCGCGGCCACCTGGGTGGCGCCGGCCTTCTTCGCCCGCTCGATGCTCTGCTCGACGATCGCCTTGAGCTCCGCGTTCATGCGCCGCTCCCGCGCCCGCCCACGGTCATGGAAGAGACGCGCACGCTGGGCATGCCCTGCGAGACCGGCACCATCTGGCCGTTCTTGCCGCAGGTCCAGCCGCCCTCGTCGATCTCCAGGTCGTCCGCGACCATGTCGATCTTCTCCAGCACCTTGGGGCCGTTGCCGATGATGTTCACGTCCTTCACCGGCCGGGTGAGCTTGCCGTTCTCGATCAGCCAGCCGTTGGTGACGTAGAAGGTGAAGTCCCCGGGGCCGATGTTCACCTGCCCGTTGGAGAAGTTCTCGCAGTAGATGCCCTTCTTCACCGAGGCGATGATCTCCTCCCGCTTGTGCGGCCCGGCGAGCATGTACGTGGAGCGCATGCGCGGCTGGGGCACGTTGCGGTAGCTCTCGCGCCGGCCGTTGCCGGTGGGCGCCACGCCGTAGTGCTTGGCGGAGATCCCATCGTGCAGGTAGCTGGTGAGGGTGCCGTTCTCCACCAGCAGCGTCTTGCCCACCGCGTTGCCTTCGTCGTCCACGTTGAGGGCGCCGCGCGCGTGGGAGAGCGTCCCGTCATCCACGATGGAGACGAACGGCTTGGCCACCGGCTTGCCGAGCTTGTCCGCGAAGACAGACGTCCCCTTGCGGTTGAAGTCCGCCTCCATCCCGTGGCCAATCGCCTCGTGGAGGAGGATGCCCGAGCCGCCCGAGCCCAACACCACCGGCATCTCGCCCACCGGGGCCGCCACCGCGTCGAAGAGCACCACGGTGCGATCCACCGCGCGCTTCACCAGGCGATCCAGCCGCTCCGCGCTGTACCAGTCCAGGTCCTGGCGCCCGGCCACGTTCCAGCCGTTCTGCTCGCGCCGCCCGTTCGACTCCGCCAGGCACTGGACCACCATGCGGGTCATCGGCTGCACGTCCTCGACGATCCGGCCGTCGCTGGTGGCGATCAGCACGCCGCCGGACTCGTCCAGGAAGCTCACGCTCACCTTGACGATCCGCTTGTCCGCCGCGAACGCGGCGGCGTTCACGCGCGAGAGCAGCGGCAGCTTCTTCTCCACCCCCACGTCCTCCCAGCGGGTGGCGAGCGGGTAGCGGCCCGGGAGCCGCCCCTCCACGCGGAAGCTCTTGGCCACCTCGCGGGCCGGGCCACTGGCGATGGAGGCCGCGGCCTGCGCCGCGCGCGTGAGCGACTCGAGCGTGAGGTCCTCCGAGTACGCGTAGCCCTGCTGGTCCCCCTTCACCACGCGAACCCCGGCGCCGAGCTCCACGTTGTCGAAGGCCCGGTTCACCTCGCCGTCCTCGAGCGCGAGCGTGTTGAGCACCCGGTGCTGCACGAAGACGTCCGCGTGGTCCCCGCCGCGCGCGAGCGCCGCGGAGAGGGTGGCGCGCAGGAGCGCCTCGTCGATGCCGAAGCGGGCGAAGTAGGCGAGACCTTCCGTCTGGCCGGAGGGGCGCACCTGGCCGGTGGCGCAGCCCACGCCAAGGGGCAGCGCGGCGCCCGCTGCGAGCGCGGCGCCGCCGGCGAGGACCACGCGGCGGCTCAAGGGATCGGAGTGGGACAAGGTGAGCTCCTTTTCGGGAATGGGCAGCGTCTTCGCCTTGAAGACAGCCGGTGGCTCGCGCTGTTGCGCGGCACACCTATCCCAGAAAGGGCGGCTGCGTCACCAAGCGCCGCGGCGTCTTCGCCCGAGCGCCAACACCAGCGCGAGCCCGAGCGCGAGCCCGGGGCCGCCGCCCACGGCGCTGCAGCCGCTCGCCTCGCCCAACATCCCGTTGGGGCCTACATCGCCGCTGGCGCCCCCCGGCGACGTCGAGCCCGCGGGGGTCTCGGCGCCCCCGGACGAAGGCGGGGTGATCAACCGCGTCCGGCAGAAGCGCTGCGCGTTCGCACCGGAGACACACTCGTCCAACGCCGAGCTGCAGGCGCCGGCGCTCGTGCACGCGTTGGAACAAAGCGTTGCCGCGCCGGCCATGCCCGCGCAGACCGTTCCGCCCGTGCAGAACGTCTCCGGGCTGCACGCCTGGCCGAGCGAGGCCTCGGGCATCTGGAGGTGCTTGCAGGCGCCCGCCACGCACTCCATCCCACCCGGGCACGCCGCCGCGCCGCCGTCCGCGCCGCAGGCCTGGGAGCAGTACTGCGCCGGGTGCTGCGGATCCGTCACGCACTGCTTGCCCACGCACTGCTCGGCGCGGGTGCAGGCGCCGCCGGTGGCCACGCAGTCGGGGTCCGGCGTGGCGCAGGCGAACGCGGAGCAGGTGCCGTTGGCGCCGCACTCCTTGACGCAGTCCGGGTCTTTGAGCGGGTCCGCGCACTGCGCGGTGCACTGGTTGTCCTCCGCGCAGGCGCAGTCTGGATCCACGGGCGCGCAGCCGGGCAGGCACGCGCCGTCTTCGATGCAGGTGGCGATCTTCTCCCACGCCGCCGCGGTGGTCCGGATGTAGTCCACCACCGTGTCCACGCGCGTATCGAAGCCGGTCTGCACGCAGTTCTGATCGCCGTACGAGGTGATGCCGATCACCCGCTCCGCGGTGTGCCCCGCGGTCACCATCAGCGCCGGGCCGCCGGAGTCGCCGTTGCACGTCTGCCGCCCCGCCGCGCCGGACTCGAGCTCCAGCGAGTTCACCTGGCGGATGGGGAGCGTCACCTGGCGCTTGGTGCCGAAGCCGGTCTGCGCGCGGCCGTCCGTGACGCCGTAGCCCACGTGGCGCAGGTTCTTGCCGATGTCCGCGGCGACCAGGGGCGTGGTGTTGATGGGGACGATGGGCACGTCCGTCACCGGCGTGGCCAGCCGGAGCAGGCCCACGTCGTGACCGAGCTGCTGGTTGTTGTAGCGCGGGTCCCGCACCACCTGGGTCACCGCGATGGTGCGCGTGGCCTGCGCGGCCACGGTGCCGAACTGCACGGACAGCTGCGCGTTGGCGCGAACGCCGTCCACGCAGTGCGCCGCGGTGAGGACGGTGAGCCGGCCGATCAGCGTGGCCGTGCAGAGGGCGCTGCCGTTCTCCGCGAAGGCGATGACGGCGGGGTCGCCGTTGTCCACCACGCCGCCGATGATCTCCTGCTCGAGCACGCCAACGGCCTCGGGCGGTGGTTACGCACGGCGCGTGCCCGCGAGGGTGCTTCGGAGCTTCAGTGATTCCTGGTGCTTACGCCTGGAAGGGCGTGCATTGCAGGGTGCAGTGGAGCATCACCGCGCCGCGCGCGGTGCTCAGTGCCGGCCGTGGCCGCCGCCGCTCCAGTTGCCGCCGTTGCCGTTGCCGCGGTTGCCGCCGCCGCTCCCACCCCAGCCGCCGCGCTGGCCGGAGTTGCCCGGAGGCGGGGCGCTGGCCGAGTGACCCCAGCCGCCGCCGTTGGAAGGCCGGCCCCAGCTGCCGCCGCCGCCGTTGGAAGGCCGGCCCCAGCCGCCGCCGGAGGAGGGCGCGTTGGCCTGGTGACCCCAGCCCCCGCCGCGGCCGTTCCAGCCCCGGTTGGGCTGCGGCTGCGGAGCGGGCGCCGGGATGGAGCGCGACCAGTTGCCGTCGTAGCGCTGCCGGTTACCCCAGACTCCGGAGGCCTGGTGCGAGCCCCAGCTCGGGTCGCGCCGCTGGCCGAAGTGGCTGCCGCCGTACTGCCGCCAGGGCGAGCGGTACCAGGTGTTGTGGCGCGGCTCGGACCACGCCCAGCGGTTGCGCCAGGGGGACGGGCGGACCACGAAGCGGGAGATCATCGGCCGCGCGAGGTAGCGGTGGGGCGCGTAGCTCCAGCCCACCCGGTTGAAGCCGAAGTTGATCTGCAGCCCCGGGGGCGCCAGCGGCGCCCAGGCGACGTAGCCGGAGTCACAGCGGCGCCAGTCCACCCACGCCGGGGCCCAGCGGTAGCTCGGCCACCAGACCCAGCCGATGGAGCTCGCGTAGTGCCAGCGCCCGTAGTGGAACGGCGCCCAGCCCCAGCCCCAGCGGGTGCGGAACTCCCAGCCGGCGGGCGTGTAGGCCCAGCTGCCGCCGCTCTGGTAGGGGACGAAGTCCGCGCCCACCACCGCCGTGTACGGCTGCCAAACCAGGCCCAGGCCGGAGACCTGGATCCACGCGCCGTAAGGGCTGAGCGCGGCCTGGAAGCTCTGCAGCGTGGGCGCCGCCTGGGGCTGCTGGGGGGCCTGCATCTGCGCCGCGTACTGGGCGTCGTCGCCGTCCGCGTCGCCATCGCCGTCGTAGTCCGCCTCGGGGGGAGGCGGCGGCGCCGAGACCCATTGGTTCTCGTCGTCGATCATCTCGGGGTCGCCGTCCTGCGCGTGCGCCGGGACGGAGAGCGCCAGCAACGCCACCGCGGAGAGCGCGGCCCAACCAGAGCTACGGAGGAGGAGTGAAGTACGCATGGGTTCCGGGACGGTAGGGTGGGGTCGGGCATTCAAAGACGCACGGCCCTTTTCACGGCCGGGCGTCTGGGCGCTTGCTCCCCTGGCCGCCCTCCCCCCTCAGAGGTTCCCGACCATCTTCTCCGGCCGCACCCACTGATCGAACTGTTCGGCGGTGACCAGGCCGAGCTCGATCGCCACTTCCTTCAGCGTCTTGCCCTGCTTGTGGGCGGTCTTGGCGATCTTCGCGGCGTTGTCGTAGCCGATGTGCGGGTTGAGGGCGGTGACCAGCATCAGCGAGCGCTCGAGGTTCTCCTGGATCCGCTGCGCGTTCGGCTCGATCCCCACCGCGCAGTGCTCGCGGAAGCTCTTGGCGCCATCCGCGAGCAGCCGGCAGGACTGCAGGAAGTTCTGGATCAAGAGCGGCTTGTAGACGTTGAGCTCGAAGTTCCCGGAGGCGCCGCCGAAGGTGATCGCCACGTCGTTGCCCATCACCTGGGCGCAGAGCATGGTCATCGCCTCGCACTGGGTAGGGTTGACCTTGCCCGGCATGATCGAGCTGCCCGGCTCGTTCTCCGGGATGGTGATCTCCCCGAGGCCCGAGCGCGGGCCGGAGGAGAGCCAGCGGATGTCGTTGGAGATCTTGGTGAGCGCCACGGCGAGCCCCTTGAGCGAGCCGTGCGCGGAGACGAGCGCGTCGTTCGCGGCGAGCGACTCGTACTTGTTGGGCGCGGTGACGAAGGGCAGCGAGGTGAGCGAGGCGATCTCCTTCGCCACGCGGGTGTCGTAGCCCTTGGGGGCGTTGAGCCCGGTGCCCACCGCGGTGCCGCCGAGCGCGAGCTCGAAGAGGTGCGGCAGGCTCTGCTCCACGTGGCGCAGCGCCTGATCCAGCTGGGCCACGTAGCCGGAGAACTCCTGGCCGAGCGTGATCGGCGTGGCGTCCTGCAGGTGGGTGCGGCCGATCTTCACCACCTCCTTGAAGGCCTTGGCCTTCGCGTCCAGCACGTCGCGCAGCGCCTTCACCGAGGGCACCACGTGGCGCACCAGCGCCTCGGCGGCGGCGACGCTCATCGCGGTGGGGAAGACGTCGTTGCTGCTCTGCGCCTTGTTCACGTCGTCGTTCGGGTGGACCTTGCGGGCCTCGCCGCGCTCGCCGCCGAGCAGCTCGCTGGCGCGGTTGGCCAGCACCTCGTTGACGTTCATGTTCGTCTGCGTGCCGCTGCCGGTCTGCCAGACGATGAGCGGGAACTCCTCGTCGTGCTTGCCGGCGAGCACCTCGTCCGCCGCCTTGACGATCGCCTCGCCCTTCTCCTTGGGGAGCGAGCCCAGCTCCATGTTCACGCGCGCGGCGGCCTTCTTCACCAGGGTCAGCGCGTAGACGAGCGCCAGCGGCATGCGCTCGGTGGAGATGGCGAAGTTCTGGCGCGAGCGCTGCGTCTGCGCGCCCCAGAGCCGGTCAGCGGGGACCTCGATCGGGCCGAAGGTGTCTTTTTCGATGCGGACGTTCTTGCTCATGGCTCAAGGGACTTATTCGAACTGCCCCCTCCGCTGGAACCAATTCCTGCCGTTGGCGCTAATCGCCGCGACAAGGCTGCTTCGCATCGTCTAAAGAGCCCGTCCTCCAGTCCAAGGAGGGGGACGCGAATGGCGCGCGGCGCGTGGTGGATGTTCGGGCTCCTGGCGGCGGTGGCCGTCACCGGGTGCGAGGACTCGAAGGATCGCTGCGCGAAGGTGACCTGCGCGGCCGGGAAGAGCTGCGACCCCGCCAACGGCCAGTGCCGCTCGGACGCGCAGCTGGATGGCGGCCGCTGTCCTCCGTGCGGCGGCGCCCACCCCTGGTGCGACGGCGCGCGCGGCGCCTGCGTGGCCTGCCTGGAGGACGCGCACTGCGGCCCGGGGAGCCAGTGCAAGCCGAACGGCACCTGCACCAGCGTGCTGGTGCAGGTGGACGCCGGCCCGGTGGACTCGGGGATTACCCCGGAGCCGGACGCGGGCGGGCTCGAGGAGCCGCCGGAGCCGGACGCGGGCGCGCCGGGAGACGTCTGCGCCAGCGCCTCTGCGCTCGCCTTCGACGGCGGCGCGGCGCTGCTGACGGTGAACACCACCGGCTTCCTCGACCAGTACCGCGGCAGCTGCGGTTCCGCGAGCGGGCGCGAGGCGGTGTACCGGCTCTCGCTCGCGGCGGCGCAGGACGTGGTCGTCTCCGCGCAGGGCGGCGCTGGCCTCGGGGAGGCGGTGGACCCCTACCTTTATATACGGGGCCCGGTGGCGGCCGGCGCGTGGGCCTGCCAGGGGGTTGCGGAGCTGGCCTGCGCCAGCACGCTCAACCGCGAGACAGGCCCCGCCACACCGGAGGCGCTGACCGTCTTCAACGCCGAGCCGGGGGACTACTTCCTCTTCGTGGACACCTCGCTGGGGCGCTCGGGCCCGGTCTCGCTGGACGTGCGGCTGCGCGCGCCCACGCCCACGCCGCCGAACGACACCTGCGCCGGGGCGCTCGCGCTGACCTTCAACGGGAGCAGCGCGCACGCCGAAGGCACCACCGCGGGCGCCCGGCAGAACGCGCCGCAGTCCTCCTGCGCGCGCGGCGGGCTGGACGTCGTCTACAGCTACACGCTCACCGCCGCCCAGGACGTCCGGCTCGAGGCCGCGCCGCTCGGCGGCAGCGCGCTGGCGCCGGTGCTCGCGGTGCGCGGTGGGGCGTGCGGCGCCGGCACCGAGCTCGGCTGCGGCGCGGGCGGTCCGCTGGTGCTCTACAACCAGCAGCCCGGCACGTACTTCGTGTGGCTCAGCGGTGCGGGTGGCTCGGCCGGCGCCTACGCGCTGGATCTCGCGCTGCTGCCGCCCTCCGCGCCGCCGGCGAACGACGCGTGCGCCGGCGCGCTGGCGCTCAGCTTCACTGGCGACACGGCGATGGCCAGCGGCACCACCCGCGGTGCGAGCAACGGCAACGCCGCCGCGGACGACTCGCCGAGCTGCTCAGGGCCGGCGCGCTCGGTTGGACGGGATGTCGTCTACACGTACACGCTGGCCGCGCCGAAGGACGTGCTGGTGCGCGCGGTGGCCACGCAGCCGTCCCTCTCGCCCGTCGTCTACGTCCGCGCGTCTTGCGGCAGCGGCGCCCGGCTGGATGAGCTGGCCTGCCAGAGCGCCAGCGGCGGCACCGCAACGCTGCGGCTGCAGAACCAGCCGGCCGGCACCTACTCCGTCTGGGTGGACTCGGGCGGGCAGGGCGCGGGGGACTTCGAGCTGGCGGTGGAGCTCTCCGCCGCCACGCCGCCGCCCGCGAACGACCGGTGCGCCGGCGCCGCGGTGATCCCGGCCGCGGGGGGCTCGGTGAGCGGGACCACGCTGGGCGCCCGCCCGGACGCGCCGGGGGCGTGCGGCGGAGACGCGCCGGACGTTGCCTACACGCTCACCACGCAGAGCCCGCAGGACCTGCGCTTCGAGGCGAAGCCCTCCGCCGGCTTCCAGCCGGTGCTCTCCGTGCGCGGCCCCGGCGGCTGCGGCGCGGTGAACGAGCTCACCTGCGCGCGCTCGTACGGAACGGGCCTGGGGGCCACCGCCGCGCTCTACAACGCCGCGCCGGGGACGTACGTGGTCTGGGTGGGCGGGCAGAGCGGCAGCAGCGGCGCCTTCACGCTCGAGGCGACCGTGGCCGCGGCCTCCGGCACGGCCGCCAACGACACTTGCGCCAGCCCCACCGCGCTCGCGTTCAGCGCGGACGTGGCCAAGGTGAGCGGCAACACCGCGCTGGCCACCAACGGCAACGCGGTGGGGGACGCCTCCCCCTCGTGCCACGCCCCCGCGGTGTCCACCGGCAAGGACCTCGTCTACACCTACGAGCTCACCTCCCCGAAGGACGTGAAGCTCACGGCGATCTCCACCACCCCCGGCTTCTCGCCGGTGGTGTACGTGCGCAAGAGCGGCGCCTGCGCGTCCACCGCGCTCGCGGATCAGCTCGCCTGCACCGCCACGCCGGACCCGGTGCGGCCCTCCGTGACGCGGCTCTTCAACCAGCCGCCGGGCGTCTATTCGGTCTGGGTGGACGGCTACAACGGCAGCGCCGGCACGTTCGACCTCGAGGTGCGGCTCTCCGGGCCCAGCGCGCCGCCCGTCAACGACACCTGCGCCACCGCGACGCCCCTGGTGCTGCCGGTGGTGGACCTGGCCGGGACCACCGCCGCGGCCGCGGATGACGTGACCAACACCTGCCTGCCCACCGCGACCGGCTCGCAGGGGGACGTCTTCTACGTCTTCACCCTGGCCACCGCGAGCCGCCTCACCGCGACGGTGGTGCCGGACGCCGACGAGCCGACGTACTTCCCTTCGCTCTACCTGCGGGACTCCATCGCCAACTGCGGCAACAGGGACGCGGGCGGGAGCCTGGGCTGCATCAACTCCGCGAACGGGGGCCAGAGCGCGACGCTGAGCGTGCCGTCGCTCGCGGCGGGGACGTACTACCTGGTCGTGGACAGCCGCGCGGGGGGCGCCTTCAAGCTGAGCGTCAGCGCGGACGCGGTCTCGGCGAACGCCACCAACGACACCTGCGCCACCGCCGAGGACCTCCTGCTCACGCCGGCCGCCGGCGTGCCTGGGCTCGCGATGGCCAAACTGCGCGGGAGCACGCTCGGCGCGCTGAACGACGCCACCGGCCCCTGCAACGCGGCCACGGGCACTGGCGCGGACCTCGTCTACCGGCTCGCCACGCCGGCGGACGCGGGCACCGCGTTCAACGCGCGCGCGCTGCTGGTGACCGAGAACGAGCAGCTCTACTCCACCGCGGCGTACTGGCGGGCGGCGTGCGGCACCCCGGGCGCCCCGGATGGCGGCCCTGCCGCGCTCGCGTGCGACTCCACGCTGGGCCACCCGCACCAGGCGATCGCCTACGCGTTCGGCCTGGCGAGCGGCGCGGAGGCCTGGCTCTGGGCGGACACCATCGCGCCCGCGGGCGGAAAGGGGCCGTTCCAGCTCGAGGTGGCGCTGGCGCGTTCGCCCGCCCTGAACGAGACCTGCGCCACCGCGCTGCCCATCTCCCCCAACGCGAGCGTGGCCGGCACCACGCTGGGCGCGCGGGATGACTACTCGAACCTCACCACCTGGTACGACGGGCTCGCCTGCACGGATCCGCTCCCGGGCCCGGATGTCGTCTACGCGTACACCGCGCCGTCCACCGGCCGGGCCGTGGTGACGGCCGTCCCCGAGCGCGGCTACGACGTGGGGCTCGCGGTGCTGGGCAGCTGCGCGCAGCACGCGTGCATCCTCACCCAGGACCCGTTCGCGCGCGGCGTGACCGAGAGCGCCTCGTTCGCCACCGTGGCCGGCCACACGTACTTCATCGTGGTGGACGCGTACTTCCCCACGCCGAACATCGGCGAGCGGGGCGGCTTCGTCCTCAGCGTGGCGCAGCAGTAGCATCCGCCGCCCATGACTCGACTCGGACCGCTGGGCCTCCTGCTCCTCGCCGCGCTGGCCGGCTGCGAGGAGCCGCCCGGCCCGCCGCCGCCCGAGCCGATCGTCCTCACCACCCCGCCGGTCCATCCGCCGCCGCCCGCGCCGAAGGCGGACGCAGAGGCGCCGCGGCTCCAGGTGCCGATCGGTGGGAGCGCCGACGAGGCGCCGCCGCACCTACCGTTCGAGATCGCCCGCGTCTACGAGAAGCAGAAGCCGCTCCCGCGCTGGCCGTGGCACGTGAAGGGCGGGCAGGACACCTACTTCGACGGGAGGCTCGCGGACGGCACCGAGTTCACCGTCGGCCTCCACGAGGCCAACCGCCTCAAGGGCGCGATGCCGACCGTCGTGGTGGACGCGCAGTTGAGCACCGCCACGCCCGCGCAGGGGCTCGCGCTCGCCCGCGCCTATGCGGAGGCGTTCGGCACGCGCGCGCCGGCCCCCGGCAAGCCGAAGAAGGTGCGTCCTCCCCTGCGGCCCAGCGCCGTGCACCTGGGCGAGGACGTGGTCAAGGAGCCGGGCGGCGGCTTCGGCGGCAAGGGCGGTGGGTGGACGGCGGGGAAGTGGACGATCGAGCGCGGCGGCGACGCGGCCGAGGTCTTCTTCAACTTCAATTTGAAGGAGAAGAAGGGCGAGTGGTCGCAGAAGCGTGCGGACGATGATCCGCTGGTGGCGAAGGCGCTCGTCGAGGTCCTGCACAACGGCGCCGCGAAGTAGCCCTGGCAGCTGGAGTTGCCACCCGGAGCGGCCATGTGCCGCCTCGCGCAGCCAAGCCACGTCACAAGTTCGGGTACCTGCGCGTGCGCCGTGCGCATGGCGTGTCCGTTGCTCACGGCGTGCCGCCCATGAAGACAAAGGGCACTCTGACCCGCTTCGCGCTGCTGGTGCTGGTGGCGGCCTCTGCCTGTGAGATTCCGCTCACGCCCGGTGGCCAGGAACCGGGGTCACAGGACGCAGGCACCTCCGTCGTCGGCGACGCTGGCATCCCCACGCCCGACGCGGGCGAGCCGGAGGACGCGGGCGTGGAGCCGGTCGTGGACGCGGGGACGCGCGACGCGGGCCAGCCGACGCCGGACGCGGGCGTGAAGGATGGCGGCGTCCGCGATGGTGGCCCGGTCCTCGTCGACGGCGGGACGGGCGACGGTGGCTGGTACGGCGGGCCGTCGCGGTGCGGCTCGGCCGGCGCGCTGGTGTGCGATGGGTTCGAGGCGCTCACGCTCGACGCCACCACCTGGCAGCGCGTGGAGCGCAACGGCGGCGCGGTCTCGCTCGACAGCACGCGTGCGGCGCGCGGGACCCGGTCGGTGAAGGTCCACGCGGGGATCATCCCCGGCTCCACCGCCTTCATCGCCGTGGGGAAGATCTTCCCCATCGCCAAGAACACCGTCTTCGCCCGCGCCTTCGTCTACGTCGCGGACCATTCGTCCAACATGCACACCTCCTTCATCGAAGGTGATGGGAACGTGACCAATGGCACCACTGGCGCGGGGCACGTGCGCTACGGCGGGCCGAAGGGGAACTTCACCGCGAACTACGACAACTCGATCTGCCACCAGGACTCGGGCGCGCGCTCCACCACGCCCGTGCCGCTCGACCGCTGGAGCTGCTTCGAGGTGGAGTTCAACGGGCAGACGTTCGAGCAGCGCTTCTGGCTCAACGGCACCGAGGTGACGGCCGCGCACCACGTGCTGGCGCCGGACCCCACCAAGTGCACCGCCGCCGCCGGCTGGACCTCCGCGAAGCTCTTCCCCGCGCTGGAGAAGCTCAGCTTCGGGTTCCGGCTGTACCACGACGAGGCCGCGCCGTTTGACCTCTGGTACGACGAGGTGGCCGTGGACACCAAGCGGATCGGCTGCGCCCGCTGAACGAAAGGCCTTGAGGGCTCAGAGTGGGTTCAGGGTCGCGCGGGGCCGTGCACGCATGGGTCCCGCGGTGGTGCGCTCGAGCCGCGGCGGGTTGCACAGGCACGGCTGGCGTGGGAGGGCGCGCGACGCCGTTCTGTGAACGGTTGCGGGGATTCCAGGCCACCGGAAACCATTCACAGTTCGAGCCCGAGGCCTCGAGCGCCCACTGGGGCAGGTCAAGACCGTGCTACCCGCCGCGGCTCGAGCGCGCCACCGCGGGACCCATGCGTGCACGGCAGCCCGCGACCTTGAACCCACTCTGAGCCCTCAAGGCCTTGTGCGCGCTCGGCTCGCCGCTGCGAGCAGCGCCAGCGCGGCGAACGCCACACTCGCGTCAAACCCCACCGCGCCGCAGTAGCACCCGCCCAGCCGCTCCGGCGGCCTCGGGCGGTCCCCTTCGATCAACACGGAGGCGGTGGCCGGCGGCGAGAGCGAAGTGCCATCTCCCACGATCAGCTCGAAGCCGTAGAGCCCGGGCTCGCTCGCGGTGAAGTTGACGGACGCCGTCGCACCGAGCTCGACGAAGGTGGGGCCCTCGAGCTGGCGCCAGCGGTACTCGGTGATGCTGGCGCCCGGCTGCGCCCGCGAGCCGGAGCCATCCAGCGTGACTGCCTCGCCGGCCGGAGAACGCTCGGGTGCAAGAATCTGCGCCGCGAGCGCATACGCGGTGAGGCGCGTGGGCCCGGGCAGCAGATCTCCGCTGACGTCAGCCGCGCGCGCCCCGAACGCGCCGACCCTGGCCGGCCGCAGGTAGACGGTGCCGCCAGTGCCGCCGTCGACGAAGAGCCCGCTCGCGGCGACCTGGCACTGCGGATCCGCATGGAAGGTGCCGCCGTCGGTGCTCAGGCGGACGTCCACCGGCTCGTGCGTCTCGACCACGCCGCCGTCCGCGGACTGGCGGAACACCACGCTCAGCGGATTGCACTGCCCGGCGACGAGCGTCTGCGGCGCGCTCAGCGCCACGCGCGAGGCGGGCGGCGTCCGGGTGAGCCGGAAGTCGTCGTAGTCGAACAGGCCGGTGGAGGGGATGACGTACGACCACGGCTCGCCGAGGTTGATGCGGCGCGGGTACCAGGTCCCGGCGTCGGCGCCCACCAGGTCCACGTCGTCCTGGTGCGCGACGAGGTTGCCGTCCAACCAGAAGAACCGGTTCGCGCGTGGCGTGGCGAGCCCCTCCAGCCCCACCTCCATCAGATGCCAGCCGCCGTCCACCACGTTGCGGACCGGATCCGTGCGCGTGCCGTCCGCCGAGTCCCCGCCGAGCTCCAGGCCGCTGTTGGGCTCGGTGAGGGACATGAAGAGCGTCAGGGAGCTGGAGGCGGTGCCCATCGTCATCAGATGGGTGCGGCCGGGGCGGGCCACGTCCTGGTCGATCCGCAGCCAGACGCGGATGTAGATCGACTCATCGAACGCCTGGGGCAGCTGGGTGGTGACGCCGCCCTGCTGGCCCACCTCCGACCCGCCGTCGCCGCTGTCCCGGTCGTTGACGCGCAGCCCGTAGGCCCCGCGGTGCGCCGCCGGCCCTGCAGCGCTGACGCTGGCGCGCGGGACGATCAGGTTCTGCCAGCGCCCGCTCGGGGTGGAGCTCTGGAGCAGGGTGCCGGTCTCGAAGTCGTCCTCGAAGAACGGCGTCGCGCCGAGCGCGGCGGCGAGGAGCAGGGGCAGGGCTGCGGGCATTCGCGGTTCGAGAGCCTAGCCCTACGGCAGCCGCTCCTGCACGGTGACCGCCTTGCCGGGGGCCACCTCCACCACCAGCTCCTTCACGCCGAGCGGGCTGGAGAGGCGCAGCTGGTGGCGCCCCTCCCACACCTCGCGCGCGGCGAGCGGCGTCTGCCCGAGCTTCTCGCCGTCCAGCCACACGTCCGCCCAGGGCGAGACGTTCACGCTCAGCTCCCCCTTGCCGAACGTCACCTCGCGGGAGAGCTCGGCGCCGCGGCGCAGCTCCAGTTTCACCGTCCGCGCCAACCCGAGCTTGGGGTTCTTCAGCCGCAGCGAGAGGCGGCCCGGCTTCACCCGCACCCGGCTCAGCGGCGTGGCGCCCAGGCGCTTGGGCCCGAGCCACACCTCCACCGGCGCGTTCGAAGTGAGGCTGAGGAACGCGTCCGGCGCAGGCGCCGCCTTGCGCTCGGAGGCGGGGGGCTCGCCTGCATCCACCGGCTCCGCGGTCCGGGTTGGGGTTGGGTTCGTCGGCTCCACCACGGCGATGGGCGTGGGTGCCGCGGGCGCCGGGGTGGCGACGAAGGGCGGGGGCTCCTCCCGCAGATAGGACCGGGCCGCCCAGACGCCGCCCGCGGCGAGGAGCGCGGCCAGGGCGGAGAGCGCCCAGCGCAGCCCCGCCGACGCCGCCTGCGGCCCGTTCGCCCCGCGGGGCGTGCGCAGCTGCTCCGTCCGCGGCGAGCCGGGCGTGGCCAACGCGTCCGTGGGCGGCGGCGCCACGTTCACCGGCAGCGCCGCGCCGCGGTTGCGCCGCTCGGTGGCGTGCGCCTGCCCGAAGAGCTCGACGAGGAACTCGCCGGGAGAGGGGAGGGAGGCGATGACCGGCTCCTGGGCGCGCACCTGCGCCAGCGCCTGGCGCAGCGCCTCAGCGGAGGGTGTGCGGCGCGAGGCGTCCCGCTCCAGCGCCGCGAGCACCACCGCGTCCAGCGCCGCGGGCACCTCCGGCCGCAGCGCGCTCGGCGGCGGCACCGGCTTCTGCATGGCCGCCAGTGCGGCCTCGACGATCGACTGGCCGGGGAACAGGCGCGCCCCGGTGAGCAGCTCGTGGAGGACGACTCCGAGCGACCAGACGTCGCTGCGGCGATCCACGCGCTCGCCCTTGGCCTGCTCGGGCGAGGTGTACCCGGCCTTGCCCTTCATCGCGTCCGGGTGCGTCTTCACCAGGCGCGCCTCGGCGCGGGCGATGCCGAAGTCGAGCAGCTTGAGCGCGCCGTCGTAGGTGAGCAGCAGGTTGGAGGGGGAGACGTCCCGGTGGACGATCCCCAGCGAGCGGCCGTCCGCCCCGGTGCGCTCGTGCGCGTGGTGGAGCGCCGCCGCGGCCTGCTCCGCCAGCCACACCGCCAGCGCCACCGGCATTGCGCGGCCCTTCGTGCGCAGCGCGTCCTGGACCGCGTGGAGGTCCTCCCCGGCCAGGTACTCCATCGCCAGGAAGTAGTCCCCGCTCTCCTGGCCCAGGTCGAAGATCTGCACGATCCCCGGGTGGTTGAGCGAGGCGGCCAGGCGGGCCTCGTCCAGGAACATCTCCACGAAGCGCGGGTCGTCCGCCAGGTGCGGCAGCACCCGCTTGATCACGCACGTCTTCGAGAACCCCCCCGCGCCCTGGGCCTTGGCCAGGAAGAGCTCCGCCATCCCGCCCAGCGCGAGCTTGTCGACGAGCACGTAGCGGCCGAAGGGGACGGGTTGCATCAGGCTTGACCGGGCGGGAACCCGAACTCTACCGTCGCACGCGGTGCTGCCGCTGGCTCTACTCTTGATGATCGCCGGCGAGCTCCCGCCGCCCGACCCGGACCTCCTGGCGGCGCGCCAGGCGTACGAGCAGGCCCGCTACCGGGAGGTCCTCCCCGCCGTGGAGCGGGCGCTCTCCCACCCCCTGCCGGACGCGGAGCGCGTCCAGGCCCACGCGCTGGCGGCGATGACCTACGCCGCCTTCGACGACGCCAACGCCGCCGTCCGCTCCTACCGCGAGGCGCTCAAGGTAGACCCGCGCTTCGAGCCGCCGATGTCCGTCAGCCCCAAGGTCCGCGCCCTCTTCGAGGAGGCCCGGCGCACCATGCCGGTGGTGGTGCAATTGCCGCCGGCGCCGCCCCCGGCGCCCGGGGTCCCCGTCTGGCAGCGCCCCTGGGTGTGGGTGGTGGGGGGCGTGGTGCTCGGAGGCGCGGCCGCCGGCGTGGTGTACGCCACCGGCCAGCGCGTCCCGGCGGGGACGCTCGGGCGCGGGGTGATGCAGTGACGCGGCTGCGGCTGTTGGTGCCGCTGCTGGCGCTCTGCGGTTGCGGCGGCCCGGTGGCCTCGCTCTGGCTGCGGGTAGAGGCGCCGCTTCAAGTGCCGGACGCGGCGGACGGGGTCTGGGTGAAGGTCTCCCGCGTCTCGGACGGCGCGGTGGTCTTCGAGGACGCGCGCACGCTCGCGGGCAAGCCCTTCCCGGCGACGCTGGCGCTCACCACGGAGAACGCGCTGAACCTGGAGCCGGAGAAGGTACGGGTGGAGGTGGAGGCGCGGCGCGCGGGCGCCCTGGCCCAGCCGTGGGCGCGCGGCAGCGCCGAGGCCAGCCTGCGCGAGGGGCGGGTGGTTGAGGCGGTGGTGAAGCTGTGCGACTGCCCCGGTGAGGGGTAGCCGGTGAGCCAGGCCCCCTCCACGGACGTGGTGACGCCCACCTCCCAGCAGCCGCTGGAGCTGGTGCTGCGCGTGGTGGAGGGGCCGGACTTCGGCCGCGAGCTCGTGCTGAAGGCCGGCACCTACGTGGTTGGCAAGGATCCCACGAGCGACCTCGCGCTCACCGACTCGGCCGTCTCGCGCGCGCACCTGCGCGTGGAGGTCCGCGCCAACGGCGTGCGCCTCAAGGACGCCGGCTCCACCAACGGCTCCTTCTGCGGGGGAATGCGCTTCGACGCGGTGGAGGTGGGGCCCGGGGCGTCGGTGCGGGTGGGGCGCTCGGTGCTCAAGGTGCTGCCGGCGGGCACCCAGCGCCCCGCGCTCAAGCCCTCGGAGCGCGCGCAGTTCGGCCCGCTGGTGGGGCGCAGCCTGGCCATGCGCGAGACCTTCGCGCTGCTGGAGCGGCTGGCGGCCACCGGCGCGCACGTGCTGATTGAAGGGGAGACCGGCACGGGAAAGGACCTCTGCGCGCAGGCGCTGCACGAGCAGAGCGGCCGGAAGGGGCCGTTCGTGGTGTGCGACCTCGCCTCGGTCTCGCCGTCGCTGATCGAGTCCGAGCTCTTCGGCCACCAGAAGGGCGCCTTCACCGGCGCCACCGCAGACCGCGCGGGCGCCTTCGAGCGGGCGGACGGCGGGACGATCTTCCTCGACGAGGTGGGCGAGCTGCCGCTGGAGATCCAGCCGCGGCTCTTGCGCGCGCTGGAGCGGATGGAGGTCAAGCGCGTGGGCGGCGACACCTACCGCGCGGTGGACGTGCGGATCATCTCCGCCACGCACCGGGACCTGGAGCGCGCGTGCAAGGAGGGGCGCTTTCGGGAGGACCTCTTCCACCGCCTGGTGGTGACGCGCGTGAGCCTCCCGCCGCTGCGCGAGCGGCTGGAGGACATCCCGCTCCTGGTGGACCAGATGCTCTCGCAGCTGAGCCGCGAGCCGGCGCAGCTCGACCCGCAGACGCGCGCCATGCTCGCGGACTACGCCTGGCCGGGGAACCTGCGCGAGCTGCGCAACGTGGTGGCCCGCGCGGTGGCGCTCGGCGGCGAGGCCGCGCTCCCGCCCGGCGTGGCCGGACCGCCCCGCGTCTCCCGCGAGGAGGCCAACGCGCTCCCCTTCAAGGAGGCGAAGGAGAAGATGGTGGAGTCCTTCGAGCGCGATTACCTGGCCCAGCTGCTCACGCGCTGCGACTGGAACATCTCCCAGGCCTCGCGGGATGCGGGCATTGCCCGCTTCTACCTGCGACAGCTGCTCACCAAGCACCACCTGAAGAAGCCGTAGCCCCGTTCACCCCGAGCGAAGTCGAGGGGCGCCCATGGTCCCGCCCCCTGGCAAGAGCGCTTGCCATGTGGAGCCCGCGCGGCCGAAGCGCGCGGCCCACCCGGAATCCTTGGCGATTTGGTCCGTGGGCCTGACCCCGTTGGAGCGGCGGACCACCACGCCGCGCGGTGTCCCCTGCCAGAAGATCCGGAGGATCCACGCCGGATTGCCGCATCGCCGCCGGCAGGCTCCCAGGTTGCAACGCCCCTGCCGCGGCAGCGCGCGAATGGACCTGTACATTCCGAGGCGATGCATGACCGGTGTCTTGAGGCGTTCCTCAATCTTGTCGCTCCTGGCGGGAGCGCTCCTGCTGGTGGGCTGTGACGGCCGCAGCGAGATGCTCGGGCGGGGCGGGGATGGCTCCGACGGCGGCGGTGACGTGGACCCGCCCATCTACACGGACTTCGACGGCGGGACGACGACCATCCCGCCCGGAGATCCGGGCTGCGACCTCAAGGCCTACCCGGCGATCACGCTCGAGGAGGTGAAGCAGGCCTTCCGCGCGCAGATGTACCCGAAGCTGACCGTCTGCGCCGGCTGCCACCGGGACGGCTCGGGGCGCCGCTTCCTGTACGCGGACACCGCGGACGAGACCTTCGACCTGGCCATGGACGTGGCGGACTCGCACTCGCTCTCGCGCCACCCGCACCTCTCCATCCTCGGCCGGCTCATGTCCAAGGACCCGGCGGTGCGCATGCCCAAGGGCGGCCAGCTCTCCGACGCGGACATCGCCGCGGTGGACGAGGTGACCTGCAAGCTCAAGGCGTACCTGGTGAACCGCTGCGGCAGCGGCGGCCCCACTCCGTCCGAGTCGCCGATCCGCCGGCTCACCCGGCTCGAGTACAACAACACCGTGCGCGCGCTGCTGGCCGAGGCCTCCGAGCCCGCCACCGCGTGGAATGCGGAGGGGAGCGCGCTCGGCTTCAGCAACAACGTGCAGTCGCTCTCCGTCTCCCCCGAGCTGGCGCGGCAGATCTTCATGACGGCCGAGGACGTCACCTCGCCCGCCAAGCTCACCGCCGCGGAGCTCACCGCGCTGCTGCCCTGCGCGGCCACCGGCGGCGAGGCCTGCGCGCGCCAGTTCATCTCCGACTTCGGCCTGCGCGCCTACCGCCGGCCGGTGGAGCCGGCGGAGGTGACCCGCCTCGTCGAGGTCTGGAAGGTGGGCAACGCCGCCGCCGGCTTCGAGCGCGGCGCGCGGATGGTGATCCACGCCATGCTCGTCTCGCCCCACTTCCTCTACCGGATCGAGCGCGGGAACCGCGCGGCGCCGGGCGAGGTAGTGCAGCTCACCTCGTACGAGATGGCCTCGCGGCTCTCCTACTTCCTGTGGGGCTCGATGCCGGACAAGACGCTGCTGGACGAGGCGGCGGCCAACCGGCTCACCACCGCCGCGCAGATCTCCGCGCAGGCCAAGCGCCTCTTCGACGCCGCCAGCCCGGACGCCAAGCGGATGGCGTGGAACTTCCACGCCGAGTGGCTGGGGCTCAACTCCATCTCCACGCTCACCCGGGATGGGCTCACCAACTGGACCACCCTGCGCGGGCCGATGCGCCAGGAGACGCTGAAGCTCGCGGAGACGGTGTTCTGGGAGAAGGGGGACGAGCGGCAGCTCTTCACCTCGGACGAGTACTACCTGACCCCGGCGCTGGGGACGCTCTACGGCGTGAGCGGCGTCACTGGGAACTACGCGGCCACGAAGATGCCGCCGGAGCGCCGCGGCCTGATGACCCAGGCCAGCATCCTGGCCATCAACTCCTTCGAGGACTCCAGCTCGCCCATCCACCGCGGCAAGTTCGTGCGCGAGAAGCTGCTCTGCCAGCCGTTGGGCACCCCGCCGGATGACGTGCCTCCGCTGCCTGCCGCCATCCCGGGGCAGACCACGCGCGAGCGGCTCTCCACCCACTCGGGCGTGGCGGCGTGCTCCATGTGCCACAAGAGCATGGACCCCATCGGCTTCGGGCTGGAGGGGTTCGACCAGGTCGGCCGCTACCGCACGAGCGAGCAGGGCAAGGCCGTGGACACCTCGGGGGCCATCTTCGCCACGATGGACATCGACGGCAGCTTCAACGGGCCGGTGGAGCTGGCGGAGCGGCTGGCCAAGAGCGAGGAGGTGGGCAGCTGCATCGCCACCCAGTGGTTCCGCTTCGCGCACGGCCGCGAGTACCTGCCGCTGGCGGACTCCTGCTCCATGGAGCAGGCGCTCGCGGCGTACCGGGCGTCCAACTTCAACCCGCGCGAGCTGGTGCTCGCCATCACCCAGAGCGACGCGTTCCGCTACCGCCGCGTCTCCGGAGGTACTCCATGAAGCGGCTGAGCCGGCGCACCCTCTTGCGCGGGGCGGGCAGCATCGCCGTTGCGCTGCCGTGGCTGGAGGCGATGGAGGCGCGCGCGCAGACGCCGCCGAAGAAGCGCTTCGTGGGCGTCTTCACCCCCTGCGGGATCGTCCCCGCCACCTGGTACCCGACCGGCAGCGGCGCGGCCTTCACGCTGAACTCCGCCACCACGCCCTTGGAGCCGCACAAGGCCAAGCTGCTCTTCTTCGAGAACATCTCGAACAAGGCGGCGCTCAACGGCCCGGGCAACGCCCACGCGCGTGGGACCGCGCTGCTCTTCACCGGCCACTCGCTGAGCCCCGAGCCGCTCTTCGGCGAGGCGGGGTGGAACCAGGGCATCTCCGTGGATCAGGAGATCGCCAAGGCGATCGGCGGGGCGACGCGCTTCAAGTCGCTCGAGTTCGGCGTGCAGGTGAACCAGAACACCAACACGGGGCGCATCTCCTACGCGGGCCCCAACTTGCCGCTGGAGCCGCAGAACAACCCGAAGGTCGCGTTCGATCGGATCTTCTCCGGGGTGACCGGGGGGGGCACCCCGGATCCGGCAGCGGAGGCGCTGCGGCTCCAGCGCAAGTCCATCCTGGACTCGGTGAAGGCGGACTTCGCCGCGCTCAAGGGCACGCTGGGGACGCAGGACAACCAGCGGCTGGACGCGCACCTGACCTCCATTCGGGAGCTGGAGCGCGAGCTGATTGACGTGCTGCCCCCCGCGGCCGGCTGCGTGAAGCCGGCGGATCCGGCCACCAGCGACCCCGCGGTGGTGGCTGACTTCATGCGGGAGGCGAACTTCCCGAGGGTGGGGGCGCTGCAGACCAAGCTCCTGGTCACCGCGCTCAAGTGCGATCTCACCCGCGTGGCCACGCTGATGTGGTCCCGCGGCGTCAGCCTGGTCGTCCACAGCTGGGCGGGCGCGGGCACCACCAACCACCACGCGCTCTCGCACTTGATCGAAGACACCCAGACCGCGCGCGACAACCACACCAAGATCACCACCTGGTACTCGCAGCAGTTCGCCTCCCTGCTCGCCCAGATGGATGAAGTGGTGGAGCCCAACGGCAAGACGCTGCTCGACAACTCGGTGGTGCTCTGGGGGAACGAGCTGTCCAACGGGGACACGCACTCGCGCAACAACATCCCGTTCGTGCTCGCCGGCAGCGGCGGCGGCTACTTCCGGACCGGCCGCTACATGAAGTACGCGAACACCCCGCACAACAACCTGCTCGTGTCCTGCCTCAACGCGATGGGGGTGCCGGCCACCACGTTTGGCAAGCCCGAGTTCTGCACGGGTCCCCTGAGCGGGCTGACCGCGTAGGGCGTGCCCGCTGACCTGAAACTTGCCGAGCCCCGCTCAGCCCGAGCGGAGTCGAGGGCCCTCGGTAAAAGGTAGCCTCGCCCGTGGGGCTCTCGACTTCGCTCGGGCTGAGCGGGGGCCTCAAGTTCTTGCCTTTGATAGGTAGCCTCGCCCGTGGGGCCCTCGACTTCGCTCGGGCTGAGCGGAGGCTCAGAACGGCAGCGCGTGCACCGTGGCGGGGTCCGGGTGGCCCTTCACCTCGAGCGCGGTCCCGGGCGTCAGCGAGTCGCGGTGCACGTAGCCGAGCGCGATCGCCTCGGCGCGGTCCGGGAGCTTCACCGCGCTGGTGATCCACCCCACCTTCTTCTCGCCGCGGTAGAGCTCCGCGCGCGGCGGCGGCAGCGCGGCGCCGCCCAGCACCAGGCCGGAGAGCTTGCGCGCCATCTGGCCGCGGAAGGTGCCCCGGGCGATCACCTCCTGCCCGATGTAGCAGCCCTTCTGGTAGTCGATGGCGCGCTTGAGCTCGGCCTCGAGCGGGATGGTGGTCTCGTCCATGTCCTGGCCGAAGCGGGGAACGCCGGCGGAGATCCGCGCCGCCTCGAGCGCCTCGAAGCCGACCGGCGTGGCGCCGGCCGCGCGCAGCGCCTCCCAGACCTTGGCCAGCCCGGTGCGAGGGATCAGCAGCACCACCGAGCCCTGCGCCACCAGCCCGTCGCCCAGGGCGAAGACCTCCACCTCTCCGCCCACGCTCACGCGGGTCTCGCCCGGGGGCGGCGGCTCCACCACGCCCAGCGCGGCGCGCAGCACCTCGAAAGTCTTTGGCCCGCCCAGCCAGAGCACCGCGAAGCGCGAGGTGGCGTCCTGCAGCTCGGCGTCCTCGGAGATGAGGTAGCGCTCGAGCGTGGACTTCACCGTGGCGCCGTAGCCGGGCTCCAGGTCCAGCAGGAGCACGCCGCCGGTGTTCCAGATCCGCATGTCGGCGACCATGGCCCCCTTGTTGGTGAGCATGGCGGCGTAGGTGGCGCGGCCGCTGGGCAGCTTGTTCACGTCGTTGGTGACCATGCCGTGCAGGAAGCTGGCGCGGTCCTCGCCACGCAGCTCGAGCAGCTCGCGCGCGGAGGCGTCGTAGAGGGCGGCGCCTTCGCGCAGCGCGGAGAGCTCCTGGGCGAGCGGGGCGTAGGCCGCCACCAGCTCGCGCTCCTTCAGGGAGGTGAAGCGGGCGCCGAGCGCCTGGTGGGCCGCGTGCAAGCTGAGAGGTTCCATGCACGCCGCCTATAACTGGCGAGCCCGAGCAGCGCCAGCAGCAGCACCGCGGGGAGCCCGGGCGCTGACTGGCAGGAGACGCGCAGGTGCTGCTGGATGGGGTCGCCGCCGTCGGGCGCTTCGGTGCCGCCATCCGCCTGGGCGCCCGCGCCGCCGTCCGCCTGGGCGCCCGCGTCGGAGGCGCCGCCCGCGTCCGGGCCGGTCCCGCCATCCGGTGGCGGCAGGGGAGGGTAGGTGAGGATGCGCGCGTTCACCTCGACGGGCGGGGTCGTCTCCCAGACGACGGCGAAGGTGTCCGGGGGGCCGGAGGAGAGGTCGAAGTTGCCGCCCACGCCGGACGCCACCAGGAAGCTCGGCACGTCCTCCAACACGCCGCCGGCGGCCAGCCCGGAGCAGCGCACCTCTCCGGCGGTGGTCTTCCAGCAGACGAGCGTCCGGCCGGAGACCTCCGCCGAAAGGACCAGCGCGCAGCCGGTGGTGAGCAGGCGTTGGTAGGGCTGCGCGGTGAGGTCGTTGCTCCACAGCGAGACGTGGCACTGGCCGCCTTGCCCCGCCGTGCCGACCAGGAGCCCCGCGGAGACCGCCGTCACCTCCGCCTGAACGGTGCCTCCGTTGGAGAGGGTCCACTGCGTGGAGAGATCTCCTGCCACCGAGTGCAGCGTGAGCTCCTGCGCCCTTCGCAGCATGAAGAAGCGCCCGTTGGCGAAGGGGTGGCCAGCCAGATCTCTCCCTGGATGGTGGAGGAGCCGCCCCCGAGGTTCGCCCCGTCCAGGGAGCGCACCAGGAACTCCCCGTCCGAGCCACCCCCCGCCTCGGCCACCAGCGTGAAGTTGCCGGACGGGTCCGAGGCGAGGGAGGTCCGGTCGTAGCTGGTGGACTGCAGCCCGCCGATCGAGAACCCCGCGTCCCCCGCGCCCGTCTCGTCGATGAACTTCGCCCGCGGATGCTCGTCGAGCACGTCCACGACCTCGACGAAGCCGACCGTGTAGCCGCCGTCCCGGGCGGCGATGGAGGTGTGCTCGAAGCCGGTGAAGCCCCCGCGCTGGAGGTCGCGGATCCCCGCCCCGGCCGTCCCGCCGTCCGCGAAGAGCTGGACGCCGCGGATGTCGCCGCCCAGCTCCCAGACCGCGAAGAAGCTGCGGCCGTTGCCGGCCACGGAGGGCTCGCGCGCGTTGGAGTCCGGCAGGCGGATGACCGGCGAGAGCGTGGGCGGGACGGCGAGGATGGCGGCGAGGAGCAGCGCGGGGGACATCCGCGGTGGAGCCTACCTGGCCGAAGGTTCCATTTCCGGCTCGGGCGGCTATATAGCGGCGCGATGGATGTCCGACACCTGCCTGACTTCTCCGCCTTCTCCGAGGAGAAGCTGAAGAAGCACAACCTCTTCGAGACGCCGCGCTTCTTCCTGGATGTGTACTGCCTCAAGCCCGGGCAGTCCCAGAAGCCGCACGCGCACGAAGGGAGCGACAAGGTGTACGTGGTGCTGGAGGGGCGCTGCCGCTTCGCGGTCGGGAAGGAGACGGCGGAGCACGGGGTTGGGGCGGCGGTCCTGGCCCCTTCGGGCGTGGACCATGGCGTCGAAAACCTTGGGCCGGCGGACGCGCGCCTGCTCGTGATGATGACCCCACCCCCTCCCAAACGATGAGCACTCCCGAGCCCTCCGCCCCTGCCAAGTCCGGCCTGCCGGTCGCCGTCGTCCTCTTGCTGGCGATCGGCGCGGCCGCCTGCCTGCTCGCGCTGTTCCAGTGGATGGAGCTGCTGGTGGTGAACGCCGGCGGGAGCACCGTCTGCGGCGTCAACGACACGATCAACTGCGAGGCGGTGTGGAGCTCCAGCTTCGCCGAGCGGCTGCACCGGCTCACCCTGGTGCCGGTGGCGGGGCTGGGGCTGGTCTGGGGGCTGGTGGCGTTCAGCCTCTCGCTGCTCTTGGCGCACCGGCTGCTGAGCGGCGGGCCCGCGCGCGTGCCGGTGGTGGCGCTGCGGTTCACCTCGGCGGTGGGGACGCTCGTCTGCGTCACCTTCGCGGTGGCGAGCTTCCGGATCGGCGCGCTGTGCCTGACGTGCCTGGGGACCTACGCGGTCACGCTCGCGTTCACGCTGGTGGCCTTCAAGCTGCTGCCTGGCCCGTTGGAGCCGGCGGCGGGCGAGCTGCGGCCCGCGCTGATCTGGTCCGCCGGGCTGGCGGTGGTGGGCTACCTGGCGGTGCTGGGGCCGGGGCTGGCCACCTACAAGCCGGCGGCGGGGACCGGGAAGAGCTTCCCCGCGGCGGGCGGCGCGAGTGCCGCGGAGGCCTCCGACGTGGAGCGCTACCTGAGCTCGCTGCCCCGTGAAGAGCAGCTCGCGGTGAGCGAGTCCGTGGCGCTGTTCAAGAGCTCACCCACGCCGGACGTCTCCCGCTTCGCCACGCGCGAGCGCAAAGGCCCGGCCGAGGCGCCGGTGCGGATCGTCGAGTTCACGGACACGCTCTGCGGCCACTGCGCGCAGCTGCTCAAGGTGATGAAGGACCTGGAGGGCGCGGTGCCGGACGGGCGGATCTCCGTGGAGCCGCGCCACTTCCCGCTCGCGCACGAGTGCAACAAGCTGGTCTCGCTCCCGGATCCCTCTGGCGTGCGCTGCGCCGGCGCCCGCGCGCAGATCTGCCTGGAGGGGACGCCCGAGTACTGGAAGCTGCGCGATCAGATCTTCGAGGAGCAGCGCACGCTCACCCCGGAGCGGATCATCGAGATCGCCTCCTCGGGCTCGCTCAAGCGGGACGCGCTGGTGGCCTGCATGCAGAGCGAGCAGACCCAGCAGAAGCTCAACGACGACATCTCCTACGCCGCGCGCTTCAAGCCGAAGGGCACGCCGATCGTCGTGCTCAACGGCCGGCAGGGCTCGCCGGTCCCCGCGTTCCTGTATGCGATGGCGATGACGGGTGGGGACGCCAGCTCGCCGGCGTTCGGGCAGCTGCCGCCGGCGCCCTCGTCCCCGTCCGAGGGCCCCTGAGCCCGTGAGCAAGAAGAAGCCAGAGTCCACCCCGCCGCCCGCGGCGCCGTTCAACAACCCCTTCGGGGCGCTCAAGGCTTCGCTCGGTCCGCTGCCTGAGGGACCGCCGCCGGCGCCGAAGGAGGCCGCCGCGCCGAAGGGCCCCGCCCGCGCCGTGGTGCGGATGGAGCGCAAGGGGCGCGGCGGGAAGGAAGTGACGGTCATCGAGCAGCTCGAGCTCTCGCTGGTGCAGCGGCAGCACTGGCTGAAGGACCTCAAGGGCGCGCTCGGGTGCGGCGGAGTGCTCGAAGGTGACGTGCTGGTGGTGCAGGGAGATCACCGCGAGCGCGTGAAGGCGTGGCTCGAGGGGCGCGGCGTGCGGAAGGTGTCTGTCGGGTGACCTCAGTACGACGAGGGCTGGTCCACAGCGCTCTTAGGGACCGAGTGGGCTCAAGGTCGCGCTCGCTCTGCTCGGATGGGTTCCGCGGTGGTGCGCTCAAGCCTCGGCGGTGGCCGCGGCTTCGTTGGGCGCAGTGGGAGCTCCGCCGCTGCTGCTCTCACTCGGACCGTCTCCAAGGCGAGCCGCTGCCCCCTCGCCTGGGTCTTGGGCCCGCGTCCAGAAATGTCGTCTGCTTCGCGAAGGATGGCCTGATTTCGAGCAGTTCCCGCCTCGTGACGATATGTGGTCACGCTCGGATTAAGTGACTGATTTCAGGCCCTGATTTTCAAACCAGATGACATTTCTGGACGAGAGCCCCAGACCGGGTCCCTCGGGCCTCGCCGACCCGTTCGAGCGCCCACTGCGCGGGGGCGCGGCACGGCTACCCACCGCGGCCACGAGCGCCTCTCCGAGGAACCCATCCGAGCACGGCGAGCGCGACCCCTTTCCGTTATCCGGCGCTCAGGGCCCTTCGGCGCTCATCGGGAGAGGACGCATGAGCTCAGGCACCGGCTTACAGGGCGATCCGCGCGAGGACTGGTCGGTGGTCCGAGCCACCCGCCGCCAGCGCTCGTGCCGCCACCGGACGCAGCGGCCCTTGCACCCAGACGTAGTCGATCCGCACGAACGCGGGCAGCCCGCGCGCGTTGTAGTGCGGCCACGTCCGGTCCGGCTTCACGCTCAGGAACTCCGCCACGTCCACGAAGTCGCGGGAGATCCGCTCGTGCAGGGGCTCCAGGTCCATGGTGTTGAAGTCTCCGGCGATGACCTTGCGCGCGCTGGTCGCATTCGCGGCCAGGTGCCCGTGCAGCGCCTCCCACTGCTCCTTGCGCACGTACGCGTTCTGCGCGAGCGCCCGGGCTCGGACGTTCGGCGCCAGCAGTGCGCGGGCGGGCGAGTCCAGGTGCACGCTGCAGAGGTAGACCGGCCGCTGCGGCACCTGCACCTCCGCGCACTGAGCGAAGGCCCTCAGGCCGCTGCCCGGGAGGTGGGTGCGCGCGGCGAGCGGGTAGCGCGAGTAGATGGCCACCGCGAAGACGCCGCGCCGAGGCGACACCGCCTTGTGCGGGTAGCGAGCGCTCAGCGCCGAGTCGAGGCGCTGCTCCCAGCGCGGAGACACCTCCTGGAACGTGAGCACGTCCGCGTCCGCGCTCGCCGCGGTCTTCAGCGTCTGCTCGTCCCGGCCGCCCTCGTAGAGCAGGTTGTAGTTGAACACCTGCAGCTCGCGGGCAGGGTCCGGCAAGGGCTGCAGTGACTGCCGCGCGTACCGCTGTGCCACCAGCTGCCCGCCGAGCACGACCACGGTGAGCGCGGTCACGGCCGCTGCCCGCCGCTGCCCTCGGCGCAGCGCAACCACCGTGAGCGCCAGCGCCAGCGTGCCGATCGGCCACCGCAGCAGCGTCAGCGCGGTACCGGCGAAGTAGTTGCCCGAGGCCACGCAGCCGGCCACCGCCGTGGCGAGCAGCAGCACCCCGAACGTCGCGAGCTTCCACCGTGCAGCGGCCATGCGGGCTCCTCGCGGCCTATCCGCCTCGCCTCCGCGGCCAGGCAGCCGCGTCTGGCTTAACTGGCGGAGAGGGAGCAACCGCCGTACCGCTTCAACGGAGCAGAGGTCGGCGCATGTCGGCCGCCCCTTTCCGGAGTCAGGGCCATCGACTAGCGTCACCGCCGCGCAGCATGGAGTTACGCGTTCGACTCAAGGGAGGCGGGAAGGGTGAAGGGGACGAGTGGGAAGCGCGGAAGCCGGAAGGCTCCCTCGACGCTGAGTGGGTTCACCGCGGTGCTCGAGAACATCCACGAGCAGAACCGGGCGACGCTCGAGGCGGTTCAGTCGCTCGAGCGCCGGATGATCGAGCGGATGGATGACCTCGAGCGCCGGCTCACGCTGCGAATCGAGGCACTCGAGATCGCGGTCCGGAAGAACTCCGAGGACATCCGGAAGAACTCCGAGGACATCCGGAAGAACTCCGAGGACATCGCCGAGCTTCAGCGGCGGGTCGACGAACTCGCTGCCGTGGTGAAGGGCAAGCCCAGCGACGAGGAGCTCCGCCAGCTCGAGAAACGGGTGGCGGTGATCGAGGAGCGACTCGGCATCACGCCGCCGGCGTAGACCTCAGCGCCGCTTCTTGGCGGGCGCCTTCGCCGCGGTGCGGGCGGCCTTGGGCTGGGCCTTCTTCGCGGCGGCCGCCTTGGCCTTCTCCCGCAGCGCCACCAGCGTCTTCTCGGTGCTCGCCGCGCCATCGGTGCAGGCGAGCGCCACCGCGCGGGGCGTGGTGGTGTGCTCGTCCAGGAGGATGGCCACCTTCTCCAGCCCGGCGCTGGCGCCGAGCAGCTGGTTCGCGCCGTCCTGGCACTTCCGGTAGGCGTTGCGCGCCTCGAGGAACGCCTCCAGGCGATCCTCCAGCTCCTTCTCCGCCTTGGCCTCGCGCGCAAGCTCCAGCGCTTCGTGGTGGAGCGCGCCCGGCCCTTTGAGGAACTGCACCGTCTGGTGCGCCAGCTTCACCCGCGGCAGCCCCTTCTCCAGCGTCTGCCGCGCCTTCTCCGCGTCGGAGGTGTACTTGGCGTCCTTGCCCTCCAGCGCCTTGCCCTCCTTGAGCTCCTCCTCCACGTCTTCGCGGGCGTCGTTCGCCTCGGCCACGTCCGAGCTGGAGATGTCCTTCTTCGCCAGCGCGTCCATCGCCTTGTCGAGCTCCGCGAGCACCTTCTGGAGCGCTTGGCGGCGCTGCGCCACCTTGGCCTCGAAGTCGCGCCGCTCCTTCTCCGCCCGCACCGAGGGCAGCCGCGCATCCAGGGCCTTGTACCGGTCCCTCAGCAGCCCGTGCTCTGGGTAGTAGTCGAGGTCCGGCTCCAGCAGCGCCTTCTTGGACTCGTCCAGATGCTCCTGCGCCTCCTCCGGGTCCAGGTCCGCCATCGCGCGCTCGGCCTTGTCGAGCTCGGTCTCGAGCTCTCCCGCCCGGCGCTCGGCGAACTGCAGCTTGGCCTGAAGCCCCTTCGGGCCGCAGCCGGCGAGGAAGAGGAAGAGCACCAATAGGGCGCGTCGCACGAAAAGGACGTTAGACGCTCGCCCCCTGGGTGTCAGGGATGTGGCCGCGCGGGTGCTTCAACCCTCACACTTGCCGCCGCTGCACACCTTGTCGTCTTTGCAGACGTGGCATGCCCCGCCGGACTTGCCGCACGCCAGCGCGGTGCTCCCGGGGAGGCAGCTGCCGTTGGCGGCGCAACAGCCGCCGCAGCTCGCGGCGTCGCACCGGCAGCTGCCCGCCTCGCAGCGCTGCCCCTGGCTGCACGCCGCGCCCGAGCCGCACTGGCAGCCGTCCGGTCCGCAGCGGTCCGCGCGCTGGAGATCGCATGCCATGCACGCGCCGCCCGGCGGTCCGCAGCTGCCCACCGCCAAGGCCTTGCAGACCGTCCCCGCGCAGCAGCCCCCCGAGCAGGAGCGCTCGTCGCACACGCAGGTGCCCTGCTCGCACCGCTGCCCCTGCTCGCAGCTCACCCCCGCGCAAGGGTCTGCCGCGGTCCGCGCCGTCAGGATGAGCTGGACCTCCGCGTCTCCCATCACCGGGGCGGTGAAGGTCTGCTCGCCCGAGGCCACGGCCGCGCCCCCGGACAGCCCGGTCGCGCGCAGCAGGCCCGGCAGCGTGCTCGCGCTCTCCGGCAGGAGCAGCCGGACGGTCTGGCCGCTCGCCAGCGGCTGTGCCGGGACCTGGGGCCGGAGCAGGGGGCCGAAGCTCGGACCTCCTTGGAGCTCCACCGAGAGCTCCAGCTGATCCACGGTGAGCGGCTCGCCGTGGATCACCTCCACGAACAGCGCCGGTCCCCTGTCGCCCGTGCCGCAGGCGCAGAGCGACAGCGTCAAGAAGACGACAGCGAGTCGAGACGGCCTCACGGAGGCCAGGGTGGGAACGGGATGGCAGCGAGGCAAGGGTCTGTTGCCTGAAAGTCGCGGCCCGCTCCCCGTTCGCCCCGAGCGCAGTGAGGCCGCCGCCCCTTGGGCGGATCATCAAGGCAAGAAACGTGAGGCCGTCCGCTCAGCCCGAGCGAAGTCGAGGGCCCCACGAGCGAGAGGCCCTACGATCGGCGGGCCCTCGACTTC
>JBGATB010000069.1:0-43278 GCA_044229415.1 Myxococcaceae bacterium | reverse complement strand
ACGGCAGCGAGTTTTCGCGCGCGCCTCGTTCGAGGTCCGGTTGGCACGTCGGTTCGTCAGCCAGTTGCCAGCGAGACAGGGTGGCCAACGGCTCCACGAACCAGGTCGTCAACGGGCTCATTCAGCGCTGGCGGGCCTATGCCCAGCACTGGAGCTGAGCTTTGCCTCGAGCTCGCATACGAGCGCCTTCAGCGCTCTGACGGCGTCCGCGATCCGCTCCGAGGGCGCAGACTCCACGCGGGACAGTTGAAGGACGAACCTCTTCGAGGTGCGTTCCATGAGCGCAACTGCCCTCGGCGCTTCGCCACCCTCGGAGGCGTCCTGAGGTGCTCGCCCGTCGACAACGGACTGCACGGCGTCCTGAATGCGGCGCAGCCCCCAACCTTCCGAGAGTGCACGCCGGACAGTGTTCGCGACTCGCTCGTCCGCGTTCTTCGGCTTCTTCGCCGTGAGGTGCTCGAATAGCCGGACGAACTCGAGAGCCCCCAAGAGGTCGAGACGCCGCGTCTCACGCCGACGCTTTTCACCATGGCCCGCTTGGTCGCCTTCGACAGGAACGAGCAGCCCGGCGGTCACGGCGTCCCTGATGACCGGGGGAGCGTTGTTGAGGCGAAGCAGGCGACGAATTCTCTGCTCGTTCTGCCCCGTCTTTTCCGCCAAGTCCTTTGCAGTCTCCACCCCGAGCATCGACCGGAGCCTGGAGAGAGCTGCTGCCTCCTCGATCGGATTGAGACTGTCCCTCTGCACGTTCTCGACGTACGCACTGACAGCCATCTCGGCATCACCGAGCGCGAGCATGAGGTGCGCCTTGATGCGCGAATACTTCAGGCGCTCTTCGTCCGTGGGCGCGCCCTCGCGGAGCTTCCGGAATGCGGCGACACGACGGTGTCCGGCGATGATCGTGTACCGCCCGCTCGCGCTCGGACGGACGGCAATGGGTTGAAGGAGGCCAGACTGCTTGATGCTCGCCGCCAGCTCGCCGAGCTTCGCCTCGTCGATCTCTGCCCTCGGCTGGTACGGATTCGCATCCAGGAGGTCGAGGTCGACCTCTCCCATATCTCCGCTGGCGTGCACTTGACCCGCGTGCGACGAGCTCCGTGCTGCCTGCGAGAGGACTGCCTCCAGGGTTCCACCAGACTGCTTCGCCTTATCGGTTGCCACGTTCGATGACCTCCTCTGTGAGCTGCTGGTACTGCTCGGCTCCTCGACTCTTCGGGTCGAGCAGGACGATCGGCCGACCCTTGCCGGCTGCGTCGCGGATGGCGGCGCTCGAATGGATGACGGTGCGAAAGAGGAGATCTCCAAAAAGCTCTCGGACCGTCTCCAACACTTCCCGGGGCGTTCGTTCGGTCTCGCTATAGAAGGTGCCGAGCACACCGAGGATGCGGGCCGACGGCTCGAACTCGATTCGCACCGCCTCGAGGAACTGTCGGAGCGCGAGAGCGCCTAACGCGGCTGCGTGCGCGAGCTCGATCGGCACCACCAACTCAGGGCAGGCGGCGATCGCATTCAGCGCCATCATCCCGAGCGTCGGTCCGCAGTCGATGAGGATGTAGTCGTACTCCGACTCGACCTCCCTCAAGACGAGAGCCAGGCGACGTGAGCCCGAGAGGATGTTGTCGAGCAGCCTCTTCTCCAGCAGCGCGAGCTCTTCCGTCGCAGGCAGGACGTCGAGGCCGCGTACGAGCTGATCGCGCTGTGGAGCGAAGGGCCGCTTCCCCAGGACGAAGTCGGCGACACCGTAGAGACCGGGCTCCTGCACCCGTGAAGCAAGGCCGACAAACTGCGAGGCGTTCTTCTGGGCGTCGAAGTCCACGAGCAGTACGCGCTTGCCTCTCGCGGCAAGCGCCACCGCGACATTCGCGGCCGTTGTGGACTTCCCTACTCCGCCCTTCTGATTGACCACCGAGATCCGACGCGACACGAGGCCTCCAACGAGAGGCCTCATGGTCACACCGGCCAAGACCCCACGTCAACTCTTTATGGATTCTATTTAGACCCTATCGAGATCGCGGAGGGTTCCGGTACAGCCGCAGCCGCAGCCGCAGCCGCACGGACTTCTCGCGGATGTCCTCGCCTCGTAGGCTCCGTAAAGGGCCCCGACTCCAGACGCGCGGCCGCGCGGCGCCGGACTCAGTGCGAAGGGATCCGCGAAGTCGAACTCGCAAGGCTGCCTCTTCCAGGGCGTCGCCCATGAGTGCTCCCGCGGAAGAGAGTCGTCGATCGTGGCGGACATCGCTCCTACGCAAAGGACAGCAGGAGCTGGGTCTTCCAGAAGGCCGAGTGGGGAGAGGCGCCCTGCGTCGGCGCCGTGGTCCAGCGCCATCCGATAGTCCTGCGCTGCTAGGTCCACGGTGAGCTACCCCGAGGCGCGCGTAAGCTGACCCTCAACGCTCGAGGGCGACATCTCCGTGTCCAGGTTTGACCCGCCGGTCCAGAACGGACTAGGACGGCCGCCCCAAACGGAGTTCCGCAGATGAGCAACCCCCTCGCGCGCATGCTCGCCGATCTTTTGATCGAGGCCGAGTCCAAGAATCGCCAGTCCGCGACCGAAAGTGAGCGGAAGGAGCCGTCTACGGCTGCCCCGGCGCCGGACCCGACTGAGCGCTCGGAAGCGAAGCCTGCGCCGTGGCCGTACCCTGAGCCGGACCCGTCGCTCGTTCATTAGAGGTTTCTCGTTCGCGCTCTTCGACGTAGCGCATCACCTCCGCTCCGGTATCGCGCGGCACGAGACTCGGCCTTTCTCTGAACCGAAGCGCGAAGTCGGTGACGAGGTCCTTCTCGGGCTTTTCATATGCGTACTGCCTAAGCGCGCCCCTGGGTTGCTGATTCGCAAGGTCCATCGCCTCCCAATTGAGGCGCTCCTTTGCCTTGTCGACGCGCGGCGGCGCCTCGAACAGCATCGCGTATGCCCGGGGCGCTACGCCGACGAACGCCTTGAATGGAACGCGCGCGTGGGAATCCTCGTCGACCGCTACAGCGTCGCTGTAGAGGCGCTCGGCTCGACTCTTGGGGTACGGCTCGATGAAGACGACCTTCTTGATCCCAGCCGCCACGATGTGCCGGGCACACTCATGGCAGGGGAAGGTCGTCGTGTAGAGCGTCGCGCCCCGGACAGCTCTTCCGTACCGCGCAGCGGATGTAAGGGCCGCCATCTCCGCGTGTACCGCTCGAAGGTACTCGATTACCTGATGGATATACGCCAGCTGGGCGAGAGGGTCGGAAGACTCCTTGTCTTCCAGCGGCTCGAGAATCCTGCCGTTCAGCTCCTTCACGAGAGCGTCGGCGTCCTTCGCGCATAGCTCGGGTTTCAACCACTCGTGGTGGGCCAACCTCTTCACCAAGTCCAGGAGAATGTCGTTGATCATCTCGTCGTTGGAGTCGATCGCCTTGTCGAGATCCTTTCGCTTGGACGCGTCGCCATCGCTGGCAAAGCGCTGCCCCCCGCCGGGTCGCGGAACCTCGTTGGCACCGAGAGCGATCACCTCTCCCGACCGCGCGAGAATGCAGGCTCCAACCTGTCGCCCGGCAGACGAGCGGAGGGACGTCGTGTAGGCCTGTGCCATCGCAAACTCGTTGAGCGTGGGCGTCACGCAGGGGTGCCGAAAAAGCGCTTGGACGAATCGCTCAACCTCGACCTTCAGGGTCTTCTTGTCGCTTGTGTCGAAGAAGGCGTCGCATTTCGAAAACGTCATCTGGACGTTCTGCCCGAACTTGCGGCCGTGCTCGCATGCATCACGCGTAACTAGATCGACTGCTCGCCCCTCGAACTGCCGGGAGTCCGCGGCGCCCATGGAGCGCCGGATCTCCTCAGCCAGGTTCTCGATGCGATGCTCTCGCGGTTCATACGCGCCCAGGAGCCAGAAGTTGTTGCCATACAGCGAGCGAAGGACTTTGACCTCCTCTGGACGCTTGAGCTGGTGGAGGACAAACGCGACCCGCTTCCAACCCTTGTTCCGCCCCCGGCGATCTCGGATCTGCACGACGGCCATTCTCGCGAAGGCCTCTGCCCCGTCTTTCTCGTCGTACGCGAGGCAGAAGGCATTGCCGATGTCGATCTTCGCCGAGATGCGCTTGTCGTAGGGCGCTTTGGGGTCGACCTTGCCCTTCCATGGGTCGCAGTTCTGCACCCACTTGATCAGGTGAATCGGTTCTGTCTCAAAATCGAGCGTGGCCAGCGCAGCTCGGAGAGCTTCATGGAGCGCGTCGAGGTTCGCGCCAACCGCACCCACAAGGCCGATCACCAACTCCGTGAGGTCAGCCTCCGGCTCCTTACCACTTGCGTCTGTCATGACTGGAGATGGAACACGAACCACCACCGCCAGTGAAACAGGAACTCCTGTTCATCAAGGAAAACGGGCTTCATTCTCCCACTCACGACCGGCCACAGCTCGCCAGGCAATCGACGGTTAAGCTCCTTCAAGGGGTACGACGACCGCCGCAGATCTGCCGTGGAGTCCGCCGGACGCTCAAGGGACCTACTTCCACATCGCTGGCGGATCTCGGTGGCCGTGGTCCGGGGAGGGGGCCTCGACTATCTGTGGACTAGCCCAGTCCTTGAGCTGAAGGAATCGGTCGTTCGCCTCCGCGCGGACAGACACAGCGGCGGGCGAAGATGGGTACGCTTTGGCTTCAGTGGTTCCGGTGCGTCAGTTCCGTAAGCCCCAGCACGACTGAAGGCACCAGGGGGTGAATCATGGCGAAGTTCAGCTTGGCGACCGATCCGCACTTGGTGGGCTTCCGCGAGGCAGCCGGCCTCGCCGCACTCTACGAGATGGGGGTACGGCTCCTCGCGGACAAGACCGGACTCGAGAGCGTGTCGCTCGCGTTCAGGTTCCAAGATACGGAGGACGCGGTCCGTGAGCGCTTCAAGTCGAACCTTTCCGACGAGGACCGACGGATCCTCGACCACGCGCGCCCTCTTCGAAACAAGCTGCTGCATGGGGAACTGCGCGTGGCGCGTGCTCGCGTCGCCGAGCTGTATGGACCGGAGCCGCAGCGCGTTCGCAAGGCTGTGCTCCCCGACGTACTGACTGTCGATGCCCTGCTAGCCGCTGTCGACACCGCGCGGGCACTGGAGGATGACGATCCGCAGGAAGGTAACCTCTTCGGTTGGCTGCTGCAGATGAACACCGACGGTACTGTGCGGAACGCGGCGGAGGTCTTCTACAAGGCGATCGCGATCGTTGATCGGCTGATGCTGCAGTCATGATGATCCCGACGTCTGCCGCGCAGTACATCCGCAAGGAGTTCATCGGCTCGTTCGTGAACGAGGCATCACCTGCGAATTGGGACCCGAAGAACGACAAGGGCGTGTTCGGCATCACGCTGCTGAGCCTGACGAACTGGGACGCCCTAGCCGGCCTCGCGAACGGGACAGGGAGATCGACATCGGTGGAGACCGCCGAGTTCATGGCTGCGCACCTCGGCCGCGTGCATGCCCCGTTCGGCGACCGCTATCAACGGCGCTCCGGGATCATCTACGCGATCTACCGCCACGGCCTTGCTCACCAGCGCTTCCCTTCTACCGTGCGGGCGTCGTGTGGTGACGTGACCTGGGTGCTCGACCGTCGTGATCTTCCAGACGACCAACACCTGGCACTGCTCGGGCCGCTGGCACCCGGCGAGGCCAAGACGCTTTGCGGAGTTCAATTCGTTTCCGGGCTGCCGGGGTCTCCCATTCCTCCGCGGTCCTTCCTCGTGCTCAAGTCTGATCTGCTCTACCAACACAGCCTCCGCGCATTCGAGGAGTTCGCCGATCAGTGCGATCGCGATCCGCTCTTGGAGCGCGCCGTCCAGCGAGGTGTCGCTGCTGCGAAGACCCCGAAGCCATTGGACAGCAGGCGGCTTCTGGCTCTCGTTGACGACGGCCTATCCGCGCACGACCCCTGGCCGTGAGGGGCCTCCTCGCCAGCCTGTCGCAGATGTCCCAAAGTAGGCCGGCACGCGTACTTGGCACCGAGAACTGGAGTCCGCCGGGTGCCTCGGAACGCGCCCCAGACAAGCGAAGAGCCCGGGTCCGTGGGCGAGACTCCCAACGAACGCCGGGCTCTTCGTGATGGGCGCCGTGGAGGATCGAACCTACCGCTCGCCTACGGGCCAGCGCAGTACCGCTCGATCAGGCAGGTCGAAGGAGACATGCACGTCGCCCTGTCCAAGGGAGGCGTGGAAGCGCGGAAGTCGCTTGGGGTCGAAGGTCCATTGGTATCGACCAGGCACCCAGCGGTTACCTTCGAACTGCAGCTGGAGTCCGACTCCACACTCGACCAGTTTGCCCGCGAGGTAGTGCCGCGGGCACGAACCACAGCTGCGGAGCTCGAGCCGGCCGGGTTGCTCAGGCGCCAATGCGCGCAGGTTGGGCGGGTCAAGGGGAGGCCGCTCGACGACGACGTCTTCTGGCGTGACCAGCCAGCCGTGACGAACCAGGACGTTTGCCGCGACGAACGCGAGCTGTTCGGGAGCTGCCTCTGGTTCGAGCTCCCGAGGCAGTCCCGCTCCACCCTGATGCTTGCGAAGGTTCGGCAGGCTCCGTCGGTAGACCTCCGCCCGCCAGCGCCCGGCCTCCGCCTCCCACCGAACCATGACCTGCCACGCGCTCATCCCGCCCCTCCGCCGTCTTCTGCGATGACCTTCAGACGGCACCGATCGAAGAGCAGCCCCATGCGCTGATGGAGCTGCCTCGCACGCTCCCGGCTTAGTGAGTACGCCCGACCCAGATCCGCGAGCGACTCATCATGGAGCAGTGCCCGCAGGAACATCTCGACGTTGCGGCTCGCGGTTCCGGCGCTCGGCGATGTCCGCCGCTGGGCACGCTGAAGCAGGCGCGCCATGCGGGGTAGTAGTCGCCCTACCTCCACCGCGCTCTCAATTGGATTGAGAGCGCTGCTGTCGATCGTCCGGTGGAAGCCCTCAACCGCTGCAGGTGCAGGCGCACCGAGCCGCTGCGCCTCGCGGCGGATACGCGCAGTCACCCACCACCAAGCGTACGTCCGGAAGAGCACGCCGCGCTCAGGTCGGAACCGCCGCGCGGCTACGAGCAGGCCGATCGACGCCTCCTGCAGCAGGTCTTCCTCGTGTGGACCGAGGCTCGGGCTCCTTGCCACCCACTGCCGTGTGATGCCCGCCGCAAAGGGCAGATGGCTAATGAAGAGGGCGAGCGCCGCGGCCCCGTCCGGCTTCGCGACGACCCGCCTCGACTTCGAACTACTCGAGGCCAGGTTCATTGGAGCCCCCGTCCGCCGCCATCCCGTCGGCACCTGACGTCGACACCTCCTGCCGATCACGAGCGAAGAGCGCGTACTCACCATCGAGGTGGTTCAGCCAGAGAACGCCGGTCTTGCTGCCTCCGCGAATGAGTGCGGTCCCCACGTCCTGATAGTGCTTCTTGCCGTCGCGACCGACCTTCTCCTTCTTCACGTTGAACAGTTGGTCTCCAACCTTCATCGGCTGCTCCCCTGGAACGCGGCTCTTCGAGCCGCTGTGAAGGGCTGGGTGATTCCAGCCCAGACCGCGGTCGCGCCTGCCTCCGAGCAGATCGGCGTGAGGCTCAAGCCGTGACGGGAGCACCGACCAGCGGCCTCTCGTCTTCAATCGGCGCGACCAACTTGGAATCCATGTTGACTCTATATAGACTCAACGCTGAGATTGGTCAACCGGCCGCTCGCGGCCACCAGCGACGCCCTCACTGGGAACGCAACGAGGGCACTACGTCGGAGACAGAGTGGGCAACGTCCTCTCGCTTGAGCAGCTCACGCATCGCATCCACTTCATCCGGGGGCAGAAGGTCATGCTGAGCCCCGACCTCGCCGAGCTCTACGACGTCGAGCCTCGCGCGCTCATCCAGGCGGTGAAGCGCAACCGGGAGCGATTCCCGGCGGACTTCTGCTTCCAGCTCACCCGCGAGGAGGCGTCGAACTTGAAATCACCAACTGTGACTTCAAGTTGGGGTGGCGCTCGGCGCGCACCTCCCTACGCGTTCACGGAGCACGGTGTGGCGATGCTCTCGAGCGTCCTGCGCAGTACCCGCGCCGTAGAGGTCAACATCGCCGTGGTGCGTGCGTTCGTGCGGCTCCGCGAGATGCTCGCGGGTCACAAGGATCTCGCGAAGAAGCTCAAGGAGCTGGAGAAGCGCTACGACGCCCAGTTTCGCGTCGTCTTCGAAGCCATCGAACAGCTGATGGAGGAGCCAGACCCTCCGGAACGGCCGCAGATCGGTTTTCGCGCGGAGAAGGGGGCATGAGACGCCACGTTCCTGGCTTCCGCGCGGACCGCGCCCGTGCCGCCTCAGATCTCCCCGGACTGCAGGGAGGGAGAAACCCAACTACGGCCTGCGGATGCCGCACCTGCCGGCCTCACTACCTTGAAGCTGAAGCCGCCATTCATTGACCGGAGGAAAGCGTGATGGCTGACGAACATGTCCATCTGGGTGCAGTCTCGAGGGAGCGCGCGCTGAGGGATGTCGCCTGGCTCGCGGAGTTTCTCGGCGTTTCGAAGTCGTGGGTCTACCAGGCGACCGCGTCCGGTGTGGTGCCCTGCGTCCGCATCGGGTCTTTGGTCCGCTTTGATCCTGTGGTGATCAAGGCCTGGGTGCAGGGTGAGGGTGGCAAGTCGGCGAAGCTGCCCAGCTGCCGATAGGGAGAACCAACATGGCCAGCGTCTTCCAGAAGAGAGGTTCTTGGTACCTGCGGGTGAAGGATGCCTCGGGCAGATGGACAAAGGTCCGCAGCACCGCGCAGACGAAGGCGGAGGCGAAGCGGCTCGCCACCGAGCTGGAACAGAAGTCGGAGCGCGAGCGCTACGGGTTGGACCAGCGTCCGGCCGACAACAAGCTCACGCTCGGCGAGCTTTGCGAGTGGTGGTTGGAAAATCGGTGCCCGACGAAGAGCCTGGAGGTCGAGCGCGGCCGCTTGGGCAAGCATGTCCTGAGAACCAAGCTCGGCCGCGTCCCGCTGCAGGTTCTGACGGCCGACCACGTCGAACAGCAACTACGGGACATGGAGAAGGAGGAGCTGGGAGCGCATTCGCTGAACGGGTTGCGTGGAACCCTGTTCACCGTGTTCTCCCGCGCACGCAAGGCGAAGAAGTGGACGGGTCAGAACCCCATCGCCGATGTCGAATCCCGACGCGTACCCAAGAAGGTGTACGTCACCCTGAAGCCCGAGGACGTTCAGCTCCTCCTCGCCGAGGTCCCCGATGACTGGCGAGACCTCTTCGCCTGCGCTCTCTACACCGGCATGAGGAAGGGCGAGCTCTTCGGCCTCAAGAAGTCGGACGTGAACCTTGGCACTGGGCTGCTCGTGGTCGCCCGCTCGTACGACAACGCCACGACAAAGAGCGGCCACGAGGCCATCCTGCCGATCGCAAAACCGCTCGTGCCGTACCTCGACGCCGCCCTGAAGGCGTCGAAGAGTGAGTACGTCTTCCCCGCGGCTGATGGCTCGATGCGAAGCCCCGAGCTCGACCCCGAGAAGATCCTCCGCCGAGCACTCGGGCGTGCAGGCATCGTGCAGCACTACCTACACAGCTGTCGGCGGTGCAAAGCGCGGAAGAAGGCGCACGAGGAGAAGCACCAGGGTCAGGAGCTCCGCACGTGCCCGAAGTGCAGCATGAAGATGTGGATCAAGGCCGTGCCGCTGCACATGCGCTTCCACGACCTTCGCCACACCACCGCCACGCTGCTGCTTCGAAGCGGTGTGCCCATGCAGCACGTTCAGAGGGTGCTGCGGCACGCAGACATCAAGCTGACCGTCGACACCTACGGCCACATGGTGGTGGAGGACATCCGAGCGGCCATGGACTCACTGCCGATGAGCACCAGGCCAACCTCGGACGTCGTCGATGCGGAGTTCGAAATTTTGCACGGGGACACACCAAAACCGACGCAGTTTGTCCCCCGGTTGTCCCCGCGAGGGGTGCTGCGCCAAAACGAAGCCGTCGGGGAGACAGGATTTGAACCTGCGACCCCTTGGTCCCGAACCAAGTGCTCTACCAGGCTGAGCCACTCCCCGTTCTTCGACCACCCCACCCCAGGCTCGGGTTGCCTGGGCGACGCCCTTGCAGCCGCGCGGATCTATGCGAGGCCACCCCCGGAGTCAACGACCCACACGCGCCTCCCTGCCCCTTCCTGACCCGCCCCCGGCCGCCTCCCTGCGCGAGCTTCACGCCAGGTACAGTCCCACTCGTCTCTCAGGGGCGACCCACCCGCATGTCTCGCGAACTCGCTGATCTCCGGCCTCTCCCTCCGCGGATCGGTCCTTGCTCCTCCCCGGTACGTCAGGCCTTCAGGCCCCTCCTCAAAGGCGTCCCGTGAACATGCCTCGCCCTACCATCCTCATCGCCGACGACGAGCCCCTCCTCGTCTCCGCGCTCGCCCGCCAGGCCAAGCTGGCCGGCCTCTCCTTCATCAGCGACACCTCCTCCAACCACGTGATGGAGCTGGCCAAGCGTCACAAGCCAGCGGTCATCATCCTGGACATCGTCCAGAACGTGGATGGACGCGACCTGCTCGCGCAGCTCAAGCGCGACCCGGAGACGCGCGAGATCAAGGTGATCATCCTCTCCGCCATCCCAGACCAGTACACCCGCCACCTGTGCTTCGAGCTCGGCGCCGTGGACTACGAGGTGAAGCCCTTCGACTCGACCTTCATGCGCAAGGTCGCCCGGCTCGCCGGCGTGGAGGACTCCGCCGCGGCCGTCCCTGCCTGACCCTCTTGGCCTGCGTCAGCCCCCGGGCTGGTTCCCGTGGGCGCGCAGCGCCGAGATCGCCTTCTTGTAGTCCTTCTCCTTGAACACGGCGTTGCCCGCGACCAGCACCGTCGCCCCCGCCTGCGCCAGCGTGCCTGCGTTCTGCGCGTTCACCCCGCCGTCCACTTCAATCTCCACCTTGAGCCCGCGCGCGTCGATCAGCTGACGCAGCCGGCGCACCTTCTCCAGGCTCTGGGGGATGAAACTCTGCCCGCCGAAGCCCGGGTTGACCGACATCACCAGCACCATCTCCACGTCCGGCAGCACCTCCTCCACGGCGGAGATCGGCGTGGAGGGGTTGATCACCACCGACGGCTTGGCCCCCGCCTGGCGGATCTGCTGAAGGGTGCGGTGCAGGTGGGGACAGGTCTCCACGTGCACGGTGAGGATGTTCGCCCCCGCCTTGGCGAAGGCGTCGATGTACTTCTCCGGCTCGACGATCATGAGGTGGACGTCCAGCGGCAGCGTGGTGGCCCGCTTCACCGCCTCCACGATCACCGGCCCCAACGTGATGTTGGGCACGAACCGCCCGTCCATCACGTCCACGTGCACCCAGTCCGCGCCGGCTTCGGTGACGGCGCGGACCTCCTCGGCGAGGCGGCCGAAGTCGCAGCTGAGGATCGACGGGGCGATGAGCGGTCTCACGTGCCGCGTTCTAGCACCTGGCGCCCACACCCGGCGCCTGGCGACGCACCGCGGGCCCCAGGGGACACTTTCGCCATGCTCCTGCTCAAGCTCTCGGTGCTCCTGCTCGCCGCCTCCCCCGAGGCGACCTGGTCCATCGAAGGGCGCGATGACGGGGTGGTGGTCTTCCGCCGCGACCGCTCGGACTCGCCGCTGGGCGAGTTCAAGGCCACCGGGATGATCGACGCCTCGCCCGAAGAGGTCTGGAAGGTCCTCATCCGCTTCACTGACTACAAGCGGATTACCCCGTTCGCCGAGCGCACCGAGATCCGCAAGGTGGAGGACGGCGGGAAGTCCACCCACCTCTACGTGCTCACCAACCCGCCGATGATCTCCCGGCGCGACTACACCGTCCGCTACCACGACGAGTCCGAGCCCGAGGCCCGGCTGCTCAAATGGGAGCTCTCCGGCGAAGGGCCGCCCGTCGTGGACGGCGTGGTCCGCGTGCCCCACTTCGAGGGCTACTGGCGGCTCGAATCCCGCGACGGGGGGAAGAAGACCTTCGCCACCTGCTACCTGTTCAGCGATCCCGGCGGCTCGCTCCCGGCGTGGCTGGTGAACAAGCTCGCCGGCGGCGGGCTGCGCGACTTCTTCCGGAACATCCGCGGGTTCGTGAAGGCCTGAGCGCAGTGCCGCCCCTCGACTTGCCTGCCCCGAGCGTTAGCCGAGGGGCTCGGGGTGAACGGGTGACGGGAGCACGGGCGCCCCTCGACTTCGCTCGGGGTGAACGGAGGGGTGGCTCAGCAACAGCCGATCAACGGGCGAGCGCCTCGTACATCTTGCGCACCGTCTTCTCCCTCGAGGAGAAGCCGAACGGCAGCGGCTTCAGGTCATCGAACGCCGGCAGCTTCACCTCCGCCGCGGCCTGATCCGCGCTGTGCCCCGCCGCGCGCTGCGCGCGCACGGCCTCCTCCAGCGCGGCGAAGTAGTCCCGGTAGCGCTCCACGCCGCGGCGGTCCGTCACCGGCCCATGCCCCGGCACCACCGTCTGGAACTGGAGCAGGAGGATCCGCTCCAGCGTGGCCCGGTACGCCAGGATATCCCCGCCCTCCGCCACCTCCGGCTCGTAGCCGGCGAGCACGATGTCCCCGGTGAAGAGCACGCCCCGCTGCGGCAGCAGCGCGACGAGGTCCCCGTCCGTGTGCGCCAGGCCCGGCGCCACCACCAGCAGCTCCTCGCCCCCGAGCTGGATGGAGAGCTCGCGCTCCACCTCCACGTACGGCAGCGTGGCCGGCGTGCCCGCGGGCGGCTTCTCCACCAGCCGCTCGCGCGAGCGCGGGTGGACCAGCACCGCGCCCAGCTCCGGGAAGAGGTCCAGCTCCTGCGCGTGGTCCGCGTGGAAGTGGGTGAGCACCATCCGCCGCACCCGCTCGTAGAGCGCGCCGTCCTGCTCTTCCCCGCTGCGCGCGAGGCGCCGGGTGTAGCTGCCGAGCTTGGCGTCGATGATCAGCGCCTCGCGCCCGTGGCGGAGCACACCGCTGTTGCCGCCGCCGCCGAGGAAGACCTCCAGCCGCTCGCCCAACGACACCCGCTGCACGCGCAGGAAGCCGCCCAGGCACCCGGTGCCGAGCAGGAGGAGCACGCACACCCACGCGCGCCGCGGGGAGGTGCCCCGGGGACCTACATGCCTTCGTGGTAAAACGCGCTCATCCATGGCGATGGCTCCACCCTCCAAGCCGGTCGACCTGAAGCGCCGCGTGGAGAAGCTGACGTCGATCCTCGACGTGGCCAAGGCGATGCAGGCGCAACGCAACATAGAGCACCTGCTGCCGTTGATCCTCACCGAGGCGAGCAAGGTGGTCCACGCCGACCGCTGTTCGCTCTTCCTGCTGGACCGCGAGCGCAATGAGCTCTGGTCGAAGATCGCCCAGGGTGCCAGCGGGGAGATCCGCTTCCCGGTGGGAACCGGCATCGCCGGCGCCGTGGCACAGAGTGGCGAGGTGCTCAACCTGCCGGACGCCTACGCGGATCCCCGCTTCAACCGCAGCTTCGATCTCTCCTCCGGTTACAGGACGCAGTCCATCCTCTGCGTCCCGATGCGGGATGCGTCCGGAGAGATCGTCGGCGTCATCCAGGCGCTCAACTCCAAGGAGGGGCCGTTCGACGGCGAGGACGAGGAGCTCCTGCTCGCGCTCGGCGGGCAGGCCGCCTCCGCCATCGAGAACGCGCTGCTCCACGAAGAGATCAACCGGCTCTTCGAGGGCTTCGTCTCCGCGTCCGTGGTGGCGATCGAGTCCCGCGATCCCACCACCGCCGGCCACTCCGGCCGCGTGGCGGCGCTGACCGTGGAGCTCGCCCAATGCGCGGAGAAGCTCACCACAGGGCCCTACGCCAACGTCCGCTTCAACGCGAAGGACCTGCAGGAGATCCGCTACGCCTCGCTGCTGCACGACTTCGGCAAGGTGGGCGTGCGCGAGCACGTGCTGGTGAAGGCGGAGAAGCTCTACCCGCATGAGCTGGAGATGCTGCGCGCCCGCTTCGAGCTGGCCCGCAAGGACCGCGAGCTGGACAGTTGGCAGCGGCGCTTCGCCGCCGTCCGCGCCCGCGGGGAGAAGGAGCTGCCCGCCATCGACGCCGAGGAGTCCGCCCGCCTCGCCGCCGAGCTCAAGGAGCTGGACGACGCCTTCGAGTTCGTCCTCACCTGCAACCGCCCCACCGTGCTCGCCCAGGGCGGCTTCGAGAAGCTCACCGGGCTCGCCCAGATCGCCTTCAAGGGCGGCCGCGGAGAGGCCCGCGCGCTGCTCTCGCCGAAGGAGGTGGAGGTGCTCTCCATCCCCCGCGGCTCGCTCTCCGCCGCCGAGCGCAAGGAGATTGAGAGCCACGTCACGCACACCTTCCGCTTCCTCACGCAGATCCCTTGGACCCGCGCCCTGCGCCGCGTGCCGGAGATCGCCTACGCGCACCACGAGAAGCTGGATGGCACCGGCTACCCCCGCGCCATCCCCACCACCGTCATCCCCGTGCAGTCGAAGATGATGGCGATCTCCGACATCTACGACGCCCTCACCGCCTCGGACCGGCCCTACAAGAAGGCCGTGCCCCACGCGCTCGCGCTCGACATCCTGAAGAAGGAGTCGCAATCCGGGCAGCTGGACCCCGCGCTGTATACCGTGTTCGTCGAGGCCGACGTGCCCAAGCGGGCGTTGCCCCAGAAGCCGGCGTAGGCGCTCTCGTTGACGTTGACGTTGACGTTGACGTGAACGTGGACGTGGACGTGGACGTGCGACGGCAGTTCGCGACACTCCGCTCGCGGAGTCGACCACGCGGCCAACGTCCGTCGCACGTCCACGTCCACGTTCACGTCAACGACCACGTCAACGTCAACGTCAACGTCAACGTCAACGAGGAGTGTGCACTAGCCGGAGATCTGGTGCAGGCGGAGGCTGTTGATCTTCCCGGGCTGCCCCACCGGCGCGCCGAAGACGATCACCACCTTGTCGCCCTTCTGGGCCAGCCCACGGGAGAGGAGCTCCTCTTCGACGCGGCGGACCATGGCCTCGGTCTCCTGGATCGGCTCGAGCACGCGGGGGACCACGCCCCAGAGCAGCGCGAGCCGGCGGCGGACCTCCTGGTTCGGGCTGAAGGCGATGATCGGCACCTGCGGCCGGAAGCGCGAGAGCAGCCGCGCGGTGGTGCCGGAGAGCGTGAACGCGGCGATCAACGTGGCCCCCGCCTCGCGCGCGGCGCGGCAGGCGATGCCGCAGATGGTGTCCGGGAACGGCGCGGGGATGACCGCCGGCTCGCCCGGGCCGCGGCGCTGGAAGCTGCTGCGCATGGCGCTCTCGGCCGCCAGGACGATCCGGTCCATCATCTGGACCGACTCCAGCGGGTAGCGCCCGGACGCGGTCTCGCCCGAGAGCATCACCGCGTCCGCGCTGTCGAACACCGCGTTCGCCACGTCCGACGCCTCCGCGCGCGTGGGGCGCGGATGGTCGATCATCGAGTTGAGCATCTGCGTGGCCACGATCACCGGCAGGCCGCGGTGGTTGGCGCGCCGGATGATGTCCTTCTGGATCGCCGGGACCTCTTCGGGCGGGATCTCCACGCCCAGGTCGCCGCGCGCCACCATCACGCCGTCCGTCTTGTCGAGGATCGCATCGAGCCGGGCGAGCGCCTCCGGCTTCTCCAGCTTGGCGATGATCGGCACCTGGCGGCCGGCCTCCTTCATCACCGCCCGCGCGATGTCCAGGTCGCCCGGTGAGCGGACGAAGCTGAGCGCCACGTAGTCCACGCCCGCCTTGATCCCGAAGAGCAGGTCCTCCTTGTCCTTCGGCGTGAGCGCCTCCGCTCGCAGCGCCACGCCCGGGAGGTTGATCCCCTTGTTGTTCTTGAGGATGCCGCCGTGGATCACCTGCGTGCGCACCAGCGCCTTCTTGTCCGTGGCCAACACGCGCAGCTCGAGCAGGCCGTCGTCCAGGAGGATGCGATCCCCCACGTTCACGTCCGAGGCGAGGTGCGGGTACGTGGTGGAGACGATCTCGTCCGTCCCCGGCACGGACTCGTCCGTGGTGATGGAATACTCCGCGCCTTCTTTCAGCTCGGTGCTGCCCTTCACCAGGCGGCCGGTGCGGATCTTCGGGCCCTGGAGGTCCCCGAGAATGCCCACCGCCTTGCGGACCTTCAGCGAGGCCTGGCGCAGCATCTCGATGGACTTGGCGTGCTGCTCGTGCGACCCATGGGAGAAGTTGAGCCGGGCGACGTCCATCCCGCTCGCCAAAAGCTGCTCCAACATGTCCTGGGTCATCGACGAGGGGCCCAGGGTGCAAACGATCTTCGCGCGTCTCATGTGGGCGCGCACAATCGGTTTCCCCAGAGTGGAGGTCAAGCCCGGATGCTGCTGTTTCAGAAGCGGTTCCACGCAGGGCTCGTTGATGGGCGAATCACCCTGACTTTCCGACGGTGGGACAGGCCGCGGGTGAAGGTCGGCGGGCGCTACCGGTGCCATCCGATCGGCGTGCTCGAGGTGGACGCGGTGCAGATGACCACGCTCGGCTCGGTGACCGAGCAGGAGGCCGCGCTCGCCGGCTTCGACTCCCGCGAGGAGCTGACGCAGTTCCTCGCCGCGCTCGGGCCGGTGGCGGACGACACGCCGCTGGTGCGCATCCAGCTCCACCACGGCGGAGATGGAGATCGCGTGCCGCTCGCGCTGGAGGCGGACCTCTCCACGGAGGCGGCCACGGCGCTCTTCGCGCGGCTGCGCAAGCTGGACGGGAAGGCGCCCTGGACGCTGCAGACGCTGCGGTTGATCCGCCGGCGGCCGAAGGTGGCCGCCAGCCGGCTCGCCAAGTCCTTCGGCCGGGAGACGCTGCCCTTCAAGGTGGACGTGCGGAAGCTGAAGAAGCTGGGGCTGACGCAGAGCTTCGAGGTGGGCTACGGGCTCTCGCCGCGCGGCGAGGCATTCCTGGCGCAGGTGCCGGCGCTCAGCCGCGCAGCAGCACGCGCAGGTTCTGCTTCTCCCACTGGAGCGCCGCCTCGTAGAAGGGGAACGCCCGCTCGCGGTCCCGGAAGCCGCGCGGGTGGTGCACCCGGCGCAGGCCGCGCGAAGCCGAAGGGAAGAGCTGGTGCAGCATCTCGTGGAAGACGATGAACTCCACGAAGAACGCCGGGACGTCCGGGCGGTCCAGCGCCGGGTGGATGCGGATCTCCCGCGTCTGATGGTCGTACACGCCCAGGCGGATGGACTTGCGCCGCCGCTTCCCCGGCATCCGCCCCCAGCCGATCTGCGCGTGGATGCTGCCGTGGAAGTAGGTCTCGTTCACGCGGTCGAAGAGCGCCTGGAGATCGAAGCAGCGCCCCAGCGGGTTGAGCTCCGGCTCCCGGAAGCGCTCCTGGCGGATCAGCGGCTGGCGCCCGCGGATGTAGTCGTCCAGCACCGGCCCCGCCGCCCGGTGCCCCCGCCCCGCGTAGTCCGCGATGGCGCGCACCACCGCGTCCGGCGCGTCCAGGAACATGTGGTGGATCCGCAGCCGCAGGTTGTTCGGCGCCCGGCGGAAGCTGACCATGGTGGAGCGGTTGTCCGTCACCGAGAGCCGCACCGGCAGCCCCAGCTCCCGCGACAGGCGGTGCGCCAGGTGCTCCGCCTTGGAGAGCGCCTCCTGACGTGACGGCAGCGGCCTCGGCAACAGGCTGCGCGAGGTCTGCGCGTCAAAGAGGGTGAGCTGGAACGGCGCCTGCGACGTCACGGAGGAAGATCCTACTTTGGGCGAGGACAGACTCAAGGCGGGTGGGCGCCTGGCGTCCCACATCCAACCGTCGCCCGCTTGACGTCCGTGCAAGGGATCTACAAGGCACCGCGCCCCGCGCGGGACTTGCGGGTGACCTTCAGGCGAGTGCTCACCCGGGCGCCACCCGCTGGGTTGTCGAGCGGGACCGCGCGCAGGACGAGCTCAGCGCTGCCCTCCCGCTCTGCCCGCACCCGCAGCCGCAGGCCGATCCGGGCCCGGTAGTGATCTTCCATCCGCAGGGCCGGCGGCCACGTCCGGTGGATCAGCGGGACGTCCTCGAAGCGGAAGCAGAGCGCCCCACTGCGCGCCACGGGCTTGCGCGCCCGCGAGCACTTCGGATCTTTAAAGGCGTCCTTCGACTGCCACAGGCTCCCCTCGAGCTTGGCGAGCGTGGTCTGGCCCCACTCCGCCAGGCCGCCGAACGGCGGTTTCTCACAGAGCGCGCGCCACTCCTCTCGCGCGAGCTGGGCGTCCAAGTCAGCGACGTTCGACGAGGGCTCACAGACCAGCTCCGCGGCGCGCGCGCCGGACGTGTAGAGCCGCAGCGTGACGCGAGGCGGGTGCTCGAGCTGGACGCCGACGACGTCCGCCGCGAGCGCCTTCGAGAGGCGCTGGCCAAGCTCGTCGAACCCGGCGCGCTCCCCTTCGTCCAGGCGCGTCTCGTAGAGGGAGATCCAGGGCGCCGCCGGACCCACCGCCATCACGCGTTGCGCTGCGAGGTCCGGGCCGGACGCCGCGGCCTGCGAGTAGCCCAGCTGTGCGTAGAGGTCCGGCAGCGCTTCGAGGAGCTGCTCGCGCAAGGTCGCGCCGCGCTGCTTGGTGACGGCGCGGACGTGCAGCCCCGCGAAGTAGGTCTTCATCCCGCGCTTTCTAGCTCGGACTCGGTGCGCCCCGCAGGGACTGGCTCCGCTGATCTCCCGCGATTTTCGCGAGAGGCCACCGAGGGCGGTGCCTGTCCCCTCTCTGCTGCGATCATCGAGGCAAGGGACGCTGCCACGATGAACGCAGAAGCGGGGGGACCGGCTGGCGGGGCTGGCTCCGCTGATCTCCCGCGATTTTCGCGAGAGGCCACCGAGGGCGGTGCCTGTCCCCTCTCTGCTGCGATCATCGAGGCAGAGCCCTGCCCCGATGAGCGCAGAAGCGGGGGGGACACCCTGCCACGATGAGCGCAGAAGCGGGGGGGACAGGCACCGCCCTCGGTGGGCTACCTCGAGCGGCGTCGGGGATCAGCGGAGCCAGTCCCCGCCGCCGCCCTCACCTCCTCCCGCAGCTGCGCGCCGATCGCCTCCACCTGCTCGCGCGTGAGCGAGAAGGCGCGCAGGACGTCGTCCATGCCTTCCGCCTCCTCCACCGCCAGGCACGCCGCGCCCCGCTGCGCCGCGGCCTCGTCCAGGTCCCCGAAGCGGGCGACCTGCAAGCTCCACTGGCCGTCCGGCCACAGCTCGAACGGGTAGAGCCGGCACGCCGTGGGCCGCACGTCCGAAGGCAAGGTGCAGCCCCGCGCGCGGTCGAGGAACACGCACGCGCCCTGCGCCCGCCGCAAGGTCAGCCGCGCCGTGCTCCGCCGGAAGTAGCCCACGTAGAGCGGGCGCCGCCGCTCGTAAGCCGCCGCCTCCTCCGGGGTCAGCCACTCCTGCTCGCTGAACTTCTCCGCCCGCCAGCCGGTGTGCTCGGCCACCCGCGCCACGTCCGCCGGGGTGAGGGTGGCCAGCTGCTCGTCCTCGTCCACCTCGCAGCAGGAGGCGGTGAGCACCCGCGGGCAGCGCGCGCAGACGTGTTGGCTCATCGAAGCGAGCAGGCCTCCAAAAGCAACGCGGCGCCTGAGGGCTCCTCAGGCGCCGCGCAAATCACCAACCTAGACGGCCGCTACCAGGCCCGGCCGAAGACGCCGTACAGGCCGCGCATCATCTCCAGGCCGCGCACCGCCTCGCGGGTCTTGGCCTCCCACTCGGTGGCGGTCAGGCCGTCCACCTTGGTGTTGCCCACCTTCGCCTGATCCCACTTGGCGCTGTAGGTGGCGGCGGACTGGACGAGCGACGGGGCCGCGGGCAGCTCGGTGAGGCCGTCCTTCTTGAGCGCCGCGTAGGAGTAGCCGCCGCCGAACGGATCCTTGAACGAGACCACCGAGTAGCCAGGGGCCGGGGTGATGCTCTCGCCAGAGCCGAGCCGGAACACCTGGTTCTGGCTGGCGAAGTCCTGGTTGAAGTTCTCGGTGAAGTACGCCATCCCGTACAGCTGGGTGTAGAAGCGCGTCGTCCAAGGCGGCGTGGGCTCCACCTTCTCCATCGGCAGCGGGCTGCCGTTCCCGTCCACCGGCGTGGCGGTGGCCGGCGGGTACTCGAAGCCGGAGATGTAGTCCTGAGCGCGCGCGAGCACCGGCGGAATCACCCGGGCCGTGCCGTCGCCGTTCTTCACCAGGTTGCCCGCGTAGCGCTTGTTGTCCTGCGTCCAGACGCCGGAGTAGGTGCGGGCGAGCTCCTTCGGGAAGGTGATGTAGTACGGCAGCGAGTAGCGCAGCGCGTCCGAGCCGCGGTCCACGCCGAGGAAGTTGGTCTCGCTCTGGGTGATCGCCACCATGCCGGCGAACTGATCCCAGAAGTGGCCCACCTCGTTGACCCGGGTGAAGAAGTCGAAGCCGGTGCTGTCGTAGATCGTGTACATGCTGCGGGCGTCGCCGCGGGGCACGTAGACGAAGTCGTTGTAGCCGCTGGCGAGCACCGCCTGCTTGAGCGCGTCCTCCACGGAGGGCGAGAGCCGGTTGGCCTCGGCGGTGTTCTGGGGCAGCAGCTTCCAGGTGCCATCCGCGCTGCGGCCGTAGTAGCCGGCGGACGGCGTGGCCAGCGTCTGTAGCATGGTGTTCAGGCCGTCGAAGACCGCCATCGTCCAGTAGTTCTGGATGAGGGGGTCACCCACGCCGAAGAACTCCTCCATCTGCTCGCTGTTGACCTTGTAGAAGTCCTGCAGCCAGAAGATGTTGAAGAGCCAGTGCTGGTAGACGTTCGGCAGGTTCGCCATCAGCCGGCTGTAGTTGCGGGCCAGCACGGAGTCCGGGCCGAAGCCGAAGCGGTCGCGCTTGAAGTTGTTGAAGAGGTAGTAGCCCTTGTAGCGCTGGATCCAGTCCGAGTTGATCTCGTAGAAGTCCGCGCCCTGGTCCCAGAGGTTGCAAGCGAGGTTCGCGCCGACTTCGTAGTCCGAGCAGTACATGTACGGGACTTCCATGGGCATGCCGGGGACGGAGGCGCCGATCACGTCGCGCGCCTTCTCCCAGTCCGCGCTCTGGAAGCCGCCCACCGAGAGGTTCCACTGCTTGAGGGCGGCCTCGATCTTCGCGTACTTCGGCTCGAGCTCGCTCCACTTCTTGTAGCCGCGGGTCCCCATGCGCGCGATGCCCTGATCCAGCGCCTTCTCGAAGGTCTGGTTGGCGTCCGCGAAGTGGAAGGGCAGCGTCGTGTAGTGGAAGCGGTCCGTGTAGAACGGCGAGGCCGGGGTGTAGTGCTCCACCTGGGCGAGCGGGATCTCCGTGTGCGCCCCGCGGATGACCAGCCGCTTGGACGGGTTGTCCGTCTCCATGGGGAGGTTGGGCACCTGGTAGTCGGTGCGGGCCTCCTTGAAGACTTCGACCCAGCCGGGCTCGCCGCCGCCGGCGTAGCCGAACAGGATGGCCGCCTCGTCGTACTTGCCGATCCCGTGGATGTCCGAGTTCATCCGCGAGCCGTAGTCCATGATGGTGGAGTACTGGAACTCGCGCATGCGGCCCTTGATCTGGGCGCCGTTCATCTGGGCGGCGTCCAGCAGGTTCTGGGGTGAGGTCGGCAGCACGCGCTTGCCGGCCACCATCACGCCGATGGTCTGCTTGCGCAGATCCCAGTAGCCGTCCTTGAAGTTCATGGCGTCGTACGAGCCCTGGAAGTTGTGGGTGAGGCCCAGGGTGTGGCCGACCTCGTGCTCGGTGACGCTGCGGAAGCCGAGCAGCCGCAGCTCGTTCCAGATGTCCGTGCGGGCCAGGTTGCGGGCCTCGGCCTTGGTGCAGGCCGTCTTCACGGCGCAGGCGTCGTTGCCCTTGGACTGCAGCTCGGTCATGCGGGCCACGAACTTGTCCTTCATGGAGACCGCGAGCCCGTACCACGCGTCATCCGCGAACTCGGCCAGGTAGATGTTGTGCTTGTTCGCGAAGTCCAGCCGCTGCTTGTAGAAGCGGGTGAGCTCGTCCGGGCGGAGCATCGACTGACGCGCCACCTGCCGGTAGAAGGCCGGATCCGCGGCGAGCCGCTTGCGGAGCGTGTCGCCCGGTGCCATGGCCATCACGTAGGCGCGAACCTCCGGGCTGTCGATCAGCTCGGACTCCAGCTGCGGGTTCTGGGAGATGAGCTTGTCCACCACCGCGCGGCGGTTCTCCTTGCGCAGCGGCAGGGTGCGGGCGGTCTTGTACGCGTCGATCTGGCTCTGCAGCTGCGGCGCGAGCTTGGCGAACGCGGCGAGCGGCTTCTGCGGATCGCCCGTGAGCCCCTGATCCAGCGACTGCCACGGCCCGGAGACAGGACGGCGCACGTCGGTGGGGGCGAAGTTGCGGATCACGTCCTCGCTGATGTTCTTGCCGGAGACCAGGGTGTCCAGGGCGCAGGCCAGCGGGTCCGCCTTGGAGTCGCAGTCGCCGAGCGTGCCGGTGAGGGTCTCGAGCACCTGCTGAGCGTCACCGGCCCAGCTGTCCATCCCGGCGCCGTAGATGTACGCGGCGGCCTGGATGATCTCGCCGGTCTCCGGATCCGAGCCGGAGGGGCCGTAGCCGAGCGGACCGGCCATCTGCGGCTTGTCGATCCACGCGACCAGGTTGTAGCGGATGTCGCCGATGCGCGGGGTCAGCCCCTCCTTGCCGCAAGCGGCAGGAGCGCCGGCCGGGACCGGGGTCTGGCAGAGGTAGAACATCTGCGGCGCGTCTTCGATCGCGATCCCGCGGGGCACCGCCACCGCGCGCCGGAAGGCGTGATCCCACGAGTCCTGGATCTGCTTGGCGGCAGGGAGCAGGTTGGCCGGGAAGTTCGGGGTCAGGTGGTAGACGATCGGCTGCGGGGTGCGCTTCTCCACCGGGATGACGGTGGTCTTGCCGGTGGCGTCGGTCTCGTGCGCCTTCACCCAGATGTTGTGGTGGTTGGCGAAGGGCGAGCGGCCGGACTCGGTGACGCCGCGGTTGCGGTCGTAGGAGAGGCGCTCGTCGCGGAAGAAGCCGAACTTGGTGGCCATCTTGTCCGTGTAGAGCAGCGGCTCGAAGTCCTGGACGTGGTCCTCGTCCACGCGCAGGAAGGAGTAGCGGGTCTTCACCACCGCGCTCTCGCAGTCGAAGCGCGGGTTGAAGAGGCAGTAGGGGATCTCCCCGTAGGAGCCGTAGTCCACCTTGTCCGGGTTCCACATGGCGCGGACGGTGAAGTCGAAGTACGTCAGCTTCTGCTTCCCGGCGACGGTGGCGTACTCGGTGAGGAAGGCCTCATCGCCCGGGCGCTGATCCACCGGGGTGACGTAGACGTTCGCGTACGGGCGGGTGGGGTCCGACGGGTTGCTGGTCTGGAGGAGGTTGTAGGCGTCGTTCCGGCTCCAGTCCACGCGCATGTACTCGCGCTCGTACCAGGGCCGGTCCGTGGTGTTCTCCTCGAGCACGTTGCCCTGCTCGCCGGTGGCCGGGTTGTAGATCCGCTGCCGGTCGAAGTGGCTCTCGATCGGGTAGGCCGCGATCATCGCGCCGCGGTAGGGCTTGCCGTTGAGCAGCACGGTCTTGCCGATGCGCGAGTTCTTCTGGTCCACCAGCGGATCCGTGCCGGGCATCCACTCGTAGGTGCGGTACGCGACGAGGTGCTTCTCCTGGACCTCGAAGCGGATCTTCTCCATCCGCCCCTGCAGACCTTCGAAGCTGATGGTGGAGGTGGCGGGCACCTCCACGACGGTGTCCTGCATGTACCAGGCACCGTCGAGGAAGTCGGACTTCTTGAGGTAGTTCGGCTGGGTCCGGTCGATCGCGTCAGGGCTCTTGCCGCAGGCGGCGGCGAACGCCACCGCGGCCAGGCAGCCCACCAAGCGGAGGATGCGGTTGGACATGTGGGTCACTCCGATGAGCTTCATGGAAGGGAAAGTGTGGAGGGCCATGGCTTAGAAGGGGTGCCCGTAGATGCTGTACATGCCGCGCATCAGGTCGAGGTCGCGGACGGTGTCGCGGAAGTACTCGGTGTACTCCTTCCGCTTCGCCTCCACCCGCGCCGGGTTGGTCCACTCCTCCGGGGAGAGCTGCAGCCGGGGATCGTTGACGACCGCCAGGTACTGCTTGGCCTGGTTGATCATCCGGACCGCCGGGGTTCTATCCGCGGGGACCGCGCCGTCCTTCTCGAGCGCCACGTAGATGGAGCCGGTGGTCACGTCCTGGACCTCCACGGTGTGGAAGCCGGCCGCCACGGTGATCTGCTCGGAGCCGCCCAGCTTGTAGACCTGGTTCTGCTTGGCGTAGTCCACGTCGTAGTTGACGGAGAAGAGCGCCATGCCGAAGTACAGGGCGTAGATGCGGCTGGTCCAGGTGAGCTGGATGTTGGCCGGGGCGTTGGAGGTGTTGGTGAAGTCGATCACCTCCGGCTTCGGGTAGTTGAAGCCGTTGATGTACGACGAGCCGGCGATCTTGGTCTGGAACTGGAGCGCCGGGACATCGGTCACGTTCCCCGCGTTGTCGCGGGTGAAGTACATGGTCGGCCGGATCTTCGGCTCATCCATGGACCAGAGCGCGCCGAAGGTGTCGCCGAGCTCCTTCCGGAAGATCAGGTAGTACGGGATGTAGTAGCGGTTCTGGTCCGCGTAGTCGTCCACGCCGAGGAAGGTGGCCTCGGGGAGGACCGCGGCGATCATCGCGCCGTACTGGTCGTTGTAGTGACCGGCCTCGAGCATGCGGTTGAAGAAGCCCGCGCCGCTCTTGAAGTCGTAGCGCGAGTACATGCGGCGAGCCTCGCCGCGGGTGAGGACCGCGAAGGCGTCCGCCCGGTAGTTGCCGTTGTTGGAGTAGTACTCCTTCAGCGTCGCGCGGCCGGTGTCGTTGATGTTGTCGAAGTCATCGCCTTCGGAGACGACCTCCCAGCGCGGGACCTCGTCGCCGTTGGGGTCGCGGGTGCGGCGCATGAAGTAGCCGGTGGGGGGCACCGCCATCACGCGCAGCAGGTTGTTGATGCCGTCCAGGGTGGCCATGGTCCAGACGTCCTGGACCAGCGGGTCGTACCCGTACGGGCCGCTGCGGTAGTCGCCCATGGGCTGCGCGCCGCCGGCGGTGCGGCCGAAGAGCGCGTGGACCCAGTGCTTGTACACGGCGGAGGCGTCCGTGAAGGTGGAGTAGCTCTGGTTGGTGGCCCAGTTGGAGTTGAAGAAGAGCCGGTCCCGCTTGAAGTGGGTGAAGTAGTAGCTGTTCCAGTAGGTCTCCAGCCACGTGCGGGTCATCTCGTAGTAGTCCGGCCCGCGATCCCACATGTTGCAGGAGAGCGTGGCGCCCTCCTCGTAGTCGCTGCAGTACATGTACGGGACTTCCAGCGGGACGTTGGCGGTGTCCGCGTCCGAGATGGAGCCGGCCTTGAGCTTCTCGCGCAGGGTGTCGCTCGCCTTGCGGACGTCCGCCCACTTCATCAGCTTGCGCTGGCGGAACTTCGCCAGGCCGTCCGCCATCACCTGCTCCATGCCGGAGCCCTCACCGAAGTGGAGGGGCAGCGTGGAGTAGTGGAAGCGCTCGCCGTAGTTCGGGGCGGCGTTGGTGCGGCGGGCCGCGTTGACGACCGGCAGGTCCACGCCGGCGCCGGTGATCTTCAGCGTCTTGCCGTCCGTGCCGTTGAAGGACAGCTCGCTGCGGCGGGCGGCGTTGAAGACCTCCACGTAGCCGGGCTCGCTGGTGCCGGAGTAGGCGAAGATGATCGCCGCCTCGTCGTACTTGCCCACGGACTTCCAGTCGGCGTTGGACTTGCCGGCGTAGTCCATGATGGAGGAGTACTCGTAGTCGTGCATGCCGGCGAGCAGCTGCTCCTCGGTGCCGTCAGAGGCGTTCTTCAGGTCCGTGGGGGTGCGCGGGACCTTGAGCTCGTTGTTCTGGAGCACGCCGAGCGTGGGCTTGCGCAGCTCCCAGTACTTGTCGTGGTAGTTGAGCGCGTCGAACGAGCCCTGGAAGTTGTGCATCAGGCCGAAGGTGTGGCCGATCTCGTGCTCGGCGGTGGCGCGCCACACGCTCTGCTGGAAGCGGCGGCGGATCTCGTTGTCGGCGATGGTGCGGGCCTCGGACTCGGTGCAGGCGCGGCCGCCGCAGACGTCCCAAGGCTTGGCCTGGAGCTCGTTCATGCGGGCGCGGCGCTTGTTGTGCTCGGCGAAGGCGGTGCCGAGGATCGGCCGGTCCACGAAGTCAGCGAGCGTGACGTTGTTCCTGTTGGCCCACTGGTAGCGCGCCTTCACGAACTTCTGGTGGAACTCGGGGAAGCGCAGCAGCACGTCCCGCTTGAGCTCGCGGGCGAGCGCCGGGTCGGTGAGCGCCTTCTGCGAGAGCGCGGCGGGGACCATCCCCATCACGTCCGCCTCGAGCTCCGGGTTGTCGAGCAGCGCGGCCTCCATGGAGGGGAACTGCGCCAGCTTGTCCGCCGCGGTGCGCAGCGAGGAGAGCTGGGTGGTGGGCAGGCCGGTCACGCGGAACTTGCTGACGATCTGCGAGAGCTGCGCGGTGGGGCGGTCGAACGCGCCGACCGAGAGCTCGTCCGACTTCTGGACCGCCTCACCCTGGAGCTCGGAGTAGATGAGCCCGCTCTTCTGGGAGAGCGGCGAGCTGTAGGCGGGGTTCCGGGAGAGGTACTCCTTCACGTCCCGGCCGCTGATGATGTCGTCCACGCTCTTGTCGCCCACCAGGAAGTCCATCTCGGTGAGCAGGGACTGCGCGGAGCTGTCCACCGCGCCGGTGTAGACGTTGGCGTTGGCGGAGACGATCTCGCCGGTCTCCGGGTCAGGAGACATGGGGCCGTAGCCGAGCAGGCCGTTGGGGACGGGCTCGGTGATGGTGTAGAGGAAGCTCTTGCGGACATCGCCCATGCGCGCCTCGTAGCCAGGGGCGCCGCAGGCGGCCGGCGGGGCCGCGCCGGTCAGCGTGTCCTTCTCCGGGACCGGGCTCTCGCAGATGTAGAGGACCTGGGCGACCTTGTCCGGGGTGGTGCCCTGGGCGGCGGCCACGGCGCGGCGGAAGGCCACGTCCCAGTGGCTCTCCAGCGTGCGGGCGGCCTCGAGGTACTGCTTGTAGGTGTCCGCGGAGCCCATGCGGCGCTGCGGGGCCACGTAGTAGACGATCGGCTCGACGGTGCGCTTGTCGAAGGCGAGCGGCTTGCTCTTGTTGGGGGAGCCGTCCGCGTTCTTCTCGAAGGTCTCCTTCCAGAGGCGGTAGCGGTTGGCGAGCAGGAGGCGGCCGGTCTCGGTGACGCCGTGCTGCCGGTCGTAGGTCAGCCGCTCGGTGCGGAAGTAGCCGAACTTGGCCATCGCGTCGTTGCTGTAGACGAGCGGCTCGTAGTTGTTGGTGTGGTTCGGATCAATCCGGGCGAGCGAGGTGCGGATGTTCACCTGCTGCGAGGTGCAGTCGTACTGCTGCCCGCCGAAGAGGTAGCAGATGGGGATCACGTAGCCATCGCCGAAGTCGATGGTGGAGGGCTTCACGTAGTAGCGGGCGGTGAAGTCGAAGTACGCGAGCTGCTGCTTGTCCTTTTCACCGGTGTACTCGCGGACGGGCCAGTCGTACGGGTCGGTGTTGGGCTCGTTCGGCTCGATCCACGCGTTGACGGTGGAGGCCTGGGCCGGGTTCTGGAAGGTGTCGAAGAAGAGGCTGTTGCCGGAGTTGGCCTGGTTGGTGGACCAGTCCACGCGGATGTACTCGCGCTCGTGCCAGGCGCGGTCGCTGGAGTTCTCCACCTTCACGTTGGAGGGCTCGCCGGTCTGCGCGCTGTAGGAGTACTGGATGTCGAAGTGGCTCTTGATCGCGTAGCGGACGATCGGCGCCCCGTAGAACTGCTGGGACTCGGCGCACTTGCCGGAGGTGTCGCAGAAGCGGCTGGTGCTGCCGGACGTGATGGACTTGGGGTCCACGTTGGTCTCGCTGCCCGGCATGTACGGATAGGCGCGGTAGCCGACCAGCTCGCCCTCGGTGATCTCGAAGACGATCTTCTCGAGCTTCCCGGTCTGGCCCACGTAGGTGAAGTCGCTGGTGGCCGGAGACTGGGTGACGGTGTTCCGGATGTACCACTGCGCGCCGAGCAGGTCGGTCTTCTTCATCACGTTGGGCTGCACCCGGCTGATCTCGCCGTTGCTCTGAGCGCAGGCGGCCAGCAAGAGGGCGCTCAACGCCGCCGCCGCCAACAGCGACGGGCGATAAGGCATCCGGTTCATGTTTCCTCCACAGGGATTGGGCATGTTCGAAAGGACGTAAGAGAGGGCTTAGTAGAGAGCGGAGATACCGAGGGAGAAGCTGACGGCCTGGCTCGACGGGTAATCCAGAGGGCCGCGGAGCCGCCAGGCGCCGTCCGCGAAGGTGAGGGGGGAGGAGCTCCAGCCGATGCCGAAGCCGGCCTCGAGGTGATCGGTGAAGGCGTAGCTGACGCCGGCCGAGGCCTGGAGCTGATCGCTCTTGACGTAGCCGCCACGGGCGACCGGGTTCCCGTTGCTGTCCACGCCCTTGGGGGTGAACTCATCCTGCGGCAGCGGGTAGTGCCAGTTCTGGCCGATCATCAGGCTGGCGTCGAACGCGAGCGAGTCGGTGGCGCGCCAGGCGGCGGAGACCAGGTTGGAGACGCTCCACTCGGTGTTCATGCCGCCGTAGTCGCAGAAGGTGTCGTTGCCGCGGCACTTGGCGGTGGTGCTCTGGAAGGGGACGGAGGTGGCGAGCGTGCCGACCATCTGCTGGGCGTGGAAGCCGCGGCTGGCGGAGAGGCGGTAGAGCAGGTCGAAGTTGCCGAAGGTGCGGGAGAGGTCCGCGCCGGCGGAGAGCACGGTGATGGTCTTCGCCTGCCAGCTGTTGAGCGTGGTGGGGACGGTGAAGCCGATGCGCGGGCTGATCGCGATCCCGGTGAACGCCTTCTCGCGGAAGACCGCGGGGGCGGAGAGGCCGAAGCGCAGGTCGCTCCAGTCGAAGCGGCGGCCGTTGATCGCGTCCGGCTGCGTGTACTCCCAGCCGAGCGCCACGCGGGCGGAGGCGGAGAGCTTCTTGCCCATGACGCTGAAGCTGTAGGACGGGCCGATGGTCAGACCGCCGGTGATGGAGCGGTGGGTGGCCTCGTTGCCGTTGGTGAAGGTGCCGAGCCCCACGTCGTTGTTGAAGCTGGCGGAGATCTTCCAGCCGGTGATGGTGGCCTGCGCCTCCGCGGTCTGGGCGATCACGGAGAGCTCGGGGGTCCCGTCCTCCTTCTTCTTCTCCGCGATGACCGGCGCGGGGGACTCACCGGCGGGGGCCGCGGGCGCGGCGGCCGTCTCGGTCTTGGGATCCGCGGCGGGAACAGGGGCTGGGGTCTGCGCGTTCGCCGCGACGCTGACGCCCAGAGACAGCAGTGCACCGAGGAAAAGCTTCAAGGGTTACCTCCGAGTGCGGCCCTTCCCGGGCAAAAGAGCTTCGGGGACGGCTAGCAACGTTCGTTCCGTTTCACCACCTCGCCCCCCATTGGGCGAAGGGCGCGTAGTTCGGGGAAAAAGGTGGAAGGGACGGGAGCGCGCCCCGCGCGCGGCGGGCGGAGATCCGAGGACCGCGTTAGCGAACGGGTCAGCCGGGGGGAGCGCGTCGACAAGAAACCGTCACCTGCGAACTGCCCACCGGGAATGGGCGGGGAAGGGGGCGGTCGTGTAACACAGGCGTGAAGAAGGGATCAACGCACCTACCGGGCCTGCCTGGTGGCGCCACAAGACCTACATCCCTTCCCGCATCCTTATATAGAGCGAACGCTCATTCGGCGGAGCGCAGGAGCCGCTCCAAGCGCGCCGGCTCCACCCGCAGAAGCAGCGTCTTCTCGCGCGTGTAGATCACCTGCCCCTTGGCGCCGCCCTTCTGCTTCCGGACGAACTTGGCCTGCGTGTAGCTCACCTCGCCGCGGGGCTCGCCCTTGGCGCCGGAGTGGTGGAGCGCCAGGTGGGCGGCGTCCAGGAGCAGTTCCTGCGGGAGGACCGTGCCCTTCTCGAGCGGGAGCACCACGTGCGAGCCGGGGACGCCGCGCGCGTGGAGCCAGAGATCGTGCGGGCGGGCGATCTTGAAGGTGAGCGCGTCATTCCCTTCGCTCCCCTTCCCCACCCAGATCCGCCCGCCGCCGCTGCCCAGATACTCCTTGTAGGGCCGCGCGCGCGGTGAGTCGCCGGCGCTCTTCTGCGGCGCGGGCGGGCCGCCGGCGGCGCGCAGCACCAGCGCCTCGTCCGGGCTGTTGGCCAGCGCGTCCAGCTGCGCCTGCAGCGCGTCCCTTTCGGCGGAGAGCTCCCGCTCGCGCCGCGCGGCGTGCTCGCAGCCGCGGAGCAGGCGCCGGTACTGGTGGAAGCGCCACTCCACCTCTTCTTTGGGGCTGCGCCGCGGATCGATCGCGACCCGCTCCTGCACCTCCCCGTCCTCCGTATAGCGGATGAGGGAGATCTCCTTTTGACCCCGGCTCAGCCGGTGAAGGTTCTGCGCGAGCAGCTCGCCCAGCCGGCGGTGCTCCTCGGCCTCGCCCTGGCGGCGCGCCTCGGCCTTCACCTTCTCCAGCGTCCGCTGGGTGCGGGAGAGCTTCGCCTTGAGCGGCGCCATCAACGACCGGCGCAGTTCCCCCGCGCGCAGCCCCACCTGCTTGCCGGAGAGCAGCCGCTCCGCCGCGCGCGAAAAGCCGAGCGGCTCGCCGGGGGGGGGCGCGAGCCGGGACGGCGCGGAGGGCGGCGCGGGCTGCCCTTCGACGGGGGCGTAGGGCGCTCCCACGCGCAGCCCCTGCCGCGGCTCGGCGGAGAAGCCGAGCACCTTCCCCGCCCCCACGAGCACCAGATTCCCTCCCCCGCCGCTGGCGAGCTCCAGCCACAGCGAGCGCGGCTTCTCCTCGCGGACGAAGGCCAGCTCCACCGAGCGCGCGGCGGCGTGGAGGGTCACCCGCGCGAGCCGGGCGCCGGTGAGCTCCTGGCGCAGCCGCGCCTGGAACGGCGGCGGCGTCTGGGGAGAGACGGGGCGCTCGTCCACCACGGAGAGCCGGCCCAGCTCCGGCTCGGCGGAGAGCGCGAGCAGCGTGCTGCGCCCCACCTGCCGCAGCTCCAGGAAGACCAGCCGGGGCCAGGGCGAGAAGGCCTTCTGGACGATCGCGCTGGCCAGCTGCGCGGAGAGCTCCTCCACCACTTCGCGCAGCTCGGAGGGGCGCAGCGACATGGCAAGGCCTTTAGCGGAGTCCGCGGAGGCCAGCGCGAAGAATCTTGCACGAGGGCATCAGCCCGTGGGTCCCGCGTTCGAGGCATCAAGCTCACCTGAAGGAGTCCGAACATGTTCGTAGGCGGAGTGGTGTTGTTGGTGGTCGCGGCGATGGCGTTGCTGGGGTTCTTCCTGCAGAGGCACAAGTCCGGCCGGCTGGGGTCCACCCCGCTGGTCTCCACCGGGGACGCGGCGAGCAAGGGGGCCGCGCTCGCCGGCAACCGGGGCGCGCTCGCGGTGCAGGGCAAGGTGCAGTGCGCGCAGCCGCTGCTCTCGCCGGTCACGCAGACGCCCTGCCTGTACTTCGAGCTGCAGGTGAGCGCGAAGTGGAAGGTGGGCGAGTCCGAGAACGGCGAGACGCTCGAGGAGCGCAAGCAGGCCGCGCCGGTGACGGTGGACGACGGCAGCGGCCCGGTGGCGGTGGTGCTCAGCAGCCTCAGCGACGATGACTTCAAGAAGGCCTTCGACAAGACGAACAGCAAGGGCCTGCTCAACGTGATGGACGGGAACAACCTCAAGTTCGGCGACAAGGGCTTCATCGTCCGGGCGGGGCTGACCCGGGACGGGCGCGTTCTCCCGGACAGCGCGAAGTACACCGTCACCGAGAAGATCCTCCCGGTGCTCAACCGCGCCTACGTGGCGGGCAAGGCGGAGGGCGGGAAGATCATCGCCCCGAGCTGGGTGTCGCTCATCGTCTCCGCCAAGACGCGGGAGGAGCTGCTCGCCGGCGCCGCGAGCATGATGAAGCGCACCAAGTACGTGGCGATCGCCGCGGGCGTGGCGGGCCTGTTGCTGGTGGGCGTGGCGGCTGCCACCGGGAAGCTGCCGAAGTCCGGCGCGCCGGCGGGCTCACCCGCTCGCGCCTCGGCCAGCGTCCGCTGAGGGCAGCGGGTCCTGCGGCACGCGCTGGCAGTCCAGTGGCATGGGCACGCAGGTGAGCAACCTGCGTGCCCGCGCCAAACCGTTACCGAACGGCTCACGCCTGCCCGCGGGCGATCTTCTCCAGCGAGAACGGATGCGGGGGGAGCAGCTGGGCGTAGGAGCAGCTCTTGGGGTCTCGGTCCTCGCGCCAGCGCAAGAAGTGCGAGGCGTGTCGGAACCGGGGCCCCTGCATCTGGTCGAAGCGGACCTCGCAGACGAACTTCGGCTCCACGGCGATCCAGGACGTGTCCTTGCCCGCGGACCAGCGGCTGGGCGTGCCGGGCGTGCGCCCCTCGCCGAAGCTCTTCCCGCCCTCCAGCGGAATCAGCTTCTCGCGGATGGCGCGCCGCTCCTTGGCCTTGAAGCCGGAGGTGTGGCCCACGTGGTGGAGCACGCCCTGCTCGTCGTAGAGGCCGAGCAGGAGCGAGCCCACGCCATCTCCGTCCTTCTGCACCCGGTAGCCGCCCACCACGCAGTCCGCGGTGCGGTGGTGCTTGAGCTTCACCATCACCCGCTCGCCGGGCGCGTAGGGCTGCTCCACCCGCTTGGCGATGACGCCATCCAGGCCGGCGCCCTCGTACTCGGTGAACCAGCGCTTGGCGGTGGCCACGTCCGCGGTCTGCGGCGTGAGGAAGATCCGCTCGGTGGCCTTGAGCGCCTCGGCCAGGGCAGCGCGCCGCTCGGGCAGCGGCCGCTGGCGGAGGTCCTCGTCCCCCAGGGCGAGCAGGTCGAACGCCACGAAGCTGGCGGGCGTCTCCACCGCGAGCTTGGCCACGCGCGAGGCCGCGGGGTGGAGCCGCTGCTGGAGCGCGTCGAAGTCCAGGCTGCGCTCGCCGGCGATGATGATCTCTCCGTCCATCACCGCGCGTGGAGGGAGCGCCTCCTTGAGCAGCGCCACCAGCTCCGGGAAGTAGCGCTCCAGCGGCTGCTGCTTGCGGCTGCCGATGTGCAGCCGCTCCCCGTCCCGGAAGACGATCCCGCGGAAGCCGTCCCACTTGGGCTCGTAGAGCCAGCCTTCGCCTTCGGGGAACTCCTCCTCGGGAGCGGAGAGCATCGGTTCGACGGGGGGCTCGACGGGCAGGGCCATGGCGGGCGGACTCTAGGCGCGGAAGCGATATGACGTAAGCCATGCCCACGCCGCTCGCGACTCCCAAGGACGCGCTCGCCTGGATGGCGCGGGTGAAGGTGGCCACGCTGACGCCGGCGCGTCAGGACGTGCCGGCGCTCGTCACCGCGGTGGCCACCACGCCGGTGAAGGGCAGCTGGTGGGCGCACCCGGACGGCGGGCGGATCTTCGCGCTGGGCGAGGCGCTGGAGGAGAGCGGCCAGGTGCTGACCCTCAAGTGGCTCGAAGGCAAGGTCACCTTCGTGCACCGCTCGCGCTGGCCGGCGCTCTTGCGCCTGGCCACGGACGGGGCGCGCGTGGCGGAGGGCGAGCGCGCGCTCTCCAAAGGCGCGAAGGGGCTGCTGCGCGAGGTGCGATCGCGCGGGCTGCTGCGGGTGGAGGGGAAGGCGCGCAAGGCCGCGCAGGGCGAGCTGGAGGCGCGGCTGCTCGTGGTCAGCAGCTCCGAGCACGGCGAGAGGGGGCGGCACGTCACGGTGCTGCGCGCGTGGGAGGCCTGGGCGGCGCCGAAGCTGCGGAGGGAGGCGGCCGCGCTCTCGCTGGAGGAGGCGCTCGCCGCGCTGCCGCCGCAGAAACGAACACGGCCCGACGCAAGGTCGAGCCGTGGTCACAGCGCGAAGCGCTAGGGGCGCTATCGCTTCTTGCGCGTGGACTTCTTCGCGGTCTTCTTCTTCGCAGCGGGCTTCTTCTTCGCGGTCTTCTTCTTCGCGGCCATGTGCACCTCCCAAGGTGAGTGCGCGGATGGTAGCGGCGACTCGAGAGCTGTCAAAAAAGTGCTTGCGATCTCGTTTCAACGGGCAACAGACGCGAGCACCACCACCGCGCCGAGCAAGCTGATCAAGAAGCCGCCCCAGAACGCGTAGACCGGCGAAGGCGAGGCGCCCTTCTCTCTGGCCAGCGCGCCGTAGCGCGCCATCGGGCCGAAGGAAGTGAAGAGCCCGCCGATGAGCAGGTTCGCGGCGACGCCCGGAGGCTGGAACGAAGGATCGTTCTGCGTCAGCCAGCCCTTCGCCTTCTGCGAGGCCAGCCGCCACGACAGCTGACCTCCGGCGAGCATGCCGATTCCAACCCAAGCTCCAGCGGGCAGCGACATGGGGGCTCCTGACAAGCGCGTGCGTGCAGCGTCCTCGGACTAGACCCTCGAGCACCGCCGGGTGTGAACACTGGCAGGAGCGAAGAGAGCGCTCCATAGTTCAGGGCCAGCGTGAGCCCCCTTCCAAGAGAGATCCACGATCAAGCCCTGGCGCTCTTGCGCGCGCTGATCCGGATCGACACCACCAACCCGCCGGGGCTGGAGCGCGCAGCGGCGGAGCTGCTCGCGGACGGGCTGCGCCAGGACGGGCTGGAGCCCGCGCTCTACGAGTCGCAGAAGGATCGGGTGAGCCTGGTCACCCGGCTCAAGGGGACGGGAGAGAAGCCGCCGCTCTTGCTCACCGCGCACCTGGACGTGGTGGAGGCAGAGCCTTCGCGCTGGAAGCACCCGCCCTTCGCCGCCGTCATCGACGACGGCTGGCTCTACGGCCGCGGCGCGGTGGACATGAAGAACATGGCCGCCATGTGCGCCACCGTGGTGCGGCTCTTGGCGCGGGAGAAGGTGAAGCTCTCGCGCGATCTCATCTTCGCGGCGGTGGCGGACGAGGAGGCGGGCTGCACGCACGGCTCGCGCTTCCTGGTGGACCACCACCCGGACGCGGTGCGCGCGGAGTTCGCGCTGGGAGAGATCGGCGGCTTCACCCAGGAGCTCAACGGAAAGCGCCTCTACCCCATCCAGGTGGCGCAGAAGGGGATGGTCTGGCTCAAGGCGCGCGTGGAGGGGACGCCGGGCCACGGCTCCATGCCCCGCGAGGACAACCCGGTGGTGGCGCTCTCGGCGCTCCTGGCCAAGCTCACGCCCAACGCGCTGCCCATCCACCCCACGCCCGCGGCGCGCCGCTTCATCAAGGCGATGGCCGCCTGCCAGCCCTTCCTCGCCCGCACGCTGATGCCGCTGTTGCTCAGCCCGCTGGCGGCGGACCGGCTGCTCGCCTCCCTGCCGGACCGCAGCGTGGCCCGGGCGCTCAACGCGCTCTTGCGCAACACGGTCAGCCCCACCGTGGTGCGCGGCGGGGCGAAGACCAACGTCATCCCCTCCTTCGCCGAGGCCGAGCTGGACGGCCGTCCCCTGCCCGGCCAGAGCCAGGAGGCGCTGCTCGAGGAGCTGCGGGCGCTGATGGGGGAGAAGGTCCAGTTCACCGTGCTGCGCTCCCTGGAGGCGGTGGAGACCTCTCCGGACACCCCGCTGTTCGGCGTCCTGGCGGACGCGGTGCGGAGGATGGATCCCGAGGGCGTGCCGGTGCCGTACCTCATCCCCGGCTTCACGGACGCGGAGCCCTTCTCCAAGCTGGGGATCCGTTACTACGGCTTCTCGCCCATCCGCTTCCCAGGTGCGCCGAAGGTGGCGTTCTCCGACCTCTACCACGGCGACAACGAGCGGATTCCGGTGGCAGGCTTCGAGGCGGGGCTGGAGGCGCTCTACACGGCGGTGCGCGGTTGGTGCGAGGCCAGATGAGACCGTTGCCGCAGGTTCCCGAGCGCGAAGAGGCGGCCCCCCCGCCGCCGGAGCGCCCGTTCCTGGAGCGGATGGGGCTCAAGTACTTTCGCGCCCTGTCGAAGAAGCGCGGCAAGGTGGTCGCCGACGACGAGCTGCACATCCTCAACCCGCGCGAGCGCGCGGAGCTCCGGCAGATCCACCGGAACAACGTGCTCCGCGCCGCGGGTGCGGGGGCGATCTCCGCGCTGGCCTCGGCGGTGGCGGATCTCCTGGCGCAGCCCCTGAAGGGCCCTGAGGGCGGCGGCTTTCGGCAGGACCTCCGCTTCTGGGCGGTGGTGGGCGGGGTGACGGTGGTCGCCTCGGTGCTGGAGATCTTGTTCCTGTACTGGGACGCGCTGCGCTCGGTCCACGCGCTCTCGGTGGCGGCGGGGGTGGAGCTGTTCGAAGGGGACAACTCGGACGAGGCCGTGGCCGCGGGGCTCGCCCGCGCGGCGCTGGAGCTGCCGAACGCCCCCGAGCCGCTCTTCGGGGTGGATCCCCGGCGGGAGGCCTCGCGCGCCAAGCTGGTGGCCGCCTCGCTCGCGTACAAGGCGAAGATCGGCGTCAGCAACTTCGTGCTCAAGGCGCTGGTGCGGCGGATGCTGGGCCGGGTGGTGGTGCGCAGCGCGCTCGAGTTCCTGGGCATCCCGGTCACCGCGCTCTGGAACGCGGTGGTCGCGCACCAGGTGATGCGCGAGGCGCGCATCCGCGCGATGGGCCCCTCCGCCGCGATCGAGCTGGTGCGGGTGATCTTCGAGGACGCCCCGCCGCTCTCCCAGCCGGCGAAGGACGAGGTCTTCCGCGCCGTGGCCAGCGCCATCGTCCGTACCACGGATCTCCACCCGAACCTGGCGCGCCTGTTGGTGGAGGTCCGCGCGAAGATCGGCACGCCGGTCAACGAGCCGCCGGACGACACGCGGCGGTTCTTGGAGAATCTGAAGACGCTCTCGCCGCAGGAGCAGCCGGTGGTGCTCAAGACGCTGGCGGTGGCGGCGATCATCGACGGCCGGCTCAACGGCGCGGAGAAGCGGCTGCTCGGCTCGGCGCTGCGCGCCTGCGGCCGGCCGGAGGATCTCGGCCCGGTGCTCGCGCTGCGCAAGCGCTTCATCGCCGGAGATCCCATCCCACCCGCGGCGCTCCAGGCGCTGTAGGCCCTCCGTTCTCCCCGAGCGAAGTCGAGGGGCGCCCATGCAGCGGGCCTCGACTTCGCTCGGCCTGAAGCGGTGTCTCTCCCGCGGCACGGCGCGGAGCGAAGAAGATCTCCGCGCCAGGAGGCGGGAGCGACCGGCGAGCGCTAAGCAGCAGGCGCATGAGCCCCCTTCTCCTGTGCGCGGTCCTGCTCGCTGGAACGGCGCCGAGCCCCGAGCCGCCAGAGCGCCCCGCCCCCGCGAACGCGCTCTACGCGGAGGTGCTGGGCTCGGCGCCCGTGGGCTCGGTCAACTACGAGCGCCGGCTGATCGGCGGTTGGGGGCTCCGCGGGGGCGTGGGCTTCGTCCCGCCGGCCACCATCTTCATCTCCAACCCATCCTCCGCGCTCGTCACCCTGCTCGCGGGCACGTACGTGTACGGGGAAGGCATGCACCGCTTCGAAGGCGGCGCTTCGGTGGCGTTCGGCTTCAACCTGGGCGCGGCCTCCGAGCTCTCCAACCTGATGCTCGGGTGGATCATCGCCTACCGTTACGAGGCCCCCAGCGGCTTCCTCTTCCGGCTGGCGCTCACCCCGCTCCTGATGCCCGCGGCGAAGCCGCTCGCGCTGCTTCCCCTCATCGGCGTGAGCGCGGGCTACGCGTTCTAGGAGCGCTCAGCCCAGCGCGGTGCGGTAGTCCACGTCGTACTCCTCGGACGCGGCGGCGGTGTCCGCCTCCGCCTGGGCGAAGAAGCGGCGCACGGTCAGCTCCACCTGCGCGGCCAGCTCCACCCGGTTCACCTCGGCGCGGAAGGCAGAGGCGCCGCGCAGCCCGTGCGCGTACCAGGCGAGGTGCTTGCGGAAGGCGCGGACCGCGGCGAGCTCCTCCCCCACGAAGGCCAGGTGCGCCTGGAAGTGGGCGAGCACGGTGGCGCAGCGCTCCTCGGAGGACGGCTTGGGGCCCCCGAGCAGCTCGCGGAAGATCCACGGATTGCCCAGCGCGCCGCGGCCGATCATCACGAAGTCGCAGCCGGTGGTCTCCAGCATCCGCTGCGCGTCCGCGGGGGTCTTCACGTCCCCGTTGCCGATGACGGGCGTGCGCAGCAGGCGCTTCTTGAGCTCGGCGATGCATCCCCAGTCCGCCTGCCCCGAGTAACCCTGGGCCCGCGTGCGCGGGTGGATGGCGATCGCCGCCACGCCGGCGTCTTCCAGCTGCAGCGCCATGTCCACATAGTTGCGCGACTGGTGATCCCACCCGGAGCGGATCTTGGCGGTGACCGGCAGTCCGGTGGCCTCGCGGATCTGCCGGATGATCTCCGCCGCGCGCGGCGGATCACACAGCAGGGCGGAGCCGGCGCCGCTCTTGGTGACCTTCTTCACCGGGCAGCCCATGTTGATGTCGATGATCTGCGCGCCCCACTCCTTGCCGATGACCGCGGCCTTGGCCATCACCTCCGGCTCGCCGCCGAAGATCTGCAGCGAGTAGGGGCGCTCGATCTCCGGGTCGTGCCGCAGGTAGCGGACGGTGCGGGCGTTGGCCCTGAACAGTCCCTGCGCGCTCACCAGCTCGGTCGGGCAGAGCGCCGCGCCCATGCGGAAGGCGAGCGAACGGAAGGGCATCTCGCTCACCCCGGCCATGGGTGCGAGGATGAAAGGATTGCGCAGGGCGTAGGGGCCGATCGAAGGCATCGGCGCCTATCTATCCGAGGCGCCGGTTGAACGTCGAGAGGTGGTCAGAGGGACGCCGCCGCGGCGCGCTGACGCGGCCGGCCGTCCGGTTCTTGAGGCCGCCTGACAGAGCCATGACAACGGGGCGTGTTGATGGGGCGTGGATTGAACCCGGCACCCTCGAAAAGGCGACCTTCCGTGAACACGCAGGCTCTCCCCACCCCGGCGCGCAACGACGAGAAGCTCTCGTTCGTCAGCTCGCTGCCCTTCTTCGGCGTCCACCTGATGTGCCTGTTCGCCTTCTACACGGGCGCGCGGGTGCGCGACGTGCTCGTCTGCATCGGGCTCTACTACTTCCGGATGTGGGCGATCACCGCGGGCTACCACCGCTACTTCTCGCACCGCAGCTACAAGACCTCCCGCTTCTTCCAGTTCCTGCTGGCGCTCTTCGGCACGCTCGCCACGCAGAAGGGCGTGCTCTGGTGGGCCGCGCACCACCGGCACCACCACCGCGAGTCGGATCAGGAAGGCGACATCCACTCGCCCACGCTGCGCGGCTTCTGGTGGAGCCACGCGGGCTGGATCCTCTGCGCCAAGTACAACGACACCCGGTTCGACAAGATCCAGGACTTCGCCAAGTACCCGGAGCTGCGCTGGCTCAACAAGTACCACCTGGTGCCGCCGATCCTCCTGGCGCACGTGCTCTTCCTCGTGGGCGGCTTCTCGATGCTGATCTGGGGCTTCTTCATCAGCACCACGCTGCTGTGGCACGGCACCTTCACCATCAACTCGCTCAGCCACGTGTTCGGCTCGCGCCGGTACAAGACCACCGACACCAGCCGCAACAACTGGCTGCTCGCGCTGATCACCTGCGGCGAGGGCTGGCACAACAACCACCACTACCACCAGAACACCGCCAACCAGGGCTGGTTCTGGTGGGAGGTGGACGCCAGCTACTACATCCTCAAGGCGCTCTCGGCCGTGGGGCTGGTGTGGGACCTCCGGCTGCCCACGGACGCGGTGAAGCTCGCCCACCTCAAGTACACGGACGAGGACCGCGCGCTGCTGCGCAGCCAGGGCGGCCTCTTTGGCGGCGGGAAGGCGACCGTGCAGGCGGCCAAGGAGAAGGTGGCGGACGCCATCGCCGCCGCCCGGGACAGCCTGCCCCCCGCTGGGCCGGCCCCGGCGCCGCTGCTCAAGCGCCAGTAATCGCTGGGCGAGAATGTGGTTGATCCGCGCAGGCTCGTCTACGCTGCGCTCAACCCCGCATGGCGCCTCTGAAACCCAATGTTGCCGAGGACCGTAAAGGTCCCCAGGTCGTGGGCGAGACAGACGAGGCGTTGATGCAGAGGTTCATGCGGGGAGAGCAACAGGCGTTCGACACGCTGTTCGCTCGCTACGCGCGCCCCGTCCACGCCTTCCTGCAGCGGATGGTGACGAACCCGGCGCTCGCCGAGGACCTCACCCAGACCACGTTCCTCTCCGTGGTGCGCGGCCGCGGCCGCTTCCAGGAGGGCGCGCGCTTCCGCCCCTGGCTCTACGCGATCGCCACCAACGCGGCGCGGGACCACCTGCGGCGCCGCCGGCCCGAAGAGCTGACCCCCGAAGGAGAGCTTCCCAAGGACGCGGCGGCGGAGGACGCCGGCCCACGCGACTTCGGGATGGAAAAAGCGGTACAGAGCGCCTTGCAGCAGCTGCCTGAGTCCCAGCGCACAGCCATATTGATGCACCGGTTCCAGAACCTGTCCTTCTCGGAGATCGCCGTGGCGTTGGATCTCACCGAATCCGCCGTGAAGGTCCGCGCGCACCGGGGCTACGAGCGGCTTCGCGAGCTGCTCAAGGGGCTCAAGGAATGATCCCCACCGCCCAGTGCGATCAGGTGCTCGATCACCTGGGTGAGCGGCTCCCGGAGGGGCTCGCCTCGCACGCCCGCACCTGCGAACACTGCCAGGCCACGCTCGCCGCCTACGACGACGTGGACGGCCAGGCCCCGGCGCCGCCGGACAAGGCGCTGCCGCGGATAAGGGAGGCCGCCCTTCAAGAATTGGCCGCCCGGCCGGTGGCGCGCCCCTGGTGGCAGGAGGCCACCGCCTTCGCCGGCTTCAACGCGCTGGTGACGCTGGGGGCGGTCTGCGCGCTGGGCCGGGACGGGCTGGTGAACAACCGCGCCCCCACGCCGGTGGTGGCGCTGCTGGGCGTGCTGCTCGCGGCGACCATGTCCCTGGCCACGCTGTTGGCGCTCTCCCCGCAGCGGCGGCCGGTGCTGGCGGCGATGCTGGTGGGCTGCGCCATGGCCGGGTTGGCGGTGCTCGCGGGCGGCTCGGGCTTCGATCCCGGCGGCGGCTTCTGGCAGGCCGGCGTGAAGTGCCTCTCCTGCGAGCTGGGGATCTCCGCCGTGCCGCTGGCGGTGGGGCTCTTCTTCCTCACCCGCAGCGCCCGGCGGCTCTTGCGCGCCGCGCTCCTGGGCGCCGCCAGCGGCCTGGTGGGGATGCTGGCGCTCCACCTCCACTGCCCCAACGGGACGTTCGCGCACCTGCTCGTCTTCCACGTCGCCCCGTGGCTGCTCCTGGTGGGGATGGCCGCGGCCGTGCGCGCGCTGCTGCCCACGCGCAGCTACGCGCCCTGACGGCGGGTCCACCAGAGCCCCAGCAGCGCGAGCGCCCCGGCCACCAGCGCCGCCGCCCGGAAAGAACCGGGCGTGTCGCTGGGCGCCTCTTGCGCGCACGCGCTGCGCACCGCGGGCGCGCCACAGACGGGCGCGGCGCCGGGCGGGTAGAGCGCGCAGATGGCCGCGCGGTCGTCCGCGGTGAGCGCCACTTTGCGCTCGCTGCCCTCCTGCAGCTCACCGCTCATCACGGCGGCGGCGTCCTCGGAGTGGGCGAGCCCGAGGAAGTGGCCGGCCTCGTGGAGCGCCACCGAGCCGAGGCTCGCGCCCGCGGTGGGCTGCTCGAGCCCGGGCGCGTTGAAGGTGAGGTCCGCGTCCAGCGCGGCGCCGCTGCGCCGGTCGTAGGTGAGCTGGGTCAGTCCGAAGTCGCCGGCGCGGCCGCTCCACGTTTGGGTGAAGGCGACGACGTTGGCGTTGCCGCCGGCGCGGTTGAACTCGTGGCGATCGCACTGCACCGGGCCGGCGTGCTGCACGCGCAAGCCGGGGTGACGCCCGCCGCCGCAGTCCGCGCCCGCCCAGGCTTCGAAGGCGTGGGTCAGGGCGGTCAGCCGGCGCTGGTAGGTGGCCTCGTCGTCCGCCGGCGCGCGGTGGAGCGAGAAGGAGACGCAGCGGCTGGCCCAGCGCACGGGCGCGCCGCAGTCGCTGGCGTGCGCCGGCGCGCAGAGCGTGGCCTCCCGGCCCTCGCAGACGCTGCGCAGGCAGTACGCGCGAGCGGGGACGGCGAGCAGCGCGAGCAGCGCCGCGAGCGCGCGCATGCAGGGGACACTCACTTGGGCAGCGCGCCAGCGGGCGAAGAGCGCCCGCCGGCACGCCAAGGTGTCAGGGCTTCATGCAGGCGCCACAGCACTTGGAGACGCCGTTGCGGCGCCACTTCGAGTAGCTGTTGTTGCAGCAGCCCACGTAGCTCCAGCCGCCGGTGCTGCAGTACGCCGCGTCCGAGCTGACGCCCACGTCCGAGCCGCACTCACTTTCGACCGCGGCCGCTGCCGCCTTCGCCTGCGCCGGGGCGCCGCCAAAGCTGGCCGCCCACACGCCGAGCGCCAGAACCCCCGCGCCGAGAACCCCACGAACCGCCGTCTTCCGAGTCATCATCGTCTGCTCCGTCGTCTCTGAAATGGCACGCGGAGAGCGTCAGGGACCGCCCCTGACGCGCCTCCGGTGCCGAGGCAACGGTGGGACAAGACCTCGCGCCGAGCGCTGCATCGAAGACGCGAGACGGGGCTGCTACTTTTTCGCCGGAGGCTCGCCCGCGTCCGGGCTGGAGGCGGGCTTGCGCAGCGGGCAGGCGGCGACCGCGGCGCTCGGATCCACCGCGTCCTTGCCGGACGTCACCGAGAGGATCTTCCGCCCCGGGCCCACCACGAAGGTGTAGCGCTGGGCGAGCGAGAGGATCGGCGTCTTCACGTCGAACGCCTTCACCAGCTTGCCCTCCTCGTCGGAGATGAACGCGAACGGCGCCTTCAGCTCCGCCTTGAACTTCCGGAGCACGTCCGGCTTGTCCATGGAGACCGCCAGCACCTGGGCGTTCTTATTCGAGAGGTCCGCGTACCGGTCCCGGTACGCCGAAAGCTCGCGCGTTCAACCAGGGGTGAAGGCTTTTGGGAAGAAGGCGATGATCGCCGTCCCATCCTTCACCAGCTCCGAGAGCGTGCGGGTGACCCCGTCCGTGTCCGTGACGCTGAAGTCCGGCGCCACGTCCCCAACGGCGGGGGTGGCGGAGAGCAGCGCGCTGAGCACCGGGACGAGCACGAGCGAACCATTAGCCACGGGCGGCCCCGGACGCAACCGCTGCTTGCAGGGAGGCTACTCCGCCGGCTCGGCGGACTTGGGCGGCGCGGCGGGCGCGGGCGAGTCCACCGGGCTGAGCACGGGCGGAGTGCGCGCGGGCGCCTTCCCCGGGACGGCGTCCACCGGCAGCAGCACCGGAGGACCGGGCCGGCCCGGAGGCGGGGCCTGGGGGCGCCCTGGCGCCGGGGCTGAGGGGCCGGGCGCGGCGGGCGCGGCAGCGGCGGGCGCAGGGGCAGGCGGGGCTGCAGCAAGCACGGCGGCAGCAGGCGCGGCGGCGACGGGCACAGGCGCAGGCGCCGCGGTGGCAGCGGGCGCGGCGGCGACGGGCACGGGTGCAGCCGCAGCGGCGG
>JBGATB010000068.1:0-43725 GCA_044229415.1 Myxococcaceae bacterium | reverse complement strand
GTCTCTGGTCGAGAGGTTCTTCCATGGGCTCAAACGGTATCGACGACTGGCGACTCGCTATGAAAAGACCGCACGGAACTTCCTCGCCCTCATCCATCTCGTCTGCTGCCGGATGTGGCTCTAATAGGGACACCCCCTAGTCCGCCGCCTTAAAGCGACAGGTCGAACCGGTCGTACAGGCGGCCCAGCAGCGTCAGCCCGAAGAAGAGCTCCACCGCCATCACCCCGGCCGCGAGCGCCCCGCCCACCAGCGCCGCGGCCGCGCCGGCGCCCAGCGCGGCGGAGAGCGCCAGCGCCGCCACCCCGCCCACCAGCGCCGCGGGCAGGAGCGTCAGCCCCAGCGCCACCAGGGTGCCGAAGAGGGAGATCAGCCGCTGGCCGAGCACCTCCACGCCGCGGTTGCCGGCCCCCGAGCTCTGCACCCAGTCCGGGAAGAGCAGCGCCATCCCGTTGTGGAGCACCAGCCCGGCGGTGCTGATGCACGGCCCCACCAGGGCGGCGGCGCCCACCGCGGCCAGCTGCAGCGCCGGCGGCACCTGGGTGGCGAGCACCGGCCCGCCGAGCGCCACCCCCACCGCCAGCAGCCCCCACTGCGTGAGCGCGAGCACCGCGGCGGGCCCGGCGAGCTGCCCGAACGCGGCCTGGCGGCCGGAGAGCGGCAGCGCCCGCAGCGCCTCCATGTGGCGCAGATCCGTCCGGAAGTCGAACCGGGCCCAGAGCGGCCCCATCACGGCGGTGAGCGCTGCGAAGATCAGCGCGCCCCCGCCCACCAGCGCGCGCACGGTGCCGCCGTTGGGCCCGGCCACCCCCTTGACCAGCGCGAACGCGAGGAACCCCAGGGAGAGGACCAGCGGCAACATCCGGATGCCGAGCGACCGCTTCAGGCCCAGGACGTTCTTCCAGGCCAGCCCGAGCGCGGGCGGCCCCACCGCGGAGAGGCGCGCGCTCTTGGTGGTCCCCTTGGCGGCGCGCTGGAACGGGGCGCGGCGGCGGCGCTCGCGCTCCTTCGCCCGCGTCTCCGCGGCCTCCACCGAGGCCTCTTCGAAGGCGCCGTTGCTGTAGACGGCCCAGGCGTAGTGGACGCCGAAGACGAGCAGCGCCGCGGGCAGCCGGGCCAGGAAGCTGGCCACGTCCTGGGCCAGCACCAGCTGGGTGAGCGCCCGGACCGGCCAGAGCACGTAGCGCAGCGGCGCCGAGTGGAGCAGCGCCTGCGCGTATTCGGAGAGGCGGTCCGGATCCAGCCCGCCGGGGGGCGGCGGCACCGCTCGCGCCGCCCAGTAGCCGATCGCCCCCACCACCGCGGCGAAGGCGAGCACGGTGACCAGCCGCCGGCGCAGGCCGGAGAGGCCGTGCTCGGCCAGGCTCTGGCGGGCGAAGCCGGCGGCGGTGCCGTGCAGCATCAGCGTGTTGATCCCCATCCAGAAGCCGAGCGTGAAGAGCACCGGGTGGCCGGTGAAGTTGCGGCCGATCAGCACGGTGGAGAGGACGGCCGAGAGCAGCGTACGCAGGAGGCTCCGGTTGAGCTTGAAGAGGACCAGGCTGCGCCGGGAGAGCGGCGCCGGGAAGAGCAGCTGGATCTCCGCCTCGGTGAAGGTGAGCACCGCGTCGTCCCGGCCGAGCAGCCAGGTCATCGCCACCGAGGCGAGCACCAGGAGGATCAGCAGGAGCTCCACGCCGATCAGCGCCTCCGGCGGCAGGCCGCTCCCGCCGGTGCGCTGCAGGCTCAGCGGCCCCGCGCCCAGGCGGCGGAACACCAGCAGGTACAGGTAGGCCGCGGCGGCCACGGTGGCGAGGATGTACTTGGGCTGCTGGAGCCGCCGCGTGAAGCGGCGGACGCGGTTCCTCAATCCCGCGGTGGTCAGCAGCCAGGAGGCGGCGAGCAGGCTCAAGCCGGGCGCTCGCCAGGCGCGCCCGCGGCGCTGGTGATCTGCACGAAGAGCTCCTCCAGCGAGGACTCGCCGAAGCGGGCGCGGATCTCCTCGAGCGTCCCCAGCGCCACAGCGCGCCCCCCGGCGATGACCAGGATCCGCGTGCACAGCTCCTCCACCAGCGGCAGCAGGTGCGAGGAGAGGATGAGCGCCGCGCCGCCCTGGGCGCGCTGCTTGAGGGACTGCTTGATCTTCCGGATCCCCAGCGGGTCCAGCCCGGTGAGCGGCTCGTCCAGGACGATCAGCCGCGGCTCGTGGAGGAAGCCGCAGGCGATGGAGAGCTTCTGCTTCATCCCGCGGGAGAGCTCCTCGGGCAGCGCGTCCTCCTTGCCGGAGAGCTCCAGCTCCCCGAGCAGCACCGCCGCCCGCTCCTCCCAGCCGGCCACGCCGTAGAGCCGGGCGATCAGGTTCAGGTGCTCGCGGACCGTCAGGTACTCGAAGAGCTTGGGCTCGTCCGGGAGGAACGCCAGCTGGCGCTTGGCCTCCACCGGGTGGGCCTTGAGGTCGAACCCGCCGATCTGCACCGAGCCGCTGGTGGGCGGGATGATCCCGGCGATGCAGCGCAGCGTGGTGGTCTTCCCGGCCCCGTTGGGGCCCACCAGCCCGAGCACCTCGCCGGGGGCCACCGAGAAGGAGAGCTCGCGCACCGCGCGGACGTCCCCGTAGACCTTGCCCAGCGATGTGACGGCGAGCGCTTCCCCGGCCACGCGTGCTTACTCCCGGCCGAGCAGCTGCTTCACCGTCGCCAGCACCTGCGGCGACTGCACCGGCTTGACCAGGTACGCGTTCGCCCCGAGCGCGATTGCCTTCTGCTTGTCCGGCTCGGCGGACTCGGTGCTGATGACGATGATGGGGACGTTGCCGTTGGCGGGGTCCTTGCGCAGGGCGCTGATCAGCTTCAGCCCGTCCATCAGCGGCATGTTGATGTCGGTGAGGACGATGTCGAACTTCGCCTGGGCGAACCGGCGCAGGGCATCCGCGCCGTCCTGCGCCTCCACGCAGACGATCCCCTCCAGCCGCTGCAGCGCGTACATGATCGCGCGCCGCATGGCCATTGAGTCGTCCACCACCAGCGCCCGGATCTCCTGCCCCATGCTGGCCCCGGAAGTTACCCCAGATTCAGCGGCCGGCTACCCCTGCTCTCGCCCCCGGGCCAGCTCCTTGAGCGCCGCCCCCAGCTGCGGCAGCGGCAGCACGCGGGTCACCCCGCCAGTGGCGATGGCCTCCTTGGGCATCCCGTAGATCACCGCGGTCTCCTCGGACTCGGCCCAGACGGTGCCGCCGGCCTTGCTGACCGCCAGCGTTCCTGCCGCCCCGTCAGAGCCCATCCCGGTGAGCACCACGCCCACGGCGCGCGCGCCGATGGCGGCCGCCAGGCTCTGGAAGAGGCGGTCCGCCCCGGGCACGTACTTGTCCGCCACGTGCGCGTCCGGGGTGGCCAGCCGCAGCCCTCCGGGGCGGGCGTGCGCGGTCAGGTGCCGGCCGCCGGGGGCGATGTAGACCCAGCCGGCCTCCACCAGATCTCCATCCCCCGCCTCCTTCACCCGGAAGGAGCCGCGCCGGTCCAGCCGCTCGGCGAAGGCCTGGGTGAAGCGCGGGGGCATGTGCTGGCAGACCAGCACGCTGGTGGAGGGGGCGCCGGCGAGAGCGTCCAAGAGCTGCTGGATGGCGGGGGGCCCGCCGGTGGAGGCGGCCACCGCGAGCACCAGCCGGGGCTCGCCGCCGGCGGGGGCCGGGAGCCGGGACGGCGGCGCGGCGGCGCGGCCGGCCGAGCCGCGGATCAGCCGGACCGCGCGCACCTTCTCCAGGAGCGAGGCCCGAAAGTGCTGGTGCTCCGCGGGCGAAGGGCCCGGCTTGGCGATGAAGTCGAACGCGCCCAGCTCCAGCGCGCGGAAGACGTCCGTCTTGTGCGCGTACGAGGAGATGACGATCACCGGGGTGGGGGTGGACGCCATCAAGAGGCGCAGGAAGCCGAAGCCGTCCAGCCTGGGCATCTCCAGGTCCAGGGTGATCACGTCCGGCCGCAGCTCGGCCACCTTGCGCAGCCCCTCTTCGCCGTCGCTGGCGCGGGCGCAGACCTTGACGTCGTCCGTGGCCTCGAAGATCTCCGCGAGCGCCCGCCGGTTGGTGGCGGAGTCGTCGATCACCAGCACGCCCAGGGCGCTCATGTGGTCCCTCCCCGCTCCGGCTTCCGGTAGACGAGATCCGTCTTCAGGTGGACCAGCTCGAACTCGGCGGTGAGGTTGATCAGGCTCTCGGAGTGGCCGAGCAGCAGGTGACCGCCCTCCACCAGCCGGTCGTAGAAGGCCTTGAGCACGCGGCGCCGCGCCGGCGGGTCGAAGTAGATCATCACGTTGCGGCACATCACGAGATCCATCTTGGCCACCAGCGCGGTCATCTCCTCGTCCAGGAGGTTCAGCTGGCCGAAGGAGACCATGGCGCGCAGCGCCGGCTTCACCACCGCCTTGCCATTGGCGGCGGTGTCGAAGTGGCGGGCCTGCTGCAGGGAGGTGGTGGCGCGCAGGGAAGAAGGGCCGTACTCGGCGCGTCTGGCGGTGGCGAGCACCTTCTTGGAGATGTCCGTCCCGTAGATCTCCACGTCCCAGCCTTCGAAGCGCCCGCTCTCCTGCACCAGCATGGCCAGGGTGTAGGCCTCCTCGCCCGTGGAGCAGCCCGCGGACCAGATCCGCAGCCGCCGGGTGCGCTCGTTGCGCGCGGCGTAGAGCGGGAGCAGCTCGTCCGTCAGCGCCTGGAGCTGGAGCGGCTCGCGGAAGAAGTAGGTCTCGTTGGTGGTGAGCGCTTCGATCGCCACGTCCAGCTCGGCGCGGCGCGAAGGGTCGTAGCGCAGGTAGCGGTGGTAGCCGGCGTAGTCCGCCAGGTGCAGCAGCTCCAGCCGCGGCCAGAGCCGCCGCTCCATCACGAACTTCATCTCGTCCCGGTAGAGGATCCCGCAGTGGTCGTAGACCAGATCCCGGATCAACCGGAACTCCTCCGGGCTCATCTCCGGGCGGGACGCGTCCAGGCTCATCGCGCCCCCCTGGCTTGGAGCTCGGCGGCCGCCCGCTCCAGCTCCGCGCGGGCCAGCGGGTCCGTCTCCAGGGCCAGCGCGCGGCGCAGCGCGTCCCCCTCCGCGCCGCTGGCGCTGCTGCCCACCACGGTGAGCGCCCGCGCCGCGCCGGTGCGCACGTCCCAGCGCCCGTGCCGCAACAGCTCCACCGCCAGCGCGCGCACCTCCGGGTGGTGGCCGCCGGCCACCAGCGCGGCCTTCACCACCTCCGGATCCGGGTGGCGCGCCGCTTGGGTCAACTGCGCCGCCGAGAAGCGCTCCATCCGCCCCAGCGCCCGCACCGCCGCGCTCGCCAGCTGCCCGTGCCCCGCCACCAGGGCGGACAGCTCGGGCGCCACGGCGACGCAGCGGGTCCTCCCCGCGGCCTCCGCCGCCTCCTTCCGGACGCCTTCGTCGTCGTCCCCCAGCGCCAGCTTGAGCAGCCGCGCCAGCTCCGCCGCATCCCCCCGGGAGAGCGCCCGCACCGCCGCCCGCCGGACCGCGGGCGCCTCGTCCGCCAGCCCGAGCTGGACGAAGGGCAACGCCGCCTCCCCCGGCAGCTCGCCCGCGGCCTCCGCGGCCTCCGCGCGGACCGCGGCCTCCGGGTGGCGGGCCAGCGCCTTGAGCGCCGCCACCGCCGCCACGCCCCCCACCAGCACGCTCGCCAGCTGCGCGGCCGGCGCCGGTTGCGGTCCCTCCAGCGCGGCGGCGAGCACCTGGCCCACCGCGGCGGGCTCGGCGGCGTGCAGCGCCACCAGCGCGCGGGCGGCCACGAAGCCCACGTCCTTGTCCTCGTGCAGCCCGCCCCGCCCCGGCGCCGCCCGGGCCGCGCGGCTGCGCCCCAGCGCCTTCACGGCCCAGGGGCGCAGGTCCGCCTCGGCGCCGCGGGCGAGCGCCGCCAGCGGCTCGAGCACGGACGGGTCCGCCACCTCCACCAGCACGCTCGCGAGCGCGCCGCGGACGGCCGAGGAGAGCTCCGGCAGGCGCCGGACCAGCTCCTGCGCGGCGGGCGCGCCCAGCGCCACCAGCGCCGCGCAGGCCTGCTCTGCCAGCCCCTCCTCCAGCGCGCAGCCCACGAGCGCGGGCGCCAGCTTCGCCTCCGGGAGCGCGGCGGCCAGCACCAGGGCCCCGCCGCGGACCTCGAGCTCGCCCGAGGCGAGCGCCTCCTCCAGCGCGAGCGCGCGCCCCTGCAGGGCCCCGCGCAGCGCCTCCTTCAGCGAAGTCCGGCCAGCCGCGTCCGCCCGCGCGTGCTGGGCCCAGAGCGCGCCCAGCGCCGCCGAGCGGGCCGGGCGGCTCTCCGCCAGCACGCCGTGGCAGACCCGCTCCACGGCGCCCCGCTCGCGCACCAACCCGAGCAGCCGGTAGGCGCTGCGCCGCAGCCGCGGCTCCGCGAGCAGCGGCGTGAGCGCGTCCAGCGGCGGGGGCTGGCGCAGGGCGTAGAGCCCCTCGAGCGCGGCGAGCCGCAGGAGCGCGGAGGGGTGCGAGAGCAGCTCCCGCAGCGCCGGCGCGGCGCGCTCCCCGCCAATCCGGGACAGCGCCTCGGCCGCGGCGAGCTGGACGTTCGGCTCCTCGCGCCCGAGCGCCGCCAGGAGCGCGGGCACGGCCTCCGCGCGCCCCAGCTCGCCGAGGATGTCCGCGGCGAACTTGCGCTGATCCGGGTCCGGGTGCTCCAGCAGCGCCACCAGCGGCCCCACGCTCGCCTCGCCGAGCCGGACGAGCGCCTCGGCCGCGGCGTTGCGAGCGCCGGGCTGGCCCCGCTCGCCCAGCACGTCGATCAGCCGCGCCACGGTGGGCCCGCGCTCGGCGGCGCGCGCGAGCTGCTCCACCGCTGCCTTGCGCACGCGCCAGCTCTCGTCGTGCAGGCCGTCCACCAGCGCCGCCAGGGACTGGGGCGCGCGGGCGTCGAGCGCCAGCAGGGCGCGGTAGCGCAGCTCCTCGCTCACGCCTCGCTCCAGAGCGCCTTCACGTTGAAGAGCAGCCGCAGCCGGTCCGGGGGGCCGCACACCCCCACCACGTGCGGGGTCTTCCCGGCGGCGAGCAGCGCCGGCGCCGGCTGCAGCGCGCTGCGCCGCACCCGCATCACCTCCGACACGCCGTCCACCAGGAGCCCCACCCGGCGGCGCCCCACCAGCACCACCAGCAGCTTCGGCCGGTAGCGGGGCGGGGGCGGACCGGAGGCCAGAGCCTTGCGGACGTCCACCACGGGGATCACCCGCCCGCGAAGGTTGAGCACCCCCTCCACGAAGGGCGGCGCCCCTGGCACCGGGGTGACCCGCTGGGGCGGGAGGATCTCCTCCACCCGCATCAGATCCAGGGCGAACTCCTCCTTGCCCGCGAGGAAGACGCACAGCTGCACCACCGGATCGGCGGACTGGGGGCTCATGAGAGCGCCTCGTGCACGTCAATCAAGATGTAGAGCTGCTCGCGGCGCCGCCCCAGCCCCACGATGCAGTCCCGCTCCACGCTGACCCCGGCGGGGGGCTGCTCGATGGTGGAGGGGCGCAGGCGGACCACCTCCTGCACCGCGTCCACCAGCACGCCGGCGTCCCCCTCCTCGTCCCGCACCACCACCACGCGCGCGCTGCGGGGGAGCGCCGCCAGGTCCGCTTCCGGCCCGGCGATCCGCGGCGCGTCCTCCAGCAGGTGGAGGCGCCGCTTCACCTCGTAGACCGGGAGCACCTCCCCGCGCAGGTTCATCACGCCCAAGAGGTTCTTCGCCGAGCGGGGGATCTCCGTGAGCGCGGGCACCTTCACGATCTCCCGGACGTCCGCGATGGGGATGGCGTAGCGCTCTGCCTCCAGCGCGAAGACCAGGTACTCGGCCGGCTCCTCCTCCGGGGTTACGGCGGTGGGCCCCTCCGCCAGCGCGCCCAGATCGATCAGCTCTCCGGCCTGTTCGTCAGGCCGGTAGAAGAACTCGTCGAGCAGCGTGGTGAAGGTCTTGGCCATCTAGATGAACTCCGCGCGCCGCTCCGGGTTGATGACCTCCTCCATCAGCGCCCCAACGTCCAACACCAGCACCGTCTGGCGATTGCCGAGGTCGGTGGCGCCGGCGATCCCCGGCGTGTGGCGCAACCGCCCACCCAGCGGCTTGATCACGATGTCCTGCTGCCCGAGCAGCTCGTCCACGATCAGCCCGATCCGGTCCTGCGCCAGCCCCACCACGACGACGAACGAGCGCGGCGAGCGGCGCGAGGGCAGGCCAAAGAGCTGGGCCAGCCGGGTGAGCGGCAGGGTCTGCCCGCGCAGGCTGACCACCTCCCGCCGCTCCACGGTGCGGATGTCCGCCTCCTCCACGGTGACGATCTCCAGCACGCTGTTGAGCGGGACGGCGTAGACCCGCGCGCTGACGCCCACCACCAGCGCCCGGATGATCGCCAGCGTCACCGGCAGGGTGATGGTGAAGGTGCTCCCCCTGCCCCGCTCGCTGGTGAGATCGATGATCCCGGAGAGGTTGGCGATGTTCGTCTTCACCACGTCCAGCCCCACGCCGCGGCCGGAGAGCTCGGAGACCGAGCGGGCGGTGGAGAAGCCCGGGAGGAAGATCAGGTTCTGCAGCTCGCGCGGGCTCATCTCCGAGGCCTGCTGCGCGGTGATCAGCCCCTTGTGGATGGCCACCTCGCGCACGCGCTGGGTGTCGATCCCGCGGCCATCGTCGCGGACCTCGATCACCACGTGGTTCCCCTTCTGCGCGGCCTTGAGGGAGACCTTGCCCCGCCGGGGGAGCCCCGCCTGCTCTCGCCGGGCCGGGGTGTCGATCCCGTGGTCCACCGCGTTGCGCAGGATGTGCATCAGCGGATCGGACAGCTCTTCCACGATCAGCTTGTCCAGCTCCACGTCCACGCCGGCGAGCACGAAGTCCAGCTCCTTGCCGGCCTCCCGCGCGAGCCGGCGGATCAGCCGGGCCAGCTTGTCGAAGACCTGGCCGAGCGGGACCATCCGGACCTCGAGGATCCCCTTCTGCAGCTCGTCCAGCCGCCGCTCCAGGAGGCGCGTCTCCCGGTAGAGCTCCTGGCCGAAGAGCTTGCTCTGCACCGGCACGCCGCCGCCGGGGGTCCCCTGCCGCGCGGCCTCGGCGAGCCGCTGGAGGTTGGTCTTGATCAACAGGAGCTCGCCCACCGCGTTCATCAGCGCGTCCAGCTTGCCGATGTCCACCCGCACCGTCTGCGAGAGGGAGCGCAGCGAGGGCTCCGCCGGCCGCTCCGGGCTCACCGCGGGGACGGTGGGCGCGGCGGGCACCTTCGGCGTGTAGGGGATCTGCTCGGCGGTGGCGCCCAGCTCCTGGAGCGCGCCGGTCAGCGCCGGCGAGAGCCCGCTGCTGGCGAAGAGGAGATCGAACGCGATGTTCTCCGGGCTGCCCGGCTGACTGGACGGCAGCGTGCTGGTCACCTCGCCGAAGGCGCGCAGCCGCTCGTTGAGCGTGGAGAGCTGCTTGTCGAAGGCGGCCAGGCCGTACTCGGCCCGGACGCGGAAGAGCGCGTGTCCCTTGCGCAGCGCCTCGCGCAGCCGGTGTTCTTCATACTCGGTGAAGACGGCGCGGATGCCTGGCTCCAGCGCCAGCCCGTCCAGCGGGTCCACCCCGCTCTGGCCCGGCGCGGTGGCGGGCGCGTCCAGCTCCGAGGCGAGCGCCTGGGCGCGGGCGGTGAGCGCGTCCGAGCGCTCCGAGTGGGCGGCCTCGGCCACCAGCGCCTGGAGCGTGGCCAGCGCGCGCTGGAGCAGCCCGCCGGCGACCTGGTCCAGCGGCGCGCGCCCCAGGCGCAGCCGGTCCAGGAGATCCTCGAGCTTGTGGGCGAGCGCCGAGACCCGGTCCTGCCCAAACATGGCCGCCACGCCCTTGAGCGAGTGGGCGCCGCGGAACACGGCGTTGAGCGTCTCCGGGTCCACGTCCTCTTCGCCCCGGTCGTGGAGCGCGGCGGCGTCCCGCTCCAGGGCCTCGAGGATCTCGGTGGCCTCGGCGAGGAACTCCGCGAGACCGCGAGAGGGCTGGCTCACGAGAGCGGGAGGTACTTGCGGACGAGCGCTTCGAGGCTCGTGGGTTCGAACGGCTTGACCAGGTACTCCGCCGCGCCGAGCGCCAGGCCCTTGTCGCGGTCCTGCTCGCGCCCCTCCGTGGTGACGATGATGAGCGGCGTATCCCGGTAGTTGGGGTTCTTCTTCACGAAGTTGATCAGCTCGAGCCCGTTGATGTCCGGCATGTTGATGTCCGTGATGATCAGATCGAACCGGTAGCGGGGCAGCAGCTTGAGCGCCTCGAACCCGTTGTTGGCGAGGTGGACCTCCAGCCCTTCGATGGACTCCACCGTCGCCGCGATGAACTCGCGCGACGTCTTCGAGTCTTCGACGATCAGAACCTTGAAGCCCATCTGCTCAGCCGGCCCTCGAAGGCGACGCCTTAGGGAGGCCTGTGAGCGTAACAGAAGTCCTTCGAGCGGCCGCTAGGTGCGCCCGGGGAGCAGCCGCCACGCGCTCTTCTCGGCGATGACGGAAATCTGCCCACCCTTGAACGCAGGGACGAACCGCTCCTGGAGCACCTTCACCCGGGCGGCCTCGTCCAACCCTGGCCCACCGGGCAGCTCCAGCGCCACCCCCTGCACCTTGGCGCGGTTGAGCATCTCGGCGGCGATGGCCAGGGCCTCGCCCAGGCTCTCCTCGGTGAGGGCGCTGCTGCGCCCTACACCCACCGCAAAGATCCGCTCTACCGGAACCTTTCCTTCTGCGGGGAGCAGGAGCGTGTCCTTGGCCTGGCCGACGAAGAAGTTGGCCACCATCACCCGCGAGAGCGCGCCGCACAGCCGCCAGTCCACGAAGCCGGCGGTCCCCTGGAGGGGGCGCACGTCCTCGGGGACGAAGAGGCACAGCGAGTCCACGCCGGTGAGGGAGTCCAACCCGTCGAACGAGACGTCGTGCGCAGTCAGGCTCATGCTTTGTCCAGGGCGATCGCCACGCGGTCCAGCAGGCCGTTGATGAAGGCGGAGGACTCCTCGTTGCCGAAGGTCTTCCCCAGCTCCACGGCCTCGTTGAGGGTGACCTTGCGCGGGATGTCCGGGCGGAACTTGAGCTCGTAGACGCCGAGCCGCAGGACGTTGCGGTCGATCCGGGACATCCGGTCCAGGCGCCAGTTGTGGCTGTGCTCCTGGAGCAGGGCGTCAATCTCCTCGAGGTGCTCGTGCACGCCGCCGGTGAGCTCCTGGGCGAATTTCTGGGCCTCGGGATCCGGCTTGCCGCCGTCCGAGCCCGCGGTCCACGCGGCGTCCAGCGCCTCGTTGGGCGAGGAGCGGGTCATCTCCAGCTGGTAGAGGGCCTGGAGGGCGCGCTCGCGCCCCAGCCTGCGCGCGCCCATCTACTTCTTCTTCCTTCCCTCGATGGAGGCCAGCTGTCTGGGCTTCGCGGCGGGGAGCTTCTGGTAGAGGTTGGCCATCTCCAGGCAGGCCACGGTGGCGTCCGCCCCCTTGTTGCCCGCCTTTACCCCCGCCCGGTCGATCGCCTGCTCCACGCTGTCGCAGGTGAGCACGCCGAACGTCACCGCGCAGGGCGCGGAGTAGGCGGCGGCGCCCACGCCCTTGGAGACCTCGCCGGCCACGTAGTCGAAGTGGGGGGTTCCGCCGCGGATCACGCACCCGAGCGCCACCACGCCCACATAGTCGCCGCTCTCGGCGACGCGGCGGACCAGGCCGGAGAGCTCGAAGGTGCCGGGCACGCGGTAGACGTCCACGTCCTCGTCGCGGACGCCGTGGCGGACCAGCGCGTCCAGCGCGCCCTTGAGCAGCTCCTCGGTGATGAAGCCGTTGAAGCGCGCCACGCAGAGGGCGAACTTGCCCGGCGGGGCGACGAGCGTTCCTTCGAAGTAGCGGGGCATCAGGCTCTCCAGTGTACCCGCGCCTTATTCGCTTCCTAGAACGTTGTCGACCCTCAGTCCTTGCGCTCAGCGGCGGGGGCGGCGGGCGGCCAGCCGGAGCGGTGCCCTTTGGCCCATCAGCGGCACCTGCTCGGTGATCTGCAGGTTGTAGCTCTCGAGCCCGACGATCTTCTTGGGGTTGTCCGTCAGCAGCCGCAGGCGGGAGAGGCCCAGATCCTTGAGGATCTGCGCCCCCACGCCGAACTCGCGCAGCCGCATCTGCTCCTGCTGGCCCGGGACGACCTCCTCGTTGGAGACGTGGGTGCAGGCCAGCTTGTGGCGAGGCTTGGAGCCCTTCTGCAGGTAGATGATCACGCCGCGGCCGGCCTCGGAGATCTTCTTGAACGCCTGCTGGAGCTGCTCGCCGCAGTCGCAGGTGGCGCTGCCGAGCAGGTCCCCCACGAGGCAGGCGCGGTGGACGCGGGTGAGCATGGGGGCGGAGCCTTCGAGCGAGCCCTTCACCAGGGCCACGTGGACTTCGGAGTCCACGTCGCTCGCGTAGGCGATGGCGGAGAACTCGCCGAAGCCCGGGCGCTCGAGCTTGCTCACCGCCACCCGCTTCACCAGCCGCTCGTGCTCCAGCCGGTAGCGGATGATGTCCGCCACGGAGCAGAGCGTGAGTCCGTGCTTCTTGGCGAACTTCAACAGCTGCGGGCGGCGCGCCATGGTGCCGTCCGGGTTGAGCACCTCGCAGATGACCGCGGCGGGGAAGAGGCCCGCCATCCGCGCCAGGTCCACCGAGCCCTCCGTCTGACCGGTGCGCACCAGCACCCCGCCCTCCCGCGCGCGCAGCGGGAAGATGTGGCCCGGCCGGGTGAGGTCCGCCGGCTTGGCGTTGGGCGCCACCGCGGCCAGCACCGTGCGCGAGCGGTCCGCCGCGGAGATGCCGGTGGTGACCCCGCGCGCCGCTTCGATCGAGACGGTGAAGGCCGTCTGGTACGGGGAGGTGTTGTCCTGCACCATCAGGGGCAGGTTGAGCTGCCGCAGCCGGTCCTCGGTGAGCGAGAGGCAGATGAGGCCGCGCGCGTGCAGCGCCATGAAGTTGATCGCCTGCGGGGTGCACTTGGTGGCGGCGATGACCAGGTCGCCTTCGTTCTCCCGGTCTTCGTCGTCCGTGAGGATGACCATCTTCCCCTTGCGGATGTCCGCCAGGGCCCGCACCACGCGGTCGATGCTCCCCTCGTCGCCTCTGTTGCCCATCGTCACTCCGCCTTGCCTGTGAAGAACCCGGCAGCGCGCAGCGCCTCTTCCGAGAGCCCCGCGCCGCCCGCCTGCCGCAGCCCGTAGAGCCGCGCCACGTACTTGCCGATCAGATCCGCCTCGAGGTTCACCTTCTCCCCCACGCCCTTCTTGGCCAGCGTGGTGCGCTCCTGCGTCTCCGGGATCAGCATCACGCTGAACCGGTCCGCCTCCACGCCCATCACCGTCAGGCTCACCCCGTCCAGCGTCACGCTCCCCTTCTCGATGAAGAAGGGGGCCAGCGAAGGCGGCAGGGAGAAGGCCATCACCAGGGAGCCGCCCTCCGGCCGCTTGGAGAGGACCTCCCCCACCGCGTCCACGTGGCCGGAGACCAGGTGGCCGCCGAGCCGGTCCCCCAGCCGCAGCGCCCGCTCCAGGTTCACCTTCGAGCCCACCCGCAGCTGCGCGAGCGTGGTGCGCCGCAGCGACTCGGGCGCCGCCTGCACCAGGAACTGCTCGCGCTCCCGCTTCACCACCGTGAGGCAGCAGCCGTCCACGGCGATGGACTCGCCTAAGTCGAACGAGGCCGCGCCCAGCGAGGTGCGGATCCAGAAGTCGGTCGTTCCCCCGGTGGAGATCCGCTCGACGGTACCCAAGTCTTGAATGAGTCCGGTGAACACGCGGGGCTTATAGCAGTCGCTCTCTAGAAGCGCCGGCGCCCCTTCACGTATCGCGCGAGCGAGGCCAACAGCGCGAGCGAGGCGATCCCTCCCGCCCCGGCCCCGCAGCCGCAGCCCACGGGCGGCTCGGGCGTGCCGGTGCCGCCATCCAGCTTGGCGCCGGCATCGCCCGGGAGCTGCCCCGCATCGCTCCCGGTCTGCCCGGCGTCGCTCCCGGTCTGCCCCGCGTCGCCGGAGGTGCCGCCGTCGGCCACCGGCCGGGAGATCTTCAGCGTCGCGCAGTGGTAGTAGAAACAAGGGTAGCCGTGCCCCTGCATGAACTGGATCAGCTGCAGCGTGCAGTTGTCGCAGGCCAGGTCCGGGATCGTGATCTCCTGCTCGTAGAGCCCGGTGGGGGACTGCGTGGTGTGCGGGAAGAGGTTGTCCAGGATCACCGGCGCGATCGCCGGGTTCTGCACGTAGGCGCTGGGGCAGTTGTCGTTGAGCCCCCCCGCGTCCGGGGTGAAGAGCTTGGAGCGGTCGTCGGTGATGGCGATCCGGAAGTGCCCCGGGTGGTAGAGCGTGTCCTGCCACTTCACGGTCAGCTTCTGCCCCGCCACCACCGGCGTGACGATGTTGCTCTTGGTGCCCGTGTCCAGCCCGCAGGGCGGCTGCTTCTGCGGATCTCCGGAGGTCGGGTCCGTGACCAGCCAGTCCGGCGGGGCGGTCAGCTTGATGTGCGCGAGCGCGGGCGTGGCGAGGACGAGCGTGAGGCAGAGCGCGGCAGGTCTCATGGCCCCCTTCTACCCTCTTCCCCGGCAGCGTTCACACCGCCGCCATACCCAGACGCGGACGGCATGGAGGGGCTCCGGGAAACAGAAAGGGTCGCGTTCGCCCGCGCTCGGATGGTTCCCGCGGAGGAGGTTTGAGGCTCGGTGGAGGCTGTAGGCGCTGTTGCCGCCAGCGGGAGCACGCCGCGTGGGTACTGGGTCTGAAAAGGTGGGATCGGCCCACCCCAGATCTGGGAGTTCGTCCCAGCGCAGCGCGCTGCACGCGCCGCTCGAGCTACGCCCGAGTCGAAGCGGAGAGCTGCGCCCGCAGCAGGACATCGCTCCCCACGCGCTCGGCGGAGAGCGCGCCCACCTGGAGCGCCTTGGCCATCCGCTTCACCCCGAGCGCGCCTGCCCAGCTCAGCCCCTCTGCGCCCACCAGCTTGGGCGCGAGATAGAGCCAGAGCTCGTCCGCCAGCCCCAGGCGCAGGAGCGCCCCGTGCAGCTCGGCGCCGCCCTCGACCAGGACGTGGAGCAGCCCGGCCTTGCCCAACTGCCGCAGCAGCGCGGGGAGGCTCACCCGGCCGCCGGCGCCCGGGAGCGTCCACACCTCCACGCCGCGAGCCTCGAGCGCCCGCCGCCGCGCCGCGGGCGCGGACTTCAGCGCCGCGACGATCGTCCGCGGGCCCGGCCGAGCGAAGACCTTGCGCGACAGCGGCAGGCGCAGCTGTGAGTCCACCACCACGCGCACGGCATCCCGCGCATCCGGGGCCTCCAGCCGGGTGGTGAGCAGCGGGTCATCTACCCGCACCGTGTTGGCACCGACCAGGATCGCGTCCACCCGATTGCGCAGCGCGTGCACCTGCGCCCGCGCGGCCTCGCCGGTCACCCAGCGCGAGTCCCCCGTCGCGGTGGCGATCTTCCCGTCCAGCGTGGCGGCCGCCTTGAGCGTCACGTACGGCAGCCGCGTCCGGATGAACTTGAAGAAGGGGCGATTCAAGGCGTCCGCCTCCGCCTCCAGCACGCCGCCCTGAACTTTCACCCCCGCCCGGCGCAGCCGCGTCACCCCGCGGCCATTCACCAGCGGGTTCGGGTCCGAAGAGGCGAAGAAGACGCGCCGCACGCCGGCGTCCAGGATCGCCCGCGAGCACGGCGGCGTCCGGCCGAAGTGATCGCACGGCTCCAGCGTGGTGTAGAGGTCCGCGCCGCGCGCCTTGGCGCCGGCGGCCTGGAGCGCCACCACCTCCGCGTGGGGTGTGCCCGCGCGCCGGTGGAAGCCCCGGGCGATGATCCGCCCGCCCTTGACGAGGATGGCGCCCACCGCCGGGTTGGGGCTGGTGCGCCCCACGCCGCGGGCCGCCTCCTCCAGCGCAATGCGCATGAAGAACTCGGCCACCGCCCGGTCGAAGTCCTCCGCGCGGCGCGCGCGCGGGACCCTGCGCACCCAGGCGCCGGAGCGGGGCAGGAGCCGCACGGGGCTACGCCTTCCCCGTCTTCAGCTTCCCCGCGGCCTTCCCGCGCGAGGTGTCGTCGATCAGCTCTTTGAGCTCGGCCATGAACTCAGCAATGTCCCGGAACGACCGGTATACCGAGGCGAAGCGCACGTACGCCACCTCGTCCAGGCTCTGCAGCCGGCGCATCAGCTCCTCGCCGATGAACTGGGAGGTGACCTCCTTCTCCCCGGACTCCTGGAGCCGGCGCTCCAGATCCGTCACCACCGCCTCCAGCTGCTCCACCGAGACCGGCCGCTTCTCGCAGGCCTTCTTGAGCCCGGCGATGATCTTGTCGCGGTCGAACGCCTCGCGCCGCCCGTCCTTCTTCACGATCAGCGGGTTGAGCTCCTCCACCCGTTCGTAGGTGGTGAAGCGGCGCTTGCAGGAGAGGCACTCGCGGCGCCGGCGGATCACCGCCCCCTCGTGGGACTCGCGCGAGTCGATGACCTTGTTCTCGGGGTCCTGACAGAAGGGGCAGCGCATGGCCTAGCCGCGCAGGCGCGAGGCGTAGAGCGGGAACTGCTGCGCCAGCTCCTTCACCTCGCCCTTGATCCGCGCCAGCGCCGCCTCGTCCGAGGCGGCATCCAGCGCCTTGCCCACCAGCTCGCCCACCCGGGCCATCTGGGCCTCCCTCATGCCGCGGGTGGTGATGGCGGGCGTCCCCACCCGGATGCCGGAGGTGACCATCGGCTTCTCGGGGTCGAACGGGATCATGTTCTTGTTCACGGTGACCCCCGCCTTGCCCAGCACCTCTTCGGCGATCTTCCCGGTGAGCTTCTTGGGGCGCAGATCCACCAGCATCAGGTGATTGTCGGTGCCGCCCGAGCACAGCCGCAGGCCGGCGCGGGTGAGGGCCTCCGCGAGCGCCTTGGCGTTGGCCACCAGCTGCTTCTGGTACGCCTTGAAGTCCGGCGAGAGCGCCTCCTTGAAGGCCACCGCCTTCGCGGCGATCACGTGCATCAGCGGACCGCCCTGGATGCCGGGGAAGATCTGGCTGTTGATCGCCTTGGCGAAGGGCTCCTTGCACAGCACCATGCCGCCGCGCGGCCCGCGCAGTGTCTTGTGCGTGGTGGTGGTGACGATCTCCGCCAACGGCACCGGCGAGGGGTGCACGCCCGCCGCCACCAGCCCGGCGATGTGGGCCATGTCCACCACCATCGCCGCGCCCACCTCGTCCGCGACCTGGCGGAAGGTGGCGAAGTCCAGCGTGCGCGGGTACGCCGAGGCGCCCACGACGATCACCTTGGGCTTGTGCTCGCGGGCGAGCGCCTTCACCTGCGCGAAGTCGATCGTCTCGGTGGCGCGGTCCAGCCCGTAGTGGACGATCTTGTAGAGCTTCCCGGAGAAGTTGAACGCGGCCCCGTGGGTGAGGTGGCCGCCGGAGTTCAGATCCAGCGAGAGCAGCGTGTCCCCCGGCTTCATGAGCGCCATGTACGCGCCCATGTTGGCCTGGCTGCCGGAGTGGGCCTGGACGTTCACCGCGTCCGCGCCGAACAGCTGCTTGGCGCGGTCGATGGCCAGCTGCTCGGCCACGTCCACGACTTCGCAGCCGCCGTAGTAGCGCTTGCCCACGTAGCCTTCGGCGTACTTGTTGGTGAGCACCGAACCCATGGCCTCGAGCACCGCCGGGCTCACGAAGTTCTCAGAGGCGATCAGCTCCAGCCCCTCCTCCTGGCGCCGCGTCTCCTCCAGCACCACCCGGGCGATCTCCGGGTCCACCTCGGCCAACCGCTTGGTGTTCTCCATCGTCGGTCTTCTCCCTTTAGGGAAGCGTCCAGGCGTTCGCCTTGAGCTCCGGCTTGTCGTCCGTGAGCCCCTTCACCCACGCGGGCTGGGAGAGCGCATCGCCCCCCTGCTCGCAGATCTTCTTTCGCAGCTCCACGTACGTGGACTCGTCATCCCCGGTGTACGGAACGCTCACCCAGCCCAGGTTCTTCGCGCCGTCCGGCACTTCGGTGGCCGTGGCGAAGTCCTGCACCATGCAGCTCTTGTCGCCCACGTACACCGGCTCCACCTTCGGCTTCACCACCGGCCGGATGGAGGTGGTGCAGCCAACGCCCACGCCCAGCAGCGCGACCAGCGCAACGCCCGCCATCCGAGTCATCGCTCGCCCTCCACGTCCCTGATCTTCTGCACGCGCCGCTCGTGGCGGCCGCCTTCGAACGGCTGGGCGAGGAAGGCCTCGAGGATGGCCCGCGCCAGGCCCGCCCCCACCACCCGCTGCCCCAGGCAGAGCACGTTCGCGTCGTTGTGGGCGCGCGCCATCTTCGCCTCGAACTCGCAGGTGCACAGCGCGGCGCGCACCCCGCGGTGCTTGTTCGCCACGATGCTCATGCCGATGCCGGTCCCGCACACCAGCACGCCGAGCGAGGCCTCGCCCGAGGCCACCGCCCGAGCCACCTTGCTGGCGAAGTCCGGGTAGTCCACCGAGTCGCCGTCATAGGCGCCCAGGTCCTCCACCGGCCGCCCCTGGGCCTTGAGGGCGTCCAGGAGCTCTGCCTTGAGCGACAGCCCCGCGTGATCCGAGGCGATCACGACCTTCGACGCGGGGGCCATGGCTCCCTCCCTAGCGGTAGCGCTTGAAGATCAGCACTGCGTTGGTGCCGCCGAACCCGAACGAGTTGCTCATCACGGCGTTCACCCGGACCTCGCGCGCCTGGTTGGGCACGTAGTCGAGATCGCAGTCCGGATCCGGGGTGGTGTAGTTGATGGTCGGCGGGATCACCCCGCGCGTCAGCGCGAGCGTGGCGATCACCGCCTCCGCCCCGCCCGCCGCGCCCAGCATGTGGCCAGTCATGGACTTGGTGGAGCTCACCATCAGCTTCTTGGCGTGCGCGCCGAAGACCGCCTTGATCGCCTTGGTCTCGTTGGCGTCGTTGAACGGGGTGGAGGTCCCGTGCGCGTTGACGTAGCCGATCTCCTCGGGGGCCAGCTTCGCGCTCGCCAGCGCCAGCTTCATGCAGCGCGCCGCGCCCTCGCCCTCCGGGGCCGGCTGGGTGACGTGGTGCGCGTCCGAGTTCGCGCCGTAGCCCACCAGCTCCGCCAGGATGGTGGCCCCACGCTTCTTGGCCATCTCCAGCTCTTCCAGGACCACCACGCCCGCGCCCTCGCCTTCGACGAAGCCGTCCCGGTCCTTGTCGAACGGGCGGCTGGCGCCGGCCGGGTCGTCGTTGCGGGTGGAGAGCGCCTTCATCACCGAGAAGCCGCCAATGCCCAGCGGCGTGATCGCCGCCTCCGAGCCGCCGGCGATCACCGCGTCCGTCTCACCCAGCAGGATGGACTTGTAGGCCTCGCCGATCGCGTGGGCGCTGGTGGCGCAGGCGGAGACCGGAGACCAGTTGGGGCCGCGCGCGCCGTACCGGATGGTGATCAGCCCCGGCGCCATGTTGATGATCATCTGGATGATGAAGAAGGGAGAGATCCGGTCGAACCCCTTCTCCAGCGCCTTCTTGTGCTGCTCCTCCAGCGAGCCGATCCCGCCGATCCCGGAGCCCACGATCACGCCCACCCGCTCCGGGACATAGCCGTTGGGCTTGTCCGTGCCGATCGGCAGGCCGCTCTCCTTCATGGCCATGTCCGCCGCGGCGATGGCGTACTGGGTGAAGAGGTCCATCCGGCGGACCTCCTTCTTCTCGATGAACTGCTCCGGCTCGAAGTCCTTCACCTCGCCGGCGATCTTCGTGTCGATCTTCCCGACCTCGAACCGGGTGATCGGCGCGATGCCGGACTTGCCAGCCAGCAGCGCCTGCCAGTTCTTCTCGGTCCCGGTCCCCAGGGCCGTGATCAGCCCGGTTCCTGTGATCACCACTCGTCGGTTCGACACGTGCTTGTCTCCTTCCGCCCTCCCCCTGACCGCGCCCTGCCTGCTACTTCTTGTGGGTGTTGATGTAGTTGATCGCGTCGCCCACGGTCTTGATGTTCTCGGCTTCCTCGTCCGGGATCTCGACCTCGAACTCCTCTTCCATCGCCATCACCAGCTCGACGATGTCGAGGCTGTCCGCGCCCAGGTCCTCGATGAAGGAGGACTCCGGCTTGATCTCGTCCTCACCGACGCCGAGCTGATCCGCGATGATGGACTTCACCTTCGCCTCGATGTTCGTAGCCGACATGTTTGAAATCCCTCCACAAAACCAGCGTTTGAAATGGGCGCGCTGTATACCCCACGCCCCCTTGCTCGCCAACCGCGCTCTACATGTACATGCCGCCGTTCACCTTCAGGACCTCGCCGGTGATGTAGCGGGCCTGCTCGCTGGCGAGGAACACCACGGCGTTGGCGATGTCCTCCACCGCTCCCAGCCGGGCCAGCGGGATCGCGTCCAAGAGCTTCTTCCGGGCCTCCTCGGGGATGCTGGCGGTCATGTCGGTGTCGATGAAGCCCGGTGAGACCGCGTTCACCCGGATGTTCCGGGAGGCGAGCTCGCGGGAGATGCTCTTGGTGAGGCCAATCAGCCCCGCCTTGGACGCGCTGTAGGCGGCCTGGCCAGCGTTGCCCATCTCCCCCACCACGGAGGTGAGGTTGATGATCGCCCCGGCCCGCTGCTTCATCATCGGCCGGCTGGCGGCGCGGATCAGCGCGAAGGCGCCCTTGAGGTTGGTGTCCAGCTGCTTGTCCCAGTCCTCGTCCTTGAGGCGCATCACCAGGCCGTCGATCGCCACGCCGGCGTTGTTCACCAGCACGTCCAGCCGGCCCTGCTCCTTGACCACCGCCTCCACCGCGGCGGTGCACGCGGCGGTGTCCGCCACGTCAAACCGGACCGCCTTGCCCTTCCCGCCGGCCTGCTCCACCAGCTTCAGGGTCTCGCTCGCCGCGGCCTCGTTGCCCGCGTAGGACAGGACCACGCTCGCGCCGCGCCCGGCGAAGGCCACCGCGCACGCCCGGCCGATGCCGCGCGAGCCGCCCGTCACCAACACCACCTTGTCCTTGAAGTCCTTCAGCTCGCCGCTCATGCGCCCCCCAGGGCCGCCAGCGCCTTGGTGAGGCTGGCCGTGTTCTCGACGTTGGAAAGCAGAAGCTCCTTGTTGATCCGCTTCACCAGGCCGCAGAGCACCTTGCCCGGCCCCAGCTCCACGACCTGGGTGACCCCGGCCGCCGCCAGCGCCTGCGTGCACTCGATCCAGCGGACCGGCGCGGTCACCTGCTCCACCAGCAGCGGCACCACCCGCTTCTCGTCCGAGTTGGCGGAGGCCTCCACGTTGGAGACCACCGGCGCGGACAGCGGCCGCAGCGTCACCTTGTCCAGCACGGCCTGCAGGCGCGGCTTCACCGGCGCCATCAGCGCGCAGTGGAAGGGGGCGGACACTGGCAGCAGCATCACCCGCTTGGCGCCGGCGGCGGTCAGCGCGGGGGAGGCCCGCTCCACCGCCGCCGCCGTCCCGGCGATCACCGTCTGCTCCGGCGAGTTGTAGTTGGCGGGCGAGAGGACTTCGCCGTTGGCCACCGCGTCGCAGACCTCCTTCACCTTCTCCGGGGGCAGGCCGAGCACCGCGGCCATGGCGCCGGTGCCCGCGGGCACCGCCTCCTGCATGAAGGTCCCGCGGGCGCGCACCGTGCGCACCGCGTCCGGCAGCGAGAGCGCCCCGGCGGCGACCAGCGCGGAGTACTCGCCGAGCGAGTGGCCGGCCAAGAGCGCCGGCGCGCCCGCGCGCTTGGAGAGCACCGCGTGCGCGGCGATGGAGACGACCAGGATGGCCGGCTGGGTGTTGGCGGTGAGCTTCAGGGTGTCCAGCGGCCCTTCGAAGCAGAGCTTGGAGAGCTTCTCCCCGAGCGCGTCATCCGCGGCGTCGAACACCGCGCGCGCCTCCGGATACTGCTCGTACAGCTCCTTGCCCATCCCGACTTCCTGGCTTCCCTGGCCGGGGAAGACAAAGGCGACCTTGGCCATGGCTCTTCTTCTCCTGATGCGAATTTGATGGCGAGGCCGCTACCAGCGGACCAGCGCGCTTCCCCAAGACATCCCGGCGCCGATCGCCATCATCGCGATCAGATCGCCCTTCTTCAGCCGCCCCGCGCGGTGCGCCTCGTCCAGCGTCGTCGGCAGCGACGCGGAGGAGGTGTTCCCGTACTTGGCGATGTTCAACCAGCACTTCTCCAGCGGGATGGAGAGCCGCTCCATCACCGCTTCGATGATCCGGAGGTTCGCCTGGTGGGCGATCACGTGCGTGACGTCATCGGCCGTGAGCTTGTTGTAGGCGAGCGCCTCGCGGATGGCCTCAGGGAGGGCGCGGACCGCGAACTTGTAGATCTCCCGGCCGTTCATGTGGACGTGCTGGAGCTTCTGCTCGAGCACCGCCTGCCCCTGCGGGTGCTTGGAGCCGCCGCCGGGGATGGTGAGGATCTCCGCCTGCTGCCCATCGCTGTGCAGGTGGGTGGAGAGCACGCCGCTCACCCCGTCTTCGGACGGGCCGAGCACCATGGCCCCCGCCGCATCGCCGAAGAGCACGCAGGTGTTGCGGTCCTTCCAGTTGATCACCCGGGTGAGCAGCTCCGCGCCCACCACCAGCGCCCGCTGGATGCGGCCGGTGGCCAGGTACTGCTCGGCGATGGACATCCCGTAGAGCGAGCCGGCGCAGGCGGCCGAGACGTCGAAGGCGAAGGCCTTCTTCGCGCCCAGCTTCTTCTGCAGGAAGACCGCGCAGGCGGGCATGGGCATGTCGCCGGAGATCGTCCCCATGACGATCAGGTCCAGATCTTCCGGGCGGGTGTGGGCCATCTCCAGCGCCCGGACCGAGGCCTTGAGCGCCATGTCCGAGGTCAGCTCGCCTTCGGCTGCCTGCCGGCGCTCCTTGATCCCCGTCCGCTCGACGATCCACTCGTCGCTGGTCTCGACGAGCTTCTCCAGATCCGCGTTGGTGATGACCTTCTCCGGAGCATACGAACCCGTTCCGATGATCTGAGCTCTCGCCACGTTCGGATGCTCCTCGCCCTTTGCGACGGCGCTGTCTAACCGCAAACACCCTCCCCTGTCGCCCCTTTTCCCCCTCCTTGTCCCACACGGCACGCCGCACCGCGTAGCCCCCCGTCCACCGGGCGACAGCGCGGCCATTCCTGCAGCGATTCCGGGGGACTTCGAGAGGTCAGGCTTCGGGGTCTTCCGCGCCCCGCCGGGGCGGGAGCCAGGCGCCTGCCCGCTGCACCGCGCGGGCGATCTCCACGGAGAGCTGCGCCTGGGCGGTGTGCAGCGCGGCCTTGAGCGCGCTCTTGATCGCCTTCGGGTTGCTGCGCCCGTGCGCCACGATCCCCACCCCGTCCACGCCCAGCAGCGGCGCGCCGCCGTACTCCGCGTAGTCCACCATCTTCTTGAAGCCGGCGAAGGTGGGCTTCATGAGCAGCGCCCCGAGCTTCTCGGAGAGCCCTGCCTTCTCCACCGCGGTGCGGATCAGCCCCGCGAACGCCATCCCCGAGCCCTCCAGCGCCTTGAGGACGATGTTGCCGGTGAAGCCGTCCGTCACCACCACCTCCACCTCGCCGGAGAAGATGTCCTTCCCTTCCACGTAGCCCAAAAACTCCAGGTCCGACTTGCGCAGCAGCGCCAGCGCCTCCCGGGTGAGCGTGGTCCCCTTGCTGGCCTCCTCGCCGTTGGAGAGCAGGCCAATGCGCGGCCGCGCCACCCCGAGCGTGGAGCGGACGTAGGCCTCGCCCATCACCGCGAACTGGGCCAGCTGCGAGCCCTTGCACTCCACGTTGGCGCCGGCGTCCAGCAAGAGGCAGCGCCCCTCGCCCTTGAGCGCCGGGAAGAGCGCCGCGAAGGCCGGCCGCTCCACCCCGCGCACCCGCCCCAGCACCAGCAGCGCCCCGGCCATCACCGCGCCGGAGTTGCCGGCGGAGACCATGGCGTCTGCTTCACCCTGCCTGATCAGTTCGAAGCAGACCCGGAGCGAGGAGTCCCGCTTCTTGCGGATGGAGGCGACGGCGTGGTCGTCCATCTCCACGACTTCCGAGGCGTGGCGGACGCTCAGGTTGGCGAGCTTGGCGGAAGGCCCGTGGAGCAGCGGGCGCACGCGTGCCTCATCCCCGACCAGGATCACCTGGTGGGACGGGGCTTGCTGCGCGAAGAGCACCGCGCCGGCGACGATCGCGTCCGGCGCGTGGTCCCCGCCCATGGCATCGAGCGCGAGCCTCACCGCAGTCCGAGGCCTACACGAGCACCGCTACTCGACTGCGACGACCTCTCGGCCCTTGTAGTGACCGCACGCCTTGCAGGCCCGGTGCGGAAGGATCGGCTCCTTGCACTTGGGGCACTGGATCACCTGCACGGGCGAGCTGATCTTGTTGTTGGCCGCGCGGCGGCGATCTCGACGCATCTTCGACGTACGCTTCTTGGGAACTCCCACGGCTCACCTCAGTTCAGCTTGATGTCCTTCAGGACGGCCAGCCGCGGATCCACGACCCGCTGCTCGCAGCCACACTTCGCCTCGTTCAGGTTCTGACCGCACGTCGGGCAGAGCCCGCTGCAGTCCTCACGGCAGACCACCTGCATCGGAAGGGCGAGCAATACCTGCTCGCGCAGGATGGGGTCCAGATCGATCGTCTTGCCGTCGAACAGCTCCTCGTCGGCGTCCCCCAGATCGAACGAGCCCGCCCGAGCGGCCTTCTCGTCGTCATCGCCCTCGCCGTCCTCGCCGTCCTCCCCCATCGCCAGGTCCTTGGGGATCAGGTTGAGCATGAACGACACCGGCAGCTTCAGGGTCAGGTCCACCAGGCAGCGGTTGCAGGGCGCCAAGACCTCGGCCAGGAACTCCCCCTGCAGCAGGACCCCGCCGGACACCTTGTGCAGGCTCGCCTTGAGCCGCGAGCCGCGCGCCGCGCGGAAGCCGGTGTCCTTCCCTTCGTGGGCGAGCGCCTGATCGATCAGCTCGGCGCTGACCGGCTCGTCCAGGGTGAGGCCCTCATTCCTAATTTGTTCAATCGTTACAACCATCTAGACCCTGCCCGGCCAAAAAAGGCGGCGGACTCTACAGAGGGGCCGCCATCTCGTCAACGCAGGTTGAACGCCCGATGTTAGGGTCCCGCGCTCAATGAGGGGCCCATTCGCCCGCCTGCTCGCCGCGTGGCTGCTCGCGGCGCCGGTCGGTGCGCACGCGACGGAACCAGGCGACTCCCCGGCCGCGGCGCTCGCCCGCGCGCAGATCGAGTCCGGCGACTTCGAGCTCGCGCTGCGCACGCTCTCCTCCCGCCTGCGGGCGGGAGAGCTCACCGAGGCGGAGCTGGTGGAGCTCTACCGGCTGCAGGGGCTCGCGTACCTCTACGTGGGGGACGAGCAGCGCGCGCGGGACTCGTACGAGCGGCTGCTCCAGGCGCAGCCGGAGTTCGACCTGCCCGCCAGCGCGCCGCCGAAGATCCGCGCCCTCTTCGAGCGGCTGCGCGAGGACATCCGGGCCCAGCGGATCAAGCCGGTGCGGGTGACCCTCGCGCCGGCGGCGGACCGGGCGGAGGGCGAGAGCGGCCCGGTGGAGGTGGCGGCCACGGTGGAGAACCTCCCGCCCACCGCGCGGGTCCGCCTCTACTACCGGCGCGAAGGCACCGTGCCCTTCAGCTCTTCGGACGCGCGGCGCGCGGGGGGAGACAGCTTCGTGGCCACCATCCCCACCTACGAGACCCCGCCGGAGAGCGCCCCCTACGCGCTCGAGTACTACCTGGAGGTGGCGGACGAAGGGCAGCAGCGGCTCGCCGGGCGCGGAGATCCGGCGGCGCCCCTGCGCTTCCAGGTGCTCCCGCTGGGGAGCGCCGCCGCGAGCGCCGAGCGCGCCTGGTACCGCTCCCCGTGGACCTGGGTGATCGCCGGCGCGGTGGTGGCCGGCGGCGTCACCAGCGCGGTGCTGCTCACCCGCCCGCGCGCGCCCGCGCTCACCCTCACCATCGAGGTGCAATGAGGGCGCTGCTCCCCGCTGGGCTGCTCCTGCTGACCGCGTGTGGCCCTGCGCCCGCGCCGTCCGGGCCGCCGCTCCACCTGATCGTGTCGGCCGCGCTGATCGATCAGATCGGGAGTTATCAAGTGGCGCTCGTCCCCGCCTCGGAGGCGGCGGACTGCAACGCCCTGCGCGCGCTCTGCCTGGCGGAGCAGCTGCAGCCTGCCCAGCTCCTGCCGTTCGTGGATGATCAGGGGCGCACGCTGCGCGCGCTCCTGGTGGGGGACAAGGCGCTCGCCGAGCGCCAGTCCAAGCTGCGGCTCACCCAGCTGCCGGAGGGCGTGGCCAGCGCGCTCTACGTGGAGGGGCTGGACAAGAGCAGCCAGCGCCGCCTGGTGGGCAACGGCTGCACGCCGCTGCCGGCGCTCGCCAAGGGGCAGGACCTGCCGGTCACGGTGAAGGTGAGCCCGCTGCCCGCGGCGCGGGTCTGCACGCCGGTGTTCCTCGAGCCCGAGCCCTGAACGGCGGCTCGTCAGGCCTCGTCGTCCTCCGGGGTGGCGGCGATCAGCGCTTCGATCTTCGCGCGGTCCGCGGGCTTCAAATCCCGGAACTCCACGCCCATCCCCAGCTCCTTGGTGGCCACGATCTCCGCCTCGCAGCGGATCTTCGCCTTCGCCTTGGGCAGGGAGAAGCGCAGCTGCACCCGCGTGCCCACGGGCAACGGGACGGTCTGGGTGAAGAAGGCGCCGCCCACGGAGAGGTTGGAGGCCCGCTGGAAGTAGAGCTCCCCGCCGCGCTCCGCTTCGATCCAGAGCTCCACGGGGATGCGTCGCTGGCGGCGCTGCTCGGCACTCGACATGGACGGGGCGCTTATGCCACGCAAGGGGCATGACGCGCATCTTGATCGTCGAGGACGAGGCGGATCTCGCCGGCCTGCTCGTCTACAACCTGCGGGCCGAGGGCTACCAGGTGGAGACCGCGGCCAGCGGCGCCAGCGCGCTGGCCAAGGCGCGCACCTTCAAGCCGGCGCTGGTGCTGCTGGACCTGATGCTCCCGGACATCCCCGGCACCGAAGTGGCCCGGCTGCTGCGCGCCGATCCAGAGCTGAGCCAGACCGCGCTCCTGATGGTCACCGCCAAGGGCCAGGAGCAGGACCGGATCAAGGGACTGGAGCTGGGGGCGGACGACTACGTGGTGAAGCCCTTCTCGGTGAAGGAGCTCCTCCTTCGGGTGAAGGCGGTGCTGCGCCGGGCGGAGGGCGGCGCGCCGGCGGAAGGGGCGCAGGTCCTCTCCGCGGGCGGGCTGAAGCTGGACGCCGCTCGGCACGAGGTCACCGCGGACGGCGCGGGGGTGGCGCTCACCGCGCTCGAGTTCAAGCTGCTCAAGACGCTGCTGGAGCGCCCGGGCCGGGTGCAGACGCGGGAGGTGCTGCTCTCGGATGTCTGGGGGATCTCCGCGGAGATCACCACCCGGACCGTGGACACCCACATCAAGCGGCTGCGCGAGAAGCTGGGGCCCGCCGGAGATCTGATCGAGACCATCCGCGGCGTGGGCTACAAGCTCAACGCTCCCTGACGCCATGGAGACCCCCAAGCCCCTCCCGCTCTTGCTGGTGCCGGCGCTCGTGGTGGGCGTGGCGGTGCTGGGGCTCACCGGCAGCGCCTGGCGCGCGCTGGCGTGCGGCGCGCTGGCGGGGCTCGCCGCCTTCGGCGCGGCGGCGTGGGTGCTCAGGCCGCTGCGGCTGCGGCTCCAGGTCACCGAGGCCGCGGTGCGGGCGCTGCAGCCGGGCGAGCGCGCCGGCTCCTTCCGCCTGGCGGCGGAGCAGGACGATCCGCTGGATGGGCTGGGCCAGGCGCTGGACCAGCTCGCGGGGCGCTACGCGGACCGCCTCGAGGCGCTGGGCAAGAGCGAGAGCACCCTGGCGGCGGTGCTGGATGGGATGGCGGACGGCATCTGGGTGACGGACGCCACCGGGACCATCATCCGCCACAACGACGCGCTCAAGGAGCTGCTCTACGCCGGCCACGCCCTGGTGGGGCAGCGGCCGATCGCCCTCCTTCGCAGCAACGAGCTCCACGAGGCCGTGCTCAAGGCCTGCGCGCAGGGGACCACCCGCCGGCTCGAGCTGACGCTGGAGGGGGTGCGGCCGCGCACGGTGGCGGTCCACGTCCGGGCGCTGGGACGGGAGCTCTCCGGCTCGGCGGCGGCCTTCCACGACATCACCGAGCTGCGGCACCTGGAGCAGATCCGCAAGGACTTCGTGGCCAACGTCTCGCATGAGCTGCGCACGCCGATCACCGCCATCCGCGGCTATGCGGAGACGCTGCAGAGCGGCGCGCTCACGGATCCCGAGCACGCCCCGAAGATGGTGGAGATCATCCACCGCCAATCCGAGCGGCTCTCCGAGCTGGTGGAGGATCTCCTGGAGCTCTCCCGGCTGGAGTCCGGGCAGCTCAAGCTCCACACCGAGACCGTGCCCCTGGCGCAGACGGCGGCGAAGGCGGCGGACGCGGTGCGTCCCAAGGCGGCGCAGAAACAGCTGGAGCTCTTGCTGGTGGTCCCGCCCGAGCTCACCGCGCAGGGAGACCCCCGGGCGATCGAGCAGGTGCTGGTGAACCTCCTGGACAACGCGGTGAAGTACACGCCCGCCGGGGGCAAGGTCCGGCTGACGGGCGGCGCGCGGGACGGCCGGACGCTGGTGGAGGTGGAGGACAGCGGCGTGGGGATGGAGGCCAAGCACCTGCCCCGCGTCTTCGAGCGCTTCTACCGGGTGGACAAGGGGCGCAGCCGGGACATGGGCGGCACGGGCCTCGGCTTGTCGATCGTCAAGCACCTGATGACCGCCATGGGCGGGGACGTGCGGGTGGCCAGCCAGCCAGGCAAGGGCAGCACCTTCACGGTCGTGCTGCCAGCAGCCCACGACGGGGGCCAATGAGGGTAGACTCCCCACCGCAATGCGGGTCGCCGTGCTGGCCGACATCCATGGAAATCTCCCGGCCTGCGAGGCGGTGCTCGAGGACATCGAGAAGGCCTCGCCTGACTTCATCGTGGCGGCCGGAGATCTCGCGCTGCGCGGCGCCCACCCCAAGGAGACCCTCCAGCTGCTGGACGACCGCTGCGACGTCCTCCTGATGGGGAACACGGACTGCTACCTGGCGGGGAACTACCTCGGCGGGGCGTACCGGGACCGGGATCACTGGAAGACCGAGCTGCTCACCTGGACGCGGGACCAGATCGGCCCGGAGTGGGTGGAGCGGCTGGGCAAGCTCCCCTTCTCCACGCGCTACTCGCCGCGGCGGGGGCAGGACCTCTACGTCTTCCACGCCAACCCCCGGAACCTGGAGGACTCGCTGGAGCCCACGCTGGACGAGGCTTCGCTGCGCCGCTTCTTCCAGAACGTGGACGCGGCCGCCTGCGCGTTCGGCCACCTCCACTTCCCCTACCGCCGCCGCGTGGGGCGGATGCTGATCGCGGACGTGGCCTCGGCGGGGATCCCCCGGGACGGAGATCTGCGCCCGGCCTACGGCGTCTTCACCTTCACCCCCAAGGGCTGGCGCGTGCAGATCCGCCGCGTCCGCTACCACGTGCGCAAGGCCACCCAGGCGATCACCGCGCGCAAGGTGCCGGGGGCGCCGCTGCTCATCCACAAGCTCGTGGAGGCGCGCTACCGGCACCACGGCCAGCTGATCGAAGCGGCGCGGCGTCACTCCGGGCTGCCGCCTGTCCCCGTCCTGCGCCCCCCGCCCGGCGCCCGCAACATCGACCCCGCCAGCCTGCCCGCCGCCTCGGTGCTGGGGCCGCGCGCGCCTTCCGAGGCGGAGCTGCTCGCCGAGCGCGAGGACTCCATCCCGGATGGGCGCCCGCTCGCGGAGCTCCACGGCGAGGCCGAGGCCATGGAAGACCCGCTCCACGCCGAAGAAGGCAACGGCCATGCGGAGAACGGGCACGACGGCGCGGAGCTGCACGACGGCGCCGAGGAGCCGGCCGCCGGCGAAGGGTAGCTCCTCGTCTTCCCCCGTCACCCCGAGGGGGAGATAACGGTCCGCCCTCTCGGGGGGGGCTAGCTCTTCGGCCGGTAGAGCTTCACGCCGTCCGCGTCCAGGAACAGCAGCTCGAGCGCTCCGAAGCGGATCCGCGCGCGCGGCCGGATGGGCGTGGGCGTCTTGGGCGCGAGCTTCTTGCCGTCCAGCCACGTCCCCAGCTTGCTGTCCGCGTCCACCAACTGCCAGCCGGAGCCGTCCTTGGCGCGGACGAAGTACGCGTGGAAGCGCGAGACCGAGCGCTCATCCAGGACGATGTCGTTGTTCTCGATCCGGCCGACGGTGATCCCGTGCGGGAAGGCCTTGCCGGCGGACTTGCGCAGCTCGAAGACCTGCGTCACGCGGGTCAACGCCGCCCTGGGCGCGCTCGCCTGAGTCATCAGAAGGAGATCGTCCGGGTCTCCTGGCATGCCCTCGGAGATGAGCACCGGACAAGGGTCCACGGACGGCCGCTGCTGCACGTAGCTCTCGAAGGGGATGCCTCGCACGAGCGCCATTGTCCGCCGCCCGCGGGCGCATGCGAAGGTAGGTGCTGCCACGCGCGGGTGCGCCGAAATGCTACGCGGCGGGCGCCGCCGGCGGCCGCGCGGGGGCCACCGCCTCGGGCGCGGCCACGTGGCGGATCATCGTCTCCAGCGGCTTGAGCTCGCCCTGGCGCTTGGCGGTCTCCAGCAGCACCAGCTGGCTGCGCACCGGGGCGCCACTCGGGGGCACCCTCACGTAGCTGCCGTCCACCTGGAGCCGGCGCGCCTTCACCGTGTCCCGCAGCCCCAGCCCCATCACCTCTTCGAGCAGCCGCGCGCGCAGCTGGGCGTCTTCGATGGGGAACATGACCTCTATCCGGCGGTGGAAGTTGCGCGGCATCCAGTCCGCGGAGGAGGCGTAGACCTCGGCGCGCTCCCCCACCCCGAAGCTGAAGATCCGGCTGTGCTCGAGGAAGCGGTCCACCACGGCGGTGACCCGGATGTTCTCCGAGACGGCGGGCACGCCCGGGCGCAGGCAGCAGATCCCGCGCACCAGGAGATCGATCTGCACCCCGGCGGCGCTGGCGGCGTAGAGCGCGCGGATGACCGTGGGATCCACCAGCGAGTTCATCTTCGCCACGATCCGGGCGGGCTCACCCTTCTGGGCGTGGCGCGTCTCCCGTTCGATCAGCTCCACCGTGCGCGCCTGCAGCCCCAGCGGCGCCACCGCCAGCCGCTTCCAGCGCGGCGGCTCCGAGTAGCCGGTCAGCATGTTGAAGAGCGCGGTGACGTCCTCGGCGATCTCCGGGCGCGCGGTGAAGAGCGAGAGGTCCGTGTACTGGCGCGCGGTGGTGGGGTTGTAGTTGCCGGTGCCCAGGTGGACGTAGCGGCGGATGCCGGTCCCCTCGCGCCGGACCACCAGCAGCACCTTGCAGTGGGTCTTCAGGCCAATCAGCCCGTAGACCACGTGGACGCCGTTCTCCTCGAGCCGGCGCGCCCAGGCGATGTTGTTGGCTTCGTCCAGGCGGGCCTTGATCTCCACCAGCACCGCCACCTGCTTGCCGTTCTCCGCGGCGCGCGCCAGCGCCCGGGCGATCGGCGAGTCGCCGCTGGTCCGGTAGAGGGTCTGCTTGATCGCCAGCACGTTCGGATCGTCCGCGGCCTCCTCCACGAAGCGGACCACCGCGTCGAACGACTCGTAGGGGTGGTGGAGCAGCACGTCCCGCTGGGAGAGCAGCGGAAAGAAGGACTCGAGATCGCGTAGCTGCGGCGGGAGGGTGGGCGGGTGCGGCTCCACCCGCAGCTCGGAGCGCGGGTCCAGGTCCACCAGCGCGTTCAGATCCGCGGGCTGCAGCGGCGCGGCGCTGCGGTAGACGTCCGGGGTGCCGAGCTTGAGCGCGCCGGTGAGCGCCTCCTCCAGCTCCGGGGACGCGCCGGCGTCCAGCTCCAGCCGCACCGCGGCGCCGCGGTCCCGCCGGCGCAGCTCGTCCTCGATGGTGGAGAGGAGGTCTTCGGACTCCTCTTCGTCCACGTTCAGGTCCCAGTTGCGCGTCACCCGGAAGGTGGCGGAGTGCTTCACCACGTAGCCGGGGAACAGCTCCCCGGCGTGCGCGGCGATCAGATCCTCCATCAGGATGAAGGAGAGGCTCCCCGCGGGGGGCAGCCGCACCAGCCGCCCCAGCACCGCCGGCACCTGCACCACCGCGAAGGAGCTGTCCGCGTGCTGCTCGCGCTTGCGGCGCCGTCCCTCCTTGCGCAGCAGCACCGCCACGTTGAGGGACTTGTTGCGCAGCTGGGGGAACGGGTGGCCCGGGTCCACCGCCAGCGGCGTCAGGGCCGGGAAGACGATGGAGGCGTAGTGGTGGTGCGCGGCGGTGCGCTGCTCGGCGGTGAGCGCGGACGCGGGGAGGATCTGCACGCCCTGCGCGCCCAGCAGCTTGATCAGCTCCTCGCGCCACAGTCGCCCGTGCCGCTCCACCAGCGCGTGGACGCGCTCGCTGATCCCGGCCAGCTGCTCCGCGGGGGGCATGCCGTCCGGACCGGTGTCCGCCACGTTCCCGGAGAGCTGCTTCTTGAGGCCGGCCACCCGGACCATGAAGAACTCGTCCAGGTTGGAGGCCACGATCCCGAAGAACTTGAGCCGCTCGTAGAGGGGCAGGCTGGCGTCCAGGGCCTCGTCCAGCACGTGGCCGTTGAAGGACAGCCACGACAGCTCGCGGTTGATGAACAGGCGCGGGTCGGCGAAGTCGCCGGCGGGCTTGAGGGGCTCGGTCACTTTCAAACGGCTTACTCCGGGCGAAGCGCCCTCAATGTAAACACCACGTCACGGCGGCCCCAACGCTTGCATTCTTCCGTGCGAACGACGACTTGAAGGTTTGGATGGCCCACCCGCCCAAGCAAGTGCTCGCAGCCATCGATGTCGGCACCAACGCGGTCCGGCTGAAGCTGGCGCGCGCGCTGCCGGACGGCACGCTGGAGACGCTGCACCAGGAGCGGGATCCCATCCGCCCCGGGGAGGGGGTGTTCGCCAGCGGAGGGATGAAGCCGGCCACCGCGCGCCGGCTGATCGCCACGCTGCGCCGCTACGCCAGCCACTGCCGCCGCTACAAGGCGGTGGTGCGCGCGGTGGCCACCAGCGCGCTGCGCAGCTCCCGCAACAAGGAGGAGATCCTCCGCCGGGTCCGCGCCGAGGCCGGGCTGCGGCTGGAGATCATCTCCGGGCAGGAGGAGGCCCGGCTGATCTGTCTGGGCGTGCTCCACGGGGAGCCGCCGGGCGCCCGCTCGGTGGTGATCGACATTGGCGGGGGCTCCACCGAGGTGGTGGTGGCCAGCGGCCAGAGCCCGCTCCACCTCTACTCCGCCACGCTGGGCGCGGTGCGGCTGGCGGAGACGTTCGAGGCCACCGGGGACGTCTCGGAGCAGCAGCTGGCGCTGATGCGCGAGTACGCGCAGGAGGTGCTGGGCGAGGCGCTGCCTCGGCGGCTGCCACAGGGCTACCGGCGCGCGGTGGGCACCTCCGGCACCCTCCAGGCGGTGATCGCCTTCGCTTCGGGCGGGAAGGACGAGGCCTCCCCGGGCCAGCTCACGGACGCGGTGGAGCACCTGGTGGAGCTGGGCGCGCGCGGCCGGGCCAAGCGCTTCGAGGCGCGCCGCGCGGACGTGATCGTCTCCGGGGCGGTGATCCTGGAGGCGGTGGTCCGCCACCTGCGGCTCAAGTCCGTGCGCTCCGTGGAGCTGGGGCTGCGGGATGGGATCCTCCGGGATCTGCAGCAACGCGCCGAGCAGCGCCCCGAGGATCCCGCGCTCGCGGACGCGGCCACCGCGGTGGGCCGGCGCTTCGCCTATGACGAGGCGCACGCGCAGCAGGTCTGCCGCCTGGCGCTGCAGCTGTTCGACGCCCTGCCCCGCCTGCACCAGCTGCCCAGCTCCGCGCGGCCGTATCTACAAGCCGCGGCCCTGCTGCACGACGTGGGCAGCGCGGTGAGCCCGGACCGCCACCACAAACACTCCGAGTACCTGATCACCCACGCGGACCTGCCCGGCCTCTCGGACCGCGAGCACGCGCTGGTGGCGAAGACCGCGCGCTTCCACCGGCGCAGCCCGCCCGAGCTGGACCACCGGGCGCTGGCGGAGCTGGAGGAGGGCGAGGCGCACCTGGTCCGCAAGCTCGCCACGCTCCTGCGGGTGGCGGACTCGCTGGACCGCAGCCACCACCAGCCGGTGCGCAGCCTGGAGATCCGCAACAACCCCAGCGCGGTGGCGCTCACCTTGCGCGCGCGGGGGCCGGTGGAGCTGGAGCTGTGGGACGCCGCGCACGAGACGTCCCTGTTCAAGCGGGTGTTCGGCAAGAAGCTCTCGCTCGCCTAGAGGCGCGGGCGCTTCACGCGATCGTCACAAACGCGTCACCTGACCTCCAAGCTCGGGGCGTACTGCTTCATCCCCATGCCCCGGGTGCTGATCGTGGAGGACGAGGAGGACGTCGCGCAGCTGCTCGCCTTCAACCTGCGCCAAGCGGGGCTGGAGGCCACGGTCACCGCGTCCGCAGAGGAGGCGCTGGCCTCCGCGCTCTCTGCGCCACCGGACCTGGTGCTGCTGGATCTGATGTTGCCGGGCCGCAGCGGCGCGCAGCTGTGCGAAGAGCTCAAGGGCTCGCAGCGCACCCAGCACGTGCCGGTGGTGATGCTCACCGCCAAGGCGGAGGAGCAGGACCGGGTGGCGGGGCTGGAGGCGGGCGCGGACGACTACGTGACCAAGCCGTTCAACGTGCGGGAGCTGGTGCTGCGCGTGCAGGCGGTGCTGCGGCGAACCGCCGGCCGCGCCACCGCCGGACAGGTCCGCCTGCCGGTTCGCCTGCCGGTTCGCCTGCCGGTTCGCCAGGTGGGGCTGTTGCGCCTGGAGCTCTCCGAGCACCGCTGCTTCGTGGAGGACGAGGAGATCACCCTCACCCTGCTCGAGTTCAAGCTGCTGGAGTTCCTGATGGCGCGCGCGGGCCGCGTGCTCACCCGCGAGCAGCTGCTCCAGGAGGTGTGGGAGCTCACCGCCAACGTGGAGACGCGCACGGTGGACACGCACGTGATGCGCCTGCGCGAGAAGCTCGGGAAGGCGCGCAAGTACCTGGAGACCGTGCGCGGTGTCGGCTACCGGCTGGCGCCGCCTTGAGCGGGGCTGACGGTTTGCGAACTTGTCACGAAGACGCCGCGCGAGCGCCACGGGGGTCCTCTAGATCTCGCGCCATCAAACGCAGCTCGCCAGGAGCCACCCGCGCATGAAGAAGGTCCTCGCCACTCTCGCCGCCTTGAGCCTGCCGCTCGCTGCCTTCGCGCAGGAGCCCCAGCCCCAGCCCGCGCCCGCCGCGGAGGCGCCCGCCGCCGAGCCGCCGCCGCCCACCACTGAAGAACGGCTCACCACCTTGCAGGGCCGGCTGGACGCGCTCGAGGAGCAGTACAAGGGGACGCAAGCCGAGTTCGATCTGCTCAAGCGGATCAAGCTCTCCGGCTACATCCAGGCGCGCTACGTCTATTCGGACGCCTCCACCCAGACGAGCGTGATCGACGGCTTCACCGTCCGCCGCGGCCGGCTCAAGGCCACGGTGGCCGCCACCGACTGGGCGAGCTTCATGCTGCAGATCGACGCGGTCCCCGCCGGGGTGACGCTCAAGGACGCCGAGGCCACGCTGTATGAGCCGTGGACCGGAAAGAAGCTCTCGCTCACGCTCGGACAGACCAAGTGGCCCTTCGGCTACGAAGGGCCCCAGTCCTCCGGTGACCGCGAGTTCCCCGAGCGCACCCGCGTGGTGCGCGCCTTCCTCCCCGGCGAGCGAGACCGCGGCGCCAAGCTCAACGGCAAGGTCGCCTTCCTGCGCTTCAACCTGGGCGTGTTCGACGGCAACGGCACGGACAACGCACCGTTCCTGGGCAAGGACAACGACAAGAACAAGGACGTGATCGGCCGGGTGGGCGTGGACCTGGGCTGGGTCTGCGCGGGCGTCTCCGGCTGGTGGGGGCGCACCTTCCGGCCCGGGGACGCCACGGTGGAGGCGGGCACGTTCGACCGCAACCGGATTGGCGCGGACGTGCAGCTCTACCTGGACGTGCTCCCCTTCGGCGCCACCGCCCTCAAGGCCGAGTACATCGCCGGGAACACGTACATGCGCAGCCGGGTGGAGCAGTTCGGCGTGCCGGCCAGTGGCTGGTACGCGCTGCTGGTGCAGAGCTTCGGCCTCTCCAACCAGGTCGCGGTCCGCTACGACTACTTCGACGCCGAGGCAGGCGCGCCCAACGCCGCGGACCCCAAGGACGCCAGCCGTCCGGCCGCCAACAATCCGGTGGGCACCATCGGCTTGCTCGTCAGCCACCAGTGGGACGAGCTGCTCAAGATCTCCGCCGTCTACGAGATCCCCATCACCGGCGGGGTGGACGGCACCACCGACCCCGCGGACAACCAGTTCACCCTGCAGTTCCAGGCCAAGTTCTAGCCCTCACCAGGAGCCCACCATGAAGCGCGCACTGCTGCTGCTCACCCTCCTCGCCGCGCCGGCCTTCGCCGGGACGCTCACGGTGAAGGGATCCGACACGATGGTGATCCTCGTCCAGCGCTGGGCGGAGGAGTTCATGAAGAAGAACCCGGGCGCCAAGCTGCAGGTCACCGGCGGTGGCAGCGGCGTGGGGCTGGCGGCGCTGGTCAACGGCACCACCGAGATCGCCTCCTCCTCCCGGCAGATCAAGGACACCGAGTCCGAGAAGCTGCGGGCGAAGTTCAACACCCCGCCCACCGAGCTGGCGGTGGCGAAGGACGGGGTCGCCTTCTACGTGAACGAAGGCAACCCGCTCACCGCGCTCACCGCGGAGCAGCTGCGGAAGATCTACCTGGGGGACATCACCAACTGGAAGGAGGTGGGCGGCCCGGACGCGAAGATCGTCCTCTACTCCCGCGAGAACTCCTCCGGCACCTACGTCTTCGTGAAGGACCACCTGCTCAAGGGCGAGGACTACGCGGCGAGCGCGCAGACGCTGCCGGGGACCGCGGCGGTGGTGAACGCGGTGGCCAAGGAGAAGTGGGGCATTGGCTACGGCGGCGCGGCGTACGCCAAGGGGATCAAGGAGCTGAAGATCAAGGTGGGCGCCGAGGAGATCGCCCCCAGCGCGGAGGCGGTGAAGAGCGGCAAGTACCCGCTCTCCCGCGACCTCTTCTTCTACCTGCGCAACCGCCCTTCCGGGGACGCCAAGGCCTTCATCGACTTCGCGCTCTCCGCCGAGGGCCAGGCCCTGGTCACCAAGGTCGGCTACTACCCGGTGAAGTAGGCCAGCGGGCACTTCACGCAGTTGTCACACGCGAGGTGGAGCGGAATGGATAGATCGCCGGCCATGGAGGCCTTCGAAGCCCAGGCGGAGGTGCCGCTGCCCGTCCCGGCCTCCACCGCCGCGGCCCGGCGGCGCCGCATCCGGGAGAAGGCGCTGGAGCTGCTGATCACGGTGATCGGCCTCTCCGGGATCGCCGCGGTGATCTTGATCCTCGTCTTCGTGGCCCGGGAGGCGCTCCCGCTCTTCTTCTCCCCGGAAGGGCGCGCGGAGGCGGGGCTGGACAAGCTGTTCCTCCCCCAGGTCATCCGCGCTGGCAAGCCGGCCACCTTCATGTGGCAGCCGGTGGGGACGATCCCCAAGGTCAGCATGATCCCCCTGCTGGTGGGGACGCTGAAGGTCACGGTCATCTCCATGGCGGTGGCGATCCCCGTGGGGGTGGCCTCCGCGCTCTTCGCCGCCGAGTTCGTCCCCCGCCGGCTGCGCGAGTGGCTCAAGCCCATCATCGAGCTGCTCGCCGGCATCCCCTCCGTGGTGCTCGGCTTCTTCGCCCTGATGGTGCTCGCCACCTTCCTCAAGGACCAGCTGGGGCTCTCCTCCCGGCTCAACGCCACGGTGGCCGGGGTGGCGCTGGCGCTGGCGATCGTCCCGGTGGTCTTCACGGTGGCGGAGGACGCGCTCACCGCGGTGCCGCGCAGCTACCGCGAGGCCTCGCTGGCGCTGGGCGCCACCCGCTGGGAGACCGCCTGGAAGGTGGTGCTCCCCTCCGCCGCGCCGGGGATCCTGGCCGCCTGCGTGCTCGGGCTGGGCCGGGCGATCGGCGAGACCATGATCGTCCTCATGGCGTCCGGCAACGCGGCCATCGTCTCCCTCTCTCCCGGAGACTCGGTGCGCTCCATGTCCGCCACCATCGCCGCGGAGATGGGCGAGGTGGTCCAGGGCAGCCCCCACTACGCCCTGCTCTTCTTCATCGGCGTGCAGCTGTTCCTGCTCACCTTCGTCCTCAACTTCCTCGCCAACACCTGGGTGCGCCGCTTCACCCGGCGGGTGGCCGGCTCGGGAGGAGGCCGGTGAGCGCCGCCGCGCAGAGCCTGCCGGTGGGCCGGCGCCGCCTCTGGGTGCGGCGGGGCGTGGGCGGCTTCTTCATCTCGCTCACCGGCGCCGCCACCGCGCTCTGCCTGCTGCTGCTGGGGATCATCCTCTTCGACGTGATCCGCGGAGGGCTGCCGCGGCTGTCCTGGACGTTCCTCACCTCCCCACCCACGGAGGGCATGGCGGAGGGCGGGATCTTCCCGGCCCTCTACGGCACCGCGGCGCTGACGCTGCTGATGACGGTGGCGGTGATGCCCGTGGGCGTGGGCACCGCGCTCTACCTGCACGAGTACGCCCCTCCCAGCTCGCGGCTGGCGGCGTGGGTGCGGGTCGCCATCAACAACCTGGCCGGGGTCCCCTCCATCGTCTTCGGCCTCTTCGGCCTGGGCTTCTTCGTCCACTTCGTGGGGCGCAACGTGGACCGGGCGCTGGGCAACGAGGCGCTGCACTGGGGCCAGCCCGGGCTGCTGTGGGCCTCGCTCACGCTCGCGGTGCTCACCCTCCCCGTGGTGATCGTGGCCACGGAAGAGGCGCTGCGCGCGGTGCCCCAGGAGCACCGCAGCGCCAGCCTGGCGCTCGGGGCCACCAAGTCCCAGACGCTCTTCCGGGTGGTGCTGCCCGCCGCGCTGCCCGGCGTGCTCACCGGGGCGGTGCTGGCGATCTCCCGAGGCGCAGGGGAAGTGGCGCCCATCCTGCTCACCGGCGTGGCCTACTACCTGCCGGAGCTGCCCAGCTCCGGCGCGTCCCAGTTCATGCACCTGGGCTACCACGTGTACGTGATGGCCACGCAGTCCCCGGACGTGGAGGCCACCACGCCGCTGCTCTACTCCACCGCGCTGGTGCTCTTGCTGCTCACCTTCGCCCTCAACTTCCTCGCGGTGCTGATCCGCAGCCGCACCCGCCGCCGCGCCCGCGGAGCTTAAGGACGACCATGATCGCCGCCCTCCAAGCACCCACCGCTCCCCGCTCGAAGATGGAGGCCCGCGGCCTGCGCATCCACTACGGCGCCAAGGAGGCCATCCGCGGCGTCTCGCTCGCCATCCCCGAGCACCGCGCCACCGCGCTGATCGGCCCCTCTGGCTGCGGCAAGTCCACCTTCCTGCGGGCGCTCAACCGGATGAACGATCTGATCCTCGGCGCCCGCCACTCCGGCGAGGTGCTGCTGGACGGGCGCAGCATTTTCGACCGCGGGCTGGACGTGGTGGATCTGCGCCGCCGGGTGGGGATGGTCTTCCAGAAGTCCAACCCGTTCCCCAAGTCCATCTTCGAGAACGTGGCCTACGGCCTGCGGGTGGGCGGGCTGCGCAACAAGTCCGCGCTGGCGGAGCGGGTGGAGAAGTCCCTGCGCAGCGCCGCGCTCTTCGATGAAGTGAAGGACCGGCTGGAGGAGAGCGCGCTGGCGCTCTCCGGCGGTCAGCAGCAGCGCCTGTGCATCGCCCGGGCGCTGGCGGTGGAGCCGGAGGTGCTGCTGATGGACGAGCCGGCCAGCGCGCTGGATCCCATCGCCACCGCGAAGATTGAAGAGCTCATCCACGAGCTCAAGGCGCGCTACACCATCGCGATCGTCACCCACAACATGCAGCAAGCGGCGCGGGTCTCGGACTACACGGCGTTCTTCTACATGGGGGAGCTGGTGGAGTTCGGCAGCACCGAGCAGCTCTTCACCAACCCGAAGGAGAAGCGGACGGAGGACTACGTCACCGGCAAGTTCGGGTGACCCAAGCGCCCCGCCGCCGAAAGGCGCGAGAAAGCCGATGCCCGCAACGCACACCGACAAGGCCTTCGAGCGGGACCTGCGCGATCTGCGCGAGAAGCTGCTCGGCATGGGCGGCAAGGTGGAGAAGCACATCGCCGACAGCGTCCGCGCGCTCGCGGACAGGGACTCCAAGCTGGCCGAGCAGGTCACCCACGCGGACCGCGAGGTCAACCGCCTGGAGGTGGAGATAGACGACCTGTGCCGCAAGGTGCTGGCGCTGCGCCAGCCCGCCGCGAGCGACCTGCGGTTGATCACCACCGCCCTGAAGATCGTCACCGACCTGGAGCGCTGCGGAGATCTCGCGGTCAACATCGCCGAGCGGGCCATGGACTTGAACCAGGTGCCGCCGCTCGCGCCTTATGTCGATCTCCCGCGGCTGGCGCAGCTCGCCCAGACGCAGCTGCAGCGGGCGCTGGACGCGTTCGTCCGCGCGGACGCCGAGCAGGCGCAGGAGGTGCTCAAGGGGGATGACCACCTGGATGCCCTCTTCCTGAAGATCTTCAACGAGCTGCTCTCCTTCATGATGGAGGACTCGAAGAACATCCGGCGCGCCACGCACCTCATGTTCGTGGCCAAGCACCTCGAGCGGATCGGCGACCACGCCGAGAACATCGCGGAGATGGTCATCTACATGGTGAAGGGCACGGACGTCCGCCACCCGCGCAGCCGCTCGCTGTCCGGCTGAGGCGTAAGGGGCCCAGCCGCACCCACCTGCACTTACCCTCCCTGTCGCTTACTGGGCAGGCGCGGGCCCAAGGCCTTCCGGGCAACCGTGCGTCGCGCGCGGCGCGGCCTACAATGACCGTCCAACGCGGGGGAGCGGGTTGAACGGACGCAACGGCAGAGAGCGGATCCTCGTCGTGGATGACGACTCGGATTGGCGCGAGTTCCTGTGCATGAGCCTGGAGGATCTCGGCTACGAGGCCGTGGAGGCCTCCAGCGGGGAGGCCGCCCTGGAGACGCTGCGCCAGGAGGACTTCTCCATCGTCCTGCTGGATCTCCGGATGCCCGGCATGGACGGCGAGGAGCTCGTCCACCGGCTGCCGCCCGAGCACCCGCGGATCGTCTTCCTCACCTCCGCGCCCGCCTCGGAAGTGGGGGACGCGCTGCGCACCGGGGCGCACTACTACCTGCCCAAGGGCGCCACCCGCGAAGAGCTGTCCTTGATGCTCGAGTCGCTCGGGACTTGAAGGCCGGCTATCGGGCGCTCTGCGCGGCGGGCGCGTCCTCCCAGAGCTTCTTCCCCTCCTCGGTGAGCTCGCGCTCGGGGACCTTCTTGTTCACCGGCGGCAGGGACCACAGGTACTCGGCGAGCGCGTCCAGATCCGCGTCCGTGAGGCCGGAGACGTGCGGGACGAGCAGCGACATGGGCGAGGCCATCCGCTTCCCGTCCAGCCGGCGCCCCGCGCGCAGCGCCTTCTTGAAGGCGTCCTTGCCGTAGCGCCCCAGCCCGGTCTGCTCGTCCCGGGTCAGGTTGGGCGCCCAGGCCTTGCTGTAGCCGGGGAGCACCATCGGGTTGTCGCTGCCACCGAAGAACTCGGCGTCCCCCTCCACCCGCGGGCCGCGGGACTTGAGCGAATGGCAGGTCCAGCAGTGGCCCAGCCGGCTCACGTACTCGCCGCGGGAGACCGGATCGTCCTTGGGCGGCGGGACGTCCCTGGCCGGCTCGTGCGCCGCCATGCCCATGCCGATCGCCGCCTTGGCGAAGAAGGGGAGCTGGTTCTCGGGCCGCGGCCGCGTCTGCTTCACCTTGGGAACGCTGCGCAGGTAGGCCACGATCGCCTTGACGTCCTCGTCCGAGATGTAGCGGTAGGAGGCGGCCGGCATCAGCGGGAAGAGGAACTTCCCGTCCCGCCCCACGCCGTCCCGGATCGCCCGGGCGAGCTCGTCATCCGTCCAGGCGCCGATCCCCGTCTCCGCATCCGGGGTGATGTTGGGGACGTAGACCGCCATGCTCCCCTCCTGCAGCATCACCCCGCCCGCCAGGTACTCGGCGGCGCTCTCGCCGCCCACCAGCGTGCCCCCTTCGCGGTAGGAGTGACAGGCGCCGCAGGCGGCCGCCTGGTTCACCAGGTACTCGCCCCGCGCCAACCGCTCCGGCGTGGCGGTGAAGGTCTCCTGGGTGGTGGGGCGGATGTACTTGCCGGTGCAGCCCACGAGGAAGAGCACACCCAGCCACGGGACGAGGACCGCTCGCATGTTTCCCTCCGGAAGATTTGCAGCTACTTCAGCTCGATCTGCGCCACAGCGCCCTTCGCGCCCACGCTCACGCTCTGCGTCTTCTCTCCCAGCCGCTCGTGCCAGACCACCAGGGTGTACTTCCCGGGCGGCACGTCCGGCAGCGCGAACCGCCCGTCCTCGCCGCTCACCGCGAAGAACGGATGGTCGAACACCTGCACGTAGGCGCTCATCCAGGTGTGGCCGGCGTCGCAGCCGGTGCGGATCAGCCCGGGGGCCTTGAGCTCGAACGCGCGCCGCATGCCCGAGAGCGGCATGGCCACGTTGAAGGGCGTCTTGCCGTCCGCCGCGGTGCCCCGCACGTTGTGCAGCACCGAGTCCGAGTTCACCGCCACCAGCCGGTCCCCCACCCGCGCGGCCAGCACGTGGGGCGCGTAGCGGCAGCCCACCTGATCCAGCAGGACCTCCGCCGCCGGCCGCGGGGGCGCGCCCTTCGGCGGGTCCTTCAGGAACACCACCGCGTTCTTCAGCCCCTTCTGCGGCCCCACGAGCAGCGACTCGTCCGGCTGGCTCTGCCCGCACACCTTGTTGTCCCGGGTGACCGGCTGCGGCGCGACCGTGGCGGTGCCGCCGTAGCGGATCTGTCCCTTGAGCTCGGCGGCGAACGCCGGAGAGGCCAGGGCGAGCAGGAGCGTGGACAGCGGCCAGCGGGGGTTCATGGCGCGCGCGAGACTACGACAGGGGACCGGCCGCAGAAAGCCGGTATACGCTTGCGCCCGCCCGCCCCCATGAAGCTCCTCGCGCTGAGCGATGTGCACGTCCGCCACCCGGTCAACCTCCAGGCGCTGGAGCAGCTGCCCGCGCGCCCGGAGGACTGGCTGGTGCTCGCGGGAGACGTCTGCGAGACCGCCGCGCAGCTCGCCTCGACGCTGGACGCGCTCGCGCCGAAGTTCGCGCGGCTGATCTGGGTGCCCGGCAACCATGAGCTGTGGACGCTCCCGCAAGAGGCAGCGCCGCTGCGCGGCCAGGCCAAGTACGACGCGCTGGTGGCGCTGTGCCGCGAGCGCGGCGTGCTCACGCCGGAAGATCCCTTCCCGGTCTGGCCGGGAGAAGGTCCGAAGCTCACGCTCGCGCCGCTCTTCGTCCTCTACGACTACAGCTTCCGCCCCCCGGACGTGCCAGAGGATCGCGCGCTGCTCTGGGCCATGGAGGCCGGCCTGCTCTGCACGGACGAGGCGCTGCTCCATCCGGACCCCTACCCCAGCCGCAAGGCGTGGTGCCACGCGCGCGTGGAGCTGAGCGAGGCGCGGCTCGCGCAGGTCCCCGCGGACCACCAGACGGTGCTGATCAACCACTTCCCGCTGCGCGAGGAGCACGTGCGGCTCTGGCGGATCCCCCGCTTCTCCATCTGGTGCGGGACGAAGCGGACGGAGGACTGGCACCGCCGCTTCCGCGCCCGGGTGGTGGTCAGCGGCCACCTCCACATCCGCGCCACGGATTGGCGGGACGGCGTCCGGTTCGAAGAGGTGTCCCTGGGCTACCCGGGGCAGTGGGACCCCACGCGCGGGGCGGAGAGCTACCT
>JBGATB010000017.1:0-206013 GCA_044229415.1 Myxococcaceae bacterium | reverse complement strand
CACGGTCACGCTCTGCGTCTTCTCTCCCAGCCGCTCGTGCCAGACCACCAGGGTGTACTTCCCTGGCGGCACGTCCGGCAGCGCGAACCGCCCGTCCTCCCCGCTCACCGCGAAGAAGGGATGGTCGAACACCTGCACGTAGGCGGTCATCCACGTGTGGCCGGCATCGCAGCCGGTGCGGATCAGCCCGGGCGCCTTGAGCTCGAAGGCGCGCCGCATGCCCGAGAGCGGCATGGCCACGTTGAAGGGCGTCTTGCCGTCCGCCGCGGTGCCGCGCACGTTGTGCAAGAGCGAGTCCGAGTTCACCGCCACCAGCCGGTCTCCCACGCGGGCGGCCACCACGTGCGGCGCGTAGCGGCAGCCCACCTGATCGAGCAGGACCTCCGCGGCCGGCCGCGCAGGGGCGCCAGGGGGCGGGTCCTTGAGGAACACCACCGCGTTCTTGAGCCCCTTCTGCGGCCCCACCAGCAGCGACTCGTCCGGCTGGCTATGCCCGCACACCTTGTTGTCCCGGGTGACCGGCAGCGGCGCCACCGTGGCGGTGCCCCCGTAGCGGATCTGCCCCTTGAGCTCGGCGGCGAGCGCGGGAGACGCAAGGGAGAGCAGGAGCACCAGGGGCCAGCGGGGGTTCATGGCGCGCGCGAGACTACGACAGCGGACCGGCCGCAGAAAGGCGGTATACGCTCTGCCATCTTCGCGGCTCGCCCGCCCGCCCCCATGAAGCTCTTCGCGCTGAGCGACGTCCACGTCCGCCACCCCGTCAACCTCCAGGCACTGGAGCAGCTGCCCGCGCGCCCGGAGGACTGGCTGGTGCTCGCCGGGGACGTCTGCGAGACCGCCGCACAGCTCGCCCAGACGTTGGACGCGCTCGCGCCGAAGTTCGCGCGGCTGATCTGGGTGCCCGGCAACCACGAGCTGTGGACGCTCCCCAATGAGGCAGCGCCGCTGCGCGGCCAGGCCAAGTACGACGCCATGGTGGCTCTGTGCCGCGCGCGCAACGTGCTCACCCCGGAGGATCCCTTCCCCGTCTGGCCCGGCGAAGGGCCAGCGCTCACGCTCGCGCCCCTCTTCGTCCTCTACGACTACAGCTTCCGCCCGGCGGACGTGCCGGAGGATCGGGCGCTGCTCTGGGCGATGGAGGCCGGCCTTTTGTGCACGGATGAGGCGCTGCTCCACCCTGACCCCTACCCCAGCCGCAAGGCCTGGTGCCAGGCGCGGGTGGAGCTGAGCGAGGCGCGGCTCGCGCAGATCCCCGCGAACCACCAGACGGTGCTGATCAACCACTTCCCGCTGCGCGAGGAGCACGTCCGGCTCTGGCGGATCCCCCGCTTCTCCATCTGGTGCGGGACGAAGCGGACGGAGGACTGGCACCGCCGCTTCCGCGCCCGCGTGGTGGTCAGCGGCCACCTCCACATCCGCGCCACGGATTGGCGGGACGGCGTCCGCTTCGAAGAGGTGTCCCTGGGCTACCCGGGGCAGTGGGACCCCTCGCGCGGCGCCCAGAGCTACCTGCGAGAGATCCTCCCCGGCCCACCCGACGCCGGGGCGTGAGAAGGAGCGAGACATGGCAAACGTGGTGGCGATCTGCGGGAGCCTGCGGCCCGGCTCCTTCACCCGCATGGCGCTGGAGGTGGCGGTGGGCTCGGCGCGCAAGCTCGGCGCCACCGTGGAGGTGGTGGACCTGGCGCCGCTCCCCTTCTACGACGGCTCCCCGGGGAACGACGCGGCGGCCCGCCTTCGCCAGGAGGTGGCGGCGTGCGACGCGCTGCTCTTGGCCACGCCCGTCTACCACGAGAGCTACAGCGGCTCGCTCAAGAACGCGCTGGACCATCTCTATAAGGAGCTGTCCGACAAGGTGGCCGGGCTGATCGCGGTGGGCGGCGGCCACTACGGGATGGGCCAGGCGCTCGAGCACCTGCGCGCGGCGCTCCGCGAGACCTCCACGTGGGTCCTGCCGCGGCAGGTCGTGGTGGGCAAGAGCGAGGGCGCCTTCACGCCCGAGGGGGCGCCCCAGTCCGAGGAGATCGCGCTGCGCCTCCAGCGGCTGGGCCAGGAGGTGGTGCTGCGGGCGCGCCAGCTGCGCCCCAAGCGCCCGGCGGGGAGCTGAGGGAAGCGTCCGCTTCTAGAAAATCGGCTACGCTTCGCGCCCTCCTCCGCAAGGGAGCCTGATGCCGCCTGACACCGAGTTGCTGGGAGAGGTCCTCCGGCTCCAGCGCATGTTGCGGGAGACCCCGGTGGTGGAGCTCTCCAAGGCGCCGCTCCACCTCTTCGCCAAGCTGGAGTACCAGAACCCGTTCGGCAGCCTGAAGGACCGCGCCGCCTACTGGATCCTCAAGCGCGCGGTGGAGCGCGGGGACGTGCGCGCCGGCAGCACGATCGTGGAGTCGTCCTCCGGGAACTTCGCCTCCGCGCTCGCCTTCTTCTGCCGGATGCTCGGCCTGCGGTTCATCCCCGTAATCGATCCCAACATCACCCCCAGCTACGAGGCCTTCCTCCGCCGCGCGTGCGAGACCGTGGTGAAGGTGGAAGAGCGGGACGACACCGGCGGCTTCCTCAAGACCCGGCTGCGCAAGGTGGAGGAGCTCTGCGCGACCGTGCCGAACGCCTTCTGGACCAACCAGTACGGCAACCCGGACAACATGGACGCGCACTACCAGCTCACCGGGGCCGAGCTGTGCCGCGCCTTCGACCGGATGGACTACCTGTTCCTCGGGGTGAGCTCCGGCGGCACCATCTCCGGCGTCTCCCGCCGGGTGCGGGAGCACTTCCCGAAGGCGAAGATCATCGCCGTGGACGTGGAGGGCTCGGTGATCTTCGGCGGCCCGCCGCGCAAGCGGTACATCCCCGGGATCGGCTCGAGCATCGTGCCGCCACTGGTCCAGCAGGCGGTGATTGACGAGGTGGTGATGATCTCCGAGCGGGACACCGCCGCCGCCTGCACCGAGCTCCTGTACGAGCACGGCCTCTTCGTGGGCGGGTCCTCCGGGACGGTGTACGCGGCGATCAAGCGGCTCGCGCAGACGGTGAAGGGCGGGCCCGCGCCGCGCGTGGCGTTCCTGTGCGCGGACCGCGGCACCGCCTATCTGGAGACGGTCTTCAACCCCCAGTGGGTGGCGCGGCTGCAGTAGCGCTGGGTTCGAAAAAAACACCAACGAGAGGTGCAGGCGGATGGCGTTCGACTTCGGCGTGGTGGCGGGCAAGACGGTGGATCGGCTCGTCAACGCGAACTTGGGCGAGTGCGTGCGGATCATCGACGAGGCCTACCGGGCCCACGGGCGCGGTCAGTCCGTCAACCCCAACAGCTACTTCCTGCGCTTCCCGGAGAAGCCTTCGGCCCGGATCATCGCCCTGCCCGCGTACCTGGGCGGGCAGACCAACAGCGCGGGGATCAAGTGGATCGCCAGCTACCCGGACAACGTGAAGCGCGGCTTTCCGCGCGCCTCCGCCGTCCTCATCCTCAATGACTACGAGACCGGCTACCCGTTCGCCTGCCTGGAGAGCTCCATCATCTCCGCCGCGCGCACCGCCGCCTCCGCGGTGCTGGCCGCGGAGCGGCTGGTGGGCGCGCGCCGCGCGGCCCGCGTGGGGATCGTGGGGACGGGGATCATCGCCAAGTACGTGCACCGCTTCCTCGCGGGCATGGGCTGGGAGATTGAAGAGCTGCAGCTGTTCGACCTGCGCCGCGAGGACGCTGAGCGCTTCGCCGCGCGGGTGGAGCCGGGCCGCCACGCGCGCGTGGGCGTGGCCGCGAGCGCCGAGGCGCTCGTCTCCGCCTGCGAGCTCTCCGTGCTCACCACCACCGCCGCGGCTCCCTACCTGACCGCGCCCGAGCTGCTGCGCCACAAGCCGGTGGTGCTCAACATCTCCCTGCGGGATCTCTCCCCGGAGATCATCCTCGCCTCCCGCAACGTGGTGGATGACGTGGGGCATGTGATGAACGCCAACACCTCCGTCCACCTCACCGAGCAGCGGGTGGGGCACCGGGACTTCGTGGACGCCACGCTCGCGCAGGTGCTGGAGGGCGAGCGGCAGGTGCCCAGGGACCGGGCGATCGTCTTCTCGCCCTTCGGCCTGGGGATTCTCGACCTCGCGCTCGGGAAGTGGGTCTACGACCGCGCCCGCGAGGCCGGCGAGGTGCTGCTGGTGCCGGACTTCTTCTCCGAGCTCCAGCGCTAGGGCTTCGCCCGCGCGGGTAGCACAAGGTCGGAGAACGTGCGCGCCTCACGGGTGGGAAGGAATTGTTTTCACCTTCACAACCCACCCGGTATCTTCCTGGCGAGCAAGTCCGCCTCCCTCCTGCCCCGATGTGCCCTCCTGGAGAACGATGCGCCCCTTCGTAAGCGTTCGGCTCAGTGCGCTCCTGATCGCCCTCTCTGTCGGGTTGCTGTCCGTCCCGCGGCCCGCGCAAGGCCAGACCCCCGCCGTCAAGAAGAAGAAGGTGCTCGGGGGAAAGAAGAAGCCGTCTCCAAAGCCTGAGGAGGAGCCGTCCAGCGAGGACGCGCGCAAGGCCGAGGACGACGCCGCCGCCGCCGCGCTGAAAGAGGCGCAGGAGGAGTCCGACCGCCGCGCCGCCGCCGAGGCCGCGGCCGCCGCCGCCTCCACCGCTTCGGAGACGCCGCCGTCTCGAGCCGCGCCCGCCGAGCACGCGCAGCCGCGCGCGGCCGCCAGCACCAGCTCCAACCGCCAGGCGGACCCGGACGCGCTCCCGGAGCAGTCCGCGCCGGAGCTCGCGCCGTTCACCGGGCCCGCGTCGAACCGGCCGCTGCCGCCGCCCGCGCCGCTGGGCGACGAGGAGCCTTCGAGCCTCGAGGCCACGCTCCAGGCGCTGCCGATGGTGACCTCCGCGTTGAAGCGCGAGCAGCGCCTTTCGGAAGTCCCGATGACCGTCTCGTGGATCCCGGCCGAGGAGCTCGAGGGCACCGGCCAGTTCACGCTCTGCGACGCGATCCAGTACTTCCCCGGCCTGGAGTGTCGGCACGGCCCCATGCGCAAGGCGGCGGTCAGCGCGCGCGGCCTGGGCTCCAACTTCCTCTCCAACCGGCTGCTGCTGCTCAAGGACGGCCGGCCGGAGACGGATCCCTGGACGGGCATCTTCTACCCGGACGAGACCACGCCGCTCATCAACGTGAAGCAGATCGAAGTGATCCGCGGCCCGGGGTCCTCCCTCTACGGCTCCAACGCGTTCAGCGGCGTGATCAACATCATCCAGCGGGATCCGGAGGACGTGATCGCGCCGAAGAACAACGTGGGCATGGACGTGCGGCTCCTGGGCGGCCAGTACAACACCGCCCGCCTGCAGGCCACGGTCGCGGGGAAGGCGGGCCCGGTCTCCGGCATGGTGAACTACTACGGCTTCCGCTCGGACGGGCCGCAGCTGTTCAACAACCCGGAGGTGGGCCGGGTGGACACCAACGAGTGGTCCGTCGTCCACCAGGTCTCCGGCAAGGTGGTGGCCGGCCCGCTCAAGCTGGACGCGGCGTACACCACCGCGCGGCTCGGGCGCCCCGGCGGTCAGGCGATCACCACGGTCGGCAACTGCGGCCGCTGCCACTACACGCCGAACGATCTCGAGGCCGTGGAGAACTTCACCGCGAACGCCCAGGTGGACGTGAAGGTGACGGACTTCCTGCGGGTGTTCGGCGAGGCCTACGGCTACTTCAAGCGCCGCGAGGTGGAGCTGCAGAACCAGATCACCACCAACCTCCAGCCGGCGCTCGGCAAGCGGCGCAGGCTCGGGGGTGAAGCGCGCGCCCTGCTCACCTTCGGCGGCCTGAACGTCACCATCGGCGGTGACGCCAAGCTGGACGAGGTCAACAACCAGAACATCCTCCCCGGCCTCAACCCGGTGGAGACGGTGAATGGCAAGCAGCAACAGCGGATCGACACCCGGCAGGCGATCTTCGGCGCGTTCGTGGACGCGGAGTACCGGATCACCTCCAGCCTGATCATCGGCGCGGGCCTCCGGTACGATCTCACCCAGATCCCCGAGATCGTCTGGACCACGCCCAGCGCCCAGCTCTCTCCGCGCGCCAGCATCGTCTTCCACGCCCTGCCACAGCTGACGCTCCGGACCAACTACGGCCGAGCCTTCCGCTCACCCACCCTGGCGGAGCTGGCGATCAACCAGCAGATGTACGCCTCCACGCTGCTCGGCAACCCCGCCCTGCGCGCGGAGACGTTGGACACCGTGGAAGCGGCGGTGGACCTCTGGCCGGCGCAGGGCAAGGTGCGGCTGACCGGCAAGGGCATCTACATGCTGGCCTCCAACTTCATCAACGAGGAGCTGATCCTCGGCTCCACCTCGCAGTTCCGGAACATCGGCAACGCGCGGATCTTCGGCGCGGAGGCGGAGGCGGCGGCGCAGGTGAAGGCGATCAACAGCTCCTTCGACCTCGCCTACCAGTTCCTCAACGCGAAGAACCTCGGGTACGCCGGCGGCACGAGCCAGCTGGACTACGCCCCCTCCCACCGCATCCACTTCCGCGGCCGCTCCGAGTTCGGGCGCTTCTTCGCGGACTTCTACGCGCTCTTCGTGAGCACCCGGCAGGACCCGGCGCTGGTGCAGGCAGCGGACGGCACGGTCGCGCACGTCCAGCTGCCCAGCTACCTGGTGGCCAGCGCGCGGGTGGGCGCCAACATCATCGATGGGCTGAGCCTCTCCATCTTCGCCAACAACCTCTTCAACACGCAGTACGACGAGACCTTCGGCTTCCCGCAGCCGGGCATCAGCGTGTTCAGCGAGGTCAAGTTCGTCTACTAGCGGTCCGGATTTCGCCTTGGCTTATGGTGTGCTCCCGCTCTCGGTCCACCTCGACCGCACGATTCCCGCCCCCCGGGCGCAGTCGCTGATCCGCGCGCTCTCCGCCGGGGGGGCCACCGTCTGTGACGAAGGACAAGGGACGGTGCACGTCGGGGTGGGGTTCGCCTCCGTGGAGCGGGAGCGGGGCCCCACCATCGCGCTGCTGGATGAAGGGCTCGGGCCCGGCTGCGCGGGGGCGATGCGCCGCAGCCCACCTACCGCGCTGCTGGCCGCCCGGGAAGGTGGCGTCCCCACCACGTGGGAGGTCCGCCTGCTGGTGGCCACCTTTGGGGGGGCCACGCTCTACGATCCCGCCTCTCCCCCGCCGATCCGGCTGGCGCTCCGCCGCAAGTTCGGGATCCAGGCGGCGGCGCAGGAGGCCGCTGCGGCCGCACGGGAGGCGGGCGGGGGGACCTTCGCGGCGTCCTGCGCGGCGGACGTGATGCACGAGATCGCCGCCAACGCCTTGCTGGTGGCCCCCATCCTGCCCAATGGGGCGCCGAAGTACGCCCACCAGCGCGACAGCCGCCAGGACATCTCCACCGAAGACGGGTGCGAGGTTGCCATCTGGCTGAACAATGACCGAATCTTCCTCTCCGCCACGGATCGCTTCGGCCGCCTGACGCCGGCGCCCCTGGCCAACGCCCTGGCGGGCTACGGAAAGCGGGCGCGGGTCGATGTCTCCGGAGGTGGCGCTGGACTTGGGCTTCGCCGGATTCTGGAGCAGAGTGATCTCATGGCTGTCAGGGTCACCCCGGGTCGCGAATGCGAGGTGACGTGCGCGGTGGAGCTGGCGGACAACCGCCGGAGGTCCGGAAATCTGAAGTCGCTGTTCTTCCATACGGTCCGGGAGCCGCAGGGGTGAGCAGCCGGTCCTCCCACACCGTGGTCCAGCGGCTCTCCGTGGGGCCGGTGACCCACCTGCGCGTCTCGGGCGTGATCGACGAGACCTTCGCGCCGCAGAACCTCTCTGCGGACATGGTGGGCAACACCATCGTGGACCTGGGCCGGGTCGAGCGGATCAGCTCGTTCGGCGTCCGCAAGTGGATCGAGTTCACCAGCAAGCTGCCCGAAGGGGTCACCGGCCTCTACATCATCCACGCCCCGCCGCTGGTGGTGGACCAGCTGAACATGGTGGAGGGCTTCGCCGGCGTGGCCAGCGTCCTCTCCGTGCTGGCGCCGTACACCTGCGCCAAGTGCAACGAGGACCGCGTCCGCGTGGTGGACGTGAAGTCCGACGGGCCCGCCATCACCGAAGGCAAGGCGCCGGACCACACCTGCCCGGTCTGCAGCTCGCCGCTGACCTTCGCGGATCAGCCCAGCGAGTTCTTCGACTATCTGCGCCACCAGCCCGCGCCGCAGGTGGACGCCACCATCGCGCGCTACCTCAAGACGCTGCAGCCCTCCTCGCCCACCGAGGTGGTCTCGCACGTCAAGCTGGTCAAGGAGGACGTGACCTTCCTGCGCGTGGCCTCGGTGCTGCGCGGGGACCTCAACGTGAGGCGCCTCTCCGCCGGCTTGGAGGGGCGCGTCGCCTACGACTTCGGCAACGTCTCCACGCTGGAGAAGGAGGCGATCCCGCGGCTGGTGCAGGTGCTCGAGGCCGCCTCGCAGACCGCCCAGGTCTTCCTGTGGCGCGTGCCGCCGGTGGTGCTGCTGGCGCTCGCGGAGAGCCGGCGGAAGTTCGAGGCCGGGCTGCTCACCCTCTGGATGCCCTGCGAGTGCCGCAACTGCGGCAACAAGCTCTCGCAGCGGATCCCGGCCATGTCCTACGCGCAGGACCTGCAGGCCAACCGCAAGGTCGGCGTCACCTGCCAGGTCTGCGGCGGCTCGGGCAGCGTCCCTTCGCTGACGGACGCCACGCCGTTCGTGGTGGCGCACGCGGCGCACAACCCCGGGCTGGAGGACGAGCTGGAGGTGCTCGAGCCCCGCGCGCTCTCGCAGTACCTGGCCGGGGCCGCCGCGCACGACCAGCAGCAGCGGCCGGAGGGCACGGATCCCTCCAGTCAGCTCGGCTCCTCGCTGCGCCTGCAGATCCTCCGGCGCCTGGGTCAGGGCGGGATGGCGGAGGTCTTCCTCGCCCGGCAGGTGGGGCTCAAGGGCTTCGAGAAGTACGTGGTGGTGAAGAAGATCCTCGAGCACTTCGCCCAGTCCCCGGACTTCGTGGAGATGCTCTTCGCCGAGGCCCGTGCGAACGCGCGGCTGACCCACCAGAACATCGTCCAGACCTACGACGTCGGCGTGATGGACGGGATCGCCTACATCACCATGGAGTACGTCCGAGGCCCGGACATGAAGAAGCTCCTGGTGATGCTGCGGCGCGCGGGGATCCGCCTACCGATCGAGCACGCCCTGCGGGTGGTGGCCGAGACCGCCGCCGGCCTGCACTACGCGCACAGCTACGTGGATCCCACCGGCACGCCGCACCCGGTGGTGCACCGGGACGTGAGCCCGCACAACATCCTCGTGTCGCTGGATGGGGCCATCAAGCTCTCGGACTTCGGCATCGCCAAGGTGCAGGGCGAGAGCGAGAACACCCGGCCGGGAACCTTCAAGGGGAAGATCGCCTACGTCTCGCCCGAGGCGGTGGCCTGCCAGCCGCTGGACTCCCGGAACGACGTCTTCTCGCTCGGCGTGGTGATGTTCGAGCTGCTCACGGGCACCCTCCCCTTCCGCCGCGAGAGTGAGGCCGCGGTGCTCCGGGCGATCATGCAGGAGCCGGCCCCCAACCCCAGCCAGCTCAACTCCTCCATTCCGCCGGACGTCTCGGCGATCGTCCTGCGCGCCGTGGAGAAAGATCCCAACCGCCGGATCCAGACCGCGGGCCAGCTGCGTGAAGAGATTGAAGCGGCCATGGCGCGCAACCGCCTGGTCTCCTCCCCCAGCGCGGTGGCGGCCTTCTTCGCCGAAGGGCTCAAGGAGCAGCTGGCGGACTTCGGCCCGGTGATCCACAGCGGCGCCTCGGGGGCCACCGGGCCGCGGGACTCCCGGCCGGTCCAGCCGATGGAGCCCCCCAGCGCGGGAGACTTCACGGAGATCCACCACGACGGGCCCCCCAGCGCGCCGCCGCCCCCGCGCCCCACCTCGTCGGTCCGCGCCGGCCCGCCTGCCAGCCGCCCCCGCGGCGAGTCCCTCCCGTTCGACCCGCCGCAGTCCAGCGCCGGCCAGCGCCGCCCGGACAGCGGCGTGCGGGACCGGGAGAGCTCGCTGCCGGGTCCCCGGACCACCGGCCCCTCCCACCCTCCGCCCACCCGCACCGGCGTGGGCGAGCCCAAGACGGTGGCCGCGGCGCCGCTGGCGCTGGCGGCCCAGGCCGCCGAGCGCAAGAGCGCCATCCGCGAGGCCCCGCGCAGCGCCGTGCAGCGCCGCCCCACCGAGGCCTCGCTCTCGGCCACCAGCGCCCGCCGCGCCTCCTCCTCCCGCCGCTCCTCGCGCCGCGCGTACCTCAAGTCCATCATCGGAGGGATCTCCGTGGGGGCGATCGCCTCGCTGCTGGTGGCGCTGGGCGTGCGGACCCAGAGCGGAGACCGGCTCGAGGTCCGCAACCTCGCGGGGGACGAGAACCTCTACGTCTTCGGCCTGCGGGTGGACCCGGAGAGCGTCCGCCCCGAAGGCCCGGATCCGCTGCTGGTGGCCACCGCCCGCAACGGCCGGCTCCGCCGGTTCGGCCAGGCGCAGCGGGCCCAGGGGATTGACGTCCAGGTGCTGGTGGAGGCCGGGAAGATCCCCGAGAACGAGCGGACCTCCCTGCGCGTGCGGACCGATCCGCCCGGGTGCCTGGTCGCGCTGGACAACAAGCGCCAGGACGTGCGCACCCCGTTCGAGAGCAGCATCCCCGCCGGCCAGGAGATGCTCCTGACGGTCAGCTGCCCGGACAAGCCGGCCTGGTCCCGTTGGGTGATGGCCACCCCGGGCCAACCGATAGACGTGATCCCGCCCGTGTCGGGGCGTTAGCCACCTCCGACCACCTGACCCGGCGCGGAAAAACGGACACTCGGTAGGTGGGCGTATTGGGGCTATCGTCTGGTCCTCACCCATGCGCCCTGCCCGCTGGAGGCTGATCCCGCACTTCCTGCTGAGACGCGCCGGGTTCCCGTTCGCCACGATCGAAGCGCTGGCGAACGAGGCGACGGCGGAGGCGGCCATGGCAGCCGCGACGGCGCAGGCGCGCGCGGAGGAGCACCGGAGCGCGCTGCTTCGGGAGCACTTCCCCCGGGAGGTGAGCCGGCTCGCCGCCCAGCAGGATCGCGCCGCGCTCCGCGCCCTCTCCGCGTGGCGCAAGCAGGTGGGGCGCGGCCGGGCGCAGGGCATGCCGGAGGGGCCGTGGGAGGCGTCCACCCGCGCCGCCTTCGCGGCGCTCACGGCCGCCCACGCCGAGGCGCAGGCCGCGCGGGCGAGGCTCGAGGCGGCCTCCGCCGCGGAGCTCCCCAAGGCCCGGGCGGCGCTGCGGGCGATCTTCCGCGAGCCCGCGGTGCGCGAGGCGCTCTTCCTGCTCTCTCCGGATCTGCTCGCCACCCGCGGCGAGGCGCTCGGCGCGGAGCCCTCCCCCACCGCGGACGCTTCGGTGCGCGCGCTGGAGAAGCGGCTCTACGCCTTCGCGCAGCGGCTGGCCGCCAAGAACGAGACCACCAGCTTCTTCGGGCCGCTCGCCTACGGCGAGGTGGAGCCCTTCGAAGGGGACTACGCGTTCGGGCCTGAGCTGCCCGGCGGGGTCAGCTCGCGCCGCGCCTTCTTCGCGTTCTGGGCGGCGGCGGCCGTGGGCAAGGCGGCCGCGGCGGATCCAGCGCTGGCGCCGTCCCTTCCGCTGCGCAGGGTGGCGGCGGCGAGCGCGCAGGGCGAAGTGGGGCTCTTGCCGGACGGGCGCAAGGTGGCGCTACCGGCGGACGCGGCGGCGCTCTTCGAGGCGGTGGATGACCGCTCCACGCTGGCGCAGCTGGCCGCGGCCACCCGCCTGACGCCGGAGGCGGCCGAGCGCGCCGCGGCCAGCCTGCTGCGCGCCGGCTTCCTGCGCAGAGACCTGGAGCCCCTCTCCACGACTTCGGCGCCGCTGGAGGACGTGCGCGCCCAGCTGCCAGCCACCCCCGCCGCGGAGAGCTGGCGCGCGCTCTGCGATCGCTTCGCCGCGCTGCTGGTGGACTTCGCCGCGGCGCGCCTGCCGGAGCGGGCGCAGGTGCAAGCCCAGGCAGAGGCGCTCTTCGAGGAGCGGGTGAAGACGCCGGCCCGCCGCGCCGCGGGGCAGACCTACGCGGATCGCACCATCCTGTACGAAGACTGCCTGTCGGATCTGCTGCCGCTCAAGATGTCCCGGGCCGAGGCCGAGCGGATCGAAGCCGCGCTCGGGCCCGCACTGGATCTCGGCGCCACCTACGGGGCGCTGCGCCACCGCGCCATCCGCGCGCTCGCGGCCGCCGCGCTCGAGTCGCTCGGGGGGAGCGCCACCTTCCTCGCCTTCGCGGATCAGGTGGATCAGCGGGTGGCCAAGGGGGAGCTGGCGCCGCTGCTCGCGGGCGCGGAGGCCTTCCTCGCCGAGCTGGGCGCCCGGGTGAGCGCCAAGGCCGCGGGCGGGACGCAGGCGCGCTTCTCCCCCGAGGAGCTGGCGCCGCTGGTGGCGCTGGAGGGGGCCGGCCGGTTCGCCAGCCCGGACCTGATGCTCCAGCGCTGCCCCGCGGGGGAGCCGCGCTACGTGATCGGCGAGGTGCACCCCTACGTCTTCGCCTGGGGCTCCCAGAACCAGTTCGCCCCGGATCCCCGCACGCTGCAGGCCGCCTTCCGGGAGGATCTCTCCCCGTGGGGCGGCCCGGAGCGGCTGGCCACGGTGCTGCGCCGGCGCCGCCACAAGGGGCTGGTGAGCGACACCTTCCCGGGCACCTTCGTGGAGGTGACCGGGCGCTCGGTGGAGGAGCCCGCCCGCCGCGTGCCGATCTCCGCCCTCAAGGTGGCCCGCGGCCCCAACGGCCCGGTGCTGCTGGGCCCGCGCGGCGAGCTGACGCTCTACACCGGAGAGGATGACCACCCGCACCTGCGCGCCTTCGCGCCCTCGCCGGTGGAGATGCCGCCGCTGCGGCTGGGGGCGCACACGCCGCGCGTGGTGATCGGCGAGCTGGTGCTGATCCGCGAGCGCTGGGCGATCCCCGAGCAGGGGGCACCGGAGGTGGTGGCCGCGGAGGACGGGGCGGCGCTGGCGGTGGAGGTGGCGCGGCTGCGGCGCTCGCGCGGGATCCCCCGCCACGTCTTCGCCCACAGCCCCAGCGAGCCCAAGCCGCTGTGCCTGGACCTCGCCTGTCCCTGGGCGTGCGCGCACCTGCGCCGGCTGCTCGGGCTGGGCCGGGTGGCGCTGACCGAGATGCTGCCGGGCCCCGCCGCGCTGTGGCTGGGGCGCGCCGCGGGCGGCTTCACCTCCGAGCTGCGTATGGCCATGGTGCGCCAGGCATGAGCCAGTGGCAGCTCTTCCCGCACATGATCGTCCGGACCACCGGGTTCGCCTGGGAGGCGCTGGAGGGGCTGCGCTGCGATCGGGCGGTGGAGGCGGCGCGGCGGCTCGCCGCCGAGCAGAAGTACTTCGACCAGTACAAGTCCAACGCCCCGCGCATCCACCGCCCCTCCAAGGCGGTGCTCTCCGCGCTCAAGGCGGGCCGGCCGGTGCCGCCGGACGCGGTGCCGGACCCGGAGCTCTTCTCGGACTGGAACCGGCTGGCCAACGCCGTGCTCCGGGCCGAGGAGGAGTTCACCCGCAACTTCGAGGCCGAGGAGCAGCGCGCGGCGGCCTCGCTGCGCGCCGTCTCCCAGCTCGAGCGGTTCCGCGAGGCGGTGGCCAGCTCGAGCCCGCCGGTGTTCCAGGATCTCGAAAAGGACCGCTGGACCGCGCGGGTGGAGCGCCAGGTGGGCAGCTACATCCAGCGGCTGTGCGCGAAGAACGAGACGATGAGCTTCTTCGGGCCGATCAACTACGGCCGCTGCTCGGCGGAGCTGCCGGACGGCACCCGCCTGAGCTGGTCCGGGCCGGAGGTGCTCAAGGGCCGGCGCACCTACGCGGCCTCGTGGCTGGTCCAGGGCGTGATGAAGCGGATCGCGTTCGATCCGGAGATCGCCCCCTGGCTGGTGCTGCGGCGCAAGGGCTTCACGCAGGCGCCCACCCGGCGCAACCGCCGCAGCCGGTTGGGAGACATCCTGATCCGGCTGGGCGTGGTGGCTCCCGAGCACGTGAAGCTGGCGCTGCAGAAGCAGTCCGCGGACCGGCGCCGCTTCGGCGAGCTCCTGGTGGAGGCGGGCTGGTGCACCCCGGCCAGCGTGGAGCGCGCGCTGGCGATCCAGGCGGGCCGCGAGGCGCTCCCGGAGGGGATCTCCCCCACCTTCGACGGGAGCGAGGAGGACCTGCTGCCCCAGCTGGTGGCGGTGGTGGACGGCGCGCGCACGCTCACCGCGCTCTCCGAGGCGCTCAACGTGGAGCTGGCCAAGCTGACCGAGCACGCCAAGATCGGCTGTGACCGCGGCCTGCTCACCCACCAGCTGGAGATCCCCGCCGCCTCGCACCACCCGCTGGATGACTTCCTGGAGCGGCTGGGCGGGCTGCCCGGGCGCGCGCCCCGCCGCCACGTGGCGGAGGTGAGCGAGGTGCTCACCCGGATGGCCGCGTACAGCGGCTCGGGGGCCCGGGACAAGGTCCGCCTCAACGACGAAGTCCGCCAGATCGCCGCGGAGCGCTGGTCGCTCGGGCTGCCCTCCCCCAACGTGGACCTCACCCCCACCGGGGTGAAGCGCGAGCAGCGCGGCGAGGGGCACAACTTCTACGTGGACCGCCTGCCGATGCGCGAGGAGTGCGGCGGCGACCTGGACCTGACGATCGGCGGGGAGCGCGCGCGGGAGATCATCCAGAAGATGGCGCTGCCGCTGGACTGGATGGGGCAGCAGGCGCTGCTCACCCGGGCGGCGGCGGTGAAGGCGGTGGCCGGCCTGGTGGGGGCGCGCTCGGCGCCCTTCTGGAAGGTGGTGGCCGCGTTCTCGGACCGGCCCATCCCGCATGACACCTCGGTGAGCGCCGCGCTCGCCGCGGCGATCAAGGATCCCTCCGTCCACAAGCTGGACCTGGCGCAGGCGGTCTCGCTCGCCTCGCCGGAGAGCCCGCTGCCGCTGATCACCTCCATCGACCTGCTGATCGGCGCGCGGGACGTGGCCGCGTGGTCCGCCGGCGAGTACGAGATCGTGATCGGCGACGTGCACGACACCGCGCTGGTCTGGGGCTGGGCGCTGCAGTTCCACCCGCAGCGCGGCCAGGTGGAGACCGCCATGGTCCGCGCCATCGGCTCGCTGCCGCGGCCCATCCCGGTGATCACCGCGCTCGCCTCGCGCCGGACCGGTCTGCTCCCCTCCGAGTTCCCGGGCCCGGTGGTGGAGCTGGGCGGGGTGAGCAACAAGGCCTCTGGCTGGCGCCTCCCGTTCGATGACCTGATCGTGGAGTCCAACGGCACCCACGCCCGGCTCGTCTCGCGCAGCCTCAAGAGCGAGGTCTGCCTCTACAACGGCGAGCTGGAGAGCCTGGTCCACACCGCGTTCGCCCTCCCCCGCTTCCGCCCCGTCCGGGTGGACAAGGGCGTCCACACCCCGCGCCTGACCGTGAACGGCGCGGTGCTCCAGCGCGAGCAGTGGCTGTTGGACAAGACCCAGGTGGACGCGCTGATCGCCGCCAAGGACAACCGCAGCCGGCTGCGCGAGGCGATCCGGATCTGGGATGCCCTGGGGATCCCCGAGCACGTCTTCGCCAAGCTCAAGGGCGAGCGCAAGCCGGTGCTGGTGGACCTGCGCAGCCCGCTCCTGCTGCGGGTGTTCATCAACCTGCTCGAGCAGCGCGAGGGGCAGGTGATCCTCTCGGAGATGCGCCCCTCTCCCGCTCAGCTCTGGCTCAAGGGCGCGCACGGCCGCCACACCTGTGAGCTGCGCTGCACCTTCTTTGGCGGGGCCCGCGGATGATCCGGGCCCTGCTCCCCCACCGGGACTTCACCCTGCGCCCCTCCCCCTCTCCGGAGAGCCGGGGCCCGGTGCTGGATCTGGGCCGGGCGCTGGTGGACCGGCTGGCGGCGGACGCGGCCCTCCCCCTGCGAACCGCGTTCTCCAGCGCGCAGCGTGAGCTGCTCTTCCGCGCCGGCGCGGACGTGCTTGCGCGCGCGCGCAACCGGGGCGGCGCCTCCCGCCTGCGGGCGCAGGGCGCGCTGCTCCAGGCGGCCTGCTCGGACGGCTCCCCGGTGCGGCTGCGCCTGGATGACCTCGAGCTCACCCGCGGCAGCACCGAGCGCAGCAAGGACGTGCTCAAGGCCGCCGCGGAGGAGCTGCCGTTCGAGCAGGAGCTGGCGGCGCTGGAGAGCGCGGCCGGGCGCGAGGGCGGCGCCGTCATCTGGCTGGAGCGGGATCAGCAGCTCCCCGCGCTGGCCCGGCTGGCGCGGCGGTGGCCGGCGGATCTCCCGCTCGGGCTGGATGGGCCGTTCGCGCACGTCCACCGCGAGGCGCTCGCGCGCTGGGAGTGCCTGCACCACGCCGGCTTCGTCTCCCAGCCGCCTCCGCGCTTCGCCGTGGAGCGGCTGGCGGAGGACGGGAGCGTGGAGCACCTGCCCTGGCGCGCGGCGGGCACCCCCTTCCCGGAGGGCGCCTTCGCGGGCGAGGCCAGCGTGGCGGAGCTGGTGGACGGCGCGCTGGACGGCCGCCGCTGCCGCCGCGCCGTGGTGCGGGTGACGCAGATCTCCGCCACCGAGGTGGTGAGCGCAGAGGGGACGCGCCACCCGCGCGCCGCGGTGGAGGCGGCGGTGGCCGCGCTCGCCGCGCAGCACGTGCCGGTGGGGGCCGAGTGGTGGGTGGGGGCGCCGGAGAGCGTGCTCGAAGAGATCGAGCAGACCGCGCAGGCGCTGGAGGCGCGCGCCCCGTTCGCGGACTGCGTGGGCGTCCGCGCCTTCCACTGGACCCGCGGGCGGCCGCAGGGGACCTTCGCCGGCGCGCCGGTCCGCTTCAAGCCGCGCGATCCCGAGCGGGACCTCTGGCGCAGCGAGCCCTTCGAGGTCTCCGAGGAGCTGCCCGCCAAGGATCTCCCGCCGCTGCTCGAGTCCCTGGCGCAGCGCCTCTCCAAGCGGCTGCGGCTGGCGCCGGGGCGGCTCGCGGGCGCCTACGCGGCCGAGCCCGCGCGCGTTGCTCAGGGCGGGGGCGCGCTGGCGCTGGATCCCGAGGCGGCGGTGGTGGAGCTGCCCACCTCGCTGGACGGGGTGGCGCGCACGTCCTTCTACGCGGTGAGCCTGCGGCGCGGCACCACGCTGGCGGTGGACGGGCGGGTGGCGCCGCTGTTGCGCGCGCTCTCCACGCCAACGCCCCGGGACGCGGCGCTGGGCACTCTGCCGGAGCCGGCGCGCGGGAAGCTGGTGGCGGCGCTGCTGGACAAGCAGCTGCTCGCGGAGGTGCCGTGATGGTTGGCAGCGGCAGCGGCGGGCGCAGCTGGACGCTGGGGCGCCGCTTCGTGCTGCGCCACGCCGGCTTCCCGTTCGACTGGCTCGAGGCGCTCGGCTACTCCGAGGCGGTGGAGGCGGAGCTCTCGAAGGTGCTCGCCGCCGAGGACGCGCTGGAGGCGGCGCTCGCGGCGCGCGGCCGGGCCGCGGAGCTGGAGACGATCACCGCCGGGCGCACCGCCAAGGCGCTGGACGAGCCCTCCGCCGCGGCGCTCGCGCGCTGGAAGGGGGCGGTGGAGGCGCTCACCGCGCTCACCCAGGCCGAGCGCGGCCCGCTGCGCGCGGCGCTCCACCGGCGCGCCTGCGAGGAGAAGGTCCAGGAGGCGATCTTCCTCTCCAGCCCGGGCATGTACGAGAACGTCTGGTCCCGCTACGTGGCCTCGCGCGAGCAGCCGGACAACGCGGACGGGCGGCGGGTGGAGCGGCAGGTCTACACGTACCTGCAGCGGCTGTGCGCCAAGAACGAGACCACCAGCTTCTTCGGCCCCATGGGCTACGGCGAGCTCGCGCAAGGGGACGCGCAGGGCGTGGAGGTGCGCAGCGCGGGGCCGCAGCGGCGGCGCACCTTCTTCGCCTTCTGGGCGGTGGGGGAGCTGGCGCGCGCGGTGGGGCGCGAGAAGGAGCTGCGCAACCACCTCCCGGTGCGCCAGAACCCGCTCTTCGACGTGACCGAGGCCGGCGCGGCCTGCCCTCCGCTGGGGCTGGAGGTGGCGCTCACCCCGCAGCTGCACCAGCTGCTCGCGGCGCTCAAGGAGCGCAAGACCTTCGCCGGCGCGGCGGCCGAGCTGAAGCTGACCCCGGAGGCCACCGAGCGGCTGGCGGTGCCGCTGCTCAAGTGCGCGTTCCTCCTGCGCGGGCTCCCCTTCGAGCCGAACGACTTTGGGACATTCGAGAGCCTGCAGGCGGCGGTGGCGGCGCTCCCCGACCTGCCGGCCAAGGCGCGCTGGCAGGAGCAGCTCGCCGGGCTGTGGGCGCAGCTGCAGCGCTTCCAGGGCGCGCCGCTGGCGCAGCGGCGGACCTTGCTCCCGGAGCTGGAGAAGCGCTTCACCGAGCTCACCGGGCAAGAGGCGCGCCGCGGGGAAGGTCAGGTCTACTCGGATCGCTTCATCCTCTACGAGGAGGCCAGCTCTCCCTTCTACGTGAGCATCGGCGGAGCCCTGGCGCGCCGGATGGAGGGCGCGCTCTCCGGGGGCCTGGAGCTCTCCGCCGCGTTTGGCCAGAAGGTGCAGCGGGATCGGGCGGCGCAGGTGACCGCCAAGCTCGGCAGCGCCCCGGAGCGGCTGGACCTGCTCAGCTACGCGGTGAGGACGCGGCCGGATGAGGTGGGGGGGAGCCGCTTCTCGCCGGTGCCGCCGGTGGAGGTGGCGCTGGCGCCGGGCCAGGCGGGCGCAGAGCAGGCGCTGCCGGCGTCCCTGTGCGGCGAGTCAGAGAGCGGCGGCCGCTACGCGCTGCCGGACGTCTGCCTCTCCCGCCGGGGCGAGGGCGCGTTCGACGTGGTGCTCGCGCGGGTGCACCACCACCTGCTGCTCTACAGCTGGCTGTGCGCCTTCCACCCGGACCGGGCGGCGCACGAGTCGGTCGCCTCGAGCTGGTTGGCCAGGGAGCCGAGCGCGAAGAACGTGGTCTCGCTCGCGATCCGCCGGCGCAACAAGGGCTTCTACCGGTTCCCCGGGCGGACGCTCATCTACGCGGTGACGGACGCGCTGGACGTGGAGCAGACCGCGCTCACCGGCCGCCAGGTGGAGGTGCGCCGCGGGGCGCACGGGCCGGAGCTCTACGGGCCGGACGGGCAGCGGCTCTTCCTGTACCTGGCGCTGGACGACTTCTCCAGCTACCCCCCGTTCGCGGCGCTGGCGCACCCGCAGGTCCTGCACGCGCCGTTGAAGGTCGCCGGCGAGCGCTCGCCGCGCTTCCGGATCTCCGCCGGAGCCGCGCAGGACGGCGCGGTCTACCAGCGCGCGCGCTGGCAGCTGCCCACCGCCGGGCTGGAGAAGGCGAGCGGCGCGCTGCTCCTCCTGGCGGTGGCGCGAGCGCGCCGCAAGGGCGGCTGGGGGCGCTTCGTGTTCGTGCGCTCGCCGGTGGAGCGAAAGCCCTACCTGATCGACATGCGCTCCCCCTTCGCCCTGGAGCTGCTCAAGCACATGGCGCGCGGCGCGGAGGCGGTGACGGTGGAGGAGATGCTGCCCGCCCCCGGGGAGCTCTGGCTCGAGGACGAGCGCGGCCGCTACACCTGTGAGCTGCGGATGCAGGCCGAGCGCTGGAGCTGAAGGCCACCGTGGGGAGCCTCTTCCTCGAAGATCAGCTGACCTCGGAGCTGCTCCTGCGCGCAGGCGCGCGCGAGGAGCGGAGCGAGCGGCGCGCGGGGCTGGGGCGCGAGGACGCGCCGGGGCGCTACACCTGGGCGCCGCTGGGCGCCGGCGAGCCGCTGCAGGGGCTGGCCGGACCGGCGCGGGAGCGCGGGCGCGCCCTCACCGCGGCGCCGTTCCCGCGCGAGGACTGGCAGGCGGCGGTGGCGCTGTGCGAGGCGCTCGCCGCGCCCGGCCTGCAGCTGCACCTGCGGGAGGTGCAGCGGCGCACGCTGTGCGGGGCGGAGGGCGCGCCGGTGGAGGAGCGGCGCCGGACGCTCACGCTCGAGCTGAAGGCGGTGGTGGGAGACGGCCCGGCCCGCCAGAGCGCCCAGCTGGAGCGCAGCTTCCAGAGCGCGGCCTCGCTCGCGGCGGCGCAGGGGGAGCTCGCCGCCGCGGGAGCGGCGCTGCGGGACGCGGCGGCGTCCAAGCGGGAGCCCTGCCCCTCCGGGGAGCGGACCGTGGTGCTCCCGCCCGGGAGCGACGCGGGGGTCCTCTTCCACGAGCTGTGCGGCCACCCCATGGAGGGGGACGTGGTGGCGCGCAACGCGTCCTATCTGGCGCGCGCCCGCGGCAGGCAGGTGGCCCAGCCCTTCGTCAACGTCACGGACGGGCCGGCCCCGGACGAAGGCGGCGTGGGCGGCGCGGTGGACGACGAGGGCACGCCCTGCGGCCGCGCGGCCCTGATCTCCGCGGGCGTGGTGGGCACGCCGATGACCGACCTGCGCTGCGCGAAGGCGCTCGGGCTCGCCCCCACCGGCCATGGGAGACGGGTGGACTTCCGCCACCCGGCGCTGCCGAGGATGAGCCACACCGCGGTGGCCCCGCACCAGGGCGCGCTGGCGCAGCTGTTGGACGGCGTGGAGGACGGGCTCCTGGTGAGCTTCCTCACCCCGCGGCACGTCCACCTCGCCAGCGGAGACTTCAGCTTCTTCGTGGTGGAGGCGCGGCGCATCCTCCGCGGCCGGCTGGGTCCCTTCGTGGGGCCCGCGCTGCTCAAAGGGGATGGGCTGACCGCGCTCGGCCGGATCGACGCCGTGGGCGCGGACGCGGCCAGCTTCCACGGCCTCAAGGGGTGCGGGAAGCTGGATCAACCCGGCCTGCCCGTCTCCTTCGGGCTCCCTGCGGTGCGCTTCACCTCACTCGCGGTCGAGCCGTGGGAGCGCTGATGGCGCCGCCCCCTGCGCTGCTGGAGTGGGCGAGCGCGCTGCGCGCGGCGTCCGGTGCACAGCGCCTGTGCCTGCGCGCGCGCACGGTGGCCTCGCAGGAGCTGGAGCTGGGCGCGCCGTTGCCGCCCGGCGCTCGCGGAGTGGAGCTGAGCGCAGCCAGCTACGACGGCGCGGGAGCGCTGCTGCGCGAGGTGAGCGCCGCCAGCCCCGAGGCGCTCGCGGCCTTGCTCGGCGCGGGCGCTCCGCCCGCCGCGGCGCTGCTCCTGCCGGCTCCCCCCGCGGCGGCCCCGGGAGAGCTGGGCGAAGCGCTCGCCGCGGCGCAGGCGCGGGGGCTCACCTTCGGCGCGGCGATCTGGGAGTGGGAGGCCGGCCACGCGGCCTGGGCCACCGCGGACGGCGCCGCGGGCGCAGACGCGCTCTACCAGGAGCGGCTCACCGCGCGCTTCGAGACCCCGCATGGCGCGGTGGTGGACGGGGCCCACCGCGCGGACGCGGCGGCGCCGTGGGCGCTGCCCGCGTTGGCGGAGCGGCTGGCGCTGGCGGCGCGGCTGGCGGCGCTCCCGCCCGGGGCCGCCACCCTGCCGGCGCGGCCGGTGGTGCTGGCGCCGAAGGTGGCCGCGCCGCTGGTGGCGGGGCTCTCGCTCTACTTCCGCGCGGACCTCGGGGCCGCGGCCGCGGCGGCCGCCAAGATGATGGGCAAGCAGGTGTTCCCTTCGTGCCTGGGGGTGGCGGACAGCGCGGCCGGCGGCTGCGTGCGCCGCCGCGTGGACGACGAGGGCACTCCCTGCGCGGACGTGGCGCTGGTGGAGGCCGGCCGCTGGCGGGGGCTCTTGCACACCGCCGCCACCGCGAAGGCCCAGGGCGCGCCGCCGAACGGGCGGGGGTTTCGCGCTTCTCCTTCGTCGCCTCTGGCCGCGGCGCCGTTGGGCTTCCACGTCCTGCCGGGGGCCGGCGCGCTCCCGCCGGACGGGGTGCTGCTCACCACCCGCTACGAGACCTTCACCACCATGCCCAAGGCGGGGCGGGTGAGCCTGCTCGCGGCCGGCTTCGAGCTCGAGGGCGGCGCGCCCGGGCGCGCGGTGGGGCCGGTGACCCTGGAGCTCCCGGTGCTGCCGGCGCTGCGCAAGCTGCGCGCGGTGGGCGATGATCTCACCTTCTTCGCCGCGGCGGATGGCTGCGGCGCACCCTCGCTGGTGTTCGAGGCGGGGCTGGAGGCCACATGAAGGGCATGGACGCGGTGGTCATCGGCGCGGGCGTGGTGGGGCTCTCCACGGCGCGGGAGCTCTCCGCGCGCGGCGCGAAGGTGACGCTGCTGGACGGCGGCCACCCCGGCGGCGAGGGCTCGCGCGCGGCGGCGGGCGTGGCCATCCCGTCCGTCCGCCTGCTGGATGACGCGGTGATGATGGAGTTCACCCGCGCCGGGCGGGCGGTGATCTCCGAGGAGCTGGCGCGGCTGCCCGGGGCCCCGGAGCTGCGGCGGGGCTCGGGGATCCTCCGGCTGGTGACGGACGCGAAGATGCGCGAGGAGCTCGAGGCGCGGGCCAAGCCGCACCCCGGCTGGCTGGGGGGCTTCATCCCCGGCAAGGAGCTCCCCTCGCTGGAGCCGGCGCTGGAGGGGACGCCGCTGCTCGGCGCGTTCCTCGACACGGAGGGCTTCATGGTGGACACCGAGGCCTACCTGAACGCGCTGCTGCACGACGTGGCGAAGCACGGCGCGCAGGTGCGCCTTTCGGAGCGCGCGCTCCGGGTGGCGGTCCTGGCGGATCGCGTGGAGGTGGTGACCGAGAAGGCCACGCTGCGGGCGGACCGGGTGGTGCTGGCGGGCGGCGCCTGGTCCAGCCAGCTGGAGGGCTTCCCGGCGCTGCCGGTGAAGGCGCTGCGCGGGCAGATGCTCACCGTGATGCACCCCACCCTGCGGCTGACGCGGATCCTCTCCGGCCCCACCTACTTCGCGCCCTGGCGCGCGGGTGAGATCGTGGTGGGCGCCACCGAGGAGGACGCCGGGCTGCACGCGCACAACACCCCCGCCGGGCTGCTGCAGCTGCTCGCGGCGCTGGCCCGCACCCTGCCGCAGCTGCGCGAGGCCCGCTGCGTGCGCACGTGGGCGGGGCTGCGCGCCGCCACGCCGGACGGGCGCCCGCTGGTGGGCGCGGTGGGGAGCAGCGGCCGGACCTTCGTGGCCACCGGCCACGGCGGCCAGGGGATCCTGACGGGCGCGCTCACCGGCCGCGCGCTGGCAGAGCTGATGGACACCGGCCGCGCGCCGCTGGTGGAGCCCTTCTCACCGCAGCGGGGCTAGATCTTCAGGCGCAGCCCCAGCCCCGCGCGGAAGACCGCGGGGACCAGGTTCACGGCGGGCAGGAAGGTGCCGTCTCCCAGGTCGGTGAGCGGCACCAGCTTGGAGAGGCGGAACTCGCCCCCCAGCGGGCCGTAGGGGACCTCGGCGAAGAGCTCCACCTGCAGCTCGCCGAAGGCGCGCAGGACCACGTCCAGCCGTGAGAGGAAGCTCAAGTCCGAGAGGTTGGCCACGTTGGTGAGGCTGACCCGGAAGTTGTCGAACGTGCCGGCGCCCTCGTAGGTGAGGCTGAGCGCGGCGTACCAGCGGCCGGCGTAGAGCGGCTCGTAGGTGTTGGTGGCGATCAACCAGGGGATGATCTCCGCGGTGGGGTAGCCGAAGCCGTTGTAGAGCCCCTCGGCGGAGAGGATGAGGTTGCGCTCCTCGGTGAGGCGGATGGGCAGATCCACCCCGGCGGAGATCTGCGGGAGGAAGCGCTCCTGCGTATAGGTCTCGTAGACGCCGGCGTAGCCGAGCGAGGGGATGGGGGTGGCGCGCTCGCGCCACAGCGGCTGGTTGACGTCCCGGAGCACCGCCACCTCCCCGTGCACGTCCACCGGCCCCAGCTCCGAGGAGAGGTCCGCGCCGAAGCGGGGGCGGCGGTTGTCGCCCACCACCGCGGTGAAGGAGAGCTCGCTGGTGCCGAGCACCACCTCCGCCCTCCCGGCCGCCCCCACCTGGACGGGCATCCCGTTGGGGACGAGGTTGCTCAGCGTGCCGATCGCGTAGAAGTTCCAGCCCATGGACTGCCAGGGCAGGTGGAGCTTGAGCATGTCCACGCCCAGCCGCTCGTCGAACAGGGCGAGCACGTCCCGGTGCTGCGGCGTGAGGAAGTCGGTGGGGCTCCAGAAGCGGGAGGCGCCCCACTTCACGTGCTGCTTGCCCACGCTGACGAACAGCGTGCGCAGGATGTCGAAGCGCAGCCAGAGCTGATCCAGGGCCACGGACGGGTTGGAGCCGGGCTGCCCGAAGCCGCCCACCGAGGCAGCGGCGTTGTAGTTGAGCCGCCCCACCACCATGGCGCGGACGCGATCGTTGGGGCGCCCATCGAAGTAGGCGTCAATCAGGGCGGGCGCCGCGTACTCGCCAACGGTGTTCCGGCCGTTCTGGCGCAGCAGCCCTGCCTCGCCGCGCAGGTAGACCTGGGCGCCGATCTTCAGCGGGTCCACCGGCGGCGCGGTGGTCTCCAGCTGGGCGTACGCGGTCTCCTGCGCGGTCTGCCCCTCCGGCGTGTCCGAGGCCTCGGCGACGATCGTGTTGCTGTCGACCCCCTCCCCCATCCCCGTGCTCTCGGTCACGGCCTCGCCGCCCTCGGTCCCCGCGGGCGGCTTGGCCTCCTCCTTGCGCTCGTTCTTCGCCTCCGCGTCCGGAGGCTTCTTGGTCGGGTCCGCGTCCTTGACCGCGTTGGCGTCCGGGCCGGTGGAGCTGCGCTGCGCCGGCGGGCGCGAGTGCGCGCTGTAGGTGAACGAGAAGACCGACTTGCCGTCCGCATTGAAGAAGACGAACAGGTCCAGGCGCGGGTAGCTGTACATCAGCCGCCCGTCCTTGGTGAGCCGCTGGACGTAGCAGGGGGTCTTGCCGCCGCCGCGCTTGGGGCAGGGCCCTCCGTAGAACGTCTTGATGATCCGCTTGTCGATCACGCTCGAGGGGAAGACATCAATCCGCTCGACGATCTGGGTCTTGGGATCCACGCGGAACTGCACCTGCGTGGTCCCTTCAATCACCTGCGCGCCGTAGTAGGCGAGGATGTCCTTGCCCAGCGTGGTGGCCGTCTTCGACGGCTGGCCGAAGAGCTTGATCACCTCCGGCAGTGTGGCCTCGCCGGCTTCCAGCCCGCGCCACGGCCGCGCAGCGGCGGTGACGGACAGGCACAGCGAGAGAAAGAGCAGTGGCCGCATGAGGGGTGCGCCCATGAGCTTAGCCCGAGCGCCGCCGGGAGCCAGCGGGGCACCCGCAGCGAGATGTTTGTGGTCCGAGCTGCAAACGGGCATCCTCTCGCTTCCTCGCAGTCGCGTTGAGGCCTGGATGATCCTCCCCGGCGAGGCGCCTTCGTGGCGCACCTCCGTCCTGCTCGCGGTCCTGCTCGCCGGCTGTGCAACCTCGGCACCGACACGGCCACCGCCTGACGCCCCGCCCGCCGTCAGCGCGGCGGCGCCTGCTGCCCAACCGCCCACGCCCGCGCCTACCCCCGCGCCCGCCGGCTTCGGCCCGGTGGACGTGTGGGGGACGCTCTGGTCGCCCGAGGCGTTCTGGCGGCAGCAGCGCGCCTGCGGTCCGCGCTGCCAGGCGCCGCCCTTCCTGGTGGACAACAGCCCCCTCTTCCAGGCGGCGATCGTGAAGGAGGCCAGCGTGGCCCTCTACGATCCACGCACGCGCGAGCGCGCGGGAGACGGGGCCGGCACCTCCAGCGCCACCGGCACCTGGCACCTGTTCGGCGTGCCCGGCCGGCCGCCGCCGAAGATCTCCCTCCAGGAACCGGGGATCGTGGAGGACAACAGCGGCGCGAAGGATCCGTTCTTCGCGCTCTCCTCGGGAGGCAGGCTCGCGGCGAAGGGCGCGGGGTTCGTCCCCACCCTGACGGTGCGGCCCATCCTCACCAGCCACCCGGTGTGCGCCGGGCTGGTGGCGGCGAGCGTCCAGCGCGAGGGCGCGCTCCAGGCCGCGGCCGCAGCGCTCACGCGCGAGGGCACCGCCACCACCGTGGATCAGCTGCTGGACCCGGCGCGCTACCGCGCGGTGGTGCTGGTGGCGATCCTCGAGTCCAACGCCGCGCTGCACCCGGGCTTCCGCCCGTCCGCGGTCTCGGGCGCGCGCGGCAGCGCGCTGCGGGCCAGCGTGGGGCGGGTGCTCTACCTGGACCTGGACGCGCGCGGCGGCTTCACGGTGGCCAAGGGCGAGAGCGCGCCGCTCGGCGCGGCGGTGGTGCTCGTGCCCGCGGGCGCGGGCGAGCCGCTCGTCCTCACCGCGGAGGATCCGGTGAAGGATCCCTCCATGGGCCGGCCCTGGGCGAAGACGGCGGTGACGATCCCCGAGCTGCCTGCCGGCACGGCCGGCTTCGCGCCGATCGTCCTCTCCCCGCCGCCAGGCCAGAGGCTCGAGAAGATCTCGGACGTGGTCTCCTGGCTCTGTCCCGCGGACGCCTGACCCCCTCCCACAGTGTGCGGAAACCCCCTCCAGCCGTTCCCGCATGACGTCCCCACATGCTGCGAGGGGGCGCTAAAGTGCGGTGCATTCCATTCCATCCAGGCTCCCTCACCTCATCGGTCAAGGAGACACGTTTCATGAGCACCACTTCCCTGCTTCGTCTCGCGGTTGCCGCCGCGCTGGCCACCGCGACTCTGGGCTGCCCGGGCCCGCCGCCCGTCCCGATCCCGCGTGACACGCCCGAGTTCGTCGACGCAGGCACGAACACCACGGTGATCTCCGGGCTCACCTATGACCCGGAGGCGCTCTGGTACACCTACAACGCTTGTGGGCCGGCCTGCGCTGACCTGCCCTTCGGGCTCGCCGAGACGCCGCTGCTCGCGCGCGCGCTCGTGCAGAACTCGAACGTGAAGATCCTCACCAACGGCGTGGAGGTCGGCGCCGGCTCCACCGGACCGATGGGCAGCTTCGACATCGTGGGCGTCCCCACCTCGCTGACCTCGTCCTCGTTCATGCGCGCCAGCGGCGGAACGCCGGTGATGTACTTCGGCCCGCCGCTGCCGGCCGCGCCGCCCACCACGTACGTCACCACCAACGTCTACCGGCCGATGGTGACCTCGCGGACCAGCTCCTGCGTGCTCCAGTACGCCACGGCGATCGGCGAGAACGGGATCCTGGACGCGCTGGCGCGGTACCGCACCTCCAAGGGCATGACCACCACCGTCGCCAACCTGCTCGACAAGACGAAGTTCGCGGGCGTGGTGATCTGGTGGGTGTACGCGCCGGGGCCGCTCTTCTTCCTGCGCCCTGCGCCGGGCGCCACCATCCAGGCCACCGCCGGCACCGTCTACCACCTGGACTGGGAGATGCCGGGCGGAGGCGCGGGCCCGCTCGTCTCGCCCCGCGGCTTCGTGGTGGTGGACGGCCCGAGCAGCCCGATCGGCCTGGTCGCGGTGGTGCTGCCGGCCACCGCCACCGCGCAGCAGACCTTCACCGCGGTGGACACGGTGACGGACGAGATGATGGGGCGCCCGTGGCAGCTGGAGCCGATCAAGCCGCCGGTCGTCCCGGGCCAGGTCACCTTCGGCGCGGTGCACTTCCTGCCCCCGTTCCCGGTGAACCCCAACCCGCCGGGCACCTGCGAAGAGCAGTAGCGCGCGCCAAAGCGAGGAGGACGACCCCGGCCGCAGGCCCCACGGTCTGCGGACGGCGGACGTCCGTCACCCGAGGTAGACATGGCCGGTGGTAGTGGCACGGATGACAAGCGAGCGCTGCTCGAGAAGCTGCTGCAGGAACGGGCGCTCCGCGCCCCGGTGCGGGCCCCGGCGCCGCGCAACCAGGTGTCAGGCGAGCTGGCGCCCACCTCCTTCGCGCAGCGGCGGCTCTGGTTCCTGGACCTCATGTACCCGGGGGGAACGCAGTACCTCGTCCCCGGGGCGCTGAGGCTCGTCGGCGAGCTGAACCTGATCGCGCTGGAGCGGAGCCTGGGCGACATCGTCCGGCGCCACGACGTCTTCCGCACGCGCTTCGTGGTGGTGGAGGGCGAGCCCTTCCAGGCGATCTCCCCGCCGGACGGCTTCAGCCTGCCGTGCGAGGACTTGAGCGCGCTGCCTGCGGCGGAGCGGCGCGCCCGGGTGCAGGCGCGCCTGGAGGAGGAGATCGCCACGCCCTTCGAGCTCTCGAAGGGGCCGCTGATCCGCATGCGGCTCTTGCGCCTGCAGCCGCGCGAGCACCTGCTGCTGATCTCGCTCCACCACGCGGTGACGGACGGCTGGTCCCGCGGCGTCTTCTTCCGGGAGCTGACCGCGCTCTACGGGGCCTACGCCCGCAACGAGGAGGCCGTCCTCCCCCCGCTGCCGATCCAGTACGCGGACTTCGCGCAGTGGCAGCGGACCCGCTTCGCCACGCACGGGCTGGCCGAACAGCTGGCGTACTGGCGCAAGGCGCTGGCGGGCGTCCCCGCGGTGCTCCCGCTCCCCACGGATCGCCCCCGTCCCGCGGTGCAGAGCTTCAACGGCCGGGTGATGCCCGCCAAGCCGCTGCCGGCGGCGCTGGTGGAGCGCGCCACCGCGGCCGCGAAGCAGGAGGGGGTCACCCTCTTCATGCTGCTCGAGGCGGCCTTCACGGTCCTGCTCGCGCGCTACACCGGGCAGCTGGACTTCTGCGTGGGGGTGCCGCTGGCGGGCCGCAGCCGCGCTGAGACCGAAGGCGTGATCGGCCTGTTCATCAACACGCTCCCCCTGCGCTCCGCGCTCTCCGGCAACCCCAGCTTTCGCGAGCTGGTGAAGCGGACCCGCGCCGCCGCTGTGGGGGCGTACGCGCACCAGGACATCCCGTTCGAACAGCTGATCGAAGAGCTGCAGCCGCCGCGCAGCACCGGGCACACCCCGTTCTTCCAGGTCCTGTTTGACGTGGACAAGGGCTCGCAGGCGCCCGCGCTCCACGGGCTCACCGTGGAGAACGTGCCGGACCTCCCGTTCCGCGTCTCCAAGTACGACTTCTCCTTCTACTTCACCGAGGAGGCCGGCGGCCTCTCCGCGGCCATCGAGTACAACGCGGACCTCTTCGACCACGAGACGATGGAGCGCTTCGAGCGCCACTTCGAAACGCTGCTCGAAGGGCTGCTGCAGCATCCGGATCGCCCCGCGCTCGGGGTCCCCTTCCTCTCCGAGGCGGAGAAGGCGGAGGTGCTGGTGGAGCTCAACCGCGTGCCGGTGGACTGGGCGCGCGTGGGGCTCACCGCGGAAGAGCCGCTCTCCTTCCCCGCCGCCTTCGAGCGCCAGGCGGCGCTCACCCCGGACGCCCCCGCCGCCCGCTTCGGCGACGAGAAGCTCTCCTACGCCCAGCTCAACGCCCGCGCCAACGAAGTCGCCCACGCCCTGCTCGCCGCCGGCGTCACCCCGGACTCCGTCGTCGGCCTCCTGCTCGAGCGCAGCCTCCACTTCCTCGTCGGCATGCTCGCCGTCTTCAAGGCCGGCGCCGCCTACACCCCGCTCGACCCCTCCTCTCCTCCCCTTCGCCTCAAGGGCGTGGTGGACCAGGCCCGCTGCACCGCCCTGCTCTGCCTCTCTTCTTCCGCGCCGCTCGCCTCCTCCCTCCTCTCAGAGCCCTCCCGCGTCCTGCGCCTGGACGCCCTCCCCTCCGGCCTCTCCTCCTCGAACCCGGGGCTCGTCCTCTCTCCGCGCCGGCTCGCCTACGTCATCTTCACCTCCGGCTCCACCGGCACCCCCAAGGGCGCCATGGTCGACCACGGAGGCATGCACAACCACCTCCGCGCCAAGGTCCACGACCTCCGCCTCACCTCCCGCGACGTCCTCGTCGAGACCGCGCCCGCCTCCTTCGACATCTCCGTCTGGCAATTCCTCGTCGCCCTGCGCGTGGGCGGCTCCGTCGTCATCGCCGACGACGACACCACCAAGGACCCGCTTCGCCTCCTCCGCCTCGTCGCGGACTGCGGCATTACCGTCCTCGAGATTGTCCCCTCCCTCCTCGGCGCCCTCCTCGACACCCTCCCCTCTCCTGCGCCCAAGCTCCCTTCCCTCCGCTGGCTCATGCTCACCGGCGAGGCCCTCCCGCCTTCTCTCTGCACCGGCTGGCTCCGCCACTACCCCTCCATTCCTCTCGTCAACGCCTACGGCCCCACCGAGTGCTCTGACGACGTCACCCACCACTTCCTCTCCTCTCCCCCGGACGAGTCCCGCGGCCGCACCCCCATTGGCCGCCCCATCCCCAACCTCCTCCTCTACGTCCTCAACTCCCACCTCCAGCCCGTCCCTCGCGGTGTGGAAGGCGAGCTCTTCGTCGCCGGCGCCGGCGTAGGCCGCGGCTACCTCCGGGACCCCGTCCGCACCGCCGACGTCTTCCTCCCCAACCCCTTCGCCTCCTCCCCGGGGGACCGCCTCTACCGCACCGGCGACCTCTGCCGCTTCCTCCCCGACGGCACCCTCGAATTCCTCGGCCGCATTGACCACCAGGTGAAGGTCCGCGGCTTCCGCATCGAGCTCGGCGAGATTGAAGCCGCCCTCCTGCGCCACCCCTCCATCCGCGAGGCCGTCGTCCTCGCTCGCCAGGACGTCCCCGGCGACAAGCAGCTGTGCGCCTACTTCCTCTCCTCCGCCGAAGTCTCCTCCTCCGCGCTCACCGCCCACCTGCGCCAGTACCTCCCCGAGTACATGGTGCCGGCCGCCTTCGTCTCCCTCCCCGCCTGGCCCCTCACCCCCAACGGCAAGCTCGACCGCTCCGCTCTCCCCGCCCCGGACTCCCTCCAGAACGCCGCGGACTTCGTCCCGCCCCAGGGCCCTCTCCAGGAGCTGCTCGCCTCCCTCTGGGCCCAGCTGCTCAACGTCCCGCGCGTCGGCGCCAACGACAACTTCTTCCAGCTCGGCGGCCACTCCCTGCTCGCCATGCGGCTCGTCTCTCAAATCCGCCGCTCCCTCTCGCTCGAGCTCCCCATCCGGGCCCTCTTCGAGGAGCCCACCCTCTCCCGCCTCGCCTCTCGCCTCCAGCTCCCTGACGAGTCGGAGGCCGCGAGCGCGATCCCGCCGCTGCGGCCGCTGCCCCGGACGGAGCACCTCGCCACCTCGTTCGCCCAGGAGCGCCTCTGGTTCCTGGATCAGCTCTTCCCCGGGGTACCCGTCCACAACATCCCCCTGGCGCAGCGGCTGACCGGCCCGCTGGACGTGAAGGCCATGGAGCAGGCGCTCTCCGAGCTGTTCCGGCGGCACGAGCCGCTGCGGACCACCTTCGTGGAGCAAGACGGCAAGCCGGTCCAGCGCGTGGCCACGCCCCGCCCCTTCCACCTCGAGGTCTCCGAGCTGACGGTGGCGCCCGGTGAGGACCGCGAGGCGGCCGTGCAGCGCTTCTTGGACGAAGAGGTCAACCGCCCGTTCGATCTCTCCAACGGCCCCCTCTTCCGCCCCCGCCTGCTGCGGCTGGCGCCGCAGGAGCACGTGCTGCTGCTCACCGTCCACCACATCGCCGTGGACGCCTGGTCCCTGGAGATCCTCCACCGCGAGCTGACCGCCGCCTACGCGCAGGCGCTCGCAGGCAGCGTGCTGCCGGCGCCTGAGCTGCCGGTGCAGTACGCGGACTACGCGCAGTGGCAGCGCACGCTGATGGCGGGCCCCGTCTTCGAGCAGCAGCTCGCCTTCTGGAAGAAGCAGCTGCGCGGCGCGCCGGCGGTGCTGGATCTCCCCGCGGACCACCCGCGGCCGCTGGCGCAGTCCTTCCGCGGCGCCGCCACCGCCGCCCGGCCGCTCCCCGCGCAGGTGATGGCCAAGCTGAAGGCCGCGGCCGCCGAGGAGGGCGTGACGCTCTTCATGGCGCTCGCCGGCGCCTTCCAGATCCTCGTGGCCCGCTACACCGGCCAGGAGGACCTGGTGGTGGGCACGCCGGCCTCCGGCCGCACCCGCACCGAGCTGGAGGGGCTGATCGGCCTCTTCATCAACATGCTGGCGGTGCGCACGGACCTGCGCGGCAACCCGGACTACCGCGAGGTGCTGCGGCGCGTGCGCGCCTCGGTGCTCGGCGCCTTCGCCAACCAGGACATCCCGTTCGAGAAGCTGGTGGAGGCGCTCCAGCCGGTGCGGGACACCAGCCGCCCGCCGCTCTTCCAGCTCACCGTGGCGCTGCACCGGGTGGGGGCGCCCGCCGGCTTCCAGGGGCTGACCGCGCGGTCCGTGGAAGGCTCGCTGGACGTCTCCAACTACGACCTCTCCCTCCACGTCTTCGAGGAGGGGGAGCGCTTCACCTCGCGGCTCCAGTACAACACCGACCTCTTCGAGCCCGAGACGATCGACCGGCTCCACGGCCACCTCCACGGCCTGCTCGGCGCGCTGGCGGCGGACTCGCGCGCGCGGGTGCAGGACGTTCAATTCCTGTCCGAGGCGGAGAAGGCGGAGGTGCTGGTGGAGCTCAACCGCGTGCCGGTGGACTGGGCGCGCGTGGGGCTCACCGCGGAAGAGCCGCTCTCCTTCCCCGCCGCCTTCGAGCGCCAGGCGGCGCTCACCCCGGACGCCCCCGCCGCCCGCTTCGGCGACGTGCAGCTCTCCTACGCCCAGCTCAACGCCCGCGCCAACCAAGTCGCCCACGCCCTGCTCGCCGCCGGCGTCACCCCGGACTCCGTCGTCGGCCTCCTGCTCGAGCGCAGCCTCCACTTCCTCGTCGGCATGCTCGCCGTCTTCAAGGCCGGCGCCGCCTACACCCCGCTCGACCCCTCCTCTCCTCCCCTTCGCCTCAAGGGCGTGGTGGACCAGGCCCGCTGCACCGCCCTGCTCTGCCTCTCTTCTTCCGCGCCGCTCGCCTCCTCCCTCCTCTCAGAGCCCTCCCGCGTCCTGCGCCTGGACGCCCTCCCCTCCGGCCTCTCCTCCTCGAACCCGGGGCTCGTCCTCTCTCCGCGCCGGCTCGCCTACGTCATCTTCACCTCCGGCTCCACCGGCACCCCCAAGGGCGCCATGGTCGACCACGGAGGCATGCACAACCACCTCCGCGCCAAGGTCCACGACCTCCGCCTCACCTCCCGCGACGTCCTCGTCGAGACCGCGCCCGCCTCCTTCGACATCTCCGTCTGGCAATTCCTCGTCGCCCTGCGCGTGGGCGGCTCCGTCGTCATCGCCGACGACGACACCACCAAGGACCCGCTTCGCCTCCTCCGCCTCGTCGCGGACTGCGGCATTACCGTCCTCGAGATTGTCCCCTCCCTCCTCGGCGCCCTCCTCGACACCCTCCCCTCTCCTGCGCCCAAGCTCCCTTCCCTCCGCTGGCTCATGCTCACCGGCGAGGCCCTCCCGCCTTCTCTCTGCACCGGCTGGCTCCGCCACTACCCCTCCATTCCTCTCGTCAACGCCTACGGCCCCACCGAGTGCTCTGACGACGTCACCCACCACTTCCTCTCCTCTCCCCCGGACGAGTCCCGCGGCCGCACCCCCATTGGCCGCCCCATCCCCAACCTCCTCCTCTACGTCCTCAACTCCCACCTCCAGCCCGTCCCTCGCGGTGTGGAAGGCGAGCTCTTCGTCGCCGGCGCCGGCGTAGGCCGCGGCTACCTCCGGGACCCCGTCCGCACCGCCGACGTCTTCCTCCCCAACCCCTTCGCCTCCTCCCCGGGGGACCGCCTCTACCGCACCGGCGACCTCTGCCGCTTCCTCCCCGACGGCACCCTCGAATTCCTCGGCCGCATTGACCACCAGGTGAAGGTCCGCGGCTTCCGCATCGAGCTCGGCGAGATTGAAGCCGCCCTCCTGCGCCACCCCTCCATCCGCGAGGCCGTCGTCCTCGCTCGCCAGGACGTCCCCGGCGACAAGCAGCTGTGCGCCTACTTCCTCTCCTCCGCCGAAGTCTCCTCCTCCGCGCTCACCGCCCACCTGCGCCAGTACCTCCCCGAGTACATGGTGCCGGCCGCCTTCGTCTCCCTCCCCGCCTGGCCCCTCACCCCCAACGGCAAGCTCGACCGCTCCGCTCTCCCCGCCCCGGACTCCCTCCAGAACGCCGCGGACTTCGTCCCGCCCCAGGGCCCTCTCCAGGAGCTGCTCGCCTCCCTCTGGGCCCAGCTGCTCAACGTCCCGCGCGTCGGCGCCAACGACAACTTCTTCCAGCTCGGCGGCCACTCCCTGCTCGCCATGCGGCTCGTCTCTCAAATCCGCCGCTCCCTCTCGCTCGAGCTCCCCATCCGGGCCCTCTTCGAGGAGCCCACCCTCTCCCGCCTCGCCTCCCGCCTCCAGCTCCCTGACGAAGCCAGCGCCGGCGAGCCGCCGCCCCTGGTGGCGCTCCCGCACGGCGCGAGCCTCCCGGCGTCCTTCGCGCAGGAGCGGCTCTGGTTCCTGGATCAGCTGGTGCCGGGCAGCTCCGTCTACAACATCCTCCTGGCGCAGGAGCTCTCCGGCCGCCTGGACGTGGCCGCGCTCACCGCGGCGCTCACGGAGATCCTCCGCCGCCACGAGGTCCTGCGGACCACCTACCGCTACGAGGGCGGCCGCCTGCACCAGGTGGTCTCGCCCGCGGCGCCGGTGGCGCTCGCCCGCGAGGAGCTGGGGGCGCTGCAGGGCGAGGCGCGCCGCGCGGAGATCCGCAAGCGGGTGGACGAGGAGATCAACCGGCCCATGGACCTGGCCACCGGCCCGGTGCTCCAGGCGCGGCTCTTGCGCCTCACGGACGACGACCACGTCCTCTTCATCCTCGTCCACCACATCGCCATGGACGGCTGGTCCGGCGGGGTGCTGCGGCGCGAGCTCTCCGCGCTCTACGCCGCCTACTGCCGGAAGGAGCCTTCGCCGCTGCGGGAGCTGCCGCTGCAGTACGGGGACTACTCCGCCTGGCAGCGGCGGATGCTGGAGGAGGGGCAGCTGGACCGCCAGCTGGACTACTGGCGCGCGCAGCTGGCCGAGCTGCCCTCCGCGCTGGAGCTCCCCACGGATCGCCCGCGCCCGGCGCTGCAGACCTTCTCCGGCGCGCTCACCCCGGAGATCCGCTTCACCGGCCCGGCCCTGGCGCGCCTGCGCGAGCTGTGCCGCGAGGAGGGCGCCACGCCCTTCATCCTCCTCTCCGCCCTCTTCCACGTCCTGCTCTTCCGCCACAGCGGCCAGCAGGACATCCCGGTGGGCGTGCCGATCGCCGGACGGACGCGCGGCGAGCTGGAGCCGCTGATCGGCATGTTCATCAACAACCTCGTGCTGCGGCTGCGCCTCTCCGGGCACCGCAGCTTCCGCCAGACGCTGCGGCTGGCGCGCGAGGTGGCGCTGGGCGCGTTCGCGCACCAGGAGTACCCGTTCGAAGGCCTGGTGGAGGCGCTCAAGCCGCCGCGCGACCTGAGCCGCTCGCCGCTGTTTCAGGTGATGTTCGACTACCAGCGCGTGGGGGCGGAGCCGGAGCTGCCGGGCCTGAAGAGCAAGCCGCTGGACCCGGACACCCTCACCGCCAAGTACGACCTGATCTTCCACGTGCTGGAGCTGGACGACGAGCTGCGCACGCAGATGGAGTTCAACGTCGACCTCTTCGACGCCTCCACCGCGCGGCGGCTGCTCCAGCACGCGGCGGCCCTGCTCGAGGGCGCCCTGGCGCGGCCCGAGCTGCCGATCGACGAGCTGCCGATGCTCAGCCCCGCCGAGCAGAAGCAGCTGCTCTACGACTGGAACGACACCGCGCTCCCCCAGGCGCCGGGCACGCTCCACCAGCCCTTCTTCGAGCGCGCGGCGCGCGAGCCCGCGGCGCTGGCGCTCACCCACGAAGGGGGCAGCCTCACCTACGGCGAGCTGGCGGCGCGCGCCAGCCAGCTGGCGCACTGGCTCCAGCGGCGCGGGGTGCGCCCGGAGACGCGGGTGGCCGTCTGCTTCGAGCGGACGGTGGATCTGGTGGTGTCGGTGCTGGGGATCTGCGCGGCCGGCGGCGCCTACGTGCCGATTGATCCGAAGTACCCCCAGAACCGCATGGGCTACATGGCCCAGAACACCGGGAGCCGGCTGCTGCTCTCGCACAGCTCGCTGGCGGACAAGCTGCCGCAAGGGCCGGAGCGGGCCTTCGTGGATCAGCTGGCGCCGGAGTTGGCGGCCCTGCCGAGCACGCCCCCGGCGGTGCGCGGCCTCACCCCCCAGAGCCTCGCGTACATCATCCACACCTCCGGCTCCACGGGCGTCCCCAAGGGCGTCATGGTCCGCCACGCGCCGGCGGTGAACCTGGTCCGCTGGGTCAACGACACCTACGGCGTGGGGCCGAAGGACCGGCTGCTCTTCGTCACCTCCATCTGCTTCGACCTCTCCGTCTACGACGTGTTCGGCACGCTCGCGGTGGGCGCGAGCTTCCACCTGGCCTCGGACGAGGACATCCGGGATCCGCGCCGGCTGGTGGCGCTGCTGCTGGACCGGAAGATCACCTTCTGGGACAGCGCCCCCACCGCGCTGCAGCAGGTGGACGCGGTCTGCGAGACCGGCGGGCCGGACCTGCGGCTGATCTTCCTCAGCGGTGACTGGATCCCCCTCGGGCTGCCGGACAGCATGCGGCGGAAGTTCCCCAACGCGCAGGTGGTGGGGCTGGGCGGCGCCACCGAGGCCACCGTCTGGTCCAACCACTTCCCGGTGGGAAAGATCGACCCAGCCTGGAAGAGCATCCCCTACGGCCGGCCCATCCAGAACGCCCGCTACTACGTGCTCAACGCGGCGCTGCGCCCGTGTCCGGTGGGCGTGGCCGGAGACCTCTTCATCGGCGGCCCGTGCCTGGCCGAGGGCTACTCCAACGACCCGGTCCTCACCGCCTCGAAGTTCATGCCGGATCCGTACACCTCGGAGCCGGGCGCGAAGATGTACCGGACCGGCGACCGCGCCCGCTTCTTCCCGGACGGCAACATCGAGTTCCTGGGCCGGCTCGATCACCAGGTGAAGATCCGCGGCTTCCGGATCGAGCTGGGGGAGATCGAAGCGGTGCTGCGCAAGCACCCGGGCGTGAAGGAGGCGGTGGTGATCGCCCGCGAGGACACCCCGGGCGACAAGCGGCTGGTGGCCTACCTCATCCCCGCGGGCGGCGAGGAGCTGCCCACCCGGGAGCTGCGCGCGTTCCTGCTGCAGAACTTGCCCGAGTACATGCTCCCTTCGGCCTTCATCGGCCTTCAGTCCTTCCCGGTCACCGCCAACGGCAAGCTGGACCGCGCGGCGCTGCCGCGGCCGGACGCCGCCGCGGGCGACGCCCACTTCGTGCCCCCGTCCACCGCGCTGGAGAAGGCGGTGGCGGAGATCTGGCAGGAGGTGCTCCAGCTGCCACGGGTGAGCGCGGACGCCAACTTCTTCGAGCTGGGCGGCCACTCCCTGCTCGCCACCCGGATGGTCACCCGCCTGCGCGAGCAGCTGGGGTTGGACCTGCCGCTGCGCGTGGCCTTCGAAGAGCCGGTGCTCGCCAACCTGGCGCGCGCGGTGGGCGCCGCCAGCGCCGGCGAGCCGGACGCCGGGGCCGCCGCCGCTCCCGCCGCGGACGCGCTGACCCCGGCGCCGCGCGGGGCGCCGCTCCCGGCGTCCTTCGCGCAGGAGCGGCTCTGGTTCCTGGAGAAGCTCCACCCCCAGTCCGGCGTCTACAACGTCCCGCTCGCGCTGCGGCTGCTCGGCCCGCTCGCGCCGGGCGCGGTGGAGCGCGCCCTCCAGCAGATCGCCCAGCGGCACGAGGCGCTGCGGACCACCTTCGCGCTGGTAGACGGCCAGCTGCTCCAGAAGATCTCCCCGGAGGCCGCCGTCCGCTTCCCGCTGGAGGATCTGCGCGCGCTGCCGCCCTTCGAGCGCGCGGCCGCGCTGCAGCGGCGGCTGGCCGAGCTGCGCAACGCTCCGTTCGATCTGGAGAACGGCCCGCTCTGGCGCGGCTGCCTGCTCCAGCTCGGCCCCGAGGAGCACGTGCTGGCCATGGCGATGCACCACATCGTCACGGACGGCAGCTCGGTGGAGCTGCTCGGCAAGGAGCTCCTGGCCCGCCTCCAGGGCACCCCGGACGCGCAGCTGCCGCCGCTACCCATCCAGTACGCGGACTACGCGGCCTGGCAGCGGCGCTGGTTCGCCGAAGGAGGCCACCAGGCGCAGCTCGCCTTCTGGCGCCAGCAGCTGGCCGGCGCGCCGCAGGCGCTCGAGCTCCCCACGGACCGCCCGCGGCCGGCGCTGCAGAGCTACCGCGGCCGCCTCTCCCCCAGCGTGCGGCTCCCCGCGGCGCTGCTGCCCGGCCTCAAGGAGGTGGCGCAGCGCTGCGGCGTGACGCTCTCCATGCTGCTGCAGACCGGCTTCCAGCTCCTGCTGCACCGCTACAGCCGGCAGGAGGATCTCTGCATCGGCGTGCCGATCGCCGGCCGCCGCCGCCGCGAGCTGGAGGAGCTGCTCGGCGTCTTCCTCAACACGCTGGTGCTGCGCCTGCGCTTCGACGGCGCCCGCACGTTCGACGCGCTGCTGGCGCGCAGCCGCGAGGTCACGCTCGCGGCCTACGAGCACCAGGACATTCCGTTCGAGAAGCTGGTGGAGGAGCTCAAGCCCGCCCGGGACACCAGCCGCCCGCCCTTCTTCCAGGTCCTCTTCAACTTCCAGAAGGTGGGCGAGCTGCCCGCCACGGCCGGGCTGCGCTTCGAGACGCTCGAGGGCGAGACGGACACCTCGAAGTTCGACCTTTCGCTGCTGGTGCTGGAGGACGCGCGCGGGGTCGCCTTCCAGTGGGAGTTCAACACCGATCTCTACGACGACGACTCGGTCTCCCGGCTCTCCGCGCACTACTTGAACCTGCTGGAGGGGATCCGCGCCCGGCCGGACGCGCCGCTGCTCGAGCTGCCGCTGCTCTCCTCCGCGGAGCGCGCGGAGCTCGTCACCCGCTGGAACGAGACCGGCGCCCCGGCCCCCACCGAGCCCCTGCACCGGCTGTTCGAGGCGCAGGCCTCGCGCACGCCCCACCAGGTGGCGCTGCAGCTGGGGACGCAGCAGCTGACCTACGCGCAGCTCAACGCGCGCGCCAACCAGCTGGCGCGGCTGCTGCAATCCCGCGGCGTCCAGCCTGATGGCTGCGTGGGGATCTTCCTCGAGCGCTCGGTCGAGATGGTGGTGGCGATCTACGCCGCCCTGAAGGCGGGCGCCGCCTACCTGCCGCTGGATCCCACCCTGCCGGCGGCGCGGCTGCAGTACGTGCTGGAGCAGGCGCGGCCGGGCGCGGTGGTCACCCTGGAGTCCCTGCGCGCGCGGCTCCCGGCCGCGCAAGGGCTGCCGGTGGTGGCGCTGGATGGCCGTCCCGAGGCCGGACAGGCTGCGGAGAACCTGCACGCGCCGGTGCGCGGCGGTCAGAGCGCGTACGTGATCTACACCTCCGGCTCCACCGGCGCGCCCAAGGGCGTGGTCTCCACCCACGAGGGGATCACCAACCGGCTGCGCTGGATGCAGTCCGCCTATCCGCTCAGCGAGACGGACCGGGTGCTGCAGAAGACGCCGTTCGGCTTCGACGTGTCCGTCTGGGAGCTCTTCTGGCCGCTCCAGGTGGGCGGACAGCTGGTGGTGGCCAAGCCGGAGGGCCACAAGGATCCCACCTACCTGGCGGAGCTGATGCGGGAGACGGGGATCACCGTCCTGCACTTCGTCCCGTCGATGCTCGAGGCCTTCCTCGAGGCCGCGGACTTCGCGCCGCTGACCGCGCTGCGCCGCGTGTTCTGCAGCGGCGAAGCGCTCTCGCGCACCGTGGCGGAGCGCTTCTTCGCGCAGGTGGCCGGCAACGCCCGCCGCCCTGGCCTGCACAACCTCTACGGCCCCACCGAGGCCTCGGTGGACGTGAGCTTCTACGATCTCACGCCCGGCGCGGACGGCCGCACGGTGCCGATCGGCTGGCCGGTCTCCAACACCCAGCTGCACGTGCTGGACGCCGCGCTCGGCCCGGTCCCGCTCGGGGTCACCGGCGAGCTCTACCTGGGCGGCGTGCAGCTGGCGCGCGGCTATCTCGGCCGGCCGGAGCTCACCGCCGAGCGCTTCGTCCCCGATCCGTTTGGCCAGGGGGCTCGGCTCTACCGGACCGGAGATCTGGCGCGCCGCCGCGCGGACGGCGCGGTGGAGTTCCTGGGGCGCGCGGACCACCAGGTCAAGCTGCGCGGCTTCCGGATCGAGCTGGGCGAGATTGAAGCCGAGCTGTGCCGGCACCCGGGCATCCGCGAGGCAGCGGTGCTGGCGCGCCACGACCCGGGCGCGCCGCAGCAGCTGGTGGCGTACGTCCTCACCCGCGCCGGGGCCACCCCCCCGGTCCCCGAGCTGCGCGCGCAGCTGGCGAGCGCGCTGCCCGAGTACATGGTCCCCAGCGCCTTCGTCTTCCTGGAGCGCTGGCCGCTCGGCGCCACTGGCAAGCTGGACCGCGCCGCGCTGCCCGCCCCGGCGGCGCAGGCGCCCGCCCAGGCTTTCGTGGCGCCGCGAGGGCCGCTGCAGGAGCTGATCGCCTCGGTCTGGGCGGAGCTGCTCAAGCGGCCGCGCGTGGGCGCGCAAGATCACTTCTTCGAGCTGGGCGGCCACTCCCTCCTGGCGATCCGGATGCTCACCCAGCTCAGGGAGCGCGCCGGCGTGGAGCTCCCGCTGCAGACCGTCTTCGAGAAGCCGACCGTGGCGCAGCTCGCCCGGCACGTCGAGACCCAGATGGCCGACTCGTCCAAGCCCTCCTTGAGCCAGATCCCCCGCCGCGCCGATCCGCAGAGCGCCCCCGCGTCCTTCTCCCAGGAGCGCCTCTGGTTCGTGGACCAGCTGCTCGGGCCGAGCGCGCTCTACGGAATCCCCCTGGCGCGGCGGCTGCGCGGCGCGCTCCAGCCGCGCGCGCTGGACGCGGCCTTCACCGAGGTGGTCCGCCGCCACGAGGCGCTGCGCACCACCTTCGAGCTGGTGGACGGCAAGCCCGTGCAGCTAGTGGCGCCCCCGCAGCCGGTGACGGTGGCGCAGGAAGATCTCTCCGCGTCCCCGGATCCGGAGCGGGCGCTGCGCGCGCGGATCGACGAGGAGCTGGCGCGCCCGTTCGACCTGAAGGCCGGACCGCTGCTGCGCCCCACCCTCTTCCGGCTGGGCGCGGACGATCACGCGCTGCTGGTCCTGGTCCACCACATCGTCAGTGACGGCTGGTCCCTGGACGTCCTCTACGGCGAGCTGGTGGCCGCCTACGCCGCGGCGGTGGCCGGGCGCCCTGCCCAGCTGCCGGAGCTGGCGATCCAGTACGGGGACTACGCGGCCTGGCAGCGCCAGACGCTGGCCGGCGCGGCCCTGGAGCGGGAGCTCAACTACTGGAGCGAGGAGCTCGCCGGCGCGCCCACGGCGATCGAGCTGCCCACGGACCACCCGCGCCCGGCGGTGCTCTCCAACCGCGGCGCCCGCGTCACCGCCACCTACTCGCCGGCGCTTTCCGAAGGCCTGCGCGCGCTCGCGCGCCGGGAGGACGCCACCCTCTTCATGCTAGTGCACGCCGCCTTCCAGCTGCTGCTCTACCGGTACTCCGGGCAGCGGGATCTGGTGGTGGGGACCACCATCGCCGGGCGGGACCGGCTGGACACCGAGCGGCTGATCGGCCTGTTCATCAACAACCTCGTCCTGCGCGGGCGGCTGGAGCCGGGCAAGGGCTTCCGGGCGCTGCTCGCGCAGCTGCGCGGGACCACCTTGCGCGCGTTCGAGCACCAGGCGCTCCCGTTCGAGAAGCTGGTGGAGCACCTGGCCCCGGAGCGCAACCTCAACCGCGCCCCCTACTCGTCCGTGGTGTTCGACCTCCAGCCCGCCCAGTCGCTGGAGCGGGACGTGGGCGGCCTGCGCGGCGGTCCGGTGGAGCTCGGGTTCGACAGCGTGAAGTTCGAGCTGGCGCTGCTGGTCACGGACGCGCCCGGCGGGCTCGGCGCGGAGCTCCAGTTCAACACCGATCTCTTCCAGGAGCAGACCGCGCGCCGGATGCTCGGGAACTTCGAGACCCTGCTCCACGGGATCGTCTCTTCGCCGGACGCCGCGCTGGACGCGCTGCCGCTGCTCACGCCGGCGGAGCGGAAGACCCTGCTGGTGGAGTGGAACGGCCGAGCGGCCCCGGTGCCCACCGAGCGGCTGCACCAGCTCTTCGAGCAGCAGGTGGCCCGCACCCCGGACGCTCCCGCCGCGCTCTTCGAGGCGCAGTCGCTCACCTACCGGCAGCTGGATGAGCAGGCCAACAAGCTCGCGCACCACCTGCGCAAGCGCGGCGTCGGCCCGGACGTGATGGTCGGCCTGTGCCTGGACCGCGGGCTGGACCTGCTGATCGCCGCGCTGGCCATCCTCAAGGCGGGCGGCGTCTACGTCCCGCTCGAGCCCTCCCTCCCGGCGGAGCGGCTGGGACAGCTGATGGAGGACGCGGGCGTCTTCCTGCTGGTGACGCAGGAGCAGCTCGAAGACCAGGTCCCCTCCGGGGGCGAGCAGCGCGTGGTGCTGGACTCGCTCTGGGACAGGTTGGAGGTGGAGCCGGCCACCCCGCCCGCGGACACCGGCGTGCTGCCGGGGCACCTGGCCTACGTGATCTTCACCTCTGGCTCCACCGGGCGCCCCAAGGGCGTGCAGATCTCCCACCGCAGCGTCTGCAACACCCTGCGGACCGCAGTGGAGGAGTGCGGCTTCGCCCCCGGCCAGCGGGTGCTGCAGTTCAGCTCGATCGGCTTCGACGCCTCGGTGCAGGAGCTGTTCGGCGCGCTGGCGGGCGGCGCGGCGGTGGTCTTCCTCGCGCGCGAGGAGCTGCTCCCCGGCCCGCTGCTCACGCGGCGGCTGCGCGAGTACCAGATCACCACGCTGATCGCGGCCACGCCGGTGGTGGCGGCCATGGACCCGGAGAACCTGCCCGCGCTCAAGACGGTGGTGGTGGGCGGCGAGGGGCCGAGCGCGGAGCTGGTGGCCCGCTGGGGCGAGGGGCGCCGCTTCGTGCAGCAGTACGGCCCCACCGAGACCACGATCAGCGCCGCCAGCCACGTCTGCGTCCCCGGCGAGGGCAAGCCGCCCTTCGGCCGCGCCTACGCCAACGTCCAGCTCTACGTGCTGGACGCCGCGCGCGAGCCCGTCCCGGTGGGCGTGGCGGGCGAGCTCTTCATCGGCGGCCGCGGGGTGGCGCGCGGCTACGGCGGGCGGCCGGACCTCACCGCGGAGCGCTTCGTGCCGGATCCCTTCGGCGCTGAGGGCGGCCGGCTCTACCGCACCGGAGACCGGGTGCGGTACCGGCAGGACGGGAACCTCGAGTTCCTGGGCCGCGCGGATGATCAGGTGAAGATCCGCGGCTTCCGGATCGAGCTCGGCGAGATCGAGGCCGCGCTGCTGCAGCACCGCGCGGTGAAGGAGTGCGTGGTGCTCGCGCGCGAGGACATCCCCGGCGAGAAGCGGCTGGTGGCGTACTGCGTGGGGGAGGAGGCGCTCCCGGACGCGCTGCGCACCTACCTGCAGGCCAAGCTCCCGGACCACATGGTCCCCAGCGCCATCCTCGTCCTGCCGCAGCTGCCGCTCACCCCCAACGGCAAGGTGGACCGGCGCGCGCTCCCCAGCCCGGAGGAGCACACCGGCGCCACCAAGACGGTGGTGGTCCCCAAGGGGCGCGTGGAAGAGCTGCTGGTGGAGATCTGGAAGGAGCTGCTCAAGCTGGAGACCCTCTCCACCGAGGACAACTTCTTCGACCTGGGCGGCCACTCGCTGCTCGCCACGCAGCTGATCGGCCGGATCCAGGAGGCCTTCCTGCTCGAGCTGGCGGTGGCGGACGTCTTCAGCCACCAGACCGTGGTGGCGCTGGCGGAGCTCATCCTCCAGCGGCAGAGCGAGCAGGACTCCGCGCTGCACACCGGCGAGCAGCGCTCGGCGCTGGTGCGGCTGCGCAACGAGGGCACCCGGCCGCCGTTGGTCTGCGTCCACCCGTCTGGCGGCATCGCCCACGCGTTCGGCTATCTCGCGCAGCTGCTGGAAGATCAGCCGGCGCTCGCCTTCCAGGCCCCGGAGCTCAACTCCGAGCTCACCTTCGACACCATCGAGGAGCGGGCCGCGCACTACGTGGGGTTGCTGCGCGCCCAGGTCCCGTCCGGCCCCTACCTGCTCGCCGGCTTCTCCAGCGGCGGCATCCCCGCCTACGAGATGGCGCTGCAACTGGCCCGCGCGGGGGAGAAGGTAGAGCTCTTCCTCCTGGACTGCGCCGCCGGCATCAGCCTCACAACGGACGACGCGCAGCCCAAGCCGCGCAGCAGCTGGCGGACCGGCCTGGCGCTGTATCTGGAGACGCTCGGCCCCGCCCGGCTGGAGCAGCTGCAGCACGCGCAGGACGACTCCGAGCGCGAGCAGGTGGTGCTGGCGGATCTCAAGGACAAGGGCGCGCTCGCCCCCAACGCCACGGTGGACCGGATGCGGGGGATCCTCCGCTCGGTGGAGTCCACCCAGGCGGTGGAGGCCTACCGCGTGCGGCCGGCGCAGTTCCCGGTCACGGTGCTGGCGAGCGACGAGACCGTGGCGCAGTTCGGCCCGGATCTGGGCTGGACGCCCTTCGCGAGCGCGCTGACCGTGCACAAGGTGGGCGGCCCCCACTACGCGCTGATCACCTACCCGTACGCCAACGAGGTCGCGCGGGTCATCAGCGAGCGCTGCGCGGCGCTCGCCACCCCGGGAGAGAGGCAATGAGCGCGCCGTACTACCTGGACGAGCGGACCCTGCTGGAGCCGCTGGTGAACCGCTGGCCGGCGTGGTGGCTCACGGTGGCGCCGCTGCCCGCCAGCCTCCACCTGGCGCGGTACCAGCTGCCCTTGCTCAACTCCTACCTGCAGAACCCGGAGTTCCACGAGCGCACCGCCAAGAGCAAGGACCCGGCCCTGGCGGGGACCGGCTTCGTGCAGATCCCCGCGGCGCGGGCGCCCGAGGTGCGGGAGCTCTTGCAGCGGACGAAGACTTCGCAGGCGGCGCAGCTCAAGCTCGCCGAGGACTTCGAGGCGCTGCAGGCCCGGCTGGCCCAGGAGTACAAGGGCCAGTCCCTGGAGCCGCTCTACGCCGCGTTGAGCCCGTCCCTGCGCGGGCTGGTGGAGCTGGTCTACGACTACCAGAGCCGCCCCACCGCGCGCGTGCTCGAGCCGCTCACCTACCGCTCGGCGCACTTCCGCAAAGATCTGCACGCCATCCGCCTCTCGCGGGTGGAGGCGGACCTGGAGCGCCCCTTCTTCCTCGCCACCCCCCGGCTCGCGGGACCCGGCGGCGTGGATCTGGCGGTGGAGCTTTCCAGCGAGCGGCTGGACGCGATCTCCCGCCTGGACAGCCAGCCGCGGCCGCTCGAGGAGATCCGCGAGCTGCTCGGCGGCCCGCCCGAGGCGGAGCTGCTCCCCCTGCTCACCCAGACGCCTCCCCCGCCGCCCAAGCCCTGGCCCGCGGAGGAGGCAGGCTGCCGGGTGCGGTACCTGGGCCACGCCTGCGCGCTGATCGAGTACCGCGGGACCACCCTGATGGTGGACCCCTTCGTGGCGCCGCGCACCGCCGCGCCCGGCGCCACCCGGGTGAGCTTCTCCGAGCTGCCGCCGCGGATCGACTTCGCGCTGATCACCCACGCGCACGCGGATCACTACGCGCTGGAGGTGCTGCTGCGGCTGCGCCACCGGATCGGCACGCTGGTGGTGCCGCGCAACTCGGGGCTTTTGGTGGGGGACTGCTCGCTGCGCCTGATGAGCCAGAACCTGGGCTTCCCGCGGGTGGTGGAGGTGGACGCGCTGGACAAGCTCCCCTTCGATGGCGGCGAGGTGGTGGCGGTGCCGTTCTTGGGCGAGCACGGCGACCTGGCCCACGCCAAGACGGCGTACGCCATCCGCGTGGGGCAGCGCAGCCTGCTCTTCGCGGCGGACTCCGCCTGCCTCGAGCCGGAGCTCTATGCCACCCTGCGTGGCCAGCTCGGCGAGTTCGAGGCCGTCTTCATGAACACCGAGTCCCAGGGCTCGCCGCTCACCTTCACCATCGAAGCGCTCTTCCCGAAGGTGCGGGACCGCAAGCTGGAGAAGAACCGCCGCGCGCGGGGCAGCACCTGCGAAGAAGGGCTGCGGCTGTTGGACGCGCTCAAGCCCAAGCGGCTCTACAACTACGCCATGGGGCTCGAGCCCTGGCTGGCCTTCATCGTCGGTCCGCCCTCGCCGCTGGAGTCGGAGCGGCTGGCCGAGTCCGACAAGCTGCTCGCCGGGGCGCGCGAGCGCGGCCTCTCCGAGGCGATCCGGCTCTCCGGCCCGGCGGAGCTCCACTTCCCCGCTTGATCAAGAGCGAGCGAACCACGTGAAGATCGACGGGCTGACCGCGGTGGTGACCGGTGGGGCGTCCGGGCTGGGGCTGGCCACGGTGGAGGCGCTGGCCGCGGCCGGCGCCTCGGTGGGGATCCTGGACAAGGACGCCGCCGCGGGCGCGGCGGTGGCGGCGCGCCTGGGCGGCAAGGTCTGCTTCGCCGAGGCGGACATCACCAGCGGCGCCAGCGCGGCGCTGGCGCTGGATCAGCTCCGGGGCCAGCTGGGCGGCCTGCGCGCGCTGATCAACTGCGCGGGGATCGGCGTGGCCACGCCCATCCTCGGGCCCCGCGGCCCGGCCAAGCTGGAGGACCTGGCGCGGGTGATCAACGTCAACCTGCTGGGGACGCTCAACTGCGTCCGGCTGGCCGCCGCCCACCTGGCCAAGAACGAGCCGGACGCGGACGGCGAGCGCGGGGCGATCATCAACACCGCCTCCGCGGCCGCGTTCGACGGGCAGCGCGGGCAGACGGCCTACGCGGCCTCCAAGGCGGCGATCGTCGGGATGACGCTGCCGCTGGCCAGAGATCTCTCCGAGCACCTGATCCGGGTGGTGACCCTGGCCCCCGGCCCGTTCGACACGCCGATGACCGCCGGCCTGAGCGAGGAGCTGCGCCGCTCGCTCGTCTCTCAGCTGCTGGCGCCCGGCCGGCTGGGGCGCCCCTCCGAGTTCGCCGCGCTGGTGATCGCGGTGCTGCAGAACCCCATGCTCAACGCGGAGACCATCCGCCTGGACGGGGGCATCCGGATGCAGCCGAAGTAGCGCGCTAGCGCAAAAGCGGGTTGAGCACCGGCGCGGCGCCCGCGGAGTCCCGGACGGACCAGTAGTTGGCCGGGTCCACGCCGAACAGCGAGTAGAGGCTGTTCACCACCGAGGCCACGACCAGGTACTTGCTGGCGTCGAACTCGGCGGGGGCCTCGGCGGTGGGCAGGCCGGTCTGGAGATCGATCGGCCGCCCCATGCGCTTGAGCTTCCGGGCGTCCAGCGCCAGGTGGGCGCCGGAGAGCGTCTCGGTGGGGCTGGTGAAGTCGCTCGCGCCGAGCACCACCCCGCCGCGGATCCCCTTCCCCGCCAGGATCAGGCTGTTGGCGAGCGGGTTGTGATCCGTGCCGGTCTTGTCCACCGGCAGCCCGTCCTGCCGCATGGAGCGGCTGAACTCGGAGGCGAAGAGGACGGTGGTGACGTCCAGCAGCGAGCGGGTGGCGTCGAACTGGGTCTCCTTGAGGAAGCGGATGACCTGCGCCATCTGGCCGGCCAGCAGCTGGTACATGGTGCCCTGCAGCTTGGCCTGGTCCTTGGCGTGGACGTCGTATTCGGCGTCCCCGGTCACGTCGAGCAGGGCGCCCTGGGAGAGCCCCCGGCGGAAGAACTCGCCGATCAGCGAGAGATCCTGCGCCAGGTCCGGCGTGGGCGGCACCTGCGGGATCGCCAGCGAACGGATCTTCTGTTCGAGCGACTTGCTCTGGGTGACCGCGTCCTTGAGGGCGAGCGCGCCGTTGGAGAACCGGCCGGTGCCGGTGGCGGCGGCCGCGTAGCGCTCTTCCAGGAAGGTGTCCAGCTCCGCGGGGGCGCTCGAGCGCGCCGCGAGGCTGGCCTTGAGCTCCACCGCGGTGTCCATCCGCATGGGGACGAAGCGCGTGTCGAGCAGCTCCGCGCCCACCACCTTGCCGATCCGCAGGTAGTCCAGCGGCTTGTCCGGGTTGAGGTGCGAGAGCAGCGACCTGCCGCCGAAGGGGCTGCCGGTGAGCAGCACGTTGAGGTTCTGGTCGTGGCCATCGAACGTGGTGGACATCACCACCCCGTTGACGATCGCCAGATCCGCCAGGTACGGCCGCAGAAGCTCCGCCGGCTGGGCCACCAGCGTGCGCCCGCCGTTGAGCCCCAGCCACTCCGCCGGCTCCTTGGCCAAATAATTCTGCTGGAGCCCCGCGGCGGTGAGCGCCATGGGGCGCGCGTCGAAGAGGTAGGTGGAGTCGATCCCGCCGGTGGCCACCACCCCCAGGAAGAAGTGGGGGGAGCCATCGCCGGTGGCCGCGCGCGAGCGGCCGGGGAGCAGCAGCGCGCCGAGCGCGCCGCCCACGCCGCCGAGCATCAGGCGGCGGGAGATGGAGCGGGGGGAGTGACAGCTGGCGCAAGTGGGTTTGGACGTCATGGCGGCCTCGCGCTCCCTTCAGTTCCGCAGCAAGAGGTGGGGGTTGAGCAGCGCGGAGGAGATGATGAGCGGGATCACCTTCTCCGGCTTCACGGGCTGGTAGACCGGGGCGTAGAAGTGATCCCGCCACGCGGCGTAGTCCTCGTAAGGGGCGTCGTAGCCGACCAGGGAGCTCCACAGCGTCAGCAGCGTCCCGTCCGTCTGCGCCTCCGCCTTGGGCCACTCGCACAGGTGGCCCACCGCCTCCGCGGCGTCCGGCCGCAGCAGGAGCCCCTGCACCATCGTCAGCCCGCCGCCGCTGGGGCACAGGGCGGCCACGTCCCTCCCCAGCGCCGAGAAGGCCACCCGCCAGATCACGAAGCTCATGGCGTTGGGCGCGCCGTTGGCGAACTGGTTGTGCAGCCCGTCTCCGCGCCACGCGCCGAGCAGGGTGGCCAGCTCGGCCCCGGACTCGCCGAAGTAGTCCGACAGCTGGAACGAGGTGGGCTGCAGGATGAAGCGGCTGAGGAGGACCTGGTTCACCGCCTCATAGCCCTTGTACGGCGCCACCCGGCTGTCCGGGGGCAGCTCCTCCGCGGGCTCCGGCGCAGGGGCGGAGGACGGCGTGCAGGCGAAGAGCCCCAGGGCCGCCGCCGCGAAGAGCGCGCACCGCGCCGCGCGGCTCACTTCACCCCTCCGGACTGCAGCCGCTGGTCGAACCAGAGGTAGAGCGCCTCGCGGTCCCGCGCCGGCATGGACTGGCCCAGCGGCATCACCCGCGCCGGGTCAGAGGTGGAGATCCGGTCCAGGACGCGCCGGAGCGTCTCGGCCGCCGGCAGCTGCACGCCCTGGGACAGATGCGGGAAGGTGGCGACCCCGTTCGCGTCCTGGGTCCAGCCGGTCAGGTCCAGCGCGCCCTGCCCGGCCGTCCCGGTGTGACAGGCGGCGCAGTTCTTGGCCAGCGTGTAGGCCACCGAGCAGGGCGGCCGGGAGGCGCCCCCGCTGCTGCCGGGCGCCAAGTCGTAGCACTGGTCGGAGTGCGGGTCCGTCTGGAGGAAGGTCTTGCTGGTGAGGATGCGGCGCACCAGCGCCTTGAAGGCGTCCGTGGAGTTCACCGCCGCCTCCTGGGTGAACTTCTCGGTGAGGTCCGCCAGGTAGCCGGGGTCCACCAGCTGCTCGCTGCCGTTGAAGTACTCGAACGCGCGGCGCACCAGGCAGGCCTTCACCTCCGGGGCGGTCTGGAGGATCTGGCCGAGATCATCCAGGGTGCGCCCGTAGGTGTTGAGCTTGCTGTCCGTGGAGGAGCGGATGTAGCCGATGTTCCACTCGTGCCCGGCGTTCTCGGGCGCCAGCCAGGGCGCCTCGTAGTCGGTCCGCTTCAGGGTGGCCATGTCGTCGAAGACGATCTGCGTGTCCGAGCCGAAGTCCCAGCCCAGGAAGCCGTTGAAGCGGAAGAAGCCGGCCATCGGATCCAGCTTGTAGTGGCAGGCCATGCAGGCCGGGTCCGAGGCGTGCTGCGAGCCGGCGTGCGCGGCGGGGAGCGCGGCGTTCACCGGCTTGAGGTCATCGCAGAAGAAGCGCTGGAGCATGTACGCCGAGCGGCGCCGGCTCCGGTTGGTCGAGGAGTTGGCCGCCAGCTGGTAGAAGCCCAGGAAGTCGAACGCGCCGAACTCGCGCTGCAGCCCCAGCGAGCTGGCGTTCACCTGAAGCAGCTCGCGCAGCTGGGTGGGGAAGACGAAGTCGGTGGGGGCGTTGGTCTCCACGAACTGCGCCAGCACCTTGTACCGGGCCTGCACCGCGCGGATCGCGGCCACCCGGTCAAACGCGTAGTCGAACGAGCCGCCGCAGCCGAGCGTGAGGCTCCCCGCCGACTTGTCGCTCAAGAGCAGCGCCAGCGCGGTGTTCGGATCGAAGCCGAGGCCGAAGGTCAGCTGGAGGAAGGGCCCCTTGGACAGCTTGGAGCAGAAGGTCTCCATGGGGGCGCCGGTCTGGAGCAGCCGGATCAGCTCGTCCCCCGCCTCCAGCGCCACCTTGAGCCGCTGCGCCCGCAGGGCCACGTCCGAGGCGGCGTTCTCGTCGAACGGGACGCCGGCGTCCACGATCGACGCCAGGGCCGTGCCCGCGTCCACCGCGCCACCGTCCAGCGAGCCGCCGTCCGGCGAGCCCGCATCCGCCTTCCCGGCGTCCGGCGTCCCCGCGTCCACCGGCGGCGCCGGGGGGAAGCGCGGCGGCGGGGCGAGCGCCAGGTACATGGGGTGATCCGAGCCGAGCAGCGTGAGGTAGTCCCCGCCCTGCGCGACCTCCAGCGCCGAGTGGATCGCCCGGCGGCTGACCAGCGCCTCGAAGTTGAGCTCGCCGAAGGCGCCGCGCACCGAGTTGCGCTTGAGGCCCAAGAAGTAGAGGTTGAAGTCGAGCACGGTGTCCGTGAAGCGCTCGTCGCGCATGAAGTGCTCGACGACCTGCTCGTTGGACATCACCATCAGCGGGAACGCGTAGTCCTTCTCCTGCAGCCCGCCGCCGCCGCGCAGCGCGTGCGCCACCTTCTCCAGATACTGGCGGCGCGCCCAATCGCTGCCGGGGGGAGGGGCCGGAGGGGAGTCGCAGCTGACGAGCGCGCCGAGCGCGAGCGCGAAGCACAGCCGCAGCCGCAGGACATGGGAGGAAGCACTCACGGGGGAACCTCTTGCTCACGACCGGACCAGGGTCGGAGGGAGAGGAGTGTAACGAGCGCCCCAGACCGCCTCTAGGCTCACATTCTCGCGCCCATCGCACCTCCTGCGCGCTTCTCGCACGCGCGCGAAAGCGGCCGGCCGCGCAGCGGCCAGCCGTATAGTGCCGCGCATGTCCTCCGCATTGCTCGCGATCGTCGCGCGCCTGTTACTCACCGCGTCCGACCCGGTGGTCCCTCCGTCCACCTCCGCCGCGGCTCCGCTCCGGCTCGCGCTCGAGTCGGTGAATGGGTGCGCGGTGTTGCCCTCCGGCGACACCGTCTCCCGCGGCAAGGTGGCGATCCCGTATCCGTCCAAGTGCGAGAGCCTGGACGACGAGGCCTACGCGCCCGCACCGCCCAAGGCGCGCCTGGAGCTGGCGCCGGACCGGACCTACGTCCTCAACCAGGTGACGCTGGTCCACCAGGTGGTGGGCAAGCACCAGAGCCTCACGGACGTCCAGGCGCCGCTCAAGTGGATGACCACCCAGTCCCGCTTCAAGCGGCTGGACTGGAAGGGCGCGGCGGTGGCCCACGACGACTGGACCTTCGTCAACCCGCGCTTCAACCTCTGGCAGCGCGAGGTCTTCTACGGCGGCGCCGCCTGGATGCAGCAGAAGGACGACACCTTCCTGGTGGAGCTCTTGGACGGCGCGGGCGCGGTGCGCAGCCAGGCCCGCTACCGGCGCGCGGACTTCTGGAGCGAGTCCCCCATCACCGGCCACACCCGCGTCTCCTGGCGCGTCTACGGGATCCCCCCGCCCACCCCGCCGGGCACCAAGGCCCCGCCCGGCGAGCCGGTGCAGCCGAGCAGCTTCATCACCACCGTGCGCGTGGATCTGGCTGGCGCGCTGGACCCAAGCCTCACCGTGAGCACGCAGGGGCTCAAGGGGGACGGGGCGGTCCGCGTCACCTGGAGCGCGCTGCCCAAGGAGCCCTTCTACTTCCCCTTTACGGTGGTGGATCCGGCGCAGGCCGAGCCCACCTGCTTCAAGGGCGGCGCGAAGGTGCGCTGTGACTTCGGGCTGGCGCCGGACATTGCGCTGAGGCCACCCGCCGGCGGGAAGCGCCACTACGCGCCGGGCGAGGAGCTGCTGTTCGACTTCAAGGTGCGGGACGGCGCCGGAAGCTTGATCCACTCCGAGGAGCGCTTCGCCAGCTACACAGACTTCTTCGCGGGGAAGGCCAACGGCATCCTCTATTACCGGACCGGCCTGCAGCGCGCGAACGACCTCAACTACATGACGCTGTACAAGATCATCGGCCCGCTCCAGGACGTGGCGGGCACGGTGGATTCGTCAGGGCCCAGCCGCTACTACCAGTTCCCGCCGCAGCTGGGCGGGGACCACGCGGAGGGAGAGATGGTCTCCCCCGCGGCGGCGATGAACTCCCCGCCGGGCCTGGTGGACGTGGCCTGGCCCACCCGCTACCCGCTGGTCCTCCCCAAGGACGCCAAGCCCGGCACGTACCTGGCGATCTTGAAGACGGCGCGCTTCTTCCTCGGCGAGCGGGTGGCCAAGTCCGCCAACGTCTTCTTCCAGGTGGGCACCGACGAGCAGACCCACTTCCCGGGCGTGGTGGGCAAGTGCGAGGCCTGCCACAACGGCCCCAGCGCGCTCGAGCAGCTGCACCACGGCTTCCCCACCGCCAACATCGAAGGCTGCCGCGCCTGCCACTCCAGCTTCGACCTGAGCTGGACGGCGCGGATGCACAAGCTGCACTTCCGCTCTGCGCGCTTCCAGCAGAAGGCCAACTGCACGCTGTGCCACCTCACGCGCGCGGAGGCGGTGCGCCCCAGCTTCGAGGCGTGCGGCTCCTGCCACCAGGACCTGCACAAGGGGAAGTACTTCGCCACCCAGTTCAACCTGGAGGGCGCGCCCACCCGCTACCAGAACTGCGCGCAGAGCTGCCACGCGGACACCGCGCCGCGCGGCCACGTGCTGCCGGAGGCGGCGGTCCGGTGAGCGCGGAGGCCGCGGCGGTGAACGTGATTGAGGTGAGGGGGCTCACCAAGCGCTTCGACCAGCTGGTGGCGGTGGACGGGATCGACCTCACGGTCCCCAAAGGCCAGTGCCTCGGGCTGCTCGGCCCCAACGGCGCCGGCAAGACCACCACCATGGAGATGCTGGAGGGGTTGCAGGAGCCCAGCGGCGGATCCATCCGGCTCTTTGGGCTGGAGTGGAAGAGCTCGCGCGAGGCGCTGCTCGCGCGGATCGGCTTCCAGCTCCAGAGCACCGAGTTCACCGACACGTACTCGGTGGCCGAAACCATTCGCCTGTTCCGCAGCTTCTACAAGAAGGGGCTCTCGGTCCCGGAGGCCGTGGCGCTGGTGCGGCTGGAGGAGAAGCAGGACGCGCGGGTGAACAAGCTCTCCGGCGGCCAGCGGCAGCGCTTGGCGCTCGCCGTGGCGCTGGTGTCGGATCCGGAGCTGGTCTTCCTGGACGAGCCCACCGCCGGCCTGGACCCGCAGTCCCGGCGCGCGCTCTGGGACATCATCTTGAACCTCAAGAGCCGCGGGCGGACGGTGATCCTCACCACCCACTACATGGACGAAGCCGAGGAGCTGTGTGACCGCGTGGCGATCATCGACCGCGGGAAGATCCTGGTGGAGGACAGCCCGGACGCGCTGATCGCCCGGCTCGGCGGCTCCCACTTCGTGGAGCTCACCGCCGTGCCGCCGCCCCCGCGCGCCGCGCTCGAGCAGGTGGCCGGGGTCACCGAGGTCCGGGAGAAGGACGGCCGCAGCTCCATCATCGTGCAGGAGCTGCACGCCACCCTCCCCGCCCTGCTCCACGTCCTCCAGCAGAATGGGTGCGCGCTGCAGGGGCTCTCCATCCGCAACAGCACCCTGGATGACGTCTTCCTCAACCTCACCGGCCACACCCTCCGGGACGACGGCGCGTGAACCCCAAAGACTCCAAGCCACCCAGCTCCGCCGTGGAGCTCTCGCTCTTCGCGCTCCGCCAGGTGACGCGCAACCCGCCGGCGGTGGTGTGGCAGTTCGCGCTGCCGCCGCTCGTGCTCTGCGCGGTCATCGGCATCGCCTTCACCGACAAGGGACCTGCTCGGCTGACCGTCACCGTGAGCGACGGGCCGGAGGCCGAGCAGGTGGCCAAGGCGCTCGAGGACACCGGCGAGCTCACCGCGGTGCGCGCCAGCTGGCCCGAGGCGCAGGAGCGGCTGCGCCGCGGCCGCTCCATCCTCACCGTGGTGCCCGGCCCCACCCCCGAGCTCTACTTCGACCCCGCCACCCCGGACTCGCGCGCCGCGCGGCTCTTGGTGACGGACGCGCTCCAGAAGCGGGCCGGCCGCCAGGACCGGCTGCAGACCGCGGAGAACGTGCTGCGGACCCCCGGCTTCCGCTACCTCGACTTCCTCGTCCCCGGGCTGCTCGGCTTCAGCCTGATGACGCACGCCTTCGAGTCGCTGGCCTACATGCTCACGTTCCTGCGCAAGGGGAAGTTCCTCAAGCGCCTGAGCGCCACGCCGATGAGCCGCTTCCAGTTCCTCACGCCGTTCGTGATCCGCGAGGCGCTCACCGGCGTCACCCAGCTGGTGGCGCTGCTGGGCTTCACCCACCTGGCCTTCGACGTCCAGGTGCAGGGGCCGCTCTGGATGCTGGTGGGCTTCCTGCTCTTCGGCGCGCTCTGCTTCGCCGGGCTGGGGCTCTTGATGGGCAGCCGCGCGCGGGTGATGGAGAGCGTGTTCGGGCTCAACGCGCTCGCCACCTTGAGCATGGTGTCGCTCTCCGGCGTGTTCTTCTCCGTCGACAAGTTCCCCAGCTGGATGCAGGGCGCCATCCGCCTGCTCCCGTTGACCGCGCTGATTGACGGCCTGCGGGAGATCATCCTGGGCGGCGGGGCGCACCAGGAGATCTTGCGCTGCGTGGCGGTGCTCAGCGGCTGGGGGATCGTCTCCTACCTGGTGACGCTGAAGATCTTCCGCTGGAGCTGACCCGCGGAGGGCGGGCTCAGCCCCCCTGCAGCTGCTTGAGCATCGCCTCCACCTGTTCGTCGGAGAGCTGATCCACGTTGGTCACGCCCTCCGGCAGCTGCGTCTGCTGGCCGAGCCCCGCCACGTGCGCGGCGAGCGCGCGCAGGGTGGGCGCGTCGAAGATCGCGGCGAGCGTCACGTCCACGCCCAGCACCTCGCCCGCCCGGGCCACCACTTGGATCGCCGTGAGGGAGTGGCCGCCGAGCTCGAAGAAGTTGTCGTCCAGCTTGAGGCTGTCCAGGCCGAGCACGTCCATCCAGATCTCCCGGAGCGCCTTCTCGGTGGGGGTGAGCTCGCGGTCCGCCGCCGCCGCCGGGGCGGGCGCGGCTTCGGGGGCGGGCAGCGCCTTGCGGTCCACCTTGCCGTTGGCGGTCAAAGGCAGCGCGCGCAGCACCACCAGCGCCGAGGGCACCATGTACCCGGGCAGGCGACTCTCGAGCGCGGCGCGCAGCGCGGCCGGCGCGAGCGGCGGCTCCACCTTGGAGGCCACGTAGCCCACCAGCCGGCGGTCCGCGTTGTAGGCGCGCACCACGACCACTGCGTCATCCACGCCGGGGACCTTGCGGAGCGCGGACTCGACTTCGCCCAGCTCCACGCGGAAGCCGCGGATCTTCACCTGCTGATCCACCCGCCCCACGAACTCCACGTTGCCGTCCGGGAGGAGCCGCCCCACGTCTCCGGTGGCGTACATGCGCTCGCCCGCGCGGCCGTACGGATGGGGGAGGAAGCGCTCCGCGGTCTGCTCCGGGCGCCCCACGTAGCCCCAAGCCAACCCGGGCCCCGCAAGGTAGATGGCGCCCGGCAGCCCCGCCGGCACCGGGCGGAGCCGGTCGTCCAGGAGCAAGAGGCTCACGTTGGGGATCGCCCGGCCGATCGGCATCACCGGCGCGGCGAGGCCGAACCCGGTGGGGGAGATCTCGCAGAGCGAGGCGGTGATGGTGGCCTCGCTGGGGCCGTAGACGTTGAACCACGGCACCCGCGCGCCCCCGACCTGGAGCCAGCCCTGCCAGTTCTGGGGCAGCAGCTTCTCGCCGCCGAGGATCGTCAGGCGCAGACAGGCCGGCACCTCGCGCGAGGCCCGGCGCATGTGGGCGATCCACTCGGCCAGGTACGCCGGAGGCAAGCTGAGCACGGAGATCTTCTGCTCCTCCACGAACGTGGAGAAGGCGTCCGCCGCGGCCAGCTCGCTGCGCACCACCACGGTGCCGCCCATCAGCAGCGGCGGGTAGATCTCCTCGGCGGCGGCGTCGAAGTAGACGGGCGTGAACTGCAGCATCCGGTCCGAGTCCCGCAGCCCGAAGCGCTTGCTCACCGCCAGCCCGTGGTTGAGCAGCGCGCGGTGCGGGATCAGCACGCCCTTGGGCTCGCCGGTGGAGCCGGAGGTGTAGATGACGTAGGCGAGATCGTCCGGGGTGGCAGGCGCGGGGGTGGCCGCGGGCGCGGCGGGCGCTACTCCCAGCGGGCCGGGATCCAGCAAGAGCAGCTCGCGGCCGGTGGCGGTGGCCTGCGCCGCCAGCTGCGGCTCGGTGAGCAGCAGCTCCACCCGCGCGTCCTGGAGGATGAAGGCCAGCCGCTCGGCGGGCCAGCCGGGATCCAGCGGCACGTAGGCGGCGCCGCTCTTGAGCACCCCCAGCAGCGCCACCACCATCTCCGCGGAGGGATCCACCAGCACGCCCACCCGCTTGCCCCGCCCCACCCCGCGGGCCTGCAGCTTGCGGCACAGCGCCTGCGCGCGCTGCTCCAGCTCGGTGTAGCTGAGCTTGCGCGAGGGGGACTCCACGGCGATCGCCGCGCCGCGGGCCTTGGCGACGTCGGAGATCAGCTCGTGGATGCAGCGGTTGGGGAGCTCCTGCCGCTCGACCGCCGCCGCGGCGGCGAGCGCGCGCGCCTCGTCCGCGCCGGTGAGCGCGAGCGTGCGGATGGGATCATCCGGGCGAGCCAGCGCGTCCCCGATGAAGGTCATCAAGTGCCCCGGCAGCCGCACCGCGCGCTCGGGCGAGAGCAGCCCCGCGCCCACGGCCAGCTCCAGCGCGGCGCCGCCGTCCGCCTGCAGCACCCCGGCGAGCGCCAACCGCGCCCAGGGGAGATCCTGCCGCAGGAGCTCGGAGCGCAGCTCCAGCCCCTCCACGCGCGGCAGCACCGGCGCGGGCAGGACGCAGAAGCCCACCTGGAGCCACGAGGGCGCCGAGGCGTCCGTGCGCGCCCCCGCCGGCGGCTCGGGCGCAGCCTGGACGTGCGAAGCCGCCTCGCGCAGCCCATCCACCGCCGCCGCCACCAGATCCTTGAAGCTCTGATCCGTCCCCGCCGCCAGCCGCAGCGGCAGCACCAGCGAGCGCGGCCCCACCAGCGCGCCGGCCTCTTCGCCGCGCGCGTCGAAGGGGACGCCCACCACCAGCTCCTCCTGCTCGGTGTAGCGCGCGAGCAGCCCCAGCCACGCCGCGAGCAGCCCGGCCGCGCCATCGCCGCCGGCGAGCGCCGCCAGCCCCAGCCCCAGCTCCGGGCTGAGCGCAGCGGGCACGCGTGCGCCGGGCGCGCCCTCCACGCCCGCCAGCGCCAGCTCCCCCGAGGCGCCCTCCAGCCGGCGCTTCCAGAACTCCGCGTCCTGCGCGGCGGCGGCGGCCGGACGGCGGCGCCGCTCCTGGTCCTCCGTGAAGTAGGAGCGCGGCGCGGGGAGCCCGGCGGCGCGGCCCGCGCGCTCTGCCTGGTAGAGCGCGAAGAGCTCGGCCCAGATCGCCTCGAGCGAGCGGGCGTCACAGACCGCCTGATGACCGCTCAGCAAGAGGAGGTGATCTTGCGCGCCGCGCGCGAGCACCCCGACCCGCACCAGCGCGCCCGCATCCAGCGCGAGCGGCCGCGCGCACCACGCGGCGAGCGCGGCCTTGGGCTCGGTGCCCGGCGCCAGGCGCTCCAGCTCCACGCGCGCCTCCGGCCGGACGCGCACGGCCGCGGCGCCGGCGCTCTCAGTGAAGGTCGCGCGAAGGGGCTCGTGGCGCGAGAGCAGCTGCTGGAGCGCGCGCTCCAGCGCGGGCAGGTCCAGCGCGCCCTGGATCCGCAGCGCGTGGTGCAAAAGCTGCGGCGACTGCGGCGCGAGCTGATGCAGGAACCACCAGGCCTGCTGCTCGGCGCCGAGCGCCTGCTCGGCCCCTTCCCCCTTGCCTTCCACGTAGGTCTCCTCCCGCAAAGAGCGTCGAAGGACGCGCAAGCTACCACGCACGCTCTCCCGGATGACCGCGCACCCCGGAGCCGGAAAACCCACACGCGCGCCTCGGGTTCTTTAGCTTCCCAACAGAGAACGTTTCGCTAGACTCGCGCAGCCGACGATTCGCTACCTCTCATCCCAGAGGACGACCGTGACACCTTTGCTGCGCGCCTCGATTGCAGTGCTCGGTCTGTTCGCCGCGAGCTGCCGCCTCCTCGCCACCGACGACACCGAGAACGTGCCGGGACGTGGTCCCCAGGCGTTCGATCCCTATACCGCCGCCTCTCCCGCGCGCCGCCTGTCGCTGCAGTGGCTGAACGGGTGCTCCATCCTCGCCACTGGCTCTCCCGTGGCGAAGGGGACCACGGTCAACGTCCCGTATCCCACCGAGTGCCCGGATGTGAACCAGGGGCTCGGAATGGGTGAGCCGGGCGCGGTGATGCAGATCCTCGCGGACACGCCCTACTTCCTGAACCGGATCACGCTGGTCGACACGATCATCGACGACCCGGATCAGTCCAACTCCTTGAACCTGGCGGCGCCGCTCGCCTGGGCCAAGAGCGCCTCCGTCTTCAAGGACCTGGACTGGAGCGGCGTGGGCATGGATCTGGATGAGTTCACGCCCGGCACCAACCCGCCCAACGGCACCCGCACCATCGTCTACGACAACGCGGCGTGGATGCTGGACCGGACGGACTCGCTGCTGGTGGAGATCCTGGACGCCGCCGGCACGGTGAAGGCCTCCCAGACGTACACCCGCGAGGAGTTCATGGCGGACGGCGTGGCCAACGGCCACACGCGCGTCACCTTCTTGATCGACAACATGGCCCCGCCGAAGTTCGCGGGCGACCTCGGCATCAACAACGAGGTCTTCGACCCGCCCACCTACCGCACGATGGCGAAGGTGGAGTTCGAGGGCTCGATGAACCCCTTCAAGACGATCACCGCCAGCGGCGTCTCTGGTGACGGCGCGATCCGCATCACCTGGAGCCAGCTGCCGGCCAAGCCGTTCATCTTCCCGGTCACCTTCGTCGACAAGACCACCCTGCCGAAGACCTGCTTCAACACCGCGGACGAGAGCGAGGTCGCGTGCGACTTCGGCCTCACGCCGACCATCCAGCTCAGCACGCCCGCCAACGGCAGCTTCTACACCCAGGGCGAGACCTTCGACCTCTTCCTGGACATCCGCGATGGCCGCGGCAACCGCCTCCACCCCAAGCCCTACCTCTACAGCTACAACAGCTACGCGGACGGCTCGAACAACGGCCTGCTCTACCTGAACCAGGCGCTCCAGCTCACCATCCAGGACCACGACTTCATCGGCGGCTACAAGGTGGTGGGGCCGATCCAGAACCTGGTCACGCAGTCCTCCGTCGCGGACGACCCGAGCTTCGTCTCCCTCCCGCCCCTGCTCCCGGCCGGTGGCTCCTCCATCGCCGCCTTCCCGCCGGAGTACGCCGGGACCATCTTCGCCGGCTCGCGCTCCGGCCTCTGGGGCACCCGCCAGCCGATCCATCTCCCGGCTGACGCCAAGCCCGGCACCTACGCGGCGGTGGTCAAGATGCACCGCGAGTACCTGGGCGAGCGCGTCTCCGCCTCCCGCGTCCAGCTCTTCCAGGTGGGCCAGGCCGAGCTGACCAACTACCCCTCGCGCGTGGGCAACTGCCAGATCTGCCACCGCGGCGTGGCCTCGCTGGACAACGTCCGCCACGGGCTCTCCGTGGACCACATCGAGACCTGCAAGGCCTGCCACGTCAACAGCCTCTACCCGCTGGCGCGGGACATCCACCGCGTCCACATGATGTCGAAGAAGTACAACCAGCCGAACAACGACTGCACGGTCTGCCACCTCACCCGCGAAGGCGCGGTCCGGCCGAGCTACGACGTCTGCTCGTCCTGCCACCCGGCCACGCACGGCACCGAGTACTTCCCGGTGAAGATCTCCACCATCGACCAGCCGACCCGCTACGGGACCTGCGCGTCCAGCTGCCACGCCCTCCACACGCCCCAGAACCACATCCTCCCGAAGGAGTGAGCCCAGCGGCTCCCCTCCCGCATGCTCGACTCGCTTCGTACGGCTTGGCCGCTGGCCGTCCAGAACGCGCTCAGCCGCCGGAGCAACTGGGTGATCGGCGTGCTGGTGCTGCTCGGGCCCCTGCTCCTGGTGCCCGGCCAGGCGATCATCAACGGCCTGGAGCGGGCAATCGTCTCGAACTTCACCACCACCGGCTTCGGCGAGGTGGTGGTGTACTCCAACGCAGCGCGTGAACCCTTCGGGGTGAGCATGCGCGGCGTGGCGCCGCAGGTGCCGATCGCGGACTTCCCGAAGGTCAAAGCCGCCCTGGAGAATATTCCGGGGGTGAAGGCGGTCGTCCCGTTCGGGCTGACGGAGACGGTCTGGTTCATGGGCGGCAATCCGCTGGACAGGGCGCTGGAGGATCTGCGGCGGGGCTTGCACGCCCCGCCCGAGCAGCGCGCCGCGCTCATCTCCCGCGCCCGCCGCCTCACCACGCTGGTGGATCAGAACCGGCGCCGCCGCGCCGAGGTGGGCGGCTACGCGCTCCAGGAGACCACCGCGCAGGACTTCCAGCGCGCCGCCAGCGCCGAGTTCTGGGACGGCTTCCAGCAGGCGCCCGAGGCCGCCCTGGAGTTCCTCGAGAACCGGGTGGCGCCGCAGGCGGACGGCGAGGTGGTGATCGACACCTTCGGCGGCTACGGGACGGACATCGACGCCTTCATGCGCGCCTTCCCCCGGACCTACGTGGTGGAGGGCACCACCGTCCCGCCCGGCCGGCGCGGCATCCTGCTGGGCACCTTCTTCTACGACGACCGGCTCAAGCTGAAGGTGGCTCGGGGGCTGGATCTGCTGAAGGTGGAGCTGACGCGCAAAGGGCGGACGCTGGCCGAGAACCCGGATCTGCAGCGCTCGGTCACGGAGCTCCAGGCGCGCATCTACGAGATCCTCTACCAGCTGGATGATCAGCGCGCCGCCGCCATGGCGAAGAAGCTGCAGAGCTTCCTCGGCGTGGCGGACGGGGAGCTGTCCACCCTGCTGGAGCGCTTCCTCGCGCTGGACGACGCCAACTTCGCGGCGCGCTACGACTACTTCTACAAGGAGCTCGCCCCCTCGCTGGAGCTCTACCGGGTCCGCATCGGCGACACCGTGGCGCTCAAGTCGCAGGGGAAGAATGGCCACACCCAGTCCGTGCTGGTGAAGGTCTACGGGACGATCGCCTTCCGTGGGCTGGAGGACTCCGTGCAGGGCAACGCCTGCCTGTTGGATCTGGCCACCTTCCGAGACCTCTACGGCTACCCGGATGAGCGCGAGGCGCGCGAGACCGCGGAGATCCTCAAGGGGGCCAACATCCAGGAGCTCTCGCGCGAGGAGCTGGAGCGGCAGCTGGGCAGCGCGCCGCCCGAGCCACCGGAGCCCGAGGACGCTGCGGCCACCGGGTCCCTGGAGGCCATCCGCAGCGCGGCCGCGCGCCGCGCGCAGGCCTCGGAGGTGGTGGACCGGGTCTACTCCCGCGAGGAGCTGGAGCGGCTGGAGGTGATGGCGGGCGTGGTGGTGCTCAAGGACCCCGGCGAGCAGAAGCGGATGCTGGGGACGGTGGAGGCGCTGGCCAAGGCGCAGGGCTTCCAGGTCAAGGTGCTCCCCGGCGAAGAGGTGGTCTCCTTCCTCAGCGCCTTCAAGCACATCTTCAACCTGGTCCTCTACATCATCGCCTTCATCATCCTCTTGGCGATCGTGATCATCATCAACAACGCCGCGGTGCTGGTGGCGGTGCAGCGGACCTCCGAGATCGGAATGATCCGGGCGATTGGCGGGCAGGCCCAGCTGGTGGTGGCGCTGGTGGTGCTGGAGATGCTCCTGGTGGCGCTCTGCTTCGGCGTGGTGGGCACGGTGGGCGGCGCGGCCCTGGCCGTGTATCTCGAGCGGGTGGGCATTGGCGCGCCCTCCCCCGAGCTGGCCTTCGTCTTCGGCGGCGCGAGGCTCTTCCCGCACTTCACGCGCGCGGACGTGCTGATCCCCCTGCTCGCCATCCTCCCCACGTCCATGCTCGCCACGTCCTACCCCGCGCTGCTCGCCACGCGCGTCACCCCGCTCAAGGCCATGAGCACGGAGGAGTAAGTGTTCATCCTCGGCACCGCGGCGCGCAGCCTGCTGGCGCACTCCCGGCAGAACCTCCTGCTCGCGGGCGTGCTCTCCACCATGACGGTGCTGCTTTTGCTCGTGCTCGGGTTCACCGAAGGGATCCGGGGCAGCACCAGCCAGATGTTCACGGCGCTCGCGGCCGGAGACATCAACGTCCACGGCGTGGTCAAGCTCTCCCCGGGCCGGGCGGAGGAGATCATCCCGGACCCCGCCCCGCTGCTGGCGATCATCCGGCGCGAGGTCCCCAACGTGCAGCAGCTCTCCACGCTCTCCGTGGTGACGGCGAGCCTGCACAACGAGGCCGGGATCGAGCGCGAGCTCCAGCTGATCGGCCTGGACCTCGCGCAGTCCCCCGCGGCGCGCGAATGGCTCCACCCCATCGCCGGATCGCTGGACGAGCTGGAGAAGCCGCGCACGCTGCTGCTCTTCGAGGGCATGGCGAAGCGGCTGGGGCTCTCCGTGGGGGACGTTGTGACGGCGTACATGGTCACCCCGCGCGGGGTGCACAACACGGTGGACCTGCGCGTGGCGGCGATCGCGGACAACTCCGGCGGCGCGCTCGCGGACACCAGCGCGGTCACCCAGTCCGCCTCGGTGCGCGAGCTGGCGCAGCTGCCGCCCAGCTCGGTGAGCGTGATCCAGCTGCGCCTGCCGGGCGGGCCGCCCCCCGAAGAGCTGGACGGGGTGAAGGAGCGGCTGCGCGCCGCCTTCGCCAAGGAGGGCCACACCTTCCTGGACCACACCGAAAAGGGCCAGGGGGCGATGATCCAGAAGGCGGAGAGCGAGCCCTGGCTGGGGCAGAAGCTGGAGATCCAGCGCTGGGACGAAGAGGACGCGCTGGACAGCTGGATGTCCTCCCTCACCGCGCTGGACGCCCTCACCTTCGTGCTCGGGCTCCTGCTGATGGCGATCGTCTCCGTGGGGTTGATGAACAGCATCTGGATCGCCATCAACGAGCGGACGCGGGAGATCGGCGCGCTGCGCGCCATCGGCCTGCGCCGCAACCAGGCGGTGCGGCTGTTCCTCGCGGAGGCCTTCATGCTCGGCGCGGTGAGCACCGCCGCGGGCGCCGCGCTCAGCCTCCCCTTCTCGGCCCTGGTCAACGCGCTCGCCGTGCCCCTCCCGGACGCCGCGCGGACGATCCTCGGGGCCGGCCAGCACCTTCACTGCCAATTGGAGCTCCAATGGATGGCCCGCACGGTCTTGCTGCTCACCCTGGGGACGACCTTCATCGCCCTGTTCCCCTCCCTGCGCGCGGCCCGGCTCCGGCCGGTCACCGCCATGCACCGCGCGGGTTGAGCGGGGCGCTGGCCGCGGCGCTGCTTTTGTTCTGCGGCACCGCGCGCGCCGGCTCGCCGGAGGCGGCGGCGCTCTTGCGCAAGTACGAAGAGCTCTACCGGCCGCGCACGCTGGGCACGCTCCAGTGCATCATCGACGAGTCCATCCCCGAGCAGCGGCTGCGGCTGGTCCGGGAGGGCATGCTCTACTTCGGCGGTCCCGAGCGCTTCGTCATGGTGGTGACCAAGCCCAAGACCGAAGCCGGCGCGGGCTACCTGCGGCTGGGGAAGAACCTCTGGTCCTACGACGCGAAGCTCGGGCGGTGGGAGCGGCGGACCGAGCGCGAGGCGCTCGGCGGCACCAACCTGCGCCGCTCGGACATGACCACCGCCGTCTGGTCTGACCTCTACGACGCGGACAGCCTCACCACCGACACCATCAACTCCAACCCCATGCAGAAGCTCACGCTGGTGGCCAAGCCCGGCGTGGACGCCCCGTTCCCCCGGAAGGACATCTGGCTGGACAAGAACCTCTTCATCCTCAAGTCCCAGGACTTCTCCGCCTCGGGGAAGCTCCTGCGCACCACCCTCACCACCAAGCAGACCACCTTCGTGGACAAGGCGCTCAAGCGCTCGCTCCCGGTGGCCAAGGAGCTGCGCGTCTACGACGAGCTGGTGAAGGGGAAGGTCACCACCGTGGTCCTCGAGAGCTTCAAGGAGGGCGAGGTGAGCGACGAGATCTTCACCAAGGCCTGGTTCGAAGGGCAGAGCCGCTAGCCCCCTGCCATGTCTGACCTGAAGCTGCGCCAGCTGGCCGAGCACGAGATAGACCTCGCCGAGCAGCTCAACAAGCGCGCCTTCCGGACCTTCACGGGCATCCCCGAGAAGCTCCTGCCGGTGAACCGGTACGTGCTCCCCCGCTTCCGGACGGATCCGACCGCGGCGATCGCCGCCGAGCTGAACGGCGAGCTGGTGGGGATCACCTTCGCGCTGGGCGAGGGCTCGGTGGCGCGGCTGGGGCCAATCGCGGTCAAGCCGGGCATCTGGAAGGGGCGGATCGGCACCCGGATGGTGGAGGCGGCGCACGAGATCTTCGACCAGCGCTGGAAAGCCAAGACGGCCATCCTCTTCACCTTCCCCAACAGCCCGCTCCACTTCTCCTGGTTCTCTGGGATGGGCTACCGCCCGCGCTACCTGACGGCGGTCTGCGCGGGGCCGGTCCCCGCCGAAGGGCCCACGCCCGGCCACGCCCTCTTCTCCGCCCTGCCGGAGGCGGACCGGCGCGCGGCGCTCGCGGCCACGCGGGAGCTGACCGAGCGGATCCACCCGGGGCTGGATCTGTCGGTGGAGATCTCCGCCACGCAGGTCCACGGCTTCGGCGAGACCGTGCTGCTCGGAGACCCGGCCAGGCCGCGCGGCGTAGCGGTCTGCCAGGTGGGGGCGGACACCGAGGCAGGCGCGGGGAACTGCTTCATCCGCTTTGGCGGCGTGGCCCCCGGCGCGAGCGCGGGCGCGGACTTCGAGGAGCTGCTGGACGCCTGCCTCGCCTACGCGCGCGGCCGCGGCCTGACCCACGTGGGGGGCGGCTTCAACACCGGGCGCACCGGCGCGTGGGGGGCGGCGGTGCGCCGCCGCTGGCGCCCGCACACCCTGGGGATCGCCATGTACCGGCCGGACAGCAACGGCTACGACAGCGAGCAGACCTGGGTGATCGAGGACGCGCGCTAGTCCGTCAGGCGAGCAGCAGCTCCAGCTGGCCGAGCGGCCGCAGCCCTTCAATCCCCTGCTGCTTGCAGTAGGCCAGCACCTTGTCGGACGCCACCAGCTGCGGCGAGTCCGGGCGGTACTCCATCCCCATCACGTGCTGCACCCAGGGCTCGAAGCCCATGGAGTAGATGCACACCCGCTGCGGGGTCAGCTTGCCCACCAGCGCCAGGGCCCGCTGCTCGTTCACGCTGTTGGTGCGGCGCGGCTGATCCATCCGCCGGGGGATGGGCTCGGGGAAGAGCGCGCCGTAGCCCCAGCTCATGGGGGCGCCCTCGGACTCCATCCCCATGAAGAGCGCGTCCAGCTTCCTCCCTTGGGGCAGGAGGTGATCGTACACGCGCGACTCGGGGACGCTGGTGTCGCTCAGGAACAAGAGCGCCTTGCCGGCCAGCTCCACCAGGTAGGTGGTCTTCGAGCGGATCTCCAGATCGCAGTGCTCGCCCAGGAACGGGAGCGCGGTGATCTGCCCGCCCGGGAGCGGAAAGCCCTCCAGCTCCTCCGCCTCCACCACCTGCGTGAAGCCCAGCCGCTCCAGCATCAGCCGCAGCGAAGGATCCACCAGCGAGCCTCCGGCCGCGCGCGGCACCACCAGCTGGCGGATCCGGTTGCGCAGCTGGAGCAGCACCTCCAGGGAGCAGTGATCCGGGTGGGCGTGGGTGACCAGCGCGTAGTCGATCCGGTCCGGTAGATCTTCGAAGGTGAAGCGGGGCTGCCCGCCGCTGAAGGCGTAGCTGATCCCCGGATCCAGCAGCACGTTCACCTCCCGCGTCTGCACCAGCACGCAGGCGTGGCCGAAGTAGCGGACGCGCAGCCCGTCACCTTCGAAGTCTCGCCCGGGCGGCGGCGGCGCGGGCTCGGCGAAGTACGGCTCCAGCGCCCCGGGCGGGGGCGCGGCCGGGCCGAGCAGCTCCACCAGCTCCCCCAGCGGCGCCGGGGTGTACTTCATGTCAAAGAGGCGGCGCGCCGCGGGGTGCGTCAGGGAGAGGTCCAAGAACAGCCGCCCCGGCCCGCTCAGCCGCGGCATCACCGCGAAGGCGCGCTTGGGCTCGGGCTGGGCGAGCATCACCCCCTGGAGCGCCTCCACGTAGTGGCGGCTGCGGTAGAGCGGCCGCTCGAGCAGCCGGAACGAGGGGCGGTGGTACCGGTCGTAGGTCAGCTCCACCCGCCCGCGCAGGCACTCGGGCAGGGTCTCGTAGAGGTGCTCCAGCCCTTCGCCCTTGGTCTCTTGCGCCAAGAGCTTGTCCAGCGCGGCGATCCCCCTCTCCAGCTCGAGCAGCGGCGCGCCGTCTCCCTGGAGCCGGTCGATCAGCGCCTGGACCTCGGGGACGCGGCTGGCGTCGAAGTCCAGGAACGGCCCGCCCACGAAGGCGGGGTTCTTCAGGGCCGCGGCGTGCGCGGCGGGCGCCGCCACGAAGGACTTGAGGATGGGCAAGAGCTTGCGGACCGCGGTGAGGCTGGCGGTGGCGGGCGCCGTCAGGTGGGGGATGGCGTACCAACGGTTGAAGAGCGGCTCGAGCAGGGTGTGGGGCCGGAGGACGTGCACGGGCAGCTCCCGGGTGGAGGGGCTTCAGGCGTGGGGGTGGGGCGCTGCCCGCCGGGTCGTGGCGAGCTGCGCCTGGAGGGCGCGGAGGCGGTCCACGGTTACGGAAGGATCCGCGATCACCGCGCGGATCAGCGCGTGGAGGTTCTCGACGATCCGGTCCGCGGTGGAGTCCGAGAAGAGATCCTTGCGGTAGATCAGCTCGCCGAGGATGGCGCCGTTGGTCGCTTCATACATGCGCACGGAGAGGTCCATCCGCTGCACGTCCGGCTGCACCGCGTACCGTTCGCAGCTGACCCCGGCGAGCTGGAGCTGATCCGCCGGGTGCTTCTCGAGCCCGAACATCACTTGGTAGAGAGCGCTGCGATTGGCGTTGCGCGGCGGGTTGACCAGCTGCACCACCCGCTGGATGGGGAGCAGCCGGTGGGCCAGCGCGTCCAGGCTGACGCGGCGGGCGCGCTGGGCGAGCTCCTCGAACCGCAGCTCGCCGGTGAGCTGCACGCGTAGGGCGAAGCTGTTGGAGACCTGGGCGATGGTCCGGTCCGTCTCCGGCAGGCGCAGCCCGGCCGTGGGTACGCCGATGCAGAAGTCGGTGCGCCCGGAGAGCGAGTGGATGAGGACCGCGAAGACGGAGTGCATCAGCATGAAGAGCGTCAGCTCGGTCCGCGCGGCGAGCTGGCGCAGCGCGTTCGCAACCTGCGGCTCCACCTGGAAGTAGCGGTCCCCGCGCTGGAAGCTCGGTTTGGGAGGCGTGAAGTCCGTCTGCAGCTCCACGTCCTTGGGCGGCGGGACGAGCGCCTTCTGCCAGTAGGCCGCCTGCCGCGCGCACTCCGGCGAGCTGAGCCAGCTGCGCTCCCAGATGGCGATGTCCGCGGCCTGCAGCACGGACGGCTCGAGGCCGGCGTCCCGCCCCTCCAGCTGCGCGGCGTAGAGCGCGTTCAGCTCCGTGTAGAAGACGCCGAAGGAGTGGCCATCGAAGATCAGGTTGTGGACCGTGGTGAAGAGCAGGTGCTCCTCGGGGCCGAGCCGGGCCAGCGAGAACCGATAGAGCGGCCCCTTGGCCACCTTGAACGGCTCGTCGAAGCAGGCGCGCTCCAGCCGGGCGATCTCCGCGGTGCGCTGCGGCTCGGCGAGCCCGCTCAAGTCCGCCAGCGGGATGGTGAACGAGGCTGGCGCCGGCTGGATCAGCTGGTGCGGCCCGTCCCGGTCCAGGGGGACGCAGGTGCGCAGCGACTCGTGGCGGATGATCAGCTGGTGGAGGCTCTTGCTCAGAGCGTCCACGTTCAGCCGCCCCCGGAGGTGGAGCCGGTCCCCCAGGTTGAACTCGGTCTTCCCAGGGCTGAACTGCGAGAGCAGGTACAGCCGCTCCTGCGCGGAGGTCAGCGGGACGCGCGGCGGGCGCGGCACCCGCTGCGGCCCGGAGGACTGAGGGGTGCGCTCCTTCTTCTGCTGCAGCAACTGCTGCAGCAGAAGACGCTTCCGCTCCGCTTCGCTCTCGCCGCCACCGGGCATGGGCGAGAGTCTAGAGGTTCACCAGATCGAAGGGGCGATTCAACTTCGTCCGCGGCTTCGGGAGCACCTGGGCGATCGCCTGGGGGTCCTTGCCCTCCAGGGCGGCGAGCAGCTTGGTCCGGGCGTCGGGGAAGGTGCTGGTGGCGGCCGCGCAGCGCAGCGCTTCGGAGAAGTCGCTCTCACCGCGGGCGATGGCGCGGCCGGCCAGGCTCTCCGCCAGGGCGAAGGGCTCGCCCAGATCCCGGGCGTGCTCGGTGGCGCGCTCGTACCAGCGGACGGCCTCCTCCTTGCGCCCTTCGTCCAGCGCCAGGCGGCCCTGCTCCGCGGCGATCACCTGGCGGTGCAGCCCGTCTCCCAGCTGCTCGGCGCTCTCGTACGCGGAGCGGTAGTTCGCCACCGCCTGCTCCTTGTCTCCGGAGAGCAGGAGCAGCCCGGCGAGCCGGTAGCGGTGGTGCTTGGAGAAGTTCACGCCCCAGTTGGCGCTGATCTTCTCGAAGCGGCGCCAGGTGGTGATCGAGTCCGCGTACCGCTTGGCGGTCTCCTGCACCACGCTGACGTTGGAGATGAGATTGATCTTGAGGTGCGTGGCGGAGGCGTCGTGGAGATCTCCCACGCACGCCATGGCCTTCTTCTCCTCGGCGAGCGCGGGCTCCAGCGCCTTCGAGGAGTAGTGGACCAGCGCGAAGACGTTGCGCAGCCACCCTTCATGCAGGGAGGCGAAGGGCGTCCCCCGCCCTGCCAGGTGCGCCAGGCCCGACTCGATCTCCTGCCGCGCCACCGGCAGCTGCCCGAGCCGCTTGATCAACATCAGGGCGCGGAACATGTGCAGGTGCGCGTAGCCCTCCGGAGGGAGCTTGAGCGCCAGCCCCTTGCCGAAGGTGGCCATGGCCTCGTCGTGCTGGCCGGTGAAGACGCCCACCACGCCCAGCGAGCGGAAGAACAGCGCGCGCAGCTCCTCCGGCGAGCCGAGGCTCGCCTTGTCCACTTCGATGGCGGGGGTGGTGAAGCCGGTGTCCAGCGCGTCCCAGGCGTCCGCCACGGCCTCCGGCCGCAGCGCCGCGCCCGCGAGGTCCACCTGGCGCAGGCCGGTCTCGGCCGCGAAGGTGGCCCCTTCGTAGTTGGTGCTGAAGAAGCAGGCGCGGATGGCGAGGATCGCCGCGGCGATCCGGCGCGCCGGGGTGGCGCTCTCGTCCGCCACCTCCAGCAGGTAGCGCCCCTCCAGATCCACCGGGGCCTCCAGCGTCCGGGACGCGCCGAGCACGCCCGCGGTGTCCGCCGAGCCGATCCGCATCCGGGCGCGCAGCGTCTCCAGGTACTGGCGCCGGCGGGCCTCGAAGCCCTCGGCGAAGCAGCGGCGGCGCGCCGCCCAGTCCCGGAGCTCGATCCGGCCCTCGAGCCCTTCGAGCCGGGCCCACTCCTCTGCCCGCATCAGCGCGCGGAGGCTGACCAGGTCGCACTCGCCCACGTTGCGGACCACCAGCGACTTGCCGGTGGCGCGCAGCGCGCCGAGGACGGCCTTGGCGCCGAAGTTGAGGATCCAGAAGACCTGCTCGGACTCGCGGTGCAGCCGCCGCTCCGAAGGCGAGAGCGCCAGGTCCGAGAGATCCGGCGCGCCGGCGACCGCGCCCGGGAAGAGCCGGTTCCACTCGGGCGCGTGGGCGCGCGCGAGCGCGTCCACCACGTCCGGGCCTTCTTCTCGAAGGGCGGAGAGGATCCGCCGTAGGCCAGTGAGGGCGACCGGGAGCGCGACGCCCCCATCAACCTCAATCCGCGCGGAGACGACCGGCGCGGTGCGCGCCGTCACAGGGGCAGGTGGGGTCATGCCTCACGCGAGGGCGAGCGGGGCGATCTTGTTCTCGATCTCCTCGAGGAGGAAATCGATGTTCTCGATGTCGTCCAGCTTCTCGCCGGCAGGGGGCTCGGCGGCAGCCGCGACAGCCGTGGGCTCACTCTTGACCTCTTCGGGCTGCTTCGCCTCCGTCGAGGACGGCGTGGGCTCCGCGTTGTCCAGTCTGTCACTCATGTGCGATCCCCGGCTTTCCTTAGGACGCTCGCGCGCAGCGCACGAGCAGCCGCCATTTTCCGAATCGACCTGTTCGCCGTCAAACTGCAAACGGGATTCTTCAGGATCACTTGGGCGCAGCATGTCGCCTGGGGTCCGACACGCTCCCACAGCCCCACGCGCCTACTCCACCTTATAGGCGAAGGGCACGTTGATGGTGACCGGGGGCCCGGTGTGCTTGGGGAACCGGAGGCGCTTGGCCTCCTTCACGATACAGCCGGCCAGCGGCGTGGCCTCCATTCCCCCAACCCGAGCGGCGCTCACCGCGCCGGGCGGATCGATGCTCAACGTGATGGTCACCTGCCCGTCTCCGCCAGAGAGCTGGGTCCGGTGGCGCTCGAAGCAGCGGTAGATGTCCCCCTGCGCGCGCCCCATCACCGCGCCGATCTCCTTGAGCGTGAGCGGACCGGGCGGCCGCGCCGCCACCACCGGCTTGGGCGGTGCCGTGGGGCGCGCCGGCTCGGGCGTCACCTCCGGCTCGGGCTGGGGCACCGCGGGGGTGGGAGGCGCCACGAGCACCGGCGCAGGCACCGGAGCGGGCGCGGCCACCGGCACAGGCACCGGAGCGGGCGCGAGCCGGCCGGAGAGCGCCGCGTACCCGCCGAGCGCGCCAGACAGGAGGACCACCGCCACCACCGCGCCCCAGAGCGCCCCCTTGCTGCGGGGCGCCGGGGCCGCCGGCGCGGGGAGCTCGGCCGGGCGCGCGGCCACGGCGGGGGCGCGGGAGGCCGGCGCGGGCCGCGCGGCCACCGCGGGCGCCGCAGTGGACGGCGAGAGGAACGGGGCGAGCGCGTCCCTCAGCTCCTCCATGGACTGGGGCCGCTGGGCCGGATCCTTCTCCAGGCAGCGCAGCACCAGGGCCACCAGCGCCGGAGGGAGCGGCTCCCCGGCGCGGGTGCTCGCGGGCAGCGGCGGCGGCGGCTGGGTGATGATCTGCGCGGCCAGCGCGCCAAAGGTCTGCGCGTCGAACGGGAGGCGGCCGGCGAGCGCCTCGTACAAGATCACGCCGGCGGCCCAGATGTCCGAGCGGTGATCCACCGGCAGCCCCGCCGCCTGCTCCGGCGACATGCAGGTGGGAGTGCCGATGATCGCCCCGTCCATGGTGGAGACCACCGGGGCCTCGCCCAGCGGCGCCAGCAGCTTGGCCACGCCGAAGTCGAGCACCTTCACGTAGTCCCGCTTGCCGCCGCGCTCGATCAGGAAGAGGTTGTCCGGCTTGACGTCCCGGTGGACCACGCCCACCCGGTGGGCGGCGGCGAGCGCGTCACACAACTGCTGGACGATCCCCACGCTGCGGGCCACCGCCAGCGGCCCCGCGGCGAGCAGCTTGGACAGGTTGCTCCCGGAGAGCAGCTCCATCACGCAGTAGACCGAGCGCGGCCCGTCTTCTCCCGGCTCCTGCACGAAGTCGAAGATCTCCACGATGTGCTCGTGGTTGATCTGGTTGACGGTCCGCGCCTCCTGGAAGAAGCGCTGGATGAGATCCGCGTTCCGGTACTGCTCCGGGCGGAGGATCTTGATCGCCACCTGGCGCCCGAGCAGCGCGTGGCGCGCCTGGAAGACGCGGCCCATGGAGCCTTCGCCCAACAGCCGCACCAGCTGGTAGCTGCCCAGCATGTCCCCTTCCGCCTCCAGCCGCCGCGCGGAGGCCGGCCCCACCGGCACGCCGGGGCGAGAGTGCGGGACGAGCGTCCCGTTGAAGCGGTTGAGCGTGTTGGCGACCTCGCCCGCCGTGGCGTAGCGGTCCACCGGGTCCTTGGCCAGGCACCGGTGCAGCACGTCCGTGAGGTGCGCCGAGGCGCCCGGCAGCGGGGGCGGCGCCGCCTCCAGGTGCATGCGCAGCACCTCCGCGGGCAGCTTGGCCACGAAGGGCGGCGCCCCGGTGAGGCAGGTGTGCAGCAGCGCCCCCAGCGAATAGAGATCCGAGCGGGTGGTGACCATCTGCCCGCGGATCCGCTCCGGGGCCGCGTAGCCCACGCCCTCCCCTTCCCCGGCGCGCGCGCCGCCGCTGAGCGCGGCCAGCGCGAACCCGGTCAGCCGCGGGATGAGCGTGGTGCCCTCCCGGGTGACGAGCACGTTCTCCGGACGCAGATCCCCGTGCAGCAGCCCCGCTGAGTGGAGATAGTCCAGCGCCGAGCAGAGCGGCGTGATCAGCTGCTCCACCTCCTCCGGCGAGAGCGGCCCGCGCTGCAGCAGCACCGCCAGCGTCTGCGCCTCGCCCGCGTCCGTGGCGAGGAACCAGCGCCCGTCCGGCATCTTGTCCACCGCCACGTGGCGGACGAGGTTGGGGTGATCCAGCTGGAGGCAGCGCTGCGCCGTCTCCACGAAGCGCTTCACCGCGGCGGGATCTCGCAGCGCCTCGGGACGGACGATCTCCAGGCGCACGGGCCCACGGGTGCTGTCTGACGTGGCGAGCACGCTGTCGGTGGCGGCGCCCCCGCCCACGCGCTTGAGCGCGCGGAACCCGGGGATCGTCTGCGGAAGGACCGGCGCGCTCGGCTCCACGGGGCAAAGCGTACCATCGCGCGCGGGATCGCCTGTTGACATCCACCGGCGCCCACAGTTCGCTCCGTGCGGCGAATGATCCTCTCGTACCTGATGTCGTTCCTCTACGCGAGATCGCTCCTACTCAAGCAGGGCTTCGTCTCCAAACACCCAGGTTGTTGGCTGGTGTGGGAGCCCGGCAGCTGGCACGTCCCCACCGCGCAGAACAACGCCGCCACCATGGTGCCCACGCGCGCCGCGCCGACCGAGCCGCAGCCGGGGGACGCGCTCTGCTTCGAGCTCAAGCCGCTGGTGGGAAAGGCCCTGCTGCGCGTGGGGAGAGATCTCAAGAGCGAGATCGCCATCAACGACGCCACCGTCTCCCGCGACCACCTGCTGCTCCACCCGGTGGAGGGCGGCGGGTGGCTGGCGCAGCCGGCGGCGGCGGACCGGCGGGTGCTGCTCTCCGGACGGGCGCTGGCGGCGGACGAGCGCGCGCCGCTCACCGCCGGGGACGCGCTCGAGCTCGGCGCGGCGCGGCTCTCCTACTACGACCCACAGGCCTTCCTGGTCCGGCTCAGCGCCCGGACTTGAGCCGCCGCACCCAGAAGCGCTCGTCCCCGTCCGGCTCGACGAGGCGGAAGACCACGTGCTCCGCGCGGGCCACCGGGACGGAGAAGCGCCCCTTGTCGTCCGTCTGCACCGGCTTGCCGTTCACGAACAGCTTGGTGCGCAGCGGCGCCACGCCCGCGGCCTGGGTGCCCGCGCCCGCGGCCTCTCCCTGTCGGGGCCGGGAGATCTGCAGCGTGGTGAGCGAGTTGTCGTAGACGATCTCCAGCTTGTTCATCCGCCCGCCGGCCTGCTCGTTGCCGCCCGCATCCAGCGGCGCCGCGTACCAGACGTAGTCCCCCTCCCCGAGCGTGCCCGCCTCCACCGTGCCGCGCGGCTCGGACAGCTCCTTGTCCACCAGCGGCGTGTCCAGCTTCGCCGCGCGGAAGACGCGCATCCGGTACTTCTTGGCCCCGTCGCGCGCCGGGAAGGTGAAGGTGAGCGTGGGGAGCGCGCTCTGGAAGAAGACGGTGGACTTCAGGCCGGTCTCCGCCACCTCGCTGCGCGGGGTGTCACCCCCGCCGCGATCCCGGTCCGCCTCGAAGCGCGCCTGCCCCTTGTGCAGCGGCGCGCCGCTCTCGTCCAGCACCCGCCAGTAGAGCGCGCCCACCCGCGGCGCCGGCACCGCCACGTAGGGGCCGCTCACCTTGGCGGTGAGCACCAGCTCCTCGAAGGCGGCGTCGCTGGCCACCTGCACGCGCGCGGCGGGCCCGGCGGGCCAGGAGAGCCCCACCTCGCTCAGGCCCTGCGCCTGCACGCTCACCTTCTTGTCCGCGGGCAAGACCAGCGCCGGCGCGGGGCGGGCGCTCACCTTCATCCCGTTGGGAGACAGCTCCACCTTCTCTCCGGCCTTCACCACGCGCCGCTCGGCCCCCGAGCCCACCGTCAGCTCGCCGGCGAGCAGCTCCAGCCGCGGCCCCTTGGGCGTCAGCACCCAGGTGGCCGCCGCCTCGCCGCTGGCCTTGAGCTCCACCTCCTGCTTCGGCCCGGCGAGCGTCACCTGGGTCTCCCCCGGCCCGAACGCGGCCTGGCCGCTCCCGCTGGCCAGCTTCACCCGGTAGCGCCGCAGCGCGCCCTCGCGGTCGCCCTTCTCGAAGCTCCCCTGCGCCCCGGTCAGCCGCAGGCTCACCCCGAGCGCCTCCAGCCGCACCCGCGCGGCGCCCGGCGCCTTGAAGGCGGTCCCCTCGGCGAGCGCGGTGGGGGTGCGCGGCGCGGCGGTGAAGCGGGCCTCGCCCTTCTTCCTGAGCAGCGGCGCGCCGGCCTCCGCGGCCACCTTCACGTCCAGCGGCTCGGGGGCGGCCTCGGCAGCTTGGGGCGCCGGCTTCGGCGCCGCGTCCACCAGCTCGATCGAGCCCATCTTCAAGTTCAGCCGCTGGCCCGCGGAGGCGGTCTGCGCGCCGCCGTCCTCGGTGACCAGGGTGATCGTCCCCATGGCCACGTCCACGCCCAGCCCGTTCGCCTCCACGGACAGCTTGGCCTTGGCGCCGGCGGCCAGCTCCGTCTCGCCGTAGGGGGTGACCACGGTGAGGCGCTGCCGGCCGGGGGCGGCCTCGCCGCCGACGATGGAGATCACGCCGGCCTCCAGCGCCACCCGCACCTTCCCCAGCTTGAGCTCCACCTGGAAGCGGGCGTTCTCCCCCAGCTCCAGCTCGTCCCCGTCATTCGAGCGCAGGAGCGCGGAGCTGGCGGGGCCCGTCTGGAGGAGATCTCCGGCGTACAGGGGCCCGGGCGCGGCCGGCTGCGCCGCCTGCCCGTCCCGCGTCACCGTCACCTGGCCCGTCACCGAGGCGAGCTGCGCCGCGGCCACCTTGGGCGGGGCCTTCTCGCCGCAGGCGAGCGCGGCGCAGCAGAGCAGGAGCGGGAGCCGGGCCTGCCGCCGCACCGCCGGGACGGGGCTCATGGCGCCGCCGGCTCCAGATCGCAGTGGAAGATCGCCTGGTCTCCGTCCCCCACGTCCACGCTCTTGGTCTGGGAGATGAAGCCCTTCGCTTCAATCTGCACGGTGTAGCGCCCGCCGGGGATCCGGATGAGGAAGCGGCCGTCCGCGCCCGCCTTGGTGCTGGCGCTGGCCTCGCGGATCTTCACCGCGGCCTGCACCGGCGCGCCCCGCGTGGAGCGCACCAGCCCGCGCAGGGTGGCGAGCGCCTTCTGCGCGCCCGCCTTGATCAGCGTCACCTCCAGCGTGGCCTCCGCGCCGGGCGGCACCGAGACCAGCTCTTCGTACGGCTGGAAGCCGGGGGCGTTCACGGTCACCTTCACAGGCCCGGGCCCCACGCCCGCGAGCACGAACGCGCCGTCCGCGCCGGAGATCACCCCACGTCCCGAGGCCTGGATCGGCACGTTGGCGGCGGGGCCCTTGCCCCCGCTCACGCGCGCCACGCCGCGGATCCGTCCGGGGCCCGTGGGCCGGGAGAGGACGAGCGACGCTTCCGCCTCGCCGCCCGCGGGGACCTCCAACGCCAGCTCCACCGGGCCATACCCGGCGGCGGTGGCCCGCAAGGTGACCGGCCCGGGGCCAGCCGCCGGCAGCTCGAAGGCGCCGCGCGCGTCCGCGACCAGCGAAGGTCCACCCACCACCTGCACCGTCGCCGCGGCGCCGGGGGCTACACCGTCCGGCAGGAGCACGCGCCCGCGGATCCGCCCGGGGCCCGTGGGGGCAGGCGGCGGCGCGGAGGTGTCCGGCAGCCCCACCTTGAGGCCGAGCCCGAAGCGGTGCGCGGCGAAGGAGAGCGTGTAGCTCTGCTTGCTGGCCTGGGTGACGGAGAGCTCGTAGTCCACCAGCGGAGAGACCTGGAAGGCGCCCACGTTGAACCGGCCCACCGCCACCTCGGCGCCCGCGCCGTACTCGGAGACGCCCACGCTGCCCGAGGGCGCCGCCGCGCCGTCCGCGAAAGCGAACCCGGCCCCGAGCGCGAGCGGCGCGGCGCGGCCGCGGAGGGAGGCCGCGAGCAGCCCCCCGCCGTCATACGCGAAGAGGGCGGCGAGCATGGGCCCGTGGTGGTTGATCTTCCCGGCGATCACGGCCTCGCCCGCGGCGCTCACCACCGGCAGCTGGCCGAAGCCGTAGCCGAGCTGGCCTTCAAGCGTGAACACCGAGGCGAAGCGGAGCCGGCCCGCCGCCGCCACGCTGGCGCGCAGCGCGCTCTGGCCCAGCTGCACCGGGTTGCCGGAGACGTCCGCGCCGGTGGCGCGGTACCACTCGGCGCCGCCGTCCACCGCGACGCCGAACGGCGTCCGCCCGAAGAACCAGGCCGCGGAGAGCCGCAGCTGCGTGGGGGCCAACCCGCCGTAGTGGACCTGGAGCACGCCGTCGTTCTGGAGGGAGTCCCGCACCGCGGCGCCCGCGGAGAGCGAGAGGCGGCCGCGCACGGGCGCGTCCGGCCGGATCACCGCCGCCGCGCCGGCGGAGGGCTCGGCGGCGAGGAGCGCGGCGGTGACGGCGAACGCCAGCATCGAGGCGGCCAACCCCCTTTCGACGCTCATCATAGAGGCCTGACCGGTGCGGGCCGCGAGGCGCGGCGGACGCACCTTGAACGCGCGCGACCTAGGCGCGCGCAGCTCCGCCTCCCTTTCGCGCGGCGAAATGCGGGGGCACTGCGGGTGATGATTCCCCTTGTCCCGGGGGTCTTCGATGCAGGTCTACCGCGCGGGGAGCATCGCCTCGCTCGCCTTCCTCGCTCTCTTCACCGCCTGCGGCCGCCCGCCGCCCGCGGAGCCGCTCGCCGCCCGCGAGCCCATCGCCCAGCCGGCCGCGCCGCGCGCGCGCGTGGTGCTCGACGAGCGCGTGAGCCCCAGCGCTCGGCTGCTGCGGCGGGAGGACGGCACCGCCACGGCGGTCCTCACCCCGGGGCCTCGGGCCTTCCTGGACGAGGCTGGGCAGTGGCAGGAGATCGACCCGCGGCTGACGCGGGTGCAGGGGGGGCTTTCGGCCGAGAAGAACCTGGTGCGCGCGCGCTTCCCCGAGCGGCTCTCCGCTCGCGCGGGCGTCCGCTTCGAAGATCCGGAGACCGGCGCGGGCTTCAGCTGGCGGCCGGCGTGGAGCGGCAGCAGCGCGCCCGTCAGCGTGGAGGGCGCCCAGGACGTGGCGCGGTACGCGATCCCCGGCGCGGCGGAGGAGTTCCACGTGCTGCCCGGCGGGGTGAAGCACAACCTGGTCCTGGAGAGCCGCGAGGCGGTGGACCGGGCGCTGCGCTCAGGACCCGAAGGCACCTTGCAGGCGATCGGCACGCTGGCGCTGGACCCAGGCGTCTCGCTCCAGGAGCGGGGCGCGGCGCTGGCGGTGGTCGGCGCGCGCGGCGTCCTCTTCGAGCTCCCGGCGCCCCGGGCCTTCGAGCTGACCGGAGAGCGGCGCGCGCTCGCCGCGCGCTACCGCTGGAGCCCTTCCACCGGCGCGCTGGCGGTGGAGGTGGACGCGGCCTGGCTGCGCGCCCCCGAGCGCACCTTCCCCCTGGCGATCGACCCGCCCGCCACCGTCCTCTCCCGCCACGCGGTCTCGGTGCTGGCGGACTCCGCGGCCGGGCCCGGCTCGCTGGTGGTGGGCCCGGATCAGCTGCGGCTGGGTGCGCTCTCCGCCGCCCAGTCCGAGTACTACCAGGTGGCCCTCAAGTTCGACCTCTCGGGGATCAACCCCGGCGCCACCATCCTCTCGGTGGCGATCAACACCTTCTTCGGCGGCAGCGGCACGGCCACCTCGCAGCCGGTGCACTACGCGCCGCTGGTGAGGGACCCGGAGACCACCGGGGCCGCGGCGCTCTGGGCGGACGGCGTCCACGGCGCGCACGCGGACTACGCGGTGGTGGCCAGCGTGCCCTTCGCCTGCAACTGCTGGATCAACGGGGGCGCCCCGGCGACCCAGACGGGCACCGCGCTGGGGCCGGCCGCCACCGCGGATCTCCAGGCGTCCCTGCCCAGCCAGCGCTTCTTCGTGGGCATGCACGTGCCCAGCTACGTGGCCAACAGCAACGCCGAGCCGCACGGGATCCTGGACCCCAACCCGCCGCAGCTCTACGTGGACTTCTCCGCCACCGCGCCGGTGGTGACGCAGCTGGCGCCCGCCTCGGTGCCGTTCGGCAGCGGCGGCACGGTGACCCTTCGCGGCGCGGGCTTCCGGGGCCAGGGGGCCACCACCGTGACGCTCACCCCAGTGGGCGGCGGAGCGCCCACGGGCGTCGCCCTCACCTACGTGAGCGCCTCGCAGCTGACGCTCTCCGTCCCCGGCGGGCTCCCCGCCGGCGTCTACGACGCGGTGGTGACGGTGGGCGGCCAGAGCTCTCCGGTGGTGCCCGAAGACCGGCTGACGGTGAGCGCGCTTAAGACCTGGGTGGGCACGGCCTCTACCAGCTGGTCCAACCCCGCCAACTGGAGCCCCGCGAGCGTGCCGGACGCCGCGAGCGACGTGGTGATCGCCCCCGCCAGCTACGGCTGCACGCTGGACCTGGCGAGCGCCACCGTGCGCTCGCTGCGGGTGGCGGGCGGGACGCTCACCACGGCCGGCAACGGGCTCGTCCTCACAGGCGACCTCTCGGTGGACACCGGCACGCTGTCCCAGACGGCCGGCGGCACCGTGCTGGTGGGCGGCAACGTCTTCGTGAACGGCACCCTGGCGTCCGGCTCGGGCACGCTGGCGCTCAACGGCGGCAGCCTGCTCGCCCCGGCCGCCGTGGGGCGCGGGCGCCTGCTCTTCGAGGACGTGGAGGGCGCCGCCGCCGGCTGGGCCTTTGGCACCGTCAGCGGCGCGCCCAACCCGTGGCGCGTGCAGGAGGCAGTGGCGGCGAGCGGCTACCGCTCCTGGTACCAGCAGGGTGAGCAGCTCACCGCCGGCTCGGCGGCGCTCACCTCGCCCACCTTCAGCCTCACCGGCAGGAGCACCGCCGCGCTGCGCTGGCGCCACCGCTACCGGGTGAACCTGGAGGATCAGAGCGGTCCCAACACCTCGGACGGCTTCGTGGTGCAGGTGAGCATCAACGGCGGCTCCACCTGGGCCACGGTGGCGCCCACCGCGGCGAGCCTCGGCGCGCACGCCCCCAAGGCGAGCGGCCCGACCTGCCCGGCCGGCGGCGGCCGGACCGCCAACCCGGTGGTGGCGGGCACCGGCGGGCTCTTCGCCGGCATGCAGACGCAGTGGGTGCAGGAGACGGTCAACCTCACGCCCTACGTGGGCAACGCCAACGTGAAGGTCCGCTTCTGGTCCGGCTGGGACAACTGCAACGACTACGCGCCCTGGGACGGCGTCTACATCGACGACGTGCTGGTGACGGGGGACGAGGCGCCGCTGGCGCTCAATCACCTGGTGGTGAACGGCGGGAAGGTGGCGGCGTGGACCGGGCTGACGCTGGCCGGAGATCTCACCGTGGCCAGCGCCAGCTCGCTCGACCTGAACGGCGCCGGGCTGACCGTGGCGGGGAACGCGACGAACCTCGGCACGCTCCTGCGCGGGCCGGCGGGCACCCTGAGCGTCACCGGCACCTTCTCCAACTACGGGACCTTCCGGATGGGGAGCGGCCCGGTCACCTTCGGCCAGCTCAGCAACCCGGGCACCTTCGCCGGCGGCGCGGGGGACGTGACCACCAACGGCGCGTTCGGCAACTCCGGCACGTTCATCAGCGGCACCGGCCAGACCAACGTCAACGGCGCGTTCACGAGCTCGAGCGCCTTCGTCAACGCCGGGACGGGGCTGACCGTGGTGGGAGATCTCAACAACGGCGGCACGCTGGATCTCGGCAAGGGCACGCTGACGATCGGCGGCGCGGGCGCCTCCAACGTGACGGGCGGGGGCAGCTACCTGGCCTCGCGCAAGCAGCTCTTCGCGGACGGCTTCGAGTCCGGGAGCTTCGCCGCGGGTGGCTGGACGGCCACCTCCAGCGGCGCGCCGCCGGATCCGCAGGTGGTGGCCACGCCGCCGGGGATCGGCGCGCGCGTGGCCAACCTCTCCGCGGGCAACGGGTTCTACAACAGCTGGATCACCCGGCCGCTCTCCACGGCGGGGCAGACCGGGGTGTGGCTCTCCTACGGGCGCGCCACCTCCGCGGCCGCGGGCACCTACCTGCTCGAGGCGCAGTTCAGCACCGACAACGGCGGGACGTGGCAGACCGCGCGCGTCCACCCGGGCACGTTCGGCTACGGCGTGGAGAGCATCAACCTCTCCGCGCTGGATCCGGCCGTGGACAACAACCCCAACTTCGTCCTCCGCTTCCACAGCTACACCACGGCGACCGGCAACTTCCACTACGTGGACGACGTCAAGGTGGAGGCGGCGCAGCCTGGCGTGGGGCCGCTGGCGTTCACCGGCGCGGGGGTGAAGACGCTCTCCCCCACCAACGCCGCGCAGGCGTTCACGCTGCAGGCCACCCTCAACCTCTCCGGGGGGACGCTGCGGGTGGCGCCAGGCAAGACGCTGGCGATCGACAACGCGGCGATCTTGAGCTCGGTCAGCAGCCCCGGCACCACGCTGGACGTGGAGGCGGGGGCGACGCTCAAGCTCTCCGCCAACACCGTGCTCCAGCTCAACGGCACGCTGGAGCTGGTGGGGGTGGCCGGCACGCCAGCCCGGGTCACCTCCACGGACACCGCCACGCCCGGCCGGTACGCGCTCACCGTCTACGGCGGCTTCAACGGCTCGTACTTCGACATTGACTACGCCAACGGCTCGGGGCTCAACCTCAGCTCGCCCGCGGTGGTGTCCTCGCTCAGCTACGGGAGCTTCCACCACCCGCCCGCCGGCGGCGTGCTGCTCACCATCGCCACCCCCTCGCTCCCCGCCTCGAGCACCGGCTGCGTGTTCGCCAACGAGGCCGCTGTCGCTGGGGCCTTTGGCGTCAACGGCAGCTCCACCTCGGGGACGCTGCGCTTCGACGCCGCCACCGGCCCGCTCGCGGGCGAGGCGAAGGATCTCGACTTCGCCGGCGGCACGCCCGGCAACATCACCTGGGGCCCCACCCACTTCGCCTTCCTCACGGGCCCGCAGACCGTCCCCGCGGGCAGCTGCAACCCCATCTCCGTGCAGGCGCAGGACGAGAGCAACGTGGCCGCCGCGGTGAGCGCCAACATCCCCGTGGCCCCCTCCAGCAGCTCCGGCACCAACGGCTTCTTCGCGGACCCGTCCTGCGGCAGCGCGGTGGGCGGGGCGGTGCTGGCGGCGCCCGCGCACACCCTCACCCTCCACTTCCGGGACACGGTGGTGGGCACCGAGCTGCTCACCTTCTCCCCCACCGGCTTCGCGGCGATCTCCCAGACGGAGACGATCGTCGCCGGCCCGGCGTCCAAGCTCACGTTCCAGGTGGAGCCGGGGGGCGGCACCGCGGGGGTGGCGATCTCCCCGGCCATCAAGGTGGCCACCGTGGACAGCTTCGGGAACGTGGCCACCGCCGGCGCCAGCGTCACCCTCTCGCTCTTCACCAACCCGGGCGGCGCCACGCTCTCGGGCGCCGGGCCGGTGGCGGTGGCCGGCGGCGTGGCCACCTTCGCGGGCGTGACGCTGAACAAGGCCGCCGCGGGCTACCAGCTGCAGGCCTCGGCGGCGGGGCTCACCTCCGCCGTCTCGGCCGCCTTCCAGATCCTGGCCGGGGCTCCGGCGCAGCTGGTGGTGACCACGGCGCCGCAGACGGTCACCTCGGACGTCTGCTCCGCGCCCGTGGCGCTGGAGCTCAAGGACGCCTACGGCAACACCGCCTCCTACGGCTCGGGGACGGGCATCGCGCTCTCCTCGTCGGTCCTCACCACCCGCTTCTACCCGGCGAGCGACACCGGCTGCACCGGCGCGGCGATGACCTCCGTGGCCCTGCCCGCGGGCGCCACCGGCGCGGCCTTCCGCTTCCGGGACAGCACCGCGGGCCCGGTGGTGCTCACGGCCACGGTGGCCGCGCTGGGCGCCAGCCAGACCGAGCAGATCGAGGCGACGCCGCCCACCGCCCTTCGCTTCGTCACCACGCCGCAGTCGGTGGCGGCCGGCGCCTGCTCCGGCGCGGTGACGGTGCAGCTGGAGGACGCGGCCGCCAAGCCCACCTCCGCCGGGACCGCCACCACCGTGGCGCTCTCGTCCTCCTCTCCGTCCACGCGCTTCTTCCCTTCGCCCAGCTGCGGCGGCGGGCAGGTGGGGACGCTCAACATCCCGGCGGGCGGCACCAGCGGCACCTTCTACTTCCAGGACATCCAGGCGGGGGCCCCCACGCTCACCGCCGCCGCGCCTCCGCTCGCCGCGGCCACCCAGGCCCAACAGGTCTACGCGGGCCCCGCGGCGCTGCTGACGGTGGGCGGGTTCCCCAACCCCACCCGGGCGGGGATCAACGGCACCTTCACGGTGACGGTGGTGGACGCCTACGACAACCCGGCCGAGAGCTGGGGCGGCACCGTCTCCTTCTCTTCGTCGGACCCGTCCGCGCGGCTGCCCGCGCCCTACACCTTCTCCCCGTCCGACAAGGGGACGCACGTCTTCACCGCCGCCTTCTCCACCCTGGGCTCGCAGGATCTCAAGGCCACGGACGGCAACACCCTCATCGCCAAGCAGGGTGGGATCGAGGTGCTGCCGGGCGCCGTGGGCTCGCTGAAGGTGATGGGCGTGGCCTCCCCGGCCGCGGCCGGCCAGGCGCTGGACGTCACCGTGATCGCGCTCGATGACCTGGGCAACGTGGTCAACGACTACACCGGCACGGTGCGCTTCTCCTCGAGCGATCCGCGCGCCACCCTGCCCGCCGCCACCGCCTTCACGCTGTCCGACGGGGGCAAGCGCACCTTCCAGCAGCTGCTCACCTTCGGCACCCCGGGCACGCACCAGCTCACCGCGCAGGACGCCTCGTCCTCCTCGGTGAAGGGGCAGCAGCTGGGGATCGTGATCACCGCCGCGCAGGCGCCGCGCGTGGTGCACGACGCGAATCCGCGCGCCGCGGTGGGCGCCCCGTACGTCTACAACGCGGCGCGGGCGGTGACCGCCACCGGCGCCCCCACGCTCTCGTACTCCGCCTGCGGCGGGCCGAGCGGCTTCCGGGTGGACGCGCTCAGCGGCGCGGTGCGCTGGACGCCGGACTCCGCGGGCGGCGCCTCCCTCTGCGTGGCAGCGAAGAACGCACAGGGCGAAGATCGATACGCCTTCGAGGTGACCGTGGCCGACCGCGCCCCCACGGACGTGAAGGCCGCCTTCACCCGCACCCCCACGGACGGCCCCGCGCCGCTGCTGGTGGAGCTGGATGGCTCTCCCTCCGCGGCGGATGCCTCCGCCCGCCCGCTGCTCTTCCAGTGGAGCGCGGGGGACGGGAGCGCGCCCCTGTACGGCGAGCTGACCTCGCACCGCTACGTCCTGCCGGGCGGCTACCGGGTCCGCCTGCGCGCGTATGACGCGTTTGGCGCCTTTGCGGACGCGGACGCCCCCGTGCTCGTCCGCGGCGCCCAGGGCGCGCTGCCGCCGTCCGCGCGGATCATCGCCTCGGCGCTCAGGGGGAAGGACTCCCTGGAGGTCTCGCTCTCGTGCGACTGCGCCAAGGGCGGCGCCGAGCTCTCCACGTACCTGTGGGATCTGGGCGATGGGACCACCTCTTCGTCCGCGACGGCGCAGGTGCGCTTCGGCCCGGGCCGCTACCACGTGGGGCTGCGCGTGGTGGACGCCGCCGGGCTCGCCGCCACGGACAAGGTGGAGGTGGTGGTGACGCAGGGCGCGCTCGAGCCGCCGGAGTGCACCGCGGCCGTGGAGCCGCCCGCGGGCGTCGCGCCGCTCGCGGTGACGTGGACGGCGATCGCCGCCTCGCCCACCGGGCGGATCTCCAGCCAGCAGTGGACGCTGGACGCCGAGCAGAGCGCGCAGACCACGCTCTCGCGCGGCTACCCCGAGCCGGGCCGCTATACCGCCACGCTGGAGGTGGTGGACGAGGCCGGGCTGCACTGCACGGACAGCGTGGTGGCCACGGCGGTGACCGCCGCCGGCGCGCCGCCGCGGATCGTCAGCGAGCCCGGGAGCGACGCGCGCTGCGGCGCCGCCTACGCCTTCTCCCAGAGCGGCGCGGTGAACGCGGAGGGCGATGGCCCCTTCACCTGGAGCGCCCCCGGCGCCCCGGCTGGCTTCACCGTGGACCCGGCCACGGGCGCGGTGAGCTGGCGCCCCACCCCCGCCCAGCGCGGCGCGCACACCCTGCGCGTCCACGTGGAGAGCCCCGCCGGCAGCGACGAGCGCGAGTTCGACGTGGAGGTCAGCTGCGCGGACGGGATCGAGCTCGGGACGTCCTGTGGCTGCGGCGCTGGGCCGGACGGCGCGGCGCTGGTCGGGCTGCTGCTGATCGGGCTCGCGGGGCTGCGGCGGCGGCGCCGCACCGCGCACTAGGAAACGGGCACCCCACCATTCACCCCGAGCGCAGTGAGGCCGCCGCCCGTTGGGCGGATCAATCAGGGATGAAACTCCTCACGCTCGGGTCGGGGAGACCGGTGGCGCTCGCACCACCGCCCAGGGCGCTGAGGGCACTGGGATGTTTGGGTTGCGCGGCCTCGTTGCGCGCATGGTTCCCGCGGTAGCGCTTCGGACCGCGCCGGGCTGCCGTGCCGCCTCCCGCTGACGGGAGCCACTTGCGCGGTGTGAGCCCCACCTACCGATACGTTTGGTGCAGGGAATGCCGGAATGCGCCTCGGAGAGGCCTCGCACGGCATTCTCTGCTCGTTTCGTAACGGTCCGCGCTGTCGCTCTGACCGTTCGAGCGCCCGCGACGCCGGTTTTTGCCTGTGCAACCCGCCGCGGGTGGAGCGCAGCACCGAGGGGCCCAGCCGCGCACCCAGGAAACGCGACCCTGACCTCCCCCGTCCCTAAAGGCTGCTGAGAGCCCAGCTACGCGAGCGGGCGGCCCGCGCCCTCGGCTACAAGCTCGTCAAACCGGAGCCCTCCCCCAGCACGAGTTACAGGTCCGCGCCGTAGGCGCGTAGTCGAGGGGCGGCACCCAAGCTCGGTTCGCCCAGAGGTGATTCCAAGCGTGCGTGCCGCCTCTCGACTACGCGCCTACGGCGCTACGCTCGAGGTGAACGGGGGAGAGTTTTCATCCCTGATTGATCCCCCTGGCTACGGCGCCGCGGTGCGCGCGGGCGCCTCCGCCGAATCGATGTCCGGCACGGGGGCGCCGAGCAGCTTGGCGCGGATCAGCGCCACCGGGATGGAGCCCTCGGCGAGCAGCGCGTCGTGGAAGGCGCGCTCGCTGAACTTCTTCCCCTGCTTCCGCTGGAGCTCGTCGCGCAGCGCGCGGATCTGGCTCTTGCCCGCGTAGTAGGTGATGAGCTGCGTGGGCCACTGGATGGAGCGGAGGAGATCTTCGTCGATCTTCCCCTTGCCCGGCTCGGCGCGGGACTTGAAATCCGCGGCCTGCTGGAGGTTCCACTCGCCCGTCTCCACCTTCGCGTCGAAGACGACGCGGGCGATCCGGTGGCGGAACGAGCGCAGCACCGCGTTCTCGGTGTTGGGCGTGCTGCCCAGCCCGCCGTGCTTCCAGAGCACCTCCTCCACGTAGAGCGCCCAGCCCTCCACCAGCGAGCCGTCCTGGAGCACCGTGCGCAGCGGGTTCTTGTGCAGCCGGGCCAGCGCGAGCTGCAGGTGGTGGCCGGGGAAGCCCTCGTGGGCGGCGTAGGGCCCCATCCCGTTCTCGAGGAAGCCCTGGGTGGCGAGCACCATGTCCAGCCGCTCCTGCTCCGTCCACGCCTCCGAGAAGTTCTCCACGTTCCAGTAGCCCACGTCGGACGCGGCGTAGGGCGGCGGCGAGTTCATGCTCCCGCCGTCCCCGGTGAGCGGGACCATCGCCTTGGGCGTCTCGCGGGCGCGGACCGGGCCGACTCCGGGCTTGAGGGTGACGAACTTCCCTTCCACGGTCGCCATGCGCAGGTGCGCGGTGATCGCGTCGTGCAGGGCGAGCATCCCGTCCCGGGTGAGCTCCGCGGCGGCCTTGCGCTGCTCGGCGGTGGGCTCCGCCTTGGGCTTGAGGCTGGGCTTGAGCTCGGCCATCCGCGCGTCCACCGCCTTGAGCTCGGCGGTGGCCTGCTCGAGCAGCTGCGCCGGCGTCCACGGCAAGAGCAGCGCGTTCTGCAGCCGCCAGGCGTAGCTCTCCGGGCCGATCACCGCGAACTCGCGGGTGGGCTTCTGCGCGAGCAGCGCCTGCTCGTACTCGCGCAGCGGCGCGAGCGCGGCGGTGGCCGGCGCGCTCTGCTCCGCGGACGCCATCTGCGTCAGCGCGGTGACCAGCTGTTGGGCGGTCTGCTGATCCCGCCGCGTCATCTGCGTGCAGCGCTCGCGCGCCTCCGCGAGCAGCCCCGGCAGCTTCGCCCAGAGCCCATCCCGGTAGCCGCGCGCCTCCGGCGCGTACGTGGTGAAGGCGATCAGCGTGTTGGCGTACGGCTCGAGCCACGCCGCCGGCCGGCGCTCGAAGAGCCGCTCGTCCAGGAGCTGCCGGCGCGCGGTCTGGGCGTTGGCGTAGACCCAGCGGAAGTCGATCTGCCGGTCCACCGGCCACTCGCGCCAGCGCATCGCGCGCAGCTGCTTCAGGTCCGCCTCCAGCCGGGCCACCAGCCCGTCCACCGCCAGGGGCGCGTAGGAGGGCACGCGCACCGCGTCCTCGAAGAGGCCGGCGTTTGCGGCCACGCTGGGGTCGATGGAGAAGGCCACGTCCATCACGTCGCGGGCCACGGCGACGAAGCGGGCGTCGCCCGGGATGGAGAGGGTGGCGAGCCGGGGCGCGGCAGACGGCGCAGCGGCGAGCAGGGAGACCACGGCAACGAGCGGGAGCGTCATGGGGCGCGGACCTTACGCCCATCCCGGCGCCGAACGCCAAGCGGGCCCCCACCCGCGTCACCTTCTGGAAGCGAGCCACTCCTTCACCCGCTGCAGCTCCCTGCGCTGCAGCTCGTCCCGCGGGGGCTCCAGGTCCGCGGCGGCGCGCCGCGCCAGCTCCAGCGCCCGCGCGGGTGCAGTGGGATCTCCGCGGAGCGCGCGCGCCAGCGCGAAGCGCACCGAGGCGGACTCGGCGGCCGCCGTCTGCGCGGGCAGCGCGGCCAGCGCCCGCTCCAGCTCGGCGCGGGCCTCCGGCTCCCGCCCCAGCTCCACCAGCGCGCGCCCTCGCAGCCCGCGGGCCAGCGCCGCCCGGAAGTTGTCCTCGCCGAAGCCCTTGCTGAGCAGCGCCAGCGCCCGGTCCGCGTGCTGCAGCGCGAGCGTCCACTCGCGCCGGTAGAGCGCCGCGGCGCTCAGGTGCAACAGGGGGATGCCCACGTACGGATCCTGCTCACCGCGAGCGGCCACGTAGCTGGCGCGCGCCTTCTCCTCCAGCTCCACCGCCTCCTTCACGCGCCCCTGCCGCAAGAGCACCGTGCCCAGCGCCATCTGCCCCTCGGCGAGCGCGGTGGTGGGGCGCGGCCCGCTCCCCTTGGAGCGGATCTCCAGCGCCCGCTGCAGCGCGCGCTCGGCCTCGGTCAGCGCGCCCAGCTCGCCCTCCACGATCCCCAGGTTGGTGAGGAACGTGGCCAGAGGCAGGCTCTGGGGCCCCAGCGTCTGCTCGGCGATCTCCACCGCCCGGACGTAGCGGGCCCGCGCCTCCTCGCGCTTGCCCTGCCCTTCGAGCACCGTCCCCACCGCGTTCTGCGACTGGGCCACCACGATGTGGTTGGGGCCGAAGATGGTCTCGCGGATCTGCAGCGCCTTCTGGTACGCGGCCGCGGCCTCGTCCTCGCGCCCGAGCCGGGAGAGCGCCGTCCCCTGGTTCTGGAGGATGGACGCCAGCTCCGCGTGGGCGGGGCCGGAGAGGCTGGTGCGCAGCGCCGCCGCCCGCTGGAACGCCGCGAGCGCCGCCGCGTTCTGGTTCCGGAAGAGCAAGAGCGCCCCCTGCTGCAGCGCCAGGAGCGACTCCAGCTCCTCGTGGCCGGCGCCCATGCGGACCAGCGCGTCGTTGGCCAGCTCGCTCCAGCGCTGCGCCTCCTGGGGGCGCTCCAGCTTCAGCCCTTCGATCATCATCAGCATGCCGCGCGCGCGGACCACCACCTCCCAGTGGCCGTGCTTCTCCGCCAGGCGCAGCGCTTGATACAGGCTGTCGTCCGCCTCCTGGAAGCGCCCGAGCCGGTCCTGCGCGCGCCCCAGCAGGAGCCACCACTCGGCCTCGAGCGGCGCGTAGGCGAGCTCCTTCGCCGTCGCCTGGCCTTCGGAGGCGAGCTGCGCGGCGAAGCCGTAGCGCCCCGCCTCGAAGTTGGCCGCGGCCCCGGCGAGCGCCCTTCGGGAGGCCGCCACCGGACCCCGCTGCGCCTCGGACGGCGGGGGCAGCCCCGAGCCCAGCTGGGGCAGCCGCTGACAGCTGCGGACCGGCGGGAGCGCCTGCGCCGCCTCCACGCCGCGGGAGATCACCTCCGCGTCCGGCTTCGCCAGCACGCGCATCAGCGCGTCGAACGCCTCGAGCCGGACGTCCAGGCACGCCATGCGGGCGTCGAGCGCGGCCTCGCTCTGCTCTCCGCGCACCCGGGTGGCCTCGCAGGCGTCCTTGAAGCCCTCCGCCCAGTCCGCGGCGTAGGCGTCCAGCACCCGCTCGAGCGCGGCGAAGTTGCTGGGCGCGTTGGGCAGGCCGCTGCCGAGGAACGCCTGGCGCTGCGCGGCCCGGAGCTCGTTGCTCCAGACCGCCGCCAGCCGCGCCGGCCCGCCGCTGCAGAGGGCGGGCGCCCACACCACGCGCGCGGCCACCAGCGCCAGCACCGCGCTCAAGGCCGCCGCGCCCACGCCGGCCGCGATCCACCGGCGCAGCCTGGCCTGACGGTCCGGCCGCAGGGCGGTGAGCAGCGCCTCCATGGACTCGAAGCGCTCCTGTGGCTTCTCCGCCAGCCCGCGACGCAGCGCCTCCCTCAGGCGAGGGCTCACCTTCCGCGGTGGGCGCGCGTCGTCGCTTCGCGGCTGGCCGGGGCGGTGGCCGAAGAGCGCCTCGTGGAGACAGACGCAGAAGCTGAATTGATCGCTGCGCGCGTCCACCGCCGCCCCGCGCCGCTGCTCGGGCGCCATGTACGCGGGCGTCCCCATCAGCGTCCCGGCCCGGGTGGGCGGCGGCTCGGAGAAGCTGCCGCTGTCTCCCTTCGGATCGTGCTCGTCCCGAGTGGTGCGCTCGCCGAGCTCGCGGTCATCCAGCAGCACCAGCCCGAAGTCGGTGACGCGGACGCGGCCGTCCTCGCCGACGAGCACGTTGTCCGGCTTGAAGTCCCGGTGCACCAGCCCGCGCGCGTGCGCGGCCTTCAACCCTTCGCCGGCGGCGAGGAAGGCGGCGAGCACCTCCTCGGTGGTGCGCTCCTTCTCCAGGAGCCAGACCCGGAGCGTGGTCCCCGCCACGAACTCCATGGCCACGAAGTACTCGTCGCCGTGGAGGAAGGCGTCGTGGACGGTGACCACGTTGGGGTGGGCCAGCCGCGCCATCGCCCGCGCCTCGCGGATGAGCCGCCCCAGCCACTCCTGCCGCTTCTCCGGCTCGAGCGACTCGCCGCGCACCTGCTTGAGGGCCACGCGGCGGTCCAGCGTGCGGTCGTAGGCCGCGTACACCCGCCCCATCCCGCCCGCGCCGATCGTCTGGAGGATCATGTACCGGCCGAGATCCACGCCGGCGCCGAGCTCCGGACGCGGCCGCTCGGCGGGCTCGGCCCGGCCCGGGACGGTGGGCGCCAGGGCGGCCAGGGTGCGCTTGCAGTCCTCGCAGCCGGCGAGGTGTCCCCGCAGCGCGGCCGCCTCGTCCGCGGCGAGCCCGCGCTCGGCGAGCCTGAGCAGCCTCTGCGGGTCGGGACAGCTCGAGGGGGGACTGGCAGCCAACGTGGATGCAAGGCTCGCCCAAGCGCAGGGGCCCGGCAAGGTGGCTGGAACACCTTCTTCGCCCGGGTGGGGATCCCGAACCCGAAATCAGCGGCCACCCTTGAGCAATGGCTCCAGATCCACGCCGCGCCACAGCCGGGCCCGCATCTGCCGCGAGTCCGAGAGGGCGCGGGCGCCGCGGGCGGTGACGGCGAAGACGCGGCGGGAGGCGCCGGCCTCCCCTTCCGCGCGCTCCGAGGCCACCAGCGCCTTGGCCTCCAGGCGATCCAGCGTGGCGTAGACGGCGCCGATCGCCACCTCCCGCCCAGCGACGTCTTCGAGCTCCCGGCGGATGGCCATCCCGTAGGCGCCGCCGCCCACCGTGCGCAGCACGGCGAGCAGCACCTGCTCCTCGAAGGTCCCGAGCGGCGCGTCCTGCGGTGGCGGAGTCTTGGCGGGCACGAGCGCTAGCTTTCCCGGAAGACGGCCGCCGGATCCAGCCTGCTCGCGCGGATGGCGGGCAGCAGCGCGGCGAGCAGCCCCACCGCGAGCAGGCCGAGCGAGGCCAAGCCGAGCGCCAGCGGATCCGCCGCGCTCACCCGGTAGAGGAAGGACGCGAGCAGCCGGGAGAGCAGCAGCGCGGCGGCGATCCCCACCGCGCTCCCCGCCAGCACCAGCGCGCTCCCGCGCCGGAGGATCTGCAGCACCATCCGGGATGGCGCCAGGCCGAGCGCCAGGCAGATCCCGAAGTCCCGCTGCCGCCGCCGCACGAAGTGGGACATCACGCCGTAGACGCCCACCGCGCCCAGCAGCACCGCCAGCGTGGTGAGCAGCGTCAGCACCGCCATCACCTGCCGGGCCGGTCCAATCGCCTGCGCGAAGACCGCCTCCAGCGTGCTCGCGCGCTGGATCGCCACGCCGGGCGCCGCGCGCAGCACCGCCTTGCGCGCGCCCTCGAGCAGCCCCGCGGGGGATTGGCCCGGCTGGGCGCGGAGCACCAACGCGTGCGAAGTGGGCGTGTAGTCCGTCACCTGCGAGTAGAGCATGTAGCGCGCGGGGGCGGGCGCGTCGGTGAGGGCGGCTTCGGCCACGTCCTCCACCACGCCGATGATCCGCTCGTAGCCTTCAAAGCCGGTGGAGACGCGCCGCCCCACCGCGCTCTCGCCGGGGAAGTACTTCTTCGCCAGCGCCCGGTTGATCACCACCACGCGCTCCGAGCCCTGGGTGTCCTCCGGTCCGAAGGCGCGCCCCTCCACCAGCTGGATCCCCACAGCCTCGAAGTACCCCCTCGTCACCAGCCGGAAATAGGTGGTGCTCTTGGGCAGCTCCGGCTTGCCCTCCACGGAGATCCCCCAGGATTGGCCCGAGCCGCGCAGCGGGAGCTTGAGCGTCGCACCGCCAGCCTTCACCCCCGGCAGGGCGCCCAGCGCGCGCTCCAGGTCGCCCAGCGCCTGGAGCCGCGCCGGCTCCGGGACGCTCGTCTCCATCACCACGTCCAGCACCGCCACGCTGCCCACGTCCACCCCGGGATCGATCGCGCTCAGGTTGCGCACCGAGCGCACCAGCAGCGCCGCGCCCGCGGTGAGCAGCACCGCCAGCGCCACCTGCCCCACCACCAGCGCGCCCTCGGTGCGGCCTCCCCGCGCCCCCACCCCGCCCGTGCGCGCGGTGGCCAGGGCGCTGTGCGGGTCCGCGCGCCGGGAGGAGCGCGCCGGCAGCCACGCCACCGCCATCGCCGCGCCGAGCGCCAGAGCGAGCGACGCGGCGAAGATCCCCCAGTCCAGCCCACCCTGCGGCGCGTAGGCCCCGAGCGGCAGCGCCTCGGTGAGCAGCCGGTAGCCCTGCGTGGCGATCGCCGCCCCGAGCAGCGCCGCGAAGGCGCCGATCAGCAGCGACTCGGCCAACAGCTGCTGCCGCAGCCGCCGCGCGTCCGCCCCCAGCGCCGCCCGAACCGCCAGCTCCGTGGCGCGGGCGTCCACCTGTCCCAGCATGAGCGCGGCCACGTTCGCGCAGGCGATGAGCAGCAGCACCCCCATCGCCACCAGCGTGGCGAGCAGCGGCGCCTGGAGCGGCCCAAGCAGCCGCTCCCGCACCGGGGTGAGCACCGGGTCGCGCGTCTTGTCCCAGGCCGCGGGGTACTTGAAGCGCTCGAAGAGCCGCGCGGTGATCCGCTTGAGCGCCACGTCCATGGCGGGGCCATCCATGCCAATCGCGCGCCGGCCGATCAGCGCGTAGTTGCCCGAGCCGTCCTCTTCGTTGAGCGGCTCCGCGACCCACGCCTTCACCGTGGGGTCCGGGAACCAGAACCGGCGCGGCATGACGCCCACCACCGTGTGGCGCTTCCCATCCAGCTCCACCGCGCTGCCCAAGAGCGAGGGCTGTCCGCCGAGCTGCTCGTAGAGCGCGTGGCTGAGGACGACCGCGGGCGCGGCGCCCGGGCGGTCCTCGCCGGCCTCGAAGGTGCGGCCGAGCTCGGGGCGCGCCCCCAGCACCTCGAACAGCGGCGCGGTGGTCCGCAGCGCGGTGACGAGCTCCGGGGTGGAGTCCGCGCTCCGCCGGATCGGCAGCTCCGCCATCCGGAAGCCCGCCACGCCGGTGAAGCCCGACCACTCGCCAGAGAGGTGCAGCTGCTCGCGCTCCGACCAGTCGCCCGGGTTCCAGAAGAAGCTGAGCCGCTCCTCGGCCGCGTAGGGCAGCGGCGTCAGCAAGAGCCCGCGCACCAGTCCGAAGGCCGCCGCGGTGCCCCCCACGCCAAAGCCCAGGGTGAGCACCGCCAGCAGCGCGTAGAGCGGCCGCGTGCGCAGCCGCCGCGCGGCGAACCGGACATCCAGGATGAAGCTCTCCATGGGGGGGCCTCCAGGCCGGAAGCGGCTGGAGGGCGGCTCGAAGCCACTCCAGCCTCGTGAGAAGGTGCGCGTCACCAGCGGTCCCAGCGAGCCGAGCACCTGGCGCCAGAGCCAGCGTCGCGCCGGGCCAGCGCCCTCGCGCGTCCGCCTCGCATCGAGCTCGGCCGCCAAGTCCGCCAGGACCTCGTCCCGCTCCGCCAGCGGCAGCCACGCGCGCAGCAGCGCCGCGGCCACGCGCGGGAGGCGATGAGCGGGCTTAAAGCCTTGATCTGGCGGTGACAATGGGGGCTCCGGGACGCGCGTGGTCTTACTACAATGTAGAAGACGCACGCGCCTCGGAACGATTGCCGCCCACTTTCGTGCTCAGCGAGCACTGAGCAAGACGGACTTCCGTTTCGAACTTCAGTTGTCGACAATGTCGGCCCTGGTCGGAGGCCGCCCCCTTGGTGAACCGCTCCCTGTCCGCGCTGTTCGTGCTCCTGGCCCTGCTTGCGCCCAGCTCGGCGCGCGCGGGGGACTGCGCCGCGCTCCCCAACCCCGTCTTCATCCCCGCCACCACGGACGTGAAGCCGTTCCTCACGCGGATCGCCCCGAAGCTGGCGACAGCGGACGGCGGCGAGGCGCTCACGCTCGTCTACCAGGGCGTGGGCTCGTGCACGGCGATCAGCTACGTGACGGGGACGGGCAAGCTCACCGGCAACGCCTCCTACTGGTCCGGCGCCCTGACCGACGCCGGCACCCCGCTGGAGGAGACCTGCACCTTCGACGTGGCCGGGGTGCGCGCGGATCTCGCGCTCAGCGACGTCACGCTCGCCACCTGCACCGGCGCGCCCCCGGACGGCGGCGTGGGGGAGTTCCCCTCCATGGTGCAGCCGTTCGGCTTCGTGGTGCCGCCCAGCTCCACCCAGCAGGCGATCACCGCGGAGGAGGCCTACTTCCTCTTCAAGTTCGGCGGCGAGGCGGGCAAGCAGGTGCCCCCGTGGACGGACCCGGCGCTGATCGCCATCCGCACGCCCGCGGCGAGCACGCAGCTGCTGATCGGGCTCGCTTCGGGCGTCCCCGGCACGCTCTGGAGCGCCAACCTCACCAACATCAACTCCGGCTCGAGCGCGGTGGTCTCGAAGATCGCCGCGGAGAACGCCACCGGGAACGCGGACAAGGCGCTCGGGATCCTCTCGGCCCAGCGCTACGACGAGAACCGCAGCACGCTCAAGATGCTCGCGTTCCAGGCCTTCGGGCAGCAATGCCTGGGCGCGGTCTACCCGGACTCGACCGCGGCGGCGCTGGACAAGGCCAACGTGCGTGACGGGCACTACGCGATCTGGGGCTACCTCTGGGCGGTGGCGGCGGTGGACGGCGCCGGCCAGCCCCAGAGCCCGAACGCCAAGCGCTTCATCAGCTACCTCGGGGGCACCGCGGCCCTCAACGGCGCCAACCCGATCGAGCAGGCGGCGCGCGCGGGCGCCGTGCCGGCCTGCGCGATGAAGGTGCGCCGCAGCTTCGACGGCGGGCCGATCCAGAAGTACGAGCCCCCCGAACCGTGCGGCTGCTTCTACGAATCCATCGTCGCGCAGACGACGTGTGAGACCTGCTCGGGCACCTGCTCCGGCGGAAAGGTGTGTCGCTTTGGCTACTGCGAAGCGCGTTGAGCGCACCCTCATTCTCCTCGGCACGCTCCTGCTGCTCGCGGGCTGCCCGACGCCGGTGACCCCGGAACCTCCGGCCGATGCGGGCGAGCAGACCTGCACGCCGCCGCAGACGGAGCACGGCGCGCTGCTCAACGCGCCGACCTCCGCGGCGGTGATCCAGAAGGTGCCCGCGCACCCACCGCTGGATGGTGGTCTCCCATGAGCCGCCGGGCCGGCGCGCTCGCCGCGCTGGCCGCCGGAGTCACCTTCACCCTCGGCGCGGCCGCCGCGCCCCTGGAGCTCTCCGGGTACCTCCAGGCGGACTACGTCCACAGCCAGGAGAGCCAGGATCAGCTCGCGGACGGCACCGGCGCGCCGCTCAACTTAGATCGCTTCCTGGTGCGGCGCGCCCGGCTGCGCGCGACCGCGGACTTCCTGTACCTGGACTGCGTGGTGGAGGCGGACTTCAACACCGTCAACGGGCCAGCGGTGGCGCCGCGCCAGCTCGAGCTCGCCTTCAAGCTGGCGGACCCGAAGGGCGCGCCGGCCCGCCGCCTCTTCCTCCGGGTGGGCGCCGGCCTGTTCCGCGCGCCGTTCGGCTACGAGATCTACGAGCAGGGCGACGCCGAGCGGCTCTTCGCCGAGCGCACGCTCCTGGCGCAGGCGCTCTTCCCGGGTGAGCTCGACCTCGGCCTGCGCCTCACCGGAGACCTCGGCTGGCTGCGCTACACGCTCGCGGTGCAGAACGGAGAGCCGGTGGGCGCGCGGCCGTACGGGGGGAGAGACCCCAACCGCGGCAAGGACCTGCTCGCGCGCGTGGGCGTCCGGGCGGCGCTCCATGAAGGCCTGCGCCTCTCCGCCGCCGCCTCCGTGGCCTACGGCGTGGGCTTCCACCCCGGGACCCTCCCCACCAAGGACGTCCTCGTCTGGAGAGATCTCAACGAGGACGGCCTGGCGCAGCCGGAGGAGCTGCAGGCGATCCGCGGCTCCGGCGCCACGCCGTCCGAGAGCTACGCGCGGTGGGGCGCGGGCGCGGATCTCCAGCTCCAGGCGGACGTGCCGGTGCTCGGGCTGCTCACCGCCTTCGCGGAGGGCGCGCTCGCCTCCAACCTGGATCGCGGCGTGCGGCCAGCGGACCCCGTCCTGCTCGGCAGGGACCAACGGGAGGTGGGCGGCTCCGTGGGGCTGACTCAGGAGCTCACCCGCTGGGCCGAGCTCGGCCTCCGGGTGGACGTCTACGAACCCTCGCTGGACGCCTCACGCCTCGAGGGCGGCGTGCTGGTGCGCTCGAAGGAGCAGTTCCTCTCGTTCTCGGCCGCGCTCGCCGGGCGGCTGCAGCTGGAGGGCCAGCCGTGGCGCGGGCGCCTGACGCTCGACTACACGGCCCGCAGGGACCCACTCGGCCGCGACGCCGCGGGCAGGCCGGCGGATCTCCGCAACGACGTCCTCACCCTGCGCGCGCAGGTGGAGTACTGATGCGCGCCGCCCCCCTCCTCCCCGCGCTGCTGCTCGCGCTCGGCTGCTCCGGGGCGGACCCCGGCCTGGGGCTGGAGCTGCCGGTCCGCGTCCGCGGGGCGCAGCTGATCCGGGGCCCCCTCCCGGAGCCCGCGGGCGGCCCCGCGGTCACCTTCGTGGACCTCCGCGCCACCCGCGTGCTCCCGGGAGAAGGGGCCAGGCCGCTCGCCGGGCGCGTGGGTGGCTCCGCGCGCGCGCTTCGGCTGGGCGCCGCGGGCGCGGCGGCGCACTGGCTCTTCCCCACCGAGCTGCTGGATCCCGCGGTACCGGACGAGCTGGACTGGAGCGCGCTCCTGGACTTCGCGCGGACGCTCGAGCCTGGGCCGCTCACCCTCCAGCTCCAGGCGGCGGATGGCGCCGGCGCGGTCGGCGCCGTGCTCGAGGTGCCGCTGGAGGTGGTGAGCCCGGTCCCGGACGGCGCCCTGGTGATCACGCTCGAGTGGGACGCGGACGCGGACGTCGACCTCTACGTGAAGCAGCCGGACGGCGTGGTGCTCGGCCCCAAGAACGTGAACGCCTACCAGCGCCCCGCGCCGCCGAACCCGCCGGATCCGCCCGAGAAGTGGCGCCGCTTCGGCTTCATCGACCTGGACTCCAACGGCAACTGCGTGTTGGACGGGCGCCGGCGCGAGAGCGCGATCTGGCGCGAGACGCCGCCCGCCGGCAGCTACCAGGTGCGGGTGGACCTCGCCGCCCCCTGCGGCCAGCCGCGCGCGGCCTTCCGCGTCACCGCCCGCCTCAACGGTGAGCTGCTCGCGACCTCTGAAGGCGTGCTCTACCCGGTGGACGCGTACGCGCGCGGCGCCGAAGCAGACGGCGCCCGCGGGCTCCTGGCGCTGGAGCTCGCGGTGCCATGAGCTGGGCGGGGCTGCTGGCGCTGATGCTCGCGGCCGAGCCGGTGGCCGGCGCCCAGGTGGACGGCGGCGCCGAAGCCGCGCTCCAACCGCCTCGCCTGCGCCGCGCTGCGCAGGCCGTGTACCCGGAGGCCGAGCGGCTCGCCGGCCGGAGCGCCTCGGTGAGGCTCCTGTTGGACGTGGACGCGGAGGGCGCGGTGACGCGCGCCGAGGTGGTGAGCCCTCCGGACGCGCCGTTCGACGCGAGCGCGCTCGCCGCGGCGGTGCAGCTCGAGTTCGAGCCGGCACAGCTGGACGGCGCGCCTGTCCCGGCGCGGCTCACCTACGCCTTCCACTTCGAGGCGACCCCGGCGTTGGCCGCCCCAGACGCGGGCGCCCCGACTCTGGAGACGGTGGTGCGCGCCATCCGCCGCTCCGGGCAGGGGACGGTGGCCGTCTCCGCCGAGCAGGGGCGCGCGGTGCCCGGCGCGCTGGGCGATGCCCTTGGTGCGGTGGCGAGCCTGCCGGGGGTGGCGCGCGTCTCCACCGGCTCGAGCGAGCTCATCCTCTGGGGCGCGACCGCCAACCAATCCCGCGTCTTCGTGGACGACGTACCCATCCCCACGCTCCTGCACCGGGGCGGGCTGCGCTCGGTGCTGGGGGACGCCTTCGTCTCGCGCGTGGAGGTGCTCCCCGCGGTGCACGGCCCCGAGCGCGGCGGCTTCACCGGCGGGCAGGTACGGGTGGAGAGCGCGCCGCTGGATGCGCCGGGGTTGCACGGCCACCTCGCGGTGGATCCCCTGGACGCGTCCGCGCATGTCGCGCTGGGCGCGGATGAAGACGCCTTCGCCGCCGGCGCCCGGGTGAGCTGGCTGGAGCGCTGGCTCCCGCGGGTGGCGCCCTCCGTGCGCCAGAGCTTCCCCCTCGCCGGCTACTGGGACTACGCGGCGAAGTGGCGCCACGCGAGCCCCGGGGGCGCGCTCCAGCTGTCCCTGCTCGGCGCGGCGGACGCGCTGGAGCGGCCGCTGCCCGGCGCTACGAGAGATCCCCGGCTGCTCGAGCGCAGTCAGTCCGTTTTTCACCGGGCCTCGCTGAGGCTGGAGCGGGAGGACCTGCTGGCGCTGGGCTGGGTCGGTCTGGATCGCGCGTCGCTCCGCGCGGACTTCGCGGACGTCTTCACCGCGCAGCGCAGCGAAGCCTGGCGCGGCGGCCTCCGCGCCGAGCGGCGGCTGCGGGCGGGGCCGCTGCGGCTCCTGCTCGGGGCGGAGCTCGAGGCCAGCCGCACGCAGCTCTTGCGCGAGGGCACCCTGGGGCTCCCCGCGCGGGAGGGAGACGCCACGGTGTACGGCCTGGCGCCGGTGGGCGTGGTGGGCGCGGACGCCTGGGAGGTGTTGCAGCTCTCCGCCGGCGCCTTCGCCCTCGCGGATCTCACGCTCCTGGGAGGAGCGCTGCGGCTCACCCCCGGGCTGCGCCTGGAGCCGCGCGTGCTCGAGGGCGACCGGCTCCTGCCCGCCAGCGGCGGCTCGCTCCCCGTCGGCTACGGGCGCTTCGAGCTGGCGGTGGAGCCGGCGCTCAGCCTGGAGGCCACGCTGACTCCCACGGTCAGCCTCCGCGCCAGCGCCTCCCTGGACAGCCAGCCGCCGGCGCCGGAGGACCTCTCACCCGTCTTCGGCTCCACGCAGCTCACCTCCTCCTCCGCGGCACACCTCGTCGCCGGGGGCCTGTTCAGCCCCGCGCCCGGGCTGCAGCTCGAAGCGCTCGGCTGGGCCCAGACCGGCTGGGGGCTCGCCGCCCGCAGCGCCTCCCCTGCCCCACCGCTCGCCCAGGCGCTCAGCGGCCGCGCCGAGAGCCGAGGCGCGGGGCTGCAGCTGGTGGTGCGCCGCACCGCGCGCACCGGGCTGTCCGGGTGGCTCTCCTACGCCCTTCAGCGCTCCGAGCGCCGCGCCGATCCGGCCGCGGCCTGGCGCCCGCTCGACTTCGATCAGACCCACGCGCTCACGGCCGTTGCGGCCTTCAGCACGGCCGACGAGTGGACCTTCTCCGCGCGGGTCCGCGCCGCCACCGGGCTGCCGAGGACGCCGGTGCTCGGCGCGTACTACGCCGCGCGCACCGGCGCGTACGAGCCGATCCTCGGGGCGGTGGGCGCCGAGCGGCTCCCCGCCTTCTTCCAGGTGGATCTCCACGTGGAGAAGCGGCTGACGCTTGGGCGCGGCGCCCTCTCCGCGTACCTGGACGTGCTCAACGTGAGCGCGCGCGCCAATGCCGAAGAGTGGATCTACTCGGCGGACTACAGCGAGCGCCGGGAGCTCACCGGCCTGCCGGTGCTGGCGGTGCTGGGGCTGAGAGGTGAGCTGTGAGGGCGCTGCCGCTGCTGGTCCTCGTCGCGGCGGCGTGCGCGCCCGAGCTCGAGCGCCCGGCCTGGCGCGTGGACGGGCCGCGCGTGCTGGCGATCCGCGCCGAGCCGGCGGAGGCGGCGCCGGGCAGCGCGGTGCAGCTGGAGGCGCTGGTGGTGGCGCCGGACGAGGCGCCGGCGCCGCGCTGGGCGCTCTGCCTGCGCCAGCGCGCGCTCGCGGAGAGCGGCTCAGTGGCAAAGGACTGCCTGGAGCCGGCGGCCGCATGGCTGCGCGAGTTGGGCGAAGGGCCGCGCGTAGGCGCGTCGCTGCCCGCGGACAGCTGCGCGCTGTTCGGCCCGGAGACGCCGCCCGCCCGCCCGGGCGAGGCGCCGCTGCGCCCGCAGGACCCGGACGCGACCGGCGGGTACTACGTCCCGGTGCGCGCGGGGCTGGAAGGCCAGCTCGCGTTCGGCGGCGTCCGGCTCCGCTGTCAGCTGCCGCAGGCGCCCGCGCCCGTCGCGCGGGAGCTGAAGGACCGCTACGTGGCCAACACCCATCCCCGCGGCCTGCAGCTCCTGCTCGAGGGAACGCCCGCGCCTGGGAGCGAGCTGACGCTGCGCGCGAGCTTCGACGCCGGTGCAGCCGAGCCCTACCCGGTCTTCCAGCTCGCCACCGCGTCACTCGAGGACCGGGTGGAGACGCTGCGCGTGAGCTGGTTCACCACCGCCGGCGCGCTCGGCGCGCAGAGCGTGCGCGTGGAGCCCGGCGCGGCGGAGGCAGAGACCACCTGGCGCGCCCCGGAGACTGCCGGCACCGCGCTGCTCTGGGCCGTGCTCCGGGACGACCGCGGCGGCGTCGCCTGGACGAGCCTGCGGGTGGAGATCCCCTGACGCGGTGGTTCAGGAGGAATCCCCCGCCCCCCCGTTCACCCCGAGCGAAGTCGAGGGGCAGCTCGGACGTCGACTCTCGATCGCCCCTCGACTTCGCTCGGGGTGAGCGGAGGAGCGTCCGTCTACTTTCATGGCAGGGCCGACAGGCCCGAACGGGGGATTCACTTGCCTCGCAGCCACAGCTCCAGCCCCGTCTCCTCCTCCGTCCCCACCTGCCGGAAGCCCGCCGCGAGCTCGGCCAGGCCCTGCGCCCCGAGCTGCCACCGTCCGCGCCCGCCAACCACCAGCGCGTCGCACCGCTGCAGCAGCGGCTCCACCGGCGCCCGGGCGAGCGGGCTCGCGAACGCGCTCGTCGCATCCACCGCGCGCGGCTGTCCCGGCGGGCTCGCGGCGAGCAGCATCGCGGCGTAGCTGTCCACCACGGACACGAGCCCGGGGCCGTACGGCGGCAGCCGCCCCACCGCCAGCGTCCACGCCGGCTCGAAGGCGAAGAGGCACGCCTGCGGCGGCACGTGGCGCGCGACCGCGCCCCGCAGCTTCTCCAGCGCCTCCTCATGGGTCCGCGCCGCCAGCACGGAGAAGCGCAGCGAGGGGAAGACGGCCGCCGCGAGCGCCACGCCGAAGACCCACTGGGCCTTCACGCCCAAGCGGCCCACCCAGGCGAAGAGCGCCGCCGCGCCCGCCCCGGCGAGCAGCGCCTGCCATGGCGCGAGGAAGGCGTTGTACTGGTTCCAGTAGGTGGACGTGGCGAGGAAGCTCGCGGCCACCAGCCCGAAGCCCGTGAGCGCCAGCCGCGCCACGCGCTCCTGGAAGAACGCGCGCGCGGCCACCACGCAGCCGAGCAGGGCAAACAGCCCGGTGACGGCGTGCGTGGAGATGACCATCTCCTGCACCCGCGGCCAGCGGTCCATCAGCCCATCCGGGGGGCGGCGCACGTGGAAGGCCAGCACCTGCTCGAGGAACGCGCCCGGCGCAGCCAGCGCGAGCGGGAGCACGAAGAGCGCGGCGGCGAGCACGCCGGCGCCCACCAGGTGCAGCCCCCAGCGCCGCCACTGCTCGCGCGGCGTGGCTGCGAGCGCGGCGAGCGCGAAAGCGCCGCCCATCACCTTCACGGAGACGGCGTACCCGAGCAGCGCGCCGGCCCCCCAGGCCACCGCGCGCGAGGGCTGGCGAAGCCAGAGCGCCGCGGCGCCAAGACAGGCCAGGTTGAGCACCGGCTCGAGGAAGGGGCCGTGCTCCACGCCCGCCACCTCCGGGTAGGTCGCGTAGAGCGCCGCGGCCATCAGCCCCGCCACCGGCCCGCGCCAGCGCCAGGCGAGGTGGCCGACGAGGCAGGCGTTGACGCCGCCCACCGCCACGGCCACCCAGCGGGAGACCGCGAAGATCTGCGAAGGCCCCAGCTCTGGCAGCAACGCCGTGGAGGACAGGAAGTAGAGCAGCCCCGGCGGATGGACGAAGACGAAGTCCCTGTACGGAAGCACGCCGCGCAGCAAGAGCTGCGTGGCGGAGGAGTAGACCCCCTCGTCGTAGTCCACCGGGACGCGCCAGGCGCCCCAGCGCAGGAGCGGCAGCGCGCGGAGCACCGCGGCGCCGAGCGCCAGGACCAGCAGCACCCACTTCGGAGGATGGCGCGCGCGTTCCAGGCGGCTGCGCTTACCGGCTCACCTGGACCAAAAGCAAGCCGCTCAGCGCGCGCGCCGCTTGGAGGGCTTGAGCTCGTGGGCCGCGAGGCGCGCCTCCAGCAGCGCCCTCGCCCGCGCGAGGACGGACGGGTCCTTGCTGAGCTGGAACTGCACGTTGGCGCCGGTGCTGATCGCCGTGGCCTCGAAGGCGATGTCCTCGGGGTCTCCCTGCAGCTCCCCTCGGGCCACCGCCTTGCGCAGCTCCTCCACGATCAGCTCCGTGCGCGCCGCGAGCAGCCCGGAGATCCGCTCGCGCACCTCGCCCGGCCGGTCGTCGAACTCCAGGCTCGCGGCGGTGAAGAAGCAGCCCCCGGCGTCCTTCCGCTTCTCCACGTAGTCCAGGTAGCCGCTCAAGAGCGCCCGCAGCCGGGCGATCCCCTCCGGCGCCGCCATCGCCGGCGTCAGCACTTCGTCCGCGAACGCCTGGAACGCCGCCTCCACCGTGGCGACCTGGAGCCCCTCCTTGGAGCCGAAGTGCGCGAACACGCCGCCCTTGCTCATCCCCATCTCGTCCGCCAGCCGGCCGATGGTCAGCCCCTCGAGGCCGATCCGCGCCGCCAGCGGGACCGCCACCGCCAGGATCTCCGCCTTGGTGCGCTCAGCGTGGGTGATGCGGCGGGGCTTCATGGCGGCCAACCCTCCAGGAAAACGAACGAACGGTCAATATTTCGAACGACCGTTTGACAAATAATACGATCGTTCGATATTCGCCGTCCATGCTCGATTACCCGCTGACCCTGCCGAACGGCCTCTTCCTCTCCAACCGCCTCGCGAAGGCCGCCACCACGGAGGCGATGGCCACGCCCCGCTCCGACGTGAGCGAGGCGCTCCTGGCCCTCTACGGCCGCTGGGCCCGCTCCGGCGTGGGGCTCTTGATCACCGGCAACGTGGGCGTGGACCGGACCCACGCGGTGCGCCCGGGAGACGTGATGGTGACGCGCGACTCGGACCGGGCCGCCCTCGCCCGCTGGGCGGAGACGATCAAGGCGCACGGGACCAAGGTGATCCTGCAGATCTGCCACGCCGGGGCCCAGACGCAGCGGGTGGTCAACCCCCACCCGGTGGCGCCGTCAGCGGTGCAGGCGGTGAAGACCTTGCGCGCGTTCGGCACGCCGCACGCCGCCTCGCGCTGGGAGCTGGACGACCTCCGGCAGCGCTTCGTCACCGCCGCGCTGATCGGCGAGGACGCCGGCTTCGACGGCTGCCAGATCCACTCCGCCCACGGCTACCTGCTCAGCCAGTTCCTCTCCCCCCGGACCAACCTCCGCGAGGACGAGTACGGCGGGCCGATCGAGAACCGGGCCAGGCTCCTTTTGGAGATCCTCCGGGAGGTGAAGCAGCGCCGCCGCCGCACCGGCTACGCGGTGACGGTGAAGCTCAACTCGGCTGACTTCCTGCGCGGCGGGCTGACCGAGGAGGACTCGCTCCAGGTCATCCGCCTGCTCGAGGCAGAGGGGATCGATCTCCTGGAGATCTCCGGCGGCACCTACGAGCAGCCCGCCTCCTTCGGCCACGGCACGGCGGCCTCCACCCGCACGCGCGAGGCCTACTTCCTGGACTTCGTCCGCCGCGCGCGCACCCTCACCCGCGTCCCGCTGATGCTCACCGGTGGGTTCCGCAGCCGCGCGGCCATGGAGGCGGCGCTGCTCGACGAGTCGCTGGACCTGGTGGGGCTGGCGCGGCCGTTCTGCGTGGAGCCGGAGCTGGGGCACCGGCTGCTCGCCACGGAGGACGCGAAGGTGGCGCCGGCGCGCCGCTTCGGCGGGCCGCGCGCGATCGCCTCCTTCGCGGAGATGGCCTGGTACTCGGAGCAGCTCCAGCGGATGGGCCGGGGCCTGCCGCCGGATCCGCGCCTCTCCGCGACCTGGGCCATGGCGCGCCACCTGTGGCGGGACGTGAGCAAGGGGCTCGCCGGCCCCCGCGCCACGATCCCCGCGCTGCCAAGCAACGCGGGGCTGACTACGTCTTCTTGACGGCGTCCGCCACGGCGGCGCGCCCCTCCTCCGCCTCCTTGATCAGGTCGAAGGCGCGGTGGCCCACCTGCACGGTCGGGACGTACGGGTAGCGCATCGCCACCTCGGGGAAGACGTCCGCGCCGATCGCCCGGACGTTCTCGGTCCCGCGGTAGCGCAGGTCGCCTTCGATCGCCCGCGAGTTGCTGCCCATGATGTGGTGGCCCCAGGTGTTGACCTTGGCGCCGCGGGCGAGCTCCTCGGCGGACTGCAACTCCGCGCCGGGCCGGAGCTCCTTGCCGCCGAGCGCCGCGATGATCTTCCGCACCTTCTCGATGCCCTGGGTCAGCGCGGCCACGTCCGCCTCGCGCGAGGGCGAGCCCTCCGCGAACGAGTTGAGGAGGATCTCCGGGTTGTCCTGGAAGTCCGCCGAGCGCAGGCGGATCTCCCCGGCCTGGTTCTCGGTGATCCCGCGCTGCACCACCCAGGTGAAGCGGCGGGAGTTGAGCGCCTCGCCCGAGTAGCCCGGGTGGTAGTCGGGGAAGTCGCCTGCCACGCCCAAGATGTACGTCTTGGTGTCGGGGTCGTAGTAGTGGATGACCGCCCCGTTGTTGGCCATCAGGCCGTCCTTGCCGTTCGCCCACTCCTGGAAGAGCGGGTTGCCCGGCTCCGGCGCGAGACTGATGCCCTTGATGGAGTCGATGTCCCGGGGCAGCTCCGCCACCACCGAGACCTCGAGCCGGTCCTTCAACCCCTTGCCGACCTCCGGGTTGTCGATCAGCTGCTGGATCCCATGGCGGGCCAGCTCGCGCTCATCGCCCACGCCGGAGAGCATCATGAACTGCGGCGCGTGGATCGCGCCCGAGCCCACGCCCAGCTCCTCGTTCACGCCGACCAGGTACATCGGCCCGGGATCCACCGCCTCGCGCCCCATCCGGCCGGCCTCGTCGAGGTCGCGCCCGAGCGCGAACTCCACCGCCACGGCGCGGCCGTTCTCGTCGAAGATCGCCCGCCGCGCGAGCGCGTCCGTGCGCAGGTGCAGGTTGTCCGGCAGCTCCCGCGCGGTCTCCTCGAGCAGGTTGCGCACGCTGGAGCGCTCCAGCGTCTTCTTGTCCGCCACCACGTTGGCCAGCAGCACGCCGCCGCCGTCCGGATCGCGGTTGGGGTTGAAGCCGTTGACCGCGTGGCGCGCCTGCTCCCGGGCATAGCCCGCGGTGTTGCCCACCGCGCGCGCGCCGCGGGTGACCGGGTTGCCGCCTTCGTCGGCCGCGCGGGCCACGCCCGCCCTCACGTCCTCGCCGATCAGCACCCGCCACGACTGGGCGAGGATGTCGCGCAGCATCGGGTCCTTCAGCACCAGCTTTGCCGGCGGAGGCCGGAAGGCCAGGTGGCCCTCGAAGCCCACCCCGGGGTTCTGCAGCGCCTTGATGTGGAGCGCCTTGCCCACGTTGTGGATCGCGTGCCGGACCGGCGCGCCCTGGTAGCGCTCCACCTGGTGCGTGAAGATCCGGTCCATCACGCCGGTGTCCCAGATCCGCTCGCCGCCCGGCAGCCCGCGCATGGCCTCCCAGGCCTCGTCGCCGCCCTTGATCCCGATCATCGCGTAGGCGTTGCTCGAGCCGGCCAGGCCGCGGCCGCGGACGTACATCTTGTCGCCCGTCTCACCGCCGAAGTGCGCGTCGTAGATGCTCGCTTGCGGGGAGCCCACGTCCGCGACGCGGGCGTGGTTGGCGGGCGTGAGCGACTCCAGCGTCTGCACGTCGCTGCCGCGCTCGAGCATCAGGACCTTCTTGCCCTCCTTCGCCAGCCGCACCGCGGTGACGCTGGAGGCGGTGCCCGAGCCGACGAAGACGTAGTCGTAGGTGTCCGCGAGCGCCTGCCCGTTGTTCACCTCGACCGCGGCGCGCTCTGCCTGGGACGCGTAGCGCAGCTCCGCGGGCAGATCCGGCGAGACGATCTTCGCCGCCGCCGGGGCGTGCTCGAGCTGTTGGGCGATCGCCTCGGTGGCGCTGGAGATGTGGGTGGACTCGGCGGCGCGGAGGGTCGCGGCGCGGGCAGCCGCCGCGAGCTCCTGGGTGGGGAGGAAGGTTCGAGCCATGGTCCCCTCTCAAGCCCGCAGGTAGGGACAACCGCCGCTGCTGACGCGGCCCGTGTTCTTCGCGCTCTCCTCGTACGCCACCTTGCGGATCTTGTTCAGGTCGCCGAGCGGCTCGAGCGCGCCATCCCACTGGTTGAAGGGAGAGAAGGAGAGCTTGTCCACGTCATCCACCGCGCGCTTGGCGGCGGAGACCTCGAGATCCCGCTGCTTGGGGAAGGTGAGCTGGCCGATCGTCACCCACGGCCCCTCCCACTCCTTGCGGTGGTCGTTCATCGGCGTGCGGTCCGGATCCGTGTACCCCTGGACCTGGAGCTCGTAGGTGATGTCGTCCTTCGCGCGCCGGGTGACGAAGTCCTGCCGCAGGGAGTCCTTGCCGCTGCCCTTCACGGTCGTCTCGTCCGCGTTCTTGGGCACCAGCCGGATGTGGACCGCGTGCTCGCCGAGCTTGAACGGGGCGCGGCCGAAGAACGACTCCGCCGCCAAACTCTTGCCTTCGCTCGCCGCCAGCTTGCTGGCGACCAGCATCCGCACCGCGTCGATCGGGCCCACGTCGCGGGCCAGACCGAAGATCCCGCCGATCCCGCCCTTGGCCTTCGCCTCGGCGCCGGCCAGGAAGGCCTGCGCGTCCTTGGCGTGGTTGGCCGAAGAGCCGCTGGTGAGCAAGATGTCCTGGAACTTGCCGTGGTCGTCCGTGATCCGGATGGCGACCGAGCGCTGATCCGCCTCGCCGTCTGACTGGATGCTGTTGCTGGCGTTGGAGAAGCGGACGATCGCGCGGTGCTTCGCGCCGGCCTGGAAGGGCCCTTCGCTCAGCACCGCCGGGAGATCTGGGCTCACCGCGAGCTCGGCCTTGCCGGTGGCGTAGGTGCCCTTGGCCTGGAACCCGCGGTGGAGCGGGCAGCCGGGGCGCGCGCCCGCCGTCTGGACCTCCTTCATCACCGAGGCGGCCTTGGCCTCCAGCTCCGACTGCTCGGCCGGATCGCGCGGGGCGTCCAGCTCGGCCTTCCAATCCTTGCTCCACCCCTCCACCACCTTCTGGGCCTCCGGCCCGGAGACGGAGACCTCCGGCGGGGCATCGAACCCGGTCTCGACCGGGGCGATGGGGGTGGCGGCAGGTGCCGGGGCAGCAGGCGCCGCGGCAGGGGTCTGGGAGGCGGCGGGCGCGGGCCGGAAGAAGGCGTCAGCGCTGTTGGCGATCCGAGCGGTCATGGGTGGATGGTCCCCACTCGGAGAGCGAAGTTGCCGCACTCCTCCAAGTGGCCGCCGTGGAAGCGGATTTCACAAAAGCCGGCACAGGGCCCCTTCGCGACGCGGCCCGCCAATTGCTTTGACATGTCAGGCTCATTGACGGAACTGACAGGCTCTTGAGGCGGACAACGCAGCAATGTCCGCGATCAGCGCTCCCGGAAACCGTTTCGTGTCGCTCCCCGGCTCCACCCCCTCGGCCACCCCGGGCGCCGAGGCCCCGAGCGACCCCGCCGCCGTCGAAGCGCACATCGAGGCGGCGAAGGCTTCCGGGCTCGTCGGCACCAGCGGCTGTCCCTTCCTCAAGGGGGAGATCAACGCGGATGGGACGCCGACCGGCAAGGCCGCCGAGCCGGTGGATCCGCTCTCGCTGGTCCCCAACCCCGAGCCGCTGGCCGGCCAGCTCGAGCCGCCCACCGGTCACCCCAAGGCGTCCGAGGTGCCGACGCCCAAGCCGGACATCAAGTTCCTCGACCGCTTCCTCGACACCGCGGTGGGGGGCTTCACCAACGTCCGGGACTTCTTCCGCGGCAGCTCCAACAACACGCCGTGGACGGACTGGGACGAGAAGCCCACCCCGGTGGCGTTGGCGCAGCTGTTGGTGATGCGCGAGAAGCTCTACGGCGGGAACCTCTATGACACGTACCTGCCGGGCGACCGCGCGGGGCACGTGCCGGGAGATCTGGAGAAGCCGGCCACCGCGGAGACCACGCGCCAGATCGACGGCAAGTGGAATGACCTGGAGAACCCCGGGATGGGCGCGGCGAACGTCCGGTTCGGCCGCAACGTGCCGATCGCCGCCACCTGGCGCGACGACGAGAACCTCCTCACCCCCAACCCGCGCGAGATCAGCCGGACGCTGCTCACCCGCGACGAGTTCAAGCCGGTCCCCTTCCTGAACCTGCTCGCCGCGTCGTGGATCCAGTTCATGACCCACGACTGGTTCTCCCACGGCGCGCCCAAGCGGAAGGCGGAGATGATCGACGTCCCGCTCGCCAAGGACGATCCGTTCCGCACGCAGTACGGGATGCAGTCGCTCGAGGTCCCCCGGACCGACGCGGACCCTTCGCGCACGCCCGAGGAGTCGGGGCTGCCGGACACCTACCTCAACAAGAACACCCACTGGTGGGACGGCTCGCAGATCTACGGGAGCGACCTGGCTACCGCGAACAGCCTGCGCTCGTTCAAGGACGGCAAGCTGAAGCTGGACGGCGACGGGCTGCTCCCCAAGGACGCGCAGGGGCTCGAGGAGACCGGCTTCAAGGACAACTGGTGGGTCGGCCTGTCCATGCTCCACACGCTCTTCGCGAAGGAGCACAACGCGATCTGCGACATGCTCAAGAAGTCGCACCCGGAGTTCTCCGACCAGGAGCTCTACGATCACGCGCGGCTGATCAACGCGGCGGAGATGGCGAAGATCCACACGGTGGAGTGGACGCCGGCCATCCTCCCCAACCCCGTCCTGAAGATCGGCATGGACGCCAACTGGTACGGCCTGCTCCAGCCCAACCACGACCACGCCATCGGCACGCCCAACATCGACGACCCGCTCTTCGGGCTCGTGGGCAACTCGCGCAACCTGGACAAGGTCCCCTTCAGCCTCACCGAGGAGTTCGTCTCGGTGTACCGGCTGCACTCGCTCCTGCCCGAGTCGATCGCCGTCAAGCACGCCAAGGACGGCAAGACGGTGGGCGCGGTGGCCACCGGGGAGACGCGCAACGAGAAGTCCGCGCAGCTGGGCAAGCAGGTCGGGATGAGCGACCTGTTCTACTCCTTCGGCACCGAGCACCCCGGCGCGCTCACGCTCAACAACTTCCCCAAGTTCCTCCAGGACCTCGATCTGGAGGGCTTCGAGCACTACGACGTGGCCGCGGTGGACATCCTGCGCGACCGCGAGCGCGGCGTGCCCCGCTACAACCAGTTCCGCCGGCTGATGCAGCTCAAGCCGATCACCCGCTTCGAGGACCTCACCGACGACAAGGCCGCAGTGGAGAAGCTCAAGCGGATCTACGGGAACGACGTGGAGAAGGTGGACCTGCTGGTCGGCTGCCTGGCCGAAGGCCACCGCCCCGAGTTCTTCGGCTTCGGCGAGACCGCCTTCCAGGTCTTCATCCTGATGGCCAGCCGCCGCCTGCGCGCGGACCGCTTCTTCACCACGGACTACCGCCCCGAGGTCTACACGAAGGAAGGGCTCGAGCGGATCGACAAGACCACCATGAAGGGGCTCATCCTCGAGCACTTCCCGCAGCTCGCCCCCAAGCTCGAGGGCGTGGACAACGCCTTCAACCCCTGGAAGGACTAGCTCCGCTCGGGGCGAGAGGTGCCCCGCTCACCCCGAGCGAAGTCGAGGGGCGCCCGAGTTCTCGCCTCCCGTTCAGACAGCACCTCCGCCGAGCAGCTGCCGGGCGAGCTTCCGGGTGCCCGGGTCCGCGCCCAGCCAGATGCGCAGCAGCGCGTCCGCGAAGGCCTTGCCGGGGATCCGCACCCGGGTCTGCGCCGTCTCCAGGGTCATGCCCTGCCCCGGCACGTAGGTGAGGTTCAGCTCCTCCCCCTTCTTCACGTCCGGGACCGCGGCGAGCAGCCGCTCCAGCTGTCCCGTCAGCGCGGCGCCGCAGGAGCCGTTCCCCGCCCGGAAGCCGTCCTTGAGCGCGCTGGCCACCTGATCGCGGCTCACGTCGCGCAGCATGCGCAGGTGCACGCGCTTCACTTGCTCGGAGGCCACCACCTCCTCCGGGGTCTGCACCGGCTCGTCGAGGTAGAGGCCGATCGCGTACACGTCGAAGAAGAGCTTCCGCTGGACCGCCTGACCCGTGAGCGAGAGGGGCTGACCGGCGACCTCCACCGAGCGGGCGAGGGCCGGCTCGGTCTTCGCCTGGGCCATGCCCGAGAGCGAGAGCGTCAGAGCGAGAGCAGCGGCGAGAGTTCTGGTTGGGTTTCGCATGAGGGCTCCCAACAGGTCTGCACCCGCGGCTAGTCCCCCGTGCGTTCACCCCGAGCGTAGTGAGGCCGCCGCCCGTTGGGCGGATCAACCAAGGCAAGAAACGTGAGCGGGGCGCGGCAAGTTTCAGGTCAGCGCGCAGCGCGTAGTCGAGGTGAACCCCGGGGGGAGTTTCAATCCCTGACTGAAGGTTCACTGCCCCGCCTCACTCCTGCCGCAGCGCTTCGATCGGCGCGAGGTCCGCGGCCCGGCGCGCCGGCCAGAGCCCGAAGAAGATCCCCACGAAGGCCGCGAAGCCGAGCGCCAGCGCCACCGCGCCGGGGGCCACCGCGGTCTGCCAGCCGGCGAGCCCCTGCAGCGCCCGCGAGCCGCCCACGCCCAGCGCCACGCCGAGCGCCCCGCCCGCCAGGCACAGGGAGAGCGACTCGATCAGGAACTGCGTGAGGATGTCCCGCCGCCTGGCGCCGAGCGACTTGCGCAGGCCGATCTCCCGCGTCCGCTCGGTGACCGAGACCAGCATGATGTTCATGATCCCGATCCCGCCCACGAGCAGGGAGATCGCGGCGATCCCCGCCAGCAGGAACGAGAACGTCTGCGTCGTCTCCTGGACGGTGTTCAGCAGCGAGGCCTGATCCCGGATGTTGAAGTCCGCGGCCTGCTCCGGGCGGAGCCGCCGCTCGCGCCGCAGCAGCGTGTCCACCTCGGCGAGCGCGTCATCCATCTGCTCTGGCCCGGCCACCTGCACGGCGATGGACCGGACCTTGTCGCTGCCCATCACCCGCGTCTGCGCGGTGGAGAGCGGGATGTAGAGGCTCTCGTCCGGGTTCGAGAAGCCCTGCGCGCCCTTCTCCGCGAGCACGCCAATCACCTCGAAGGAGATCCCGCGGATGTTGATCGTGCTGCCCACCAGCGCGCGCGAGTCGGTCTCCAGCTGCGCCCCCACCAGCGCGCCAAGCACGGCGACGCGGCGGCGGCCGTGCTCCTCGGCCTCGGTGAAGAGCCGCCCGGCCAACAGCGCGTTCGAGCTCACCTCGAACGCGGCGGGCCAGGTGCCCACCACCGACAGGTTGGCGTTCTTGCCACCGGCCTGGACCTGGAAGCGCCCCTCCATCTCCGGCACCACCTGCTGCAGCACCTGGCTGTGATCGCGCAGCGCCTGCGCGTCCTCCACCGTCAGCGACGCCTGACCGCGGCCGATGCCGCCGGAGAAGGACTGGCCCGGACGTATGGTGAGCACGTTGGCGCCCAGCGTGCTCAGCCGCGCCGCCACCGAGCGCTGCGCCCCCTCACCCAGCGCCATCATCGCGATCACCGCGGCGATGCCGATGATGATCCCCAGCATCGTGAGCAGCGAGCGGAGCTTGTTGGCCAGCACCGCGTCCAGCGCCTCGCGCAGCGTCTCTCGCACGTCCATGGCCTCACCCTCCCCGCCCGCGGCCCGGCCCACCGGCGCCGCCGCCGAGCGGATTGCCGGCCTGCTGCCGCATCCGGTCCGTCGCCTGCTGCTGCTTCTGCTGCAGCTTCGCCACGGAGATCAGCACCACCTGCTCGCCCGGCTCGAGTCCCTTCACCACCTCGGTGTGCTCCCAGTCGGAGAGGCCGAGCGCCACCCGCCGCGCCGCCGTCCCCTCCGCCGACTTCACGAACACCACCGCGAACCGGCTCGCCCCTTCTGGACGCTCTGCGCGCCCGCTGCCGCGCCCCTGCCGCTGCTCGCCCGTCCGCTGGAGGGAGCTCTTCACCGCCTCCGCGCTCAGCCCGAGCGTCGCCGCCGCGCTCTGCGCCTCGCGCGGGCTCACCAGCGAGGCGTTGGGCACCACCACCGCGTCCTGGCGCCGGGCAATCTGCACCGAGACCTCCGCCGTCATCCCCGGGCGGAGCAGCCCCTCCTTGTTCTCCAGCCGCACCAGCACGGGGAACATCGTGACGTTCTGCTCCACCACCGCCAGCGGCTCCACCTTGAGCACCTCGCCGGCGAACTTGCGGTTGGGGTACGCGCCCACCGTGACCTGCGCCACCTGGCCCGCCTGCACCTGACCGATGTCCAGCTCGTTCACCTTGAGCCGCACCTGGATGGCCGAGAGGTCCGCCATCTTGAACAGCGTGGTGCCGCCGGAGACGTTGCCGGTGGCCGAGGCGATGATCTGCCCGGGCTCCACCGTGCGCTCGATGACGGTGCCGGCGATCGGCGCGCGGATGGTCACGTCTCCCCGCCGCTCGCGGGCGAGCTCCAGGTTCGTCTCCGCCCGGACCAGCGCGGAGCGCGCGGTCGCGGCCGCCTCGTTGGCGGACTCGTACTCCTGGACCGTGACGACCTTGGAGGCCTTGAGCGCCTCCATCCGCTTGCGGTTCGCCTCGGCGGTCTGCGCGTGCACCCGCGCCGCCTCCACGTCCGCCTTCGCCTGCAGCAGCGCGTTCTCCACGTCCCGCGGATCGATCTCCGCCAGCAGCACGCCCTGCTCGACCGTGGCGCCGGTCTCCACCTGGGCCTTGAGCACCTCGCCGGCGGCGCGGGACTTCACCTCCACCACGCGGACCGGCTCGAGCAGGCCCGGGGCCTCCACCTGGATCTCCAGCGTCTTGCGCTCCACCGAGCCGAGCGCGGTGGGCTTCTCCGGCGCGGCCGTGGCCCGGGAGCGCAGCACCCAGCGCAAGGCCCCTGCGAGGACCAGCACGAACACCGCGGCGAGCAACACCTTCTTCTTCATGACCTGCCTCCAATGGCGCGCTGCTGGGGTTGGGCCGGCTCGTCGCGCTCGACCTGCCCGTCCCTCAAGAAGAGGATCCGCTGGGCGTGCGCGGCGATGTCCGGCTCGTGCGTGACGACCATGATCGTCTGGCCCTGCGCGTGGAGCTCGGCGAAGAGCGCCATGATCTCCTCGCCCGTGCGCGTATCGAGCGCGCCGGTGGGCTCGTCCGCCAGCAGGAGCGCCGGCTGCGTGACCAGCGCCCGGGCGATCGCCACCCGCTGCCGCTGGCCGCCGGAGAGCTCGCTGGGGCGGTGCCCCATCCGCTCGGCCAACCCCACGCGCTCCAGCATGCGGGCCGCGCGCTCCTTGCGCTGCGCGCGGGGGACCCCGGCGTAGACCAGGGGCAGCTGCACGTTCTGCAGCGCGGTGGCGCGCGGCAGCAGGTTGAAGGTCTGGAAGACGAAGCCCAGCTCGCGGTTGCGGATCCGCGCCAGCGCGTCCCCGTCCAGCCCGGCCACCGGCTGACCGTTGAGCCAGTACTCGCCGGCGCTCGGCACGTCCAGGCAGCCGATCAGGTTCATGAAGGTGGACTTGCCCGAGCCGGACGGGCCCATCACCGCCACGTACTCGTTGGCCTCCACCGTCAGGCTCACCCCGCGCAGCGCGTTCACCACTTGATCTCCCATGCGGTAGCGCTTCTGCAGCCCTTCGACCCGGATGACTGGCGCGCTCACAGCGACCTCCCCGCCAGCGCCTCGAGCTCGGCGCGGGCCAGTTGGTAGTCGAAGCGGCTGGTGACCAGCGCGCCCTCCGCCTGCGCCAGGTTCGACTGCGAGGTGAGCAGCTCCAGCATCGTGGAGGCGCCCAGGCCGTAGCGCTGTTGCTGGACCCGCAGATCTTCTTGCGCCACCTCCAGCGCCTGCGCCGCGAAGTCGATCTGCTCCTCCTCCAGGCGCACGGTGCGCAGCGCGCGCTCGGCGGAGGCGCGCAGCGAGCGGCGGAGGTCGTCGATCACGGCGGTGGCGACGCCGCGGCCCACCCGCGCCCGCTCCACTGTCTCCTCGCGGCGGAAGCCGTCGAAGATCGGAAGTGAGAGCCCCAGCCCCACCGACCAGCTGTTCTGCGCCGCAGACGCTCCCACCGCGCGGGTGGAGGCCCCGTAGCTCGCCCCCAGCCGCAGCGTGGGGAAGTACTGCGCCGTGGCGGCGCCCACCGCGGCGTCCGCGGATTGAACGTCCGCCTCCGCCGCGCGCAGCTGCGGTGAGGCCAGGACGATCGCCTCCACGACCTGCGCGTCCGCGAGCGCGAGCGGCGTGGGTTGAACCGGCCCCTTCGAGCGCGCATCGGCCGGCCCATCCAGACCGATCAACCGGCCCAGCGCGTCCCGGGCGCTGGCGTGGGCCACCTCCGCGCTGCGCACCGCCGCCTTGGCGGTGTTCACCTCCAGCTGAGCTCGAAGCACGTCCGAGCGCGTGGCGCTCCCCACCGCGGAGCGTTTCTCCGCCGCCGCCAGCCCCTGCTGCGCGCGCTCCAGCCGCGAGACCGCCACGCCGAGCAGCGCCTCCGCGCGCTCCTCTTCGCTGAAGGCCTGCACCGCGAGGAGCACCACGCTGGCTCGCTGCTCGAGCAGCCCCGCCTCCGCCGCGCTGCTCTGCGCGTGCGCCGCGCGGCCCTGCGCGAAGCGCGAGACGCTGAAGAGCTCCCAGGACGCGGAGACGCCCGCGTTGAGGGAGGGCGAGCTCCCGGAGTCGCTCACCAACGGCAGGTCGTCTCCCGCCACGCCGGTGGAGGTGGCCGGGTTGAAGGTGCCAGTGCCGCCCAGCGACGAACCCGCGCTCAGCGACAGCGACGGGAGCCACGCGCCCACGGCGCTGCGCTGGGCGGCGGAGGCGTTCTTCACCGCGCCCCGGGCCTGCGCCATCTGCGGCGCGTTCGCGAGCGCGCGCTCCGTGGCTTCTTCGAGCGTGACCGGCGTGGGCCCCGCGGCGCGCGCCATCATCGGCAGCGCGACCAGCCCCGCGAACCAGAGCGATTTGGCGTTCATGCGCCGGTGTGATTGCACCGGCCGTTCCTCGCTCAGTTCATTGGGAGAATCGGGCCTTTAAAAGTCGTGACTGCAGACTGGCTGCGGATTCCGCAGAGCGCCCGCTGCGGAATCGGCAGAGGTGCTCCCTCCGTTCACCCCGAGCGAAGTCGAGGGGCCGCACAGCCGCCCTTCGGAGAAGGGCGAACCGCTCAGGGGCAGATGGTGCCGTTGATGCACGAGTCGCAGCAGCGCTTGCCGACGCCGCAGGCCGGCCCGCCGTTGCAGGTGCAGGTCCCGCCGGTGCAGCCGTTCACGCTGGTGCCCTGGCAAGGCGCACACGTGGAGCCCGGGCTCCCGCAGGCCGCCACGGACCAGGCCCGGCACGTGCCGGTCGGACCGCCATTGCAGCAACCGTTCGGGCAGCTCGTCGCGTTGCACTGGCACGCGCCGCCAACGCACTGCTGGCCAGCAAGGCAAGGACTGCCGCTGGTGCCACAAGAGCAAGCGCCGTTCAGGCAGCGGTCCGCCGTGACGCTGCTGCAGCCGACGCAAGCAGCGCCCGAGGCGCCGCACGCGGTGGGGCTCGTCATCGTCACGCAAGTGCCGGTCGTCCCTCCGCTGCAGCAGCCCGAGCAGCTCGTGGAGTCGCACACGCACTGTCCGGACACGCAGCGTTTCCCGGCCGCGCAGGCGGCGTTCGTTCCGCACGCGCACGCGCCGCTGTTGCAGTTGTCCGCGGTGACGGTGCTGCACGCGGTGCAGGTGGCCCCCGCCGCGCCGCACGCGCCCGTCGAGAGCGCCTTGCAAGTGCCGGTCGCGCCCCCGGCGCAGCAGCCCGTCGGGCAACTCGTGGCGTCACACCGGCACACGCCGCTCACGCAGCGCTGCCCCTGGGCGCAGGCTGGGCCCGTACCGCAGGCACAGGTGCCCGTGGAGGAGCACGTATCCGAGCGGGTGTCGCACGCCACGCAGGCTGCACCTCCGGCGCCACACGCGCCGACCGTCGCAGGGCTCCTGCAGGTCTTCCCCACGCAGCAGCCCGGGCAAGACGTGCTGTCACAGACGCAGGCACCTGCGACGCAGTGCTGTCCGACCGCGCAGGGCGCCTGGCCGCCGCAGCGGCAGAGCCCCTGCACGTTGCACGCGTCCGCGTTCGCCAGGTTGCAGGCCTGGCATGCCGCGCCGCTGATCCCACAACTCTCGAACGCGGACTTCAGACACGTCGCGCCCTGGCAGCAGCCACTCGCGCAGTTCTGCGCGTTGCAGCTGGTGCAGGTCCCGGCATCGCAGGCATCGCCGGTGGGGCACACATTGCAGGCCGCGCCCGCCGCGCCACACGCGCTCCCCGTGGGAGGATCCACGCAGCGGTCGCCCTCACAGCAGCCGGCGCAGTTCTCCGGGCTGCACTTCTCGCCCGCGTCCACCACCGGCTGCTCGCCGGCGTCGTCCTCGTGCAGCCCATCCGGCCCGGCGTCCGTGTTGTCCGTGTTGAAGGACGCGCGCGCCAGCTCCCAGTCGATGCAGCCCGCCGTTAGCAGGGTCGCACCGAGGCACAACACTGTCGTGAGCCGGGTCATGGGCAGGTCCTTGGCCGAAGCGAGGCGCTCGCTCTTACCCGGGGAGCAACGCCCTTGCCAGCGTGACGCTGTAACCGCCGGGCAGCGTCGCGCGTATGGCGCACGTGACTACTCCCAAAGTCAGGTCGTCGTCGCCGGCAGGCCAGCGCAGCACTGTTCCCTTCGCCCGCACGGCCGATGCGCCCCGCCAGCCTCCGCCCCCTCGGCGAAGAGATCGCTTCAGCACGCCCGGGGGCGCTCCGCAGACGCTGAATCCGGTCGCAGGATCGCCGCCCGCGAGCGGAGACGGAGGCACCTTCCGCGTCAACGCGTTCGGGATGCCGGTCACGCAGACCGAGCCAATTGCCGACGAACCAGTCACTCCTGCCGCGACCCCTGCGCAGACCGACGCGGACGCGGTGCGTGCGGCGCGCGAGACCAGCCCGGCCGCGGCTGCGCACACGCTCGCGGAGAAGCTCCAAGCCAATCCCGATCCCGCCTACCAGCGGGAGCTGCTCTCCCTCACTTCAGACGTCGTGACCGAGCTGGCGCAGACCGCCACCGCGGACGACGGCCGGCCCGGGAAGGATGAGCTCCAGTCTTTGGTGGACGGGCTTTGCGACGCGGCCGCCGCGTGCCAGCCGGAGCAGGCGCGTGCCCTGGCGGACGCCTTCGCTGCCGGGCTGGACAACGAGCTGATCGGCGACGACGACGACGAGCTCGGCGGAGTCCTCCGGCGCGCCACCGCCGCTGGGCACGGCGCGCTCTTCGGCGTGGAGCTGGCCAACTCCCTCCAGGCGGCCGGCAAGGGGAAGACCGCGGTCGAGGCGGCCAAGTTCACCACCCAGGGGATCGAGGACGCCCGCGAAGACTTCGAGGAAGCGCGCGACAAGGTCGCCGAGCTCACCGCGGACGTGCAGGGAATCGCCCAGGATCTCGCGGCCGCCGGCCGCACGCCCGAGGAGATCGCCGACGTCATCGCCGACTTCAAGCAGCGCCACGCCGCCGAGTTCCAGGCCTTCGAGGACACCGGAGCTCGACTCAGCAGCACGCTCACAGCCGTGGCCCAGGTGGCCAACGATCCACTGATCGAAGGCCGCGGCTCGGACGACGGGCTCATCCCGTGGGGCGTACAGCTCAAGCTCGTGACCGCCTCGGCGCTCCGCGATCTCCCAGACCTGGCGCGGACGCAGGCGGGCAGCAAGGCCATCGCCGACGCGTTGGCGGCCCAGGGACGAGGCCAGACGACCTTCCTGGACGCGGTGCCGCAGCTCGCCGACTCCATCCGCAAGCACGACGGAGACGAGAAGGCGGACGCCTTCCTCGACGCGGTCAGCGAGGCCACGCTGGAGAGCGCGGGCACTGCCGCGGCCGCGTACAGCCAGGCCGGTGACACCGCCTCTTCGGACGCGATCCTCGCGGGCGTGGCCAGGAACACGAAGCTGTTCCGGGTGGACGCCAACACGCTCGCGAAGATCACGTCCAACCTGCGGAACGTCTCCAGCGCCAAGGGGCCGGAGGCGATCAAGACGGCGTACGCCGCGCTCCAGGAGTCCACGAGCGGCCTCTCCCCGAAGCTCGCGCTGAAGCTCAAAGCCGCCGGCGCGGCGTTCGGCGTGGTCGCGCTCGTGGCGGGCGCGCCCAACCTCAGCGAGGCGGACCTCAATCAAAAGCTGCAATACGTGCTCGGCGCGACGGGGACGGGCATCCAGGTCGCCGACGTGGCCGGCACCGCGGCGGGGCTGGTCCAGAAGAGCACCTCCTTCGCCAAATTCGCCGGTTTCGCGGGCAGGGCCGTCCCAGCGCTCACCGCAGCGGTGTCCGCGCTCAGCGCCTTCGAGGAGTTCAGCAACGGCGAGGTCGTGGAGGGCGCCGCGGACGCCGCCATCGCCGCCGGCGCGGCGCTGCTGCTCACCCCTCCACCGGGCGACATCGCCGGGGCGATCCTCATCGCTGGCGGCACGCTGGTGAAGCTGTTCAAGGGCTTCTTCTCCGGCGAGGGAGATGGCGGCCAGGAGGCGGACACCAAGGCGGCGCTGATCCGGCTCGGCGTGCCCGAGGCCAAGGCCGAACAGCTCAAGGATCTCGAGAACGGGCGCCACTACATCGGCCAGTTCATCGGCGCCGAGTCGCGGCGGCTGGGCGTCTCGCCGCAGGCGTACCTCGACTGGCTGGTGCAGCTGCCGGACGACGACCTCGAGCGGCTGATGTCCACGGCGCGAGAGATCTCCACCCACGACGGCAAGCTCAAGGACGCGAGCGAGCTCGGAGACCCCGTCCAGCCGCCCGCCTCCGTCGAGGCCGCGGACGCCTACCTGGTGTCGCTGGGCCTCTACCCGCCCTCCACACGAGCGGGCTACGCCGAAGAAGTCGAGAAGCGCCTCGAAGCCGACGCCGTTGTCCGCCAGAGCTTCAGCTCGGTCACGCCCACCTACGCGGCGCTGGAGCTGAGCCGGAACGAGGACCCCATCTTCCGCGCGCAGGTCATCCGGCGCTTCAGCGAGATCCAAGGCGAGTTCAAGGACGCGGTGCGAATCCTCCTCAGCTCCGGCGGCGACGTGGACGACATCCGGGAGTCGCTCAACGTGGCGCACGACGCCGGGGTGATCAGCGATGAGGAGCTCGCGGAAGGGCTCGAGGTCGCGAACGACTGGTGACACGCTCCAGCGTCAGTTTTCCTGCGACGCCCGGCGCTGACGCTGTCTTCAGTGGACCCGCTGGGAAGACACAGCGGCACACTGACCAGGAGCCATCTCAATGAAGAAGCTGCTTCCGCTCGCCGGGATCGTCATTGCTTTGACCTCAGCCGCCGCGTTCGCCGGCGGGATCGAGAACAAGGACAGCAAGACGTACAAGGTCGACATCATCGACGGCGCCAGCACCACCGAGACGACCATCGACGGCAACACCACCAACAGCAGCGTCTGCAGCGACTGCAAGGTGAAGATCCACGGCGTGGGCACCTTCAAGCTCTCCGGCTCGCAGACGATCGTGATCCAGGACGGCAAGGGCACCAAGTCGTAGCCGTCAGTCGGCAACCGCACCGCTGTCACCTGGGCGGTGCGGTTGCACAGCGCACTCTGCCGAGGGGTAAGGCACTTGATGCTCTACCTCCCGGATGAGAAGTCAGTGCGAGAGACGGTCGCTCCCGGCTTGATCTGCTCGGGCGGCAACGCCTTCGACGAGCGGCACGCGCAATCGCTGGCGGCGCTCGTCGGACGGAGCTTGCCCCAGGGCCCTGTGGAGCGCGTCTCCATCTTCTTCGTGCTCGAGCACGAGGCCCGTCAATGGACTCCGGCGCTGGCGAAGCTCGGCCTGGAGGTGCGCACCATCGTCGGCAACGAGGAGGTGACGCTGCTGGAGGCTGCCCGGAAGGCCGGGGAAGGGCCCGCCGGTGTGCTGCTTCCCAAGCTCCGGCCCGAAGGTTGGGCTCGGCGGGAGCAGTCGCTCCACCGCAGGATGTTGCACCCTGCCGAGCGTGGCCCGTGGGTCAGCTACGGCTTCGACACCCCGAAGACCTTCGAAGTGATGGGCGCGCCCGGTCCCACGGACCCTCCCCTGAGCATGGTGGAGAAGCGCGCGCTGGAGAACCTCGCCAAGCGGTCGGTGGAGCGAGGTGATGTTGCCCCTGGCCTGTTGTGCTTCACCGACGAGTACGCGCCGGAGCGGATGCTGCTCCCCGAGTTCATCCGGCAAGTACGCGCGGAGCTCAACGCCAAGGTGCTCGCGTTCGCGGCGCCGAGCCAGGGCGCGCTCTATGTCGCGGACGCGGTGGGCCCCCACTCACCCGCACTGGTGCGAATGGCGGCCGCCATGTTCAACGACGCGCCCGAGCAGGCGCGGATCTCTCCCCTGGTGCTGGCCACCATGGAGGACGAGGTGCAGGGCATCATCTCCGCGGCGGCCGCGCCGCCCGCGCCGCCCGCGAAGCGGGGGTTCCTCAGCAAGCTGTTCGACTGAACGTTCTCGTACGTCCGCGCGTTGAGGTCAGCCGGCCAACTGGTGCCGCGGCGCGCGCTGTCTACCCTCGAGAGTCGCAGCTCACCGAGGGGGAAGACATGTTTCGACAGCAGCTCCGTGCAGCGACGCTCCTGGGACTGGCGCTCTTCGCAGCTCCCGCGCAGGCCACCGTCGATGGCTTCATCGACTACTACGTTCCCTACTTCCATCCGCAGACGGAGGACATCTGCCTGATGAAGCAGACGATGTTCACGGCCTTCGGGGTCCCAGAGACGAGCCAGATGCACGGGACGCTCGCGCCCACGCGGACGTTCTCGGATCAGCCCTCCTCTCGCTACATCAACATCAACCTCGCGGGGACCTCCCCCGCCATGGTCGGGACCTACGTCTCCGACACCGTCACGAGCACCGGCGTCTTCGAGTTCGCAATGCGGCTGGACGTCACCGCGCTCGCCACCGCCAACGGCACCGGACGCGAGGGACGCGCGGCGACGATCAAAGCCAGCAAGCTCTTCTTGATCTCCATGGCGCAGAACATGGCCGCGCTCTCGGACGGGAAGTACCGCCTGCGCTTGCAGTTCGTCGGCCTGCCCAGCCAGGTGGACCTCCCCGGAACCGCGCTCTACGCGAACACGTCGTACCCCTACTCCGCGGGGAGCCCCTTGCTGGCGGCCTACCGGGGCGAGCTCATCAACGTCCAGGACACCTGCCCTCCGGGACAGTGATCTCGCGGGTGGCGCCGATTTGTGACGGATCCAGGCAACCTGGGCGTGGGCCTGGCGAAAATGCCGCATGTCCTCCATGCGCATCGACAGCCTCAGCCCCAGCCTGAGGCCGCTCGCCTCCAAGGCCGCCGCACCTGGCTCGGACACCGTCACCTCGGAGGAGGCCAAGGCCCTCTTCGAGAACTACGTGGCGGACAACCACGTCCCGCTCATCAACGGCAACGTGGACAAGTCGCAGATCATGCCGGGGATCGACGACCTCGAGCTCTACCACGCGGAAGATCTCAAGCACCTGGTGGACGCGGTCGAGGAGGGCACCCCGTACGTCCCGCCGAAGCCCGAGGGGCTCCTCGGCCGGCTCTTCGGCTCGGTCTTCAACGACGGGCCGAACCTTCCGTCGAACACCGAGGGCTTCCCGTCGTGGCTAGACCGGCCCGCCCACGATCCGGCGCCGAACTTCGACTGGCTCGACCAGGCGCGCAGCAAGTACGACCCCGCCTAGGACGAAGTCGAGACGAAGTAGCGGCTCAGGAACGACTCGGCGTCTCGCGTGCGCTCGCGCACCCGCCGCAGGCGCTCGTCACCGGGCTCTGTTGCCTCCTGCCGGTGCGCTCGCTGCAGAACGCTGAGTGGATGGTCGCTGGCGACGGGGTCCAGCTCGCTCTCGACTGCGGCGAGCATTGCCTTCGCCTCGGCGACGATTGCCGTCGCACCGTCCAGCGAGCGCTCGCCCTGCTCTACCGCGCGGCCCAGCGTGCAGACGTACTCGCGGCAACGCGCGGGACGATCCGGGTAGGCACTGCAGCAAGTTCCCCGGAGCGCCGCGCAGGGCAGCAGGAGCGCTGCGCGGCCATCCCGTCGCTGGTTGATGCGGGCGCCGTGCGCTTCCATCCGCGCTGCCTCTTGAGGAGACACGGGGAGGAAGGTGAAGAGCGCGCCGTTGCAGCACAACCCACACTGCTGACAGAGTTCTGAGAGCGCGGAAGCCACGGGGCCACCTTCTCAGATCAGGTGCCTCGTATCACCTGGCCCTGGCCGCCGAGCCGCACGCGAGCTCGGATTGGACGCCGCGTATCAGCTGACCCGTGCTGCCGACCGGCGCCGCGCAAGCACGAGCGCCAGCAGCGGCGCCAGCCAGAGCATCGTGGCGCCAGCGCCGGCGGTGCAGCCGACATCGCCCGCCGAGAGCTCGGCCGTTTCCTCGCTCGCCGCGCTGGCCGGCGCGAGCCCGACGTCCATCACGCGCAGCTCACCGAGCTGGACGCTGAGGGCAATCCGCTCCTCGCGGAACCCGTCTGCACGCACCCGAAGTTGGCCGCTGAACTCGCCGGGGAGGCTCAGGCGGTACGCGCCCTGCTCGTCCGTGAACGCGGAGGCCACGACCGCGCCGGAGGCGTCGATCAGCTCCACCGTCTTGCCGGCGAGCGACTCCAGCGTGTCCAGGCGGTAGAGACCACCGACGAGGGCGGTGACCTCCGGAGCGGACTCCGGCGTGCCGGTGGTGAGCCCCTGGCTCGACGAGGCCTGGATGTTCGTGGAGGCCCAGACCGTGGCGCCCGAGGTCACGGTGCGCGCGGTGCTCGCGGTCGTGTAGCCGAGCTTGCGCACCACCGCGGAGTAGTCGCCGGGCGGCAGCTCGAAGCGGAAGAGCCCGTCCGCGCCGGTGAGCTGGCTCACGCCATCCACCGTCACCGAAGCGCCCGCCACGCGGTGGCTGGTGTTGCCGTCTTCGTAGACCACGCCGGTCAGGATGCCGGGCGGCACGGTCGAACGGACCAGGTTCATCGATCCCCAGATGGTGGCTCCCGAGGTGACGGTCCGTGAGACGGTGCTCTTCTCGAAACCCGCCTTGGTCGCCGAGACGACGTAGGTGCCCGCGGGGAGCTCGAAGCGATAGAGGCCGTCCGTTCCAGTGGTCTGCGTCTTCCCCGCCACGGTGACCGTCGCGTCGCTCACGCGCTGGGTGATGTCGTTGTTCCGGTAGATCGCGCCCGTGACCACGCCCGTGGGCGCCGGGGTCGGCGTCGCCTGCGTGAGCGCCTGCAGCTGCGCGAGCGTCCCGTTGAAGCGATCCAAATCCACGTTGCCGGTGATGCCCGTGACGTGGCCGGAGGACGTGTACTGGTGGATGGTCCACTTCGACCAGCCGGCCGGGATGGGCGGGCAGGACGACGAGTAGTTCGCGATGACGAGCGGGTACTTCCCGAACGCCGTGCTCTTCACGAAGTCCTTCCAGAAGAAGTAGCCCGTGTAGATGATCGGATCCCGCCCGGTGCCCGCCTTCACCTTCGCTATCAGCTGCCCCACCAGCGTGGCCAACCGATCGGGCGTCGTGCCGCCGCGGTCCTCCACGTCCAGCATCGGCGGCAGATCTCCGACCTGAAGCGTGGCGTTGGCGTTGATCAGGATGTTGGCCTGCGCGTCCAGGCTCTGGTCCGGGAAGAAGCGCAGGTACGTGCCGCGGATGATCCCGTTCGCCTTCGCGCCCGCCCAGTTCGCGGCGAACTGCGGGTCCGGAGACGTGCCGCGGCCGGCCTGGATGATCGCGAACTTCTTCCCCGCTGACTTCACGCCGGCCCAGTTGATGGGCCCCTGGAAGCGCGAGACATCGATCCCTTCGACTGTTGTAGGACCGTCGGCGCAGATCTCCGACTCGAGCTGCCCGGTCTCGAGAGCGTCTCCTCCCTGGGACAGCTCGGGACCACACGCGGACACGACGCACAGCACCGAGAGCGCCAGGGCAGTTCTCATGGCAGCCCGATTTTGCAAAGCGCGAACCCGGCAGCGGATTCTCCAAATCCCCCCGAAAGACGCTGGCTGCCGCAACTCGTGGCCAGCCCGCTTTACATGGCGGGTGGTCACTTGGCCTGCGCGTGGCCAAAGCCGGCGTGTCTTGGATGCTGACGTTCGACGGCCGAAACCCGAGGACGACGACAGCGCATCCTCCGAGCGACGGATCGACTGGACCGTCAACCCCGGAAAAACAAAACCCCTCGAGTCATCCGAGGGGTTCTGAGTGCGCGATACAGGATTCGAACCTGTGGCCTCTGCCTTCGGAGGGCAGCGCTCTAATCCAGCTGAGCTAATCGCGCAGACGGGTCGCACCCCATAGTGGAGTTTTTCTGGGGACGCAAGGACGCACTTCCAATGGAAGAGAGGGGACTCGAACCCCTACGGCCCTTGCGAGCCTGCGGATTTTAAGTCCGCTGCGTATACCGATTCCGCCACTCTTCCTTCGGAGACCAGGCGGGCAAGATCGCCGGATTTCTCCTCTGTCGCAACGTCCGTCGGTCGCCTGACGGTGGAGGGGCCTGGAAGCATGGTGGCCGGTGGCGCGTTGGTATAAACCGCCCCGCCATGCTCGAGACAGTCACCAAGGGCTTTCGCGCCGCCAAGAACCGCCTCGCCGGGAAGACGGAGATCAACCCGGAGATGGTGGATGAGTCCCTCCGCGACATCCGCGTCTCCCTCCTCGAGGCCGACGTCGCCTTCGATGTGGTGAAGAAGTTCGTCGCCCGCGTCCGCGAGAAGGCGATCGGCGAGGTGGTGCAGACCACCATCACGGACAAGGCCGGGAAGAAGCTGAAGGTCTCCCCCGGCGATCACTTCGTGAAGATCTGCCACGACGAGCTCGAGCAGCTGATGGGGCCCGTGGACGTCTCCCTGAAGTTCAAGCCGACGAAGGGGCAGATCACCGGGATCATGATGGTGGGCCTGCAGGGCTCCGGTAAGACGACCACCACCGGCAAGCTCGCGAGCCACCTGCGCAAGCAGGGACGCAAGCCGCTGCTCGTCGCCGCGGACATCTACCGCCCCGCCGCCGTGGATCAGCTCAAGGTGCTCGGCGAGCGGCTCGAGGTCCCCGTCTTCTTCGAGCCCAACACCCCGCCCCCACAGCTGGCCGCCAAGGGCTACGCCGCCGCCCGCGAGCTCAAGTGCGACGTGGTGCTGATCGACACCGCTGGCCGGCTGGCGATCGACGAGACGCTGATGCTGGAGCTGGAGTCGATCAAGAAGGAGGTCGACCCCGAGAACATCCTGCTCGTCTGCGACGCGATGATCGGCCAGGACTCGGTCCGCACCGCCGCCGAGTTCGACCGCCGCCTCAACCTGGACGGCTTCATCCTCACCAAGCTGGACGGCGACGCCCGCGGCGGCGCGGCGCTGTCGATCAAGGAAGTCACCGGCAAGCCGATCAAGTTCCTCGGCATGGGCGAGGCGATGGATCGCCTCGAGGAGTTCCGCCCGGACGGCCTGGCCAGCCGCATCCTCGGGTTCGGCGACATCGTCGGCCTGATGAAGGACTTCGAGCAGGTCGTCGACGAGAAGAAGGCCGAGGAGGACGCGCAGAAGCTCCTCTCCGGAAAGTTCAACATGCGGGACTTCGTCGACCAGATCCGCATGGTCCGCAAGATGGGCCCGCTCAAGGACCTGCTCGAGAAGTTCCCCATCTTCGGCGAGATGACCGATCAGCTGAACCCCGACGAGAAGGAGCTCGGGAAGATCGAGGCGATGTTCGACTCGATGACGGAGAAGGAGCGGCAGAACCCCACGCTCATCGACGACTCCCGGATGGCCCGCATCGCCAAGGGCTCCGGCCGCAAGAAGAGCGACGTCCAGGAGCTGATGCAGAAGTTCGGGATGATGCAGCAGGTGATGGGCTCGATCGGCCAGAACCCCGGACTGCTCGGGCGGATCCCCGGCTTCAAGCAGCTCGGCCAGCTCTCCCGGATGAAGAACATGGACCTGTCCTCCATGTTCGGCGGCGACGCGAAGATGATGGAGCAGGCGCTCGGCGGCGGGATGCCCATGCAGATGCCGCAGATCGCCCCCGGCTACACGCCCCCCATGGGCCAGGCCGCCATGGCCAAGGCCCGCCTCATGGGCTACTCGACCACGCCCCAGGGCAAGTCCATGAACGACCGGGACCGCGATGCGCTCAAGGACAAGCGCAAGCGCGAGCGGCAGGCGCGGAAGAAGAACCGCAAGAGGAAGTAGCCTCCCCCGCTCACCCCGAGCGAAGTCGAGGGGCGTCCCTGCAGCGGGCCTCGACTCCGCTCGGCCTGAACGGTCTCCGCTCCCTTGATGCCCACTGACCCCTCCACCCCTCGAGACCAGCTCGCGGCGATCGCCACGGCGCTGCAGCTCTCCGTCGAGTTCCCGCCCGCGGTGCTCGCGGAGACCGAAGCCTGGCTGAAGAACCCGCGGATCGACGATCCCGCGCTCGTCGATCGCACCGCCCTCCCCTTCGTCACGGTCGACAACGCCTACTCGCGGGATCTCGATCAAGCGCTCCACATCGCGCGCGAGGGTGATGGGTACCTGGTCGCCTACGCGATCGCCGATGCGTCGTTCTACGTCCGGCCCGGCTCCGCCCTCTTCGCCGAGGCCATGCGCCGGGGCGCCAGCTACTACTTCCCCGGCGGCAGCTCGGTGCCGATGCTGCCGCGCCAGCTCTCCGAAGGGCTCGTCTCGCTCAACCCGGACGGCCCGCGCCGCGCGCTGCTCTTCCTCCACCGGCTTGACGGCCAGGGAGAGCTCCTGGAGACGCGGCTGGAGCGGGCGCGGGTCCGCTCCAGGGCCAAGCTCTCCTTCGCGCAGGTGCAGGCGCTGGTGGACGCTCCGGCCTCCAGCCCGCTCGCGGGCTCCGAGTTCGAGGCCAGCCTCCAGCTGCTCCGCGAGGTCGGCCGGCACCGCATCCACCTCGCCAAGCTGCGCGGGCTCATCCGCTACCGCCGCGAGGAGGTGGAGATCACCCTGGACGGCCAGGGGCTCGCCTTCGCCGTCACCGAGGTGGTGCGCGACGAGGTCGAGGCCTGGAACGAGCAGATCTCCCTCATGTGCAACGCCGAGGGCGGAAGGCTCTTGCGCGAGCACGAGAACCCCGCGGTGCAGCCCATCTACCGCGTCCAGGGCGGCCCGGATCCGCTGCGGCTGGAGTCGCTCGCCCGGCTGACCGAGTACGTGGCCCGGGCGCACGGCCTGCCCCGCACGCCCTGGGTCTGGGAGCCCACCACCACGCCGCTGGCGGAGTACCTGGCCAAGCTGCCCGTCTCGCCCGCGCACACGCGCGAGGACCGGATCGCCCGCGCGCTCGAGCGGCAGGCGGTGATGGTGAACCTCCGCTCCGAGTACTCCACCGAGCCGGGACCGCACACCGGCGTGGGCGCCGAGCCGTACGCCCGCTTCTCCGCGCCGATGCGCGAGATGGTCGGCGTGTACCTGCACAAGGAGGCGATGGAGCTGATCACTGGGATCCACCCGCCCGTGGAGGACGACGAGCGGCTGCGCGCCGAGGTGGTCCAGGTGGCCAACCGCGCGCGCCAGACGCAGCGCAAGGTCCAGGACCTCTCCAACGAGGTGGTGATGGACCGCCTCTTCCGCCCGGAGCTCGCCAAGCCGCTGGGCGCGCGCACCCGGTTCGTGGGCACGGTGATGGGGCTGGCCGGGAGCAAGGTGCACGTCCGGCTGGACGCGCCGCCCATGGACGTGAAGGTCCTGCTCTTCGACCTGGCGCCCTCCTTCGGCGGCGCGTGGCTGGAGGTGGCCGAGGATGGCGCCGTGCTGCGCGCGAAGGGCAAGCCTGCGCCCTTGCTGCTGCTCGGGCAGGCGCTGACGCTGGTGATCAAGGACCGGGACGAAGCACACCGGCGCTGGGTCTTCGCGCTGGCCTGAAGCCCTTCAGCCGCGCGGCGGGCCCTTCACCGCGCGCGGGCGGCGCTTGGGCACCACCAGCCCGCGCGCCAGCCGGCGCAGCACGCGCTGCTTCTGGCGCAGCTTGTAGAGCTCGTGGGAGTTCTCGCCCTCTTCGTTCCGCTTGGCGGTCTGCTCGTCCACGATCTGGAACTCCACCAACGCGAAGCCGATCCGCCCCTTGCGCGGCCGGAAGTCGCTCGCCGGAGGCGGCAGGTACGCGTCCAGCCGCAGCGGGAGATCCACCACGAAGTTGAGCACCCGGTAGCCGCCGCCGGAGAAGCTGTTGCCGGGGCGCCGCCGCTCGCGGTCTTCGTAGTCCGTGTCCAGGTGCAGCTCCGCCTCGTGCTTGGCGAAGTTGGGGTACTTGCGCAGCAGCTCCTTGAAGTAGATCAGCGTGTTCTCGGTCTGCTTCGGCACCACGAAGTTGAACGGGAACAGCCGCTGCGTGAGGAAGTAGAGGACCGGGAGGATGTCCTCGCGCGTCTTGGTGACGATCCGGAAGCGGGTCTTGTCGTAGACCTGCGCGGCCACCGTCTCCTTCTTCGCGAGCAGCTTGGTGACGACCGACTCGCGCGCCTTGATCGAGTCGTGGAACTCCACGATCGGCAGCTGCTTCTCGCGCATCTCGTGCGCCACCGAGAGCACCTTCTCCGTCACCAGCTGCGCCAGCTCCGCCTCGGAGACGGCCAGCTTGAAGAGGAGATCTCTCCCTTCGATGTGCTGGATGACGTGCATCACCTTCAGCACCACGCAGGCGATCTTCCGCAGCCGCTTCGGCTCCTTCAGCCCCGAAGCGAACATGAAGATGTCGTGGATCTCCTTCGGCCGGGCGATCGACTCCGCCACGCGGTAGTTGAAGGTCCTGCGCAGGTACTCCACCGAGTCCGAGAGGATCTGCCGCGCCCACGCGTCGTCCGCCGGCTGGGACGGATCGATCTGGCACAGCCGCAGGAAGCGGTCGATCTCGTCGCGCGACTTGAAGTGCATCCGGCGCCACTCGATCACCGAGCCGCCGCGGAGGATCAGCCGGATCCGCTCCAGCTCCTTGAGCCCCATCTCCTCCACGGAGCGCACCGGCAGGTCCGGCAGCTTGGGCTGCAGAGGGTTCGCCTTCACGTGCGCGTTTCTAGCGGATGCGCACGGGTGGTCGCGAGAATTCGACGCCGCGGACCTTCTGCTCAAATCGGTGTCGGTGTGGGAGCGATCTGGCGCTGTGCGTCAGCGCAGGAAGCGCCGCAGCACGGAGATCATCCGCTCCACGTCCGCGCTGGCCGCCATCTCCCGGATGGAGTGCATGGAGAGCATGGGGTTGCCCACGTCCAGCGTGCGGATGCCCAGCTCGCCCGCGGTGATGGGGCCAATGGTGCTGCCACACGGCAGATCCGTCCGCACCACGTACTGCTGCGCCACCACCTCCGCCTCGCGGCAGAGCGCCGCCCAGACGCCCCACCCCTCCGCGTCCGTGGCGTAGCTCTGGTTCACGTTGGACTTCACGGCAGGGCCATTGCCCAGCACCGGACGGTGGTGGGGCTCGTGCTTGTCCGCGTAGTTCGGGTGGACGCCGTGCGCCATGTCGGACGAGATGAAGAAGGAGCTCGCCAGCGCGCGCAGGTAGCCGTCCCGCGTCCCCTCCCGCCCCAGCACCAGCCGCTCCAGCAGATCCCTGAGGAACGGCCCCGCCGCGCCCTGCGCGCTGTTGCTGCCCACCTCTTCGTGATCGTAGAGCACCACGCCGCAGGTGGCCTTGCGGTCCCCCGCCGCCGTCAACAGGGCGCTCAGGCCCGCGTGGCACGAGGCCAGGTTGTCCAGCCGCGGCGCGAGCAGGTACTCGCCCCGCAGCCCTGCCCGCGCGCTGGGCTGGACGTCGTAGAGGCACAGGTCGAACGCGAGCACGTCCTTGCCCGCCACCACCCCGCCCGCCTTGCTGGCCGCCTCCGCCACGAAGGCCGGGAAGTCGAACCCGCCCGCCTGCTCCAGGCCGATCACCGGCGCCAGGTGCTCCTGCGCGTTGAGCTTGAGCCCCTCGCTGTTCACCTGCCGGTTGAGGTGGATGGCCAGGTTCGGCACGCGGCAGAGCGCCTTGCGCCCCCAGTCCACCAGGCGCGTCTCCGGCGCCCCGTCCTTCCCCGCCACCACCACCCGCCCGGCGATCGACAGGTCCCTGTCCAGCCACGTGTGCCAGAGCGCGCCGCCGTAGACCTCCACGCCCAGCTGGTGGTGCCCCGCCTTGGCGTAGGCCGGGTTCGGCTTGAGGCGGAGGTTGGGTGAGTCGGTGTGGGCGCCGATCAGCCTGAAGCCGGCCCGGTCCAGCGGCTCGCTACCCACGTGGAAGGCCGCCAGGCTGCTCCCGGCGCGGGTGACGTACACCTTGTCCCCCGGCGCAACCGCCCAGCGCTCCCGCTCGTCCAGGCGGCGGTAGCCCGCGGCCTCCAGGCGCCTCGCGGCCTCCGCCACCGCGTGCCACGGCGTGGGCGAAGCGTCGATGAAGCTCAGGAGATCATTGGCGAGGTCGGTCGACATGGCGCGGCAAGATACCAGCGGCAGACCCTTCCGGCGCGTGGCGCGTTGAAAGGCGCCATGCACTCCTCCCGCTCCCTGCTCCTCCTCGCGCTCTGCCTCTGCGGCAGCGCCTTCGCGCAGTACAACTCCACCGCGGGGGTGAGCGCCGCGCCCGCCGCCGAGCAGACGGTGGAGCGGCAGCTCGACAAGAGCACCAACACGTACCGCGAAGTGGTCCGCTCGCGCCCCCTGCCGCGCGACTCGTACGGCAACGCCAGCAGCACCAAGTACGACCTCGCGGTCGACGGCGCCTTCGAAGGCCAGACGATCGTCGTGCTCCAGCTCTACACGCTGGAGTCCAACTTCGACTTCGTCCAGCCCCGCGAGGCCCTGCGCCAGAAGGGCTTCTCCGTGGTGCGCTACACCAACGGCGCGCCGGCTCCGAAGAAGCTCGCCGCGGATCTGGAGAAGGCCTGCCAGCTCTGGATCATTGGCAGCGATCAGCGCTTCCTCACGCCGGAGCACCTGGCGGTGATCAAGCGCTTCTTCGACGCCGGCCACGGCCTCTACCTGTGGGGCGACAACGAGCCCTACTACTCGGACACCAACTACGTGGCGCAGGCGCTGCTCGGCTCGCAGATGGCCGGCAACCTGATCGGCGACAAGACCGTGCCGCTGATGAAGGAAGGCAAGCACGTGGGGGTCCGCAAGAACCACCTGCTCACCACCGGGCTGGAGTACCTCTACGAGGGGATCACCATCGCCACCCTCACGCCGAACGAGTCGCTCACCCCGCTCGTCTACGGCTCCGCCGGGAACCTCGTCACCGCCGTCTACGAGAAGGACGGCAAGCGCGCGATCCTCGACGGCGGCTTCACCCGGCTCTACTGCAACTGGGACACCGCCGGCACCGGGCGCTACGTGAAGAACGCCGCCGCGTGGCTGGTGAACGCCGAGCGCTTCCCCAACGCGGTGGCCCGCGCCGCTTCGAAGTGAGCGTCAGACCCCTCCCGTAGTGTGCGCCGTCCCGCGAAGGCCGGACGCGGGCGGACAAGGAGCGTGGGCGTGGAGGGGAAGGATGTGGGGAGTGGCGTGGAGGGGGGCAGCAAGCCGGAGCGAAAGAAGCGGCGCGGGCGCGTTGGCCGCAACTTCGGCGATTGGCTTGGGGAGTCCGGAGCGCGCGAAGAGCCCGCTGTACCGCTCGGAAAGGCGCTCTGGAGTGAAACCGAGCAGCAGGTGCGCATCCGCAGAGGCGATCCCGAGTGGGAGCTGGCGTGGCGGCGCCTGGTCGCGATCACTGGCGACCTGGACTTCGAAGCCCGGCATCCACTGAGCGGGCGCTGCTGGGGCTACATCGGCAGTGACGCGTGGCCCCCCTCGCAGGACGAGTCCCAGAAGGTCCGCTTCCAGCACGTCTTCCGCCATCGCCAGCATCCGCGGACGGGCAGCTGGCACGAGGTGGAGATCGACGCGAGCGAGGGCTGGCCGTACAGCGACGGAGGCGCCGATGGGCCGAAGACGGCGCTCTGAGCCCTCCCCCGAGGAGCGCTGGATCCAGCACTTCCGGACGCTCACCCTGGATCAGCGCGATCCCGAGTGGGCGCGCGCCTGGAACGGGCTCGCCCTTCTGACGGGCGACTTCGACCGCCAGGCCGAGGAGCCGCACACCCACGAGTCCTGGGGCTACAGCTACAGTGAGGCCGCGTTCAACGAGGGCGACGTCCGCTACCGGCACGTCTTCCGCCACCGGCGCCACCCGAGGACGCACTCGCGGCAGCTGCTGACGATCGAGGCGAGCCCTGGCTGGCCCTACGTGGACCTCTCGCCACCGGGCGATCCAGACGAAGAGCGCTCCTTCGACGAGCGCTGAGGGCCCTGGCAGGACTCCCGCGCACCACGCGGGAGTCCGCCCATCGGGACGTCCGTGCACGCGACCGGACGGACGCGGAGGGCCGCGCTGAGCGAAACCGCTTGCACCACTTGTTGCAAGTGCGTGAAAAGCGGCGTCTCACACGTGGGAGTGTCAATGGAAAGGGAAAGGAAGCAGCCAGTCCGCTCGCTGAGCCTCGCAGTCTTGGTCACGCTCATCTGCTTCGGGTGCCGTGAACCCATGGTCCGCTGCACCTCTGACGAGCAGTGCATCGCGCAGCATCCCGATGAAGCGAAGGTGCGGGAGATCATCTGCGATCCCCATTACGGCTTCTGCATCTCGGGTCGCGAGCATGGGCTGGATGGCGGGAGTCCCGAACATGCGCTTGATGGCGGGACTCTCGAAGCAGCTACGTGGGATCAAACCAACTGGAACGCCGCAACCTGGCAATAGGTGGGGAACATGAAAGGAACCACACGAGGGGCCCTGGTGGGAGCGATTGCCGCGGGAGTTACCTTCGGAACGCTGGCGCTCGCAGAGAGCGTGAAGCTGCCGCACTTGTTTGAACCGAATACGCCAGCGAGGGCTTCCGAAGTGAACGCCAACTTCGCCGCCGTGAAGACGGCGGTGGATGAAAACGGCGTCGCGCTTATGAACCTCGCCGCGCGGACATCCAGCTTGGAGAGTCGGAATTGCACAACTGGGCGGCGGCGGTTTGGTAACAGCTGTGTCGAGCTGGTTCCGCGACCGGCGAAGGATTGGAACAGCGCTTCAGACATCTGCCTAGGCGAAGGAGGAGAACTCTGTGGGGTCCGAACGCTGGTCGGATTCTGCAAAGCGTCGGCAGACCTTTTCAGCGTTCCTGAGTGGAGCCGAGACATCGTCGGCTACGTCACCTCACCCAGCCCTGAAGTTCAGGTGGCCATCTTCTTCAAGGCGTCGGGCACGACCTGCAACTCCGACCTGCCCACCGTGGCGAGTAGCGCACTCTCTTTTCGCTGTTGCTTTGCCCCGTAAGGCTTCACTGAGAACGGGAACTCGCGCCACTCGAGAAGGGAGAGAGCCTTTAGGAGCTCTCTCCTTTCTCACGATCGCTACTTTGCCGAGACGGCAGTCACCAGCTTGCCGGTGGGGTCGTACGTCTCCGCGGCGCCGACCTTTGCGCCTCGGTCATAGTGGATGACCGTCTTCGCCCGGCCGTTGGGATGCAGCTCGGTCCAGGTTCCGTGGAAGTCGCCACGGTCGAACTGGATGATGTGCGTCCTCACACCCTGCTCGTCGTAGAGCGTCCAGGTTCCCGTCCGGAAGTGACCCGCGCCCACCGTCTGCCCCTCGGCCATCTTCTTTCCTGAGGGGTACAGCATCACGACTGGGCCGGCCACCAAGCGGCCGTCCTGCACGCAGTGGACGTCCTGGCCCGCCACCACCTTCTGCTCGCTGCCGGCTGGGCACTTGAGGGAGACCGGTTCACCGGCCAGCGCCCCACCACAAGCCATCATCACCACCGCGCAAAGCGCCTTCGATTTCATGTCTTTTCTACCTTTCGGTCTCTCGTCTGGCCCCCTCGGGGGCCACCGACGACAGGTGGATAAGGGATATTTTCTCGAGTTCGTCTCAGAATTGCCGGCAGCTCTCATTCCCGCCCGTGAACAGGAAGCCGGGCTGGAAGGCATTCGCGTTCGACCCACAGAAGTACAGGTTGAACTGCTTGTCGGTGGCGCTCACACCATTCTCGTATCCGGTCTGGGGACGAAGCAGGGTCATGCCGATCACGTCCAAGTCAGTGCCGTCAGCCTTGACGTACTTGAACCCCGACAGCCCGGCGCGGGTGGCCGGCCACGCCATGTCGTTCCGGTAGGCGAGGACCCGGATGTTCCACTGGGTCTCGGTTGGGTTGCACTGGCAGTTCCCCGCCTCCGACGAGGTGCTCGGGCAGGCGCCAGTGGTAGCCTGGCCAGCTCCGTGTGACACCTCGGTGATGCTGTAGATAACCGGGCCGGTGGACGAGGCGGGGTTCCAGGTCGGACCACTACGACCTCCCGAGTAGAAGTTCTGGCATGCCGCCTGAGTCGGGTAGACCGGCAAGCCGCACACCGACGAGGCACAGTAGCTGTTGTTCGCGCAGGTGCTCTGCCCCGCGCCCGAACATGCGGGCCCGGCGCCGCAGCTGCCTCCGTTGCACTGCTGGCCCGCCGCCGTGAAGCTACTTGTCGAGCAGTTGGACCAGGAGCAGGTGCCGCCGCCGCCGCCGCACTGGCCGGTCGCCGTGTCGCACTTGCGGCCGCCGCAGTCGGTGTCGCTGGTGCACTTGGTCGCGCAGATCTTGTCCACCGTGGAGCAGACCTTGCCCGTCCCGCACAGCGCGTCCGTGGAGCACTGGCAGATCTTCGGGGTGGCGCCCGTGGCGAACGGCGCCGTGGTGCAGGTCTTCGCCTCGGACGGGCAGTCCACCGCCGCGTCGCACGTCTTCACGCACTGCTTGGCCGTCAGGTGACAGACCTGGCCGGTCCCCGTGCAGTCCGCGTCCTTCGTACAGGTGGTGGCACCGGTCCCGGTGTCCCCGCAACGCGTGAGGCCGAAGCCGGCAACCACTGCGAGCGCGAATGCCAGCGCTGAGTTCTTCAATCGCATCGTGTTTGTCCTCCCTCTCTGGTTTTTGAAAACCACCTGCTTGAAAGCGGGCCAGGAGTTAGTCCCGGCGATCCACCCTGTCAACGAACGTCGACGGGGCGGGCTACGCAACAAGCGCACCGCAACGGTCTGCCGAGCAGTCCCGTATTTCAGTGGGTTGCAGCGTCTGCTTCAGGGCGGCTGCACGCGAGCAGGACGCCCGTGTCCCAAGGCGTGCATGTCGCGATCTGCGAGGGCCGCCTCGGCGCGAGGGGCCCTCGACTTCGCTCGGGCTGAGCGGGGCGCGAGCGCTCGGGTTGAGGGACGCGAGCGGCTAGAACTTGAACGGGAAGTTGATCGGATCGCCCTGGGTCTTGTGCTTGGGGAACGACCAGCTCTTGATCTGCCCGCCGATGCAGGCCGCCATGTGCGTGGCCTTGAACTCCTCGGTCACCGCCGAGACGTTCGAGGTCCTGCCGCTGGGCTGCACGGTGAAGCGCATCACCAGGGTGCCGCTGGCGTCCGGATCCTTCGCCTTCTGCTCGCTCACGCAGCGGACGATGGCGGCCTTGTTGCTGACCACCACCTGCATGATCTCCGCCTGGCCGAGCGTCTCCGGGAGGTCCGCGCCGCCGCCAGGGGCCGGAGGCACGTAGACCTCCTTCTTCTTCTTCGGCTCCTCGGCCGCGGCCGGAGCCGCCGCCTTCTTCTTGCCACCGAACATCTTGTCGAACTCTTCGTCCGAGCCGTTGGCCTCGGGGACGGGCTTGGACTTCTCCGGCTTGCCGCCGAAGACCATCCCGTCCTCGTCCCCACCCGAGCCGCCGGACTTCTCGCGCGGCTCGGCGCTGGCCACCCGCGTCGGGCGGGAGCGGGACTCGCCGCCGCCACCCAGGGATCGATCCAGCTTGGACGCGCTGGGGGGCGCGGTCACCGCGGCCACCGGCGGCTGGGCCACCGCGGGCTGCGCGGGCGCGGGCGGCGGCGTGACGGCCTGGAGCGGCTGACCGTTCGAGCCCACCGGCGGGGGCGGCATCTTCACCTCTGCCGTCTTGACCGGCGCGGGCGCGGGGGCCACGGCGACCTGCCCGGCGGGCGCCGGCGCGCGGTCCCGTCCGAGGACCAGGAACACCACCAGGCCCACCAGCGAGAGCACCGCGAAGGCCGCCACGAACAGGCCGATCACCAGCCCGCGGGAGAGCCCCTGCGGCTGCTGCTGGGCCGGCGCGTAGCCCCCGTAGGAAGGCGCGTAGGAGGCGGAGGCCGGATAGGACTCCATCGCCATCCCGGAGGGGGGCTGGGGCAGCCCACCGCCGCCGCGCATGGCCACGTCCGTGGCCGGGTGCTTGCCGCTGTTGCTCAGTGGCTCGCCCGGAAGATCCAGCAGCCCGCCACCGCCGTTGCCGTGCCCGTTGTTGCCGTTGGAGCGGCCGTGGGCCGGCTCCGGTTTGGCCGCGGGCTTGGCCAGCGAGTCCATCTCCTCCTTCACCAGCGAGGCCAGCGCGCTGGCCGCGGAGGGCTTCCAGCTCCCGGTCTCCTCCACCGGCGCGGTGGCCAGCATCGGGACCTCGGAGCGGACCGTCTTGGTCATGCCGCCCGCGCTGAACGCGGACTCCACCGGCACCGTGACCACCGCCGGCTTGGAGGAGGCCGGGGCGACGATGGTGGGCTTGGCGGGCTTGGGCGCCAGCTCGGAGGCGAGCTCGGCCACCTCGGAGAGCGGCATCCAGTCCGAGAAGCCGGCGCGCCAGCAGAGCGAGTCCGGGCCGATCTCCCCGCGGTCCCAGAGATCCTTCAGCTTGTCCACGGTGAGTGGGCCGGTCTGCTTCTCGTCGATCGCGACGAACCAGTCCTGCGGGACGGCGCTGCTGCCGTTCTTCTTGCCGTGGCCGTTGGCGCCGTTGGTGTTGGGGACCGGAAGCCCGGACTCCTCGGCCAGCTTCTTCACCGTCTCCGAGTCCAGCACCCGCGTGGAGAGCCGGTCGTCGTCGTCGCCCAGCGCCAGCTCGGCCTTGGCCGCGTCCACCGCGGGGCCGGTCGGGACTGGCGTGGGGCCGGTCTTGAGGACCTGATCGAAGACCGCGCCGATCTCGTCCTCCTCCACTGAAGAGAGGAAGCCCTTCGCCCCCTCCGCGTTGCCGTTCGGCTTGGCGTCCGGCTGGGTATGCCCGCTCGCGAGCGGGGAGCCGCCGGGGTGCGTGGTGTCCACGCCGGGGAGGGGCGAGTCACCCAGAGGATTCGTCAGCACCTGAGTGGCGCCGTCCTCTTCGGCCTGGGGCTGGGGCGCGGACGCCGCGGCGTCCGCCTTCCGCACGAGGATGACGTAGCCGCACTTCTTGCAGCGGACTTTGACGCCCTTCGCGCCAACCTTCTCGTCGCTGATCATGTACTGCGCGCGGCAGCTGTCACAGACGAATCGCATCGTCGCCCTTGAGGGCCCAGAAAGGCCGGTAGAAACTCGTGAAAGCGTAGAGGTGGCCATGGGGGGGGTCAAGCGGAGAGGCCCGCTTCTGTTCCTGCCGGGACGGACGGCCACCGAGCGGGGACAGTTCCCGGCGCAGCGCGGCAGCGCGCCGTTCACCCCGACCGGAGTCGAGGGGCGCTCGGGGTGAACGGGGGCCGGGGATCAACGGGGTAAAGCCCCTACCTGCGCACCCCTACCTGCGCACCTGCACCTCCACCTGCGTACCGACCGCGGCGCGCAGGGCGTGCATGTCCTCGGAGAGCGCAAACACCATGAGATCCCGGATCTTCGAGCGCGCCGGGACCCGGAAGGTGGCCCCGGTCTCCCCCATCACCATCTTCTTCACCGGCTCCACTTCCCCGGCCACGAAGAGGCCGGTGCGCACCGCCGTCAGCTCCGCGCCCTCCAGGTAGCCGCGCAGGTCGTTGGGGGTGGCAGTACGGAGGTACTCGTGGGTGACGCGGGCCAGCGCGGCCCGGGCGGGCTCCGGCAGGGTCCGCTCCAGCGCCCGGCGCTCGTTCATCCGCGCCGTGGGGTCCGCGGTGAAGCGGAAGTTCGGCACCGAGAGGCTGATCGCCGCCTGGAAGACCGCCTCCAGCCGCTCCGCGGACACGCGCTGGGAGAGCGCCAGCTCCGGGCGCAGCAGCGCCATGGTCCGGCCGAGCAGGTAATAGACCTCCTTCTGCCCGGCCTCGCTGAAGAACTTCCCGCCCACTTTCAGACAGACCGGCTGCGTATGGCAGATCTCCACGCCGAGCATGGGCTCCGGGGCCGGCTCGTTGGAGCGCTTCGCCATCCGCTCGCGGGTGGCGATCAGGAACGGTGAGAAGAGCTCCACCGTCTCCATCCCCAACAGCCGCGCCACGTAGCGGTAGTGGTGGATCTGGTACTCCTGCGCGCTGCCCACTTCGATCCGGTGCCGCTTCGGGTTGATCTGGTAGTGCGTGAGCGGCACGCCGTAGAGCGCCCCCGCCTGCTCGTAGAGGATCGCCATCAGCTCGCCGATGGGGCCGCGCACCTTGGGGTGGAACAGGTGCGTCTGCCAGAGGCGGTCCGTCAGCGCCCGCTGGGCGACCTCCTTCTTCTTCGCGTAGGGCGTGAGCTTGGTGAGGATCTCCCGCTCGCCCGGCCCGGACTCGCCGATCAGCCCCGCCGCCACCTGCGCCGCGAGGTAGGCCGAGTCGTAGTCCTTCCGCTTCGCCGCCAGCTCCGCCAGCGCCGAGACCACCTTGCCCGGGTTGGTGGTGTTGGGCAGCGCCCGCCGGTAGGCGGCCACCGCCTTCTCTTCATTGCCGGGCTTCTGCGAGGCCAGCTCGCCGTAGACCTCCTGGATCTGCGCGTCCTCCGGGGCGCCGGCGGAGACCACCTGGTAGGCCATCAGCGCGCCGTCGGTGTTCTTGAGCACGCGTAGGTAGAGATCTCCCAGCGCCTTCCAGAGCGTCATCCGCGCGGCGTGCGTCTCCTCGGTCTTGGGGAGCCGCTGGATCATCCGCGCGTAGTTCTCCTCGAGCAGCTTCCACTGCTTCGCCTTGCCCAGCAGCGCCTCGATGGCGCTGAAGGCTTCGATGAAGCGGTGGTCCAGATCCAGCGCCTGGTTGAAGGCGGCGACCGCGCGGTCCACCTCCTTGAGCTCGTCCCGGGCGATCTCGCCGAGCGCGAAGAAGACGCGCTTGGCCTTGGCCGGCTGCTTCTGCAGCGAGCCCTGCTTGAGCATCTTCTCCAGGATCTCGGCCGCCTTCGGCCCCTGCCGCGTCTCGCGGTAGAGCACGTAGAGGGCGTCCATCACGTCCAGGTGATCCGGCGAGATCTTGTGCGCGCCCACGTACGCGTCGATCGCCATGTGCGCGTCCTTGAGCTTCTCGCGCGCGAGCATGCCCAGTTCGATGCACATCCCGAGCTTGGCGTCCCCGTCCAGCACCCGGACCAGGCTCTGGCGGTACTCCGCCGCCTTGTCCCACTTGCCCGCGGCGTCAGCCAAGCCGATCAGCGCCCGCAGCGAGGGCTCGTGGCCCGGGTCGATGGAGAGCGCCTTCTCGAAGTGGTTCTGCGCGCGGTCGTACTGCTTGAGCGAATTGTGGACGTCTCCCAGCTGCCAGTAGATCTCCACCACCTCCAGGTCGGTGAGGTCGTCCCGGTGGTGGATGAGGATGGTCTGGTAGACCTTGAGCGCCTCGTCGTAGCGCTTGGCCTGGACGAGCAGGTTCCCCAGCCCCTCCAGCGCCGGCAGGTACGTGGCGTCCAGCTGGTACGCGCGCTCGTAGCTGGCGAGCGCCTTCTGCTTGCTGCCCAGCTTCTCGCCCACGTAGCCGAGCCGGTAGTACTGGCGGCACAGCTCCTTGGCCACGCTGCCGTCCGCGTCGTTGGCGGCGCGCTCGGTCATGCGGGCCACGACGGTGTCGAGCATCCGCTCACCGCCCTGCCAGTTCTCCTTGGCGATGTAGATGTCCGCCAGCGGCCGCGCCACGTCCTCCGAGTCCGGCGCCAGGCGGATCGCCTCCTCGTACCAGTGGAGCGCCCCGTCCCGGTCCTCCTTCTTCTCCGCGTAGTACTTGGCCACCTCCAGCAGGGCCCGGCTCTTCGCCTCGGGGTCCTCGGTCTCCTCGGCCTCCTGGACCAGCGCCTTCTCGTAGGAGCCCCAGTCCTTCTCGATCTCGTGGATGCCCTTGAGGGCCCGGATGCAGGGCAGGTACGCGGGATCGATCCGCAGCGCCTGCAGGTAGCAGCTCTTGGCGCTGCCCGGGTCGAGCAGCATGTCCTCGTTGATCTTCCCCATGCGGTGGTACAGCTCCACCGCCTCCGCCGTGTTGCCCGCCACCTGCGCCTCGCGCGCGAGCATGTCCAGCGCGAAGGGCCAGTTGCCGCTTCGCTCGTAGAGGGTGCCCAGCGCGTGCATCGCCGGGCGGCTCTTGGGGTTGAGCTCCAGCGCGTGGTGGTAGGTGTTGACCGCGCGGTCCACCTGCTTGAGCTGCTGGTGGAAGACGTCCCCCATCTCCACCCAGATCTCCGCCTGCTCCTCCAGGGACGGGCAGAGCGCCACGTGGCGCTCGAGCACGCCGATCAGCTCCTCCCACCGGCCCTGCGAGCGGCGCAGCCGCTCCAGCGCCTTGATCGCCTGGAGGTTCTGCGGGTCGATGGACAGCACGCCCTCGATGCACGCGTCCGCGTGGCCGAGGTTCTGGTACTTGTCCTCCCAGATGGAGGCGCTCTTGAAGAGCACCTTCACCCGCTCGCGGTAGTCCTGCGAGAGCTCCAGCTGCCGCTCGTAGACCGCGAGCAGATCCGCCGGGCGGTCCAGCTTGGTGTAGAGCCGCTCCAGCGCGTCCAGCGCCTCGCGGTTGCCGGGGTCGAACTCGAGCGCCTGGCGGTAGCCCTCCACCGCCCCCTCGTCGTCCCCCATCTCCCGCTCGTAGACGGTGGAGACGTCCACCTGGATGGCGGCGCGCTCCTCCGGTGAGCCGGCGAGATCTCGCGCCCGCAAGAGGGTGTTGGCCACGTCCACCCACTGCTTCTGGCGCCGGTAGAGCTGCGTGAGGATCTGCAGCGTCTCCGTGTCCGGCTCCAGCTCCAGGCCGCGCAGCAACGCCTGGGCCGCCTCGAACGGGTCCTGCAGCCGCTCGTCGAACACGCGGGCGATCTCGCGCAGGATCCGCTTGCGGTCCTCGATCGAGCCGGCCGCCTCGAGCTTCTGCTCGAGCGCGACGATGTACTCCTTCTCCCGGCCGCGCCGGCTGAACATCCCGGCGAGCGCGTCCAGCGCGGTGGCGTTGGTGGGATCGAACTCGAGGATCTTCCGCAGCGCGCCTTCGGCCGCCCCCGAGTCATCCAGCTTCTCGTCGTGGACCTTGGCGAGCGTGAGGTAGATCTTCTCCGCCAGCGGGCCGCGCGGGAGCGCGTCACCCACCTCCTCGTAGACCGCGGCCAGCTCCTCGTAGCTCTCGGTCTCGTCCGCGAGCCGCTCCACCTCTTCCCGGATGGTGTGGTCGGACGCGTCGATCTGCAGGGCGCGGCACATCACCAGGAAGGCCACGTCCTTCTGGCCGAGCTTCTGCTCCTGGATCTTCGCCAGGTCGCGCATGGTGGCGACCTTCTCCTCCTCGGTCACCAGGTGCGGCAGGTAGCGGTCCAGCACCTGGGCGTACGCGCGCCAGTCATTGTGCTTGGAGTAGAGCTTGGTGGCGTGCTCGTAGGCGGTGCGGTTGGCCGGATCCAGCTCGAGGATCCGCTCCAGCGCCGGCCCCGCGCTCTCCGGCTTGTTGGCCGGGCCCGCCCACAGCTCCTCCACCTGGAACAGCGTGGCCACCGCCTGCTCGCGGTCCTCCAGGCGCAGCTCCACCTCCGCGCGCAGCTCCAGCGCGCGGACCGCGTCGCCCCAGGCCTTGAGCGAAAGGAAGATCTGGTGCACCCGGTTCAGCTCGTTGAGCTGGTGCGGCTCCACCTCGAGCGCGCGGCGGGAGGCGTCCAGCGCCTCCTCGCGCCGGCCCATCTCCGCCAGGACCTCGGCGAGCCGGATGCGGATGTTCTTCACGCCCTCCGCGCCGTCCTGCAGCGGCACCAGCCGGCGCAGCACCGTTACCAGCTCATCGCGCTTCTGCAGCTCCTCGTAGATGTCCCGGAGGTTCTCCAGCGCGCCGCGGTGGCGCGCGTCCCGCTCCAGCGCGGCGCGGAAGTACGGGACCGCCTCTTCTGGCCGGCCGAGCATCCGGTAGAGCACGCGCCCCAGCCGGTCGTTCAGCCGCACCAGCTCGCGCGGGTCGATGGTGGCGGCCAGCTTGCCGGCGAGGAGATCCTTGAGCTCCTCGTGCCGCCCCGCCTTCTCCAACATCCCTTCGAGCGCGGCGAAGGCCTGCTCGTTGCGCGGGTTCTTCTGCAGCAGCTCCCGGTAGATGTCGATCGAGTGCGAGACGTCCGACAGGCCGTCCGCGGAGACCTGCGCCATCCGCGAGAGGATCCGCTCGCGCTCCGGGCCGGTGACGAGGTCCCGCTCCAGCTTGAGGATCGCGTAGAGCTTGTCGTTCTTCTGCGAGGCCTCGTAGATCTGCTCGAGCAGCCGCGCCGCGGCCAGGTGCGTCTTGTCGATCGAGAGGATCCGCTCGTACGCCTCGGCGGCGCGGTCCGAGTCCTCCAGCATCTCCTGGCACAGCTGGCCCAGGCGGAAGAGCAGCCCCACCTTCTCCTGCGGCTCGGGGGTCAACCCGGCCAGGGCCGCGAGGACCTCGGCGGACTGGATGGGCTTGTTGAGCTGGTTGTAGAGCCGGTCCAGCGCGGGCAGCGCCTTGTCCCAGACGGAGGGATCCAGCGCCCGGGCCTTCTCGTAGAAGGAGGCGGCCCGCTCCGCCTCGCGCAGCCGCTGATCCAGGATGTAGCCGAGCTTGAGGCAGATCTGCGCCGCGTCCGCCGCCTCGGCGATGCGCGGCAGCTCCTCCTCGTACGCCGCGGTGAGCTCGTCGTAGGTCTTGGCCGCGTCCGCCGCCTTCTCCAGCCGGCCGCGCAGCGACGCGTCGTTGGGGTCTTCCTTGAAGGCGCGGTAGAGCGCCAGGTACGCGAGCTCGGGCTCGTCCTGGGTCTCCCGCAGCGTGGCCAGCTCGAGCAGGAGCGTCTTGCGCTCCAGCGAGTCCGGCGAGACGCCGATGCGGATCTCCACCAGCTGGGCCAGGTTCCCGGCGTCCCCGTTGGCCCGGTAGGCCGCGAGCAGCACGTCCACCGCGGTCTGGTTGGTGGGCTCCTTGGCCACCATGTTCTGCATCCGCTGCAGCGTGCCCGCGTGGTTGGGCTGGAGCGCGAGGATCTCGGTGTACAGCGCCAGCGCCCCGAACTTGTCCATCAGCTTGGCTTCGCGGAGCGTGCCGAGCCGGTACTTGAGATCGATCGCGCCTTCCGGCGGGAGCAGCTGGATGCGGCGGCTGAGCACGTCCGCCAGCTCGGGCCAGCGCTCCTGCTTGTGGCAGAGCTGATCCATCCGCTCCAGCGCCGCCGCGTCCTCGGGCTTCAGCTCCAGCAGGCGGCGGAAGGTGGCCAGCGCCCCCAACGCGTCCTGCAAGTGCTCGTCCTGCAGCGAGCCGATCTGGAAGAGCAGCGCCGCGCGGCGCCCCGCCTCTTCGGTCGTCGCGAGCTGCCGGCGCAGCACCTCGAGCAGCTCCGGCGCGCGGCCGGTCTGGGCGTACAGCTTGCCCATGCTCTCCAGGGCCTCGGGGTCCGAAGGCACCAGCTCCAGCACCCGCTTCCAGCTCTCCACCGCGGCCTGGGGCTCGTTCTCCTTGATCTGCATCCGGGCCAGCGCCCGGAACAGGCTGGCGCGGGACTGATCGTCCGCGGCCTTGGTGGCGACCTCGGTGAGCAGCGCCGCCAGCTCTTCGATCGCGCCGGCCGGCTCCACGTACTTCACGCACAGCTCCAGCGAGCGCTCGTCGTCCGGCAGCTCGCGCAGCGCGCGGGTGGCGAACAGGAAGGCCATCTCCGCGTTGTCCATCGGACCCGCGTAGATGTCGGCGATCTTGCAGAGCAGCGCGGCGCGCTCCTGCGCCACCGGCTCCATGGAGGCGCGCGACTCCAGCATCTGCACGAGCTTCAGATGGTCGCCGCCGGTGGTGAAGATCGGCTCCAGCGCGCTCGCGGCCTCGCCGCGCAGCGGGCTCTCGGAGCGGGCCATCTCCTCCAGGGCCCCCACCGCGCCCGGGTGCGCCGGGCGGCGCCGCAGCACCTCGTTGAAGAGGTCCAGCGCGCCGCGCGGATCTCCCAGCCGCCCCAGCTTGAGCCGGCCCAGCCGCACCATCAGCTCGAAGGCCTCCTCGTGCGCCTTGCGGCTCTCCGCCAGCTGCACCTCGCGGCCGAGCAACGTGGCCAGCTCCGCGTAGCGCTCGCTCTCGGCGAGCACGCGGGAGAGGAACTTGATGGCGTTCGGATCGTCCGGCTTGCGCTGGAGGATCTCCTGGTAGCTCTCCGCCGCGAGCGCCTTGTCGCTGAGCGTCTCCTCGGCCAGGTGCGCGAGCTCGAAGAGCAGGGAGATCTGCTGGGGCACGGAGGGCTCCAGCACCACCTGCCGCTTCATCACGTGCGCCAGCTCCTTGAAGCTGGACGTCTTGCGGTGCAGCCGGGCCAGGGCCTCGAGCACCTGGGGGTTGCCCTGCTCGCGCTGGCTGACCTCTTCCCAGGCGCGCGCCGCCAGCTCGGGCCGGGAGAGCCGCTCGCTGTAGAGCACCGCCAGCCGCTGCCACAGCTGCAGCGCCAGCGCGGGGGAGACGCCCTTCTCCAGCTGGTCTTCGTAGGCCGCCGCCAGCTCTTCGAACGCGCCGGTGTCCGCGGCCAGCCGCTCCAGCTCCTCGCGGGCGCTGCCGGACTCGGGGTTCTCGGTGAAGGCGCGCATCCGCGCGGCGAACGCCAGGGCCTTCTGGCCGAGCGCCTCGCGCAGGTTGGCGACCTCGTTGATCAGCTCCATCCGCTTGCCGGGCGCCGCGGCGATCAGCCGCAGATCCAGCACGTCCACCAGCTTCCGGGTGTCGTTGACGGAGCGGTAGTACGGCTCGAGCAGCCGCGCCGCCTCCTGGCGCACCTGCTCGTTCTGGAGCAGCCGCTCCAGGCCGGCGATCGCCGCCGCGTCCCCGGGGGAGAGCTCCAGCACCTGCCAGTACGCGCCAATGGCGCCGCCGGCGTTGCCTTCCTTCTCCAGCAGCTGCGCGCGGCGGGCGACATAGAGCCGCTTGGCGGCCGGGTCATCGGACAGCGCGGAGAGCTGATCCAGCACGTCCGCCTGCTCCGAGTAGCGGTGCGCCTTGCCGAAGAGCCGGTCCAGCGCCTCCAGCCCGCGCTTGTTGATCCGGATGGAGAGCGCCTGGCGGAACGCGTCGATCGCGGTGGCCTCGTCCCCCGCCATCTCGTACGCCTCGCCCGCGCGCAACAGCAGCTCCAGCCGCTCGGACGGGTCCTGCGCGAGCTGGGCCTTCTTCGCGTAGACCTCGGAGAGGCTCTTGGCGTTCTTGCTCTTCTCGTAGAGCTTGGAGAGCGCGTCCAGCGCCTGCCGGTCCTGGGGCACGAGCTCCAGCAGCGTCTTCCAGAGCCGGATCGCCTCGTCCGGCTGGGAGAGCCGCTCGCGCAGCTCGGCGGAGCGGCGGATCAGCGGGAGGGTGGACTCGTCCCCGGGTTGGGCCTCGGAGAGGGCGGTCTCGTAGATGTCCGCCAGGTCCTCGAAGGAGTCGGTCAGGCGGGCCAGCCGCTCCAGCTCGGGGCGGATGGTCTCGCGGTCCACGCCGGCGGCGAAGGCGCGCAGGGCGGACATGAAGGCCAGGTCCGGCTGGCCGAGATCCCGCTCGTAGATGGCGCGGATCTCCGCGGCCAGGCGCGCCTTCTCGGCCGCCAGCGCGGTCTCCATGCGGGACTGGCGCAGGGCCACGCGGCGGTCGTGATCTCCGCTCTGCGCGAGCACCGGATCGAGCACCTCCAGCGCGGCGGCGGAGTCCGGCTGGTGGGCCATGGCCCACTGCTCCAGCGCGTGGCGCGCGCCGGCGTGGCTGGGATCTTCGGCCACGATCTGGCGATACAGCTGCAGCGCGGAGGGCGAGTCCCCCAGCTGCTTGCGCAGCTCGGCCAGCTTGAAGGCGAACTCGCGTCCCTGCGGGCTCTGCCCCTCGTGCGCGCGGCGCAGCTCGAGCGCGAAGGCCAGCTCTTGGGGCCGGTTGAGCTCCGAGTAGAGGCGCTCCAGCGAGGCGGCGGCCTCGCGGTCCAGCGGATCGCGCTCGGAGATCTGCCTCCAGCTCGCGGCGGCGCTCTCCTTGTCCATCAGCCGCTGCTCGTGGAGCAGCGCGGCCTCGCGCATCAGGGAGATCTTCTCGGACGGATCCGGGACCAGATCCGCCAGCCGCTCCAGCACGTCCGCCAGCGCGGCCCACTCCTCGCTCGCGCGGTGGAGCCGGGAGAGGCTCTTGAGCGCGTCCACGTTCTTCGGCTCGATCGCCAGCACCTCGCGCAGGTGCGCGATGGCGGCGGCGCGGTTGTCGAGCTTCTTCTCGTAGACCTCGGCCAGCTCGCGGTGCAGCGCCGGGCGGACCGCCTGGACGCTCTCGTCGGTGAGCAGCTCGGAGACCACCTCGGCGAAGCTGTCCAGCGCGTCCGCGTCCTCCGCCGCCTGCCGGGCGGCGTTGCGGATGGTGGAGTCCGTGGGGGCCAGCCGCAGCGCGCGGGCCAGCGCGGTGAAGGCGAGCTCCGGCTGCCGCAGCTGGTGCAGGTGCACGTACGCGGCCTGCTTGAGCGCCAGCACCTTCTCCAGCGAGTCCTGCGCGGACTCGGCGATCACGTCCAGCGCCACCACCAGCTTGCGGTGATCCTTGGAGGCCTCGTACGCGGGCAGCAGCGCGCGCGCCGCCTCCTCGCGGCAGACCACGTCCTGGAGCAGGTGCTCCAGCGCGTAGAGGGCGTCCGGATCGTTCGGCCGCTGGGCGAGGATGTCCGAGTAGTTCTTCACCGCGGCGGCGCGGTCCCCGAGCGAGGCCTCGAGGATCTGCGCGCGGCGCAGGTTCAGGCGCGAGGCCTTGTCCTTGTCCCCGGCAGCCTCGGCGAGCTCGATCTGCCGGCCCAGCGCGGTGGAGAGCTCGCTCATCCGGCCGCCCTGCTCGAGCAGCTGGCACAGCTTGGGGAGCAGCTCCTCCTCGTTGGCGCCGACCTTGATCGCCTCCTGGAGCGCCTGGGCGCCCTCGCGCGGGCGGTTGAGCTCGGCGGAGATCTCCGCGAGCTGTAGGTACAGCCGCGCCTTCTCCGGCCCGTCCGCCAGGAGGATCTGCCGGCGGAGCACCTCGTCGCACTCGGGGAAGCGGCCCGCGCGCGCGTACAGCTGCGCCAGGCGGGACAAGATGTCCGGGCTGTCCGGCGCGCGAACGAGTGCGCTCTTGAGCGCCTCGGCGGAGTCGTCCACCGCCCCGCCCTCCTCCGCCAGCGTGGCGCCCTGTAGCATCAGGGCGCAGCCCTCGGCCGGGTCCGCCACCTTGGAGCCCAGGTCCACCAGGAAGCGGGAGAGCTCGGCGTGGGAGGAGAGCTCGCGCGCCAGGCGCGTGGCCTCGGCCAGGATCCGCTGATCCGCGGGATCCACCGCCAGGCCGCGCAGCCGGAACTCGAAGGCGGCCCGGCTGTCCGCCAGCTGCCCCTCGTGGGTGCTGGCGAGCAGCTCGAGCAGCTCCTTCTGCTCCCCGCGGTCCTGGACCGTGGAGAGCTGGACGAGGAGCGAGGCCACCTGCCGCTGGTGATCGCCCGTCTTGGCGTAGTGCGGCGCCAGCGACTTGGAGATCTCCAGCTGCCGGATCCCCTGCGCCGCCAGCCGCTCCAGCCCGCCGGTCACCGCGGCGCTGAAGAGCCCTTCGCGCAAGAGCTCCAGATAGAGCTCCGCCGCCTCTTCCTTGCGGTTGAGCCGCTCCGCGTAGAGCTGCGCGAGCCTGGCCTTCCACTCCTGCCGCTCGGTCTTGGCCTCGGTCAGCGTGGCCAGCTGCTCGGCCACGTGGGCCACTTCCTCCCACTGCGAGAGCGTGGCGCAGGTGGCGCCCATCCGCTTGAGCGTGGGGACGTCATCGGGCGCCAGCTCCAAGATCTTCCGGTAGACGGCGATCGCCGCCGCCGGGTCCGCCGCGGAGCCCTCCAGCTTGCGCGCCTCGGCCTCCAGCGCCTCGCGCTGCGCGCTCTCGGTGGCCACCGGCGCGGCAGGGGCCGTGGCCAGGGCCGCCAGCGCCGCCTTCGCCTCCGCGTCCGCGGGGGCCCGGGTGAGGACCTCCTTCCACGCCTGCGCCGCCTCGTCCCGGCGGTTGAGCGTGGTCTGCAGCAGCTGCGCCAGGTTCTTCCAGAGCGGCAGCGCCGCGCCGTCCGTGGCCGCGAGCGCCGCGCGCCGCAGCGAGCTGGCCAGCTCCGGCTCGGCCTTGGCCTTCCTGGCGCTGTCCAGCACGCCCTGGAGCAGGCCCTCCCGGGAGGGATCGAGCGCCAGCGCGCGGGAGAGCGCGAAGAACGCGTCCTTCGGGCGGTCGTTCTCCTCGTAGAGCATCGCCAGGCTCTCGCAGAAGGCGATCCGCTCGCTGAGCGGGCTCGGCGCGAAGAGCGCCAGGTCCAGCATCGGCTCCACCTTCGCCAGGTCCTCCTCGGCGGCGAAGATCTTCGCCAGCCGGAAGGCGGCCTGCGCGTTGGAGGGCTCGGCCTTGAGCGCCGCCTCCAGGTGGGCGCGGCTGGCGCCCTCGTTCTTCATCACGTTGCCGGAGAGATCCGCCAGCCGCAGGTGCAAAGACACCTGCGCCGAGCGGTCCTTGAGCGTGGTGAGGTACTTCTCGTAGAGGGCGATGGACTCCTCGGCCATCCCCTGCTCGAGCAGCAGCTCCGCGCACAAACCGGCCGCGTCCGCGCGCGCCGGGTCCACCTTGGAGGCCTTGGCGAAGGCCGCGAGCGCGCCCTTGGCGTCTCCCAGCTTGCCGAGCCGCAGGATCCCCGCGCGCACCCAGAGATCCACCTGGGCGCTGCGGTCCTTGTTCTCCGCGGCCATCTTCTCCAGCTGCGCCAGCGCGGGGGCGAAGTCGCCCGCCTTCTCCGCCAGCTTCTCCAGCAGCGCCAGCCCCTCCGGCATCGCCGGCCAGAGCAGGAAGCAGCGGTCCAGCGCCTCCTTCACCTTCGGCGAGCCGGCGCCTTCGTACCAGGCGTGCAGCTTGGCCACGAGGAGGGAGAGCCGCGCCGCCGCCTTGCGGTCCCGCTCTTCCAGCGACTGCGCCTTGAGCGCCTTCACGCGCTCGCGCCAGGTGTGCTCGGTCTTCTGGACGTCCGCCTTCACCTTGGCCGCGGTGGAGTTGCCCGGCTCGAGCGTCTCCGCCACGTGCAGCGCGCGCAGGGCGAGCCCGTGCTCGGTGGGGTCGTCCACCAACCGCTCGGCGAAGGCAACGTACTCAGCGGCCAGGCCGGCGTCTCCGAGCGCCGCGCGCTCGCGCTCGAGCGACTCGAACGCGGGCAGGTAGCGCAGGTCGGAGAGGAAGATCTGCCGGATCCGCTTGAAGGCCGGCCGGTCCTTGGGGTTCGCGCGGGTGGCCAGCTGCAGGCACAGGATCGCGCGGTCGCGCTTCTGCAGCTTCTGCTCGTGCAGCTCCGCGGCGCGCAGCAGGAAGGGCGCGGCCTCCACGCCCGAGTAGGTGGCCGCCAGCCGCTCCAGGACCTCTGCCAGGGCGGCGAGCTCCTGCCGCTGCTCGAAGAGCACCGCGAGCGCGGAGAGCGTCTCGCGGCGCATGGGCGCGAAGAGCAGCGCCTTGCGCAGGAGCGTCTCGGCGCGCGCCGGGTTCTTCAGCCGGTCCCGCGCGAGCTCACCGGCCCGCGTGAGCAGCGCGCTGGCCTCCGCGCTGGAGACGTCCCGCGAGCGCGACTCGTAGAGGCGGATCAGCTCTTCGACACGCCCGGATTTCTCGAGGGAAGCTTCCACCTCGGCGAAGGGCCTGTCGTCTGCTCCGCGATCGACTCCGCGCCCCTCGGCGTTGGGGGCGGCCTTCACTGTTTGGTTGTCCATGGGGGACTTGGGCGCCCTCTGGGAGAGAGCGCCAAAACTCTAGCTTTCGCTAGCCCCCTGGGCAATTGCGCGGCCGCCTGTTTTAGGCGTGTTTCCTTAGTGTTCCTGCTCGGTTGCCGTGCTAGCAGCCGAACCCTCCGACATCGCCGCAGACTCGGCCTCGGTGGGAGCGGACGGCGTCGTGACCGCAGGAGGTGGGAGAGCGGCGACGCGCTCGGCGTTCGCCTTGTCCCCGGCGCGGTGGAAGAGCTCGATCGCCTTGGGGTACTGGCCGAGCGCCTCGGCCAGCTCGGCCGCCTTGGGCCAGGCTGCCGCCTGCTCGTACAGCGGCAGAGCCCGGTCCTTGCGCTCCGCCTTCTCCCAGGCCTCGGCGGCGGCCGAAGGCTCGCCGAGCAGCTCGAGCCACCGGGCGCGCTGCGAGTGCTGCCCGGCCTGCTCGGCAGCCGCGAGCTCCTTTTTCGCGAGCGCGAGCGCCTCCTCGTCCAGCTTGGCCTTCTGGAGGAACCGGAACGCCTTGGGCGGCGGCAGCGCGGTGAGCGTCTCCACCGCCTTCTCGCGCGAGCCGGCGGCCAGGTGCAGGAGCGCCGCGCCCAGCCGGTCCCCGCGCTCGATCAGCTTGGCGATCTCCAGCTCGCGCACGCGCGCCGCGCCGGAGGTGTCCTTCGCCTTCTCGAACGCCTTGCGCGCCGAGGAGAGCTTCCCCGCGCGCTCCCAGGCCAGGGCCGCTTGATCGAACTGGCGGGCGCGCTCGTAGAGGCGCGCCACGTCCTCGAACTGGCCGGCGGCCACGTAGTGCTCCATGAGCAGCTCGTACGCGCCCGCCTTCTCCAGCACCGGGCCGCTCTCGGCCGGCTTCATGGTCTTGAGCAGCCGGCGCGCCGCGTCCGAGTCCTTGGCCTGGACGAACGCCTTGAGCGCGCTCTTCAGATCTCCGCCCGCCTCGAACAGCCGCGCCGCTTCCGCGAAGTTCTTGTGCTTCTCGTGCACGCGCGCCGCGTCCCGGGTGCGCTTGCCCTGCTCGAGGACCGTGGCCTCCTCGCGCCAGTCGCCGGTCTTCTGCAGCGTCTTCACCGCCTCGCGCTGCTGCTCCTTGCGGCCGGACGCGGCGAAGGCCAGCGCCGCGCGCCGGTCATCCCCCGCCGCGCGCCAGACGCTGCCCACCAGGTACATCACGTCCGCGTAGCCCTCCGCCTTCTCCTGCTCCGGCGTCTTCGCCGGCTTCGCGGGCTTGGCCTCGGCGGGCTTCGCCTCTGCGCCCTCCGCGGGCGCTGCCTCGGCCGCGGGGGCCGCCGCCTCCTCGGCGGCCGCGGGCGCCGCCTCTTCAGCGGGCGCTGCCTCGGCCGCGGGCGCCGCCTCTTCGGCGGGCGCTGCCTCGGCCGCGGGCGCTGCCTCTTCGACCGGCGTTGCTTCGGCCGCGGGCGCTGTCTCGGCCGCCGGGGTCTCCGCCGCCTGCGCGGCCGCAGCCTCGGGCGAGCCGGGGGCGCCCGGCGGGCGCGGCTGACGCGCCACGCGTGAGAGCGTGGTGATCAGCTTGCCGCGCGTCCCGAGATCCAGCTCCTCGATCGACTTGAGGCGCAGCGGCCGGAGGATCTTCAGCAGCTCGTCGAGCGCTGCCTTCTGCTTGGGGTAGTCGCCGGTGGAGAGCGCCTTCTCCAGCACCGAGAGCTCGCCGGGGATCCGGTAGCCACCTCCGCCGCCGCCCCCGTCGCGATCGCGCCGGTCACGCCCGCCGCCGCGACCATCGCGGCCGCGGCCGCCGTCGCGTCCGCCACGTCCACCGTCGCGCCCGCCGCCGAAGCCGCCGCCGCGACCGTCCCGACCGCCACCCCCGGGGCCGCCCGGGCGAGCGCCGCGCCCGCCGCCGCCACCCGGACCCCGCCCATCACCGCGCGGACCCGGCGCGTTGGTACCACCCCTCGGATTGTCGTTCGGCATCACAGCGATCCTCGCTTACGCGTCAAAGGCGCGCGCAAGAGAAGGAACGCGCGCGAAGGTCAGAACGCGTAGCGCAGATTGGGCGTCGCGGCAAAGCCGATTGTGCCGCCGCTCAGCATGAAGCTCGCCACCACCTCCAGCCCCACCGTGAAGTGACGGAGCTGGGTGAAGTACTCGACGCCCGGGCCGCCGAAGAGGAAGACGTCCGAGTTCACCAGGCCGGCCGGCGAGAAGAGCGCGTAGCCCCCGCCCGCCTTCAGGTAGATCCAGAGGCGCTTCACGTCGTTGGCGTCGTTGAAGCCCACCGCGTTCACCTTCACGGTGGCGCCGGGAATGAAGCCGGAGAAGTCCCCCGAGACGGCCTTGCAGGTGCCCTGCGTCTCGCAGCCGGCGGGGCTGGAGTTGCCCAGATAATCCGAGCCGGCGCGGTTCACCGTGGCCATGGCGAAGAGGTCCAGCGACAGCCGCTCGCCGATGTCGAAGCCCAGCTCCACCCGCGCGATCTGCCCGGAGGAGAACGGCCGGACCGGCGCCACGCCCTTGGACACCTGGTCCGAGGTGGCGGACGCGGGCGGGTTGATCAGCGCGAAGTAGCCGGCGGCGACGCTGGCGTGGAAGCCGCGCTCGATCTCGTCGTACTGCGCCTCTTCCTTGTCCTTCACCGGCGCGCCGGCCTTCTGCGCCGAGGCGACCGAGGAGACCGCGACCGCCAACCACAGGAGCGTCTTGGAGAGCATCCGGGCCATGGTGAGGCGTGACAGTAGCGCGACGGGCCGGCCTCCGGAAGAAAGGCCGTCCTCAAAAACCCCTTTCAGCCCGGCTCTGTCGTACCGGCCCGGCGCAACCTTTCACTTGCCTTCGGGGCGGACTTCACTCCCCGGACAGGCGGAAGAGGAACGGGTAGGTGATCACCGCCCGTCCCCCGGCGGGCAGCCGCGGGAAGCGCCAGGTCGCGACGCGATCCTTGAGGCAGGCCTCCAGCGCGCCGTCCCGCGCGGTGCTCTCGGCGATCTCCACCGAGCCCACCTCCCCGCTCGCCTCCAGGGAGAAGCGCACGCGCACCTTCCCCTCCAGCTTGGGGCGCTGGTTCAGCCGGCTCTCGTAGCAGTAGCGGATCTGCGACCGGTGCGCGGAGATCACCTGCCGCACCAGCCCGCGGTCCACGCCCACCACCAAAGGCGGCTCGGCCTCCAGCGTGGGGGGCCCTGGATTTGCCTTGGGCCCCAGCGGCACCGGCCCGCCGTTCGCCGCCCCGGACAGGCGCGGCCCCGCGCCGCCGCTGACGAGCGGCCCGCCCAGGCCGCCGATCGCGTCGCCCCGCAGGCCACCGCCGCCGCCCCAGCCACCACCGGGCGGGCCGGCCACGCGCGAAAGCCCCGCCGCGGCCACCGCCCAGCCACCCGCGTCACCTGCGCCCATCACCGCGCGCAGCCCCGCGCCCAGCCCGCCGAGCGCCTTCCGGAGATCTCCATCGCCCCCCGCGGCGCCGGCGCGGCCCGGGGCGGGACGGGGGCGGCCGCGCTCGGGGCGCGAGGGCCTCTCGACGGTGCTCGGGGCCCGCTTCGCCACCTTGGGGACGTCCGCCAGTGGGCGCACCCAGCGCTTCTCGATCTGCGGCGCGCGCGGGGCGCTTCCCTCTTCCAGGTCGCCCGAGAGATCGGCGTTCTGCAGCGAGCCAACCGAGATCACCGCCAGCGCCAGCGCTCCCAGCAACACGCGTGGCCAGAGCTGCTCCAGGTCCACCCGGCCGCGCGCCAGAGGCCGCGGGGCCCGCGGCCTGGGCGTCAGGCGGACGCACAGCCCGCCGGCCTCCATGTCCAGGCAGTCGCCGGCGCGCAGCTGGAGCAGGTGATCGGCTCCCTCCGGCACCGCCCACCCCTCCTCCACCAGCTGCGCCAGCGAGAAGCTGCGCTCACCGCGAAGCAGCACGCCCTGCGCGCCTTCGGACCAGGAGGCGCAGGGGCGCCCGTCCACCAGCTGCGCGCCCGCCCTCGCGCGCGCCGCGTTCGAGGGCGGGACCAGGTCTGCCCCCGGCTCGTCCGCGAGCTGGAACGAGCGCAGCCCGCCGCCGTGGAGCAGCCGCTCGTCAATCTTCTCTCCTGCCCAATAGATGCTCACCGCCAGCGCCGCGGAAGGCGGCGCGGCGTGCCCAATGGCGCTCCGCATGGTGGACCCGTCCTGATCTGGAAGCGGCCCCGCGCCAGCTTCATCCGGGTTCGACAACGCCTGCGCCGGTCCGTTCCAAAAGGTGACAGACCACCTCCGCTCACCTTCGAACTCGCGCTTGAGCCTCCGCGTGCGGGTTGCGAGGATCCAAAGCCCATGCTCCGCCCCGCCCTGTTCGCCTTGCTCGCTGCGCCGCTGCTCTCCTGCACCGACGGAACCCCGCCGGCCCCCACCGACGGCGGCACGGTGCTCCCGGACGGCGGCACCGCTCCCATTGGCCAGCCCACGCCCGCCAAGCTGTTCGGCGCGGAGATCAAGAAGGTGGTGGTGGAGGTGGACTACGCGCAGGGGGCCGAGCCGTACACCGGCAGCGGCACGCTCGGCGGGGACACCTGGGCGCTCTTCAAGGCCAACGCGACCAAGCTCTTCGAGGGGCAGAGCAAGACGCTGGAGATCCCCTCCCAGCTCTCCCAGATGGAGGCGCTCACCGACGCCACCGGCGCGGACTTCACCGCGGAGCAGATCCTCGCCCTGGCCAAGAGCCACCGCGGCACGCCGAACACCGCGGACACCGCGTCCTTCTACGCGCTCTGGCTCAACGGCTACTTCCGGGACAGCACCGGCCAGCGCAAGGACGTGCTCGGGGTGAGCCTGGGCGCCACCGGGGTGCTCGCGATCTTCAAGCCGGTGGTGCAGAGCACCCAGGGGCTCTTCCCCAACACGGTCCGCTACGTGGAGCAGTCCACCCTCATCCACGAGTTCGGCCACGCGGTGGGGCTGGTGAACAACGGGATCGCGCTCACCACCACGCACCAGGACACTGCCCACGGCGCCCACTGCACCAACACCAAATGCGTCATGTACTGGGCCAATGAAGGCCCGTCCGACCTCGGCACCTTCGTGGCCACCAACGTCACCACCGGCACCTCGATCCTCTGGGGCGCCGAGTGCCTGGACGACGTGGCCGCCCTGCGGAAGTAGGGCGGCGCCCGGTCACCGCGAGAGAAGTCGAAGGCCCCTCCGTCACAGGGGGAGCAGTCACCCGTAGCCCGTAGCCCGTAGCCCGTAGCCCGTAGCCCGTAGCCCGTAGCCCGTAGCCCGTTACCCGTAGCCCGTTACCCGTACCCGTACCCGAACCCGAACCCGAACCCGAACCCGAACCCGCACGCGAACCCGAACCCGAACCCGAACCCGAACCCGAACCCGAACCCGAGCTGCACTGCATCCTTCTTTGGAGGTGAAGCCCATCGGGGCTCGGCCCTGATGGACACTTCAGGCAGACCTCTCGCGACCTCGGTCGGGTTCGGGTGCGGGTTCGCGTTCGGCAACGGGTACGGGTACGGGTACGGCGCAGGGGCGACGGGACACGGGACACGGGACACGGCCGCCGGGCTAAGGGTTCCATGCACGTCTGGCGGGCGGCCGGTGTCCTAGAATGGCACCCCTGCCATGCCTCCCCGCATCCTCGGCACCCAGACCCTCGCCCCGCTCGCCGCGCGCCACCTGGCGCCAGGGCAGTTCCGCGAGCTGGTGTGGACCGCGGCGCGCTCGCACCCGTCCTTCCTGGAGACGGTGCCGCTCACGCCCTCCCTACGGGACGCGGTGGGCAAGGCCGTGGAGCGCGTGCGCGGGGGCTTAAGCCCGGACGAGTTCGCCGCGGCCCGCGCCGCGGGGCCGGCGCCGGCGGCGCGCACGCGCTTTCCGCTCGCGGACACCCCCACCCTGCGCAGCAAGAGCGAGGACGAGGGCGTCTTCCACGATTGGATCGGCGCGCAGCTGAACGCCTACCCCGAGCTCAAGGCCGCCTGGTTCGACCTCGCCGCCACGGCGCCGCCATCCCCGCAGAGCCTGCAGGAGCTCTACGACGCCGCCCGCGCCAGCGTCCGCCGCAGCTTCGAGGCTGCCCACGGCGAGCCCCCGCCGCCGCACCTGGAAGCGCTCTGGTCCTTCCAGCTGCTCGCCGGCTACGGGATGCAGCACGGCTCCGAGCGGATCTCCTTCCCGCGCTACCTCTGGGACGGCCGGGACCAGGACGGCGGCGGGGACAAGGCCGCCCACTTCTTCTGCCAGGGCGCCTACGCCGCGGGCCTGCGCTACGACCGGATGTTCGGCACCGGCGCCCACGCGGACGCGCTGGAGAGCGTGGTGGACCGGGACAACTGGAACCGGATCGGCGACGCGATCCTGGACGCGGACGCCCGCGCGCCCTTCACCATCGGCCCGCTGGAGGGCCGCGCGCTGGGCGGGCCGCCCCAGCCCAAGGCGGACTACCACCCGGACTTCCCGCCCCAGGCGGACGCCACCCCGGAGGAGGCCCGGGCCATCCGCTACGCGGAGCTCCTGGGCGCCCTGCACGAGGCCAACGACGCCCGCAGCGGCCTGCCGTTCGACGTGGACCGGCTCGGCCGCCACCCGGAGTGGGACGATCCGCTCGCCCGCACCGAGCAGACCATCCCCGTGCTCTGGGGCCTGTCCGATCCCGGCGTGCGCGAGGAGCTGCGCGCCAACAGCGAGGGGGCCAAGGCCGCCGTCCGGCTGATGCGGGACCCGTCCGCCCGGCTCAACGCCCCGTTCGACGGGACCGACAACCTCACCTTCGCCGCCTACGCGCAGGGCCCCAAGGGCGACTGGCCGTCCTTCTACGCCCAGGAGTCCACGCTGCTGGCCCGGCTCCACTCCGCGCTCCTGCGCACCGGCGAAGGCGCCCCCAAGGCCGCCGAGCACCCGCCGGCGCTCACCGGGAGCGATGCGCTCGCGGTCGCCGCGCCGCACGAGGCCTGGGCGCGCACCGTCCCACCGGACGTGGCGCTGGAGGAGCTCTTGCGCAAGGTGGGGCTCGCCGTGGATCACCTGGCGGTGCAGGACCGCGAGCGGCTCGCCCACTACTACGCCAACCTCTGCACCCGGATGATCGCCTACCGGATCGGCGAGACCCACGCCGGCGCGCCGCGGTTCGAAGATCACCTCAACTTCGCGCGCTCCCAGCCCGCGCCGGTGGTGGCCGAGCACATCGCCAACCGGCTGCGCGCGGTGGCCGCGCAGTACTGAAGACGCACGAAGGGCGTGGTGCCCAACGTCAGGCGCCACGCCCTCGCGTGAAGCAGGCCGCCTACGTCACTCGCCGGACTGCTTGAAGATGAACGGGTAGGTGACGATCACCACGCCGCCGCCCTTGGGCTTGGGGAAGACCCAGGTCCGGACGCGGCCGGCCACGCAGGTCTCCAGCTCGGCGTTGTTGGTGGTGGCCTGCGCCACCGAGGAGCTGGCCACGCTGCCCGAGGCGGAGATCACGAACTTCACCGCCACCTTGCCGTTCAGCTTCGGGAACCGGGTGAGCTGGCTCTCGTAGCAGTAGCGGATCTGGTTGCGGTTGCGGTGGATGACCTGGCGGATGAGCTCCTTGTCCAGCGAGCCCATGACCATCGGCTCGGAAGAGGTGATGCCCACGTCCACGCTCTTCTTTCCGCCGAGCACGCCCACGCCGGTGCCGTAGCTGCCGGTACCGCCGCCACGGCCCTTGGTGCCGATCCCGCCGATGCCGATGGTGTCACCGACACCGCCGCCGCCCGAGCCCGAGCCGCGCAGGCCCAAGCCGCCGAAGCCCTGGGCGTCGCCCGCGGCCGCGCCGAACATGTTGCCCATGGCGCTCTTGAGCTCGCCGCCCAGGCCGTTGGGCCCGAACACCGTGGAGAGGCCGCCGCCGCCTGAACCGAAGATCTTCTGGGTCAGCATGCGGGCCTGATCCTTGTTGTTCGGATCTCCCTTGGGCGCGGTGTGCGCGCTGCGCTTGGGGGCGTCCCGCTTGCCCATCTGGCCTTCGTCGCCGCGGTGCTTGGCCGCCATCTCGCCCGAGTCCCGCTTCTGCGCGTTGAGCTTCTCGAGCAGCGGGTTCTTCTGGATTTCGGGCGGCTTGATGATCAGCTTGGCGATGCGCGCCTGGCTCCCGGAGAGCTCGTCCGCGTACTCGTCCCCTTCCAGCTCGCGGTTGAGCGCGGTGATCACGAAGAGCGCGCCCAAGAAGAACATCACCAGGAAGATGTTGAGGACGGTGAAGTCGATCACCTCGGAGAGGGGGACGATCACCGTCTTGGGGATGGGCTGGAAGAAGACCTCCAGCGTCACCCCGCCCAGGTCCACCCAGGCGAAGTCCTCGGCGTCCAGCGCGAGCGTGTACGCGTCCCCCTCGTGGTTGGCCTTGCCGGACTCGATCACCTGGCGCAGGTCCATGGTCTCACCGCGGCGGGTGAGCTCGCCCTTCATCTTGCCGGTGAAGCGCAGGACGAAGCCGCCGGGTTCGGCGCGGACCACGTCGAAGCTGGGCGCGCCGAGCTTGGCGTCCCCCATCACGAAGTCCACGCTCGCCGCGGTGCCCACGGAGAACGCCTTCACCAGGCCCGGCTTGAGGAAGTGCGAGCCGACCATCTGGTCGCCCCACATCAGCCGCAGCTCCAGGCCCAGCGGCCCCGAGCCCTTGCGGCGGGCGGGCTTGGCGCGCGGGCCGGCGGCCACCGGCGCGGCCTCCACCGGCATCGCCTCTTCCACCTGGTTGTGCTGCGTGGACGCGAAGTTCGGATCCAGCGCGCGGTGCGGGGCCACCGCTTCGGGCGGGGGCGGCGGCGGGGCCGCGATCGCCGTGGGCGCCGGAGCGCTCATCGCCGGGCGCGCCGGAGGGGCGGCCTGCGCCGCCTGCTGGAGGGTGTTGGCGCTCACCGCGGTGGTGGGCTCGGCCGCGAGGACCTCCTCGCTGCGGACCACCTTCGTCACCTCGCCAGCGGCGGCCTGCATGTTGGCGGCGGCGTCCTCCACCACGCCAGCCTCCAGCCGGATGGTGGTGTTGCCGACCTTGATCTCGTCCCCGAGCGCGATGGTGCCCTTGTTCACGCGCTTGCCGTTGACGTAGGTCCCTTCCACGCTGCCCATGTCGATGATGGACAGGGCGCCGTCCGCGCCCACCTCGATCACCGAGTGGATGCGCGAGACCTTCTCGTCATCCAGGCACAGGTGGGCGGAGGCCAGACGACCGATCTTGATGATGTCCCGGTCGTAGGACTTCGTGGTGACGAGCTCTTCGCCCTTGTAGACCTTCAGTGTCAGCGGGGTGCCCACGGGGCCTCCTCGTTCGGCGGTGTACGGCTACGACGACTGCGCTTCGGCCCGTTCCTGAAGGCCGCCCCCTCGAACTCTCTGTGGCCCTCTACAGCTCTCCAACCGACTGCATGACCTTGTCCTTGAACTCCTCGCGGATCCGGATCAGGTTGGAGTGCTTCACCTTCTTGCGCGCCTCGACGTACTCGCCGTCAGGCCGCGTGAGATCGCCTTCGATGGTGTCGTCTTCGAAGTTGATGGTGGTGGTCTTGTTGTACCGGACGTTGTCCTCGCCGCCCTTGTCCTGGGCGTACGAAACGGTGCCCACCAGCATCACCGAGATCAGCAGCAGCTTCTTCATGGAGGTACCTGATCCCCTTCTAGAAACGCGCACCGGAAGAGCCGATGCTAGTGAGCGACGCCATCACCGCCAAGCAACCGGCGCACCACCTTCTCCCACCTACCTGCCGCGTCGCGTAACCCCCGAACTTCGCTGTTGCCGAGGTTCAGACACTCGGCAGGCTGGAGGGTTCCAGGGGTGGAGCGTGGCCGCTACAGACTGTCCGACGGCTCGTCACCTGGCTCCTCGCTGTCCTTCGCCGGCTTGGGTGCGGGCTTGGGCGCAGGTGCCGCCGGAGTAGGTGCAGGTGCGGGCTTCTTCTCCGCGGCGGCCGCCGGCTGCACCGCCCCCTTCTTCGGGTCCTTCCCCTTCTCCGGGGCCTCGGCCTTGTCGCCGGCGGGCTCGCCGCCCTCGTTCTCGGCGTTCTTGGAGGCGTCCGCCGCGGCCCCGCCGCGCGCGTTCTCCTTCTTCTGCTTCGCCTCCTCGGCCTTCATCTGCTCTTCCTGGGCCTTCTGCGCCTTCTCCATGCGCTCGGCCTCTTCCACCGCGCGCTTCTCATCTTCCTTGGCCTGGATGACGCCTTCGGCCTCCTTCATCAGCGCCAGCACGGACGAGTCGCCACCCTCGCCCACGTCCCCGCCCTTGAGCTGGAGATACTTCTTGTAGAGCTCGAGCCCGCGCTCCGGCGCGCCCTTGTGGCGGTGGAGGATGATCCCGCGGTTCAGGTAGATGCCCGCCAGCTCCGGGTTCAGCTTCTCGGCGGTGTCGTACTCCTGCATCGCCTTGTCGTACTGGCCCATGCCCTTGTAGGCCACGCCCAGGTTCAGGTGCAGCTCGGCGCTCTTGCTGTTGCCCTGGAGCAGCCGGCGCAGGTGCTCCTCCGCGCCCTGGTAGTCCTCGGACGTGAGCGCCATCTTCGCCAGCATCACGTGCGCGGGCTGGAAGTCCGGCCGCGCCTCCACGGCCTTCTGGAACTGCTGGCGCGCCTTGGCCGGCTCGTTCTCCTTCAGGAGGATCTGCCCAACCGTGTAGTAGAGCTCGGGGTCGCTCTCGTCGATCTTCATCGCCCGCAGCGCCACCAGCCGCGCCATCGCCAGCTGCTTGCGCTCGAGATACGAGTTCATCATCACCTTGTAGGCGGTGATGTTCTTCGGATCGCGCGTGAGCGCGCCGCGGGCGTACTCCATCGCCCGGTCGTACTCGCCGTTCTGCCGGTAGATCTCCGCCAGCCGCGCGCGGGAGCCGCCGTCATCCGGGTAGTGCTCGAGGATGTTGGTGTAGATGCCCACCGCGCCGGAGACGTCCCCGCCGTTCTGGGCGATGACGGCCAGGTTCTCCGCGGCCTGGGTGAGGCTCGGCTTCTTCCGCAGCGCCGTCTTGTAGCGGGAGATCGCCTCCTCCTTCTTGCCCTGCCGCTCCGCCAGCACGCCCAGGTTGAAGTCCGCCTCGGCCAGCCGCTCGTCCGCGTCCGCCGCCGCCTGGAACTTCCGCTCCAGCGAGGCGTAGTCCGGCTTGCCGCTCTTCTTGGCGGCGTCCATCGCCTTCACCGCGTCCTCGAAGAGCAGCTTGGCCTTGTTGGAGACCTGCGGGACCTCGGGCTGCTTGGCCGCGCCGGCGTTGGCCGCGCCGCCGGACTTGCCCGCGCCGCCGGCCTTGGTGGCCCCGGGCTCGGGTTGATCGTTGACCTCCGGGCCCTCCACCTCCACGCCGCGGGCGGCCTTGGAGCTGGCGCAGCCGGCGGCCGCGAGCGCGAGAGCACAGAGCAGGAGCAGCGAAGAGCGCAGGGGGTTCATGGCGTGGGTGCGGTTCATGATCAGAGCTCCGGCTCGCCCGGCTCTTCGGTGGAGGCTGCGGCCTTGGCGGAGGCCTTGCCCGGCGCGCCCTTCTGCGCGCGCGGCTCGTCGGAGGTGTCCTCGTCGCTCGAGTCGTTGGAGGGCGAAACCTCCTCCTCATCAGGCGGAGGGGTGTTCTTCGCCTTCACGTCCTTGAACTCCTCCTTGAGCTCCCGCGCCTTCTCCCGGTTCTCCTGGAGCTGGCCGGCGGTCACCACCGGGATCGGCTGGATGGCGGAGAGCACGTCCTGGCCCACGGACATGGCCTTGACCGACTTCACCTCGGCCACCTCTTCGCCCATCTTGGGGAACTGGTCGGGGCGGTAGCTCTCGCGCAGCAGCTTGAGCGCGCTGGTGCTGCACTCGTTGGCCACGTCCAGCTCGTTGCTCTTCTGGACCGCGGCGGCGAAGAGCTCCGCGGCGTGGTTCTTGGGCGCCTGGGCCTCCTGGTCGAACTGCGCGCGCAGCTCCGTCTCCAGCTCGGGCGGCACCCCCTTGGGCATCTTCACGTTGACCAGCGAGTCCGCGAAGTTGTGGGCGGCCATGCCCATCCGGTACAGCGCGCAGATCGCCGGGTCCGCGGACTTGAGGTTCACCGTCGCGGTGTAGATCTTTTCGATCTGCTTCATGGAGAGCGCCTTCTCCTGCACGCTCTTCTTGAACTCGGCGATCGCGGTGAGCTTGGTCCACCGGAGCTTCAGCCCCATGTAGTGGCGGTACTCGACCTCGTTGGAGAGGAAGTGGGCGTGCCCCACCGCGTCCAGCGCGGCCGGCTCCAGCTTCTTCTTCTGGGCGGAGTTGAGCTTGTCGTAATACGAGAGGATCCGGTCGTTGATGCGGGCCGCGTCCTTCGCCTTCTTCAGCTTGTGCTCGAAGATGTTGGCGATGCGCCCTTCGGCCATCAGCACCTTGTTGGGGTCCCGCAGGTACTTGCGCTCGTAGTCTTCCAGCTGCTTGGTGGCCTTCCCGTAGGCCTGGGTCTTCTCGTAGAGGTCCGCGATGGAGAGGAACACCGCCTCCGCGTCCTTGGAGTCAGGCCACAGCTCCAGATACCGCTCGCGGTCCTTGAGGGCCTGCTTGTACTGCCCCAGCCCGTCCCGGAAGACGCCGGCGTTGTAGAGCGCGATCTGGGCCTTGGACTCCTCCCAGACCTGCTCGCCGCCCTTCTCGTCCTTCTTCGGGGCGTCGTCCTTGTCCGCCTTGCCCTTCTTGCCCTTCTTGGCCACCGGCTTGCGCTTGGCCGGCGCCCGGTCCCCGCCGCTCTTCGAGCGCTCGTAGCCGGCCACGTACCGCTCGTACTCCTCGGCGGCCTCCTCGAAGTCGCCGATCGCCTCGTGCCCCTCCGCGTTGGCGAAGAGGTCCGCGGGGACGAACTGCGAGCGCGGGTAGTGCTGGATGATCCGGTTGCGCGTCTCGATCGCCTTGTCGAGCATCTTGCCGTTGAAGAAGTCGATGGCGGCGTTGTGGAGCGCCTCGTCCGCGAGATCCGACTTGGGGAACTCGTTCACGAAGGAGAGGTAGGCCTCCGCGGCCTTGCTGAACTCCTTGCGCGCCTCCAGCTGGTTCACCAGCTTGAAGGCGGACTGCTCGATCACCCGGGAGAGCTCCTCCCGGAACTTGCCGGAGGCGAGCTTCTCCTCCTTGTAGAAGCGGCGCGCCCACTCGTTCACCTTCGTCCAGTCACCGAGCAGGTTGTACGAGTCGAGCACCAGGTTCGCGGCCACCTCGCCGGCGCGGTCGCCGTTCTCGAACTTGTAGTCCGGGTAGTTGATCGCGATGTCGCTGAAGCGCTTCACCGCCTCATCGAGGTAGTTGTAGTCGTAGTAGATCTTCGCGGCCTTGAAGGCGATCTCCACGCGCTTGTCCCCGTTGGGGATGTACTTGACGTAGCGCTCGCAGGCCTCGAGCAGGCTCTTCTTCTGCGCCGGGATGGCCTGCTTCTTGGTGATGTCCGAGGCCGCCGGATCCTTCTTCAGCTGCCCGGCCTCCTCCGCCTTCTTCACCACTTCGTCGTAGGCGAGGATCGCGTTGTAGGCGGCGTTGACCATCCACTTGCCGGGCTTGCCCTTGACGACCTTGCCGTCGGCGTTCTTCTCCCCCTCCATCCGCCGGATGTCCTGCGCGAAGACCTTGGTGTACTCCTCGGCGGCCTTCTCGTACTTCTGGAGGTTGTCGTTGAGCAGCTCCGCCCAGAAGAAGCGCAGGTCGTACGCCTTGGGGTTCTCCGGGAAGAGCGTGAGGTAGTCCGAGTAGACCTCGTTGGCGAAGCCGAAGGTCTCCTCGTCGCGCGTCTTCTTGGCCTCGTTGTGCCAGTTGACCGCGAGGTTGGAGATGGTGCGCTCGGAGAGCTCGCGCGCCTCCTCCAGTGACTTCTTCCCCTTCTCGTCCAGCTTGGGGTTGTTCTTGACCACGTCGTCCATCACCTTCACCAGGCGGCGGACCTGATCCACGGTCATCTTCTTGTTCCCGGCGCGCAGGACGCAGTCCACGATCTTGCCCTGGAAGCCCGGCGCCTCGGGGGAGAGCGGCTTCTCCTTGATCAGCGTGTTGAACGTGATCGCCGCTTCCTTGTCCTTGCCGTCCTCGTAGAAGAGGTTGGCCAGCTGCTTCATCATGGTGAAGCGGTCTTCGGGCTTGTCCGCGAGCTTGCCGAACTCGGCGCGCGCCTCGGTGGGGCTGCCGCCGCCGCGGGCGTAGGCGCGGACGAAGTCGTTGCGCGCTTCGCGGGCGAGCGAGGCCTTGCTCTTGTTCGGCCCGCCGCCGCCGTCCTTCTCGATCGCGGCCTCGCCGGCGAACTTGGCGTAGAGGACCACCGCTTTGAACTGGTCCATCGCCTTCTGGTACTCGGCCAGGTTGAAGTAGCACCAGCCCTGCTTGTAGAGGGCGAAGCCGTAGACCTGGTTCTCCGGGTAGCTGGCGGCCTTCTTGTACGCCTCGAGCGCCTTCTCCAACATCTCCCGCTTACCCTTGGAGTTGTTGAAGTAGTACTCGCCGAACGCCAGGTACGAGTCCGGGAGGAACTTGCTCTTGGGGAACTTCTCGACGAGCCGCTTGTACGCGACCAGCGCCTTGCGGTCCTCGCCCATCTCCATGAGGTTGTGGCCCAGGAAGTAGAGGACCTCGTCCGTGCGCTCGAAGTCTTTGTAGCTCTGGACGATCTGCGAGTACTGCTCGGTGGCGAGCCCCGCGTACTCCTTGCTCTGCGCCAGCAGCTCCTCCTTCTCCCGCTTCGCCTTCTCCTGACCCGCCTTGTCCTTGCGGTTCATGGCGTTGATCAGGTCGTCGTCTTTCCGGTTCGCCTCGAAGAAGTAGTACTTGCTCTCTTCCCAGTAGAGCTCGCCCTGCCGGAACAGCAGCGAGGGCATCTCCTTGTCCTTGGGGTTGGAGATCTCGATGATCTTCTTCAGCGAGGCGATCTGCTCCACGCGCTTGGAGCGGACCTGCAGCTCCACGCCGAGCCGGAACTGGTCGTATTGGAGCGCAGGCGCCGCCTTCCCGCCCTCCTCCTTCTTTCGGGTCAGGTCACCGGCGAGTGACTTGTCCGGCGCAACCGAAGCGCCCTTCTTGCCCAGGTCCGCGTCCTTGGTGGACTTGGCCGGCTTGCGGAGGTCGTCCTGGGCGAGGGCGAGCGAGGCGGACAGCAGGAGGCTCGTCACTAACAGTCGGCGCATGTCGTTCCTGGGAGGCGTCAACGGGGTTAGCCTGCTTGGCCAGCTTTTAGGCAAGTAGGCGTGACTCCTCAAGAATCACCCTTTGAGTGGCCGTGAATCATGCGCCAACGGACTCGATCCGGTCAATGGCTCTGTCCTACGCCCGAACAGCTCGGGACCGAATGTGCCGAAGCCGGCCAGCGTGCGGGGCCGCCTGTCTCGTTCCAGGGCGTCCTTCTGCAGGTTTGGAGGTCCTCCCTACCCCAAGCGTCTGACCGCGCTGGTAGAGGAGGGGCTCGAGCCCGATGAGCCTCCTCCCCGACGAAGCGACCTTCGAAGAGCTGGTGCAGGAGTGCTTCCTCGCCCACCGCGGGGCGGGGTTGATGCTGTCCTCGTTGGACCTGGAGCTGGTGGGGGACTGGGGCGTGCGGGGGGTGCCGTTCGAGATCGTGGCCCGGGGGATCCGGCGCAGCGCGGAGCGGGCGCTGTTCGACGCGCGCCCGGGCGAGCCCGTGCTGCGCTCGCTGCGCGCCTGCCGCAAGGACGTGGAGGCGGAGATCAAGAAGTTCCAGTCCCGTCACGCCGGCGCGACGGCGCTCTCCGAGCCCGGTGAAGCGCTGGAGCACGCCCCCGAGCCGGACGCGCGGGCGAAGAAGGCCCGCGCGGCCCTCAAGAAGCTGGCCAGAGCGCGGCCCGAGCTGGGCGCTGCGGTGGAGCGGCTGTGCGGCGAGCTGCTCGCGCGCGCCCCGCTGCCGGCGGAGCTGGACGAGCGGCTGGAGGCGGGGCTGTTGCGCGCCCTCCCCTTCCCCGAGCGGCTCTTGCTCGTGCGCGAGGCCAGGGCGCTGTGCGCGGCGGCGCCGGCCGCTTCGCTGCGCGCCCAGCGGCTGGCGCGGCGGTTCCACCGAGGCGCGCTCTTGCGGCGGCAGTTGGCGCTGCCCGGTTTCTGGTAAGGAGGGCGGCATGAGCGGCGAGCGCGCGCGCGCCTGTGCGAAGTGCCAAGGGCGCAGCTACCGGATTGAGGCCAGGGAGGGCGGCGCGTTCGCCGTGGTCTGCGACTGCACGCGGCAGTGCCAGCGCTGCGGCGGCAAGGGCTACCTCTACGTGGCGCAGGAGGAGACCTTCAGCCAGAAGGTGGGGCCCAAGAGCTACGAGGTGCTCGCGCCGTGCATGTGCCGGCTGCTGGAGCGGCGGGTGGCCCGCTACAACGAGGCGAGGATCCCCCGGGTGCACGCGCAGGCCACGTTCGAGAGCTACGTGGTGGGCTTCGCCTCGCAGGACGCGGCGAAGAAGGCGGCGCTGGGGTTCTGCAGCGGCTTCCGCAAGGGGCCGGGTGCGCAGAACAAGGGCTTCATCCTCAGCGGGCCGGTGGGGACCGGGAAGACGCACCTGCTCGCGGCCACGCTGACGCACCTGATCCTCGAGCTGGGCGTGCCGGCGGAGTACGTGGAGATCTCCCTGCTCTACGCCACCATCCGGCGCGGCTTCCAGGAGGGGAAGAGCGGCGGGGAGATCATCGAGCCGCTCTCCCAGGTGGACGTCCTGGCAATCGACGAGCTGGGCAAGGGGCGCGGCAGCCAGTTCGAGCTGGAGACGCTCGATGAGCTGATCGCCCGCCGCTACAACGCCGGGCGCACCACCCTCTTCGCCACCAACTACTCGCTCGCGCCGGAGCGCAAGAGCGTGAAGACGGGTCACAAGAGCTCGGAGGAGCTCAAGGGCGCGGGGAACGCGCCGGAGCTGTTGCGCGAGCGCGTGGGCGAGCGGATCTACAGCCGGCTCTGCGAGATGTGCGAGTTCTCCGAGCTTGCCAGCGACCTGCCGGATCACCGGCGCACCCGCCAGGAGCTCTCGCGCAGCCGCGCGGCGCAGCGGTGAGCGGCCCCCCGCGCTATAGGTAAGGGCTCCCATGGCCGGAACCTCTCCCGAGACGCCCCGCGGCCCCTTCACCCTCGCCTTCTCGCTGGGGAGCATCCCCGTGGCGATCGAGCCGTCGTTCTGGCTCGTCACGGTGCTCTTCGGCTGGTCGTCAGGGCTGGAGGCCGCGCTCGCCTGGACCGGCGTGGTGTTGATCTCCGTGATGCTCCACGAGCTGGGTCACGCGCTCACCGCCATGGCGTTCGGCTCGCGGGCGCGGATCCGGCTCTACTCGTTCGGGGGGCTCACCTACCACGAGCGGTTGGGGCAGCGGGCCAGCATCCTGACCTCCTTGGCAGGCCCCTTCGCCGGCTTCCTGCTGGGCGGGGCGATCCTGGCCATCCGCCACTTCGCCGAGATCGAGAACGACCGCCTCTTCTGGCTGCTGCGCCAGTTCGAGTGGGTGACGCTCGGCTGGGGCGCGATCAACCTGGTCCCGGTGCTGCCGCTGGACGGCGGCCACGTGATGGCGGAGGCGCTGGGGCCGCGCCGCACGCGGCTGGCGGTGATGGTGAGCGTGGCGGTGGCCTCGGCCATCTGCGTGGGCTCGCTGACCATGGCCAAGCTCCACCCGGACGTGCAGATCGCCAGCTTCACGCTGGCCCGGGAGAGCTGGCAGTTCTTCGCCTTCCTGTTCGGCTTCCTCGCCTTTCGCAGCGGCGTGGCGCTCGGGCAGCTCTCGCGCGGGGTGCAGCCGCCGGCGGGCCCCGGGCCCGGCGCGGCCAAGCCGCAGGCGGGAGATCCCGAGGACGTGGCGCTCGCCCGTGGCTGGCAGGCGCTGTCGCTGGGGGACGACGCCGAGGCGGAGCGGATGGGGCGCGAGGTGCTCAACGGCGCCGCCTCGCAGCAGGCCCGCAACCGGGCGCTGGATCTCCTGGCCTGGGTGGCGCTGGCCCGCAGCGACTCCGGCCAGGCGCTCCGGCTCCTGGAGCGCACCGTGCCGCCGGAGCAGATCCGCTCGCTGACGCAGGCCTTGGCGCTCGAGGCGGCCGGGCGCGGGGACCGCGCGCTCACGCCGGCGCTCGCGGCGTATGCAGCCGAGCCCTCCGAGGCGAGCGCGCAGCTGGCCGTGCGCCTGCTCACCGCCGCCGGCAAGTACGACGAGGCCGAGGCGGTGGCGGAGGCCTTCCACTGGCCCAAGGCCGGCCTCAAGGAGGCGGCGCTCGGCGCGGTCCGCCACGCCCGCGGGGACTACCCGGTGGCCGCCAAGCTGCTCCAGCTCGCGTTCGAGCTGCGCAAGCGCCCCACCGATGCGTTCAACGCCGCCTGCAGCCTCGCCCGCGGCGGCGACGCGGGCGGCGCGCTCTCCTGGCTGGAGCGCTCGGTGGAGGCCGGGCTGGACGACCCCACCCTGCTCGAGACGGATCCAGACCTCGAGCCCGCGCGGAAGCTGCCCGGCTTCTCCGAGCTGCTGGAGCGGGCGCGGCGCCGCGCCCTGCCGGGGACCTGAGCCGAGAGGTTGTGGGTTTCTCTCGGAAGCCTCCCTCCTCCCGTTCACCTCGAGCGTAGGCCGTCAGGCCGTAGTCGAGAGGCGGCACCCACGCTCGGTCCGCGCTGAGGCTGACCTGAAACTTGCCGCGCCCCGCTCAGCCCGAGCGAAGTCGAGGGCCCGCCGATCGTAGGGCCTCTCGCTCGTGGGGCCCTCGACTTCGCTCGGGCTGAGCGGACGGCTCACGTTTCTTGCCTTGATTGATCCGCCCAAGGGGCAGCGGCCTCACTACGCTCGGGGAGACCGAGGCACCCTACGGGCTGGGCGGCGAGCTCGAGCTGTTGTCCGGGTGCATCGGCGGCGACTTCGGCGGCATCGGGGTGCTCGTGGAGCCCTGCGACGGCGCCATCGAGTCCGAGGGCGGCGACGACTCGCTCTGGCCTGGCGGCGTGCTGATCCGCGAGTCGCTCTGCGTCTCCACCTCGAGCCGGATCGCCACCGGCTTGTCCTCATCCAGCTCGAAGCGGGCGCGGGCGATCCCACCCTCTGGGAGCGCGGACGCGGCCACCTTCGTTCCATTGAGCGTCACCTCCGTGGAGGGCGCCACCTCCAGCTTGGCGATGGGCAGCCCCTCCCGGGCGATGGTGACCTCCCTGCTGCTGATCTTGCTGATCGTCCCGGCCACCTCGTACGCCCGCTCCGCGCTCACCCGCGTGGGAAGCGTGCTGCTGGACCGGGTGCCAGGGATGCTCTTGCAGCCCGCCACCCCCGCGCCAACGGCCAAGACGACTGCCAGCTTGCTGACTCTCATTAGGCCCCTCCTGGGCACATGGGCCTTCGGTTTTGGCCCCGCGACAACCTGAGGAGGGTGGGCACCGCGCGGAACTGGCCTACGCGCCGATGAGCTCGCGGTGCAGGCGGCGCGTCAGCTCGGGGAGGTGCGCCTTGGGGACGAGCAGGGAGAGCTGCAGGGGCGAGGTCTGCACGCCCGCGAGCGGCGCCTTGAGCTGCTCCACCACGGAGAGCGCCCGGCGCAGAGTGCTGCCATCCGCGTTGAGGCCGGCGCCCACGCAGGTGACCGTGCCGAGATCGTCCCGCACCTTCGCCCGCTCACCGAACCGGGCGGCGAGGTCCGCCTTGAGCGCCTCCAACCCGTGCACGTCCTGCAGCGGCGCGCCCAACCAGCCGCGCCCTGCCCCGGGCGCCAGGGTCTCGAACGCCAGCCAGCGCGAGCGCGCGCCGCGCGCGTCGAGGAACTCCACCAGCTCGCCCAGGGACTGGGCCTCCCCGCCGAAGGAGATGACCGCCAGCTCGCCTTCGGCGGTGACGCCCTTCACGCGCGAGTCGTTGGGCGTGGCCAGCTCGCGCACCGCGGTGCCGGTCCCTCCGCCGAAGCTGGACTTGGCGAGGATCACGATCCCCTTCTGCCGTGCGAACTCCACCGCCTGCGCGTTGAGCACCTTGGCCCCGGCGGAGGCCAGCTCCTGCATCTCTTCGTAGGAGAGCTCCGCGAGCTTCCTCGCCTCGGGCACCACGCGCGGGTCCGCGGAGAAGATCCCGTCCACGTCCGAGTAGATCTCGCAGGCCTCCGCCTGCAGCGCGGCCGCCAGCGCCACCGCGGTGGTGTCCGAGCCGCCGCGGCCCAGCGTGGTCACCTCGCGCTTGTAGGAGACGCCTTGGTACCCGGCGACGATCACCACCTTGCCAGCGGCGAGCTCGTCCTGGATCCGGAACGGGCGCACCTCCACGATCCGCGCCTGGGCGTGGGCGTCATTGGTGATGATCCCGCTCTGGCTGCCGGTGAAGCTGATCGCCGGGCACGCGAGCTCCTGCAGCGCCATGGACAAGAGCGCCATGGAGATCCGCTCTCCACACGTCAGCAGCATGTCCAGCTCGCGGCGCGGCGGGTCTGGCGAGAGCTGCTTGGCCAGCGCCAGGAGCTCGTCCGTGGTGTCGCCCATGGCTGAGACCACCACCACCAGCTGGTAGCCCTCGTCCCGCCGGGCCTTCACCTTCGCGGCCACCTTGCGGATCTTCTCCACGTCCGCCACCGACGAGCCGCCGTACTTCTGCACCAGCACCGGCATGGGCGCTCCTCCTTCGACCGAGACCGCGGCCATCTTGCCGCAGCTGGCAGAAAGGAATGCAGCTTCGTTGCCACGCAGATTTGCTAGGGATCCCCGCCATGCCGATGATCGAGGTGAAGGACCTGACCAAGCGGTACCGGGACTGGCCGGCGATCGACAAGCTGACCTTCTCGGTGGAGGAGGGCGAGCTGCTGGGGTTCCTGGGACCCAATGGCGCCGGCAAGTCCACCACGATGAAGATCCTCACCGGCTTCCTGCCGCCCACCGACGGGACGGCCAAGGTCGCCGGGTTCGACGTCTTCGAGCACCCGATGGAGGTGAAGCGCCGCATCGGCTACCTGCCGGAGACGCCGCCGCTCTACCCGGAGATGAGCGTCAAGGCGTACCTGAAGTTCGTGGCCGCGCTGAAGGGCGTGGCGCGCGGCCAGGTGAAGGCGGAGCTGGAGCGGGTGAGCGCGCTCACCGGCCTCTCTCACCAGATGGATCGCGTGATCCAGAACCTCTCCAAGGGCTACCGGCAGCGCGTGGGGATCGCCCAGGCGCTGCTCGGCTCCCCGCCGGTGCTGATCCTGGACGAGCCGACGGAGGGGTTGGACCCCACCCAGCGCGCGGAGGTGCGGGCGCTGATCAAGTCGCTCGCGGGCAAGCACACGGTGATTCTGTCCACACACATCCTCTCCGAGGTGACGATGACCTGCGAGAAGGTGCTGATCATCAACCAGGGGAAGATCGTCGCGTTCGATCAGATCCACCAGCTGGCCAAGACCCACGGGCAGGACGCCGCCGTCTCGCTCGAAGAGATCTTCCTCAAGCTGACCGCGGCCTGAAGGAGCCCCACCCATGCGCACCACGCTCGCGATCGCCCGCAAAGAGCTCTCCATCTACTTCACCACCCCGCTCGCCTATTTCTTCTTCTTCATCATGGCGGGCGCGGCGGCCTTCTTCTTCGTGGTGGGGCTGCAGACCTTCAAGCAGGTGCAGGACATGGCCCGCGCGGTCACCTGGGCGCGGCTGGTCCAGGTGCAGCCTGGCGCGGAGGCGTTCAAGAACCTCACCGATGGCGTGGTGCTGCAGCTGTGGAACGTGATCCTGATCATCACGCTCTTCGCCGCGCCCTTCCTCTCCATGCGGCTGTTCGCCGAGGAGCGGCGCCACAAGACCTTCGAGCTGCTCATGACCTCGCCGGTGCGGCCGGTGGAGATCGTGCTCGGCAAGTACCTGGGCGGGCTGGGGGTGATCACCGCCACGCTGGGGATCACCATCGTCTTCCCGCTGGTGCTCACCCTCTTCGGCAGCAGCGAGTCCGGCCGCGCGCTGGAGTGGTCCACCGTCCTGATGGGCTACTTCGGGCTCTTGCTCTGGGGCGCCACCTGCATGGCGCTGGGGATGTTCTTCTCCTCGCTCACCGAGTCGCAGATGCTGGCGGCGTTCCTGACCTTCGCGGTGCTGCTGCTCTGGTGGCTGCTCAACAGCCTGGCCCAGTCCACGGAGGAGCCGCTGCGATCGGTCATCAACCACCTCTCCTTCAACTCGCAGCTGCAGGAGCTGATGCGCGGGGTCCTGGACTTGAAGGCGCTGGTGTTCTTCGGCTCGGTCATCTCCTTCTCGCTCGTGCTCACCCACCGCGCCGTCGAGGCGCAGCGCTGGACCTAAATGAACGCGACCACCATCGGACGGATCTTGGGCGGGCTGGGGCTGGTGATCCTCCTCACCAGCCCCTTCACGCTGCTGGTCACCAGCGGCGAGGGCCACCTCGCCGCCGGCAAGGCGGTGCTCGGCGCGGCGCTGATCGCCGTGTACTTCGCCACCAACTGGGGCCGGCTGGGCCAGTTCGCCTCGAAGAAGTCGACCTTCTTCTTCCTCTCCAGCGCGCTCTGGGTGCTGCTGGTGCTGGGGGCGCTGGTCGCCATCAACTACGTGGCGGCCAAGCGCAACAAGACCTGGGACTTCACCACCAAGAAGATCTACTCGCTGGCGCCGCAGACGCTCTCCACGCTGCAGGGCCTCAAGGAGAAGGTCAGCGCCATCGCCTTCCTCCCGGCGAAGCACCCGTACTACGCCGCGCTCGAGGAGCTCTTCCAGAAGTACCACCGCGAGGCGCCGGAGAAGTTCGAGTACAGCTTCAAGGATCCCGCCAAGCACCCGGACCTGGCGGCGAAGTACCAGCTGCGCCAGGACCAGACGACGGTGGTGGTCAGCCGCGGCGAGGGCGAGAAGGCCACCCACACCACGCTGCAGGTGGTCTCCGAGCAGGACCTCACCAACGCCCTGCTCAAGCTCAACAGCGTGGGGGAGCAGAAGGTCTACTTCGTCACCGGCCACGGCGAGTGGTCTCTCGAGGAGCCGCAGAGTGAAGACGATCCCGGCAGCATCTCCGAGCTGAAGAAGACGCTCCTGCAGGAGGGCTACACCGCGGAGGCGCTGGCGCTGGCCGGCAAGCCGGAGGTGCCGCGGGACGCCGCGCTGGTGGTGCTCGCCGGGCCGAAGGACGCCTTCGCGGCGCCGGAGGTGGCGGTGCTCGGCAAGTACCTCGAGGAGGGCGGGAGGGTCGTCTACTTCGCGGACGCGCGGACGGAGAACGGGCTGGACAAGCTGCTCGCGGAGTACGGCGTGCAGGTGGACAAGGGGATCGTCGCGGACGACCAGTTCGCGGTGGACAGCCCGTACGTGGTGCTCTCGCTCTTCTACAGCGACCACGAGATCGCCAGCCTGCTCAAGCGCGCCCAGCTGAACGTGGAGTTCCCCACCTCGCGCGGGCTCTCGGTGCTGCACGAGGGGACGGCCCCCGGCGTGAAGGCCGAGCCGGTGGTGCTCACCTCCCCCTCCGCCTGGGAGGAGACCACGCCGGACGCGGACCCCCAGAAGTCCAACGGCGAGAAGACCGGGCAGATCCCACTCGTGGTGGCGAGCAGCCGGCCTTCGCCCGCGCAGACCAAGCGCTACGACGAGGCCCGCCTGGTGGTGTTCGGCGACTCGGAGCTCTTGCTGGATCCGAACTGGGGCGGCGAGGCCAACCGGAACCTGGTGATGAACAGCTTCGCCTGGGCCTCGCAGCAGGTGGGGAAGATCACCATCCGCCCGCCGGACCGGGACATCTCCACCATCGACCTGGACGAGGACAAGCTCTCCCGCGTCCGCTTCTTCGCCACGGACGTCTTCCCGCTCGGGCTGCTCGGGGTGGGGCTCGCCATCTGGATCACGAGGCGCAACAAGTGAGCCCCTTCGCCAAGAACCTGCTCGGGCTTTTGGTGGCGGCGATCGTGGCGGGCGCGCTGGGGCTCTACGCCTACTTCGGGGTGATGAAGGGCGACGAGCGCAAGGCCCTGCAGAAGGAGACGGAGGAGCGGCTCTACGCGGCCCCGGGCGCCGAGAAGGACGCGGGCGGCGTGGAGCTCACCGCGCTCACGGTGGAGGCGAAGGGCGAGCTCACCGAGCTCACCCGGCAGGACGGCCGCTGGCGGCTCACCCGGCCCGTGGTGGCGAACGCGGACAGGGCGGCGGTGGACGGGCTGGTCTCCCAGCTCACCGGCGCCAAGTTCAAGAGCGTGGTGGAGGAGCAGCCCACCGAGGCGGACCTGAAGCGCTATGGCCTCTCCCCGCCGAAGTTCACGGTGCGCGCCAAGGCGGTGGGCGCGCCGGACCTGGTGCTCTACGGCGGGCTCGAGAACACCTTCGACGGCTCGGTCTACCTGCGGCGCGAAGGCGATCCCAAGGTCTACGCCGCGGAGGGCGGCGTGCGCTGGAGCCTGGAGCGCGGCGCGTTCGACTTGCGGGAGAAGGAGCTGCTCGCGGTGGACGAGCCTTCGCTCAAGAAGCTGACCCTGAAGACGAAGGCGGGCACCACGGCGCTGGAGCGCGTGGATGGCAAGCGCTGGCGGCTCACCGCGCCGGCGCCGGCGGCGGCGGACAGCGCGGCGCTGAGCGCGCTCGTCAACGGCCTCAAGACCGAGCGCGCGCTCGCCTTCCTGGAGGAGACGCCGGAGCTCAAGAAGGCCCTCGAAACAGCCCCCGCGGCGGACGCCACCTTCACCACCGAGGCGGGCGAGGTCCGGCTGCGCCTGGCCGAGGCCACGGTGGGCGGGGAGAAGAAGACTGTCTCCCTGAAGGAGACACCTGGCTCGCGCGTGCTCGCGGAGGTCTCGGCCAACGCGCTGGCCGTCCTCTCCAAGAGTCCCGCGGACTTGAAGGACAAGGCGGTGCTCTCCTTCAAGAAGGAGGACGTAGCGCGGGTGACCTTCTCCCCCGGCGGCGGCGCGGCGGCGGTGGTGGTGGAGCGGGTGGCGGCGGACGCCGGCGCCGCGGAGGACTGGCGGGTGAGCGCGCCGCAGGCGGGGCCGGCGAAGAAGTTCAAGCTCTCCTCGGTGCTCTGGACGCTCGAGTCGCTCAAGGCCTTGGCGCCGCCGCAGGAGAGGGCGCGGGAGCTGAAGAAGCTTCAGCTCGACGAGCGCGCGCGGCGGATCACCCTCAGCGATTCAGCAGGGAAGACGCTGGCGGAGCTGGCGCTGGGCGGGGACGTGCCCGGCAAGAGCGGCAGCGCTTACGTCCGCGCCGGCAAGGACACGGTGGCCGAGGTTGACGGCACCCGCCTCGCCGAGCTGCCGTGGTCCGCGGCGGAGCTGCTCGAGGGCGCGCCGAACGCGCGATCAGACGGCGGAACTCCGCGGAACGCCGGGGCAAATTGACTGGTGCACTGGAGTTGTCAGGTGCGACAGCGGCGAGCCAGGTGGGTCTGAACCCAACCGTCGGAGATCCAACGACTTAGGACGCGGATCGCCCCTTGCTGAAGGCACGGACCTGCGCCGTGTGTCCGCGCCCGAACTGCAAAGGGGTTAGACGATGAAGCCCACCCTCCGCTCGCTCACCGCCCTGCTGATGGCCGCGAGCGCCACCGCGCTGGGGCACGCCGTGCTGACCTCGCCTGCCGGACGCTCGGCGACGCTGATCAAGGCATTCCCCTGTGGCATGAACACCGCCGGCACCTCGAGAGCCACCTACGCTCCGGGCCAAGCTGTGACGGTCACCTGGAACGAGACCCAAGGCACCGCGCACCCGGGCTACTTCATCCTCGACTTTGGCCGCGGTATCGACGGGACGTTCGATGGCGGTTTCTCCCCACTCTTCCAGCCCGACGGCGGCGCGCTGAGCAACATCGCGAACCCCGCTGGTAGCAACACTGGCCTCACCGCCATGGTGAAGATCCCCGCTGACGCCTGTCCCCTGTGCCAGCTGCGCCTGCGGCAGTTCATGTCCGAGCCGGGCCGCGCCGCGGACCCCTGGTACTTCTCCTGCGCCGACATCACCATCTCCGGCGGTGACGTCCCGGACGCGGGCTCGGGAGTCCTCGACTCGGGCACTGCTGTTTTGGACTCCGGCACGCCCGTCGAGGTCGATTCTGGAACGGTGGAGCCGGTGGTCGATTCGGGCACCAGCCAGCCTCAACCGATGGCGGACTCCGGCACCACCACCAACCCCGGCGGCAACAACCCGGGCGTGAGCACCAACCCCGGGAGCGCGAAGAGCGCTGATGCGGAGCCGGCTGAAGGTTGCTCGGCGGTGAGCGGCTCTCTCCTCGCGGGCCTCGGCTTGGTGAGCCTACTCTCAACGAGAAAGAAGCGGCGCGCGTAGCATCGCGTTCTCTTTCGGCTCCATTCGTGCAATCTCGCCTGCCGCGCTGGCCAGCCATCGGCCGGTGCGGGAGCGTTACGCAATGGTTCGACGGGTTTGGACGCTGGGCCTCGTCCTTTTGAGCACCGGCTGCGGCTCGAAGCTGAGACCCTGCTCCGAAGACGCGGACTGTCGAGACAAGGAGTACTGCCTCAAGAGCTACGGCGTCTGCTTTGCCGCGCGCGACGCCCAAGCCGATGGCGGAACGATTCCAGGCTGCACCAGCGACGCGCACTGCCCTTCTGGGGCAACCTGTGACCTCGATCAGCACCTCTGCCGGTGCCCCTCCGAGACGCACTTCTGTGACAATCGGTGTGTCTCCAACGCGAGCGTGCTGACCTGCGGCGATCGCTGCGCGCCCTGCCCTTCGTCGCCTTACGGCGCCACCTCGTGCCAAGCGGGCGCCTGCAACCTGCAGTGCGAGCGTTCCTTTCTTCGCTGTGGAGAGACTTGTTGCGCGGCCACACAGCTCGCGGCCGGCAACTTCCATACCTGCGCGCTCACCACGGCAGGCTCGCTGCGATGCTGGGGCTCAAACCTCAGCGGACAGCTGGGCCCTCCCGCTTCGTCCACGGCTCTTCCGCCCACGGACGGCCCGAGCTTCGATGCAGGGATCCGCTCGGTCGTCGCAGGTGGAGGCCACACGTGCGTTCTTCTCGAAAACGGCCGGGTCGCTTGCTGGGGACTGAACCTGCAGGGACAAGTCGGCGTCGGCAGCCTGGACGCGAGCGTTCCCCCCACCGTGCTCGATCTCGAACCGCAGGCGCAGCTCAGCGCGGGCAACCAGCACACCTGTTCAACCGGCAACACGGGCCAACTCTGGTGCTGGGGCGACAACTACTTCTTGCAGCTCGGTCAGTCATTGGATCCTGCTCCGGTGGTGGTCCCTACCCGCTCCACGCTCGTCACGACCCAAAGCCAGCGCATCTTCGCGGGAGCTCGCAACACCTGCGCGCTCAGCGTCGCCGGCGAGCTTGCATGTTGGGGCGACAACGGAGGTAAGCAGTTGGGTCACGCCAATCCAGATCCCGTCCCCTTTCCCTCGACCCAGCCGGCCTATCGTAGGGACGTCCTCGGCGCGGCCCTGGGGTTGGTGCATATCTGCGCCTCCATGAACGACGGCGGCGTGGTCTGTGCCGGGTTCCCGGGATACCTCGGCAATGACGCTGGCGTTGGGTCTCAGACGCCGCTCCCGGCCGAGATCCCAGGCCCCAGCGTTGCCATCTCCTCCAGCTACACGCACACCTGCGCGGTCACCGCCAGCGCCAAAGGCTTCTGCTGGGGCGAGGGGCTCTTCGGCCAACTTGGAAACGGCCTGCGCGAGGAGTCCGCCGCACCCACGGAGGTCCGGTGGCGCGCGGACGCAGGCATCGCCGCAATAACGGTGGGAACGCGGCACAGCTGCGCCCTGACGACGAATGGCGGGGTGTGGTGCTGGGGCGAGAACGCGAGCCAGCAGCTCGGCGATAGGAGCGGCTTGGACACCGCCGTGCCGACCCCCGTGCTGGATCCTTGAAGTGGCGCCGCCCCTCCGGGCGGTCGCCGGCAGCTCGGCAACGTGACCGCGCTGGACTCGGCGTGCCCACGCCCGTGCTGGATCTGGCTCCGCGGTGTTCACCGCGCAGGGCAGGCGTCCTCTCGACCCGACACCCGGTCCGCACGCAGCCCAACGACTGCGCGCCTTTGGACGCGGTGAGCGCGTGGACCCTCTCTTGCTCCCGCGCGGCCGCGTTTCTCAACCAAGGAAAGCCACCATGAAGACCTTCGTCTTGATCTCGCTGTTCGCCCTCACGTCCGTCGGATGTGGCGGCCCACTCGAAGACGCGCAGGCGGAGCTTGGAACCGCGACACAGGAAGTGAACATCGCCGTCTCCGTCCCCGTGGGCGATCCGTTCCGGATGGTCGCCGCGCCTGCGGTGTCGGTCGCCGCTCAGGTCGGCGATACCCTCACCCTGACGTCCTCCGGACCGGTGTGCGGGCTGGGCTGCAGCTACACCTGGCGCAACCCGGACCTCGGCATCCCGCGCTACGGCGGCGCGATCCTGGGGTACGGCCAGACGCTGACGGTCACCGAGAGCGTGGCGGGCGCCTCGCGGATCACCCTGGAGTACTGCGTGAAGACCTCGGCGCGCTTCAGCCGCTGCATCTACACGTACGTCTACGTCACCACCACCGCGCCCTGAAGCGGCGCGGCTGAGCACAGGGCGGCCGTTCGGCAGGTTCGAACGCGCCGCCCTGCTGGCTAGATCTCCACCGTCACGAACCGGTGCTCTGGCGTGTGCACGCGCAACAGCGGCATCGCCACGTTGTAGACCGGCACGCCCTTGTCGGTCTGGCCGCGCAGGGAGCCGTGGTGGCAGTGGCCGTGGAACACGGCCTCCGCGCCGTAGCGATCGATCGGCCCGCAGAGGCGGCTGGTGCCGAGGAACGGGCGAATCTCCGGGTTCTCCCCCTCCGTGGTGGCGACGATCGGCGCGTAGTGCATCAGCACCACCTTCTTGGGCGTATCCAGCTGGGTGAGCGCAGCCTCCAACTTGAGCGACTCGTTCACCGCCTCCTGCACCCAGCCCTTGATCATCCCTTCGCCGAAGGCCTGCAGGGTGGCGTTGCGGAAGCCCCCGCCGAAGCCCTTCACCCCGGCGATCCCCAGCACCTTCTGGAAGATGAAGTGGTCTCCATCCAGGCAGCGGACGCCGGCCTTGGTGAGGATCGCGCAGATCTCCTTGGCGTGCCCCTGCTCGTAGTCGTGGTTGCCGAGCACGGCCACGCACGGCACGCGCAGTCCCGCGAGCTCCTCGGCCAGCACCTTGGCCTCGTCGATCATCCCGCGGTCGGTGAGATCCCCGCACAGGAGCAGGATCTCCGCCTCCTCGTTGACCTGCTTCACCAGCTGGCGGAACCGGCCCTGCTGGTCATCCCGGCAGTGCAAATCACCGACTGCCGCCAACCGCAGCTTCGAGCTCGGGTCCCTCTGCATTCGCCTCACCTTTGGATCGCTCGGCTTCGTCCCACGCCCTACCGTCCTCGTTGCCCCACTTCTCGATGTCGACCGTGTAGTTCACCTTGGAGATCAGGTTGCCTCGGCAGATCTTCCGCTCCCAGTCCCCCTCGCGCACGGTGCCCAGGGTGCGGCCGAGCAGCTCCGTCATCACCCAGTCAGGGATCGCGCTGCGCTCGCCGGGGTAGGCGTAGCGGTACATCATGAGGTGGGAGAGCAGCACCTCCCAGTACCGGCCGAAGCGCGCCATCAGCCGCTCCCAATCCATCTGCGGCCCGGCGCACTTGATCAAGTGGTTCACGTCCGCGCCGTCGTACCGCTCGCGCTCGCAGACGAACGCCTTGGACCAGATCATCTCCTCGGGCGGGGCGATCAACGTGGAGTGGCCGAACACCCGGGCGATCCGCGCGTGCTCGAACCACTCGTCGTCCACGGTGGCCACGCCATTGCCGGACGAGAAGATGAAGTCCACGAACCACTCGCCCTTGAAGGCCTTGTAGAGCCAGACCTCGTCGGTGCGCTCGGTGCGCCAGCCGTCCTTCGCCAGCACGTCCAGCGCGCGCAGCGCGTCGCGTTTGCGCGGGAAGAGGTCCAGATCCTTCGTGTCGCGGTAGATGCCGGTGTACTGGCAGTACGCATACGCACCGCCGACCACGAACGGCACCTTCGCTTCGAGCAAGAGCTCGATCGCGCGGGCCCGCGCATGGATCTCACCCGCATCGCGGCTGCGCTCCGCGACGGTGGCGTCGGTGCTCAACTCTCCGGGATGGTTCGGGTGTCGTTTCTCCATGACCCCGAAGGTAGGAATCCCCCCATTTCCGCGCGACGCGCGGCCCGCAAGTCCGGCCGGAGAGCGGCCGGGCAGCCGTCAGCGGCAGCGCCGCTCGCCGCCCGCCGCCGCCTCCCGGTGCAGCCGCTTGCCGGAGAGCTGCGCCGCCCGCTGGTAATGCGGCAGCGCTCGGGCGCACTGGCCGTCCGCGTCCAGCAAGAGCCCCAGGTTGTAGTGCCCGGGCGCATTGTCGGGTGCGCCTGCAACGTAGGCTTCAAGCCCGGCGATCGCATTGGCCAGCTCGCCACCCTTCGCCTGGGCGAGCAGCGCTCGCTGGCCCTCATCGTCCTCGTCCAGCTGGAGGTAGCGCTCCTCGGCCACCGGGCTCACCTCGGCGAGGAAGGCGAAGAGCGCCATCCGGGCCGCGCCCTCGAGCGCCTCCTCCTCGCTCTGCGCCTCGGCGCGCCCAGCGTACGGCTTGCGATCCACCCGCGTGGTGCCCGCGGCATCCACCGCGGAGATCTCCAGGTCCGCGTTGGCGATGAAGTGGCGCTCGCGCTGCTCGGTCTTGATCCCGCTCTGCGTCACGTCCTGGGTCCGCTCGGACAGCTGCGCGCGCAGCTGCGCCACGTTGATCGCCAGCAGCACCTCGCCGGGCGCCGGCGCGCCGGCCCGCTCGTCGCTGCGGTCCTGGGCGGTGAAGTAGCCGCCCTCTCGCGCCAACCCCACCAGCTGCCGCACCACGCGCTCGCGGCCGGAAGGGCTCCCCTCCATCTTGATCACGGTGAGCCGCCGCGCGTCTCCCAGCGGGGTCGGCGCGGCGCGCCAGCCCTGGACCTTGAGCTGGGCGGCGCACCCCACCAGTAGCGCGGCGAGAGCGGCCAAGTAGGGAGATCCACGGCGCATGGGGCCGGTTCATAGACGCGGCGCGCGGTGGGGGGAAGTGCAGACAGGTGGGCCTTTCCGTTCCGGCGAGCCTGCCGTGTCCATGGCTTCGTCAACCTTCCGCAAGGAGCAGCACACGCCATGAAGCGCGCACTCATTCTCTCCCTCGCTCTCGTCGCCGCCGCCTGCGGCCGGCCGGTGGACGAGTTCCGCGCCGCGGTCCCGCGCGGCGACACCGTCAAGCTGGAGCTCCCCGCCGCCGCCGGCCAGGGGCTCTCCGGCGAGCCGCAGCGGCTCCAGCAGGGGCTGCAGGGCCAGACGGCGGAGTTCTACAAGATCACCGTGGGCGTCACCTCGGTGGTGAACGGCAGCACCCTGCTGGTGCTCGGGCTGGTGAAGACCATCACCGACCACGAGCCCACCACCCTCACCGAGAATCAGGCGGTCTGGGGCCCGCACACCGAGGCCCTGAGCCCCACCACCTGGAAGCTCACCGTGAAGGCGATGGGCAACGACAACTACGACTACGCGCTCGAGGGCAAGCCGAAGACGGCGGACGATGGCGCCTACGTCACCGTGCTCTCCGGCTCCCACCACGCGAACGGCAAGCTCTACGGCAACGGCACCTTCCTGGTGGACTGGGACGCCGCCAAGCAGCTGCCCATGAGCGACGGCAACGTGGGCACCGCCGTCTTCACCTACTCGCGGGCGGACGCGCAGGCGAAGGCCACCATCGACGTGGACTTCAACCACGTGCTGGACCGCGCCAACGGCAAGACGCTGGACGCCAAGTACCGCTACGCCTCCACGCCGGGCGCCGGCGGCAGCTTCGGCTTCACCGCGCAGGCCAACGTGACCGGCAGCGCCAGCCCCGAGCAGCTGGTGATCAACAGCCGCTGGGAGCCCAGCGGCGCCGGCCGGTCGGACGTGAAGGTGAGCGGCGGCGATATCGGCGCGGGTGCGACGGCGAGCGAGTGCTGGGACAGCGCCTTCACCTCCCGCTACCTCTCCGTGAGCTACGCCCCCAACGCGGGCTACGGGAGCGAGCAGGCCAACTGCCCCTTCCAGACGGCGGCCTTCGTCTCGCTGTAACCTCCGTAGGGCAGCATGACGAAGCCAGCGCTGGAGCTCATTCGCGGAGGCAAGACGGGCGATGGCCGTGAGGCCCTGCGAGAGCTCTATGCGCGGTACGGCGGCGCCGTCTTCGGGCGCTGCCAGTACCTCCTGAAGGACGCGGGGGCCGCGGAGGACGCGATGCAGGACGTGTTCGCCAAGGCCCTCACCCACCTCACCGAGTTCCGGTCCGACGCCTCACCCCTCACCTGGCTCATGAAGATCGCCACCAACCACTGCCTGAACCTGATCCGCTCGGACCGGGCCCCCTGGCGGGGCCAGCTGGAGCAGGAGACCCGCGCGCGAGGCGCGGGCCACGGCGGGCCGCAGGTCTTCGAGTCGCGGGACATGGTCCGCAAGCTGCTCGCCAAGTTCGATGTGGAGACGCAGGCCGCCGTCATCCACTACCACGTCGATGAGATGACGCTGGAAGAGGTCGCGGCCCTCCTCGGGCGCTCGGTGCCAACCGTCCGCAAGCGCCTCAAGGAGTTCGCCGAAGCGGGCGGGCAGGAAGTCGGATCATGAGCGCCGCGCACGTTGGAGAGCTGAAGCTGCGCCGGTTCCGGGCGGGAGAGCTCCCGCCCGAGGACGCCGGGGCGATCGTCGCCCACACCCAGGACTGCGGCGAGTGCCGCGCCAAGCTGCGCGGCTTCGACGAGGAGCAGCGCGGCTTCGAGACCGCCATCCCCTTCGAGCGCTTCGCCGCGGGCGTGGAGCGCGCGGCCCGGCGGCCGGATCGCCGCGGCGGCAGCCTGCGCTGGCTGGCCCCGGTGCTCTCGGTGGCGGCCGCGCTCGCGGTGGTGCTCACCGCGGCGCCGCTGGTGAAGGAGCGCCCCAACCGCACCAAGGGCGGGGCGGAGGTGGTGCTGCTGGTGGGCTCGGATGGCCACGGCCCGCAGCGCGAGGCCGCCGTGCAGACGCCCGAGCCGCTCTCCGCCGGCGAGCGGGTGCGCATCGGCTACAAGGCGGGCGGCCACCGCTTCGTCGCCGCGGTCTCGGTGGACGCGCAGGGCGAGGTCACCGCGCTCTACCCCGAGCGTGGCCCGAGCCTGCCGCTCAACGAGAGCGAGCAGCTGCAGTACCTGCCGAGCAGCCTGGAGTTCACCGGCAAGGGGCTGGAGCGGGTGGTGGTGCTGCTGGGCGATGAGCCTTTGGACGTGGGGGCCGTGAGCGAAGCCGCGCGCGCGGCGTTCCAGCGCGCCGGGGGCCTTGCCGGCATGGGCCCGCTGCAGCTGCCCGGCGAGCAGTTCTCCCGGACGGTGCTCAAGCCGTGAAGCTGCGCGTCGCCGCGCTGGCGCTGTGCTGTGCCCTCCCCGCCTGGGGCCAGGGGCTGCGGCGCTTCGCGGTGATCGCCGGGAACGACGAGGGCGGCGAGCGCACCCGGCCGCTGCTCTACGCGCGCGAGGACGCGAAGAAGATCCACGAGATCCTCCTGCGCGTGGGCGGCGTGCGCGAGGAGGACGCCACGCTCTTGCTCAACGCGGACTCGGACGAGCTGCTGCAGGCGCTCTCCCTCATGGAGCGGCGCTCCTCCGAGGCGCGGCGCCGCGGCGAGCGGACCGCCCTGTTCGTCTACTACTCCGGGCACGCGCGGGACGGCTCGCTGCGGCTGGGAGACACGGTGGTGCCCTTCGAGTCGCTCAAGGGGCGGCTGGCCCAGGCGCCGGCGGACGTGCGGATCGCCGTCTTTGACTCGTGCCGCTCCGGGGCGATGACCCGCACCAAGGGCGCGCGCAAGGCGCCCGCGTTCGAGATCGAATCAGACGCCACCCGCAGCGCGCGCGGGCTGGTGATCCTCACCTCCAGCGCGTCCGACGAGGACTCGCAGGAGTCGGACCACATCGGCGGCAGCTACTTCTCGCACCACCTGGCCAGCGCGATGATGGGGGACGCGGATCGCTCGGGTGACGGGCGGGTGAGCCTCTCCGAGGCCTACGCCTACGCCTACGAGCGGACGGTGGCGGACACCGCCGACAGCGCCGCCGGCGCCCAGCACCCCACCTTCGCGTTCGACCTCGCCGGCAACGGCGACGTGGTCCTCACCGAGGTGGCCGCCCGGCGCGAAGGGCTGTACTTCCCGGCCGCGGCGCCGCCCGGCGCGTACTTCCTGGTCGACCGGCGGGGCGCGGTGGCGGCGGAGGTCTGGAAGGAGGCCGGCGTGGAGCGGCGGATCGCGCTCGCGCCTGGCAGCTACAAGGTGAAGCGGCGGCTCGAGGACCGCCTCCGGCTTGGCGAGGTGGTGGTGGCCGGCGGCCAGCTCACCACCCTGGACGAGTCGCTGCTCAAGGACGCGCCCTTCTCGGATGATCCGGTGAAGGGGCTCTCCGCCGAGGTCCGCGCCCGCCTGTCGCTGGGCGTGAGCGCCACCTACCAGTCCTTCTTCCTCACGCCGCTGCGCGAAGGCTACTTCCCGCCCGGTCCGCTCTTCGGCGCGGATCTGCTCCTCCACGACTTCTTCGGCCGGGGGTGGATCCTCGGCGCGGACGTCTTCTTCGGCTCCTCGCAGAACTCGCTCTCGCTGATCGGCCTGGGGGCGAGCGCGCCCTACCGCTTCAGCGAGTTGGTCCTGAGCGCCTCGGTGCTGCGGGAGTGGACCTTCGAGTACGTGGCGCCGTTCGCGGGGATCCGGCTCTCCGCGATCCTGATGGGGCGCGACTTCGAGAGCGCGGAGCTGCCGGATCAGGCGCTGGCCACGTTTTCGCCGGGCCTGGTGCTTGGGCTGCGGATCCGCCTCCCCGCGCGGTTCTCGCTCACCACGCGGGGCCGCCTCCACTACCTGCTCTACAACGCCGACGGGAACCGCTCGCTCGGCTACTGGGAGCTCGCGCAATCGGTGAGCTATGAATTCTAGGAGCACGCCCATGAAGTGTTCGCTCACGGCGATCGTCGCCCTCGCCCTCACCGGCTGCGGCAACTTCTCGAACGACGACCTCGTCTTCATGAACGCGCTGCCGCGCAAGGACGACCTCTCCACCCGCGTCCCCGCGGGCACCGGCGGCAAGGGGCTCTCGCACCGCTCGGATGGCCTCAACGGCGTGGGGCAGAGCTCGGACTTCTACGCCAACACCAAGGGCTTCGCCGACCGCTTCAACGCCACGCTGGACACGGTGCTCGGGGTGATTGAAGTGGTGCGCAAGTGGCCGCCCACCACGCGCGAGCCGAACCGGCGGATCTGGGGCCCGGCCGCGGACACCGGCAACAGCGGCTTCGAGCTTCAGCTCACCCTGGAGCGCAACCCGGACACCGGCGCCTACGACTGGACGTTGGAACACCGCCGCCGCGGCGGGGCGTTCTTCAAGACCGCAGCGGGCCACTTCGAGCCGACCATGGACGTCCGCAAGGGCGCCGGCGAGATGCACTTCTTCCTCGCGGCGGCGCGCGAGGGCGGGCTCAACGTGGACTCGAACCTGGCGATCGCCCGCTCCATCGACATCACCTATGACACCGTCCCCCCGGTGAAGGTGACCGAGGAGCTCCCAGCGGACGGGCGCCACGACTTCTCCTACTCCTACGCGGAGCAGCCCGCGGGCGGCGCGCGGATGGAGGCGAAGTTCGGGCTGGACAACATCCCCGGCGCCGAGCGCTTCCACGCGATCAGCCGCTGGGACAACACCGGCGCGGGCCGCGGGGACGTGGCGATCATCCAGGGCTCGGCGACCGGGCTCGACTTCCAGGTCCAGTGCTGGGACAGCGCGTTCCTGGTCACCTACTCGGACGACTTCCTGACCGCCCCCGTCGGGGATCCCGCCCGCTGCGTGTTGGGTCCGCCCACGCCGTAGCCCCGCTCAGCCCGAGCGAAGTCGAGGGCACCACGCACCACCACAAACCTCCCGCCCACCGCTCAGCGGGGGTGGGTCCCCGCCCGGTGAACGCTCGCCGCACGCGCCCACTGGGCGGCAGCGGCGGCCTCTGTTAATCGGGGGGCCATGACCGAGCAGAACCTGAGCTTCTTCACGCGCCTGGGCATGGCGTTCGTCTGTTTCTTCCGCGTGCTCTTCGCGCCGCTGTTCGCCGCGCAGATCCGTCCGGCCTACCTGGCCTGGAAGCAGGGCGCCCTGCCCGCCTCCGGGGCCGAGCCCGCAGCCGCGCCGAAGCCCGCGGCCGCGCCACCGGAGAAGCTGCACGCGTCGGGTCTCTTCCTGCTCTCCATGCTCCAGCGGGAGGGGCGGCTGATCGACTTCCTCCAGGAGGAGGTGGCGCCGTTCTCGGACGCGGAGGTGGGCGCCGCCGCCCGCGTGGTCCACGAGGGCTGCCGCAAGGTGGTGAAGCAGTACCTGGCGCTCGAGCCGGTGCTCAAGGACTCGGAAGGCGCCGCGGTGAACGTCCCCGAGGGCTTCGACGCGCAGAAAATCCGCCTCACCGGCAACGTGGCGGGGCGGCCGCCGTTCAAGGGGGCGCTCAAGCACCACGGCTGGGTGACCAAGGACGTCCGCTTCCCGGAGGTGCCCCCCACGCTGGACCCGAAGATCCTCGCGCCCGCGGAGGTTGAGCTGTCGTGAGCGCGCGCTACTCCGTCGGGATCGACCTCGGCACCACCCACTCCGCCGTCTCGTACTTCGTCCTCGAGGAGGGCAAGCCGCGCGGCGCCCAGCAGCCGATGCTCCCCATCCCGCAGCTCACGGCGCCCGGAACGGTCGAGGCGCGCCAGCTGCTCCCCTCCTTCCTCTACCTGCCCAGCCCGTCCGAGTTCCCCGCGGGCAGCCTCGGCCTGCCGTGGGACGCGGACCGCGCGGAGATCGCCGGTGAGCTCGCCCGCTCGCACGGCGCCAAGGTGCCCAGCCGGTTGATCTCCTCGGCCAAGAGCTGGCTGTGCCACCCGGGCGTGGATCGAAGCGCGCCGCTGCTGCCCTGGCAGGCGCCCGAGGAGGTCCAGAAGCTCTCGCCGCTGGACGTCTCCGCGCGCTACCTGCGCCACCTGCGCGAGGCGTGGGACGCGTCCATGGCGAAGGAGCAGCCGGACCGCGCGCTCAGCAAGCAGCAGGTCTTCCTCACCGTGCCCGCCTCGTTCGACGCCGCGGCCCGCGAGCTCACGCTGGAGGCGGCGCGCAAGGCGGGCCTGCCAGACGTGACGCTGCTCGAGGAGCCGCAGGCCGCGCTCTACGCCTGGCTGGAGGCGTCCGGAGAGGGCTTCCGCAAGCAGGTCCAGGTGGGCGAGGTGATCCTCGTCGTCGACGTGGGGGGCGGCACCACCGACCTCTCGCTGATCGCCGTGCTCGACCGCAACGGCGAGGTGGAGCTGCAGCGGCTGGCGGTGGGAGATCACATCCTGCTCGGCGGCGACAACATGGACCTGGCGCTCGCGCACACGCTCTCCCAGGCGCTGACGGCCCAGGGCAAGAAGCTGGACGCGTGGCAGTTCAACGGCCTCACCTACGGCTGCCGCCAGGCGAAGGAGACGCTCTTCGCCGGCAGCGCGCAGACCGCGCCGATCGCGATCCCCGGCCGAGGCTCGTCCCTCATCGGCGGCACGCTGCGCACCGAGCTCTCCCGCGCGCAGATGGACGCGCTGCTCACGGACGGCTTCTTCCCCAAGGTGGCCGCGGGGGACGCGCCGGCGACCGCGCGGCGCACCGGCCTGGCGCAGATGGCGCTGCCCTACGCGCAGGACCCGGCGATCACCCGCCACCTGGGCGCGTTCCTCACGCGCCAGGCGAAGGCGCTGGCGGCGTCTTCCGACGCGCCAATCGACGTCACCGGCAGGTCCTTCGTGCACCCCACCGCGGTGCTCTTCAACGGCGGCGTCTTCAAGGCCGGCCCGCTCAAGGCGCGCGTGCTGGAGGTCCTCAACGGCTGGCTCGCGGCGGACGGCGGCAAGCCGGTGAAGGAGCTGCCGGGCGCGGACCTCGACCTCGCGGTGGCGCGTGGCGCGGCCTACTACGGCTGGGTGCGCCAGGGGCACGGGCTGCGGATCCGCGGCGGCACCGCGCGCGCCTACTACGTGGGCGTGGAGACGGCGATGCCCGCGGTCCCCGGCATGGAGCCGCCGGTGCAGGCGCTCTGCGTGGCGCCGTTCGGCATGGAGGAGGGCACCCAGGCAGACGTCCCACCGCAGGAGTTCGGCCTCGTCGTGGGGGAGCCCACCCGCTTCCGCTTCTTCTCCTCCTCGGTCCGCCGCGACGACAAGGTCGGGGACCGGGTGGAGGACGTGGCCGGCAACGAGGAGCTGGAGGAGGTGGCACCCATCGAAACCTCGCTCCCGGCCGGCAAGGGCCAGAGCGAGGGGCAGCTGGTGCCGGTGAACCTCCAGGCCGCGGTGACGGAGCTCGGCTCGCTGGAGCTGCGCTGTCTGGAGCGCGGCGGCCAGGGGAAGTGGAAGCTCGAGCTCTCCGTGCGGATGAAGTAGCGCCATGCGGATCGTCGGGATCGATCTCGGAACCACCCACTGCGCGATGGCGACGGTGGATCCGGACCTGGGCGCCGGCGCACCGGTGCAGGACGTGCCGGTGCCGCAGCTGGTCCGCCCGGGAGAGGTCAGCCCCCGCGCGCTGCTGCCCTCCTGCGTCTACCTCCCCGGCGAGCACGAGCTGCCCGAAGGGGCGCTGGCCCTGCCCTGGACGGCCGCGCGCGACTACGCGGTGGGCGAGCTGGCCCGCTGGCAAGGGGCGCGAGTCCCGGGGCGGCTGGTCGCCTCGGCGAAGAGCTGGCTGTGCCACCCGGGCGTCGACCGGCAGGCGGCGATCCTCCCGTGGGGCGCGCCGGCCGAGGTGCAGAAGATCTCCCCGGTGGACGCCTCCGCGCGGCTGCTCACCCACCTGGCGGAGGCGTTCGCCGCCGCCTACCCGGGCACGCCGCTCGCGGAGCAGGAGGTGGTGATCACCGTCCCTGCCTCCTTCGACGAGGCCGCCCGCGCGCTCACCGTGAGCGCCGCGCGCGCCGCGGGGCTGGCGCGCTTCACGCTGCTGGAAGAGCCGCTGGCCGCGTTCTACGACTTCACCGCGCGCCACCGCGCCGCGCTGGGCAAGGCGCTGCAGGGCGTGCGGCTGGTGCTCGTCGTCGACGTGGGCGGCGGCACCACGGACTTCACGCTGGTCTGGGTGGAGGCGCTGCCGGAAGGCCCGGCGATGAAGCGGCTCGCCGTGGGCGATCACCTGATGCTGGGCGGCGACAACATGGACGCCGCGGTGGCGCGCCGGATTGAAGAGAAGCTCGCGCTCGGCGGCAAGCGGCTGCCCGCGTCCCAGTGGACGCAGCTGATCCAGGCCGCGCGCGGAGCGAAGGAGTCGCTGCTGGGCGCCAACCCGCCCGCCCAGCACGCGATCTCCCTCGTGGCCAGCGGCAGCAAGCTCCTGGGCGGCTCGCTGTCCGCCGAGCTCACGCGCGAAGAGGTGGAGGCGCTGATCGTCGAAGGCTTCTTCCCAGCGGACGCCACGCCGGAGCCGCCGCGCAAGGCGGGCCGGATGGCGATCCAGGAGCTGGGACTGCCTTACGCTTCGGACCCGGCGATCACCCGCCACCTCGCGGGCTTCCTCGCGCAGCACGCGAAGGCGGGCTTCGTGGCGCTGGGCGGCGAGCCGGCTGCCTCGGGCGCCCTGCCCCGCCCGGACGCAATCCTGCTCAACGGCGGCGTCTTCAACTCGCCGCGGCTGGCGCAGCGCCTGGTGGACGCGGTCTCCGCGTGGTGGCCGGGACAACCGCCAATCCAGCTGCTTGCGCATTCGTCACTGGATCTCGCGGTCGCGCGCGGCGCGGCGTACTACGGGCTGACGCGACGGGGGCTCGGCCGGCGGATCGGCGGCGGCGCCGCGCGGGCGTACTACGTCGGCGTAGACCGCGGCTCGGCCGAGGAGGCGCCGCGCGCGGCGTGCCTCATCCCCCGCGGCTTCGAAGAGGGCGAGTCGGTGGACCTCTCCGCGCGCAGCTTCACGCTGACGCTGGGGCGGCCGGTGCAGTTCCAGCTCTACTCGACGACCTCAGACCGGATCGACAAGCCGGGGGACGTGGTCGAGCTTCAGGACGGCTTCCTCGCCCTGCCGCCCATCCACACGTTGCTGCGCAGCGCGGACCCGAAGCGGCAGACCGCGCCCGTCCACCTCAAGGCGACGTTGACGGAGATCGGTACGCTGGAGCTCTTCTGCGTGGCCGACGACCCGCTCACCCCGAGCCTGTCGAGGGGCGAGCGCTGGCGGCTCGAGTTCGGCCTGCGCGGCGCGCACGCCTCGGACCGGGTGGTGGTCACCGAGTCGATGCCGCAGAGCTTCGCCTCGGCGGTCGATCAAGTCTCGCGCGTGTACGGCCACAAGCCGCTGCCGATCGGCCCCAAGGACGTGAAGCAGCTCTCTCGCTCGCTGGAGAAGACGCTGGGGCCTCGAGAGGGCTGGCGCGTCCCGGTGCTGCGGGAACTCTGGAGCGAGCTCTTCGCCGGCGCCAGCAAGCGGCGCCGCTCGGAAGACCACGAGCGCGTCTGCTTCGCGCTGCTCGGCTTCGCGCTGCGCCCCGGCTTCGGCTACCCGCTGGACGACTGGCGCTGCGAGCAGACCTTCCGGCTCTTCAAGGAGGGGGTGCAGTTCCACCAGGACAAGGCCGTCTGGATCGAGTTCTGGGTGATGTGGCGCCGGATCGCCGGCGGGCTCACGGAGGCCGCGCAGCGCGAGCTGTTCACCTACCTCTCGCCGCACCTGGAGCGCCGCGTCCCGCCGAACGCGCCCAAGCCGAAGGAGAAGCTCAAGGGCGTGCAGCCGGAGGGGCTGGACGAGATGGTCCGAACCGCTGCCTCGCTGGAGCACTTGGAACCGCCGGAGAAGGCCATGCTCGGCGGGTGGATCAGCGACCGGCTCGTGCACCCGGACACGTCCGGCGGCCCGTGGGCGTGGGCGCTGGGTCGGCTGGGCGCGCGCGTCCCGCTCTACGGCAGCAGCCACCGCACGGTCGACCCGGACGTGGCGGCGCAGTGGTTGGAGGTGCTGCTGCGGCTGGGACTGCAGAAGGTGGACGGCGCGCCGTTCGCGGCGGCTCAGCTCGCGCGGCTCACCGGCGACCGGACGCGGGATTTGGACCCGGCGCTCCGCGAGCGCACGCTCGCCGCCCTCACCGCCGCCAAGGCGCCCGACAGCTGGCTGACGCTCGTCCGAGAGGTGACCGTGCTCTCCGCCGCGGACGAGGCCCGCGCCCTGGGCGACACGCTCCCAGCCGGGCTCAAGCTCTGAGAGAACAGCGAAAAGCGAAATGGGGACAGGCTACTTTTCGCCGGCGAAATGGGGACAGGCTACTTTTCGCCGGCGAAAAGTAGCCTGTCCCCATTTCTCTCCCGAAAAGTAGCCTGTCCCCATTTCCGCCCAGATTCGTCTGAGGGCACCAGGCGGGCTCAGCTGCCGTCAGCCCGCAATCCTTGACTCGGGCCCCCCTTTCTCTTTAGTTTCCGCCGCTTTCATCCCACGCCAAGGAAGATCATGGCCCGCGTCACAGTCGAAGATTGCCTCCCCCTGGTCGACAACCGCTTCGCTCTGGTGCTGCTCGGCGCCAAGCGCGCCCGGCAGCTGATGGCTGGCGCCCGGCCGATCATCGACATCTCCAAGAACAAGCCGCCGGTGCTCTCGCTGCGCGAGATCGCCACGGGCAAGGTGAAGTTCGATCGCGACGTGCGCGAGGCGCTCTCCGGTAAGTTCGATCCTCCGAAGCCCGCGACTGGCGCCGCTGCCGCCGCGACCCCGTAATTCCAAAGGCGGTGCCACATGTACGAGGCGAGCTCCCTCTCCGCTGAGGAGATCGTCGCGCTCTCGAAGAAGCACACGCTCTTCGAGTGGTCCGCGCAGGCGGCGGTCGCCCCGCTGCCCATGGTGCGCGCCAAGGGCGTCCACTTCTGGGATGCCAACGGCAAGCGCTACCTGGACTTCAACAGCCAGCTGATGAGCGTCAACATCGGCCACGGCGACGAGCGCGTGATCAAGGCCATCAAGGACCAGGCCGATCAGCTGCTCTACGCGAGCCCGTACATGGCCACCGAGCCCCGCGCGCGGCTCGGTCAGATGCTCTCCGAGGTCGCCCCCGGGGACATCAACAAGGCGTTCTTCACGCTCGGCGGCTCCGAGGCGAACGAGAACGCGATCAAGATCGCCCGCATGGTCACGGGGCGGAACAAGATCATCGTCCGCTACCGCAGCTACCACGGCGGGACGGCGGGCAGCGCCACCATGACCGGCGACCCGCGGCGCTTCGCCGCCGAGCCCGGAATCCCCGGCGTCTGCCGCGTGCTGGATCCCTACAAGTACCGCTGCGGATTCTGTCAGACGCTGCCGGACTGCACGCTGCAGTGTCTGCGGCACGTGGAAGAGGTCGTCGACTACGAGGGGCCGCAGAACGTGGCGGCGATCCTCATGGAGACGGTCACCGGGACCAACGGGATCATCGTCCCCCCTGACGGGTACATGAAGGGGCTGCGCGACCTCTGCGATCGGCACGGGATCATGCTGATCATGGACGAGGTCATGTGCGGCTTCGGCCGGACCGGCAAGTGGTTCGCCGTGGACCACTGGAACGTGGTCCCGGACATGATCACCTGCGCCAAGGGGCTCACCTCGTCGTATCTGCCGCTCGGCGCGGTGCTGATGCGAGACAAGGTCGCGGCGCACTTCGACAACAACGTCTTCTACGGCGGGCTGACCTACAACAGCCACCCGATGGGCTGCGCCGCGGCCATCGCGAACATCCAGATCTACCGCTCGGACAAGCTGATCGAGAACGCGGAGAAGCTGGGCAAGGTGCTCAACCGCGAGCTGCACAAGCTCAAGGACAAGCACCCCTCCATCGGCGACGTGCGCTCGATCGGCCTCTTCTCCATCGTGGAGCTGGTGAAGGACCGCAAGACCCGCGAGGGCCTGGTCCCCTTCAACGCCAAGCCGGACCAGATGGGGATCATGCACAAGCTCAACGGGTACTTCCGCGAGCACGGCATCTACACCTTCGTCCGCTGGAACAACTTCTTCGTGAACCCGCCCCTCTGCATCACCGAGGAGCAGCTGCTCGAAGGGCTGGCGATCGTGGACAAGGCGCTGGAGATCACCGACGCGGCGGTGGCGAAGAACTAGCGCTCACCGGTCTCCCCGCGCGTAGGACCGAAGGTCCGTAGTCGAGGGCGGCACCGAGTTCGGGATCACCAACGAGGCGGCTTCGAGCCTGTGCCGCCCCTCGACTACGCTCCTGCGGCCGCGCCCCGCTCAGCCCGAGCGAAGTCGAGGGCCCGCCGATCGTAGGGCCTCTCGCTCGTGGGGCCCTCGACTTCGCTCGGGCTGAGCGGACGGCCTCACGTTTCTTGCCTTGATTGATCCGCCCAAGGGGCGGCGGCCTCACTACGCTCGGGGTGAACGGGAGGGGCTTTCCCCCCGGGCCGCGCTCAGTAGAAGCCGCCGAGCGGATCCGCGGGCAGCGCCGTCCCCGCAGGCCACAGCACGTAGGTGGTCCCGTACGAGTGGCCGAGCCACGCCTTGGCGAACTCGTCCCGCTTGTAGGTGACCTCCACGGTGGCGTCCGCGCCGAACGCGGGGTCGTTGCAGATGACATCTCCAGTGGCAGAGAAGCCCTTCACCACCAGCAGGTGCCCGCCGGTGCTGGTGATGGGCGAGCCGCTCAGCTCGCCCGCGGAGTACGCCAGGCTGATCGCCACGGGGATCTCCGCGAGGATCAGCCGCTCCAGCTGCGCCACGGACGAGAGCCGCGCCACCATGCTGTTGAGCGCGCTCCCGGCCACGCTCGCGCCGTAGGCGGTGTTGAACGCCCAGTTGCCGTGACCGTTGTAGATGAAGTCGTAGACGCCCTTCACCGTGGTGGGCACCGGCTGGGTGAGCTCCGGCTTGGCCAGCTTGTCGCCCCAGTACGCGAGCAGCATCGTGGTGGAGGTGGGCGAGCACCAGACCTCGCCGCCGTCCGGGTAGATCATCTGCGAGCGCTTGGGCACCGGCAGCACCTTGCCCCAGGCCGCCATCTCCGGCGCCACGGTGGGCAGCGCGCGGTCCGAGGCGCTCACCGCCGCGGCGAGGCCGCGCAGCGTGGGCGTCGCATCCGCGCGCTCGGAGAAGAGCACCGCCGTCAGCCGCAGCGCGTCCGCCTTGGCCTTGAGGTGGAGCGTGTCCGTCCGGATGTCGCCCTGCGCATCCCCAGTGCCGTCCTTCACGCTGTGCGGGGTGACGTTGCCGCCGCGCGCGCTGGTCCAGACGCCGAGCTTGTAGTCCTTGGTCCACGCGCCGGCGATCCGCGCGGAGACCCGGACCTCCATCCAGGTGCCCGGGGGCGTCACCACGTCATAGGACGGCACGACCTCGTCGAACGGGGCGGAGAGCTCGTGCTGGATCCGCGCGGTGCCGTAACGGTACTTCCCGGCGTTGTAGTAGTTCGCGCCGCTGTAGGAGCCGGCGGCCACGGTGTCCTCGCCGGCCAGCCCCCCGTCCGCGGCCAGCTCCAGCTCGCCGGCGGCGTTGAGCTCCAGGCCGTCTCGCGCGAAGAACTTGAAGTCCCCGTCCTTGGCCGTCTGCCGGACCAGCGAGCCCTGCGGCAGATTGCGGCCCGGCGTGGGCGCCTCCATGGTCGTCCCTCCCGCATCCGCGTCCATCGTCGGCCCCTCCTCGCCCGCATCGGGCGCGGGCTGCTCGCCACCAGGCGGCGGCGCGCCACAGCCCACGGCAAGAGAGACGAGCAGCGGCGCGATCCACTTGAAGCAGGTCGACACGTTCATGGCTCCCCCAGGCGCTTCGCGGGGGGGCTTACCACCGGCGCCACCGCCGCGTCCTGCGGAACGAGCTGGCGCAGCGCGCGCCGAACCATCTCCTTCTCCCCGCGGTACGCGAGCAGCTTGGGCGCCTCCAGCAGCGGGAGCCACGCCGCCACATCCACCTCCACGCGCATGGCGGGATCGAGCGCGTCGATCTCTCCGCTGACGTGGCGGAAGAGGAAGAAGCTCACGACCTTGAAGATGCGCTGGCCGCGGAATTGGTAGAAGTAGCGGATCTCCCCCAGCGGCCCCTGCAGCGCGGTGGTGAGGCCGGTCTCCTCGCGCACCTCGCGCTGCGCCGCCTGCGCGGACTCCTCGCCCGCGTCCACGTGTCCCTTGGGGAGCGCCCAGACCGGCTTGCCGCGCGGCCGGATCGCCGCCAGCTGCAGCTCGCCGCACACCTCGCGGACGACCACGCCTCCGGCGGAGACCTCACGGGTCATAGGCGCCGAAAGGTAGACCGGTCAGGGAGTCTGCGCCAAATGCCGCAGCTTCGCTTCGGCGCCCAGGCGGTACGCGTAGCGCAGCTCGTGCAGCAGCTTGTCCATGCGCCGCAGCGCGATGCTCTCCAGCAGCCGCTTGCAGTAGTTGCGCGCCAGCCGGTTCGCCTCGCCGTACCGCCACCGCTCCTGCTGCGACAGCGCGGGCGCGTAGCTGACGCGCTCGAACAGCCGCCCCATCAGCTCCGCCGCCCAGGACGGCGCGGCCTCGCCCCAACGGTAGAGGACGCAGGTGGCGAACTTGTCGATCTCCGCCTGGGCCTCGAGCTCCAGCAAGGAGACGTTCCGGTCCTGGCCCGCGGTGTGGACCATATAAAGGAAGTGGGAGACGCCCTCGGCCAGCTCGCAGTACGCGGGCAGCTCCGCATCCAGCAGCGCCTGCGGGGTGCCACCTTCGAACGGCCGGAGTTGCTCGAGCAGCTTGGCGTCCAGGTAGAGCGCGAGGTGGACCTCGCCGCCCTCCTCCTTGACCAGCAGCTCCTCGCGCGCGCGCCCCGTCCCGCCCAAAGCCTGCGCCGCCTGGGCGTCCACGAGGAAGTCATCCGCGCGGTGCTCGCTGCGGATGCCGTAGATGGCCTCGAGGTGATCCTGGACGCGTCCGACCAGCACCGGCGCTCCTAGTTCGGCAGGCCGCTCTTCGCCGGCACCACGCCGGAGTCGATCAGCACCTTCTCCAGCCGGTCGCTGCCCGTGCGCACCCAGCTCTCGTAGACCCGCAGCGCCCCACCGGCGCCACCGGCGACCAGCCCGCGCGCGGAGATCTCCTCGAAGACCTCCACCACCGGGCGGAACTTCTCGCACAGCTCGCGGTAGACGATGGCGAAGCCGGTGTTGGGGGCGAGCGAGGCCACTTGCCCATACGCCGCCCCGCCAATCTGGATGTAGTAGTCCGGGCCCACCACGCGCTCGCGCAGCGACTCGCCAAAGAAGCCCACCGTGTAGAGCGAGACGTCCCCCAGGTGGCGGAGGAGGCGAATGCGCTCCTCGCGGTCCTTCTGGAGGGCGCGGTGGTAGAGGACCGCCAACGGCTCGGTCTCCCCCCCGGCCTCCGGGGAGAAGAGCTTCTCCACGGTCACGAACTCGGACAGCAGGTTCACCAGGTAGAACTCGGTCTCCTGCGCGATGTCGATCTGCTGATGGCCTTTGGCCTCCTCCAGCAGCGTCTTGAAGAGCTCCTTCAGTGAGCCAGACGTCACCAACCCGCTCATTCCTTGGTCCTCCGTACCCGGAAAAGGTATCAATGGCGTCCCGGAGGCGCCAAACCCACCCCTAGTAGTTCCGTATGGTTAGGCTGGCACTCGGTTCCCTCGAGTGCCAGGCTGGCGTTGGCACTCCGACAGGGGGAGTGCTGACCACGCCAGGCCCGCCCCAACAAATCACCCGTATTTCCGATGGATTGCGGACAGACGCGGGATGCTCGAGGCGCCTTGACGGGTCGACTTCGGCGGTTATTATCCGCGCCGGCTTTGGGTTAGCACTCGACTCGATCGAGTGCCAACCGAGGGTCTACCCAACCACACAGGAGAACCACACATGGCGAAGATCCGTCCCCTGCACGACCACCTGATCGTCAAGCGCGTCGCCGAGGAGAACAAGACCAAGGGCGGGATCATCATCCCGGACACCGCCAAGGAGAAGCCGCTCGAGGGCAAGGTCGTGGCGGTCGGCAACGGCAAGATCCTCCAGGACGGCAAGGTCCGCCCGCTGGACATCAAGGAGGGCGAGACCGTCCTCTTCAGCAAGTACGCGGGCACCGACATCAAGGTCGACGGCGAGGACCTCCTCATGCTGCGTGAGGAAGACGTGCTCGGCGTGATCGAGAAGTAACTCCCCTCCCCTCCCCCCCTTTCAAGGAGCACTCAGATGGCTAAGGACATCGTTTTCGACGTCCGCGCGCGCGAGGCAATTCTTCGCGGCGTGAACGTCCTCGCGGACGCGGTGAAGGTCACGCTCGGCCCCAAGGGCCGCAACGTGGTGATTGAGAAGTCGTTCGGCTCTCCCACGATCACCAAGGACGGCGTCACCGTCGCCAAGGAGATCGAGCTGGAGAACCGGTTCGAGAACATGGGCGCGCAGATGGTGAAGGAGGTCGCCTCCAAGACCTCTGACGTCGCCGGTGACGGCACCACCACCGCGACCGTGCTGGCGCAGGCCATCTTCCGCGAGGGCGCGAAGCTGGTGGCGGCCGGTCACAACCCGATGGACATCAAGCGCGGCATCGACAAGGCCGTGACCGTGGTGGTGGGCGAGCTGAAGAAGCTGGCCAAGCCGACCAAGGACAAGAAGGAGATCGCCCAGGTCGGCACCATCTCCGCCAACGGCGACTCCACCATCGGCCAGATCATCGCGGACGCGATGGAGAAGGTCGGCAAGGAGGGCGTGATCACCGTCGAGGAGGCGAAGGGCCTCGACACCACCTTGGACGTGGTCGAGGGCATGCAGTTCGACCGCGGCTACCTCTCCCCCTACTTCGTGACCGATCCGGAGCGGATGGAGGTCGTCCTCCAGGATCCGTACATCCTGATCCACGAGAAGAAGATCTCGAACATGAAGGACCTGCTGCCGCTGCTCGAGCAGGTCGCGCGTTCGGGCAAGCCGCTGCTGATCATCGCCGAGGAGGTCGAGGGCGAGGCCCTGGCCACCCTAGTGGTGAACAAGATCCGCGGCGTCCTCAACACCTGCGGCGTGAAGGCGCCGGGCTTCGGCGACCGCCGCAAGGCCATGCTCGAGGACATCGCCACGCTGACCGGCGGGAAGATGATCGCCGAGGACCTGGGCATCAAGCTCGAGACCCTCACGCTCAACGACCTGGGCCGCGCGAAGCGGATCACCGTCGACAAGGACAACACCACCATCATCGACGGTGCGGGCGCGCAGAAGGACATCGAGGGGCGCGTGAAGCAGATCCGCGCGCAGATCGAGGAGACCACCAGCGACTACGACCGCGAGAAGCTCCAGGAGCGCCTGGCGAAGCTCGTGGGCGGCGTGGCGGTGATCAACGTGGGCGCGGCCACCGAGACCGAGATGAAGGAGAAGAAGGCTCGCGTGGAGGACGCGCTCAACGCGACCCGCGCGGCGGTCGAAGAGGGCGTGGTCCCCGGCGGCGGCGTGGCGTTCATCCGCGCGCTCAAGGCGATCGAGAAGGGCGACTGGAACGAGGGCGAGAAGTTCGGCGTGGAGATCATCCGCCGCGCGCTCGAGGAGCCCCTCCGTCAGATCGTCGGCAACGGCGGCCTCGAGGGCTCGGTGATCGTGAACAAGGTCAAGGAGGGCACGGGCTCGTTCGGCTTCAACGCCGCTTCGGGTGAGTACGAGGACCTCCTCAAGGCCGGCGTGATCGACCCCGCGAAGGTCTCCCGCAGCGCGCTGCAGAACGCGGCGTCCGTGGCCTCCCTGATGCTCACCACCGAGGCGCTGGTGGCGGAGCGTCCCAAGGAGGACGACGGCAAGGCGGCCGGCCCGGGCGGCGGCATGGGCGGCATGGGCGGGATGGGCGGCATGGGGATGTAAGCCCTCCGGTCACCCCGAGCGAAGTCGAGGGGTGAACGCAGGTGACGGCCTCCGGTGCGCAGCTGCGCCGGGGGCCGTTTCCGTTTCTAAGAAAGCGAAGGCGCGGCGAGCAGGCGCGGCCGTTGCTTGGCTGCTTGGAACACGCAACGTCCGGGAGGGAAAGGCTGACAACAGGAAGGGTCAGTCAGTCGCGGTAACCCCCACCCGGCGGACCATGAAAATCCCTTCCTGCTCGTTGCTCATCGACCGCGCCGTTCAAGCCTCGCCCGAGGCAATCGACACCGTCATCGTGGGGCACCGCGGTGGCGGCGGTGACTTCTTCTCCAAGCGTGCCCTCACCCGCGGGACGGACTGGAGCGGCCTCGGCCGCCGCCCGGACCACTACGACTACCGCGAGGAGTGGGCGAACCGGCTGAAGACGTTCGAGCGGATGTGGGAAAAGGGCGTCCGCGAATTCGAGCTGGACGTTCTCCCCAGCAAGAGCTCCACGCCAACCGTCATCCACAACTCGGTGATCGACGGCAAGAACGTCGCCCTGTGGAGCGACGCCGAGCTCGCCTCGAAGGGCAGCCTCCCGCTGAAGTCGCTGTTGGACTCGGTGGAGCGCTTCCCCGGCTTCGCCGACGAGCGCGCCCGGCTGTTCGTGGAGCTCAAGGGCTCGCACTCCGCGGAGGAGCTCTCGGACGCCGGCGAGAACGGCGTGGCGCCGGCGAGCCGGAAGCTGGTGGAGGACGTGGTGGCGCTGGTCACCCAGCGCGTGCAGAGCGGGAAGTGGAGCTACGAGCAGTTGCCGATCATCGGCTTCAACCACGGGATGCTGCGGCTGGCCAAGCAGCTGAACCCGGACATCCAGGTGGCCACCAGCTTCGGCAAGGAGAACTTCGGGCTGGCGGAGGAGCAGATGGCCGGGGTCCGGGCGCGCCCGGACTTCGACACGTTCATCCACCAGATGCTCACGCAGGCGAAGGAGACCGGCGCGTTCGCGATCAACCCGGACAGCCGCCTGGTGACTGAGCGCCTCGTCGCAGCCGCGCACCAGCACGGCCTGCAGGTCAACGCCTGGACCGCCTTCCGAGTGCCGGAGGCGACCCGCGAGCTGCTGGACTGGAACGTGGACACGCTGATCACGGACACCCCGCTGCGCGCAGCCCGGACGCAGCTCACGATGGACCTGGAGAAGTTCCTCAAGGCGGGTCCACCCACGCGCCCGCCCAACGCGGTCTTCCTCGGTGCGGGCGTGGTCGGAGGCACCGCCGCGACCATCACGGCGCTGGGGCTGTCCGAAGAGGAGCACGCGCAGCCCGGGCACGGCGCGCCGGGGGAGCACGCGGAGCAGGCGGAGCTGACGCCGGAGCAGCTGATCGTAGCGGAGCCGTCCACGCTGACCTCGCACGAGTGAGCGCGGAAGGGCTCCGGAAAGCTGGACGCGCCGCTGCACTGACCGCACACTCGGGCGCGTGACGCGCCTGCCCTTCCGGTCGTTCGTCGTCGCCCTCGCGCTCTGCGCGGCCGCCTGCAAGACCCCGTATCAGAAGAAGCTGGCCGTGCCGCCAGGCCTCAAGCTCAGCGCGGTGGCCGTCTACCCGTTCGGGTTCCGCTGGGGAGAGAAGCCCTACCGGAGCTTCGAGGTCTCCCAGCGGATCCTCCGGACCGCGCTGCAGGGCGCCGCGGACCGGGCGCTCTTCTTCGGCCCGTCCGAGTTCCGCGTCTACCGGCCGGAGGACGACAACGCCTGGGCGGCCACGGATCTGGTGGCGCTGCTGCCGCCGTACAACGTCCGGCCGGAGCACGCGGCGGTGCTGCGCCCGTGGGCCGAGCGGCGGGTGCACACCTCGCAGAAGGAGCTGTACGACGCCAAGGGGCGGGGCATCGGCCTGCAGACGGTGCAGGAGACGACCTATGTGGCGCACCTGGAGCTGCTCCACCCGAGCGATCAGACGCTGCTCGTGGAGGTGATCGGCGAGGCGGTGGTGGACCCCTTCGCGGAGAAGCCCGAGGACGACGCGGACCCCGCGCCCGAGCTCACCGCGCTGGTGGAGAACCTCACCCGCGAGGCCTTCAAGGCGGTGGACGAGGCACTCGCCCCGCCCGTGGCGCCCAAGCCCATGACGCTCAGCTACGCCTTCAACCCGCAGGAGGCGCTGCGCTTCACCGAGGGGGGACAGCCCTCGCTCGAGCTGGAGCTGGCGAAGATGGACGCGCTCGAAGGAGACGTGCTCAAGGTGAACCGGGTGAAGTTCGCCAACCCCGGCATGGACGACACCCTGGCGAGCAAGCTCACCCGACTGGCGGGTGGGCTGTACGTGCTCGAGCCATCTCCCACCCAGCCGCTGCAGGTGGGAGATCTGGTGATGGCGCTCGAAGGGCAGGCGGCTCTGCCCCAGGCCCTTCACCGCGCGCGCTTCCTGCCCGCACCGCTCAGCGCCCGGGTCCGGCGCGCCAGCGGCGAGTTCGTGGACCTGAAGCTCCCGTAAGGCTGCGGACCGTCACCGCTCAGCCCGAGCGAAGTCGAGGGCCCCACGAACGGCACCTTCGCTTGGCGGGCTCTCGACTTCGCTCGGGCTGAGCGGTGGCTGCGCGCCACCCAGCCCCCTCTATCGACCGTTCGGCAGCTCTCCGGGCACACCCGGCACGGCACAGGCGTCTACCGGACATGAAGCGACTGCTCCCCATCCTCCTCGCGCTTGGGCTCGTGGCCACCGCCTGGCTCGCGCTCGGCGACCCGAACGGCCCGCCCCCGCGGCCGGGCGAGCTGCACCTCCCGCCCCGCCTGAAGGCGCTGCTGGAGAACGGCAAGTGGGACGACACGCCGGGCGGCTTCAAGGTGATCACCCTCTCCTTCATCGCGGACGGCTGCGCGGCGCAGGGCAAAGCGCACCCTGAGCTCCTGGAGCCAGCGCGCGCGTGCGTGGAAGGGGCGCTGAAGCAGGCCCGGGCGCTGCGCCGAGAAAAGGATGGGCTCTACCGCTCCCACCTGAACCTGATCCTCGGCGCGCGCGACGCGCTCGGCCCGGACCCGGAGCCTGCCGTGCACGAGGCCCTCACGCGCCAGCTCGCAGAGGAGTCGCTGAGCGCGCCCACCCGCCACGTGGCCTCGTACGCGAGCTCTCCATACCGCTGGCCGGCGGATCAGGCGGCCACGCTCGCGAGCCTGGCACGGTACGACGCCGCGCACGGGACGGCGCTGCACCAGGCGCCGCTCGAGGCGTGGAAGACGTACGTGCAGACGAAGGCGTTGGACGAGAAGCTCGGGCTCCCCTGGTCCGAGGCCACGGGCAAGGCCAAGGGCGCGAAGCAGCCGCGCGGGTGCGCGCAGTCCTGGGTGACGCGGTACCTGACGGAGCTGGATCCACCGCTCGCGGCGAAGTGGTGGAGCGCCTACCGCGCCCACTACTTCACCCGGACGGGGCCGTTCGCTGGCTTCCGCGAGTGGCCGCCCGGCGTGCAGCACCCGGCGGACGTGGACAGCGGGCCGATCCTGCTGGGCGTGGGAGTCGCGGCGAGCGCGTTCGCGATCGGCGCGGCGCGCTCGCAGGGGGACGAGGCGCTGGCCAAGGAGCTGGAGTCCTCGGCGGACACCGTCTCGCGGATCCCCGGCGCCGGCCGCGCGGCGGGGATGCTCCTGGCCCAGGCCATCCGCTTCCAGGCGCGCTGGCAACCCGCCCGCTGAGCGGTGGGCGAATCAATCGCCCCCCCCGTTCACCTCGACCGTAGGCCGCCAGGCCGTAGTCGAGAGGCGGCACCCACGCCGCGGTCCACCCTGAGATGATTCCGAGCTCGGTGCCGCCCCTCGTCGCTGCCATGAAAGTGGACGGATGCTCCTCCGCTCACCCCGAGCGAAGTCGAGGGGCGATCGAGAGTCGACGTCCGAGCTGCCCCTCGACTTCGCTCGGGGGGAACGGGGGACTTTCGTGAAGCTCACCGGGACGAGCCTCTTCGCGCTCGACAAGTGGGCTCGCCCTGTGGCCAGTTCAAGCCATGGACGAGCAGACGCTGCGCGCGTGGTGGTGGCACCGGCAAGGGCTGGACGGCTCGTTGGAGGGCGCGAGCCCCTCCGAGGTGTTGATGTGCTCGGGCTGGGCGCGCTCGGTAGGTGGCGTGGGGCCCTACCTCACGCTCTTCGCCCGCGCCGGCATCTCCCGCGAGCAGGCGGACGCGGCGGTGGCGGAGCTGGCCATCCACGAGCTGCCCGCGGCGCGCGGCTGCACCTACGTGGTGCCCGCGCCCGAGTTCGCGCTGGCGCTCAAGGCGGGAGAGGGCTTCGGCGGCGGTGAGCTCAAAGTCGCGATGAAGCTCGGCGTCACCCAGAAGGAGATCGACACGCTCTGCGGTGCGATCCTCAAGGCGCTCAAGAAGGGCGAGCTGGAACCGGATCAGCTACGCACTGCCACCGGGACGGCGTCCCGCTCGCTCGGCGAGGAGGGGAAGAAGAAGGGCGTCACCACCACGATGCCCATCGCGCTGGGGATCCTTCAGGGCCAGGGAAAGATCCGCCGGGTGCCGCTGAACGGCCGGCTGGATCAGCAGCGCTACCGCTACGCGCTCTGGGCGAACGGCCCGCTGGAGAAGGACGGCCGCACGGTGGGAGACGCGCTGGTGGAGCTGGCACGCCGCTTCTTCTCCTGGGTGGGGCCCGCCACGGCCGACGAGCTCCAGTGGTTCACGGGCCAGGGCGTGAAGGTCTGCAAGGGCCTGGTCGAGCAGCTGAAGCTGCAGGACGTGGGCGACGGGCGGCTGCTCCACCCCGAGGACGCCGAGGCCTTCGCCAAGTTCAAGCCCCCTACCCGCCCGCAGTACGCGCTGGTGAGCAGCCTTGACGCGCTCTCCGCCACGCGGCGCAACGTGGCCACGCTGGTGGACGCGAAGGACCTCCAGCGCAGGGTGCAGCTGGAGAAGGGGCTGGGGACGCTCGGCGGGATCAGCGATCTGCCGAACCACGCGATCTTCGACCGCGGCCGGCTGGTGGGGCTCTGGGAGTTCGATCCCGAGGCCGGCGAGATCGTCTGGGCCAGCTTTGGCGTCAAAGACAAAGGCCTCGACGCGGCCGTGAAGCGCACCGAGGCCTTCATCCGGGATCAGCTGGGAGACGCGCGGTCGTTCAGCCTGGACTCGCCGAAGAGCCGCGCGCCGAAGCTGCAGGCGCTGCGGAAGCTGCGCTGACTACCAGTCGTCGCCCCAGCAGTGATTCACGTCGCTCCAGTCGTACGGCGGGACGCCGATCCAGACCCCGCGCGTCTGGCGCAGCCAAATGGCGCAGTACTGGATCAACCCATCGCCGTCGACATCGCCCTGCGTGTAGACGTACATCTCGGGCTCGCCGCCACCTGCCTTGTCGTAATTCCCGTAGACGTAATAGTGGTAGTAGAGCCACCCCTCGGGCTGGAACGTCAGCGCGGTCCAGGGAAACTGGTTCTTCACCCAGGGCTTCTTCTTGCCGGTGATCGGGTACGGCGGGTTCCAGTCGGCGAACATGTTCGAGCTGTCTGGCGTGCCTTGCGGCCAGCGGCCGTTCGCATTCACGTAGTCCTTCAGCGAGTCGAGGATTTTGTGCTGGTTCATCACCAGCTCCGACTGCTTCGACTTGCGAACAATCTGGTCAAAGCTGGGGATCGCGATGCTGGCGAGGATCCCGATGATCGCGACCACGACCATCAATTCGATGAGCGTGAACCCCTGCTGCCTGCGGAGACGATTCTGAGAGGGGGTCGAACTCACGGCTTCACTTCTCCTTGGGGCTTCATCTGTGGCGGATTCATTCCGGGAGGAAGAATCATCATCGTCTCGGGGGAGATCAGCACTGCGGTCCCGCCCGCTTTCGCCGCCTCGCGCTTCAGCTGATCGACGACCAGCGAATCGAGCGGCTTTCCATCCTTGGAGCTGACCATCCTCGCGGTGCTCGGCGGCGCGTGGGAGGCGGTGGTTCCAGTTGGGAGCGGAACTGGACCGTCGTCCGACACGGTTCCCCCGAACATCCGGATGCCGTGAAACGCGAGCCCGGCGACGACCACCAGGCCGAAGAAGCCGTAGAGCATCTTCTGCTTCGACGACATCCCCTCCGGCTCGGCGATCTTGGCCGAGGAGATCATCCGGACGCCCGGGACCGCCCTGTACTTCTGGCTGGTCGACGCCACCGCCTGCTGCGCGCTGGCCTGCGACGAAACCTGCACGGCCTCGGCGAGATCCACCGCGGCCTTCGCCAAGGCGATCCGCTCCGCCTCGAGATCTCCGTGGAGCTCCTCCGCTTCCGGCGCCACGGCCGCCTCGCGCAGCTCTGCGAGGATCCCATCCAGCTCGTTGAAGAGCTGCTCCACCGAGCCGGCGTCAGACGCCTTCGAAGCCGCCCGGGTGGAGAGCGCGGCGTTCACGCGCCACCGGATCGCCGCGGCGCGCGCGAGCAGCGCGTACTGCGGCGGCAGCGGCAGGGCCGGATCCGCGAGCGCCCCGCGCAGCTCATCCGAGAGCGTGGAGAGCACCTGATCCACCTGCGGCTTCAGCGCCGCCGGCGGCTCCACCGCGCCGCGGAGGATCTGCAGCGTCCGCTCCACGTCCGGGATGAACTTGGGCCAGGGCGAGGCCGAATCGAGAACCTGCACGGGCGGGGCGTAGGGAGCGACCGCGGCCATCGGCGCCATGGGCGCCTCCGCCACCTGAGCCTCTGCCGGAAGCTCTTCGTCAAAGAGCCCGTGGAGAGCGCTTTCGGCGGCTGGTTTATTGGCCATCGGCGTTGCTCCTTCCCGTCGAGATGGTCCAATTCTTCGGTGATGGTGGATCCGTTTCAAGGTGAGGGGATGCACGAGCGCCACCGCCACCACTTCACGCACGTCCTGCCGCATCCGCGCACATGCACCGCGGCGCAGGCGCCTCCAGGAGAGCGCTACACTCCGGTCTCATGACTCCGAAGCCTGCGACCTATCGCCCCAGCTACCAGCGCGAGTACCTCGTCGACCGCAGCTTCCAACTCAAGTACGCGCTGATCTTCGGCTCGGCTGCGTGCGCGGTGGCGCTCGTGGGCGGGGCGGTGATGTACGGGACGCTCCAGGCGAGCATCCGGGAGCTCTCCCTGCCGCCCGAGCTCTGGCGCCAGGTCTCGGACTCGATCCCGCAGCTGCTCGCCGCGGTGGTGGCCACCGCGGTCGTGATGGGGGTGGTGATCGGCCTCTTCGCGCTCGTGCTCACCCACCGCGTGGCCGGGCCCATCTACGTGATGACCCGCTACATCGCCGTGCTCGCGGAGGGCCACTTCCCCAAGATGCGCCGCCTGCGCGCCTCGGACGAGTTCCGCGACCTGTTCGATCTCTTCCAGAAGTCCGTGGAGTTCATCCGCACCCGCGACGTGGCGGACGCCTTCCGGATTGAAGAGGCGATCGCCAAACTCGCGCCCCTCGCCACCACCGCGGAGGGCAAGGCCGCCATCGACGCCCTCAAGGCCCTGCGCGACCGCAAGCGCGCCATCGCCGAGCGCGCGGACCTGGACGGTCACACCGTCTTCGCCAGCCCGGACGCGCCGGCGGTGACCGTCCCGCCGCCGTCGGCCAAGAACCTGCCGAGCTGAAGCGATCACGAGCGTGGGTGCCGCCCCTATCGGGATAGGGGGGCGGCTCACGCCGCGCCCCCTCCCACACCACCGGACGTACGGGACCGTATCCGGCGGTTCGGTGAGTTGAGGTTCGAGCGGCGTATCGCGGTTTCCCGCCTCTCTGCCGCCAGTT
>JBGATB010000016.1:0-209067 GCA_044229415.1 Myxococcaceae bacterium | reverse complement strand
TAGCCAGCGGAGATCCGGAGCGAATCCTCGCCCCGAAGATGGAACCCCTATGCCCAAACGCACCAACCGCCGAGCGACAAACTCAGTGAATGCCATGCCCTTGACCACCGGGCCGCTTCATAGTCGCTCGGGGAGACCGGGAGGTCTCTCACCGCGAGATCGCGCGGATCGCGTTGTTGTACGAGTCGCTGACCAGCAGATCGCCGCTCGGCAGGTACGCCAGCCCCGCCGGCGCCACGAGGTCCGCGTCGGACGCCGGGCCGAGCTTCGTCCCCTGCCGCCCGCTGCCGGCGTAGGTGAAGACGACGGTGGAGGCCGCGTCCGCGCCGGGCAGCACCTTGCGGATCCGGAAGTTGGCGGTGTCCGCGACCAGCAGCTCGCCGTGTTCGGCGAGGGTGAGCCCGAGCTGAGCGCGGAAGCGCGCCGCCTCGCCCGAGCCGTCCGCGTAGCCGAACGAGTCATCCGGCCGCCCCGCCAGGGTGGTCACCGCCCGCGCGCCGCCGGCGGCGATCCTGCGGACCCGTTGATTGCCGGCGTCGAGCACGTAGACCTCGCCGCCCTTCCCCACCGCGATCGCGCTGGGGTTGTTGAAGGCGGCCAGCGCCCCGGAGGGCGCATCCGTCACGCCGGCGCTCCCGTTTCCGGCCAGCGTCATCACCTGCCGCGACCCGGCGGCGATCAGCCGGATCCGGTTGCCCGCCTGATCCGCCACGTAGAGGTTGCCCAGCGCGTCCAGCGCCAGCGCGGTGGGGCGCTTGAAGCGGGCCACGTCCGGCGCCCCATCCGCGAAGCCCTGCTTGCGGAAGGCCCCCGCGTACGTGGTCACCGTGTACGTAGGCGGGTTGTTTTCGATCCGGCGGATCACGTGGTTGTCCGAGTCCGCCACGTACACGGTCCCGTCCGCCGCCACCGCCACCCCGGTGGGCGAGCGGAACATGGCCTGCGCGCCCGCGCCGTCCCGGGCGCCGGACAGCCCATTGCCAGCGAGCGTGATCACCGTGCGCTGCGGATCCGCGCGGATCAGCCGGACGCGGTTGTTGTTGGTGTCCGCCACCACCACCTCGCTCGAGAGCGTGGTCGCCAGGCCGGTGGGTCCATTGAAGCGCGCGGTCGCCGCGGGGCCGTCCGCGTAGCCCGCAGCGCCCGCTCCGGCGAAGGCGGAGACCACGCCCGCCCAGCGCCCGTCCGGGGTGGGCTGCGCGGGGATGGGCCCGGCCGCTGGAGGCAGCGCGCGCATGGGGCGGCGGTGCGCGAGCGCCCGCTCGAGCACGTTGAGCGTCATCCGCTCCACCCGCCCATCGCGCGTCTCCGGGTTGTCCGCCAGCCCCAGCGGCCAGAAGATCGTCCCGGCCGAGAACGCGAGGCGCCCGGACGGCAGCGTGCGCGCCACCGCGTGCGAGCGGGAGGGCAGCCCCTCCGCGGTGATCAGCGGGCTGTCGAACGGGATGGAGAGCCCCTCGCGCGGGGCGGCCTCGTCGACGATCCGGTCGTACTCGTAGCCCACCAGCCCCGGGAGCTGGGTGCCGTTCTTCAGCCCGGTCCCCTCGAAGAGCCAGTGGCGCTCGTCCGCCACGGTGAGCGGGAACGGGACGAGCTGCCACCCTTCGTACATGGCGCCAAACAGGAGGCTCTCCGGGTGCGGGTTGGGCGGATCCCGGAAGCGCACGGTGGAGCCGGGGCTGGGATCGCTCACCACGTCCGCCTTGAAGCAGACCAGCGTGCGCAGCGCCGCGCCCGCGCCGTTGGACACCGGCCGCACCCGCCAGTAGGCGCCGTTCCCGCCGAAGTAGGCGAGGCTCATCCGCCCGGTGGCCAGGGCCGCGTCCACCTGCGCGCGCTGGGCGGCGGACCAGTACTCGTCATGGCCGGCGTGCACGAAGGCGCCGATCCCGTTGAGCACGTCCCCGAAGCGCTCGAAGTCCAGGTTGGTGGCGTAGGTGACGTCGTAGCCGTGCTGCTCGAGGAAGCGGGTGAACGGCAGCTCCCAGCGCAGCACCTGCCCGCTGCCCTCGTCGTCCTTGTAGGGCCGGTCGTAGGAGACCTCCCAGGCCATGCCGGAGGGCATGGTCCGCGAGCCGTCCTCGTAGAGGCTCTCGCCGCCCCAGCCGTTGTAGGCCTGGTACGTGTTGAAGGCGGGCTGGAAGAGGATCTCCGCGGCGCGCCCATCCCGCACCACCAGCGGGGCGAACCGCTTGAAGCCGTCCGCCCGGCGCAGCTTCACCAGGTAGATCCCGCTGAGCCAGTCCGCGCCCACGCTGAGCGTGAAGGTGTCAGGCCAGTTGCACTCCACGCGCGAGGTGTGCGGATCGCGGGGGCAGGCGGCCTGCTTCCCGGCCTCGAATGGGCCGCCGCTCCAGACGCGGCGCGCGCCGGCGCCGCCGTAATAGCCGAGCCGGAAGACCTCGGCGGTGATCGCCTGCGGCCCATCCGTGGACACCCGGACGCCGACCTTCTCTCCCGCCGCGGCGGAGTCCGTGGAGAGGTAGAGCTCGATCTGACCGGCGTTCGCCTGGCGGCCGGCACGCCACAGCGGCTCGCCGGGCTTCTTGTTCTCGGCGGGGATGGGGTTGGGCGCGGGCTGGCGCGCGAGCACCCGCGCTGGCGGCGGCGGACACGCGGGCGGACAGAGCTCCAGCAGCGGCGTGGCCGGCTGACCGGTGCCCTCTTCCTTGGGGCGCACCGCGTCCCGCTCGCGATCAATGGGGACCAGGCCCTGCTCGCGGCAGGCCGCGAGCGCACAGAGGGCTCCCACCAGCGCCGCGTGCCACCGTAGACGCTTCCCCATCCACCACCCCCTCGCCCGAAACGCCGAGCACGGAGATGCGCATGGGGGTCAGCGGGGACAACGCCCAAACGCCCGGCGGCGAGCCCGGACGTCCGGGGCTGAACGAACGGCGCTAGAGCTTGAAGGGGAAGTCGAAGGGCGGCATCGCCTCGCGGTGGCGAGGGAACGTCCAGCGCTGGATCTCCTCGCTCATGCAGGCTTCCAGGGGTCCGCCTTCGAAGGCCTTCGTCCGCCCTTCGGCCGAGGAGACCGCGCCGGTGGGCAGCAAGGACAGCCGCATCACCAACACTCCGGTGACCTCGGGATCCCGCTCCTGCTCCGCCTGCACGCACTTGACGATCGACGCCCGGTGGGCGACCACCACCGCGAGGATGTCGCTCGGCTCGAGCGCGTCCTTCTCCTCCTCGGGCTCGTCGCGCGGCGGCGGCGCGGGCCGGGCACGCGCCGGGCGGGGCGCGGCCACTGGCGCTGCGGCGGTGGCCCCAGGCGCGGGGGCCGGGACTGCGGGAGCGGCCACCGGCGCGGGGGCCGGGACGGAGGGCGCGAGCACGGGGGCGATCGCCACCGCGGGCACGGGCACGGGCACGGGCGCGGACACGCGCGGAGGCGGCTGGACGCTGGGCGCGGGCGCCGCTTCGGCGAGCGGCGCGAGGTCATTCCTGCCGGTCCGCACCAGCAAGAGCGCGGAGACGCCCAGCAGGGCCAGCAGCGCGAAGGCGATCAGGATCACCCCGGCCCTCAAGCCGAGCGGCAGCGCGGACCAGGAGAGCGTGCGCGGCGGCGGGGTGATCTGCGGGATGTGGAAGAGCTGGGAGGTGGGCTCCGGAGGGAGCTGCGGCGCGGGCGCCGGCGCCGGGGCAGGCTTTGCCTCGTTCACCAGCGAAGGCTGCGAGTGGCGCGGCGAGGTGGCGGGGATGGCGGAGAGCTCGGCCTGCGCCATGGAGTCCAGGGCGACGGAGCTGGCCGGCGCGGCCGGTGCCTCCGGGCGAGCGCGGAAGGCGGGCTCGAAGACGGCCCCGAGCTCGTTCTCGGAGAACTGGGGGATCAGCTGCGTTGACGGCGCGTCCGGCGCGGGATCGCCGGGGTGCTTGGAGGGCTCGCGGTTGTCAGGCACGGGGGTGGACCTCTCCCCGTCAGACTATTCCTTCGGGCCCGCGGTTCCGATGAGGCCAAAGAGGCGACACGCTGGGCGCGGGTGCGGCGGCACCCACGCCATGGATCAAGGCTGGCAGACGACCTGATCGTTCGCGACCGCGCAGCTGCTGCAGGTGGCGGTCTGCGCCAGGTTGCCCTGCCGGCACTCGAGGACGGCCTTTCCGTCCGGGGTGCAAAGGCCGCGGTTCTCGGCGGTGGAGGCGCAGGCGTCGCCCTCCTTGTTGCCGATCATGTCGCACTTGATGATGTCGTGGCTCTGCCCGTCCTTGGCGGCCACGCAGCCGCCGCTGCCGCGGCACGGGAGCGCGAGCCACTTCCCGTCCCGGCACTCCAGGGCGGTGGTGGTGTCGAAGCAGAGGAAGCCGTTCTTGTTGCAGGCGCCGCCAGGGGACGCGCCCCCACAGGCTGCCAGCAGTCCAACGGCGACCACGAGTCCGGCGTAACGCATCAGTCAACGCTCCAGGCCAGGCCTAAGGGCCGCGCACTATTGACGACATGCGCGGCCCACGCAACAGCCGAAGCGTCAGGGGGCGGTCGTGAAGTAGCCCTGGGAGACGGCGTAGTCCCCCGCCGAGTCCAGCGCGTAGACCACCCAGACGTAGGTGCCGGAGCCGATCAGCGCGGTCTGCGTGGCCGGGAACGGCAGCGTGGTGGCGGTGGTGGACTCCTGCCAGAGGTAGCTGAAGTTCGCCCCGTCGTAGAAGTAGAGCCGGACCAGATAGGCGTCGGTGGTCGCGCCGATCGGCGCGGTCCAGGTGAACGTGGGGGTCTTGGAGACGTTGGTGGCGGCCACCGCCGGGGCGGTGATTGCGGGCAGGCTCTTGTAGACGCCGGCGATCACCGCGGTGGTGTTGGAGGTGGTCCCGTCCGAGTAGGTGATGGTCAGCGGGTAGCTCTGCCCCACCACCGGCGTGGCGGCGATCCGGAACTGCGCGTAGTGCTCGCCGTAGTTGCTGTTAGAGAACGGCAGGTCGATGGAGGCGGTGACGTTCGGGCCGGTGCCGAGCGTGGCCTTCACCGGCAGCTTGGTGCCCGCGCCCACGGAGAAGGAGAGCGAGAAGACGTCCGCGCCGCCGCCGGAGCCCGCGCTGCGGATGGTGGTGACCTTGTGCGAGTCCGTCGCGAGCGTCGTGGTGATCTGCGGCGCGGCGATGGAGCCGCCCGCGGTGACCGTGGCCTGCACGCCGCCGAAGAACTGATCGTTGGGCGCCACCACGCCGTCATCCAGGCTGTCGTAGAGGCCGTAGACGCTGTACGCACCGGCGGGCAGGCCGGCCAGCGAGTACGCCTGGGACGCGCCGGGCGAAGGGATGCGGGTGAAGGCGCGGACCGGCGCGGCGCTGGTGCCGCCAAAGGCGACCACGTAGAGCGGGCCGGGGGCCGCCACACCGGAGTACGAGATCGAGCCGGTGAGGGTGCCGGTGCTCGCCGACGAAGGCAGGGCGCCGATGGTGGTGGCGGTGGAGGTGACGCTGCCCAGCCCCACGCCGTTGAGCAGCCCGGTGATGGTGAAGAGGATGGAGTCCCCGTCGGTGAGCGGGCGGATCACGGTGAGGTTGTAGCCGTTGGCCGCCACGGTGCGGGTGCCGAGCACGGTGCCGGGGGCGCTGCTGCGCGCCCAGGTGATCCGGTAGTGGTCCACGACCTCGAGCCCGGTGGCGTCATACAGGCCGACCCAGCTGAGCAGCGCCGCGCCCGCGGACGGGTGGGCGCTGACGCTCATGGCGTTCGCCGGCGCAGGCGCGGCCGGGTCCACCAGATTCACCACCGCGCTGCTCGAGTTGGTGGCCACGCCCGCCACCGAGCCGGAGGGATCCAGCGCGGCGAGCGTCATGCCATTGCCGAGCGTGTCCATCTGGGCGGTGACCGTGTAGTTGCCGGTCAGCATGCCGTGGATGAGGAAGGGGCCCGGGGCGGCGATGCTGGTGCCGGCCACCGGGGTGTCATTCGCGTCCACCAGGGTGATGTAGATCCGGCCGGTGCGGGTGCCGGTGTAGTTGATCACGCCGGAGATGAAGGGGCCGTTCTGCGGCGTCACCGTGACGGTGGCGGTGCCGAAGCGGGTGGGGTCCGCCACGCTGGTGGCGCGCACGTGGTAGGTGGCGCCGGTGGCCGGGGCCGAGTAGAGGCCGCTGGCGGTGATGGTGCCGCCACCCACCTCCACCACGGACCAGTTCACCGCGGTGTTGCCGGTGTTGGTGACGGTGGCGGTGAACTGCTGGGTGGTGCCGGAGGCGAGGCTGACGGTGGCGGGCGTGACGGTGACGGTCACCGCCGGCGGGCCCACGGTCACCGCGACGGTGCCGGAGCGCGTGGGATCCGCCACGCTGGTCGCCTTGATCGTGTACGTGCTCTGCGTGGGGCCAGCGGTGTAGAGGCCGGAGGCGGAGATGGTGCCGCCCGCGGCGCCCTCCACGATCGTCCAGGTGACGTTCTGGTTGGCCGTGCCGGAGACCGCGGCGGTGAACTGCTGGGTGGTGCCGGTGGGGACCGTGAGCCCCGCGGGGGAGACGGTCACGGTGATCGGCGCGTTGACCGTCACGGTGGCGGTGGCGCTCTTGCTGGGATCCGCCACGCTGGTGGCGACCACGCTGTAGCTGCCGCTGTTGGCGGGCGCGGTGTAGAGGCCGGTGGCGCTCACGGTGCCGTTGGCGTTCCCGCCGGTGACGGACCAGGTGACGTTGGTGTTGGCGCTGCCGGTGACGGTGGCGGTGAACTGCTGGGTGGCGCCGGGTGAGACGGTGGCGCTGGTGGGCGTCAGCGAGACCGCCACCGCCCCGGCCGGATTGACCGTGACGAGCGCGGTGGCGCTGCGCGCCGGGTCCGCCACGCTGGTGGCGATGACCTTGTAGGAGCCCGCAGTGGCCGGCGCCGTGTAGAGCCCGCTGGCGCTGACCGTGCCGCCGCCCGAGGCCGGATCCACCGTCCAGGTCACCGCGGTGTTGGCGGTGCCGGTAACCGCCGCGGCGAACTGCTGGGTGCCGCCCACGGTGAGGCTGGCCGAGGCGGGCGTGACGCTGACGTTCACCACCTGCGTGTCGCTCACGGTGACGGTGGCGGTGGCCTGCTTGGTGGTGTCCGCCGCGCTGGTGGCGCGGACGTGGAAGGTGCCCGCGGCGCCCGGCGCGGTGTACAGGCCGCTGGCGTCAATGCTGCCGCCGGTGGTCTCCACCACCGACCAGGTCACGGCGGTGTTGGCGGTGCCGCTCACCATGGCCACGAACGGATAGGTGCTGCCCTTGCCCACGGTGACGGTGGTGGGGCTGATCGCGATGGAGACGATCTGCGCGGTGGTGACGGTCACCTTGGCGCTGGCGCTCTTGGAGCTGTCCGCGGCGCTGGTGGCGACGACCGTGAAGGTGCCGGCGGTGTTCGGCGCGGTGTAGAGCCCCGCGGCGGTGATGGTGCCGCCGCCGGCCTCGGTGACGCTCCAGTTGACCGCGGTGTTCTCGCTGCCGGAGACGGACGCGGTGAAGGTCTGGAAGCCGCCGAGCCCGACCGTGGCGGTGCCCGGGGAGACGGTGACGGAGATCGCCTCGCCGCCCTTGACGGTGATGGTGGCGCTGCCGCTCACGGCCGGAGCGATGCGGCTGGTGGCGATGACCGTGAAGGTGCCGGCGGTGGCGGGCGCGGTGTACTCGCCGCTGGAGCTGATGCTGCCGCCGTTGGCCTCCTTCACCTTCCAGTCCACCTCGGTGTTGCTGGTGCCCTTGACGGTGGCCGTGAAGCGCTGGGTCCCGCCGGCGTTGAGCGTGGCGATGGAGGGGCTGACGTCCACGGTGACCGTGGGGGCGGGGCAGCCGGTGGCGGTGAGCAGCAGCACCGGCACGAGGAGGATGAGCGAGAGGCGAGAAAGCAAGGTTTGGCTCCGGGGGAGACACCCACGCCCGGCCGGCGGGGGTCAGAGGTCAAAACGACAACCATGTCACTGCGCTTGTCGCCGCGCGCCCGTAAAACCCCAATACCGGGAATCGAGCGCAAACATCAGGTGACACCCAAGGTGTCGGAGAAGAAGCGAAGAAAGTTGAGCCCGAGGATCTTTTCCACGCGGCCTTGGGGGTGCCCCCGGCGCCGCAGGACGTCCCCGAGCTTGGGGACGTCCCGAACATCCCGCATCCCTTGGGGAAGTGGGACCATCCCGTCAAAGTCCGAGCCCAGCGCCACCCCGTCCTCCCCCATCACGTTCACGGCGTGCTCGATGTGGCGGGCCACGTCCTCCAGGGCGCGGCCGCCCAGGTAGACCGTGCCGAAGATGATCCCCGCCACCCCGCCCCGGTCGGCGATAGCCCGCAAGGCGGCGTCCGGGAGGTTCCGCCAGGAGTCCTTGGCGCCCCGCACCCCGGTGTGCGAACAGAAGAGGCGGGCGCGGGGGTGGGCCGCCAGCTCCTCCACCGTCCGCGGCGAGGCGTGGGCCAGATCCACGCTCATGCCGACTTCGACCATGGCCTCCAGGACTTTGCGCCCCAGCTCGGTGAGGGGGCGGTTGCCCATGAGCGGGAACGAGGCGCCGCCCAGCTCGTTGTTGGCCAGGTGGGTGAGGGACATGAAGCGCACCCCGCGCCGGTGCAGCTCCCCCACCCGCTCCACCCTCCCCTCCAGCGCGTGCGCCCCCTCCACGCCGAGCAGCGCGCTGAGCGCGCCGTCCTCCGCGTTGCGCCGCAGCTGAGCGGCGCTGGTGGTGACGCGGGCCCGCCCCTGCGACTGCGCGCAGAAGGCCTCGAGCCGGTCTATCTGCCAGTTGGCGCGGGCCCACACTCCCCTGCGCGCCTGTGCGGGCCAGCCCTGCGCCGCGGCGAAGACGGGGAAGCCGCCGATGAACGGGAAGCCGCGGGTGACCAGCGTGAAGCACTGCAGCCCCACCCCGGCCTCGAGCAGGCGGGGGATGTCCACGTGACCCTTCTCCGAGGCGCGGGAGAGATCCCGGTTCCACATCAGGGAGTCGGCGTGGCCGTCAGCGAGGAACGCGCGCGAACCGGGCATGGGGCGCCTTCGTAACCTGCTACGGTGCGCGCTCCAAACGAGGAGAGCATCCCCATGCACGCCATCCGTTGCCTGATCTTGAGCGCCGCCCTGGCCGCCGCGGGCTGCGCCGGGCAGCAGCACGTCGCCTCCGCGCCCTCCCAGCCGGTGGCCGTCTCCACCCCGATCCAGCTGCTCATGTTCCTGTCCGGTACCTGGCAGACCAAGGGCGAGCCGCTGGTGGAGGAGACCTGGAGCCTGCCTTTGGGCGAGTCCATGCTGGGCATGTCCCGCACCATCACCAAGGGGCAGATCACCGGCTTCGAGTTCATGCGGATTGACCGGCAGAACGGCCTCGTCACGTACAACGCGCAGCCCAACGGCAAGCGCGCCACGCCCTTCGTCCTCTCCGTGTTCGACGGGCGGCAGGCGGTCTTCGAGAACCCCACCCACGACTTCCCGCAGCGGATCATCTACCGCGTGGAGCCGGACGGCGGGCTCTACGCGCGGATAGAGAACATCGCCAACAACGTGCCGCCCCAGGAGTTCCGCTACGTGCGGATCGCCGTGCAGCAGCGGGTGGCTTCTTCGACGCCGTGACCGCCGTTTCGCGCTAGGTTCCGCGCGCCATGGCCACCACCCTCAAGAGCTACCTCGCCGGCGCCTGGCAGACGGGCGCCGGAAAGAAGCACCCCCTCTACAACCCCGCCACGGAGGAGGTCGTCGCCGAGACCTCCACCGAAGGGCTGGATCTCGCCGCCGCCGTCCGCCACGCCCGCGAGAAGGGCGGCCCTGCCCTGCGCGCGCTCACCTTCGCCGCGCGCGGCGAGCTGCTCAAGAAGCTGGCCAAGTGCGTGAACGACGCGCGCGAGGAGCTGATCGCCCTGGGCGTGAGCAACGCCGGCAACACCCGCTCGGACGCCAAGTTCGACGTGGACGGCGCCTCCGGCACGCTCATGCACTACGCGGAGCTCGGCGCCAAGCTGGGGGACGTGAAGGTGCTGCCGGACGGCGAGGCCGTGCAGCTGGGCCGCTCGGCGCGCCTCTACGGCCAGCACGTGCTGCTCCCGCGGGAAGGCGTGGCGGTGCACATCAACGCCTTCAACTTCCCGGCGTGGGGCATGGCGGAGAAGCTCGCCGTGGCGCTGCTCGCGGGCGTGCCGGTGATCTCCAAGCCGGCCACCGCCACCGCGCTGATGGCGCACCGGATCGCCGAGCTGTGGGTGGGCTCGGGCGCGCTGCCGGCGGGGGCCTTCTCCTTCCTCTGTGGCTCGGCGGGAGATCTGCTCAGCCACCTGCGCGGGCAGGACGTGCTGGCGTTCACCGGTTCGGGGGCCACCGCCGCCGGGCTGCGGCGGCAGGAGAACCTGGCGCGGGAGAACGTCCACGTGAACGTGGAGGCGGACAGCCTCAACGCCGCCATCCTCGGGCCGGACGCCGCCGCGGGCGGCGAGCTGCGCAACGTCTTCCTGGCGGAGGTCGTGAAGGAGCTCACGCAGAAGGCCGGCCAGAAGTGCACGGCGGTGCGGCGGATCTACGTGCCGGCGGACGCCCTGGACGAGCTGCGCGACCTGCTGGTGGAGCGGCTCTCCGAGGTCCGGGTGGGCAACCCGGCGGACGAGAAGACCACCATGGGGCCTTTGACCAGCGCCTCGCAGCTCAAGGACGTGCGCGAGGGGATCGACGCGCTCGCCCGCGGGGCGCAGGTGGCGATCGGCGGCTCCAAGCCGGTGGACGGGCTGGGCGCGCCCGCGGGCAAGGGCTACTTCGTCTCCCCCACCCTCCTGGTGAAGAAGGAGGTCCGCCCTGAAGATCCGGTGAACGCGCTGGAGGTCTTTGGGCCGGTGGCCACGCTGATGCCGTACGCCACCCCCGCGGCGCTGGTGGCGCAGGTGGCGGCGGGCGGCGGCGGGCTGGTCACCTCCGTCTATTCGGATGACCGCGCGTTCCTCGCGGAGGTGGTGCTCGGCCTGGCGCCGCACCACGGCCGGGTGACGCTCGCCGGCGAGAAGCTCGCCGGGCAGACCATCCCCCCGGGCACCGTGATGCCCCAGCTGCTCCACGGCGGCCCGGGGCGCGCCGGGGGCGGCGAGGAGCTCGGCGGCGTGCGCGGCCTGTCCCTCTACCTGCAGCGGACCGCGCTGCAGGGAGACCGGGCGGTGCTGCAGCAGCTGATCGGGGTGAAGAAGGAAGCGAGCTGATCGCTTCTGGTCGGATGGACACCGTCAGGGCTGTAAATCCCCTCCGGGGGCACCGCGCGCCTAGATCCCCGCGCCCACCGCCACGCGGAACGAGGGCGCGAGGCCGCCGCCCACCGCCACGCCGCTGTCGGACGTGAGGCGGTGGTAGCGCAGCCCGAGCCCGCCGGAGAGGACCCAGAAGTTCCGGAGCAGGAAGGTGCGGCCGGCCTCCAGGCCGAGCGAGACGCCGCTCGCGGGGACCCCCTTGTCTCCCAGCCGCAGGGTGCCCTGCACGTACCCGAGCCCGGCGCCGGCGAAGTAGCCGTCCGGCGCCTTGCCGAATGGATACCAGCGGCCACCGGCCTCCAGCCCGGCGCAGAGCGTGCCGGTGAAGCTGTAGCTGAGGCTGGGCCCGAGGTGCACCGTGGCCTGCGGAAGGATCGTGAGCTGGTACTCGAAGGCCAGCACCTGGCCACGCAGCGCGAGCGGCAGCGGGTGGAAGGTGAGGATGTGCCGGAGCGTGGTGGGCCGGTCGTAGAGGCTGGCGAGCGGCCCCGGCTTGACGACCTGCGCGGGCGCAGGCGCGGTTGGCGCGGGCGCGCTCTCGGCAGCGGGAGCGGGCTCCGCCGGAGCGGTGGGCGCGGCACCGGCCACCTTCTCCGCCTTCGGCGCCGGCGCCTCATCGAGCTCCTCGATGCTCCCGTCCCACTTCGCGGGCTTGTCGTCCGGGGGCTGCTCCCACGCCGCGTCCAACAGGTTGGCGGGGACGGTGGCGCGGGTGGGTGCGCCGAAAGCAGGGCCTGGCTGGGCCACCGCCAGGCAGAGGCCAGCGGCGAAGGCGAGCTTGGAACGCGTGAGGGTCATCGGCGTGGGGCGTACCGGACTTGCCGCGCCGGCTCAAGGGGGGTGGCGCAACAGGGGCTGCCAAAAGAACGAACGGCCCGCGCCGCGAGGGCGAGGGCCGTTCTCACTGCCAGATCTGTCTACTGCCGGTTTACTTCTCGAGCGCAGGGTTGAGGATCACCACGTCCTTGGCGATCTTGTCGTCCCCATCGTTGATGAAGGAGGCGCGAACCTCGGTGCCGTCCTTGTAGTCATCCAGCTTCACCGCCGCGCCGTGGTAGGTCACGCGGGTGGAGTCCTTCACGTCGAACTTGTGATCGACGCCCGCGCTGTCCCGGATCGTCAGCTGGCTGCCGAGCGTGGACTTCAGCGTGCCGCTCACGCTGCCGGCCGCCATGGAGTCCACCGCGTCCTTGCGCTCCTCCTTGTAGAGGTCGTTCTCGGCCTTGGCGAGGTCCTGACGCTCCTCGGCCACGTCCTGGCGCTCCTCGGCCACCTTCTCGTCCGCCTTGGCCGCGACGTCCGCCTTCTCCTTGGCCTCGTCGGCGCGGATGTCGGCGATCTTCTCGTTCGCCTTCTGCTGCGTCCGGGCGAGGTCGGCACGCTCATCGCGAACCTGCTCGGCCCGGTTGTCCTTGCACCCGACGCCGAGGGCGAGCCCCGCGACGCTCACTGCCGCCATCAGGATCTTCTTCATCGAACTGGCTCCTTGATTCCGCGCCGGGAACAGCCCGGCTGGTTGGCTGAAACGTGGGACCTTGAGACCTGGCGCGTAAGCGCTTGTGCAGCGCTCCCTGAATGCACAGGGGCGGCAGGCAGCCGGACGAGCCCTGGTCTAGAGGCCCGCGTCCGGGCAGAACGGCGCGCCGCGCTTGGCCCACACGCCAACCCGGCGGCGCTCCAGCGCGGTGGGCTGCTCGGCGCTGCTGAGCGGCGGCATGTTCTTCAGGTCCGCCATCCGGTACTTCACCCGGCCCGCCTTGGCGAAGGCCCCGGCCCCGCCGTCCGCCTGGACGTACACGTCCAGCTGGAAGGTCTCGTCCATGCTGCCCACGCGGCTGACGCCGTGGCAGTTGGAGACGCAGGTGCGATCGAGGATCGGCTTCACCTCATCGCAGTAGTAGGCGGTGGAGGCGTCCAGGTCTGGATCCACCACGTCCGCGTCCGGCTCGGCGCGCAGCACGCAGCGCTTGGTCCCTCCCGCGCCGGTGACGCACTCGTGGGTGGAGGGGCAGTCCGCCGGGCCGGCGCACTCGTCCTTGCCGCCGCCGCAGTCGCAGCGCGCGAGAGACAGCAGGAACATGAGGGCGAGCAACGAGCGGCGCATGCGCCGCGGCGTTCTAGTTCCCGGCGCCGCTGTTGATCCAGTTCAAGATCGTCTGGGCCTCGGCCGCCTGCATGCTGATGAGCCCGGTGCCGCCCACGCCCTGGTTGGGCATGGCGTTGCCGCACTTGGCGCCGTTGTTGGAGATCTTGAGCCAGAGCTGGCTGGCCGTGGGGTTGTTGGGCACCACCCGCATCCGGCCCCCGCCGACGCAGGAGGCTCCGTTGGTGGCCACGTTCACCAGCGCGGCGCGGGCGTTGCCAGTGAGGATCAGGTTGCCGGTCTGGTTGCCCGCGTTGTGGCAGGCGGCGTTGCAGCGGGCGTCCAGGATCGCCTGCACGGCGGAGAACGCCACCGGCGGAGTCCCCGCGTCCGGCGTCCCCGAGTCCACCACCGGGGTGCCCGAGTCCATGCCGCCCGAGGTGCCGGCGTCCGTCCCGGTGTTGCAGAAGGGCGCGCCCGCGAGGACCCAATTGGAGAGGACGAGGCGGCCGGCGTCCGGGATCATCGGGACCGGGTTGCCCATCAGATCGACGGCGGGCGGCATGGTGGCCAGATCCGTGGTGCGGATCTTGATGCGCGACGCCATGGCGAAGGCGCCCTTACCGCCGGCGGGAGGCGTGTAGTAGTCCAGCCGGAAGGTGTCGTTGAGGCTGCCGGTGGTGTCCGCTCCGTGGCAGTTGGCGGTGCAGTACATGTCCAGCAGCGGCTTGACCTCGTTGCAGTAGAACGGCGTCACCACCCTGCCCGCGTCCCGCGTGCCGGCGTCCACCACCGGCGGCTGGTACTTGGAAGGGAAGTTCACCTCACAGGTCTTGCTCTGCGTGGGGCCGAGCTGGACGCAGCGGTAGTAGTCGGGGCACTGCGTGTCGTCCCCGCAGGGCTGGCCCTCGAACTCGCCCTCGAGCAGCAGGCAGCCCGCGCCCCAGAGCGCGAAGAGCATGCCCACCGTCGTCGTCCAGCGCAGGTTCCGCATCTGAAGGGTTCCTTGAATCAGAAGTGGTAGGTCAGGCTCGCCCGCTCGGCGATCGGCTGCGGGAGGAGCTCCAGGAGCACGCCGTACGCGAGCGTGGCCAGCGAGAGCGCGAAGAGGACGTTGGCGGTGGCGGCGGACTGGCGCGCGGCCTCCACCGAGCGCTGCGCCTCGTAGGCGGAGCGGATGGTCTCGGCGCGCTTGCTCTCGCCCTGCGCCCAGTAGCCGAAGCCCAGACCGGCCACCATCAGCACGCCGCCGCCGGCGAAGGCGTAGCGGGATCTCGGCGAGCGGCCCACGTCCTTGATCAGCCGCTCGGTCATGTCCGTGGGCTCGGCGGCGGGCTTCTCCTTCGCGGCAACCGGCTTCTCCTTCTCCACCGGCGCGGGCGGAGGCGGCGCCTTCTCCTTCTCCTTTTCGGGGAGCCGCTCGGGCGCCTTCTCCGAGCTCCGCGTCCGGGTGCGCCGCTCCTGCGCAAGGGCCGCGCCGGGCGCCGTCAGCGCCGCCACCAACGCCACCGCCGTGAGTCTCGCCGTGTAGGTGTTCATTGGAGCCGGGACTATAGCCACGCGGAACCTGAGCAAGAGCAGTGCCTTGCACGGTCCTTTGCGATCGCGCCGGGTGCGGTGCAGTTCCGGGCGGTTGCGGCCCGCGCTGGGCACACCTTCATTTCCCCACTTGGACCGAAGCCGCTCCAGCTGGAAGAGACAGTCGCCATCGGGTTGTCTCAATCGCCTGCCCGTCCAGCGGGTTCGCTCGGTGTGAACCCAGGTGGACAACTGTCTCCCTGGAGGGGTCGAGTGCGTTGACAGGGGTAGAGGTGCCCTGTATCCCCGCCCGAGGTCGACCGCCGATGAAGCTGTACGTGAACGGAGAAGAGCGCGAGCTCCCGGACGGGCTGACCGTCGCCGGGCTGTTGGTGACGCTCGCGGTCAAGGCGGAGCGGATCGCCGTCGAGGTCAACACCGAGGTCGTCCGCAAGGCCCGCCACACCGAGCACCACCTGGTGGCGGGGGACCGGGTCGAGATCGTCACCTTCGTTGGAGGGGGCTAGCGCCATGAGCACCGCGGACAAGCCGCTGTCGATCGCCGGGAAGGTCTTCGGCTCGCGCCTGATCATCGGCACGGGGAAGTACCCGAGCTTCCCGGTGATGAAGGCCTGCCACGAGGCCTCGGGCGCGGACATGGTGACGGTGGCGGTGCGCCGGCTGGATCTGAATGCGAAGGGCGAGGCCTCGCTGCTGCACTGGATCTCCAAGGGGATGACCCTGCTGCCCAACACCGCCGGCTGCTACACGGCGGACGACGCGGTGCGCACCTGCCGGCTCGCCGAGGAGCTGGGGATGAGCAAGTGGGTGAAGCTGGAGGTGCTCGGCGACGAGCGCACCCTCTTCCCGGACGTGGAAGAGACGGTGAAGGCGGCGAAGGTGCTGGTGAAGGAGGGCTTCACCGTCCTTCCCTACACCAGCGACGATCCGATCACCGCCCGCAAGCTCGAGGACGCGGGCTGCGCCGCGGTGATGCCGCTGGCGGCGCCGATCGGCAGCGGGCTGGGCGTGCGCAACCCGCACAACCTCCGGCTGATCCGCGAGGTGGTGAAGGTGCCGGTGATCGTGGACGCGGGCGTGGGCACGGCGAGCGACGCCGCGGTGGCGATGGAGCTGGGAGTGGACGCGGTGCTGATGAACACCGCGATCGCCGGCGCCAAGGATCCCGTCCGGATGGCGGCGGCGATGAAGAAGGCAGTGGAGGCAGGGCGCGACGCGTTCCTCGCCGGGCGCATCCCGCGCAAGGCATACGGTTCCGCGTCCAGCCCGATCGATGGAATCGTCGAATAAGCCTGCGCTGCCGGAGCTGATCCTCATCACCGACTGGTCGCTCGGTGGCCCCGTGCTTCTCGCGAGGCTCGCTGACGCACTTGCCGTCAGCCCTCGGATCGCCGTGCAGCACCGCCACCCGGAGATCACCGCGCGCCAGTTCCTCGCCGAGGCTCGCCAGGTGGCGGAGCTCTGCGCGAAGGGCGGAAATCTGCTCTTCGTGAACGGGCGGCTGGACGTGGCGCTCCTGGTGGAGGCGCACCTGCACCTGCCGGCGCAGGGGCTCCACCCGCTGGACGTCCGCGGCCACCTGCCGCCGGACCGGCTGATCAGCGCCGCCGTGCACGACGCCGGCGAGGCGGCGGACGCGAAGGGCGCCAGCTTCGCGCTGGTCAGCCCGGTCTTCGCCCCCACCTCCAAACCCAAGGATCCGCGCCCGCCGCTCGGGGTGCAGGGCTTCGAGGCGCTCGCGGCCACGCTCGGGTGCCCCTGCTTCGCGCTGGGCGGGGTGACGCCGCAGACCGCGGGGCAGATTCCCCGGCCGCACGGCCTGGCGGTGATCGGCTCGGTGCTGCACGCGCAAGACCCGGCGGCGGCGGCCGCGGCGATCCTGGCGGCCCGCCCGTAGCGAGTGAGTCCCCCCCTGGGCGGATCAATCAGGGATGAAACGCCCCCGTTCACCTCGAGCGTAAGCCGTCAGGCCGTAGTCGAGAGGCGGCACCCACGCCCGGAATCACCTCAGCGCAGCTCGGGCGCGGCGCCGCCCCTCGACTACGCGGCTACGCCGCTGACCTGAAACTTGCCGCGCCCCGCTCAGCCCGAGCGAAGTCGAGGGCCCGCCGATCGTAGGGCCTCTCGCTCGTGGGGCCCTCGACTTCGCTCGGGCTGAGCGGACGGCCTCACGTTTCTTGCCTTGATGATCGCCCATGGGGCCCCGGCCTCGCTGACCTGAAACTTGCCGCGCCCCGCTCAGCCCGAGCGAAGTCGAGGGCCCGCCGATCGTAGGGCCTCTCGCTCGTGGGCCCTCGACTTCGCTCGGGCTGAGCGGACGGCCTCACGTTTCTTGCCTTGATTGATCCGCCCAAGGGGCGGCGGCCTCACTGCGCTCGGGGAGACCGGTGGAGGTCCGCGACAAGCCGGTCAGATCGGGGGCTAGGATGCGCGCCGTGAGCGCCATCCCCACCGCGGAGCTGCGCCCCCTGGCGCTCGGCGAGCTGATCGACCGGGCGGTGCGCTTCTGGCGCGCGAACTGGCGGGCGCTCTTCGGCCTCTACCTCCCCTTCCAGCTCGCGCTCTACTCGCTGCTCAAGCTGTACGTGCTCTCGGTGCTGCGCTGGTTTCCGAGCGCGCTCGGCGGCGCCCGCGCCGTGGAGCGCACCCGGACGGATCCGGTGGCGGTGCTCGGCGAGCTGGGCCGAGCCGGCGCGCTGGCGGTGCCCACGGTGACGCTCTACTGGCTGGTGGCCTCGCTCGCCGCCGTCTGCGCCAGCCGGTACGTGGGGGGGCGCTACCTGGGCGAGCCGGTCACGCTGGGCCAGAGCCTCTCGCGCATGCGGCAGCGGACCGGCGCACTGCTGGGCGCCTCGCTCTGGATGGCGGTGTGGGGCGCGCTGGCCACGCTCGCAGCGTCGCTGCCGGGCGGAGCGCTGACCGCGGGGGGCGCGGCGGCCGCGGCGAGCGGCAGCGTGCTGGGGATCCCCCTCTTCATCATTGGGATCGCCTGCGTGCTGTTCGGCTGGCTGGTGGCCCTGGTGCTCTGGGTCCTGCGCTTTTTGCTCCTCCCCGAGGTGCTCGCGCTCGAGGAGGGCGGCGCGTGGGCGGCGGTCCGCAGATCCGGCGCGCTGATCTCCGGGCGGGTGGGCCCGGGGCTGATGGGACGGGTGGGGGTGCGCGCCACGGTGCTGCTCACCGCGGCGGTGACCCTGCTCTGGGCGGCGCAGTTCCTCACCACCCTCCCGCAGCTGATCCTCCAGTTCATCTATGCCAATCCGCTGGACCCCGCGAACGGGGGCCTCTCCGCCATCCCGCAGGCGCTGCTGGTCCCCGCGGAGCTGCTCCAGGTGGCCACCCAGGCGCTCTTCACGCCGCTCTACGCCACCATCTGCGTGGTCTTCTATTTGGACCTCCGGGTGCGGCGGGAGGGGCTGGATCTGGAGCGCCGCCTGGCCGCGCTCCCGCCGAAGGTGGCCGCGTGATCGCGGTTGGGCTCGGGCTCGCGCTCGCCCTGGGCGCGGCGCCGTGCGACCCGAACGCGGCGCCGCCAGAGGCAGCGCTGGCTCAGCTCTCCAGCGAGCTGGGCGTACCGCTCTCCTCTCCGGAGCCTCGCGAGGCGCTCGCTTCGGCGTGCGCGCTCGCCGCCCCCGCGGCCTCCGCCGCCGCGGCGGACGGCGCCCGGCTCCAGGACATCCTCTCGCGAGACGAGTTCGCGCAGGCGCGCTTTGGCGACCTGCGCTGGCTGGGGGCGCTGATCGGCCGCTGGCTGAGCCGCCTGCTCGTCAGCCGCGGGGTGACGGGCTTCGCCGAGGTGACCCGGCTGGTGGTGCTGGCGCTCGCGCTCGCGCTCGCGGTGGCCGCCGCGCTCCGCCTGCTCTCCGGGCGCCGCGGAGCGGGCCTCCCCGCCGGCCCAACGCCGGTGAGCCCCAGCGGGCTCAAGCCGCCCCCCGAGCACCTCCTCGCCGCGCGCGCCGCGCTCGGCTCCGAGCCGCGAGAGGCGCTGCGCCAGGCGCTGCTCGCCCTGCTCTCGTCCCTGGAGGCCCGGCGGTGGGCGCGCCCGGACCGGGTGCGCACCAACCGCGAGCTGGCGCAGGAGCTGCCCAGGCGCGGCGCGCCGCCAGCGGTGGCCGCGCAGGTCCACGGGCTCGTCCAGGAGTACGACGCCGCCTTCTACTCCCTGGCCCCGGTGGAGGCCTCCCGGGCGGAGCGCTTCGTGGGCGAGGTTGAGGCGCTGGGGCGCCAGCTCGCGCGGGAGGGCCGGTGACGCGTGGCTGGACGATCTCGCTGCTCCTGCTCGGCGTGGCGGCGCTGCTGGGCGCCCTGAGCGCCACCGCCAGCACGCCGAGCTCCCCCCTGCCTTCCGCCAACAACCCGGGGCCGCAGGGGCTCAAGGCCCTTCGGGCCTACCTGGAGGAGTCTGGGCGGACGGTGGAGGTGCTGGAGGCCGCGGAGGCGCCGCTCCGGGCCCCGCTGCGCACCCTGGTGCTCGCCGAGCCCACCGGCCGCGCGCTCTCGCCGTCGGAGGTAGACGGGGTGTTGGCCTTCCTGGAGCGCGGTGGGCGCGTGGTCTACCTGGCGCCCGAGTCCCCTGAGGCCCAGCCGGAGCTGGAGCGCGCGCTGGGGGTGGACCGCGAAGGCGCCCGGAGCGTCCCGGCAGGCGCGCTGCTCCAGGCGGCGGGCAGCATGCAGGCTCAGGTGGTGCCCTTTCCGCGCCTGGCGAGCGTCCGCGCGCTGCGCGTGGCCAGCCAGCAGGGCGTGGCGTCGCTGGCGCCCGGCGCCCTGCCCTTCGCCCACGTGGCGGGGGTCCCGGTGGCGCTCTTCCGCAAGGTGGGCAAGGGCGAGCTGTGGCTCTTCGCGGACGCCTCGGTGGCGCAGAACGTACGGCTGGAGCGGGACGACAACCTGGCGCTGTGGGAGCTGCTCGTTGGGGCCGGGCCGCTCGCGTTCGACGAGCGGCACCTCTCCGCGCCGCCGCGGCACCTGCCTGGCGCGCTGCCCCGGCTGGCCGCGCAGCTCTTGCTGGTGGGCGCGGCGTTCGCGCTCGCACGCGGGATCCGGCTGGCGCCGCCCCGCTCGCCGCCCGTCCACGCGCACCGCTCGTCGCTGGACTACGTGGAGTCCCTGGCGGCGCTGGCGCAGTCCTCGCGGCTGGAGCTCCCACTGCTTCAGAGCGCGCTGGCCCGGCTGCGCGTGCTGCTGCAGGAGCGGCTGGGCATCTCCACGGAACTGCCGGACGCTGAGGCCGCGCTGGCCCTGGAGGTCAGCGGCAGCGGCGTGGCGAAAGAGCGCTTCGAAGCGGTGACGCGCGCGCTGGAGACCGCGCGGGGGACGGGGGTCACTGCCGCCGAGTACCACCGGCTCTCGCGCGAGCTGGCGCAGTTGGAGCAACAGCTGCGCGGCTGACCCGCCCGGTTCTGCTCGAGCGCAGTCACTGATCTGGCCGGCTTTGCCCTCTCATCAACTCGCCGGGATCGGCAGAGGCGGGCCGCCGTTGAACCGGAGCGCCTCCACGTCTTTCCGCTTCGGGCCCAGCGTGGGCAACACGAACCACGCCGCGCCGGCGAGCCGCTGGCCATCGCGCAGGCAGTTGGTCGGCGGGATGGCCACCTCCACGGGGCCGGCGGCGGTCATGAAGCTGACGCGCAGCTCGCCGGGCGGCTGGGGCGAACGGACGTAGAAGGCCCAGCGGTCCTCGGCGAACGAGGCCGGCCCCGCGGCAGCGCCGAGCACCTGCATTCCGCCGGCCTGTCCTTCCAGGCGGAGGACGTCCGAAGGCAGCGGCGCGGGAGAAGGCGTGGGGCGCTCGAGATCGTAAGCGCGCAGCCAGGCGTGGCCGGGGACGCCGTCCACCGGCGCGAAGGGCTCGGCCGCCGGAGAGATCAGGTACGGGTGGTAGCCGCGCGCCTTGGCCGTCTCCACGTCCGGCGCGCGCTTGTACGTCATCCGTCCGCTCCAGAAGATCTGGTTGAGGACCTCGGAGGCCTCGCCCGGCTCGCGCTCGAAGTCCTGGAAGAGGACGCTGCGCGCCGGGGTCGCCTTGCCGATCGCCAGCCCCACCTCGCGGGTGTGGCTCACCCAGAGCTTGGGCGCCTGCTCCGCCTCGAGCGCGGCGCGCGCGGGCGGGACCCGGACGGCGACCCACGCGAGCACCGCCAGCACGGGAACCGCGAGCGCCGGCCGCGCCCTGGGCCACCTTCGCAACGCGAACCAGAGCGGCACCGCGAGGATCGCCGCCCCGAGCGCGAGCGTCAGCCCCTCCGCCAGGCCGGGGATCTGCCGCGTCTGCACCAGCGCGGCGGGCAGGTGCGCGCGCAGCTGCCCCAGCGCGGGCCAGCGCTCCACCGCCAGGGGCGAGAGCGCGGCGGCGGCCGCGGCGAAGCCGACAGGCGCGAGGCGAGCGCCGTCCGAGAACAGCACCGCGATCGCGATGAACACCGCGGGGGTGGCGCCCCAGGCCACCGCCGGCACCTTGCTGCTGCTGACGGAGAGCATGATCCAGGTGGACCAGAGCCACAGCGCCACCATCAAGCTCGGCGCGTCCCGCCGCACGAAGGCGCGGATGAGCAGCCAGAGCCCAGCGACCAGCGAGAGCGCGGTGGCCACCGGGCGCAGCTCGGTGTTGTTGATCTCGTTGAAGATGCCATCCACCGGGCGGGTCCACGGGCCGATGTCCATCTGGGGGCCGCTCACCTTGCCCAGGTGCCCCAGCCAGGTCCGCGCGTGCATCCAGTACGACTCAGGCCAGGTATGGGCGGCGTAGACGTTCCAGGGCACGCAGACCGCCGCGGCGACCAGCGCCATCCCCACCACCCAGAGCAGCTTCGGGCCGCGGCACAGGCGCACCCGGCCGAAGAACCAGAGCACGCCGGCGACGCCGAGCGGAGTCAGCGCGAGCATCACCTTGCAGAGCACGCCCAGCCCCACCACCGCGCCTGCCCCCAGGGCCGCGCGCCAGGACTGGCGCTCCACCGAGTACGCCAGCAGCAGGAACGCCAGCGCGTTGCAGCCCACCAGCGTGCAGTCGGTGGCGTCTCCGAAGAAGAGCCCCTGCACCAGCTGCCAGCCAAACGGCAGGCAGAGGAAGATCGCCGCGGTCACCGCCGCGATCAGCCGCCCCGCCAGCGTGCGCCCGAGCAGGAAGATCGCGGACGCCGCGGCCAGCGCGCCCAGGAGCGAGCCGAACCGCAGCGCGAAGGGGGTGATCCCCACGACCTTCATCACCGCGGCGGCGAACCAGAACGGCGCGGGCGGCTTGTTCATCCACGCCTGGGAGATCCAGTAGAGCCGGACGTCCCACGGGTAGAGGTGCTCCGCGTAGATGTGCGGGTAGAGCGGCGTCTCGTAGGTGCCGCGCGCGGCGGCCTGGTGCATCCCCTCGTCCCAGAATGGGATGTACGGGTGACTCAGCGAAGGCGCGAGGATCGCCAGGCCGAGCGCGAGCAGCACGCCCAGGAACACCCCATCGGCGAGCGTGAGCGGCCACAGCGGTGGCTGATCGGCGCAGGCGCGCCAGGCGCGCGTCGCTCTCTCCCGCCATCGAGCCGGCTGAGTCTCCATCGAGCGGCGCACCCTCACACGCGGGTGCGCCGGAAGACAAGCGCTACGGGACGGTCAGCGCCCTCAGGCCGCGGCTGCCCTGCAGCTGCACGCGGACCAGCACCACGCTGCCGCTGGGCTTGCCGCGCAGCGCGCTGGAGAGCTCCCGCGCGGCGTGGATCGGCTTGCCCGCCGCCTCCACCACCACCATGCCCGGCACCAGCCCCGCGCGGTCCGCGCTCGAGCCGGGCACCACGTTGACGATCAGCGCGCCGTCTCCGCCGCCCATCTGCGGCGGGACGTCCTGCAGCCCCAGCCCGAGCCGGCCGCCACCGGAGGGCCCTTCATCCCCCTGCGCGGGCTCGCGGGTGCCGAGCCCCTCCAGATCCGGGCGCTCGCCCAGGCGCACCTTGATCCGCTCCTGTTCCTGGCCGCGCAGCACCGTGAGCGCCACGTCCTGGCCCGGCTGGAGGAAGGCCACGCCGCGCGTGAGCGCGTGGGCGTTGCTCAAAGGCCGGCCGTCCAGCTCCACGATCACGTCGTCCGGCTTGAGCCCCGCCCGCTGCGCGGGGGTGCCCTCGGTCACGTCCGCCACCACGGCCCCGGTCCGCCCTTCAATCCCGAGCGCGCGCGCGAGCTCGGGAGTGAGATCCTGCACCGCGACACCAAGCCAGCCGCGGCGAACCTCGCCGTGCTCGAGCTGCGGCAGCAGCGCGCGGGCCATGTTGGAGGGCAGCGCGAAGCCGATCCCGCTCCCCCCTCCCACGATCGCCGTGTTGATGCCGATCACCTTGCCGGAGAGATCGAAGAGCGGACCGCCCGAGTTGCCCGGGTTGATCGCCGCGTCCGTCTGCAGGAAGTCGTCGTAAGGCCCGGCGCGGATGTCGCGCGCCTTGGCGGAGACGATCCCCGCGCTCACGCTGGACGCCAGCCCGAACGGGTTGCCGATCGCCACCACCCAGTCCCCCACCCGCGCGCCATCCGAGTCTCCCAGCTCCACGAACGGCAGCGAACCCTGCACCCCCTGCAGCTGCACCAGCGCCACGTCCGTCAGCGGGTCGCGCCCGAGCACCTTGGCCTCGAAGACGCGCCCATCCTCCAGCTTCACCCGGATGGTGGTGGCGCCCTCCACCACGTGGTTGTTGGTGAGCACGCGGCCGCGCGCGTCGATCAAGAAGCCGGATCCGGCACCCTGGCGCAGCTGCGGCTGGCGAGGCGCCGGGGCGAAGAATGGCTCCAGCCCTTCCCCTTCGGGGGCGCCGCGCCCGGAGACGCGGGCCACCACCTCCACGTTCACCACCGCCGACTTCACGGACTCGACCAGCGGAGCGAGGGACGGGGTGCCGTCCGAGCCGGGGCGCGCGACCGGGCTGGCCGGCTTCGGAGCTTGGACCGGCTGGGCGCCCACCACCGGCGCATCCGCGCTCCGGTGCTCAACGCGCGCCGGGGAGTTGTTGCAGCCCAACCACCCAGCACCGATCACCGCGACGACCGTCAAACCCACTGTGGAACGCACGTTCACCCTCCTGCCGATGAGGTGACGCTCCCGCGCCGGGAAAGCACAGCCCGGGCGTGCGAGCGCCTCGACCGCCTGCTCGAGCCCCGAAACGGGCGAGCGCGCAGCCCATTCCCAAAGAGCCGGCGTGCGGCGGCGGGGCGAAGTGCCCAAGAGCGCCGCCGCCCGCCTGCCTGTGGCTACTTCACCTGGACCTGGATGCTGCGAGCCTTGGCCTCGTCCCGCTTGGCGAGGGAGACGGTGAGCACGCCGTTGTCGTACCGCGCCTCCGCGCGCTGCGAGTCCACGCTGGTGGGGAGCACGAACGAGCGGGCGAAGACGCCCCAGGTCCGCTCCGTGCGCAGGGCACGCTGCCCGCGGGCATCCTTCTCCTCCCGGCGCTCGGCCTGGATGGTGAGCGTGTCCCCCTCCAGCTTGACCTGGACGTCCTTGGGGTCATGCCCTGGCAGATCCACCTTCACGAGGATCGCGTCCTCGGTTTCGACCACGTCCGCCGCCGGCGCGAAGACCGAGGCCGCCGCGGCGGGTGCCACGGCGAAGTCCCTGAAGAAGGGGTCCTTGAACAGGCCGTCAAAGAGGCTGAGCGCCGAGCCGCTGCGCGTCTCGGAGAGCTCGAACGGGTTCCACTTGGTCAGCATGGCGTCTCTCCTTTTCGGTTCGGCCGGCGGGGCATCCGCCGGCGACGGCCGTCAAGGAAACCATGCTTCGAAGGCTGTCAAGGCGAGCCCTACAGCGACAGGCCCCGCTGCAGCAGCGCCTGTCCCACATGTTCGCGAATCTCGTCCACCCGCGCGTCCCAGCTCTCGTGGAAGATCCGCTCCGCGCGCTCGCGGCTGCAGCCGGCGCCCTCCTCCAGGCAGGCCTGCACCTGCCGCGGGTAGTCCTCGCTGCTGGAGGCGATGCGGCACAGCCCCACCTTCCGCACCTCGGGGATGTCCGAGGAGACCACCGGCAGCCCGGCCGCCAGGTACTCGCGCACCTTGAGCGGGTTCGCGTTCAGCGTCAGCTCGTTCACCTTGAACGGCATCAGCGCCACGTCGAAGCCCTTGCAGTAGCCGGGGAGGTCCTCGTACCTCTTGCGGCCCAGCAGGTGGATGTTGGGGAACGCGGAGAGGCTGCTCACGTCCGCGTCCGGCGCCACCTTCCCCACCAGCACCACCGAGCCGTTCGGGTAGGCGCGGGCGCAGGCCTTGATCGCCTCCAGGTCCACCCACTCGGCGACGAGGCCGAAGAAGCCGATCACCGGCCCGGGCAGCTTCGCCAGCTCCTCGGGCACCTTCGTCTCCGGGTCGCACGCCTTCACGAAGTGGCGGAAGTCCACGCCGTGCCGCACCAGCACGGTGCGCGGGTTCACCTTCACCTTGTTGGCGCGCAGCCGCTCGGCGGAGGTGATCACCAGATCCGCCTTGCGCAGCAGCTGCTCCTCGAGATCGGCGATGTGCCGCCCGTTGGTGTCCGCGAACGCCGAGAACTCATCCACGCAGTGGTAGATCACCAGCTCCTCGCCGATCGTCCCGGACACCGGCGCGGAGGCCGGCAGGAAGGACCAGGAGATGGGGCGCGTGAAGCGCAGCCGCCGCATCGCGAAGCGGACCTGGCTGGCGAGCAGCTCCCGGTTGATCGTCTGCACCGCCTGGGAGCCGTAGAAGGGCACCGCCAGCGGCGCCAGCACGAAGAGGTTGGGCTCCACCTCGGTCACGCCTTCGACCACCGAGGAGGCAAAGGAGCGCAGCTTCTTCCAGATCCGCTGCAGATCGTGCGCGTTCGCCTTCGGCGCCCGGTTGCCGATGCTGTTCACCCAGAGGACCCGGTTGTCCTTGGCGAGGATCCGCATGATGTGCGTCTTGGAGAGCGGGTCCCCGTCCCAGTCGTTGGAGAACACCACCAGATCCCGGCCCTTGAGCGCCGTCTTCGCCAGCTCCACCTCTTCCATCCGCCGCATGTGCCTCTCCTCGTTTCTTGGACGTGAACCGCGCTAGGCGCGCGAAGGTCGCAGGGCCGCCGGCTGCGGCTCGCGCGCAGCGAGCCCGGCGTAGAGCCGCAGGAGCGCGGGGCCGGCGTCCGCCACCGGCGCGTTCGGCGGCCCGCGCCGGTAGGCCTCGGCCAGCTTCGCCGCCAGCTCCCAGGCGTCCCCGCTGCGGAAGAGCGAGGCCCCTTCAGGCCGCGCCGCGACATCCGAAGCCACCACCGGCACGTTGAGCGCCAGGGCCTCACGCACGGAGATCGCGTCCCCGTCCGCGGTGGTGGGGCGCACGAAGACGTCACAGCGCGAGAGCGCTGCGAGCGCCTGCGCGTGCGGGAGCTCTCCGAGGTTCTCGATCAGCCCCTCCACGCGGGCGCGCCGCGCGGCGAGCTCGAAGTCCACCGCATGCGTGCCCGGCCCGAACACCAGCAGCCCCAGCTCCGGCAGCGCCGCCCGGGCGAAGCCGAGCGCCCGGAAGATCACGTCCCGCCCATAGATGGGAGAGGCGTGGTGCGCGTAGGCGATCAACGGGCGGCGGCGCGCGCGGATCTCCGCGAAGCGCTCGGGCAGCTCGCCCGGCCGCACCGCCGCGCGCAGGAAGGCGGGATGCACCTCGAGCTTCGCCTGCGGCACCCCCGCCGAGCGCAGCGCGTCCCTCACCGCCTCGGAGACCGCCACCACCCGGTCGAAGCCGGCCAGCGCGGCGCGCGCCAGCGCCCCGTGCACCCGGGAGCGCGCGAGGAAGGCGGGGATCAACCCCGAGTGCAGCGTCACCACCTTGCCGCCGCGGCCGGGCATCGCCCCCACCGAGGCCACCACGCCCCAGGACTTGGGGTTGTTGCCGCTGGTGTGCAGGTGCAGCAGCCAGCCCTGCGCGGCGAACCGCGCCAGGGCCAGCCCATACCCCCGCAAGGTGTGGACCGGGAGGACGTCCGGAGCCGGCCGGCCGCCCTTCCCGATGTCCAGCACCTTGGTTGTAGCCCCGCGTTCCAGCAGGAGCTGGTGAAGCTGCTGCACGTGGACGGCGACGCCGCCGTACGGAGGCGGGTAGTCGCCAATCAGCAGGATCCGGGCATCCACGGCCTTCCCCCTTCAGTGCGCGACCGCGGCGTCCTGCTGCGGAGGCAGCCCCATCTCGCGCCGATACGAAGCGACCGGGTCCGGATCCTCGCGGAGCACCCGCGCCGGGACGCCGGCGACCACCGCCCCGCGCGGCACGTCCTTCACCACCACCGCGTTGGCGCCGATCACCGCGAAGTCGCCGATCTGGATGTTCCCCAGCACCTTGGCCCCCGCGCCGATCCGGACGTAGTCACCGATCACCGGCGCGCCCTTGAGGCCGGAGCGCCCGCCCACGGTGACGCCCTGCGAGATCAGGACGTGCTTGCCGATCCGCGCGTCCTTGTGGATGACGATGCCGATCCCGCCGTAGCCGAGCGTGGAGCCCTCGCCGATCTCCGCGTCCAGCGGGATGTACGAGCCGTGCATGTAGAGGTTGAGCCGCCGCAGGACGGCCGGGAGCAGCGGCACGCGCAGCGCCTGGAGCTTCCTGGCCACCCGGTAAACAGACAACGCGTCCATCCCGCCTCCCCGAATCGTCGCCCGCCAAGCTAGGGACGCGCCCCGCCGGCGTGAAGTCCACCCCGCCGGCGCAGCGCGCCCAAAAACTGCGTCGGCCTCACGCCGGTGATCCAGAGCACCGCCACGTACCCCACCGCGAAGAGCGCGAAGGCCAGGACGAGCGGCAGCGCGCGCCAGAGGATGGCCGGCTGCAGCTCCCCCACCGGGTGCGGCGCGAAGCCGCGCAGCAGCACCACCGAGGCCGCGGCCGCCGCGGCCGCCAGCGCCGCCTTCCCCAGCGCGGGGAACGGCAGCACCTCGCGCAGGCGGACGGTGTGGCCCGGGCTCGAGAGCGCGTGGGGGATGCGCGAGAGCAACAGCGCCTTCCCCGCCAGCTCCGCCAGCGCCCAGGAGGCGATCCCGCCGTACATGCCGAAGCGGCGCACGCCGAAGTAGACGAGCGGGACGGTGATCACCGCCTTCAGCAGGTAGGAGAGGAAGATGTGGCGCGTCTGGTTGCGCGCGCGCAGCACGCCGTCCATGGGGAGGATGGCGAGCACCGTCCCCAGCACGCTCACCCGGAAGAGCGGCACTGCGGGGAGGAACTTCGCGCCGAAGAGCGCGCCGATGAACTCGGGGGCCGCGGCGAAGAGGAAGGCCCCCATGGGCAGGAAGGCGTAGGCCAGCTTCGCGGTGGCGTCCCGGAAGGCGGTGGCGCCCAGCTCCGGCCGCCCCTGCTTCTCCAGCTCGCCCAGCTGCACCATCAGCACCTCGCTGGTGGGCGTGTAGAGCAGGTCCACCAGCGGCATCTGGAAGCAGCCCACCGCGTAGAGCGCGAAGAGCTCCGGGGAGACGGTGGCGGAGACGGCGTACTGGTGCGCCGCCTGCTGCGGGAAGTTGAGGCACATCGCCGCGCCGAACGGGGCGGCGTAGACGAGCTGGTTGAGGAAGAGCCGGGCGCGCCACAGCGGCCCCTCGCTCAGCTTGAGCATCACCACCCAGGTCACCGCCACTCGCAGCGCCATCAGCGCGGCGAGGCAGACCATCATCCCGTGCAGCCCCACGCCGAAGAGCACGGGGAGCACCATCGCCAGGGTCCGCAGGCCGTCCCAGACCAGATAGCTCTTCGCGGAGAGCTTGGTCCGCCCCTGGCTGGTGAGGCTGATCTCCAGCGGGAAGGAGGCGATCAGGCTGCCCGCGTAGACGGCGAGCGTCAGCTTGTGCCGCGCCAGCGCCGGGTTGGAGAACTGCGCGGAGATCGGGTCGGCGAAGGCGAAGATCAGCGCCGCGGCCCCCGCGCCCGCCAGGAGCAAGAAGGCGAGCGTCTGGAAGAAGTAGGGCCGCTTCTCTTCCACCCGAGGGACGAAGAAGTAGAGGCTCTGCGCCATGCCGAACGGCAGCACCTGGTAGAGCGTGGTGGCGATCAGGATCAGCTGCTTGTAGGTGCCGTAGTCCTCCAGGCGGAGGACGCGCGCAAGCACCAGCGGGATGGAGAAGGTCAGCCCCGCGGTGAACAGCCGCGCGAGGACCAGCGGCCCGGCGCGTCCCATCAAGGACGGAGCGGAGGTGGCGCTCTTGGCGGTCACTTCAGGCGCCCCCGAGGGTCAGCTCCGACGCCGCGGGGGCCTCCAGCTTCCAGTTCTTCTGGGTTCGCCGCCCGGGAACCGGGCTGCTCACGCCGAGCACCCCGAAGATGTCGTCCAGCTGGCAGCCGGTGAGGCAGGCGGAGTACTCGCCGGACATGCCCACGCTGAAGTTCTCCCAGAGGACCTTGCGCTTGAGCGTGAACGGATCTCCCCCCACGCGGTTCGGTAGATCCTCGGTGGTGACCGCCGAGCGGAAGCCGTGCTTCACCAGCGCGCGGATCAGCTCCTCCGAGTACCAGCCGTTGCAGTAGGCGAAGTCGCGCACCGGCGTGCCGAGCTGCTCCTCGATCAGCCGCTTCGACTCCGCCAGCTGGCGATCCACGCTGGCCGGGTCCTCCAGCGTGAGCACGGAGTGATCCAGGGTGTGGGCGCCGAAGGAGATCCCGGCCTTCGCCATCGTCCGGACCTCGTCCCAGTCCATCAGGTCGCCCTGCTCCGGGCGCAGCTCGCTGCCCCCGCCGAGCTGGCGCTCCAGCGCGTCGATCACCTGGGTGAGCACGGCGCTGGGGTGCTCGCCGATGAAGTCGTCCAGCGCGGCCGAAGGCGTGATGGACCCCGCGAGGATCGGCGCCAGCAGCGCCGCGGCGGGGGCTGGCATGGCCTCGTAGAGCGGGCGGAACTTTCGCTCGCGGACCAGGCCCACGAGGTGGAACAGCCTGTCGTGGTTGAAGCGCCGGTCCGTCCCCACGTAGTGCGCCGGCAGGTAGATGATCCCCGGCACCCCCAGCTCCTTCATCACCGGGAAGGCGTGCCGGTAGACGTCCCGGTAGCCATCATCGAAGGTGACCACGCAGAGATCGCGGCGGGCGGTGCGCCGGCCGGCCATCACGTCCAGCGCGTCCTCCAGCGTGGCGAACTCGAACCCGGCCGCGGAGGCCTCCTCGAGGTGGCGGCGGAACGTCTCCTGGGAGATCAGCAGGCCGGGGATGGAGCGCTGCAGCTCGGCGGTGAAGTCCTCCACCACCCGGTGGTAGCTGACGATCAGGATCCGCCGCCCGCCCGACTGGCGCCGCCTCAGCTGCGCCATCGCGCGGCGCAGGCCGCTGTAGTGCAGCGCCCCCGCCGCCACCGACTTCAGCGCCCGCCGCAGCCCGTGTTCCCGTCCCATTCCATCACCCCCGGAAGCTTCGAACCGGCTGTCCGGGGTGCACTGGGGGTGCCACCTCCACCGCGGGCTACCGAACGGTGTAGATCCGCATTGCACCTGGGGCTGTGCCCGAGGGTGAAATCTCTTCGTCCGACCTGGGAGAAGTTTTTCCAGCCTCCTTCATGAACTCCTCCTCCCTTCGCGAAGAGCTGCTGCCCGGGTCCGGCCGGCCCGCCGCGGAGCCGGAGCCGCTCGCGCCGGGCACCCAGATTGGCCGGTTCGTGATCCTCCGCGAGCTGGGGGCGGGGGCGATGGGGACCGTCCACGCGGCGTTCGATCCCCGACTGAAGCGCTCGGTGGCGCTCAAGCGCGTCCGGCCGCTCGCCGGGGGCTCGAGCGCGGCCGCCGCCGAAGACCGGCTGGTCCGCGAGGCCCGGGCGCTCGCCCGGCTCTCGCACCCCGCCGTGGTGGCCGTGCACGACGCGGAGTGGATCGACGGCCGGGTCACGGTGGCGATGGAGCTGGTGGAGGGGACTACGCTCGAGCGCTGGCTGAAGGAGACCCCACGCCGCCTCGCGGAGGTGCTGCCGCTGCTCCTGGAGGCCGCGCGGGGGCTCGCCGCCGCCCACGCCGCGGGGATCGTCCACCGCGACTTCAAGCCGAGCAACGTGCTGGTGGGCACCGATGGCCGCGCGCGCGTCTCCGACTTTGGCCTGGCGCGAGACGCCTCTGGCGCGGAGGCCCCCGAGCGCGCCGGCGCCCTGGACGGGCACCAGACGCTGCACCTCACCCGCACCGGCGAGCTGGTGGGGACGCCGGCGTACATGGCCCCCGAGCAGCTCTCCGGCGAGAGCGCCTCCGCGCGCTCGGATCAGTTCAGCTACGCGGTCACCCTCTTCGAGGCGCTCACCGGCACCCGCCCCTTCTCCGGCTCCACGGTCTGCGCGCTGCTGCACCAGATCCGCGAGGGGGCGGTCGACCGCCGCAGCCTGGAGCAGCTGCCTTCGGCGCTGCGGCCCGTCCTGCTCAAGGCGCTCTCCCAGGACCCAGCCGAGCGCTACGCCTCGATGGAGGCGCTGTGCACCGCGCTGGAAGCGGCGCAGGGGCTCGGCGGCCGCAAGCTGTGGCTCTTGGCCGTGCCAGTGGCCGCCGGGCTCGTCGCCTGCGGCTACCTGCTGGTGACCGCGCCGGTGCGCCGCTGTGAGCGGGGCGCCGTGCGCGCGGCGGCGCTCTGGCCGCAGGAGGCGCGGGACAAGGTCCGGGCGGCGTTGGCCGCCACCGGCAAGCCCTTCACCGAGCGCGTCTTCAGCAGCGTGGATGGCCGCTTGACGGACTACGCCCGCCGCTGGGGCGAGCGCTACGTGGCGGCCTGCGCGGACCGGGCGCACGTGGAGGAGCGGCTCGCCTGCCTGGGCTCAGGCGCCCAGCAGGTGGATGCGCTGGTCCGCTCGCTCGGGTCCGGCGCGGAGGAGCTGGCGGCGCAGGCGGCGCAGGCCGCGGCGGCGCTCCCCGCACCGGAGCGGTGCGACGCGCCGGCGGCCCAGGTCGTGGCGCAGGGCCCAGCGGCGGACGCAGCGCGAGAGGCGATCGCCCAGGCCCGCAGCGAGCTTGGGCTGGGCCGCTACGCGACCGCCGTGCCCACCGCCGCGCTCGCGCAGCAGAAGGCGCGCGAGGCCCAGAGCGACTCGCTGCTCGCGGAGGCCAGCTTCGTCAAGGCCCGGCTCGAGCAGCGCGCCGGCCGCTATCAGGACGCGCGCCGCTCGTTCGACGAGGCGCTGGCCGCGGCGAAGCCCGCGCACCGGAGGGATCTCGAGGCCGCCGCGGCGGTGGATTTGGTCCGGCTGGAAGGCGACTACCTCGGCCGCTTCGAGGAAGGGAACGCCTGGTGGGAGCGGGCGCGGGCGCTGGTGGACGCCTACGGGGATGACCCCGAGCTGCGGATCCGGCTCGAGCAGGGCGCGGGGATCATCCTCGTGGCGAACAGCCGGATGAAGGAGGGGGTGGAGCGCCAGCGCGCAGCGCTCGCGCTCGCAGAGCAGTCCGCCGCGTCAGACCCCGCGCTGATCGCGGCCGCACACCAGAGCCTCGCCTCCGCGCTGCACCGCACCGGGCAGAGGGAGGACGCGCTGGGGCACGCCAAGACGGCGGTGGAGCTGAACACGCTCGTGCTCGGCCCCGATCACCCCACCACGGCGCTCTCCCTGGAATCCCTGGGGATCGTCCAGCTCGAGCTCTCCCGGTGCGACGAGGCCAAGGCCACGCTGCGGCGGGTGGTGGACATCCGCACCGCGGCCCTGTCGCCCAACCATCCGCTCACGGCGGGTTCGCGGCGTTCGCTCGGCTCCGCGCTGGCGAACTGCGGGGATCCGCTGGCCGGGATCGCCGAGACGAGCGCCGCCGTCTCGCTGATGACGCAGGCGCTCGGCCCGGACCACTACGACGTGGGGATGGCCAAGGGAAACCTGGGCGAGTTCTACCGGCGGATCGGCAAGCTGGAGGAGGCGAAGACGCTGCTGCTCGAGGCGATCGCGAATCTGGAGAAGAGCTCGGGGCCGGAGCACCCGCGCACGCTCCGGGTGAAGTTCTGCCTGTCGAAGACCTACCGGGACGCGAAGGAGTACCCGAAGGCGCTGGAGCTCTCCCTGGCGATCCTCGCGGCGAAGGAGCAGCGGCTGGGTCCAGATCACCCGGAGATCGGCGACGAGCTTCACGGGATCGGCTACTTGCGCCTGCTGATGCGACAATACCCGCTGGCGGTGCGGACGCTGGAGCGCGCGCTGCAGCTGCGCCTCGCCCAGCACACCGACCCGCGCGAGCTCGGCAACACCCGCTTCTACCTGGCGCAGGCGCTCTGGCTCGCCGGCGGGGACAAGCGGCGCGCCGTGGAGCTGGCCACGCTGGCCTCGCAGACCCCGCTGCGCGGCAAGATCGACGAGGGCCCGCTCGAGGAGATCAAGCAGTGGGTGCGCACGCACCCGGCGCCGTGAAGGGGCTTCCCAACCGGTAGCGCCGGCGCGAATTCCCGAGCGCGATTCAATCCCGCCGCAAGCGCAAAACACCGAAGGCCGCGCGAAAGCCGGGAACGAATCCAAGCGTTCTCGGCTGGACTTTCCATGAGGAAAACCCGGCCTGGTGAGCTAGGAATGACTGCCCCTGCCTCTGGCCCTCTCGACGATGCCCTCCCCCGCCACCGCCGAAGCGCGCGCTCCGAGCCCGGCCAGGCCGGCCGTGGACATCCAGGACGTGAGCAAGCGCTACGGCGGCCGCTGGGCGCTGGCGCGGCTCACCTACCAGCTGGGCGCCGGGCGCTCGCTCTTGCTGACCGGCCACAACGGCTCCGGGAAGAGCACCCTGTTGCGGTTGATCTCCACCGCGGCGGCGCCCACGGCGGGGAAGATCCTGGTCTACCAGCGGGACGCCGCTTCCGAGCGCGAGGCGGTGCGGCGGGACGTGGCCCTGGTGGCCCACGCCAGCTTCCTCTACGAGGATCTCACCGCCGAGCAGAACCTCTTGCTGCTGGCGCGGCTGCTCGGCCTCCCTTCGCCGAAGGACGCGGTGAAGCAGGTGCTGGAGCGGGTGAAGATGACCGCCCGCGCGCAGCACCCGGTGCGGCAGTACTCCGCGGGCATGCGCAAGCGGGTGGCGATCGCCCGACTCCTGCTCAAGCGCCCCAAGCTGGCCCTGTTCGACGAGCCCTTCGGCGAGCTGGATCCGGCGGGGATCCAGGAGATGGAGCGGATCATCCGGGAGATGAAGCAGGAGGGCACCGCGGTGATCCTCGCCACGCACCTGGTGGAGCAGGGCGAGTCCCTCACCGACGAGCGGCTGCACCTCGAGGAAGGAAGGATCGCCCTCCCGTGAGCCCACCCAGCCTCTTCGGGTCCGCGCTTTTGCTGCTCCGCAAGGACCTGCTGCTCGAGTGGCGGACGAAGGCGCGGCTCAACGCGCTCATCTTCTTCGCGCTCGCCACCTTGCTGATGTTCTCGTTCGCGCTGGGGCCGGACTCCAAGCTGCTGGAGAAGAACGCGGGCGGCTACTACTGGCTGGCCATCCTCTTCGCGAGCATCCTCTCGCTCGGCGAGTCGTTCCGGGTGGAGCAGGAGAACGCCTGCCTGGACGGGCTGCGGCTGGCCCCGGCGGACGCGCGGGCGGTGTTCCTGGCCAAGGCGGTCGGCAACACCGTCCTGCTCCTGGGCCTCTCCCTGCTGCTGATCCCCGTGATGATCGCGATCTACGGGGTGAGCGTGAAGCTGGGCTTCGCCAAGCTGACCGCCGTGCTGGTGCTCGGCTGCCTGGCGATCAGCGCGCCGGGGACCGTGTACTCGGCCATCGCCAGCCATGCCCGGGCCAGGGACGTCCTTTTGCCCCTGTTGCTCTTTCCGCTCCTGATCCCCGCGCTGTTGGCGGCCGCGAAGGCCACCTCGCTGGTCTTCCAGGGGGACCCGATGACGCAGCTCGGCTCGTGGTGGGCTCTCCTGGGGGCGTTCAATCTGATTTACTGGGCGCTGGGATTCCTCTTGTTTCCCCGCGTGATCGAGGACTGAAGCCATGCACGTGCTCTTCGCCCTGCCCCTCACCTACTGCGTGCTCGGCCTGATCGTCTCCGGGTTCGTCCCCAAGCTCCGCGCGCCGCTCTTCAAGAGCTTCCTGCCGATCGGTCTGGTGATGTTCCCGGTGGGGATGTACCTGGCGCTGGTGTGGGCGCCGCCGGACCGCGAGATGGGCGACGTGATGCGCATTCTCTACGCGCACGTCCCCTCCGTCTGGATGGCGCTGATCGGCGCGACCATCAACGTGGTGGCCTCGCTCGGCTTCCTGATGACGCGCAAGTGGGGCTGGGACTCCACGGCGGAAGCCTCGGCGGAGATCGGCGTGCTCTTCGGCGTGATCGGCGTGAGCCTGGGGGCGATCTGGGCCAAGCCCACCTGGGGCGTCTGGTGGACCTGGGACGCGCGGCTCACCAGTGCGGCGATCATGCTGGTGGCCTACATGGGGTATCTGGCGCTGCGGCGCTTCGTGGATGACCCGGAGAAGCGCGCGGTCTGGTCCGCGGTGATCGGGATCATCTCGTACGCGGACATCCCCATCATCTGGTACTCGGTGAAGTGGTGGAACACGCTCCACCAGGTGCAGTCCACCCCCAAGACGGTGGACCCGGACATGACCCTGGTGCTGCGCTGGAACGCGGTCACCTGGCTGCTCCTGCTGTGCACCTTCATGTGGCACCGCTATCGCATCGCCCAGCACGTACGCCGGCAGGAGGTCGCCCTTCCTGAAGCATTGCCGCCGCGTGCGCAGACCCCCGCCCGCTCTGGAGCTGCCTAGATGACCACTCTCGTTCTCACCCTGGCGGCTGAGCTGGCCACCCCCAAGCCGCGCCTGCAGGGCGGCTGGGAGTTCGTGTGGGCCTCCTACGGAATAACCTGGGGGGCGCTCGCCTTGTACGCGCTCTTTTTGTACCTCCGGCGGGCTCCCCGTTCGGAGCCGCCTCCTGCGAACCCGGTCAAAGGAAGCACCCCATGACGTCCGTCGCCAAGACCCGAATCATCGCCGTGGTGGCCGTGCTGGTGGCGGCCGGGGGCCTGTCGCTGATCGCCTTCGGCAAGATGGGGGACAACCTCGTCTACTACTGGAAGCCGGGGGAGATGCTCTCCAAGGGGGACCTCGCGTACGACGCCACCATCCGGCTGGGCGGCGTGGTGAAGCCTGGCACCATCCACTGGGACGACAACCACACCGCGCTGGACTTCGTGGTGGCGGATGACCACAAGCCGGACGCGCCTTCGGTCAAGGTGCACTGCTCCGAGGTGCCCCCGCAGATGTTCCGCGAAGGGATCGGCGTGGTGGTTGAGGGGACCTTCGCCAAGTCGCAGGTCTTCACCTCCAACCGGCTGATGGTGAACCACTCCAACGAGTACCGCCCGCCGAAGCCCGGCGAGTCGCCCAAGGACTGGGAGAAGTCGCTCGAGGGGTCGACCACCTCGGCGCAGGCGGAGGCGAAGTGAGCAACGCGATCGGTTACGGGCTGGTCCTCTGCGGGCTGGCCTTCGCGATCTTTGGCGCGGTGATCGGCCTGTGGGGCGGCCTCACGCACCGCGAGCGGGTCTTCCCCTGGGTGCTGCGCTGCACCTACGGGTTCGCCGCCTCGCTGATCCTCGCCAACCTCACCATGGTCTACGCCCTGGTCACGCACGACTTCTCGGTGAAGTACGTGGCGCAGGTGGGCAGCCTCTCCACGCCCATGGTCTTCACCGTGGTCTCGCTCTGGTCCGCGCTGGAGGGCTCCATCCTCTTCTGGGGCGCGATCATCGGCGTCTACCTGCTGGCGTTCGGCTTCACGCAGCGCAAGGAGCAGCCGCGCTACATGTCCCTGGCGCTGGGGATGATGCTGGCGTGCGGCACCTTCTTCGCCTTCCTGATCGCCGGGCCGGCCAACCCGTTCGGCCTGCCCACGCCCCCTCCGGGAATGCCGCTGGGCACCATCCCCACGGATGGTCCGGGCCCCAATGCCCTGCTGCAGAACCACATCCTCATGGTGATCCACCCGCCCATGCTCTACGGCGGCTACGTGGGCATGGTGGTGCCCTTCGGCGCGGCGAGCGCGGCCCTCCTGGGCGGCGAGCTCGGCGAGGCCTGGATGGCCAAGCTGCGGCGCTGGACGCTGATCCCCTGGGCCTTCCTCACCGTGGGGATCATCCTCGGCTCCTGGTGGGCCTACGCGGTGCTCGGCTGGGGCGGCTACTGGGCATGGGACCCGGTGGAGAACGCCTCCTTCCTCCCGTGGCTGACCGCCACCGCCTTCATCCACTCCACGATGGTGACGGAGCGGAAGAAGATGCTGAAGGTCTGGACGCTCTCGCTGGCGCTGGGGACGTTCCTGTTGACCATCGTGGGCACGTTCATGACCCGGAGCGGCGTCTTCAACTCCGTCCACTCCTTCACCCAGTCGGACATCGGGCCCACGTTCCTCGCCTTCATCGGGCTCTTGTTCGTCTTCTCGATCGCGCTCTTGACGTGGCGTGGGCCGCTCTTGATCGCCGAGAACGGGCTGCGCTCGCCGGTCTCGCGCGAGGCCTCCATCCTCGTCAACAACCTGCTCTTCGTGATGCTCACGTTCGTGGTCTTCGTGGGCACCGTGTACCCGCTGCTCGCCGAGGCCATCCGCGGGGTCCGCGTCTCGGTGGGTGAGCCGTACTTCAACAAGATGGCGATCCCGCCCGGGATCGCCGTGCTCTTCCTGATGGGCGTGGGGCCCATGCTCCCGTGGGGCGCGCCGGACGGGAAGACGCTGGTGCGGCAGCTGCTCCTGCCCTCCATCGCCTTCGCGATCACCTTCGCCGTGTGCCTGGCCCTGGGGCTGGGGCGCTCGGTCGTCTACGGCGCTGACGGCGCGGTGGCCGGCGGCCAGAAGCTGCACCTGGACGCGGTGATCACCTTCGCGCTCGCGGCCTTCGTCACCGTGGTCACCCTGCGCGAGCTGTTCCGCCCGGCGATGGTGCGGATGACGGAGAAGAAGGAAGGCTTCGTCACCGCGTTCACGCAGACGGCGGCCAAGGCGCGGCGGCGGACCGGCGGCTACATCGTCCACTTCGGGATCATCCTGGTGTTCGTGGCGGTCGCCGCGTCCTCCAACTACGTCACCCACGCCAAGGGGACGCTGGAGGTGGGCAAGACGCTCGCCATCGGCGGCTACCAGGTGGCCTTCCAGGGGTTGTCCACCGGCAGCGAGCCGCACCGCTCCTGGACCGCGGCGAAGGTGCTGGTCACCGCGCCTTCCGGCGCGACCGAAGAGCTGATGCCGCGGGTCAACTACTACGAGCGAAGCACGGATCCGGTGGGCACGCCGATGGTGCGCTCCACCCTCTCGCACGATCTCTACCTCTCGCTGATCGCCTTCGATCCGGAGCGGAAGACGGCCTCGCTCAACGCCTGGATCTTCCCGCTGGTGGGGTGGATCTGGTGGAGCATCCCGATCCTCGTGCTGGGCGCGGTGATCTCCGCCTGGCCGGACCGGAAGGCGCGCGTGGCGGTGAGCGCGACGAGCGCCTCGGGTGCGCCCCCGCTGCCCGGTGAGCCGGGCGTGGGGAGGGGCGCGGCATGAACCGCTGGAAGTACACGGTCCTCTTCGGCGCGCTCTGCCTCGGGCTGGTCCTGGTCTTCTACAAGGCGTTCGGCACGGACCCGCACGCGGTGCCGTTCATGCTCAAGGATCAGCCGGCGCCTGACTTCACGATGAAGGAGCTGCGCAGCGGCCAGCGGATGTCCCTGGCGCAGCTCAAGGGCCGGCCCACGGTGATGAACTTCTGGGCCTCCTGGTGCGGCCCCTGCCGCTACGAGCACCCCTTCCTGGAGTGGGGGGCGCAGAAGTTCGGAGATCAGGTGAACTTCGTGGGCGTGGTCTTCGAGGACACCGAGCCCCAGGCCCTCCAGTTCCTGCGCGAGAACGGCGCCAGCTTCCCGCAGCTGTTCGACGAGCGCGGGCAGATCTCGGTGGAGTACGGGCTCGCCGGCGTGCCGGAGACCTACTTCATCGATCACAACGGGATCATCCTCTACAAGCACGTGGGGGCGGTGAACCCGAACATGCTCTCCGAGTGGGTCGCCAAGCTGACGGCGCGGCAAGCAGCCGCGGGCGGCGCAGCGGGCCCCGCCGGGGCGACCACCACCAACAACGCCCACCCATGAGACGGCTCGCTCTCCTCCTCCTCCTGCTCGCGCCCGCGGCGGCGTTGGCGCAGTACTCCATGCTCAAGGCCGGCAGCGAGCAGCTGGATCCCGCCCGCGAGGCCCGGGTCCAGGCGCTCAGCAAGAAGCTGCGCTGCCCGGTCTGCCAGGGGCTCTCCATCTGGGACTCCGGCAGCTCCATGGCGGTGGCCCAGGTGGACGTGGTCCGCCGGCTCGTCTCCGAAGGCAAGAGCGACGAGGAGATCCGCGCCTACTTCATTGCTCGCTACGGCGAGTGGATCCTCCTCGAGCCCAAGGCGGAGGGCTGGAACCTGTTGGTCTGGCTCGCCCCGGTGGCGCTGCTGGTGGTGGGCTTCGTGGTGATCGCCGGGCAGCTGCGCAAGGGGAAGGCCATGCCGCAGACGCCCGCGGTCGCGTCACCCGGCGCGGGCGCCGCGGCGCCGCCGGATGAGCTGGCGGAGTACCTGGGCAGGGTGCGCAAGGAGGTTGACTCGTGAGGGAGACGAACTGGCTCCCCGGCCTGGTGGTGCTGGGCGTGGGGGCGATCCTCGCCCTGGTCTTCGTGCTGCTCTCGCGCAGCTCCAAGCTCTTCGCCCCCGCGGGCGGCCGGGACGACAAAGACAAGCTGCTGGACCTGGAGCGGGAGATCCAGATCGCGCTGGACGCGCTGAGGGATCACGCCACCGAGATCAACCGCCTCCCCAAGGAGCAGTACGAGGCGGAGAAGGCGCAGCTGGAGCTGGCGGCCGCGCGCGCTCTCAAGGCGCGGGACGACTTCCAGAAGGCCGGCGGCAAGAAGGCCAAGGCCGAGCCGAAGGCGGGGACAGCCCAGGGCTCCCTCCCCTTCGCGGCCAAGGCGGCGATCTGGGGCGGCCTCTCGGTCGCCTTCTTCGTGGTGCTGGGCTTCGTGCTCACCGGGGAGGAGAAGCCCCGGCAGGACGGCATGGAGGCCACCGGCAAGGTGCCCTCGGCCCAGGGCGGCGGCCAGGAGGCCCCGCTCAGCGCGGAGGAGCAGGAAGAGCAGCGGCAGTTCAACGCCGCGGTGGAGAAGGTGCGCAAGAACGGGGATGACGTGGAGGCGCTCTCCGTCGTCGCCCACGCGCTGCTGCGGCGCCAGCGCTTCGAAGAGGCGGACGCGCTCACCGAGCGCGGCATTGGCCTGGATCCCTTCCACGTGGAGACGCGGATCCACCGGGGCATGCTCAGGGGCGCCAAGGGCGACTTCGCCGGCGCGGCCGGAGATCTGGAGAAGCTGGCCAACCTCTACCCGGACTCGCACGAGGCGCTGCTCTTCGCCGGGGCGATGGCGCTGGAGCTGGGGGACCGCAAGCGGGCCCTGAGCAACTTCCAGCGCTACATGGTGGAGGCGCCGGTGGCCGAGCAGCCGCCGCAGATCCGGATGGAGATCGCCGCGCTCCGGGCCGAGCTGGGCCAGTAGCTTCAGTTCACCTTGGGGTCGAGCGTCAGGCGCAGCTTCTGCGCGAGCAGCGCCATCTGCGTGCGGTTCTCCACGCTCAGCTTCCGGTAGAGGCTGGAGACGTGAGCGCGCACCGTTCGCTCGGAGATGTTGAGGAGCGCGGCGATCTTTAGGTTGTCCGCGCCCTCCGCGACGTGGGCGAGCACCTCGCGCTCCCGGGTGGAGATGCCGTGGAGCAGGCGCCGGTTGGCGTCCTCGGGGAGCGCGAGACTCCCGAGCGAAGCCAGGGCGTTCATCGGGTAGATCCGCTTCCCCTGCACCACGCCCCGCACGGCGTCCACCAGCGCGCTCGCGTCCGTGTTGGACTTGTCCAGGAAACCCGAGGCGCCGAGCTGGAAGCTGCGCTCCACCATCCCCTGCTGTCCGCTGCCAGAGAGGACCAGCAGCGCCACCTCGGGGTGCCGCTGGTGGGCCACCTCGAGCACGCTTAAGCCATCCACGCCGCGCAGGACGAGATCCATCACCGCCGCGCTCGGCGGTTCGGTGTCCAGGCCGCGGAGGAACGCGGCCCCCTCGGCGTACCGCCCCACGACCTTGAGCCCGGCGGACTGCAGGGACGTGCAGAGCGCCTCGCGAACGAAGAGGTGGTCATCGAGGACCGAGACGCTGACTTCGCTGGCGGGGGAGTCGCTCATGGGCAGGCAATACGTGTGCGGGTGGGGGGCTTCAATTGACGCGCGTGACGACCTCACTATCCGGCGGCCAACGTCGCGCCGCCGCCCTCTCGGGGGAGCGCCGAGAGGACCGTGTCGCAAGGTGTTGGCCCGCCGGCCGTGGTGCCAGCCGGCGCGGGCGCCGGGGCGCGTGTCGTGGCGCGGACGACGGGCTTGGCTGATGGTGGGGAGGGCTCGCGCTACTTCGGGGTGGGCCGTCCCTGATCCGCCTGATCCATCTGCGTGGCGAAGACCTTCACGGACGCCACGCGGAGATCCCGGGCCAGCTCGCGCAAGAGCTCGCGCAGATCCGCCTGGGTGGTGACCTCCGGCTGGAAGCCGAGCCAGTCCGGGAGGTTCAGGTTCGGGGCGCCGCTCTCCAGCTCCAGCTGATCCGCCAGGGCGAGCAGCGCGCAGATCGGCATCCCGGTGGGGATCTCGTTCTCGCGCAGCGCCATCGCCAGATCCCAGAGCTGCTCGGGGCTGATGTTCAGGCTCTCCTCGCCCATCAGCTCGGCGCAGACGCGATCGCCGTAGAGCTCGGTGAACGGGAGGTTCGTTTGCGGGGTGATCCCCTCGGTGGCGAGCGCCTTGAAGATGCTGTCCCCGGTGACGACCGCTTCGGTGATGGACCGGGCGGCCACGCCCTGGATCCCGCGGCGCAGCAGGTTGGTCTCGATCTCGGCGTCACTCGGCCGGACCACGAAGACGCCTCGCGCGCGCGGCGCGCCGGAGAGCTCCAGCCCACCCTGCGCCCGCCCGGACTCGAACGAGGACGAAGGCTGGCCGCCCGGGCCGCTGACCGGCACCGTCCCGGTGGGGCGGGTGTTGCTGGGGCCGAAGTAGAAGACCCGGGCAGGCGGGGTGATGGGGGAGCTGGCCATGGGGACGCGGTGCGGTAGGGATTATCGCCCAAAACCCCACCGGGTTGCCCCAAGGCGCCCTTTTCTTCAGGGGCGGCGCCTAGTTGGGGACCGGGGAAGCGTCGTGCTTTCGCGCCCCGGAGCCCTGTCCCTTGTGGCGGCAGACCGCCCCGTCCCAGTACTGGCTCGGGTGGCAGCTGACCGCGGGGCGGTAGTGGCCATGGTGCCCGTGCCTCACCCCGGGGACCACGATGCACCCGGTGCCCAGGACCACCAGCCCGATCGCCCCGATCAACGCGCGTAGGGAGAGCATGCGACCCGTCCTTTTCATGACCGCTCGAGCGGAGATCATTAGAGGGGCCGCGGCGGCGCATGCCAGGCGCACAGGTGCGCGCAGGAGGGAGACCGTGAGAGCTCCCCCGTTCACCCCGCTAGATCGCCGCCCAGCGGCGCCGCAGCCGGCGCACCCGCTCCACCGCGTTCGAGGGCAGCAGGCGCTTCACCCACTCCCGCGCCGTGCGCGCCAGGCGCTCTCCCGTGGTGAACCAGGCGCCGGGGCCGGAGCGCGCGTGGATCCGCAGCGCCACGGTCTGCCGCTGCAGCGAGGTCCAATCGGACTTGTAGCTCTCGGTGCCGCGAAGGAAGTCGTACTCGGTGCAGCCGCGCTCGAGCGCATCCTTGAAGGTCTCGCCCACCAGCACCAGCCCCACGCTCTTGTTGCGCCACGCGGGATCGTAGCCGGACTGGAAGTAGAGGAACTTGCCGCCGTGGAAGATCCCATACACGGACGCGAGCGCCTGGGTGCCCAGCATCATCGTGTAGATCCGCAGCCGGCCGCGCTCGGCGAGCAGGTGGGTGGCGTCCCGGTGGAAGGCCTCCACGCCTGCGCCCTTGATCCCCTGCGAGCCGCCATCCTCCGCCCAGCGCAGCGCGTGGAGCCGGAAGAAGTGGCCCATCGCCGCGGGGAGCCCCTGCGGCACGTCCGTCTTCTCGATCCGGTAGCCCGGCTGCTTCGCCAGCCACTTCTTGCGCCGCAGGTAGTTGTCGCGCCGGCCGGTGCGCTTCAAGAACGCGTCGAACGTCTCCCCGGGCGTGAAGCGCTCGTGCGGGCAGAGGTAGCGGCCCGTGCGCGAGACCACCTCGCCCTCCCCGCCGAAGGTCTCCTCCAGCGCCTCCAGCGTCGGCGAGCCTTCGCGCAGGTCGAGCAGGTCCAGCACGTCCCACTCGCCGCGCAGCGCCTTGAGCTGGCGGGCGAAGAGCCGGGCGAGCTCCACCTCGCGGCCGCGCGGGGCGATCAGGTCCAGGTAGTCGCTGCCCACGTGGGTCTCGCCGAGGAAGGCGAGCCGCCGCACCTTGCGCGGCCCCACCCGCCGCTGCTCGACCGCCAGCGGCATCAACCCGACGAGCGCGCCGTCCCGGTCGCGCGCGCGCAGGATCCGCAACGCCCGGTCCGGGGCGATCCGCCGGCACCACGGGTAGAGCCAATCCCAGCAGAGGAAGGCCCCCGCTTCGCTCGCGTCGTGGAGCGCATTCCACTGCGTCCGCAGGCCGGCCAGCTCGCCCGCGGTGTCGATCACATCGACTGAAAGCCACTGCGCCGGGGCGGGCCCCTGCGCGATCTCCACCTGCTCGAGCACCGGACTACCCTCCTTCAGCCGTGCGCCTTGCGCTCCCGCCCGCGCCGGTCGTTCAGGGCCTCGCGAACCGCCCCGGCGATCCCCTCCATCACTTCCGGCGTGAGGTCCTGGTGGCAGGGGATCTCCAGCACCCGGCGGCGCAGCGAGGCCACCTCGGGGAACTCCTTCGGATCGCAGGCCGGGTGGAAGCGCCGCCAGAAGTCGATCGTCTCGATCCCGCGCGCGCGCAGGCGGGCCATCAGCTCCAGCTTGTCCTCCACCAGCAGCGGGTAGAAGAGCGGGCAGACACCTGGCGGCAGCTCCGCGAACAGCGGCGGAGCCACGTCCCGCAGCCGCCCGAGCAGGAAGAAGTAGTTGCGCCGCCGCGCCTCGACGATCCTCGGCAGGTCCTGCGCGAGCGCGATCTTCAGGGTGAGCGGGCTCATCCCCAGATCCACGTGCGCCCGGTTGAAGTGCTGCGTCCCGGTGGCCACCCGCTCGATCCGCGCGGCGGAGGCGGTCCCCCGTCCGAAGCCGCGGATCAACCCGCGCAGCCAGCGCCCCGCGAAGCCGCCGCGCAGCTCCAGGTTCTGCAAGAGCGCGGAGACAGTGTGCGAGAACGTGCTGGCGCCCGGCGGCGCCGGGGGCTGCGGCAGGCTGTAGCGCCGCTCCCCGTTCACCACCAGCGCCCCTCCGTTGGGCACCGGCAGCGTCTTGTAGAGGCAGAAGATCCCCACGTCACCGGTGGTGCCCAGCGGCCTGCCGCCGTCGCTCGAGAGCAGCGAGAGCGCGCAGTCCTCGATCAGCGGGAGCCCGTGCTTCGCGGCGAGCGCCTTCATCTGCTCGGCCGGCCCAGGGAAGCCCGCGTAGTGGACCAGGTAGAGGGCGCGCGTCTTCGCGTTGATCTTCCGCTCCACGTCCTCCAGGTCCACGTCCCAGCGGGAACCCACCCGGTAGAAGCGCAGCGAGGCGCCAGCGTCCGCCAGGGCCTCGATCTCCACGCCGTGGTGGTAGGCCGGAACGAGGATCTCCCCGCCGTCCCGGTCCAGCCCCAGCATCTTCACCGTCAGCCAGACGGCGTTCCGCGCGAAGTAGAAGTACCGGACCGAGTCCGAGGCGAACGGCTGAAAGCTCGAGACGCGGGGACGGCCCACCAGCATGCTCGGCCAGAGCGTGGGCAGCGCGGGGACGAAGAGTCGGCCAGCGGTCACTTCTTCCATCGGGAGAGCCTCTCCTTCGCGGCTGGCACCCAGCGGAACTTCGCCTCGCGCAGCGCACGGCCCAAGGTGGTGTCGCGGAAGACGAAAAGCCAGGTGTGCTGCCGTGCGCGATCCGTCCAATCGCGCTTCCAGATCATGTCCGGTCCCAGAAAGTCGAACTCGGTGAGGCCTCGGGCGATGCAGTCCCTGAGCACCTCTTCCATGAGCAGCTGGCCGGGAGAGCACTCCTTGAGCGCCTCGTCGTAGCCGGGCTTGAGCAGCAGGTAGGTTCCGCCATGGGTGAGGCCGTAGTGGAAGGCCACCGCCCTCCCGTCCAACCGCAGGAAGTAGAGCGAGAGCTCGCCCTGCGCGGCGGCGGTGCGCGCCAGCTCGGAGTAGAAGCCGCGGGTGGCGCCGTCCTGGGCGATCGCCGTGCCCCTCTCGCCCTTCCAGCCGCTCTGCTCGAGCGCGAAGCCCTCCTCCAGGCGCGCCTCCAGGTCGGGGCCGCCGTCCACGCGCTCGAAGGTGACCTTCCCCTTCTCCTCCAGCTTCTTGCGGCGCCGGCGGCAGTTCGCCTTGAACTTCGACTGCAGCCGCGCCTGGAGCTCCTCCTGCGTCTTCGGCAGCGGGATGTAGGGCGAGTTGAGCGACGGCCAGGTCCCCACCGGCAGGCCGCGCGCCTTGGCCCGCTCGAAGAGCTGGAAGCCCGCGCCGCCCTCCGGGATGTCCAGGAGCCGCAGCACGTCCCAGCTCCGGTCCGCGGCCAGGTGCGCGTAGAACGCCTCCCCCGCGGCCGCCGGGTCCTTGGCGATCAGATCGAACCGGCAGGAGTGCGGGTTGGCGGCGGCGGAGAGCTGGCGCACCGGCACGCCGTAGAGCCGCGTCTTCTCCTCCACCAGCGGCAGCGCCGCCACCAGGGCGCCCACTTCGTCCCGCGCGGTGAGGATCCGCCACTTCGCCCTGGGGGCGAAGTTGTCCAGCCACACCCGCAGGAAGTCATGCCGGTAGAACAGCTGGTCGTTGGTGATCGCGACGAGCGCGTCCCACTCCGGCTGCAGCGCGAGGAACCCCGCGCGGTCTTGAATCTCCTCCACCTTGATCGAAGGTGTCAGCGCCAAGGCTTCCATGTGTCGCCCTCCTAGAGCCCCATCCGGGCCAGCTTCACCACGCAGCGCGCGACCTTGCGGCTGTCGTGGCGGATCCGCTTGGCCTCCTGCTTGATCAGATCCGCCTCGACCGGGATCACGCCCAGCTTGAGCAGCTCGCCGCGCTCGAGCGCGATCGGCGCGCCGCCGCGGGCGATGTACCAGCGCAGGAGCGGCGCGGGCAGCGGCGCCGCGTTCACCAGCACCACGTCCACCACCGGCCCGGCGTGGTCGAGCACCACCTTCACGTGATCCACCAGGCTCATCCCGTCCGTCTCGCCCGGCTGGGTCATCAGGTTGGTGATCAGCACTTTGAGGCCGCGCGCCTCGCGCAGGGCCTTGGCCACCCCGTCCACCAGGAGGTTGGGCAGCACGCTGGAGTAGAGCGAGCCTGGCCCCAGGGTGATCAGATCCGCCGAGGAGATCGCCTCCAGCAGCCCCGGCGAGGCCGGCGGCAGGCGCGGGTTCAGGCTGACGCGGCTGATCCGCCCCCGCGCCTTGGCGATCGCGCGCTCGCCCACGATCTTCGACCCGTCCGCCATGGTGGCCACCAGCGAGACCGGCTCGGTGGTGGACGGCAGCACCCGCCCCTTCGCCTGGAGCAGCGTGCCCGCGGCATCCACCGCCTGCTGGAAGTCCCCCTTGAGCTCGGCGAGCGCGGCGATCACGAGATTCCCCACCGCGTGCCCGGCGATCCCCTTCTTCCCGGCGAAGCGGTGCTGGAACAGCTCGCCCAGCGCGGTCTTGCCGCCCGCCAGCGCGACCAGGCAGTTGCGCACGTCCCCCGGCGGGAGGACGCCGCGGCTGCGGCGCAGGCGGCCGGAGCTGCCGCCGTCGTCGCTCATCGCCACCACCGCAGTGAGATCCACGCCCGGGTTGTCGATCGTGGGCTGCGCGTGGCGCACCAGGCCGCGCAGCACCACCGGCAGGCCGGTGCCGCCGCCCATGCACACGACCTTGGTGGCGCGCGCCAGCTCACCGCGCGGGCGCACCTCGTTGCGCTCCAGCTGCGTGGAGTACGCGTCTTCCAGAAGCTCTACCTGTGGCGTCTGCGCCTGCGCTGGGCCCATGTCCCCTTCCCCTTCCCCGTCCGTTCCCACGCCCACCCCGCACTCCCCAACCCACCCCTATCGAGAGCCCTTCCGCATCAGCACGTGGCGCACCGTGTGGAACAGGCACGCCAGGTCCAGGAAGAGCGATCCGTTCTTGATGTAGTAGAGGTCGAACTCGAGCTTGTTCCGGGCGTCCTCCACCGAGGCGCCGTACGGGTAGCGGATCTGCGCCCACCCGGTGAGCCCGGGTTTGAGCGCGTCCCGCAGGCCGTAGAAGGGGATCTGCCGCTTGAGGTCCTCCACGAAGACCGGCCGCTCGGGCCGCGGCCCCACCAGGCTCATCTCGCCGGCGAGCACGTTGAACAGCTGCGGCAGCTCGTCCAGGCGCGTCTTGCGGATGAAGCGCCCCACCCGGGTCACGCGGTCATCGTTGTCCCGCGCCCAGACCGCGCCGTGCTTCTCCGCGTCCGTGCGCATGGAGCGGAACTTCCAGAGCATGAAGGACTTGCCGTCCTTGCCCACCCGCTCCTGCCGGTAGAAGACCGGCCCCTTCGAGTCCAGCTTCACCGCCAGGGCGATCAGCAGCATCGGCACCCAGCCGAAGAAGAGCATCAGCCCGGCCACGGTCACGTCCAGCGCGCGCTTGGCGAAGCGCCGGCCGGCGGAGAGGCGCAGCTCGTCCGAGAAGACCAGCTCGGAGGCACGCAGGTGGGCCACCGGGATCCGCCGCAGCACCCGCTCGGCGAAGCCGCTGGCGTCGTACACGCGGCGGCCCTGGATCCGGCAGCGCAGCAGCGGCTCCACCCAGACCGCGCCGCGCGGCTCGTCGATCGCCATCACCACGTAGTGGGCGCGCAGCCGCGCCGCCATCTCGTCGATCGCCTCGCAGGGGCCGGCCTCGGCGCCAATCCGCTGGGGCTCCACCGAGCCCACGATCTCGAAGCCGTCCTCGCCCTCCGCGTCGATCAGCTTCTGGATCTGCAGGGCCTTCACGCCCCCGCCCACGATCAACACCCGGCTCTTCTCCCCCACCACGGAGGGCAGCGCCGCGCGGGTCAGCAGCGTGCCCACGAACGCGCCGATCGCGCCGCCCCAGAGCGAGCCCGCCGGCAGCTGCATCCGCAGCGCCGCGGCCAAAAGCCCCAGGAGCACCACCGAGACGCCGGCGGCCTTGAGCACCCGCGCGCCCTTGAGCCGGTCCTCGCCGGCCACGCGCAGATCGTAGAGATCCACCGAGTAGAGGGAGAACTGGAGCACGGCCGCCCCGCCCAGCCCCATCAGGGCGAAGGCCGGCAGCCACTGGATCAGCGAGCCGCCGCCGCTGGGGACCATCACCCGCGCCATCGCCGCGGCGCCCGCCGCGCAGGCCAGGGTGATCGCCAGGGACTCGACGACGAAGAACGCCAACTTCCGTGCAGAGAAATAGTGGTGAAACGCCCGCAGCATCGCCCCCGCCTCCCCGAAGATTCCCGCCACCCGTCCTACGAAAGCTTGCGGTGGGCGCTGTCCCAGTCACCCTGGGACAGCGGCCCAGTCGTCCGTCACTTGTACTTCTTGAGGTACGGCGTGAAGGTCTGGTCCGCGCCGTTGAGCACGCAGCCCACCACCGGCGCGCCGGCGAGGCACTCCAGCGCCTGGTTCACCCGCTTGGTGGGGGTGACGCCCGCGCGGATCACCATGACCACCGCGTCCGTCTGGTGGCCGAGGATCCCCGCGTCCGCGAACGGCAGCGTGGGCGGCATGTCCACGTACACCTCGTCGAAGCTCTCGCGGATCCGCTTGAGCAGCTCCTTCATGCGGCCGCTGGCGAGGATCCCCGTCGCCTCGTCGCCGGCGCGGCCGGCGGGGATGATCGCCAGGCGGGTGGCCTTGAAGCGGCGCACCGCGTCCCGGATCTCGCACTCACCGGCGATCAGCTCGGCGAGCCCCGGCTTGCTGCGGATGCCGAGATAATCCGTCACCTGGCTGCGCCGGAGGTCCGCGTCGATCAGCAGGATCCGCCGCTCCGGGTTCGCCCGCGCAGACGCCAGCGCCAGGTTCACCGCGGTCATCGTCTTGCCTTCGCCCGGCAGCGCGGAGGTGAAGGAGACCACCTTCATCGGCCGCAGCTCCCGCATCCGCTCGAGCCGGTAGTAGAGCGTCCGGTACTGCTCCGCCGCCACCGACGCGGGCGCGGTGAGCGTGACCACGCGCGCATCCACGTGCCCCTGCTCGATCGCGTCCGAGTCCACCCGCTGAACGAAATTCCCTGCCCTCTCCATCGACTCTTCCATCGGAAGTCTCCCTCTAAGTTCGTGTGGGTTTCAGGTCTTCGCGGGGGGCCGCTGCCGCGAAGGCGGCGGCCCCTCGCTTGGCCTTGTCAGTTGATCGTCGTGCTCGACGGCTGCGCCGGCGTGGTGGCGGGCATCAACATCCGCCGCTCGCCCTTGGTGCTCATCATCGGCACCACCGCGAGCACCGGGATCGGCAGCCGCTCCTTCACCTCGCTGGTGTCGCGGATGCTGTCGTCACGCATCTCGAGCACCACCCCGCTGAGGATCCCCAGGCCCAGGGCGATCAGCGCCGCGATCAGCAGGCCGCCGAAGCGGTCCGGCTTGGCCGGGGACACCGGCACGCCCGCCGGGGAGATCACGTTGAACATCGACTTGGCGCTCTTGGCCTCCAGCTCCTGGGCCAGCTCCGCCTCCACCTTGCGGGAGACCACGCTCTGGTACTTGGTCTTGGCGATCTCGTAGTCCCGGTTCATCACCGAGAGCTCGTGCGCCCAGCGCGGGGTCTTGTCCAGGCGGGCCTGGTAGGTCTCCGCCTGCTTCTGCAGCCCCTGCATCTCCTTCTCGATCGCGGTCACCCGCTGCGCCGCCAGGGCGCGCTCGCGCCGCTCCGCGGACATCCGGCCTTCCGCGTCCTGGCGCTTGGCCTTCATCTCGGCCAGCTCGCGGGTCAGGCGCTGCACTTCGGGGTGATCCTCGGTCCAGGTGGTCTTCGCGGCCACCAGCGAGCGGGTCAGCCCGTTCTCGGCCGCCTGCAGCCGGCCGGCCTCGCTGTCCCCCGCCAGGTTGGCGCGCGCCATGTCGCTGCGGCGACCCTCGGCCACGCGCAGCTCCTCGGACTTGGTCTGCATCAGCGCGCCGATCCGCTCCAGGCCGCGCATGTTGACCTCGAGCTGCTCGGGCAGCTCGCCCATGTGGTCCACCTTGAACTGGGCGATCTTCCGCTCCCAGTCCGCGGTGCTCTTCTTGAGCGTCTCCACCTCTTCGGTGAAGAGCGCGGTGGCGCGGTTGGCCTGGTCGCGGCGGATCTTCAGCGTCTCGTCCGCGAAGATCTGCGGCAGCCGGTTGGCCACCTGGGCCGCCGTCTTCGCGTCATGCGCGTGGTAGGTGAGCTCGAAGGCGTTCTCCCCTTCCACCTTGACCTCCAGGTCCTTGCGCATCCGCTCGACCGCGGCCTCGATCCCGTCGTCCTTCACGACGTCCGGGTAGAGCTTCATCTCCTCGATCGCCTTCTGCAGCACCGGCCGCGCCATCAGCTCCTGGCGCACCGTGGTCAGCCGCTGCTCGATGAGCTCGCTCACCGTGCGCTGGACCATCTCCTCCGTTGGCCGCTGCGGCTCCACCCGGACCACCACGCTCGCGGTGTAGACGCTGGGCAGGGTCAACACGATCAAGGCACCCAGCGCAAAGACCACCGCTGCAATGGCGAGTACCAGAGTCTTGCGACGCCACAGCGCGCCGAGCACCTGATCTGCCGTCATCCCACGCTCCATGTTCCGCTCCTCCTCCTCTGACGTGCACTACAAAGCTTCGACAATGAGCCGGACCGCCGCGATGTTCCGCGTCAGCGCAAGCCCCGCTGCGTCCACCGCGCCCACCTGCGCGATGCGATCGAACGAACCCTGCAGCGACGCTTGCCGAAGGAAGCGCCACTCCAGGCCCAAGCCCAGCGCATAGCCCTGGGTGGTGGTGGGAAGTCCCGTGACCGCGTCCACCTGACCGGGGATCACGCCCGTGTTGGGCGCCTTCCCGTTGCGGTAGTAGCTGGCTGCGCCGAACGCGCGCAGCGCCTGCGAAAAGTGGTAGCCCGCGACGAGCGAGGCGAAGTCCGCCCACACCGCCGAAGTGAAGCCCGAGGCGCCGACCAGGTCGTGCCCCAGCGCCGCGCCCAGCTCGAGCCGCCCGGCCTCGTGCCCCAGCTCGAGCGACACGCGCGGCAACAGCCCCTGGGTGCCGTCATCGGCGACGTAGAAGACCGGGCCCGCCTGCGCGGTGAAGGTCGTCTGCCGGGTCAGCTGGTAGCGGTACCCGGCGAAGGCGCCGTGCGCGTTGCTGCGCTCGGGGCCGTAGGTGAACAGCTGGTAGCGGTACTCCAGCCCCAGCTCGGTGCGGCGGCTGGCCTTGAACCAGGTCTGCGCGTACGGCGCGTGCGCAAAGCCCGGCAGGCGGTCCGCCTCGTAGACCTGGGCGCCCTCGAAGCGGTAGCCCAGCGTGCCCTGCCAGCGCTCGCTCAGATCCTTCTTCGCGGCGAGCGAGGCCTTCCCGTACAGGATCGGCGCGTACGTCCGCGCCAGCCCCAGCCGCGGCAGCGAGGTGGGGTCGCTCACGCGCCACACCTGCGCCTTGGCGTCCAGCTCCAGCGTGCGGGTGAGCAGCTTCTTCACGTCCAGCCCGCCGCGGTGATCCAGCCCGGTGGTGCCGCTGCCGTGGTGGACCAGGAGATCCAGCGCGTAGAAGCTCTTGAAGGTCAGCGTCTCGTCCGCCAGATCCAGCCCGGCCTGCGGCGAGATCTTCGTCATCAGCTGGCCGGTGCCGGCGGCGGTCCGGACCAGCACGTCGTCGTCGTACCGCTCCTCCGCCGCCAGGCGGAGCCGGGGCTCCACGTCCACCCCGGCCCATGCAGCTGCCGCCCAGCAGAGCGCGGCGAGCGCGAGCGTCTTGATGCAGTTGGTCCCCACCACGCCCTCCCCTCCCTCAAACCGTTTCAAGTCACTCACGCTTCAAGACGCGCTCGTCGCTGCTTCCACTGCCTCGCTACGGGACCACCACGGTGTCGCCCGGCTGCAGGACGAAGTCCGCGCGGTCGTCCCGGTCGCTCACCAGATCGCTGTAGCGAACGGGGATGCCGCCCTGCTCACCGCCGCGGATGACCAGGATCCCGTCCGCGTTGGCGAAGGCGGAGAACCCACCCGCCAGGGCGATCGCCTGCACCAGCGAGGTCTTCCCCTTGAGCGGGTAGGCGCCGGGCCGGGCCACCTCACCGGTGACGTAGACGCGGGTGGAGTTCACCTCGCGGACGATCACCGTGACCTTCGGCTCCTGGACGAAGGGAGAGAGCTTCTGCTTGATCTCCGCTGCCAGCTGCTCCGCGGTCTTCCCATCCGCCTTCACCTCGCCCGCCATGGGCAGGGAGATGAAGCCGTCCGGCCGGACCGGCACCACGCGGGAGAGATCCGGATCGCGCCACACCGCCACGTCCAGGACGTCCTCGCGCCCGATCTTGTAGGGGCCCTCCGCCACCGGCGCGACCGCGCGCGTGTGGTGCGCGCAGCCACCGAGGCCCAGCAACGTCACGATCGCCACCACCACGCCCGCGCTCATCTTCCTCATCGTTCCGTCTCCTTCCGAAGTCCGTTCGACGTGTTTCATGAAGCACCGCTCGTCGATTCGGGCAGGGTGCTTAGCAGCGCGTGTGCCACCCTCCGCCGCGCACGAACCGCCTCAAGTTCCAGCCGCTTCTCCCGGAAGCAGCCGACGAGGCGAGCGGCGCGGAGGAAAAAAGTTCCGCTTGCGAAGGGGGGCTTGGGCGGTCCGGGTCGGAAAGAAATGCCGATCGCCACCCACGCAGAGCAATCCGCTTCCCAACGGAGCGCCCCCCCGCGTCAGGCGCAGTGTGGAGGTTCAACCGTTTCCGTCAGCCAGCGTTGCCGCGGCTGGCGGCACGGGGCTTGAACAGTCCCGAGCCCAAGAAGAAGCGCAAGACGGCAGGCAACGGACAGACAAGGAGCACGCATCATGGTGAAGGCAGCGGGGGTGGCGGCGGTGGCGGCGATGATGAGCGCGAGCGCGATGACGGTGCTCGCCGGCGCGCTCGGCGCGTACGCGGAGATCACCGCTCTGGGGATGATGGGCGTGGGGATGGTGGCGGCGGGCCAGCTCTTCGGACGGGCGGCGGGCGCCGAGCCCGTGGCCGGCAAGCAGCCCGTGAACGGCTGAGCCGGGCATTTCAGGTACTTGACGCGCCGTGCCGAATGCACGGTGAGAGAACCGACGGCCGCGTAAGGTCGTCGGTTTTTTCTTTTTCTACGCCGACTTGGCTTGGGGTGGTTGAACCTGCGACCTCACCTTCCTGAAATGTGGGAAACTGCTGCGCCCCTGCGCGCGACAATTGAAGGAACTTCAGAGGTTTCGACATGGCCAACCCGTTCAGCCTGAACTTTCTCGGCATCCGTCTCCCTGGAAGCCTCGGTGAGCTCGAGGATCAGCTCTACAAGGACGCCGAGAATCTCCAGGACCAGATCAAGCTCGACGACCAGTCCCGCGAGCGGCGCCAGGCGGAGAGCCTGGACCGCCAGCGCACCACGAAGGATCTGCAGGACCGGACGCGCCGCCTGATCGATGCGCAGACGAAGGTCCGCGATCTGACCAAGAAGCTGGCGGAGGCGGAGGCCGCGCACGCGCCCGAGGCGCGCCTGAAGAGCCTCTCCGCCCAGGTGGATCAGGCGCAGGCCGAGCTCCACGAGGCGGAGCGGGCGCTGCCGCCGGACGCCCGGCTGAAGATCTTCTCCGCGCAGGTCAAGGAGGCGCGCGCGCGGCTGGCGGACGCAGAGAAGCGCGGGCTCCCCGAGGCCGAGCTCAAGAGCCTGGCCGCGCAGCTGGATGCGTTCCAGCAGCGCTACGAGCTGGCAGCGGCGCAGCCCTCCGGCACGGTGGATCCGGGCAGCACCTTCAAGGCCGAGCCGCAGGTCCGGCTCGAGCAGATCCGGGATCTGGAAGGGAAGATCTCCAAGCTGCAGAAGCAGCTCGATCAGCTGCCGGCGAACCCGAAGGACGAGCAGGGCAAGATCCGCCGCGAGCAGATGCAGGGGCTGCTCGAGTCCTACAAGATGCAGCTGCAGGATCTCCACCGGCCCGCGCCGCAGGAGGCCGCGCGCCCGGCGGTCCGCACGGCGCAGAGCCCCGCCGTCCAGCTGGAGGCCTCCGCCGTCAAGCTCCGCGAGCAGATCGCCCAGGCGAAGCTCGAAGGCAACGAAGGCCAGGTGAAGGACCTGCAGAAGCAGCTCGACGGGCTGCTCAAGCAGGTGCAGACCGCGGCCACCCAGATCCCCAAGGGGCTGGAGACGCGCAAGCCGGACGGCACGCTCCCCACCCGCGGCGAGAGCGAGATCCGCCGCCGCGAGGGCGAGATCGCGATGCTGGAGACGCAGATCGCCCTGGCGGAGAAGGACCCGAAGCAGGCGTACAAGGTGGAGCGGCTGCAGACGCAGCTCTCCGCGCTCCAGGATGGCCTGGAGGCCTTCAAGACCCAGAAGGCCACCGACCCCGGCTTCGACATGCCGGTGGCCACCTACGACGCCCAGAAGGAGGCGGAGGCGCTCCAGATCGCGCTGGACGAGCTCGGCACCGGCTACGACCTGCTGAGCGATCCCAAGCGGCTCGACGAGGCCAGCCGCCTGCGCACCCGGTTGGCGCAGGTGCAGTCCGCGATCGACCGGGCGAAGGCGCTGCCGCCGGGCTCGCAGGTTCGCGTGGACTCGCCGTACGGCGCGGGCGGCGTGCACGAGCCGCGCGCGGTGGACGGGGTGAACCAGCCGGCGATCACCGCCAACGGCGTGGTCCAGGACCCCAAGGTCAAGGAGCTGCTGGATCGCTATTACGGCGACAACGAGGACTTCCAAGGCTTCCAGATCCCGCCCGAGACGATCGAGCACCCGGAGCAGCGCCAGGAGGTCACCACCAAGCTGGCCCCCGAGCTGACCGAGGAGATCGCCGCCGAGTTCCTCCCCTTCCTCCCCGAGGACACGGATCTGCCGGACTCGGAGCGGCAGCGGCTCAACGATCTGCAGCAGTCCGCCAACAACGAGCTCACCCAGGCGTGGAACAAGCTCAGCCGCGAGAACGGCGGCAAGGCGCCGGACCCGCAGAAGGTCTTCGACCTGGCGCGCGAGTCCTTCGAGCGCAACATGCTCGGCAGCGAGGACGGCGCCTTCGCCGTGCTGCGCGACGTGCGCACCCTGATGAACCAGGCGCGCTCGGAAGGGACGATCAGCCAGAAGCAGTACGACAAGTACGAGCAGTTCCTGAACAACACCTTCACGAAGGACTTGATCGAGCAGATCAAGAAGGACACCGGCACCGGCGTCCGCTTCGACAAGGAGGACGTGGTCCAGGATCTGTTCAAGACTGCGCTCAAGTACGCCGACCAGCAGATCAAGAAGGAACAGAAGGCGCAGTTCGGCGGCGACTCGCTCCAGCGGCTGCTCGGCCTGCGCGGCTCGGTGGGGAGCAAGCTGGACCCCTGGAGCGGCAAGTCGTAAGTCGTCGCCGGTGAGGACCGCACGCAGTCCCTGGCCGCTCGCCCTGCTCCTCGCCGGGCTGAGCGGCCCCGCTTTCGCCCGCGAGGCCACCCTCTCTGTGGATCGCGCGCAGGAGGCGAGCGGCTGTCCGGACCGGGACGCGCTCGCCGCCGCGGTCCGGGCCCGCCTCTCCTACGATCCCTTTGTGGACGCGGCGCCCACCGCGCTGCAGGTCTCCTTCTCCCGCAGCGCGCAGGAGTGGATCGCCACGGTGCGCTCCGGCGCCTCCGAGCGGACGCTGCGCTCCGCCGCCGCGGACTGCGCGGAGCTCGCGGAAGCCGTCGCGCTCTCCGTGGCGGTGGCGGTGGACCCGCGCGCGTTCGCCCCGAAGCCCCCGCCCGCTCCTGCCCCTGCCCCAGCGCCGCCCCCAGAGGTCCCGCTGCGCTGGCACGCCTACGCGGCGCCGCTGGTCGCCTTCAACGCGGCGCCGGCGCCGAACGCCGGCGCGCTGCTGGGCGTGGGGTTCTCGCGCGGGGCGTTCCTGGCGCAGCTCGAGGCGCGGGTGGATCTGCCGGCGGGGATCGCCATCGCCGGGGGCAGCGTGGCCACCCAGCTGCTCGGCGCTGCCCTCGTGCCCTGCTACACCTACCGCTGGCTGGGCGTCTGCGCCGCCGTCTTCGCTGGAGCGATGCGGGTCACCGGCGAGGGGCTGCCTGACGCCCAGCGCGCCTCCGCCTTCGTCTTCAGCGCGGGCCCCAGGGTCTTCCTGGACGTCCCCCTGCACGCCGCCTTCTCGCTGCGCCCCTCCGCGGAGGTGGCCGCCCCATTCACGCGGACCACGATCACCGTGGGCACAGCCACCGCCTGGGTCACCCCGGCCGTCACCGCCCAGCTTCACCTGGCCGCGATCTTCCACTTCGAGTGATGGGTTTTCCAAGGTGGCCCCAACACGCGAGCAGATGCCCCTCCCCGAAGACTTCCAACAGCTCTACCGGAGCGAGCTCCGGCCGGTGTGGAGCTTCCTGCGCCGGCTCGGCGAACCTGCGCCAAGGACACGGTGGTGGGCGCGAGCTTCACCAGCCAGGGGTTCTGCACGGCGGATCACCTCACGCGCTCCGCGGCCGTGGCCTCTGCGTGCGGCTGGCCGATCCTCGACCCCTGAGAGGCCCTACCGCGGCTCGTCGCACTTGCCGGACGGGGACACCCAGACGTCCACGTCGTCGATCAGCAGCGTCTCGCCGGGCTTGCCGTAGCGGGTGTTGATCAGCAGCAGCATCCGCTGGGCGTCCTTGCCTTCGGTGCTGTTGATGATGTTCGGCGGCACCCGCTCCCACTTGTCGCTGGGGACGCCGGCGAAGCTGGTGTCCTCGTTGGGGTTGACCTTGCGCAGCACCAGCTCCATCGCCTTGGTCGTCCCCTTCACCCAGACGGTGGAGCAGTAGGTGCCGGTGCCCAGGTTCTTGGCCACGTCCAGCTCGTAGACCAGCGAGGCCTCCACGCCGTCCGGCACGGTGAGCTTCACCGCCCGGCTGCCGGTGTGCGCGTCCGAGACCACCTCCGCCGTCCCGAACTTGGCGAACCAGTGGGTCGCCTCGGTGGCGCTGCCGCACTCGAACGAGGGGTTCTCCACCAGCTCCGCCGGCGTCTTGGAGGGCCGGCAGCCGGCGTCGCTGCCGCCACCGTCGGGCGGGGTGCCGGAGTCGGCGCCGCCGGGCGCGCCGCTGCAGGCGAGGAGGGAGGCGCAGAGCAGAAGGATGGGAAGGGAGCGGTCCATGGGCGCGGCACCGTAGGCGCCCTCCCCCCTCGCCGCCAAGCCGCGGCGGTCCACTGAAACCTCTCCGGCCCGCTCCGTCGGGCCGCCAACGGATGGAGCGCGGGCGCCGCACGGCGCGCTTCCCCCTCGGCCGCGCCGGGCGCATCTTTCGCGCAAACGAACGAAGACCTTCGAGGAGACCTCCGTGGCCGAGCGGTACGAGCTGTCCCTGGGAGCGACCGTGCTGGGCGATGGGCGCACCCGCTTTCGCGTCTGGGCTCCCGCGCGCAAGACGGTGGACGTGGCGCTGCAGGAGAAGGGCGGCGTGCGGACCGTCCCGCTGGAGCGCGGCGCGGATGGCTACTTCGAAGGGGTCCTGACCGTTCCGCCGGGCACCCGCTACAAGTACCGGCTCGATGGCGGCGAGGCCTTCGCCGATCCGTGCTCGCGCTACCAGCCGGAAGGTCCGCACGGCCCGTCCGAGGTCGTGGACCCCGGCGCCTTCAAGTGGAAGGACGGCGGGTGGAAGGGGATCACGCTCGAAGGGCAGGTGATCTACGAGCTACACGTGGGCACCTTCACGCCCGAGCGGACCTACGCCGGCGTCGCCGCGAAGCTGCCGCAGCTCAAGGAGCTGGGGATCACCTGCCTGGAGCTGATGCCGCTCAACACCTTCGCCGGCCGCTTCAACTGGGGCTACGACGGCGTGGGCCTGTACGCGCCGTCCTCCGTCTACGGCTCCCCGGACGATCTGCGCCGCTTGATTGACGAGGCGCACCGCCTGGGGCTCGGGGTGATCCTGGACGTCGTCTACAACCACATCGGTCCGGAGGGGAACTACCTCTCCCAGTTCTCCAAGGGCTACTTCACGGATCGCTACCCCAACGAGTGGGGGGAGAGCCTCAACTTCGACGGGCCGGACGCCGCCCCGGTGCGCGCGTTCTTCGTCCAGAACGCCGCCTACTGGGTGCGCGAGTACCACTTTGACGGGCTGCGCCTGGACGCCACCCAGAGCCTGAAGGACGCCTCAAAGGATCACGTGGTGGCCGAGCTCACCCGTGCGGCCCGCGCCGCCGCGGGGGACCGGAAGATCCTCGTCATCGCCGAGAACGAGCCCCAGGATGAGCGCTACGTCCGCTCGCCCGAAGAGGGCGGGTACGGCGTGGACGCGATCTGGGTGGATGACTTCCACCACAGCGCGCGCGTGGCGCTCACCGGGCGCAACGAGGCCTACCTCCGGGACTACCGCGGCTCCGCGCAGGAGCTGCTCTCGTGCGTGCGGCACAACTCGCTCTACCAGGGGCAGTGGTACGCCTGGCAGAAGCAGCGGCGCGGCGGGGTCCTCTTGCGCACCCCGCCCGAGCGCGCCGTCTTCTTCCTGCAAAACCACGATCAGGTCGCCAACTTCATGACCGGCGAGCGGCTCACCGAGCTCACCGGGAAGCACCACGCGCGCGCGCTCACCACGCTGCTCCTGCTCGCGCCGCAGACGCCGCTGCTGTTCATGGGTCAGGAGTGGTTCGCCTCCACGCCGTTCCTGTTCTTCACCGACTTCCCGTCCGACCTCCAGGCGCTGGTCCGCAAGGGGCGCGAGCAGTTCCTCATGCAGTTCCCCTCTGCCAAGGGCGCCATCGAAGGCGAGAGCTACCACCCGCCCCACGGCGAGCAGGCGCTGGCGCGCTCCAGCCTGGACTGGTCCGAGCGGGAGCGGAACGCCCAGGCGGTGCTGCTGCACCGCGAGCTGCTCGCGCTCCGCCGGACGGATCCGGTGTTCTCCGGCCGCGCCCGCGCGCGGGTGGACGGCGCGATCCTGGGCGAGCGGGCGATCGCGCTGCGCTACCTGGGGAAGGATCCGGCGGACGACCGGCTCCTGCTGATCAACCTGAACGGCGACCTGGTGCTGAACCCCTGCCCGGAGCCGCTGCTCGCGCCTCCGCCGGGAAGGACCTGGCGGCCCCTGTTGTCTTCCGAGGAGATGCGCTTCGGAGGTCACGGCGCGCTGTACCCGAGCTGGGAAGGTGAGCCGAAGCTCTCGGGCGGCTGCGCGTTGGTCCTCTCATCCTGAGGAGCCCCCTGTGCCCGAGCTTCACCCCGAGCTGCCCTCCATCCGCCTCGCCCTCCCCGGTCCGGGCGGCGCGCAGAACCTGCTCGAGCGCGAGTGGCTCGTCACCAACGGGCTGGGCGGGTACGCCTCCGGCACCGTGGGCGGAGTCAACACCCGCCGCTACCACGGGCTCTTCATCCCGGTGCTCCCGCCCCCGCGCGGCCGCACGGTGATGCTCCCGCGGTTGGAGGAGCACGTGCGGGTCGCCGGCAGCACCTACCGGCTGGACGGCGAGGAGCGCACGGACGGGACGCTCCTCTGGGACGAAGGCCGGACCCTGCGCGCGTTCGAATTGCGCGGGCTGCTGCCGCGCTGGGAGCACCAGCTGGGGCCCGCCCGCCTGCAGCGCAGGCTGGTGCTGCCGCACGCAGAGAGCTCGCTCTTCCTGGAGTACCGGCTGCTCGAGGGGCCCCCCATCACCCTGCGGCTGCGCCCCTACGTCACCTTCCGCTTCCACGATCGGCCCCTCCCTCCCGAAGGGCCGCTCCCGGTGGTCCTCCTGCAGGGCGCGCGCGTGGAGATCACCGCCCGCGAGGACGCCTCGCCGCTGAGGCTGCGCGTCTTCTCGCCCTGCCCCGCCCCGTTCGTCTCGCTGCTCGAGCACTCGCAGGAGCTGCTCTACCGGGTGGAGCGCGCCCGCGGCCTGGACTGCGCCGAGCGCCAGGTGTCCCCCGGCTACTTCGAGTGCGCCCTGGAGGCGGGCCAGGCGCTCACGCTCGCCGCCACCAGCGGCGACTGGGAACAGCTGGATCGGGAGCCGGCCGAGACCTTCGAGTTGGAGCTGACCCGCCAGGCGCGGCTGCTCCAGCAGGCGCCGCCGCTCGCCCGCGCGGGGACGCCCGCGCGCCTGGTCCTCGCGGCGGATCAGTTCGTGATCGAGCCCGTCTCACGCCCCCAGGACGAGGCCTGGGCCCGCGCCACCGGCCAGGACGCGCGCTCGGTGATCGCCGGCTACCACTGGTTCACGGACTGGGGGCGGGACACGATGATCTCGCTCGAGGGGCTCACCCTCTCCACCGGCCGCTTCCGCTCCGCCGCCGCCATCCTGCGCACGTTCCAGCACTACGTGCGGGACGGGCTGCTCCCCAACCTCTTCCCCGAGGGCGGCCGCGAAGGCCTCTACCACACGGCGGACGCCACCCTCTGGTTCTTCCACGCGATCGACCGCTACGTGGAGCTGACCGGGGATCTCCAGCTGGTGAGGGATCTCTTCCCCACGCTCCAGGAGATCGTCTCCCGCCACCTCGCGGGCACCCGGTTCGGGATCGGGATTGACGCGCGCGATGGCCTGCTCACGCAGGGGGCGGAGGGCTACCAGCTCACCTGGATGGACGCGAAGGTGGATGGCTGGGTCGTCACCCCGCGGCGCGGCAAGGCGGTGGAGCTCAGCGCGCTCTGGTTCAACGCCCTCCGCCTGATGGCGGAGTGGAGCGAGCGGCTGGGTCACCCCCCCGCCCAGTACCTCCGGGACGCCGAGCGCACCCAGGTCTCCTTCAACCAGCGCTTCTGGAACGCGCGCGAGCGCTGCCTCTTTGACGTGGTAGACGGCGAGGCCGGTGACGATCCCGCCATCCGCCCCAACCAGATCTTCTCCCTCTCCCTGCGCCACCCGGTGCTCGCGCGGGACCGCTGGGGCGCGGTGCTGGACCGGGTGCGCGAGCAGCTGCTCACCCCGGTGGGCCTGCGCAGCCTGGCGCCCGGCCACCCGGACTACCGCGCCACCTACGACGGGGACCTCCGGGCGCGGGACGCCGCCTACCACCAGGGCACGGTCTGGGCCTGGCTGATCGGCCACTACGTGAACGCCGCGCTCAAGGTGAACCCGGACCGCGCCGAGGCCCGGAAGCTCCTGCTCGGCCTGGAAGGCCACCTCCTGGACAAGGGCGTGGGACAGGTCTCGGAGATCTTCGACGCCGGGCCCCCCTTCCGAGACCGGGGCTGCATTGCCCAGGCGTGGAGCGTGGCGGAGCTGCTCCGCGCCTGGCTCGCCACTGAGGCCTGACCCGTCCCCGGAGATAGGACGGCTGACACCTACATGGGTCGACCATTAATCCGTCTAATTCACGGATTAATTGCCCATTTAATTCCTGCTCGCCGACAAAGCGCAGGCGAGGTGGGCCCAAGATCCCATGAATAGACAGGTTTTATTTCCCATATTTGGCAACCCAATTTACGCCGCGAACCGCCACACAGAAGGGTCGGCCGCAACTTTTCGCTTCTGAGTGTGACTATGTGCGCGTAGGTAGCCGCTGCTTGGGCGACCTTCTCCACCCCCCCGGAGCCACCCCTGTGCGTAAGAACCTCTCCTCCAATCGGATATCGGCGCTCTATGAGAAGTACGGCGCCACCATCTACTCACGCTGCCGCCGGCTGCTGCAGGACGACGCCGCGGCTGAAGACGCCACCCAGGAGGTCTTCATCCGGGTGATGCGCCACATCGAGAACGCGCCCTCGGATGGGGAGGCGCTCGCCTGGATCTATCGGATCTCCACCAACTTCTGCCTCAACCACCTGCGGGACCGGCAGCGGCGCGGCGAGACCACGGACGCCATCCCCGAGCAGTCCAGCCAGGACCCCGCCGAGGCGATCCTCGACCGCCAGGTGGCGACCGAGCTGCTCGCGCGCACGCCGGAGCCGCTGCGCACGCCGGCCTTCCTCTACTACATCAAGGGCATGGAGCAGGCGCAGGTGGCCGAGGTGCTCGGCCTCTCCCGGCGGACCATCATCTATAGGCTCGCCGAGTTCCTGCAGGTCAGCCGCAACCTGCTCGGAGCGGTCTAGTGCCGCTGCGCTACTGGCTCATCAAGAGCGAGCCGAGCGTCTACCCCTGGTCACAGCTGGAGAAGGAGCGGCGGACCGCCTGGACCGGGGTCCGCAGCTTCGAGGCGCGCAACAACCTGCGCGCCATGTCTCCCGGGGACCTCGCCCTCTACTACCACTCGGGTGAGGGCAAGGAGATCGTCGGGGTGGCCCGCATCGCTGCGCCCGCCACCGAAGATCCCACGGCGCCCGGCGAGGACTGGGCCAGCGTGGAGGTGGAGCCGCTCCAGCCGCTCACGGCCCCCGTCACCCTGGCCAAGGTGAAGAAGACCGCCGCGCTCAAGGCCTTCCCGCTGGTGACGCGCTCCCGCCTGTCCGTTGCGCCGGTCACCCCGGAGCATTTCAAGGCGGTGGTTGCCCTGTCAGGGACACGCCTGGCCAAGCGCTAGGTGGGTGAGATCACTGCGGTGCGTCCGCGGTGACCCACCGCTGCGGCGTGCGCTTCCCACCTGGATGGCGCACCGGCGCGCACCCTCTCCCCGCAACCGCTGGAGACGACGAGCCCTGGCCGCTCCGCCAGGGCGGGCATGCTTCATGCTCAACAGATCTCCGCAAACCCTCGAGCGGAGGCGGTCCCATGCACACCCATGAGTCGGCGAGCTGGAGAGAGCGCGCGAGACGTCAGGTGAGGCAGCTGCGCGATGACGCGCGCGAGGCCTGGGCCGCCGCGGTGGCCCTCCGCGAGACCGAGCCGAGCGCCGCCTCCGAGCTCATGCTCAAGGCCCACAACCTCGAGGTGACGGCGAGCGGGATCGCCCGGAACCTCGAGGCGGACGCCGCCCACATCGCCAGCTAGAACTCGGCGCTCGCGCGGGGATCGATGATCCCGCTCTCCTTGATCTTGTAGAGGAGCGCCTTGTAGCTGATGCGCAGCTTGCTGGCCGCCTTGCGCTTGTTCCAGGCGGTGCGCTGGAGCATCGCCAGGATCGCCTCGCGCTCCGCCAACATCGCCGCCCGCTTGCCAATGTCCTTGAGGGACATCTCGCTCTCCGGCATGGCCGGCGGAGGCGGCGGGGGCTGCGGGAAGTTGAACGGGTTGGCGTAGGCCGGCGCCGCGGCGCGCGGGGCCAACAGCGAGTTCCCGGCCACCGGAGGCAGCGGAGGCGGCGTGGTCTCGAAGTACGGCGACGGCGGGGTCGGGGCCGGCGCCTCGCGCACCACCGGCGCCGCGCCCACGTCCCCCGCGTAGGCGGTGGGGAGCGACGGCGCGCTCCCGGCCACCCGCGAGTTGGTGCGGATCTCGTCCAGCACCAGGTGCGGGTCCTTCAGCACCACCAGCCGCCGGACCATGTTCTCCAGCTCGCGGACGTTGCCGGGCCAGTCGTAGTCGATGAACGCCTTGAGGACCTCCGGAGGCAGCTCCCCCAGCCCGTTCTCGTAGCGGCGGCCGTACTTCTTCAGGAAGTAGTCCACCAGCGGGACGATGTCGTCCCGGCGCTCGCGCAGCGGGGCGATCCGGATGGAGACCACGTTGAGCCGGTAGAAGAGATCCTCGCGGAAGTTCCCCTGCTCGATCTCGCGCTCGAGGTCCCGGTTGGTGGCGACCACCACGCGCGAGTCCACCCGCACGCTCTTCTTCCCGCCCACCCGGAAGAACTCCTCGTCCTGCAGGACCTGGAGGAGCTTGGCCTGGAGCCGGATGGCCATCTCGCCGATCTCGTCGAGGAAGATGGTGCCCTGGTGGGCGAGCTCGAACTTGCCGGGCTTCTCCGCGGTGGCGCCGGTGAAGGCGCCGCGCTCGTGGCCGAACAGCTCGGACTCCAGCAGCTCCGCCGGGAGCGCCGCGCAGTTCACCTTGATGAAGGGGCGGTTGCGCCGGCGGCTGCGCGCGTGGATCTCCCGCGCGATCACCTCCTTACCGGTGCCGGACTCGCCCAAGAGCAGCACCGGGACGTCCGTGTCGGCGATCCGCTCCACCATCGCCCGCGCGCGCCGCATCGCGGAGGAGATGGAGATGAGCTGCCGAGGATCCCGCTCCTCCGGCTCGTCGCGGGTGACCGCCACGTCGCTCGGCCGCGCCGCCGCAGGCCGCTCCGGCAGCGCCGCGCCCTGACGCCCCAGCGCGCGCGCCAGCACCTCCTGGAGCTCGTCGTTGCCGAACGGCTTGGAGAGGTAGTCCGTGGCGCCGAGCTTCATCGCCCGGACCGCGTCATCCGCGCCGGAGAGCGCGGAGAGCACCACCACCGGCGCGCCCCCGCCCGAGGCCCGGTACTTCCGCAGCACCTCCAGCCCGCTCATCTCCGGCATCACCACGTCCAGCAGCACCGCGTCGAACGAGCCGCCGGAGAGCATCTCCAGCGCCTGCTGCCCCGAGGACGCGACGCGGACCTGGTACCCGCTGCCGCTCAGGAAGTCGGCCAGGAAGTTGCGCACCGACTCTTCGTCATCCACCACCAGCACCGCGATCTCAGACATCCCGCTCCTCCCCCGAGCTGCCCCGCCATCCACCCCAGACCAACCCCGTCCCCGTCCCCGGCCGCTGCCGGCGCGCCTGCGCCATCGCCGCGGCCAACAGTTGCAGCGCGGTGCCCGGCACGTCCGGAAAGGACACCGCCCCCAGCGAGAAGCCCGGCCGGCGCGAAGGCTGAAAGGACAGCCGCGCCGCCTCCAGCCCCGCGAGGATCCGCGCCAGCACCGGCTCGGCGCTCTCCGCCGGGCACTTGGTCAACAGCAGCGCCAGCTCGCTCTCCCCCACGCGCGCCGCCAGGTCCGCCTCGCGCGCGGACTGCGCCAGCGCCGCCCCCGCCTGGGCCAAGATCCGGTCCACCTGCTCGCGCCCCAGTGAACGGCGCAGCCGGGAGATCCCCTCCACCCGGCACGCCACCAGGGTGAAGCTGCCGCCGTACCGCTCGCACCTGCGCAGCTCCGCGCCCACCCCCTCCAGGAAGTAGGCCCGGCCCGCCAGGCCGGTGAGCTCGTCCCGGAGCTGCGCGCCCCGCGCGTCCCCCTGCTCCGCGGCGAGCCGCTCGATCGAGCACTTCAGCCGCACGTTCGCTTCGATCTTCGCCGCCAGCTCCTCGGCGTTCACCGGCCGGGTGAAGACGTCCAGCGCGTAGCCCTTGCGCATCACGTACGTGCGCGAAAACGAGTCCGCCTGGTCCACCACGTAGAAGAGCGGCAAGGAGCCCCCAGACACGAAGCGCAGCTGCTTCCCCAGCGCCACCTCCGAGAACGACGGCGCGGTCGTCGCCAGCACGGCCGCGTCCGGCCGGAAGAAGCGGTAGAGCGGCACCGCCGCCTCCGGACGCTTGAGCTCCACCACCTTGAGCCCCATCTGCGTCAGGTGCTCGCAGACGCCGCCGAGCTCGTCGCCCCGCGCGTCCACCACCATCACCTTTGCGCGCTCCAGCGCGCCAGACTTTGAACGCTTCGCCGCCACCGACCCCGCCCCTGGAAAGTCTTTCCGCCCTTTTTTTCAGCCCGCGCTCGGTGCTTCCGTTCCATCCCCGGGTTTTTCCTCCGGGTGGGAAGCTGCCTACTCTTCCCGCGAACCGGATTCAGCAACCGATGTGCCATGGGGGCGCAGAAGCCGTTTCTCGACATCCTTGGCGGTCAGGTGATGCTTGAACGCCTTCCGTCCCTCGATGAACACCACGGGGATGTCGTACCGGTAGCGAGCAAAGAGGGAGGGATCCGCCTCGATGTCTACCTCCACCAGCTCGAACGGCACCCGCTCTCGCACCTCCAGCAGCACGGCCTTGGCCTCGTCACAGAGCGGACAGTCGGCTTTCGAGTAGATCTCGACTCTCATGTGGACCAGGATTTCCTGAATGCGAGGGCTTCACGGCGACTTCGGCACCATGCCGCTCAAGGACCTCGTCGTCTACCTGGGCAACAAGCGCGCCTCGGGCGATCTGACGCTGGAGCGCGGCTCGGTGAAGAAGTCCGTCTCCCTGCGCGACGGTCAGGTGGTGAACGCCAGCTCCAACCAGCCGCGCGAGTATTTGGGCCAGTTCCTGATCAACCTCGGCCACATCTCCGAGGATCAGTTCAACAAGGCCTACGAGACCCAGAAGGAGACCAAGATCTTCCTCGGGCGGATCCTCGTCATGATCGGCGCGGTATCCGAGAAGATCGTCCTCTCCACCCTCTCCCTCAAGTTCCGCGAGACCCTGCTCGAGGCCTTCCTCTGGGCGGACGGGAACTTCGTCTACAACGCGGCCGCCACCGGCCAGCCCCTGGAGGGGCTGGATCTCAAGATCGACCTGCTGGACATCCACCGCGAAGGCGAGTTCCGGGAGACGGCATGGCAGGCGATCCGCGGCGCCTTCCCCCGCGGAGACCTCTCCCTCACGCTCAAGGAGGAGAACCTCCCCGAGCGCCCCAAGCCCGGCAGCCTGGACGAGAAGCTCTTCGCGATGATCAACGAGGGTCGCTCGATCGACGAGCTGGTGCTCGCGCTGCACGCCACGGACTTCTACCTCTACCAGCGGCTCTACGCCCTCTACCGGCTGGACGCCGTCACCGTGGCCTCGCCGGAGGTGGAGATCTTCGAGCTGCCCCCCGGCAGCCCGCTGGTGGGGGACGAGCCCTCCGGCTCGGACATCCTGCGCCACGCCCGCGAGTTCCTCGACTCCGGAGACGCCAAGGGCGCCGAGGCGCTCGCCCGCCGCGCCCACGAGGTCTCCCCCTCGGTGGAGACCGCGGAGATCCTCCGCAAGGCGGAGACCGCCCTGCTCTCCGAGCTGCGCAAGAGCCTGGTGGAGGGCAAGCCCATCCCTTCTCTGAAGGTCGCCCCCTCCGCGCTCAAGAGCATCCAGCTCTCCGCCCCGGAGAAGTACCTGCTCTCCCGGATCGACGGCCGCCGCGACATCGGCTCCATCGTCCACGTCTCGCCGCTGCACGAGCTCGAGGCGCTCAAGTACTTCGACAAGTTCCTGTCGGCGGGGCTGGTGGAGCTGACGCGCGGGTAGCGCCTCCCCTCGTTCGGTTCGAGCGTAGGCCGCCAGGCCGTAGTCGAGAACTCGCCCGAACCTGAGGACCGCTGCCAACGCAGTTCAGCGTCGTCTCTGATTGGACCGTTCGGGCGAGCTCTATCGGGATAGGGGGGCGGCTCACGCCGCGCCCCCTCCCACACCACCGGACGTACGGGACCGTATCCGGCGGTTCGGTGAGTTGAGGTTCGAGCGGCGTATCGCGGTTTCCCGCCTCTCTGCCGCCAGTTGCGCGGCCTTTCCTGAACGTCTCGTTCGCTTCGCGCCCACTCTGTCTCGTCACCCGTGTTGTCGGGTTGGAGCTTCACCCCTTCCCTTCAAGCGGGCCTCCTCGTCAGGAGCTTGTGAGTTCACGACAGTGTCGAGCTAGGCGTGAGTTCGCTCTCCTCACCGTTCGGCCCTTCACCCTTCGCTGCCCTTCCGACTTCCAGTAGGCGGGTGGCCATCCCTGTCGGCGCGCTCGTGGCTACTACGGCCTCTGCTGACTTCTCGCTCCGGCCTCATCGGCCGTCGCCCTTTCAGGCGCGAGGCGAGATCTCCCCAGGTAAGGGCTCCGGTCTTCGCCCCGCGCTCGCCGGATATACGTCCACGCGCCTAGGTCGTGGGAGTTTCGCGGTCGTCGGTCCGCTCACCCCTCGCATGTCCGCCTCGAATCCGGTTCCTGTACGTCGAGCCGTGGCTTCGCTATCGCTTCTTTCAGTCCCGGCCTCGCGGCCGACAAACCTTGCGAGTTGCTTGGGTCGCTACGACCTGCTTCCCAGAGGACTTGCACCTCCTGACCGTGCCCATGCTGGGCACACATCGGGATAGGGGGGCGGCTCACGCCGCGCCCCCTCCCACACCACCGGACGTACGGGACCGTATCCGGCGGTTCGGTGAGTTGAGGTTCGAGCGGCGTATCGCGATTTCCCGCCTCTCTGCCGCCAGTTGCGCGGCCTTTCCTGAACGTCTCGTTCGCTTCGCGCCCACTCTGTCTCGTCACCCGTGTTGTCGGGTTGGAGCTTCACCCCTTCCCTTCAAGCGGGCCTCCTCGTCAGGAGCTTGTGAGTTCACGACAGTGTCGAGCTAGGCGTGAGTTCGCTCTCCTCACCGTTCGGCCCTTCACCCTTCGCTGCCCTTCCGACTTCCAGTAGGCGGGTGGCCATCCCTGTCGGCGCGCTCGTGGCTACTACGGCCTCTGCTGACTTCTCGCTCCGGCCTCATCGGCCGTCGCCCTTTCAGGCGCGAGGCGAGATCTCCCCAGGTAAGGGCTCCGGTCTTCGCCCCGCGCTCGCCGGATATACGTCCACGCGCCTAGGTCGTGGGAGTTTCGCGGTCGTCGGTCCGCTCACCCCTCGCATGTCCGCCTCGAATCCGGTTCCTGTACGTCGAGCCGTGGCTTCGCTATCGCTTCTTTCAGTCCCGGCCTCGCGGCCGACAAACCTTGCGAGTTGCTTGGGTCGCTACGACCTGCTTCCCAGAGGACTTGCACCTCCTGACCGTGCCCATGCTGGGCACACCGACTACGGCCTGGCGGCCTACGCTCGAGCCGATCGGTGGGGGCGCTTCAGCGCCCGGCGGGCTGCGCCCCACCCTCTGCCGCCGCGGCCGGCACCACCTTCAGCGCGGGCGCAGGCGCAGGCGCGGCGCTGGCCGCCACCGCCGGGCGCGGCGCCTTGCCGCTGCCCTCCAGGTAGAGCCGCATCGCCTCGCGCCCAAGATAACTGCCGCGGATGCGCCACTTCGGATCGTTCACGACCACCGCCGCCACCGCCACGCGCGGATCGTCCTTGGGCGCGAAGCCCACGAACCAGGAGTAGTCCCGGAACGGGTTGCGGTCCGCCAGCGTGCCGGTCTTCCCCACCGCCCCGCGCACCCGGAAGCCGCGCTCGCGGAAGATCCGCCGGGCGGTCCCGGTGGTGACGGTCTCCTCGAGCATCCGGGTGAGCGCCTGCGCGTGCTCGGGGGAGATCACCCGGCGGCCAGCAGTCGCGGACGCCGCCACGTCCTTCTCCAGCAGCACCGGCGGGCGCCACTCGCCGCGGTTGGCGGCCACCGCGACCATGGCCGCGCCGTGCAGCGGGGAGAGGTACACATCGCCAAAGCCGGCGCCGGTGGAGGCCAGCTCGAACGGCGTGGCCGGGATGGCGGCGAGCGAGGTGTCCGCCGGCACCTCGAACGGCAGCGGGCGGTTGAAGCCGAAGGCCTCCGCCGCCTGCCGCAGCTTCTCCGGGGTGAGGTGCTTGTGGGTGAGCCGCGCGAAGATCACGTTGGCGCTCGCCCCCATCGCCGCGGCGAGCGTGAGGCAGCGGCTGTCCCGCCCCGAGCTCTGCAGGAGCTTCTCGGAGAGCCGGCGCTTGCCGCCGTGGAAGCACTCCGTCTGCTCCGGGCTCAAGCCGAGCTCGAGCAGCGCGGAGGCGGTGACGATCTTGAAGATGGAGGCCGCGGGGAAGATCGCCTTGGTGGGCAGGCCGCGCATCGCCGGATCCTTCTCCGAGTGCTCGGCCATCGCCAGCACCCGGCCGGTGGCCGGATCCATGGCCACCACCGCCCCGTAGGGCGTCTGGTAGCTGCGCAGGAGGGAGACGAGCGCGTCCTGCAGCGGGGCGTCCAGCGTGAGCGGCTCGTCCTTGTCCCCCTGGCGGACCACGTAGGTGCCCTTCACCTTGCGTGCCTGCGCCACCAGATCCGCGGCGCGTGAGAGCGGCTTGGCCAGGGCGATGGGCGGCGCGGTGGTCCGCTTGGGGACGACCGGCCCCTCCGCGCGCTGCTCATCCAGCGTCTCCAGCTCCTCTTCGTACGCGTTCTCCGGTGAGGGCGTGGTGGCGCTCGGATCGGTCGCGGTGACGGGCGCCGGAGCGACGGGGGCCGGCGGCGGAGCGGCATTGGAGCCGGCATCCGGCTCGGCCGCGAGCGTGGCGGCGATCCCGAGGAGGGCGACGAGGGAGAACAAGAGGTGCCAGGACCAGCGCTTCACCGGGGGGAGCTTCACCGCGCAGATGGTAGCTGGAGAACCGGATCGGTCAACGCGGGGCAGCGAGCAGGCGGCCAGGCGGCCGACCCCTTTAGGGGAGCGCGCGCCCTACCCGCCGCAACTCCTCGATCTCGTCCAGCAGATCCTCCGCCCAGAACTGGACGTGGCTGCCGGCCTCCTCTGGATCTTCGGCCGCTTCGCGTAAGACTGCCTCACCGCGAACGCAGGAGAGCTTCACCAGGGCCTCGGCCACCTCGTAGCGCACCCACTTGTCGGGATCCTGGAGCAGCGCGGAGATCGGCTCGATCGCCCGCTCCCCGGCCACCTGCGCCAGCGCTGCCGCGGCCTGGTTCCGCACCGGTGCGCTCGGGTCCTTCAGCAGGTCCAGCAGGGGCGCCTCGAGCTGCGCCCCGCCGATCTTCCCCAACGTCCGCACCGCGCGCGGGCGCAGGGGCTCCGGTCCCCGCTGAGCCGCCTCGAGCACTGCCGCGCGAGCGGGCTCACCCCACTCGCCCAGCGCCTTCTCCGCGGCGATCGCCACCGCGCCGTTGTTCTCCGCGTCCCCCAGCGCCTTCACCACCACCGGCACCCCGCGCAGGTCGCCGATCTTCGCGAGCGCGTGGACCGCGTGCATCCGCACCGCGGGGCTGGCGTGCCCCAGCGCCCCCACCAACGGCTCCACCGCCGGCGCGCCCAGCTCCACCAGGCGAAGCTCGGCGTCCACCCGCCACGCCTCCTGATCCGAGGCGAGCCGGGAGATGAGCACCTGCGGGCTGACCTGATCGCTCAAGGGGAGGCTCCGTTGGAATCCATGGCACCGTGGGGGCCGCTCTTATAGCGTCGCGAGCCCCTTGGAAGCGTTCAAAGAGATCACCACCATCTGGAGCGCCGAGACCCGGCGGACGCTGCGCAGCGTCCGCGCCCTGGTTGACCGGCACCGGAGGGATCAGCATCGGCGGAGGAGATCTCGCCGCCGCCGCCGAGCAGAGCGCGCGGGCCACCGTCGCCGTCACCTTCTCCGACGATCCCGCGCTGCTCGACTTCCTGGTGCAGTTCCCGCTCGGCATCCTGGTCACCTTCAAGCTCACGCTGGTGTTCCTGCCCGCGTACATCGCCATCATCGGCTTCGACCAGCTCTCCGGAGAGCTGGGCCCCAAGTCCATCCGCTACCTGACGGTCCGCGCGCGCCGCAGCTCGATCCTGATCGGCAAGTACCTGGCGCAGGAGACGGTGCTGCTCGCGCTCACGTTCGTGATCGACCTGGGGCTGCTCATCTACGCCCGGGTGAAGCTCGAAGGCTTCACCACCGGCACGCTGCTGTGGCAGCTGGGCCGGCTGGTGCTGGCCTCCATGGTCTTCTCGCTCGCCTACGCCGCGCTCACCTCCCTGTGCTCGGCGGTCTTCCGCCAGCCCGTGGTGAGCCTGGTGATGAACTTCCTGTTCCTCCCGCCCATCTGGCTCCTGGCGAAGGTGCCGGGGCTGATCTGGATCGAGGACGTCCGCGGGATCGGCTCCGCGCCGGTGGAGCACGTGGTGAAGTCGCGCTGGGCGTACCTGCGCTATGGCTCACCCTGGGCGTACGTGGACGATCTGCTCCACCCCGAGCTGGGACGGCTGGCGGTCTCGGTGGGCGCCCACCTGGCCTACGCCGCCCTCTTCCTGGGGATCGCCTACGCGGTGCTGCGCCGGAGGGACCTGTGAGCGAGCCGGCGATCGAGCTGTCCCAGGTCACCAAGCAGTTCGGCCCCCGCCGCGCGGTGGACGGCGTCACCCTGCGGATAGAAGTGGGCGCCTGCTATGGGCTGATTGGCCCCAACGGCGCGGGGAAGACCACCACCTTCTCCATGATGTGCGGCTTCTTGCGCCCCACCGCCGGCGTGGTCCAGGTGATGGGCGTGCGCCCGGGGCGCCCCGGCGCGCTCAAGCGCAAGGTGGGGGTGTTGCCGCAGGACGCGGTGCTCCCGCCCTGGGCCTCCGTGGGCGAGCTGCTCACCTACTGGGCGCGGCTCTCCGGGCTGGAGCGGCCGGTGGAGGTCGCCCGCGGCGTGCTGGAGAAGGTGCAGCTCTCCGAGACCTGGAAGATCCACGCCGGGGCGCTCTCCCACGGCATGGCCAAGCGCGTGGCCATGGCGCAGGCCTTGATGGGGGACCCTCCGGTGGTGCTGCTGGACGAGCCCACCGCCGGCCTGGACCCGAAGATCGCCGGCCAGGTCCGCGAGCTGATCCGGGGGATGAAGGGCAAGCAGACGGTGGTCGTCTCCAGCCACAACCTGCAGGAGCTGGAAGAGCTCTGCGACGGCGCGGCGATCCTCGATCGCGGCAAGCTCGTCACCTCCGGGGGCATGGCGGAGCTCACCTCGAAGTCGGACGAGTTCCGGATCCAGATCGCCAAAGGGGACGTGCCGCTGGAGGCGCTGCGGGCGCTGCCGGCGGTCAGCGTCGCCAGCCTGGACGACAAGGGCGTGCTCACCGTCCGCTTCGCCGCGGACCAGGCGCGCCCCGAGGAGATGATCTCCCGGACGCTCCAGCAGCTGCTCGGCGCGGGCGTGCTGGTCCTGGGCGTGACGCGCGGCAAGCGGCTGGAAGAACGCGTGCTGCAGCTCACCTAGAGGCTGTAAGAGCGAAAGTCCTGGGACGGTAAAAACGCCCGGTCCGGCGGACAGCCCGTTCTGTGCCGGACACTCCGCGCCCGAAGGCGGGACGTTTTTCTGCGCCCTGTCGAACGTTGGACATGGCCCCCCGGTTGCTCTCCGAAGCCCCCAGGTGAAAGGAGGCGTCCTCTTGCATGCGTGATGGGAAATTCGGAGCTCACCTCAAGACGCTGCGGCTGAAGCGGAACATGACTCAGGAGGTGCTCGCCGAGCGCTCCGGGTTGGCTGTGGACTCCATCCGGCGGATCGAGCGCGGCGCGTTCTCGCCGTCCCTGGACACGCTCGGCAAGCTCTCCGGCGGGCTGGAGCTCTCGTTGAGCACGCTCTTCTCGAGCGCGGAGGCGGGGCACAGCGGCCTGGTGCGGGAGCTGTGCGACTACCTGGCCCACCGCCGGACCGACGAGATCCGCGTGGCGGACCGGGTGCTGCGCGCGCTCTTCGGAACCTAAAGGGCTCAGTCCGGGTAGAACATCGGCTCGCGCTCGGAGACGAAGCGGTGGATGGCCTGCGCCGCCTCCGGGCTGAGGTCCGCGAACTGCACGCCCACGCCGGGGAAGATGTCCGGCGTCTTGTCGTTCACCTCGCGGCTCCAGCGGACGATCCCCTTCACGTCCAGGCGCTTGCCGCCGGGCAGGCTGAAGTGGAGATCCACCGAGGTGCCCACCTCGAAGTGGGCCACCGTGGCCACGAAGAGGCCGCCCTCGCTGATGTTGGTGGAGAAGCCGGTGAAGAAGTTGGAGTCGCTCCCCAGGTCGATCGCCGCCTGCATCTTCACGCGCGGCTGATCGCGCCGGCCCATGGGCTTGGCGTGGGACGCGGGCGCCGGGGGCGGGGCCGCGCGGGGCACGGCCGGGGGCGGCGGCCGCGGCGAGTGGGCAGGCGGCGGCGGCGGGCGGGCCGCCTGTGCCTGCTCGCGCGTGCGGCGGGCCTGCTCCTCGCGGGAGCGCTTCTCTGCGGTGACGAGCGCGGCCTCGGTGGCCTCGAGCTCAGCGGTCACCCGGGAGAGCTCCGCCGAGTAGGCGTGCAGCGCCTCGCGCGCGGCGGCGGTGGCGGCCTGGCGCGCCTGCAGCGCCTGCTGCCGGGCCGCCTGGGCCTGCGCCCGCGGCTCGGAGAGATCGAGCAGCGGCAGCGCGCTCTGCGAGAGCCGGGCCATCAGCTCCTGGGCGTCCGGGCCCAACGTGCGCTGGGCCTGCGCGGCGGCGGACTTCGCCTGCTGGAGCCGGCCGGCCAGCTCCATGGCCGCGGCCTCCATCCGCTCCGCCTCCACGGCCCACTGGCGCTCGTGGGCGGACGCGTCCTGCTCGGCGCGCGCCAGCTGCGCGTCCGGTGGCTCCGATGTAGCGGGGTTCTGGATGACGGTGGGACGGAAGGCCACAGCGGGCTCCTGGGTCAAAAAGGGGGAGGACGGGCCCAGGAGATCAACGCACGTGCCACCGCGTCAGCCCTTCGGTTCTGGAGGGTTGGGGGCCCCGGGGGCCAGGTCGCGCCGCACCCGTGGGGGCGCGCTGGACCCGTGGCAAAAGGCGGGTGCGCCGCGCGGGCGCGCGCACCTTCAGCGCAGCTCCACCACGGCGCGGAAGCGCTCGCCCTCCCGGTCCTGGGCGAGCAGGCGGTGCCCGGTGGCCTCCACCCAGGCCCGGACGTCCGGCTCGACGGCCGGGTCAGTGGCCCAGAGCACCAGCTGGGTACCCGGCGCGCTCCGCCGGGCGGCCTTCGCCAGCTCGAGGATCGGCACCGGGCAGAAGGCGCCGCACGCGTCCACGGTCAGCGCCTCGCTCTTCATCTGCTCGCCAGCCAAGCAAATCGCCGCCTTGCACGGTTGAGAAGGTCTTTGCTATCTAGCGCGCTCTTCGGAGGAACCCAAACCGCCATGAAACCCAACGTCATCGTTGCTCTTCTCGTCGGCCTCGTCGTCGGCTTCGCGGTCGGCAAGGTCGTCTCCGGCCCCAGCGCGGGCGGCGACACCGCCGGCGCCGCCCCCACTGCCGCCGCCCCGCGCCAGGCCCCCGCTCCCGGCCGCCCGGGGGATGAGTCCGCCACCGTCTACAAGGTCCCGGTGGAGAGCTCGCCCGTCCACGGCAAGGCGGACGCGCTGGTCACCCTCGTGGAGTTCTCGGACTACCAGTGCCCCTTCTGCTCCCGCGCGCACGCCACCGTGCAGCAGCTGGAGAAGGACTACGGGGACAAGCTCCGCGTGGTCATGAAGCAGAACCCGCTGCCCTTCCACGAGAACGCCCGCCCGGCCGCGCTCGCCGCGCTCGCCGCCGGTGAGCAGGGCAAGTACTGGGAGATGCACGACAAGATGTTCTCCAACCAGACCGCGCTGGATGGCGCCTCCCTGGAGCGCTACGCCAAGGAGGTCGGCGTGGACGTGGCCAAGTGGCAGGACGCCATGAAGAGCCCCAAGCTCGCGGACACCATCACCAAGGATCAGACGCTGGCGCAGCAGCTCGGCGCCACCGGCACCCCGGCCTTCTTCATCAACGGGCGCAAGCTCGTGGGCGCCCAGCCGATCGACTCCTTCAAGCGGATCATCGACGAGGAGGTCGGCAAGGCGCAGGCGCTCGTCAACGCCGGCACCAAGGCCTCGGACGTCTACGCGAAGGTGATCGAGAACGGCGCCTCCGCCCCGGCCCCTGCCCCGGCGCAGCCCTCCCCGACCCCGGCGGCCCCCGCGGCGGCGAAGAAGATCAACGTCCCGGCGGACTCGCCCGCCTACGGCCCGAAGTTCGCCAAGGTCACCGTGGTCGAGTGGTCGGACTTCCAGTGCCCCTTCTGCAGCCGCGTGGTCCCCACGCTCAAGCAGATCAAGGAGACCTACGGCAAGGACGTGAAGGTCGTCTTCCGCCACCAGCCCCTGCCCTTCCACAACAACGCCAAGCTCGCCGCGGAGGCCTCCATGGCCGCCAACGAGCAGGGAAAGTTCTGGGAGTTCCACGACAAGCTCTTCGAGAACCAGCAGGCGCTGGACCGGCCGAACCTCGAGAAGTTCGCCGGGGATCTCGGGCTGAACGTGGGCAAGTTCAAGGCGGCGCTGGACTCGGGCAAGTTCCGCGCGAAGGTCGAGGCGGACTCCACTGAAGGCATGTCCGTGGGCGCGAACGGCACCCCCACCTTCTTCATCAACGGCCGTGAGCTGGTGGGCGCTCAGCCCTTCCCCAGCTTCAAGGCGATGATCGACGAGGAGATCGCCAAGGCGGACAAGCTGCTGGCCTCCGGCACCAAGCTGGATCAGCTCTACGAGAAGCTGCTCGCCGCCGCGCCCTCCGCCCCCGCCGCCGCCCCGGCTGGCGAGGCCGCGCCGCCGCCGGTGCAGGACATCGCCGTGGGCAACGCCCCGGTGAAGGGCCCGAAGAACGCGCCGGTCACCATCGTGGCGTTCTCGGACTTCCAGTGCCCGTTCTGCAGCCGCGTGGTCCCCACCCTCAAGCAGCTCGAGGAGCAGTACGGGAACAAGGTGCGGGTGGCCTTCAAGAACCAGCCGCTGCCCTTCCACGACAAGGCGCGCCTGGCGGCCGCCGCGTCCCTCGCCGCGCACGAGCAGGGCAAGTTCTGGGAGTACCACGACAAGCTGTTCTCGAATCAGCAGGCGCTGGACCGCGCCAGCCTCGAGAAGTACGCCGAGGAGCTGAAGCTGGACATGGCCAAGTTCAAGGGCGCGCTGGACTCGAACAAGTTCGAGGCGCAGATCACCGCCGACAGCAACGAGGGCAACCGGGTGGGCGCGAACGGCACCCCCACCTTCTTCATCAACGGCCGCCAGCTCGTGGGCGCCCAGCCGATCGATCAGTTCAAGCAGATAATCGACGAGGAGCTGAAGAAGAAGGGCAAGTAGCCCAACTCGTCGCCCCGCTTCGAGTGAAGGCCGCCGGCGCGCTGCATGCGCCGGCGGCCTTCGCCTTTTCGTCACTCCCCCATCCGCACGCCGATCCGGCGGTGGATGGAGGGGCGCGGGACGAGCGCGATCACCGACTCCAGCTCCTGCCGCAGCGTGCGCAGCACCCGCTCGGTCACCAGCTCCATGGAGGTGCCCCCGCCGCCGTCCGCCCAGGCCATCAGGGCGCTCACCGTCAGCTCCTTGAGGTAGGCGTAGGTGAAGTCGCCGGTCCGCTCGGCCAGGCGTCCCACCGCCTCCGGGGAGAGCCGCAGCGCGGGCTCCAGCGCGTCGCTCCAACGGGAGAGGTACGCCGCGCGCTCGGCGAGCTCGGGCAGCGGGAAGTGGTACTTGCGATCGAAGCGCGAGGGGCGGTCCAGCAGGGAAGGATCCAGCCGCTCGGGGTGGTTGGTGGAGGCCAGGACGATCAGGCCTTCGTTGCGGGTGAAGCCATCCAGCTCGTTGAGGAAGACGCTGCGGTTGGCCTCGCCGATGTGGCTGTCCAGGTCTTCAATCACCACGATCGCCGGCGCCAGCCTCCGGGCCCGCTCGAAGACCTGGCGGATCTGGTCCTCCTCGGGGCAGCAGTCGCTCTTGAAGCTCTTCACGTAGATCGTGGGGAGCCCCGCCTCTTTGAGCATCGCCTGCAGGGCGCAGGTCTTCCCGTTCCCCGGCGGCCCCACCAGGAGCAGCCCCCGCTTCCAGGGGATGCGGTGCTTCTCGTAGAGCGGCCGCGAGGCGAGGAACCGGCGCAGATCTGCCTGCAGCTCGCCCTTCAGCTTGGGGGGCAGCACCAGCGCGTCGAAGCTCGCCAGCTGGATGGAGGCGTGGAGCGCGGCGGACTTGGTGAAGCCGCCCCCCTCGAAGACCAGCAGCGAGTCGCTCACGGTCTCCGTGAAGCTGCAGACGTCCCGGATCAGCCGCTCGGCGGTCTTGGCGTCCGCGGCCACCACCCAGTGCGTGGTGGTCACGTGGTGCGCCCAGGCGTGCGAGAGCGTCACCACCTCTGCCTGGCCGTGCCCCCAGTGGACCTCGCGCCAGCCGTGCACGGTGCCGCGGACCCACTGCTTCTCCTCAGCGCTCCACTCCAGCTCCCAGACGCCGCAGAGGTCCGCCCGCTCGGCGAGCGTGCAGCGCGCTGCGCGCGCGAAGGCGTCCAGATCGAAGGAGCGGCTCCGGGTGAGCACCACCGCGCCCTGCGGCCGCTCGCGGCGCAGGAGCGCAGACATCTCGTGGACGATGGCGTCACGCCGCTGGCGCAACGCGCGGGACAGCAGGTCGCGTTCCATCCCGCGAGGGACGCGACCTGCGCCCTACGCCTGACTCGCGGCTAGAAAGCGCCCGTGAGGACGGGGAAGTTGAGCCCCACCGCCAGCCCTTCGCGGGTCTGGCCCACCATCGGGTGCGGCATGGGCAGCCCCGCCTGGAGGCCATTCTCGTTGGAGTAGTTGAGGCCGCCGAACATCCCCACCGAGCCCTTGGGGAACTTGAAGAAGTTGATCGCCGCCATCTCGGCGAGCGGCACCGCCACGATGCTGCTGATCAGCAGGCCCGCGGCGCCCTGCCCGTACTGGGCCTCGCTGTTGAACCCGCCCGCCAGCGCGAAGACCCCCAGGAGGGCGCCCTGCATGAGCAACCCGGCGAGCGCGGGCGGCCAGGACTCGGACTGGTAGTAGCGGCTCCCGTTCGCGAGCGAGAGCTCCGTCTGGGAGATCGCCAGGGGAGTCGCCGCGAAGATCACGCAGGTCAGGACCGTGACGAGGAGGTTCCCCTCGCCCCCACCTCCGCCGGGTGACTGGGCCCACAGCCCCCCGCCCGGGCGCAGCAGGAGGAAGTAGGGCAGCAACGTGGTGGCCGCGGCGGTGAGCATCCCGAACAGGGACTCGCTGATCATCAGCCCGATCTCGGGGCCGGGCTTCCCCTGCGCCACGTTGCCGTACGGCGAGTAGTAGGGCGACTGCGGCTGCGTGCCGGGCGGCGGCGGCGTGAAGCCAGGCGGCGGCGGCGTGGGGGCCACCTGGGTGCCCGGGGCCGGCGGCGTCCCGGCCGTGGGGGCGTCCGCGGGAGGCGGAGGCGGCGCAGAGGGGGCCGGGACCAGCGGCGGGCTGGGGACCGGCTCGACGGTGGCGGGCGCCTGCGCCAGGCAGATGCCCGGGATCAGCGCGAGGGCGATGAGGCTCTTGAGGATGTTGCGCATCTTGGGAGTTCCCGAAAACGGCCGGCGGCCGGCCCTACGCCGTCGGCACGGTGCCTAGGATACCGCGATCGCGTCGATCTCCACCCGCACCCCTCGGGGGAGCCCCGCCACCGCGACGGTAGAGCGCGCCGGCGGGGGAGCCTGGAAGTAGCGGGCATAGACTTCGTTCACCTTCGGAAAGTCAGCCATGTCCACGAGGAAGATCCCGCACCGCACCACGTGCGAGAAGTCCATCCCGGCGGCCGCCAACACCGCCTTGAGGTTCTCCATCACCCGCTCGGTCTGGACCGTCACGTCCCCCTGGACCACCTCCATGGTCTTGGGATCCAGCGGGATCTGCCCGGCGAGGAAGACCAGCCTCCCCTGCTCCACGGACACCGCCTGCGAGTAGGGGCCAATCGCCTTCGGAGCCTGATCCGTCTGCACTGCCTTGCGGGGCATGGTCGCCTCTCTTCCGTTCAGATCCGCTCGACGGAGAAGACCCCGTTGAGCCGCTCGATGGTGCGCATCAGATCCGTCAGCTGCTTCAGATCCGAGATGGTGACTTCGAAGGTGTTCACCGCGCGGTCATCCCCGGTGGCCCGGCAGTTGGCCTGGGAGATGTTCACGCCCTTCTTGGAGAAGGTGTTGGAGATGTCCGCGAGCAGACCGGGGCGGTCCGCGGTGAGGACGCGCAAGGTGACCGGCCGCTTGAAGTCCCCGCTCACGTTCCACTGAACGTCCACGCGCCGGTCCGGATCCGTGGCCAGGGCCTTCTCGCAGCCCACGGTGTGGACGGTGACGCCGCGCCCCCGGGTGATGAACCCGGCGATGGGATCCCCCGGCACCGGGTTGCAGCAGCGGCCAAAGCGGACCAGCACGTCGTCCACCCCGCCGATCTGCACCCCGTTCGCCTTCTGGCGGCCCACCAGCTTCTTGGCCATCTCCGTGACGCGGGAGAGGCCGGGGATCACGCTCTCCCCGGAGGTGTCCTTGGAGTTCTTCTGCTCCGCGTCCGCCAACTGCTCCGGCGGGAGCAGCCGCTGGATCAGCTGGATGGGGGCCACCTTCCCGTAGCCGATCGCTACCAGGAGATCGTCCTCGGTGCGGAAGCCCAGCTCCTCGCAGATCTTCTTGAGGTCGCCGGCCTTCACCAGCTTGTTGAGGTTCAAGCCCAGCCGCCGGAACTCCTTGTCGGTGAGCTCCCGCCCCAGCTGCAGGCTCTTGTCCCGCTGCTGCTGCTTGATGAAGGCGCGGATCTTCTGCTGCGCGCGGCTCGTCTTGACGAAGGTGAGCCAGTCCTTGGACGGGTGCGCCTGCGGGCTGGTGAGCACCTCCACCATGTCCCCGTTCTTCAGCTTGTAGCGCAGGGGGACGATCTTCCCGTTGACCTTGGCCCCCACGCAGCGCCCGCCCACGTCCGAGTGGATGGCGTAGGCGAAGTCCACCGGGGTGGCGCCGCGCGGCAGCGAGCGCACGTCGCCCTTGGGCGTGAAGACGAAGACCTCGTCCGTGAAGAGGTCCACCTTCACGGTCTCGAGGAACTCCTTGGGGTCCTTGAGGTCCTGCTGCCACTCCATCAGCTGCCGCAGCCAAGCGAACTTCTCGTCGTCCTTCGAGATGAGGGCCTTGCCCTCCTTGTAGGCCCAATGCGCGGCGATGCCCTCTTCGGCGATCTTGTGCATCTCCTCGGTGCGGATCTGCACCTCCACGCGCTCGGAGAGCGGGCCGATCACCGTGGTGTGGAGCGACTGGTACATGTTCGGCTTGGGGATCGCGATGAAGTCCTTGAAGCGCCCGGGCACCGGCTTCCAGAGCTGGTGGATCAGCCCGAGCGCCTCGTAACAGGACGGCACGGTGGGCATGATCAGCCGGAACGCGATCACGTCGTGGATCTGGTCGAAGTCCACGCCCTGCGCCTTCATCTTCTTGTAGATGCTGTACGTGTGCTTGAAGCGGCCGGTCACCCGGCCGTTCAGGTTGCGCTCCTTCAGCTTGGTGTCGATGAGCGCGACCACGTCTTCGATGTACTTCTCGCGCTCCTTCTTGCGCTTGTTGAGCTTCTCCTCGAGGTCCGCGTACTCCTGCGGCTTCAAGTAGCGCAGCGAGAGATCTTCCAGCTCCGCCTTGATCCAGCTGATCCCCAGCCGGTTGGCGAGCGGCGCGTAGATGTCCAGGGTCTCCTGGGCGATCCGCTGCTGCTTCTCCTCCTTCATGTGGTCCAGCGTCCGCATGTTGTGCGTGCGGTCCGCCAGCTTGACGAGGATCACGCGGATGTCCTGCGCCATCGCGATGATCATCTTCCGGAAGTTCTCCGCCTGCTTCTCCTCTTGGGAGAGCGAGGCGGAGGCGGAGAACTTGGAGAGCTTGGTGACGCCATCCACCAACTGCGCCACCTCCGGGCCGAAGAGCTCGGTCAGCTCCTCCGCGGTGGCGAGCGTGTCCTCGATCGTGTCGTGGAGCAGGCCGGTGACGATGGAGGCCTCGTCCAGCTTCAGGTGCGCCAGGACGCCGGCCACCTCCAGCGGGTGGACGAGGTAGGGCTCACCGGACTTGCGCAGCTGGCCCTGGTGCACCTTCGCCGAGTACACGTAGGCCTTCTTGATGATGTCGAGGTCGGGATCCGGGTGATAGGACGCGACCCGCGTCAGGATGTCGTTCAGCCGGATCATCGATCCTTCAATCGTAACTGTGGGATCCCAGCCGGGCAATGACCGCGCTTGACTGCGCGGACCTCCCCCCTAACATCGGCTGCGGATGTCCAACCTCCTCTTCTCGGCCCTCGGCGTCGTCTGCCCCGCCTGCGATCACCACAACTCGCCGAGAGCTCCCCAGTGCGTCAGCTGCCAGACGCCCCTCCAGGCCAAGCCCGCCGCTCCGGCGCCGCGGCCGGTGGCACCCGCACCCATCGCCGCCGCGCCGCCCTCCCCCGCCATGACGCCGCGCCCTGGCTCCTCGGTCCCGCCCGGCATGCGTCCCGCGGGCGGGCTGCGCCCGGGGCTCCCCTCGGCCACCACGCCCGAGCCCATCCCCGCCAGCGAGCTGATCAGGCGGCCGGCCCCCAGGCCTGTCCCGAGCAGAGTCGAGGGGCCTGGCACGCCCCTTCCTCCCGCGCCCGCTCCGGCGGCGGCGCCCGCGCCCGCCGCCACCGTCAGCTCCCCGCCGAAGTTCGGCCTCACCGTGGTGGCCGGCCCCGCGCGCGGCCAGCGCTTCCGCCTCTCCGCCGCGGGCGCGCAGGTAGGCCGGGCGCGCGGCGCCATCCTCTTCCCGGATGACCCGTCCGTCTCGCCCCACCACGCCACCTTCGTCGTCAAGGACGCGCAGCTCTTCGTCCGGGACGAGGGCAGCGCGTCCGGCGTGATGGTCAGCGTCTCCGGGCAGCAGGTGCTCCCGCCCAACAGCTTCTTCAGCGCCGGCTCGCGCCTCTTCCGGTACGCCGGCGCGCTCGCCCCCGCCGCGCCCCCGGCCCCCGGCCGCCCGCTCCCCTACGGCGCCCCGGTGGCCCCTGGCCAGCCGATCTACCTGGTGGAGGAGGTGCTGGTGGGCGGCCGGCCCGGCCGCGCGGTGGTCACCGCCGGGCCGATCTTCACGGTGGGCCACGCCAAGTGCGACTTCAACCTCCCCGCCGAAGAAGGGCTGGCCCCGCGCCACTGCGAGCTCACCCCTGCGCCCACCGGCGCGGTGCTGAAGGATCTCTCCGGCGGGCTGGGCACCTTCGTGCGGATCGCCCCGGGCACGGACCGCGCCCTCCATCCGGGCGAGCGCCTGCGCGTGGGGCAGCAGATCCTCCAGGTGGAAGCGCTGGCCTGACGGCCCGCTCCTAGAGATCCGAGAACACCTGCTGGATGTAGCCGCGCGCACGCGAGGCGGAGTGATCCCTCAGGTGGCGGCTCCACCACCCGCGCGCGTCGTTGGTCTCGTCCCGCTGGTAGGCGAGCTCGCCCAGCTTGAACGCCACCGCCGGATCCGCGCTCTTCCCGAAGGCGGCCTTGTACTTGCCCATGGCCACCTCGAGCTCTCCGCGGGCGTGGGCCTCGTCCCCCTCCCGCTCCAGCTTGAGCGCCCCTTCGAGATCCCGCTGGTCCCCAGGGATCTCCTTTTCGTAGAGCCGGGCGGGCTCCTCGGCGGTGGCGCGCGGCGTGTTCGGCAGAGGCGCGTTGTCCGGCGGGCGGTAGTGCTCCTTCGGGCCGCGGTTGAACACGGGGAGGTTGTAGACCACCAGCCCGAGCGCCACCGCCACCAGCACCACGGTGATGATCTTGAACGCCAGCATGCTCCCCTGCGGGGCGCTGGCGGGACCTCCGGCGAGCGTGGCCTCCCCCGCGCTGGTGGCCAGCGGCGAGGGGGCGCGGACGGTCTTCTCCGCGCTCCAGGGAGAGGTGGTGAGCTTGGTGGCGGCCTCGGCCGGGGTGACGTGGCGGGGCGTGACCGCGGGCTGGCGGCGCGGCGAGGCCACCCGCCGCTCCTTGTCCACGTTCGCCAGCTCGGCCTTGAAGGCGTCCGCGTTCTGGGGCCGGTCCGCCGGGTTCTTGGAAAGCGCCTTGAGGATCAGCCGCTCCATGCCCGGGGAGAGGCGCGCGTCCGGCCGCCGCTTGGACGGCGGCGGCGGCTCCTCGGTGAGGTGCTTGGTGGCGAAGCCCACCGCGGAGTCGGACTCGAAGGGCAAGAGCCCGGTGGTGAGCTGGTAGAGGATCACGCCCACCGCGTAGAGGTCCGAGCGGTGATCCAGCTGCGCGCCGCGGGCCTGCTCCGGAGACATGTACTCGGGCGTGCCGCAGACGAAGCCGGCGCGGGTGAGCGCGGGACCTTCGTCCCCCGCCGAGTCCTGGATCTTGGCGATGCCGAAGTCGAGCACCTTGACGAAGTCCGGCTCGCCGCGGCGCTGCTCCACCATGATGTTCTCGGGCTTCAAGTCCCGGTGGATCACCCCGGCGCCGTGCGCGTCCGACAGCGCGGAGAGCACCTGGCTGACGATCCGCACCACCCGCGCCTCGGGGAGCGGCCACTCCTTGCTGAGGATCTGGTGGAGATCCTTGCCCGCCACGAACTCCATGGCGATGTAGAGCGCCCCGTCCTCGGCGGTGCCGAAGTCCAGGATCGAGATCGAGTTGGGGTGGTTCAGGCGGCTGGCGGCCTTGGCCTCGCGCTGGAAGCGCGCCACCGTGCGCTCGTCCGAGAGCAGGCTGTGGCGCAAGAGCTTGAGCACCACCAGCTTGCCCAGCGTGGTCTGGGTGGCCTTGTAGACCTTGCCCATCCCGCCTTCGCCGATCATCTGCTCCACGCGGTACTTCTTGTCGACGATCTTGCCGATGTAGTCGTCGCCCTCGGTGGCGCGGGCGATCGTCGTTCCGCACGAAGGGCAGAACTTCGAGACTTCACCGGCGTCGGCGTTGCACGAAGGGCAAAGCAAGGGACCCGGAAACTTCTCACGCTCGCGGGGTGACCCGCAACCAGTCAGAAAGCTGCCTCGCGCCCGGTGGGTTGGTATACGAAGGGCAGCCTCACGCTCATGTCCATCGTCGCCTGCCCCCACTGCAACGCGCAGAACCCCGCTGGCGCGGCGGCGTGCCGCCACTGCGGCGCAGCCCTCACCTCCTCGACGATGGTGGCTGGCGCGGTGGCGCCCCCGGCCTCGCGGCCGAAGGTGCAGATCCGGGTGGTGCGCGCGGACGGCGGGCCCGAGTCCCTGCAGCGCATGCAGGCAGACGTGCTCACCTGCGGCACCCAGGGCGAGATTGCCCTCAAGGACGACCCCTTCGTCGCCGCGGTGCAGGCGCGCTTCTTCTTCTCCGGCTCCCGCCTGGCGATCGAGGACGTGGGCGGAGGAAACGGCCTGTTTCTGCGGCTGCGCAACGAGCGCGAGGTCCTCCCGGGAGGCGAGCTGCGGCTGGGCCGCCAGCGGCTGCTGATCGAGCCGATCCCTGCGGTGGCGCCCTCCGCGGGCGGCGCCATCGCCTGGGGCTCACCGGACCCGGGCTACCGCTTCCGGCTGGTCCAGCTGCTCGAAGGTGGGATCCGCGGCAGCGCCTACCCCCTCAAGGAGGGGGAGAACCTGCTCGGCCGCGAGCTGGGGGACATCACCTTCCCCACGGATGGCTTCGTCTCCGGCCGCCACGCGCAGATGCAGGTGGCAGGGGACAGGCTCCTGCTCAAGGACCTGGGCTCCTCGAACGGGACGTTCATCAAGCTGAGCGCCCCCGCGTTCGTCGAGCACCAGGATCAGTTCCTGATCGGCCGGGAGCTGCTGCGGGTGGAGCTGCAGTAGGGCCAGGCGCCGCTGCGCGCTGGCCCCACTGGCCACCCTCGGGTCAGCCGTACGACTTCTCCTTCTTCTCCTGCTCTTCCTTGCAGCGGATGCACAGCGTGGTCACCGGCCGCGCCTCCAGCCGCTTGGGCGAGATCGGCTCCTCGCAGCGCTCGCACACGCCGAAGGTCCCGTCCTCGATCCGCAGGAGGGCCTTCTCGATCTTCTTGAGGAGGAACTTCTCCCGGTCCCGGAGCCGGAACACCATGGACTGCGCGTACTCGGAGGAGGCCAGGTCGATCTCGTCCGGGAGGTCGTCCGTGTCGAAGTTGGACTCCTCCATCAGCGTCTTCTTGGCGCTCTGGAGCAGGCCGGTCTTGCTGTCCTCGAGCATCTTCTTGAAGCGCTTGAGATCTTTCTGGTTCACGACCGTTTGCCCCCGTCCAACCTGTATGAAGTGGCGCCCAACGACACGAAAAAATGGCCGAGCAGCTTTAAGGAACGCACCCGAAGCTGTCAAGGCATGCGAGGACGTCTGCTTGCGCATCGTGCTGACTGGGGTACGAATGGGACCTACGTGAGCGACAAGTCCAAATTCGACCGAGAGTTCCTCCGGGCAGCCCTCGCGCTGGCCAGCAAGTCGGACGTTGACCACTTTCTCTACATCAGCGACCACCCGATCGGCCCGGAGGACCTCCGGGGCCGCAAGTGCAAGACCAAGCTGATCTGCGCCGTCACTTCCGAAAAGCTCGCGGAGGAGCTCACCCAGAAGAAGCTGCGGGCGCTGGTGATCCCCGAGTACGACTACTCGCGCGTGGAGCGCGTCAAGGTCGCGCTCGTCTCCGCGCTCTCCCAGGGGGCCTTCAAGGAAGGGGACCTGGTGCTCGCCGTCACCGGAAAGGTGGGAGCGGGCGTGGACACGCTGATGCAGATGAAGATCGGCGGCACGCTGGATGATCGCGTGGCGATCGAAGGCGTGAAGCTGGGCGAGGAGTTCAACTCCCAGGTGGTGGACGCGCTCATCCAGCTCACCCTGCAGATCGGCCAGGAGGGCTTCGAGGGCCACCCGGTGGGCACCATCATCTGCATCGGCGATCACACCAGCGTGCTCGAGAAGAGCCGCCAGATGACGATCAACCCGTTCCAGGGGCTCTCCGAGGCCGAGCGCAACGTGCTGGACCCGAAGATCCGGGACGCGGTGAAGAACTTCTCCGTGCTCGATGGCGCCTTCGTGATCCGCGAGGACGGCGTGGTGCTCTCCGCCGGCCGCTACCTCTCCGCGTCCGACGAAGAGGTGAAGATCCCACTCGGGCTGGGGGCCCGCCACGCCGCGGCGGCGGGGATCACCTCCACCACCAAGGCGATCGCCCTGGTGGTGAGCCAGACCTCCGGGGCGGTGCGGCTCTTCAAGGGCGGCAACATCGTGCTGGAGCTGCACCAGGCCGCGCGCCGGAACTGAGCTCCGCTCACCCCGGGCGAAGCCGAGGGGCGCCCAGCGTCTCCACCGCCCCTCGACTTCGCTTGGGGTGGACGGGGGGTTAGCCGCTGCCTTCCTTGGCCCGGTCCTCCCGGTAGATCTGCGCCAGGGCCTGGGCCTTCTCCACTTCGTCCCGGGCCGCCTCCAGCGCCATCACCTGCTCGAAGCGCTCATAGCGCTCCCGGAGCGCGTTGGTGACAGCGTGCCCCACCGCCAGCCGCGCGCGGGCGCTGGCGCGCTCGCGCTTGAGCTCGGCGATCCGCTTGGAGAGATCCGCCCCGGCGGCGAGCAGCGCGGTGGCGTCCTCCTCCGCGCGGGCGAGCGCCTCGCGGGTGCTGGTCTGGGCCGCCTCCGCCTCGCGCCGGTCCCGGCGCAGCACGGCCTCGGCCGGCACGTCCTTCCGGTTTCGGGCGAGGACGAGCCGCTGATCCAGGTCCTGGATCACCCGGCCGTAGCGGTCATCGTCCCGGCGCAGCTCGGAGCGGAGCGCCACGAGCGTGGCAGCGGACTTGCGGATCTGCGCGCCCTGGCGCTCCAGGTCCTCCAGGAAGCGGTCGTAGGCGGCGAGCGCCTCCTGGCCGGGGGCGCTGGCGGGCGCGGAGGCTTGTGCCTCCTTCGTCCCCTTGCCCTTCTTCCCAAAGCCGAACACGGGGCAGAGCCTACAGCGGATCGCCCCGCGAAGGATCGCCCTCAGGCCCCAGCCGGGCGGCAGAGCAGCCGGACGCGCTCGAGCCCCTCGCGCAGGGCCCCGCCGGCGGCGCTGGCCCGGCGCAGGTAGGCCGGCATCGTCAGCCCATAGACGCCCAGCAGGTGCGTCAGCAGCACCGAGGCCTCCTCCGCCCTGCCCTCCGCCGGCGCCAGCGAGGCGGCCTCCGCCACGGCCGCCACGATGTCCGCGCAGCGGGCCGCCTCCTCCACGGACGCCTCCGGCAGCTGCGGCGGAGGTCCCTCCGGGACGGGGAAGAGCGTGTCGAAGGTCTCCAGCGTGAGGATGGGCCGGACCGGGGCCCGCCGCGCCAACGCCTCCAGCGCCTCCAGGTTTGGCCGCAGCGCCTGCAGCGCCTGGGAGGTGACCTCCACGCTGGGCGGCAACAGCGTGCGCCAGGCCGAGTCGAACTCCGTCCGGGCCTCGCCCAGCTCGCGGTCAGAGAGGTGGTGGTAGAAGGCCCGGGTGCCGCGCTGACGCTGCTCGAGCGCCAGCGCCCGCAGGTCCCGGTTCTCCTCCCCCAGCGAGATGAAGGAGAGCGCAACCTCCAGCGCGCCCACCGCCCGCGCCTGGCGGACCTTGGGGAGATCCACCCGGTCCTCGCCGTCCGTGATCAGCACCACCGTGGCGCGCGCCAGGTGGGGATCCTTCCCCTGCGCGGCGCGGATGGACTCGAACGCGGAGATCAGCGCCAGGCTGATGTCCGTCTGGCCCTCCGCCGGTCCGCCGGAGAGCAGCTCGGTCATCCGGCGCGCGGCCTCCTCCGCCGCGTCCACCCGGACCAACTCGGTGGCGCGGTCGTTGAAGAACGAGAAGTAGAGCGGATCGAACGGCTCACCGAGCAGCGCCCGGCGCCGCAGGTTGTTGAGCTCGGCGATCAAGAGCGCGTTGCGCATCCGCGCCCGCCGCCCGTACATGGAGCCGGAGGCGTCACAGACGTAGACGCGCACCGCGCTCTTGCGGACGCGGCGGGGGGCCGGGGCCTGCACCTCTTCGAGATAGGCCCGCACCTGCTGGCGGTTGGAGGCGAGATCGTAGATGAGCCGGCGCGGGTCGCTGAGGACGAAGTTGTGGACCTCGTGCAGCCCGCCGGTGTGCTCGTACGTCATCGCCTGGGTGGGGTACGGGACCCGCCGCAGCCGCGGCCGTGGGCGCCCCGCTTCGCGCTCCACCACCTCCTGCGCCAGCGCGTCCTCCACGTCGAAGTAGTGCTCGGCGCCGGCGGCGAGCTCGAAGAACTCGTGCATGGCCGGGTCAGCGCCCAGCGCCAGGTCCATCAACCGGCTGGAGAGCTCGTCCTCGCGCCGGGGCCCCAGCCACTGAGCGCGGCGCAGGCCTTCCGAGCGCTCCACCGCCGCGCGGACCTCCGCGGCGCCCCGGGCCAGCAGCGGCTCCAGCGCCCGGGCCGCCGCGCTCGCCAACGGCCCGTCCTGCGCCTCCACCGCCCGCTCATAGAGGCCGCGCAGCCGGGCGTAGGCCTCCTCCGGCGCCGCCTTCCCGCCTGGGCGCAGCGCCCGCGTGAGCTCCAGCAGGGAGCGCACCGCCGGCTCCTGCCGAACCCGCTCCCGCGCGCCCGCCACCTTCGCCCGGAGCCGCCGGACCCGGTCCCGCTCCTGCCCCTCCCCCACCGCCAGGAGCAGCTCGTGTGCCGCGTCCAGATCCCTGCGCCGCTGGACCAGATCCACCGCGTTCCCCTGCGCGCGCTCGGCCCAGAACTCGGCGATCGCCACCCGGGCGGACGCAGGCGGCGGCCCCGGCTGCCGCGCCGGGCGGGGCAGCAGCGTCACCTCGGGCTCGGGGCCAGCGGTAGCGAAGAGCTCCGCCACGCGCACCGCCCGGGCCACCGCGCCGAACCGGTGCGCCACCGCCTCCAGCGCGGCCCGGTGCTGCGCCGGCGGCTCGCCCGCCACGCGCTTGCGCTCGAGCAAGGCCACCGCCGCCTCGAACTCCTCCGTCACCTCCGCGGCGCGCGCGAGCAGCCCCTTGGCGAGGGCCCCCGCCCGCCCCTCCTGCACCCCGAGCGAGGCGAGCAGCCGCGCGTCCATGGACGTGTGGATGCCCACCGCGTCCAGCTCGCGATCCAGCGCCTCGAGCTTCGGCAGCCCGGGCGTCCCGTCCCGCGCGCCCAGCCGCGCCAGGGCCCGCCCCAGGAAGGACCCGGGCAAGAGCTCCCCGCGCTCGAGCGCGTCCAGCCGCGCGCGCAGGGCTGGGAGGGACGCGGCCATCCTCCGTCAGCGCCCCCGCGCCACCCGCGCGTCCAGCAGCTGCTTGCTGAAGTGACCGAAGTCTTCCGCCAGCCGCTGGACGGCGGACTCCAGCGCCCCCGCGGACTGCCCCAGCTCCCCGGAGAGCGGCTTGAGCGCCGCGGCGGCCGCGAGCAGCCGCGCCAGCTCGCCCTCCTTCACCGTCAGGAGCGGGAAGCGGCTGCGCACCAGCCGGTCGAAGGCCTTGTCCGCCTCCTGTGGGCTGGCCAGCGCGGTGGCCGCGGGCAGCTGCGTCTGGAGGTGGGCGTACCAGCCGGTGAGGAAGCGCACCCGCTGGCCCAGCGAGTCCAGCTCCGCCTGCGCCACCGCGCGCCGCAGCTCTTCGGAGAGCCGCTCCGCCGGCGCGTGGCCGTTGAGCAGCCGCTCCTCCAGCCCGCGCAGCGCGAGCGTCTCCCCGTCCGGCACCTGCGCGGGCCCGAAGCGCTTGCGGTAGGCCAGGTGCGCCTCGCCTTCGGCGCCGCCCACCGCGGTGGCGGCCTGGGCCCCCGTCGAAAGCGTCTTGCTGTACTCGCGCAGCCGGGCCTCGAGCAGCTCCCGCTGCGCGCCGATCAGCCGCTCCGCCTCCAGCCCCTCCTGGCGCAGCGCCTCGGCCAGCTGCTGGCAGGCCACGGTGAGCTGCTCGATCCGGGAGAACGGGGCGGCGCGCAGCACGTTGCGGACGTGCTCGCGGGCCAAAGGCTCCAGCAGCTCCGCGCGCAGCCCGGCGGCGTCTGCCCAGAGCGCCACCACCGCCCGCTCGCCCTCCGCCAGCCGCCGCGAGTCCTGCTCCAACGTCCGCCCGGCCTCGCCCACCTTCTGCCCCCGGAACGCCCGCGCCAGCTGCGCGCGCACCGCGGCGGCGGCGCGCTCGCGCGTGGCCTGCTCCTGGGCCACCAGCTTCGTCCCCCGCTCGGCGTCCAGGGCGCCCACCCGCTCCGCGAGCTGCCGCACCGCCTTGAGCTCCGCGTCCACCGCCTGGGCGGCGGCGCACAGCGCCTCCCACTTCTGCCCATCCTCGAAGCCCGGGGCAGAGGCCTCGTGCGCCAGCCGCCCCAGCTCGAAGCCGCAGGCCTCCTCCGCCGCCTGCACCAGGCCGGCCTGGAGATCCGCCAGCTCGGGGACGCCGTGCGCCAGGCCGAGCACCTCCGCGGCGGAGGGAAAGACGGCGGAGGCCCGGGCCTCCGCGCCCAGCGCGCGCCGCTGGGAGGAGAGCCGCGCCGAGGTGGCCTGGACGAGCAGCCGCGCCGCCGCCACCAGCGGGGGTCGGTTCTCCGGGTGGCGGGGCCCCGGGCGCAGCTTGCCCTTGAGCTCCCGGGCCAGCGCCAGCGCCTCCGCGGGGACGAAGGTCTTCTGCAGCTTCTGCGCGGCCTGGAGATCCTTGCCCGCGGCCAGCGCGGCGGCCTCGCGCGTAAGCCCACCGCCCAGGGCGCCCTTGAGCCGGGCGAGGACGGCGTCGAACACCTGGTGCTCGAGCCGGATGATCTCCAGCTGCGCCCGCTCGCGCGGATCCGCGGCGGAGGCGAGCAGCGCCTCCAGCTCCTCCGGCGGCGGGCCGCCGAGCAGGAAGAAGTGGCGCAGCGCTTCCAGGTCGGCAGGCTCTGCCACCAGCGCGCGCGTGGGGCGCTGGTACATTCGATCCCTCACCACCGCGGCCTTGAGCGCCCAGAGCGCCTTCACCACCGAGCGCTGGGAGAAGTACTTGGTGGGGACGTAGTCCGGCAGCTTGGAGACCTGCGCGAGCAGCTCACGCTCCAGCTCGTCAGACAGCTGCTCCACCGCCTCCAGCACATCCCCCTCCACCCGCACCTGCTCCACCTCCAGCTGGAGCGCGTCCAGCTGCTGCAGGCTCAGCGAGGCGCGCAGCACCGGCCGCTGGGCCTTGGAGGCGCGGGCGAGCATCGCCGCGCGGCTGCCGCGGCGGGCAAAGCCCTTGGGGACGAAGCAGACGAAGCTGAGCCGGTCCGCGAAGGCGAGCAGGAGCTCGGGCGAGCGGGCCAGGACCTCGGAGAGGTACCGGTTGGTGGTCATCAGGGCGCACTCGATCTGCCCGGCGGTGACCCGGCGCCCCTCCTTGAGCTCGCGCTCGTGGAGCACGTTGAGGATGGAGCGCAGGAGCATGTCCCGCCCGTCGAAGACCTCATCCAGGAAGGCGTGGGCCGCGCCCAGCATGCCGTCCTCGGTGAGGTACTCGGTGCGCCCGGTCTCGGTGAGGACCTTGAAGTCCACCGGGCCGATCAGATCCGTCTGGACGGTGGACTCGGAGAGCTGCTTGGCGAACAGGGACGGCTTGCCGCTGCGCTCGTCGTGGATCCGCGAGAGCACCGCGCTGGCGATGGCGCTCTTGGCGGTGCCCGGCGGCCCGGTGACCAGCACGTGCTCGCGGGCGAGCAGCGCCAGCTCGATCTGCGTGAACAAGGTCTCCCGCTCGAGGAAGACCTCGCGCAGCTCCTGGAAGAAGGTGACGAAGGCCCGGCCTGCGGGCAGCTCTCTCGAGGTGCTCACGTGCGCGCGGCAGCCTACTTCAAGGAGCGGCCACCGGAGAGCAAGCAGGCGGCCGCTGGAACGCGAAGAGGGACAGGGCACCCGGCCCTGTCCCCCTTCGGAAAAACCGTCAGACTGTCAGAGCGCGCTCAGCTGCTGCGGAACTCCGCGTCCACCACATCGTCCTTCTTCGGCTGCGCCTGGCTGCCCGGCTGGGCGGAGGGCCCGCCCGCCTCGGGGGGCGGCTGCGCGGCCGAGCCCGGCGCGGCGCCGGCGGCCTTGTACATCTCCTCGGCCGCCTTGTGGCTGGTCTGCTCGAGCTTCTGGAGCGCGGCCTCGATGGCGGCCTTGTCCTGACCCTCGCGGACGGCGTTGAGGGCGGAGACGGCCTCCTCCAGGGACTTGCCGGTCTCGGCGGAGAGCTTGTCCTTGTTCTCCTTGAGCAGCTTGTCCATCTGGTACGCCATGTTCTCGGCGCGGTTCTTGACCTCGATCAGCTCGCGGCGCGCCTTGTCGGCGGTCTCGTTCTCCTTCGCCGAGGCGACCATCTTCTCCACCTCGTCCTTCGCCAGGCCCGAGGAGTGGGTGATGGTGACCTTCTGCTCCTTGCTGGTCGCCTTGTCCTTCGCGCTCACGTTGAGGATGCCGTTGGCGTCGATGTCGAAGGTGACCTCGATCTGCGGCACCCCGCGCGGCGCGGGCGGCAGCCCGGTCAGGTGGAAGCGCCCCAGCGTGCGGTTGTCCGCGGCCATCTCGCGTTCACCCTGCAGCACGTGGATCTCCACCTGCGCCTGGCCATCCGCCGCGGTGGAGAAGGTCTCCGACTTCCGGGTGGGGATGGTGGTGTTGCGCTCGATCAGCTTGGTCATCACGCCGCCCAGCGTCTCCACACCCAGCGAGAGCGGGGTGACGTCCAAGAGCAGGATGTCCTTCACCTCGCCGGAGAGCACGCCGGCCTGAACGGCCGCGCCCACGGCGACGACCTCGTCCGGGTTCACCGAGCGGTTCGGCTCCTTGCCGAAGAGCTTCTTCACCGCCTCCTGCACCTTCGGGATGCGGGTGGAGCCGCCGACGAGGACGACCTCGTCCAGCTGCTTCACGTCCAGCCCGGCGTCCTTGAGGCACTTGCGCGCCGGCTCGAGCGAGCGCTCGACCAGATCGTCGATCATGGTCTCGAACTTGGCGCGCGAGAGCTTGACGTTGAGGTGCTTGGGCCCGGACTGATCCGCCGTGAGGAACGGCAGGTTGATGTCCGTCTCCATGGTGCTGGAGAGCTCGATCTTCGCCTTCTCCGCCGCCTCCTTGAGGCGCTGGAGCACCATCTTGTCCTTGGAGACGTCCAGCCCCGTGTCCTTTTTGAACTCGGCGATCAGCCAGTCCATGATCCGCTGGTCGATGTTGTCGCCGCCCAGGTGCGTGTCGCCGTTGGTGGCGAGCACGTCCACCACGTTCTCACCGACCTCCAGGATCGAGATGTCGAACGTGCCGCCGCCGAAGTCGTACACGGCGATCTTCTCGTCCTTCTTCTTGTCCAGGCCGTAGGCCAGCGCCGCCGCGGTGGGCTCGTTGACGATCCGGCGGACGGTGAGCCCCGCGATCTCGCCGGCGTCCTTGGTGGCCTGCCGCTGGGCGTCGTTGAAGTACGCCGGGACGGTGATCACCGCCTCGGTGACCTTCTCACCCAGGTAGTTCTCCGCGGCGCGCTTGAGCTTGAGCAGCACCTGCGCCGAGATCTCCGGGGCGCTGTACTGCTTGCCGTCAATCTCCACGCGCGCGTCGCCGTTGGGGCCGCGCACCACCTTATAGGGGACGAGCTTCGCCTCCTCGGTGACCTCGTCGTGGCGGCGCCCCATGAAGCGCTTGATGGAGTAGACGGTGCCTTCCGGGTTGGTGATGGCCTGGCGCTTGGCCACCTGCCCCACCTTCCGCTCCCCGTCCTTCATGAAGCCGACGACGGAGGGCGTCAGCCGGCTGCCCTCTTCGTTGGTGATCACCTTGGGCTCGCGGCCCTCCATCACGGCGACCACGCTGTTCGTCGTCCCCAGGTCGATTCCGATGATTTTGCCCACGGCCGCTATCCTCCTGAAATCTATGAAGTTTCTACGGGCTACAGACGTGGGCCTAAAGTAACCAGGTGACCCCACGTGTCAAACGGGCGTCTCCAAAGGGCTTGCGGGCGGCAAGTGGCTCGGCTACCCAGGTCACGAGTGCGTAACGCGCTGCGCACCGACCGCCACCCGCGCTTTGCGTTTCGCACCTGCCCCCCAGCCGAGCTTGGGAGATGCCGGAAGCTAAGCGCTCGTCTTCGCTGTTGGGAGGGCGAACTGACGGTGAGGCGACAAACTGGCTGGGAATGTGCAGCAGCGGGCAGCAACTGCCGCACCGCGTAACGACGACACCGGCCTACATCTGGAGCTCAGTATGTTTGTTCAGCCCCTCCGAAACGCCGAATACCGCTCGTTCCCTTCTAAGAACGAGGCCCAGGAGCCGAAGGTGGCGGTGCTCCTGAACGCGAACGCCCGGAAGGTGAGCGAGAAGGTCATCCGCTCGCTCTCCCACGTGGTGCCGGCCGAGGACCTCTTCCTGTCCCGCTCGCAGTTCGACGCGCGCCGGATCGCCGAAACCGTGCTGGAGCGGAAGTACGGCACGGTGTTCTGCGGCGGCGGTGACGGGACCTTCGTGGGCTTCCTGAACGAGATCCACCGCGCGCTGGACGCCCGCCGCCCCTACCTCTCCTCCGTGCGCGCCCCGCGGTTCGGCGTGCTCAAGCTGGGGACCGGCAACGCGCTGGCCTCCCTGGTCTCCGCCTCTTCCACCCGTGGGGACGGCGTGCTGGATGACGTCCTGCGCGCCCGCGCCAGCGAGGTCCCCGGCTACCGCCGGCTGGACATGCTGATGATCGAGGGCAAGCGCGCCCACTTCGCCGGCCTGGGCGTGGATGGCAAGGTGCTCAACGACTACCTCGCGGTGCGCAACACCGCCGGCAAGGGGCCGCTCAAGTCGATCTTCTCGGGTGGCGCGGGCTACCTCTCCTCCGTGGCGCTCAAGACGGTGCCGCACTACCTCACCCAGTCCACCTGGACCGAGTGCGAGGTCACCAACGGCCGCGGCTGTCCCGCCTACCGGCTGGACCCGGATGGGCTGCCCGCGGGCCAGCCGATCGGCCCGGGCGAGCTGCTCTTCCGCGGCAAGCTGATGATGGCGTCCGCGGGGACGATTCCGTACTACGGGTACGGCTTCAAGATGTTCCCGTTCGCCGGCAAGCGGCGCGGGATGATGCACCTGCGCCTGGGCGCGGTCTCCACGCCGTTCATCCTCATGAACCTCCCCAAGATGTGGAAGGGGAAGTGGTTCCCGCGCGGCATCCAGGACTTCCACGCGCAGGAGGTCACCATCCGCTTCGCGCGCCCCATGGCGCTGCAGGTGGCGGGCGACGCCGAGGGCTACCGCGAGCAGCTCACCATCGGCATGGCGAGCGAGCAGGTGGAGCTGGTGGACTACAGCGGCGCGGTCAACTGATCGCCTAGCTGGGCCAAGCCTCCCTCTGGACTGGACCAAGCGGCGGCCCACCCGCCGCGCGCGCTGTCGTCCGGGCGCGGAAGGCCGGATACTGCCGGTCCGATGATCCCCGCCAAGCCCGCCGCCGCGCAGGAGCGCCGCACCCTCTGCAACCGGGACTGCCCGGACGCCTGCGCGATCCTCGCCACCGTGGAGGACGGCAAGGTGACGCGGATCCGCGGCGAGCGGGAGCACCCGATCACCCGCGGCTCCCTCTGCTACCGCACCAGCCTCTTCCTGGACACGCAGTACTCGCCGGAGCGGCTCACCACCCCGCTGCTGCGCGTGGACGGGAAGCTGACGCCGGTGAGCTGGGAGCAGGCCCTGGACACGGCGGCGCAGCGGCTGAAGACGATCCGCGCCGAGTCCGGGCCAGCGGCGATCTTCCACTACCGCAGCGGCGGCTCGCTGGGGCTGCTCAAGGCGCTCAGCGACTACTTCTTCGAGCTGTTCGGCCCGGTCACCAGCAAGCGCGGGGACATCTGCTCCGGCGCGGGGGACGCGGCGCAGCTGACGGACTTCGGCGTGGAGGACAGCAACGATCTGTTCGACCTGCTCAACGCCAAGCAGATCCTCCTCTGGGGAAAGAACGTCTTCGTCTCCAGCCCGCACACCGTGAACGTGCTGCGGGACGCGCGCGCGAAGGGCGCGAAGCTCACGCTGATCGATCCGGTCCACCACCGGACCGCCACGCTCTGCCAGCGCTACCTCCAGCCCCGCCCGGGCGGGGACTTCGCCCTGGCGATGGCGGTGGCGCGCGTGCTCTTCGAGCGCGGCTGGACTGATCCGCAAGCGCCCCAGTACTGCGATCACCTGGACCGCTTCGAGGCGCTGGCGCACCGCCACACCGTGGAGGCCTGGTGCGCTCAGGCGCAGCTGCCTGCCTCCGCCGCGCACGAGCTCGCCGAGGCACTCGGGCCCGGCAAGCCCACCGCCATCCTCTGTGGCTGGGGCATGGCGCGCCGGGCGCACGGCGCAGCCACGCTCCGGGCGCTGGACGCGCTGGGAGCGGTGAGCGGCAACTTGGGGATCTCCGGGGGCGGCGTGAGCTACTACTTCGCCCGCCGCTCGGCGTTCGACACCTCCTTCCTCAAGGGCAACGCCCCGCGCACCGTCTGCGAGCCGCTCTTCGGCCAGGAGGTCCTGGGGATGAAGGACCCGCCGATCCGCGCGGTCTGGGTCACCGCGGGCAACCCGGTGGCGATGCTGCCGGACTCGCACCGGACGGTGGAGGCGCTGCGCAGCCGGGACTTCGTGGTGGTGGTGGACAGCTTCCTCACGGACACCGCCCGCGAGGCCCACCTGGTGCTCCCCACCACCACGCTGCTCGAAGCGGACGACCTCGTGGGCAGCTACGGCCACCACTACATCGGCGAGGCCCGGCCGGTGGTTCCCCCGCCGCCGGGCGTGAAGAGCGACCTGGAGATCGTCCAGGCCCTGGCGGAGCGCGTGGGGCTCTCGCAGCCGCTCGCCGGGAGCGCCCGCGAATGGAAGGAGCGGATCGCCCGGCCCAAGCTGGCGGAGCACGGCGTGACGCTGGAGCAGCTGGCCACCACCGCCGTCCGCAACCCCACCCGGCCGAAGATCGTCTTCGAGGACCGGAAGTTCGCCACGCCCTCCGGGAAGGTGAACCTGATCGTGGAGGCGCCCCCCTCCCCCGCCGAGGCGCCGCCCGGCTACCCGCTGCTGCTCACTGCGCTCTCCACCGAGAAGTCCCAGTCCTCGCAGTGGGCGGTGCCACAGGAAGGCCCGGCCGAGGTCACCGTCCACCCGGACGCGGCCTGCGGCGTGGCGGACGGCGGCCTGGCGGCGCTGGAGTCCGTGCTGGGCCGGCTGGAGGTGCGCGTGCGCCACGACGCCCGGCAAAGGCGGGACGTGGCGCTGATGCCGAAGGGTGGGCACCTGAGGGACGGGCGGTGCGCCAACGCGCTGGTGCGCGCGGCCACCACGGATCTCGGCGAGGGCGGCGCGCTCTACGACGAACGGGTGAGGCTCGTGCCGCTGTAGTACCGTTCGCCTCCGCATGCCCAGACCGCTCGCCATCCACGAGCAGCGCGCGCATCCCCGCATCTCCGCCCCCGCCACCGCCTGGGTCAGCGTGCCCAGCGGCCGGCGCTTCGAGCTGCCGGTGCGGGACGTCTCGCGCGGCGGACTCTTCCTGATCTGCAACCAGCCGTTCGGCGCCGTGGGCGTCACGGTGGAGCTCGAGCTGGCGCTGCCCGGCGGCGGCGTCTCGGTGCCGCTGCGGGCCCAGATCGTCCGGCTGGTGGAGGCGCCCCAGGGAGGCGGCCTGATGGGCGTGGGGCTCCAGTTCGTGGAGCTCACCGCCGGCCAGAACACCGCGCTCTCCGCCCTCATCGCCCGGCTGGTGGCGGGCCCCGGAGGTGAGCGGCGCGCCTATCCGCGGGTTGCCCACCGGCTCAGCGTCCAGTGCACCGGCCGCACGGACGTGAAGGCCATCGTCCGGGATCTCTCCCTGGGCGGCGTGAGCCTTTGGCTGGACACCCCCGTGGCCGTGGGCGAAGGGCTCATCCTCTTCCTGGACCGGGAAGGCGCGCCACCCCTGCAGCTGACCGGGAGGGTGCTGGCGACCCAGTGGGCCCGGGAGGACGAGCCCTACGATCAGGCGCGGATCGCGTTCGACCCGCTCGCGGAGGAGACCGCCGCAGCCCTGCGCACCTATCTGGAGCAGCTCGCACAGCGGTAGCCGCCCCACCCGGCCGCACCTTCCAGAGAGGGTGCCGCATGGCTGTATTATTACCGCCATGCTGCGAGTACGCGACCTGGCCGAGCTTGCTTCCCGTACCACCCCTGACGAGTTCGCGGACGAGCTGGGACCGTTCCTGCTGATCGAGCGGCCGCCGCAGAGCGTGTTCGCGAACGTGGCCACGGCGCTGGTGGCGAGCCGGACGGTGGGGATGGCCATGCGCTCGCGGATGGCGGACGAGATCCTCGCCATGGTGTTGCGCTTCTCCGGCTTGCGCGTTCAGCCCCTCCCGTCGCTGGCGCAGCCGCGCGAGCTCTCGGTGGGCCGGGCAGACGAGTGCGACGTGGTGGTGAGAGACCCTTCGGTCTCCAAGCGGCACGCCGTGCTGCGCTGGGAGCCCCGAACCGTCACCTGCACGGTCAAGGACGTGGGCTCCACCAACGGCACCTTCGTCAACGCGAGCGACCTGGCGGGGCTGGAGACCGAGCTCTACGACGGAGACACGATCGCCTTCGGCGACGCGCTCTTCTTCTTCATGCTCAGCCCCACGCTCCACGCGCAGCTGCGCAGCGTCCCGCTGCCGCCGGTGGCGCTGGCCGTCTGACGGGCTACTCGTTGCGGGAGACCGGCGGCTTCTCGCCCGGCTCCTTGCGGCGGCCGATCACCAGGCCGTAGCTGAAGCTGCCGCGCCCGCCGGCGGTGCGGTGGAGATCCATCTCCTCGCGCATGGCCTTCACTTCGTCGCCGATCGCCACGAAGGGCTCGAGCGCGCGGTAGTAGTCATCCAGCTCGAGATCGCTGAGCGTCTCCACGGACTCCGGCTCGAAGCCGGCCTTCTCCATCAGCTGGAGGCAGTCTCGCGGGAGCATCAGCGGCTCGCCCAGCCGCTTCTCCCAGTGGTCCATCACGCTGCGCGCCGGGTGGCGGCCCACGCGGACCGGGTACGGCAAGCACAGCCGCCCCTTGGGCGCGAGGTAGCGCCGCAGCGCCTTCACCCCGGTGGCGAGCGGCATCAGCACGCGGCCGAGCGAGAAGATCCCGTCGAACTGGCCATCGCTGAAGCTCAGGTTCGCCGGATCCACCGTCCGGGTCTCCACGCGATCTCCCAGCCCGTGGGTCTTGGCGCGCTCCTTCACGTTCTCCAGCGCGGCGGCGTCCTCGTCCACCGCGAGCAGCGTGCAGCCGAGCTCCTTCACCAGCACGGTGCCCGAGGGGGCCGGACCGCAGCCGAGCTCGAGCAGGCGCGCGCCGCTGCCCCAGTGGGCCACGCGGGCGATCCGCCGGACGAAGTCTTCGGTTCCAAAGGCCCTGCGAGCGTCGGCGGGGAAGTGGAGCGGGAAGTGCTCGGCCGGGGACATGTGCACTCAGTTATACCGGCAGGTTCTCAGCGCGGCTAGCTCGCGACTTGTGTCCGACAGTGTGGGCCCGCTCTACAAGTAATAGAGGACGCGCCGCTCCTTCGACAGCTGCACGTAGATGCTGCGGCGCTGGTCTTCGGAGAGCAGGTAGACGGAGACGGAGACCGAGAGGTACTTGCCCATGCTGCTCGGCTGTTCGCTGATGGACTCCAGCGGCACGTCCTGCCCCATCAGGCGCTTGAAGAGCTGTCGCACGTACTCGCGGAAGCCGTGCTCCTGCCGGCCCATCACCTTGAAGGTGTAGACCGTGGGGTAGTCGATCAGCGGCTTCTTCTCTTCCTCCGTCGTCACCCGTCCCCCCGCTAGAGCAGGTTGGCAGCGAGCTCCGCGAGCTGGCTGCGCTCACCCTTCTGCATGGTGATGTGGCCGGCGATCTTCTCCGACCGGAAGCGGTTCACCACGTGCACCAGGCCGTTGTTGGTGGCATCCACGTACGGGTTGTCGATCTGGTACGGGTCGCCGGTGAGCACGATCTTCGTGTTGTCGCCCACGCGGGTGATGATCGTCTTCACCTCGTGCGGCGTGAGGTTCTGCGCCTCGTCCACGATGATGAACTGGTTCGGAATGCTGCGGCCGCGGATGTAGGTCAGCGGCTCGATCTCCAGGATCCCCAGGTCGATCAGCTCGTGGTACCCGCGCCCGGCCTTCTTGTCCGCGCGGGAGAGGTTCATCAGGAACTCCACGTTGTCGAAGATCGGCTGCATCCAGGGGTTGAGCTTCTGCTCCACGTCTCCCGGGAGGTAGCCGATGTCCCGGCCGAGCGGGAAGATCGGCCGGCTCACCAAGAGCTTCTGGTAGACGGCCTCCTCGGTCGTCTTCTGCAGCCCCGCGGCGATCGCGAGCAGCGTCTTGCCGGTGCCCGCCTTGCCCACGATCGTCACCAGCTTGATGTCGTCGTTGAGCAGCAGGTCGATCGTGTAGCTCTGCTCCATGTTGCGCGGGCGGACGCCCCAGACGCCCTCCTTCCCCGAGCGCAGCAGCGGGACGATCTTCCCCTTCGTCGGGTTCAGCCGGCCCATCGCCGTGTGCGAGGGGTTGGACTGATCCTTGAGGAGCACGAACTGGTTGGGCGAGAGCTTGTCCTGGTCCGGGACCTCAATCTCGGCGGACGGCTTGTACATCGCGTCCACCAGCTCGCTGGCGACGAACAGCTCGGTGTGGCCGGTGTAGAGATCGGTGATCTCCACCCGTTCGGTGTCGTAGTCCTCGGCCACCAGCCCGAGCGCGTCCGCCCGGATGCGCAGGTTGGTGTCCTTGGTGATGAAGACCGCCTGGGTGTCCGGCTCCTTCTCCAGCAGGTCGATGGCCACCGCGAGGATGCGGTTGTCCATCAGGTTGCCGTCCGCCATCGACTTCGGCAGATCGCGGTTGGAGAACGAGACCCGGATGGTGCCGCCGTTGGGGAGCGGCACCCCTTCGGCGAGCGAGCCCTCGGACCGGAAGGCGTCCAGGTAGCGGGCGATCAGACGGGCATTGCGGCCGAGCTCAGAGAGATCCTTCTTGAACTGATCCAGCTCCTCGATGACGTAGATGGGGATGATGACGTTGTTGTCGTCGAACGCGTAGATGGACCGCGGGTCGTGCAACAGGACGTTCGTGTCGAGGATGAAGTTCTTTCGCATTCGGAGCGGGCAGACCTCGCGTGTAGGGCCTTACCAACAGCGGCGGCGGCTCATCGGTCCATCGGGCCGAATATAGACACGCCCGCTCCCCCCAGGCACTCGCCGTGGGAGCAGGGCGCGAACTTTTTCGGGGGACGCTCAGCGCTTGACACCTGGGCGCTTTTGACGCGCGGCGCGTCAGAGGTAGCGGATCTCCAGGACGGTCAGCTCGATCTCGCCGCGCGGGCGCATGACCGTGACCTCGTCCCCCTTGCGCTTGCCGATCAGCGCCTTGCCCACCGGGGACTCGATGCTGATCAGCCCCCCCTTGGTGTCCGTCTCGTCCGGGCCCACCAATTGGTAGGTGGTCACCTTCCCGTCCTCGTCCTCGAGCTTCACCGTGGCGCCGAAGAAGATCCGCGAGGTGTCCGTTTGATCTTTCGGATCCACGACGATCGAGCTGTCCAGCCGCTTCTGGAGGAAGCGCAGGCGCCGGTCGATCTCGCGCAGCCGCTTCTTGCCGTAGATGTACTCCGCGTTCTCCGAGCGGTCCCCCTGCGCGGCCGCGGCCGAGACCTCGGCGGTCACCTTGGGCCGCTCCACGTTGAGCAGCTGACGCAGCTCCTTGTGCAGCCGCTCGGCGCCGGCGCGGGTGATGTAGCGCTTGCCGCCCTTGGGCTGCTCCTCTTCTTCCTCGTCGTCGCCCTCGAGCTCGTCGTCCAGGTCCGCCATGAGGGGCGCTCTATAGCCGAGCGGTTTGCACCCGTCCCGCGCCGTGCTATCTGCCCGCCCCCATGAAGGCACTGAGGATCCTGCTGTGGTGCGCGGTGCTCCCGGTCGCCTCGGGATGCGACCCCGTGGACTACATCGACGTGGAGCCGTCGCTCGTCGTCCTCTCGAACAAGAAGGACTCGAAGTGGCTCTCCGCCAAGGCGATGAGCCACACGCGCGTCCACTACCCGAACGAGAAGGTCTCCTGGTCGGTGAAGGACCCCTCCATCGCCACCGTGGACGAGAAGGGCCGGATCACGCCGCTCAAGTCCGGGAACACGGAGGTGGTCGCCACCCACCGCAACGTGAAGGCCTCGGTCCCGGTGCAGGTGCGCTTCGCGGAGAAGATGACCGTCACCCCCAACCCCATGACCCTCACCGAGGGTGGGGGCTCGCAGGAGTTCCAGGTCAAGGTGTTCGACTTCGACGGGCGCGAGCTCAAGGACCGCACCGCCACCTTCATCTCCAAGGACAAGGAGATCGTGAGCATGGGGCAGAACGCGGCCTTCCCGGTGAACCCCGGTCAGACGCAGGTGGAGGTCCGCGTGGAGGACCTGTTCCAGACCCTGGATGTGAAGGTGGAAAAAGGGTCCAAGACCGCGAAGAGATGAGGTTGCGAGTCGCTAGCTCAGTTGGTAGAGCACCGGCCTTTTAAGCCGAGGGTCGGGGGTTCAAATCCCCCGCGACTCATTTCGAAGTTGGGTCCCCGTCGTCTAGAGGCCCAGGACGCTGGCCTTTCAAGCCGGTAACACGGGTTCGAATCCCGTCGGGGACATCGCCGTTGCAGTTTCAGCGGGGGCGCAGGAGCAGCATCTCGAGCACGCCCACGTAGAGCTCGGGCTCCATGCCCCGCTCGCGCGCGGCGGCGAGGATCTGCCGCTAAAGCCTCCCGAGCACCGCCGGGTCGCCGTTCGCCAGCGCGCGGTCCACATCCTCCGCCACCACCAGTCCGCCCGGGGCGAGGTTCTCCCGGAGCACCTGCGAGGAGGCGCTGCGCGGCTCGTCGCGGAGGAGCTTCAGCATGACGCCCTGAGCCCTCGCCAGCGCCTCCGCCGAGAGCTGCGTCGGCGGCGCCGCGGCCTGCGTGGGGATCGCGGAGCGGGCCTTCGCGACGAAGGCTTCCACCTCTGCGCGCGGCAGGGTGACCACCAGCGAGCGGACGAGATCCCCACCGAGCCGGACCTCGACGCCGCCTTCCGCGGGCCGCACCCGCACCCGGTCGCCCAGCGCGCTGGCGATGCCATCGAGGCCGTCCTCCAGCACGTGGCGCGGGAGGGCGTAGGTGACAGAGGTGGCGGGTTCGGCCTCGCTCGAAAGCTTGAGGCGCACCACGTCCGGGCGCTTCGCTTGGACCTTCAGCGCCGCCCGCCCGGGCTCCTCGCCGCCGAGCTGGACACCGAACTCACGCACGACACGGCCAATCGGGAGGTTGCTCATGGACGGGATTCTCCGCCTCTCCTCCGCGCGAGATTCCTTTACACAATGACGGCTTCACTGCCCCAGGAAGGCCACGATCGCTTCGAGCAATTCCCGGCGGCCGTGATCGGGACGGTCCACGAAGGCGAAGTGGGTGGCCTGGGGCAGCAGCAGCGTCTCGACGCGGCGGGCGTGCACCAGTTCGCGCTGCAGCGCTGCAACATCCTCGGGACGCGACCAGTGGTCGAGCTCGCTGCGCACCACCAGCGTGGCCGCGCGGATGTCGCCCGCCTCCCAGAGCTTGGTCCCCGACGCGAGCAGGTAGCTGTCCCGCAGCGGGCCGTTCGGCAGGCGGACGCTCGGCGGGGTGCGCTGCGAGGACGTGGGATCGCTCGCGATCGCCGCGGAGGCGTAGGCCTCGGCGACCCGCGGATCTCGCCAGACGCTCTTGTCGGCGCCCGGGATGCTCGCGTCCCAGGTGCGCAACAGGCTCCGCGCGTCGCGCAGGTTGTAGGCGCCCAGTGAACGGGCGAATTCGCCTGGGCGCTCGGAGTCCTCGAGGAACGCGCGCATCGGCCAGGCGCCTGTGGTGCCGTAGAGGGTGTTGAGCACGATCAGATGGCTGACGGCGTCCGGGTGCCTGCTCGCGTACATCCCCGCCCAGTGGCCACCGGTTGCCCAGCCGAACAGCGCGACCGGGCCGGGCTGTCTGGCCTGGAGGGATCGGACCACGGCGGCGATGTCGCGCACCGCCTCCTCGGACGTCACCGCCGGCGGGTTCGCGTTCGCCGGCGCCTCGAGCGCGGCCGGGCGCGTGGAGCGCTCCCAGCCACGGATGCTGAGCACGGTCACGGGATGGCCGGCCCGCGCGAGCGCCTCCGCGAGCGAGTAGCCCGGCACGGGTGAGTCGAACGAGCTGACCCCGCCTCCACCCACGCCATGGATGAGGACGACGCGTACACCCTCCGGACCGGTCGCGCGGACCTCCCGGACGGCGACCTGGACGCCGGGATCGCTCTCCACCAGAGCATCCCGCCGCTCGAGCTGATCTCCCGCCGGCGCGACCGACGAGCGCGCCTGCGCGCAGGCGAGCAGGGCCGCGAAGGCTGCAACGGGGATGAGTCGGACCGGCGTCATGCGCGCTCCTCACGAAGGTAACGAAGGAAGGACAGGGTGAGCCGGGAAGCGCCGCACGCGCCGAAGTCTGCACGGCCCCTTGGCGCAGCGAATCGACCCAGGTGGGCCTCTCGCACCACGCAGTGAATCCGAGTCTCCACGGTCGGCTGCTGGGACTACTCGGGCCCGGGCGGCGGCGGCTCCGGCGGCTCGGTGCTCATCCAGGCCACCTCCTTCGCGGGGAGCGCGTCCGCCGCGGGCGGCCGCGGCGGCAACGGGAACGACTGGGCGTCCGGCGACGGGGGCAAGGGCGGCGCCGGCCGGGTGATCGCGCCGTAGGCGCCCCTCAGCTCCGCGCGGGGGGGCGAGAACACCGGCGCCCCTCGACTTCGCTCGGGGTGAACGGAGGGGGCTCGCGTCCTACCGCCGCGCGCAGTGGGCCTGGGACTTGTGCGCGGGCGGCGCGGTCCCATCCGCCAGCCAGCGCTGCAGGGCCTGCCGCTCGGACTCGAACACGGGGACGGCGCCGTAGCGGCTCAGGGCGTCCTGCGCCAGCGCCCGGGCCCGCTCTTGCGCCGGCGCGCCGCTCAAGCTCAGGGCTCGCGCCAGCGCGAACTGGGTGCGGGCCACGTCGAAGCGGACCTGCTCGTCCTTCCGGGCCAGCGCGGCCCGCTCCAGCCAGCGCAGCGCCTCCGGGAGGTTCTTCTCGCGCAGCTCCAGCTCACCGAGCTCCGTCAGGACATCCCCCAGCTGCCGCGCCTGGGGGCCATAGAGCTTCTCCAAGATCTCCACCGAGCGCTTCAGCAGCGCCCGCGCGCCCGCAGCGTCGCAGCGGGCCAGCCGGGCGTGCGCTTCGGTGAGGTGCAGCTGCGCGGCGTGGACCGTCTGCTCGCGCCCACCGCGGACCACGCGCTCGCGGGCCTGCCGGAGCTCGCGCTCGGCCTCATCCACCCGGCCGAGCTCGAGCAGGATCGCCGCGATCAGCCCGTGCATGTCCGGGAGGTCGACGTGGTCCGGCTCCTTCGCCGAGAGGATGGTGAAGCTGCGGCGCGCGTAGCCCAGCGCCTCCTCCGGGCGCTTGAGCCACATCAGGGAGAGCGCCAGGTTGAAGCAGCCGGTGGCCACGTTGGGGTGCGTCTCGCCGTAGGCAGCGACCACGATCTCCATGGCCCGCCGATCGAACTCCAGCCCCGCCTCGTAGTTGCCCGCGCTCGACTCCACCGCCCCTGCGCCGTTGAGCGCGTCCGCCACGCGCGGGTGGGACGGACCCAGCAGCGCCAGCTGCGAATCGAGGTACTGCTTGATCAACACCCGCGCCTCGTCGGTCTTGCCGGTGCTGCGCAGCACGTTGGACAGGCTGCGCAGGTACTTGCCCTCCAGGAACGGATCCCGATCCGGCCCCTCCCGGACCAGCCGCAGCCCCTCCTCCAACCCCTTGCGCGCTTCGGCCCAGCGCCCTTCGGTCATCATCCCCAGCGAGACCGAGTAGAGCAGCGCCGCGCGCAGCGAGCCGTTGGCGGACGGCTGTCTGGCGAGCAGCGCCGTGGCCAGGCGCGTCCACCGGTCCGTGTCCGCCTTGCCACCGGCCTGCCGCGCGCGCGCGGCGATGAGCTGGATCATCCCCCGGATCGCCAGATCATCCCGTCCCCCGGCGAGCGCCAGCTCCACCCCCGCTTCGTAGCTCTGGATCGCCGCCGCGTGGTCCCCCAGCTGGTAGTTGGCCTGTCCCAGCAGCAGCTGGTACTCCGAGGACAGTGACGGAGAGCCGAACGCGGCGAGCTCCGGCCCCAGCGAGTGAAAGCCGGCGAGCGCCTCCTTCTCCCGGTGCAGGTTGAGCAGCGTCAGCGCCACACCCAGCCTGGCGCGCAGGGCGGTCCAGTCCGCCAGCCGGCTCCCCGCCGCGGCCTCGTTCACCAGCATCGACGCCGGGTCCGCGCAGGACTCCACCCGCTGCATCGCCCAGGCGGCGGGCAGCGCGTTGTCCAGCGTCGCCGCGTCCGCCTCTCCGTAGAGCTCCGTCAGGGTGCGCAGCTGGGTGAGCCACTGGTCCAGGCACGCCGAGCGGATGCTCGAACGCGCATGGCACGCGTCCTGGCGCAGCTGCCGCCACAGCCCCGTCTGGTGGTCCAGCCGCTGCTCCACGGACCTCCAGATGTCCGCGGCGTACCCCTTCCCCACCCCGCGCAGCCGGCCGCCGATCCGCTGCTTGGCGGCCTGCCCCCAGAGCACGTCCACCTGCGCAACGGACTGGGCGCAGCGGCGCTGCTCCCAGCCGCGCTCGAGCTGGACGTAGGCCGCCAGCCCCACCGTCCCCACCACCGCGGCGGCCACCAGCGCGGCGCGCCGTCGAGCGCGCGCCGGGTTGCGCTCGAGCGCCGCGAGCAGCGCCGCCATGGACGGATGCCGAGCCGCAGGATCCGTCTGGAGGCCCCGCTCCAGCGCCTGGCGAACGTGCGCCGCCACGCCCTCCACCGGAGGCGGAAACCTCGCCGAGATCGGCGGCGCGCCCTGCGGCCGCTGGCCGAGCAGGGCGTCCCAGGCCGTCAGGCAGAACGCGTACTGATCGGCGCGCGCGTCCGAGGTGCGGCCCTCCTCCCACTGCTCCGGCGCCATGTACGCCGGCGTCCCGCCCGTCTCGGGCTTCACCGGCTCCGCGCGCGCTCCCTCCGGCGCGAGCGGCGAGAGCGGCACCAGGCTGGAGAGCCCAAAGTCGCTCACGCAGGTGCGCCCCTGCGGCCCCAGCAGCACGTTCGAGGGCTTGAAGTCGTTGTGGGTGATCCCCGCTTCGTGCGCGGCCTGCAGCCCCCGCCCGGCGGCGAGCAGCACCGCCAGGATCTCCGCGGCGGGGTGTCCACCCTCCTCCAACCACTGCGCGAGGTTGGCCCCCTCCAGCAGCTCCATGACGATGAAGACCTCGTCGTCCTCCGCGGAGAAGGCGTCGAACACCGAGAGCACGTTGGGGTGGGCCAGCCGGGCCATCGCCCGCGCCTCGCGCAGCAGGAGCTGCCCCGCCTCCTGGGCCGAGTGCCTCCCCGGAGCGGCCCGGACGCGCTTGATCGCCACCTTCCGGTCCAGGTCCGGGTGGTACGCGGCGAAGACCACCCCCCTCCCGCCCGCCCCCAGCCGCTCCAGCAGGAGGTAGCGCCCCAGCTTCGCGCCGTGCTCCCACTCGGGCGGCAGCGGCTCGGCCGGACCCGGCCGCTCCGTGTGGGGGCGCAGCTCGCTCCGTGAAACCTCCGAAGCCCCCGCCGCCACCACCGCCCGGCACGAGGCGCACCCATCGATGTGCGAGCGCACCCGCTGCCGGTCTTCGGCGCTGGCGGCGCCGGCCAGGTGGTCGGAGATCTCCCGCTCCGAGAGGCAGCTCATCTGTTCAGCACCATACCGGCGGGCCCGCGGCCCGCGCCACCCTGACCTATTGCTTGGTCAACCAACCAATTATTGATTCCTGACGGCGCCGTGCTCCCACACCGTGCGACCCACACTCCGTCGCGGACTCAACAGCGCGAACACAGGAAGTGACCCCGCCGGCCAGCCCCGGTAGTCTTCGTTTCCGCAGTTCGCGTGAATTGGCGCCGCTCGGCCTCACCGGCCCACCAGCCGGCAATTCCCGGAAGGTCGAGCGGCGCGTGCAGCAGGGGGATCCATGGAGAGCGCTGTGGCCAAGGTGTTGGTCGTTGACGACGACACGGTGATCCTCCGCGCGGTCTCCGAGACGCTCAAGCGCGAGGGCCACCAGGTCGTGTCGATCGCGGATCCGATCGAGGCGCTGACGGTCTCGAAGGATCCCACGCTCGACGTCGTCATCACCGACATCAAGATGCCCAACCTCTCCGGGATCGAGGTCCTGAAGGCGTTCAAGCAGGCGCAACCAGACGTCGAGGTGATCATGATGACCGGACACGCGACCGTCGAAACCGCAGTGCAGGCAGTGAAGGCCGGGGCGTACGACTACCTGACCAAGCCGTTCGAGAACATCGACGACTTGATCCTCACGGTGGCGAAGGCGGCGGAGCGGCGCTCGCTGAAGAAGCGCACCGAGGCCCTGGAGCAGGCGCTCACCAACCGGAGCGAGTTCGAGGGGATCGTCGGCCACTCGGCGCAGATGGGCGCCGTCTTCAAGATGGTGGAGACGGTGGCGCCCTCCTCCGCCACGGTGCTGATCCACGGGGAGAGCGGCACCGGCAAGGAGCTGGTGGCCCGGGCCATCCACTTCCGAAGCCCCCGGCGCGAGAAGCCCTTCGTTGCGGTGAACTGCTCCGCGCTCACCGAGACCCTGCTGGAGAGCGAGCTGTTCGGCCACGTGAAGGGCGCCTTCACCGGCGCCATCGCCAACAAGAAGGGGCTCTTCGAGGCGGCGCACGGCGGCACGCTGTTCCTCGACGAGATCGGCGACATCCCGCTCTCCACCCAGGTGCGGCTGTTGCGCGTGCTCCAGGAGGGAGAGGTCAAGCGGGTGGGCGCGAACGACGCGGTCACCGTGGACGTGCGGGTGATCGCCGCCACCCACGTGGATCTGGTCAAGGCGCGCCAGGAGGGGCGCTTCCGGGACGATCTCTTCTACCGGCTCAACGTGATCGCGGTGAACCTCCCTGCCCTGCGAGACCGCCCGGAGGACGTGCCGCTGCTCGCCCACCACTTCGTGAAGATGTACGCGGCCAAGCTGGGCAAGAAGATCGAAGGGCTGACCCCGGCGGCGCTGGCGCAGCTGACCGCGCACCGCTGGCCCGGGAACGTCCGCGAGTTCGAGAACGCGGTGGAGCGCGCGGTGGTGCTCACCTCCACGCCGATGATCGACGTGGACGGCCTGCCGGCCGAGGTCCGCAACGCCTCCAAGCCGAGCGGCGCCGAGGCGGACGTCACCAGCCTGGCGCACCTCCCCTTCAGCCAGGCGAAGGCGCTCACCATCGGCGCGTTCGAGCGCCGCTACCTCTCGGCCCTGCTCGAGCGGTGCGGCAACAACATCACCCAGGCGGCGCTGGCCGCCGGGATGGACCGCTCCAACTTCCGCCGCCTGCTCAAGGAGCACGATCTGGCGAAGGGTCATCCCGGCAGCGAGGCCCCGTAGCCTTCCAACGAACGGTCAGGAGCGCTTCATGAGCAGCAGCGGAGTACGCCCGCTGGATCTCACGCCCGAGCTGCGCGCCGGGATGAAGGATTTCTACGACGTCTACTTGCGCCACTACGCGGAGCTCCAGGCGAGCATCCTCGCTGGGCTCAACAAGCTCCCGGACATCGCGGCCGCCGTCGCCCGGATGACCCCGGAGCAGCTCGCGGAGAACGAGCGCGAAGGCAAGCGCCTGATGGAGTTGGCGATCCTCCAGGGCGACTTCGGGCCGCTCCAGGCCAACCAGCGGGCGCAGGCCCAGCTCTACGCCAACCTGGGCATCCGGTTCAGCGAGTGGTTCGAGCTGGTGAGCGACTTCAACGCGCAGCTGGTGCCGCACCTGGTGAAGGCGCATGCGGGAGAGCCCACCCGGCTCAGCCGCGCCATCGTCGGGCTCTCGCGCTACCTGGACATCGCGCTCGCCGCCATGGGAGAGGCCTACCTGGACGCGAAGGAGCGCCGGATCGCCGAGCAGCGCGCGGAGATCCACGAGCTCTCCACGCCGGTGCTCCAGGTGCGCGAACGGATGCTCCTCCTGCCGATCATCGGCGTGCTGGACACCTCCCGCGCGCGTTCGCTGACGCAGACGCTGCTGACCAAGGTGCGCGCCACGCGCTCCAAGGTGGTGGTGATCGACATCACCGGCGTGCCCGCGGTGGACTCCAAGGTGGCCAACCACCTGCTCCAGGCCGTGGCGGCGGTGCGGCTGATGGGGGCGACCTCGGTGATCACCGGCCTCTCTCCAGAGGTGGCGCAGGCGTTGGTGGTGCTCGGGGTGGAGCTGACGGGCCTGATCACGCTCGGGGATCTGCAGGACGGCCTGGCCGAGGCGGACCGGCTGCTCGCGGAGGCGGCGACGTGAGCTCCCGGGTGCCCATCCTCCGCCAGGGGAAGGTGCTGATCGCGGCGATCCAGCCGGACCCGACCGACGCGGACCTTACCCAGATGCGCCAGGAGCTGGCGGTCCAGGTGGGGATGCACCGGGCGCGCGGGGTGATCGTGGACGTCTCGCTGCTGGACGTGATCGACTCCTTCGCGGCTCGGACGATCGGCGGGATCGCCGCCGCGCTGGGGCTGCGCGGCGCCCGGACGGTGCTGGTGGGGATCCAACCCGAGGTGGCCTTCGCCATGGTGCAGCTGGGGGTGACCCTCCCCGGGGTGCCGACGGCGCTGGATCTCGAAGAGGGGCTGGCGCTCTTGCGCCGCGATGACGCCGCGAGGAACGCCGGCCCATGAGCGTGGAGTCGCGCGTGGCGGTCAGCTCGGACGTGGACATCATCTCCGCCCGCCGGGCGGGCCGAGCGCTCGCCGCGGAGCTGGGCTTCAACTCGGCGGACGTGGCGCTGATCGCCACCGCCATCTCCGAGCTGGCCCGCAACATCGTCCTCTACGCGCAGCGCGGCGAGCTCACCTTCGAGCGGGTGACCAAGGACGGCCGGGCGGGGATCTGCATCGTCGCCTCGGATCAGGGGCCCGGGATCCCGGACATCTCGCTGGCGATGCAGGACGGCTACTCCACCGGCAAGAGCCTGGGGCTGGGGCTGCCCGGCGCGCGCCGGATGGTGGACGAGTTCGACATCCACTCCGAGGTCGGCAAGGGGACGCGGATCACTCTGCGCAAGTACGTGGGCAGGGAGCGGTGATGGGCGGCTCCCTGATCGAGTGGGCGGTGGCGAGCGCCCAGGCGGAGCACGAGCTCGAGTCGGGGGACGCGTCCGTGGTGATCGAGGGCGGCACGCGCGCGCTGGTGGCGGTGATCGACGCGCTCGGCCACGGTCCCGAGGCGGCGGCGACCGCCCGCCAGGCGCGCACCGCGCTCCTCCAGGCGGCGGGACTCGAGCCCGCGGCGATGCTCCAGCGGTGCCACCAGCAGCTGCTGCGCTCGCGCGGCGCGGCGATCTCCCTCTGTGCCTTCGACGGCGAAGAGGGCGCGCTCACCTGGGTGGGCGTGGGGAACGTGGAGGGCCTGCTGGTGCGGGTGACGCCCGAGGGCACCTCCGTCCGGGAGTCGCTGCTCACCCGCGGCGGCGTGGTGGGCTACCAGCTTCCAGCCCTGCGCCCGGCCACGCTGCGGATCCAGCGGGGAGATCTGCTCCTGCTCGCCACCGATGGGATCCGGGTGGGGCTGGGGGAGCGGGTCTCGGTGCTGGAGACGCCGCGCCAGAACGCGGACCGCCTCTTCGCCTGGGGGCGCCTGCCCAAGGATGACGCGCTGCTGCTGGTGGCGCGCTACGCGGGGAGGCGCTCGTGAGCGAGCCCGCGGACGAGAGCCGCGCCGCCTACGCGCGGGCGCTCGAGAGCTACCTCGCGGACGGCAGCGAGGAGGCGCTGGAGGCGGCGTACGCGCTGGGGCGGAGCGCGATGAGCCAGGGGGTGGGGATGATCCGCCTGGTGGCCACGCACGGGGAGATCCTCGCCGCCGCCATCGCTCGGGCGGCGAGCCTGGAGGACGCGCAGCGCCGGGCGCAGCAGGCGGGCCTGTTCCTGACGGAGTGCCTCTCCTCGTACGAGATGACGCTGCGGGGCTACCAGGAGGCCAACGCCAAGCTCCACGCGCTCAACGAGAACCTGCAGCGCGCCAACGAGGCGGCGGCGGCGGCGAACCAGGAGCTGGAGGCCTTCAGCTACTCGGTGGCGCACGACCTGCGCGCCCCGCTGCGCAGCATTGACGGGTTCAGCGCGGCGCTGCTGGAGGAGTCGCTGGAGCGGCTGGACGCGCAGGGACAGGACTACCTGCGGCGGGTGCGCGGGGCGAGCGTCCGAATGTCCGAGCTGATCGACGACCTGCTCAAGCTGGCGAGGCTCAGCCGCAGCGAGCTGCGCTTCTCCCACTTCGACCTGGTGCCCCTGGCGAAGCGGGTGTGGGAGCGGCTGGGCGCCGCGGACCCCGCGCGCAAGGTGGCGCTGGAGCTGCCGGAGCGCCTGCCGGTCCACGCGGATCCCGGGCTGCTCGAGGTGGTGCTGGAGAACCTCCTGGGCAACGCCTGGAAGTTCACGCGCAAGACCGAGCACCCCCAGGTGACGCTGGACGCCACGCGCAGGGGGAGCGAGCAGATCTACACGGTGCGGGACAACGGGGCCGGCTTCGACATGGCCTACGTGGGCAAGCTCTTCGCGCCCTTCCAGCGGCTGCACCGCGCCAGCGACTTCGAAGGCACCGGCGTGGGGCTCGCCACCGTACAGCGGATCATCCGCCGCCACGGTGGCCGGCTGTGGGCCGAGGGCGCCGTGGGCAAGGGCGCGGTCTTCTCCTTCTCCCTACCCGCTTAGCGGCGGCGGCGCGCGAGGCGGGCCGCGGCCAGCGCCGCGAACAGCAGCGGAGAGAGGCCGGCCCCCGCGGCGGAGCAGCCTTCAAGGGGAACGCGCACCCCGTCCACCAGCTCATCCGGCTCCTGCACGAGCGAGGGCACCACGGTGAAGGTGCGCTGCGCGGAGCCGGCGCGGTCGTTGGTCTTCAGGGCGTTGCCGTCCGCGGAGAGCCCGGCGGCGAAGACCGTCACCTGGCCTTCGGTCAGGCCCTTCACCACGAACGTGTACTGGAGCACGCCGCCGTCCGGGAACCGGCCGGGCGCGCTGTGGGTCAGGTCGCCGTTGAGGACCTTCATGCCTTCGCCGGGGATCAGCTCCACGCCTGCGTCACCGGCGGACACGTCCAGGCCGCCTGCCTGCGCCGCGCCTCCGGCGATGGACACGGTGAAGAGCGCGCGCTCGCCCACGGTGATCCGCTCGGGCCCGTCCACGGAGACGGCGGGATCTCCCCCGCCGGAGTGGCAGTTGTTGCAGGTCCGGGTGGCCTGACCGGAGAATCCGGACATCCCTGTAGGCTTCGCCCACACAACAGAGGAGACGGTGCAGCAGGAAAGGAAAAGTACGACTGAGGCTCTAAGCATGGGGGTTGGGCTCTCCAACCCTGGTGCCAAGTTAAATCCTACCAGGGAGGAAATGTATGCTCTAGACGAGTGGCCGCCTGAATGTCAAACGACGCAACATTGCCATGGACAGCGCGCGCGCAGTCCGGGGAGTGCGAATGGCCCCTCGGTGCGCTCCGCACGGGGCCGCACGGCGGTTCCAGCCGCGGCCGCGCGAGTGAAAAGTTCCCTCGGGCGGCTCGCGCTCTCCCTCATCGTGGGTGTCGCTCACGAGTGAAAATCTCTCTGGCGGGTTGATCTCCGAGGGTGCGAGGCGGTTGGATGACGCCCCCCCATGCGCTCCCGCTTTTGGCGAACACCGCTGTGGCTGCTGCTGCTGAGCGCCGCCGCCGCTCGCGCGGAGGAGCCCAACCCGTTCCTCCAGCAGGCGAAGCGCTTCTACGAGCAGGTGAAGTACGAGAAGTGCGCGCAGCGACTGGAGCAGGCGGTGCAGTGGAAGAGCACGCCCTCGGAGCTGGTGGAGATCGAGCTCTACGCGGGCTTGTGCGCGCTCAACCTGAACGGCACGCAGGACGCGCGCGAGCACTTCGAGCTCGCGCTCCGGCTGGATCCCCACGCCACGCTCCCGCCCTACTCGCCGCCCAAGGCGGTGGTGATGTTCCGCTCCATCTCCGCCAAGGTGGCCAAGGCCCGCGAGCGCGAGGCGCCGCCGCAGGTGGCGGTGGCGAAGGCCCCCGAGCCCGAGCCCGCCCCGCAGCCGGAGTCCGCGCCCACCGAGACCGCCGCGCCGGCACCCGCGCCAGAGCCGGTGGCGGCCGTTGAGCCCGAGCCCGAGCACCGCGACGAGCCCGCCGAGGTGCCGGACGCGCCCCGGCGCCGCGAGCTCACCCCCAGCGCGGAGCTGACCCACGAGGAGCCGCTGCTGCCGCGCAAGGCCCCCCGCCCCATCACCAAGCTCACGCTGGCGCTCGGGGGCACCTCGGTGGCCACGGCGACGATCGGCACCTTCCTGATGTTCTCCGCGCAGTCGCTCGCCACCGCCGCCAACGAGGAGCAGTTCGAGCAGCCGCGAAAAGAGCTGCAGGACCGTGTGAGGACCACCGCCGGCGTGGGCTACGCCTGCTACGGGGTGGCGGTCACCGCGGCCGCCGGGGCGCTGATCAGCTACCTGCTCACGCCGGAGCCGCGCAGCTTCTAGACCCCGAGCGGAGCCCCCCGGTCATCCCGAGCGTAGGGGCGTAGCCCCGTAGTCGAGGGACGGCACGCAAGGTCGGTTCGCCCAGAGGTGATTCCGAGCGTGGGTGGCGCCTCTATCGGGATAGGGGGGCGGCTCACGCCGCGCCCCCTCCCACACCACCGGACGTACGGGTCCGTATCCGGCGGTTCGGTGAGTTGAGGTTCGAGCGGCGTATCGCGGTTTCCCGCCTCTCTGCCGCCAGTTGCGCGGCCTTTCCTGAACGTCTCGTTCGCTTCGCGCCCACTCTGTCTCGTCACCCGTGTTGTCGGGTTGGAGCTTCACCCCTTCCCTTCAAGCGGGCCTCCTCGTCAGGAGCTTGTGAGTTCACGACAGTGTCGAGCTAGGCGTGAGTTCGCTCTCCTCACCGTTCGGCCCTTCACCCTTCGCTGCCCTTCCGACTTCCAGTAGGCGGGTGGCCATCCCTGTCGGCGCGCTCGTGGCTACTACGGCCTCTGCTGACTTCTCGCTCCGGCCTCATCGGCCGTCGCCCTTTCAGGCGCGAGGCGAGATCTCCCCAGGTAAGGGCTCCGGTCTTCGCCCCGCGCTCGCCGGATATACGTCCACGCGCCTAGGTCGTGGGAGTTTCGCGGTCGTCGGTCCGCTCACCCCTCGCATGTCCGCCTCGAATCCGGTTCCTGTACGTCGAGCCGTGGCTTCGCTATCGCTTCTTTCAGTCCCGGCCTCGCGGCCGACAAACCTTGCGAGTTGCTTGGGTCGCTACGACCTGCTTCCCAGAGGACTTGCACCTCCTGACCGTGCCCATGCTGGGCACACCGACTACGCGCCTACGGCGCCACGCTCGAGGTGAACGGGGGAAGTTTCATCCCTGATTGATCCGCCCAACGGGCGGCGGCCTCACTACGCTCGAGGTGAACGGGGGAAGTTTCATCCCTGATTGATCCGCCCAACGGGCGGCGGCCTCACTACGCTCGGGGAGACCGGGGGCGAGAACACGGGCGCCCCTCGACTTCGCTCGGGGTGAGCGGTAGCGGGTCCGAAAACGCTAGCGCCGCGCCGCGGGATCCTTCCCGCGCGGCTCGGTCATGAGGTTCGCGGTGAGGGCCACCTCTCCGCCGGCGGGCACCACTACCGTGACGTGCTTCTCCACGCGCAGATCCGAGTTCTTCAGCACGAAGCTCTGCCGGCCCGCCGGCACGGAGAGCGGGGGCAGCGGGGTCGTCCCGTAGCTCTTCCCGTTGAAGATCACCTCGGCCCAGGGGTGGACGCGCACGTTCACCTTTCCTTCGCGGGGGCGGCGGGTGGCGGTTCGGCTCGCCTCGTCGCGCGCGGGGCGGCGAGCCTCGGTGGGCTTGGCCTCCACGATGGGCGGATCAGCGGGGGCCGGCGCTGGCGCGGCGGTGACGGGGGGCGGAGCGGGCTTCTCGGCTGGGCGGGGCTTGGCAGCGGCGGCCGCGGCGCGCTCGGGGGCCAGCTCCTCCTCGGTGAGCGGCGCTGGGCCGGAATCGTGGAGCGCCACCGCGAGCACCACGCCGATGATCGCGGCGGCCGGGGCGCCGAACGCGAGCGCGCGGCGCCACGCCTGGGGCTTTCGAAGCTCGGTGTACGAGGCGTCCGGCTCCGGCTCGAGCGATCCCGGGTGCTCCGAAGGGACCTCCAGCGCCGGCGGCGGCGCGGCCAGTGGGAGCTCCGGGGGTATCCCCTGCAAGCTGCGCGCGGTGACCAACTCCTCGGGGGCCTCGAGCGCGCGGGTGCGCTGGCGGTGGCCCTCCACCATGGAGGCCGCGTCCTCGCCGAAGAGTTCCTTGAGGAAGCCGTCCAGCTGGCCGGGGCTCATGGTTTCGGAGTGGCGGGAGGCGAACTCCACCAGCGCGGCCGCCATCTCCTCGGCGGTCTGGAAGCGCTCGGAGGGCGTCTGCGAGAGCGCGATGAGGACGATCTGCTCGAGCTCCTGCGGCAGCTCGGGCGTGTGCTGGGTGGGCCGCATGGGCGGCTCCGCCATCCGCTCGAGGATCGCCGACGGGCTCAGGGCGGTGTACGGGAGCCGGCCGGTGAGCAGCTCGTAGAGCACCACGCCCATGCTGTAGACGTCCGCGCGGCGATCGAGCACGTCCCCGCGCAGCTGCTCCGGAGACATGTACGCGAACTTGCCGCGCAGCGTGCGGGTGTGCTCCCGGGCCGCCGCCACCGCCTTGGCGATCCCGAAGTCCAGCATCTTCACCGCGCCGCCGAACCCCACCAGGATGTTGTCCGGGCTCACGTCCCGGTGGACGATCTTCAGGGGCTGACCGCGCTCGTCCTTGAGCTCGTGCGCGTAGTGCAGGCCGTGGAGCGCCTGCGCGGCGAGCCGGGCGGCCATGGTCGCTTCGATCGCCTTGCCCCGCTGCCGGAGCGCCGCGCCGATCGCCCGGAGGCTGCGGCCGGGGATGAACTCCATGGCGATGAAGTAGGAGCCCTTGTCCTCGCCCAGCTCGAAGATCTGCACCACGTTGGGATGCGAGAGCAGGGCCGCCAGCCGGGCCTCGTTGAGGAACATCTCCACGAAGCGGGCGTCGCTGGCCAGATGCTCGAGGATCCGCTTGACGACCAAGGTCTTCGCGAAGCCGGCGGGCCCTTCGTGGCGGGCGAGGAACACCTCCCCCATCCCGCCCACTGCGAGCCGCCGCAGCACGCGGTACCGCCCAATCCGGAGGCCCTCTTCGCCCAGTTCCACGGAGGTGGAGAATAGGCGCATCCGGTGCCGAAAGTCGCCCGGGCACCCTACAGAAGTCGCCCGGAGGTTAAGCTGCCTCCCCCCATGGCCACCACGCAGCCCATCCTCTCCCAGGCCAAGCTGCTCCGGCTGGATCCCAAGACGGGCACGGTCCGCTCCAGGAGCTACCGGGTGGAGGTGATAGCCGGCCCGAACAACGGCCAGACCTTCCCGCTGGCGGGCCCGCTGGTGGTGGGGAGCGCCGAGGAGGCGGGGATCGCCCTCTCCGACGGGACCGTCTCCCGCTACCACCTGGAGCTGACCCCGCGCGGCGACGGCGTCCACGTGCGCGATCTCGGCTCCACCAACGGAACCTATGTGGCGGGGGTCCGGGTGCAGGACGCCCTGGTGGAGGACGAGGTCACCCTCACCGTGGGCACCACCCGCCTGCGGGTGCGGTTCCTCGAGGAGGATCTCGGTGCGCCGGTGGCGCGCGCCAGCTTCGGTGCCGCGCTCGGGGACAGCCCGGCGATGCGCCAGCTCTTCGGCATGCTCGCGCGGATCGCCCCCACGCAGTCCACGGTGGTGCTGCTCGGAGAGACGGGGACCGGCAAGGAGGTGCTCGCCCGGGCCATCCACGACACCTCGCTGCGCGCCGCCGGCCCGTTCGTGGTCTTCGACTGCGCGAGCGTGGCGCCGTCCCTGATCGAGAGCGAGCTCTTCGGTCACGTGCGGGGGGCGTTCACCGGGGCCATCTCCGACCGCCAGGGGGCCTTCCTGCGGGCCCACGGCGGGACGCTGTTCCTCGACGAGATCGGCGAGCTGCCGCTGGAGCTGCAGCCGCGCCTCTTGCGGGTGCTCGAGGACGGGCTGGTCCGGCGGGTGGGAGACGACAAGAGCCGCAGCGTGGACGTCCGGATCGTGGCGGCCACCCACCGGGATCTGGAGAAGGAGGTGGAGTCCGGGCGGTTCCGCCGGGATCTCTTCTTCCGGCTCGCGGTGGCGCCGGTGATGGTGCCCCCGCTGCGCGACCGCACCGAGGACATTGGCCTGCTCGCCAGCCACTTCTGGCGGAGCGCGAACCCGGAGGTGGGGCCGCCCGCGCGGCTGTTGGCGCTGCTCGCCCGCCAGCGCTTCCCCGGCAACGTCCGCGAGCTGCGCAACGTGATCGAGCGCGCGGTGGCGCTCTTCGGCGGAGCGCAGGGCATGGACGGCGTGGCGGATCAGGAGCTGGAGGCCCAGCTCTTCGCCGCCCCCCGGGAGCTGCTGGCCCGCCCCGCTGCGCCCAGCGCCGCCGCCCCAACCGGCGAGCTGGACGAGCGCGAGCGGATCCTGGACGCGCTCCAGCGCTGCGCGGGCAACCAGACGCTCGCGGCGAAGATGCTGGGGATCTCCCGCGGCACCCTGCTCACCCGGCTGGACACGTACGGGATCCCCCGGCCGCGAAAGCCTTCGGCCTGACCGCCCTCAGTAGCCGACGGCGTTGAACAGGAACGGGTAGCTGACGATCACCACGCCGCCGCGCGCGAGCGGGAACTGCCAAGTCTTGAGCGACTGGAGGATGCAGCCCTCCACCGCGCCGTCCCGCAGCGAGGAGCTCTTGGTCTTCGCGGTGACCACCCGGCCCGCGGTGCTGATCTGCCACTCCAGCACCACCTTGCCGGCGAGGCCCGGGGACTTGAGCAGCGCGCGCTCGTAGCAGGCCCGCACCTCCTGGAGGTGCGAGTTGACCGCCTTGGCCACGGCCTCGCGGTCGATGCTGCCCTGCACGGCCACCGTGCGTGGCGTGGCGCGGGCCACCGTGCCGCCCACCCGGCCGCCGCTGCCGTAGCCGCGCGCGCCGAACGCGCCGATCCCGCCGCCTCCCCTGCCGTGCAGCAACTCCGCGCCGAGAACGCCGCTGCCGCCGCGGCCGCCGCCTCCGAGCCCGAAGTTGCCAATCCCGGCGTTCAGCGCCGGCGCGTTCCCGAGCATGCCGGAGATGGAGGGCATGTTCTTCATGCCCGGGCCGGAGCCCAGCTTGTCCATCTTCGCCATGAGATCTCCCATCGCCGGCCCGGCGGCGGCGAGCTTGGCGAGCGCCTTCATCGCCTTCGCGGAGGCGGGCGGCGGCGGGGCCACGTCCCGGTGCGAGGGCCGGTCCCGCTTGACGACCACCTCCTCGGTCTCCGCGGCGGCCTTCTCCTCCTTCTCCTTCTTCTTCTCCTCCTTCTTCTTTTCGGGCTTGGGCTTCTCGGGGATCACCAGCCGGACGGCCACGGCGGGCGGGGCGGTGGGCTCGTGGGCGGCCAGCTCGTCCTTGGTGGGCGCGAGCACGATGAAGATCAGGAGGAGCGTCAAGAAGGCGCCCACCAGCCCGAGCGGCAGGCGCGGCAGGGCCTTGAGCCCGGCGCTCGGAATGGGCGCGGGGCTCTGGCCGACGTCCACGTCCAGCGTCATCCGCCCCTCGCGCAGGCGCAGGTGCGCACCCGCCTCGAGCGTGACGAAGCGGCGGCCGTCCTCCATCCGCAGGTCGCGCCCTTCCAGCGGACGCCAGCCGCCGGGGCCGCGGCGCTCGGCGAGCGCGCCGGGCGGCACGAAGATCCGGAAGCCGCGCTGCAGGGACTCCACCAGCTCGAAGTCGCCGCCGGGGAGCGAGAAGCCCCAGAGCGGGAGCTGGGCCGAGTCCGTGGCGCTGGCGATCACCGGCTTCTTGCTGGGGCCAAAGCTGCGCGCGTCCCGCCGCACGTCTCCCCAGTGAAGCACCGTGAAGAGCCGCAGGCCGTTGTCGGGCACCGGCCGCGAAGGGCGCGGCAGGAGCTTTTTGGCCATCCGCGCCAGCTGCGTGGGGTGCTCGCCGCTCTGCACGTGGGCGGTGGCGTCCGGCTCGCGCAGCTCCGGGTTGGTGCGGGGCCGGGGCGAGGGCACGGGCGTGACCCGGCGCAGCCGCTTGGAGGGGTGCTCGGGTCGAGTGGGTGAGGGCGCGACGAGCGGCAGGAGGGGCCTCTCCACTGCCCGGGCGGGTTTGGGGGCGGGGCCCACGTGGGTGTGCTTGTCGGCCTCGGGGTCCCGCTCGCACAGGAGCGCGGCGAGCTCGCGCGGCACGCTGCGGTCCAGGCGCGGCTGCTTCTCCGAGAACGGCCGGACCTTCAGGGCGTAGGGGCCGAAGCGGACCTCGTCCGAGGCCGCCAGCCGGGCCCGGGCCACCTTGCGGCCGTTGACCAGGACCGGCGTGGCCCCGCACGGCTGGATGGCGGCGCGGCCCTCGTTGCAGAGCAGGAAGGCCACCTCTGGACCGCCGGCGTCCTCGGGGAGCCGCAGCTCGGCCCGCGCGTCCGAGCCCAGCACGAAGAGCCCGGAGCGCAGCAGCTCGCGGAGGATCAGCTCCCCGCCGCGCTGGACGCGCAGCTCCAGCAGTGGCTCGTTGGCCAGGCTGACCACGTCCGCAGCGGACAGCTCTTCAACCCTGGCGAGTGGCTCACCGCGCATGACACCTCCCGTTGAGGCAGCGGCGCCACTTCAGGAAGCATGCCCGGCAGCACCGAGCGCAGTTCCGGGCGGTTCGCCGCGGCGGACGCTGAACAAGAAGTTCAACGCGCAGGTCCCGGGTGCCCATTTGAGCTTGGTGTTCAACGGCGAAACGTTGGCGGATGGGCGAATTTCCTCGAGGAATGTGCCGGTTTCACTCGGGCATATGGCTTGCTCAGCCGAGCGGCCGTGATCGCTCCCCACGTCGCGTTCCATACCCGCCCTGCTCCGTCCCCCGCGCTGCTGCGCCTCGATCCCCGAACGGGGACGCTGCGCGCCCGGCGCTACCGCGTGACCATCCTCAGCGGAGAGGCCACCGGCTACACCCTGCCCCTGGAGGCCCCGCTCACCTTGGGCAGCAGCCTGGACGCGGGGTTGCCGCTGAAGGACTCCACCGTCTCCCGCTACCACCTGGAGCTGCTGCCGCGCGGGGACGGGGTCCGGGTGAGGGATCTCGGCTCCACCAACGGGACGTACATCGGCGGGCTGCGGCTGACGGACGCGGTGATCGAGGAGGAGGTCACCCTCACCGTGGGGACCACGCGCCTGCGGGTCAGCGTGGAGGAGGAGGATCTCGGCAAGCCCACCGCGCTGAACACGTTCGGCAAGGTGTTGGGGAAGAGCCCGGCGATGCAGCAGCTGTTCGGCGTGCTCTCGCGGGTGGCCCCCACCGAGTCCACCGTGCTGCTCCGGGGCGAGACGGGGACGGGCAAGGAGCTGATCGCGCACGCCATCCACCAGGGGTCGTCGCGGAGGAGCGCGCCGTTCGTGGTGGTGGACTGCGCGTCCGTGGCGCCCACGTTGATCGAGAGCGAGTTCTTCGGCCACGTCCGCGGGGCGTTCACCGGCGCCACCAGCGACCGGGACGGCGCGTTCCTCTCCGCGGACGGCGGCACCGTGTTCCTCGATGAGATCGGCGAGCTGCCGCTGGAGCTGCAGCCGAAGCTCTTGCGCGTGCTCGAGGCGGGGACCGTCCGGCGCGTGGGGGATGATCAGAGCCGGATCGTGAACGTGCGGGTGATCGCCGCTTCGCACCGGGATCTGGAGAAGGAGGTGGAGGCGAACCGGTTCCGGCGGGATCTGTTCTTCCGGCTCTCCGTGGTGCCGGTGGAGATCCCGCCGCTGCGCGCGCGCCGCGAGGACATCGCCGGGCTGGCGCGCCACTTCGCCGCCGCGTCCGGGAGGAAGATCGAGCTGCCGGGGACGTTCCTGCGCGCGCTCGAGCAGCACCGGTGGCCGGGCAACGTGCGCGAGCTGCGCAACGTGGTGGAGCGGGCGATCGCGATGTACGGCACCGCCGAGGCGCTCGCGCTCGTCTCCCAGGAGGAGCTGACCGAGGAGGTGTTCGGCCGGTACGCGGAGATGCCGGTTCGCTCCGCGGCGGGGCCGGCGCTCTCGGCCGGGCCGGCGGCGCTGCCGGAGGAGCACCAGAAGATCCTGGACGCGCTGCAGAAGTTCGCGGGGAATCAGACGCTCGCGGCGAGGGAGCTCGGCATGTCCCGCGGCACGCTCTTGTCGAGGTTGGACGCGTACGGGATCCCGCGGCCGAGGAAGACGCCGGCGCGCGCCGAGGAGTCGCGCTAGACGCGATTCGAAGCAGCCCGAAGTCACTCCGTCCCTATGGGCTGTCGCCCTAGGGCGAGACGACGCGGAGATTGTCGAAGGCGACAGGGACCGAATCCGCCGCCAGCGCCACCCCGCCCGATGCGTGACTGTTGGTGTCCGTGCGGTTCGAGACGACCGGCGAGCCGTTCACGAAGACCGTGATCTTCTGGCCCACGTGAACCGCGCGCAGCGTCACCCAGCCGCTCAGGGGAGTACCCGTCACCGGGATCTGATCCGACATGCTTCGCGACCCTGAATTGGCGCGGCCGATCTCGATGATCTGGTTGCTGCCGTTGAACAAGAACACCCCAGCGTAGTGGTAGTCCCCGCCCGTCACCCGCCACCGCAGCTCCGCGTGCTGCGTGAAGGCGCCCGAGTCACCCCACTTGACGAGGACAGTCGCGTCAACGTCCGCGAACGCGTTGGGCACGCTCACGAGCGTGAGAAAGTTCAACGCCCCGGGGGTGGTGACGGTGGGTTCGAGGAGGAGCACCTTCGAGCCGTCCGTGACAACGCTCGTCGTCCCCGTGCTCTGGACCAGCCACCGCCCGGCCTGGGTGCTCCCCTTCGCCCAGCTCCCAACTGAGAACGACTCGAAGTCCTCGGCGAACAGCACCCCACCATCCCCCTGCACGCCGGAATCGGGCACGCCAGAATCCGGAACGCCAGAATCCGGAACGCTGCCATCGGTGACCTGGGGGTTTCCGCTGTCCTCGCGCCCGCCGTCCTTGTCTCCCGGGACGGGGATCTGCGAGGGGTCCATGCAGATCCCCTTGTAGCATCGCCGCCCGTCCAGACAGCCGTAGCCAGGCCGGTCCGAGTCGCACTTCTGACCGGCGTAGTCCTCCAGCTGGAAGCACGCCGCCGAGAACAGGACCAGGGCTGCGACCGCCGCGGCGAGCCACCCCCGCCGCTGAGCACGAAGCTCAACGCTGGGGTGCCGGGGCTCCAGTTCGGACGATGGTTCAGGCGCTTGCACAGGTCTTCCCGGGAGGGACTGCAACCTTCCGGCCGCAGCAGCCTACCAGGCGTCTCGACAGGGCTGCGCGAAAGGCCGCACTTTGGCTACACTCCGCGCCTGACGCATGTCGACGCTCTCTCCCCTCCCGACCAAGCCGGCCCGCGCGCCCGGACCCAACGAGCCCTGCTGGTGCGGCAGCGGGACCAAGTACAAGAAGTGCCATCGGGACGCCGACAGCGCCGCCCGTGTGCCCCGGCGCGTCAAACCCGGGTTGGTGAGCCCTCGGCGAGAGGTCCCGCCGGAGATCGTCCGCCCCGACTACGTGGCTACCGGAGAGCCGGGCCCCGGGCTCGGCGGAGATCCCGCCACTCGGGTCACGCGCATGCGCCGGGCCTGCCGAGCGGCTGCGGAAGTCCTCCAGGAGGCCGGCCGAGCCGTCCGGCCGGGCATCACCACCGACGCGATCGACGCCCTCTGCCACGCCGGCTACATCGCGCGCGGCGGCTACCCGAGCACGCTCGGCTACCACCACTTCCCCAAGTCCATGTGCACCTCGGTGAACGAGGTGATCGTCCACGGGATCCCCGACAGCCGGCAGCTCGAGCGCGGGGACATCGTCAACCTGGACGTCACCATCTTCCTGGACGGCATGCACGGCGACTGCTCCGCCACCTTCGCGGTGGGCGAAGTCGACGAGGCCGCGCAGCGGCTGATGAAGGTCACCCACGACTGCCTGATGCTCGGGATCGAAGCGGTGCGCCCGGGCCTCCCGTTCAACGTGATCGGCCGCGCCATTGAGACCTACGCCGGCGAGCACGGCTTCGGCGTGGTCCGCCAGTACTGCGGCCACGGGATCGGGGAGATCTTCCACACCGAGCTTCAGGTCCCGCACTACTACGACCCCACGGCCAACCAGCTCATCGAAGAGGGCATGTTCTTCACCATCGAGCCCATGCTCACCGAAGGCACCTGGCGTCACGTGGACTGGGACGATGGGTGGACCGTGGTGACCGCGGACGGGAAGCGCTCCGCGCAGTACGAGCACACGATTCTCGTGACATCGACCGGCGCAGAGATCCTCACACGGGTCCCCGAACCGAAGGCCTGATCGCCCGGCCGGCACCCGTCCAAGCCCGCGAAACTTTGTCGCTCTCACAGGGCCGCAAAGTAGAGTTCGGCGTTTGCAGCCCTCGAACCTCGCGTCCAGCCCGGAGGAGCGCGCGCACTCGCTGGAGCTGCAGGCGCGCACGGCGCTCGCTCCCTCCGAGGCCTCGTCGCTGCTCTGCCAGGCCGCGGACCTCCTGCTCCAGCACGGCAAGGAGCCCGAGCGCGCGCAGGGGCTGCTCCAGCGGGCCGCGGCCATCGCCCCGCAGGATCTCGAGCCGCTGAAGCGGCTGCGCGTCCTCTACGAGCAGCGCCAGCGCCACGCCCTGCTCGCCGAGGTGCTGGAGCGGCTCGCCCAGCGCACCGGCGGCGCCGAGGCCGCCACCCTGCTCTTCCGCGCCGCGGAGCTGCACGAGAAGCAGCTCCACCGCCCCCACCGCGCCGTGCTCTGCCTGCAGCTGGCCGCGCGGGCGGATCCCAAGCGGCGCGAGGCCTTCCGCCGGGTGCGCAAGGTCCTCCTCGCGGACGGCCACGCGGTGGCCGCGTACGAGAGCCTCACGCGCGAACGCAGAGCGCTGGGCGACGCGGGCATGGCCGCCGAGTACGCGGGCCTCGCGGAGCGGCTGCTCGAAGACCCGCCCCACCACGAGCTGGCGCTGCGCGCCGCGGACCAGGCGCTCACGCTCGAGCCCGGCCACGCCGGCGCGCTCAAGGTGAAGAAGACGCTCTCCAACTTCGCGCTCACCTGGCGCGACCGGGTGCGCACGCTGCGCTCCCACTCGCTGGAGACGCAGGACCGCAAGGAGGCCGCCGGCTACAGCCTGCAGGTGGCCAAGCTGTTCGCCCGCTTCGACCCCCACGCCCGCGGCAAGGTGGACGAGGCTCTGGACCGCGCGTTCCTGCTCTACCCGGGCATGCCGGAGGCGGCCGCCTTCGTGGAGTCGCTCGCGGCGCAGGATCCGGATCCGGGCCGCGCCGCCACCCGGCTGGAGGAGCTCGCGGCGCGCACCCAGGAGAAGACCCCGCGCGCCGAGCTCTTCATCCGCGCCGGGATGCAGCGGCTCTCCCGGCAGTCCAACCCCACCCGCGCGCTGGAGGACTTCCGCCAGGCGCACCTGGCGGACCCTTCCCGCGCGGACTCCACCAGCCTCGCCGTGGAGCTCGCCACCGAGCAGGGGAACCCGGCCATCGCCGCCGAGCTGCTCGAGGCGCACCTGGCCGCCCTGGTCGATCCGCTCCAGGCGGTCCCCGTCCGCAAGCAGCTCGCCGCGCTCTACGCCGGACCGCTCAAGGTGCCGCAGCGCGCCCGCGCGCAGCTGGAGGCGGTGCTCAACGCCGCCCCCAGCGAGCTGGGCGCCGCGCTCCAGGCCGCCCAGCTCGCGGTGGAGGCGGAGGACGCGGACGCCCTGGGGCGCCTGCTGCCGCTGCTGGATCTCCCCGGCCCCTGGAAGGCCGCCACCGAGCTCTTGGAGCGCTGCGCGGCGGTCTTCGCCAAGGCCAACGATCCGCGCCGCGCCGCGGACGCGCTCGCGCACGCCCTGCTCCACGCCCCCGCTCGCGTGGAGCTGCTCCCCAAGCTGATGGAGGAGGCCCGCCGCGCCGGCAACGCCGGGCTGGACGCGCTCGCCGCCAGCCTGCGCAAGGCCGCGGCGATCGCCCCCGAGCCCACCGCCGCCGCCGCCGTCTGGCGCGCGCTCGCGGAGCTGCTGGGCGCCGCGCCGGACCGCGCGGCGGAGGCCGAGGCCGCCTGGCGCGAGGTGAAGCGCCGCGAGCCGGACGGCGCCGGGCCGCCCCCTCCTCCGGCGCCGCCGACGCTCGAGGAGCTGCAGGCGAAGCTCGCCGCGCTCGGCCCCACCCCCAAGCCCACCGAGGCGCTCCCGCTCTGGCGCCAGCTCTCCGCGGCCCAGCCCGAGGACCCGCTGATCGCCAAGCAGCTCGCCACCGCGCTCGCCCCGCTCGAGCTGTGGGACGAGCTGGCGGAGGTGACCGCGCGCCTGACGAAGATCGCCCCCACCCCCGAGGAGCGGCTGGACTACAGCGTGCGGCTCGCGAGGCTCTACTCCGAGCCGCTGAAGAAGCCCGAGGAGGCGGCGGCGATCCTCCTGGCGCGCGCCCAGGCCGGCGAGCTCGGCGCGGGCGTGGTGGAGGAGCTCGAGCGGCTCGCGGCGCGGGACGTGCGGCGCAAGGAGATCCAGGCCGCGCTCTCGCCCCACTACCAGCGCTCCGGGGCCCACCAGCAGGAGGTGGCGCAGCTGCTCCACGCGCTCGCCGCGGCGAAGAAGCCGGGCAAGCAGCGCAAGGCGCTGCTCCAGCTGGCGGACCTCCACGAAGGTCCACTCAAGGATCCGCCGGCCGCGCTGGGCTACCTCTTGCGCGCGGTGGGGAGCGCGCCCACGGACGCCGTGCTCGGAGAGCGCGCCTGGGCGCTGGCGGACACGCTCAAGCGCCTGCCCGAGCTGGGGCGGACGCTCGCCGAGCTCGGCAAGCAGCAGGATGACCGCGCCGGCAAGGCCACCCTCTACGCGCGCGCCGCGGAGGCCGCGCTGCAGGGGGACGCGCTGGAGGAGGCCGCGCGCTGGGCGGACAGCAGCCTCGCCGCCAAGGAGACCCCTCGCGGGCTGGATCTGGCCTTCACCGCCGCCCTCCGCAGCGCGCGCCCGGACGACGCCGAGCGCCACCTGCGCCGCCGCCTCCTGCTCGCCGAGGGCGGAGAGAAGCGCGGCCTCTACCTGAAGCTGGCGGAGCTGGACGAGCAGCTGGGCCGTCCCGGAGACGCCGCCACCGCGCTCGAGGAAGCGGTCCGCGCCGGCGAGGCCGAGGCCGCGGTGCTGCCGCGCCTGTGCGAGCTCTACGCGCGCGCCGGCCGCGAGGACGCCTACGCGAAGGCGATGGCGCGGCGGCTCGAGCGCGCCAAACTGCAGGGGGACGCCATGGAGGTGGCGCGGTTGGAGACCGCGCTGCGGCCCGCGGCGGACGCCTCCGGCGCGGCCGGGCTGGACGCCGCCCTGCTCCGCCTGGACTCCACGCCGCAGGACGCCCAGGCGCTGGCCGCCGTGGAGAGCGTGCTGGCAGATGAGCAGCAGGGGCTCAGGGCCGCGCGGGCGCTCGCCGCGGCGCTGAAGGATCGCGATGGGCGCCGGCGGATCCCCGCCCTGGAGGTGCTGGCCGAGCGCGCCGAGCTCCCCGAGGAGCGGGTGCGCGCGCTGCGCGAGCTGGCCGAGCTGCAGGCCCAGCTCAAGCAGCCCTCGCTCGCGCTCGCCGCGCTGGCGCGGGCGATCCGGCTCGCTCCGGGAGATGTGGGGCTGCTGCGGGACGCCGAGCGCGCCGCGCACGCCGCGGACGGGCTGGACGCGCTGGCGGACGTGCTCCAGGAGCTGGCCGAGGCGCCCGGCGCCTCCGCCGCGCTCCACCTGAGCCTGGCGCAGGTGCTGGACAAGCTCGGCACCGACCGCGCCCAGGTGCTGCGCCACCTCCACGCGGCGAGGGCGGCGGATCCCACCAGCGCCGCGGTGCTCGGCGCCCTGGTGCTGCAGCACCGCGCGCACGACGAATGGGCCGCCCTGGCGGAGCTGCTGGAGTCTTTGGCCCATACCACCGCCAAGCCCGAAGAGCGGATCGCCAGCTGGCGCGAGGCCGCCGTGCTCCACGAGAACCGACTGCTCGACAAGGAGAGCGCCGCCGCCGCGTGGCGCCAGGTCGCGGAGAGCGATCCGCTGGCCCCGGACGCGGTGCTGGCGCTCGAGCGGCTCTACGAGGAGCTGGACCGCCCGCAGGACCTGGTCTTCGCCCTGGAGCTGGGGCGCAAGCAGGCGGAAGGGACCCAGCGCGGGAGGGAGCTCACGGTGCGGCTGGCCCGGCTGCGCGCGGACCGGCTGGCGGATCTCCCGGGCGCGGTGGACCTCTGCCGAGAAGTGCTGGTCCAGGACGAAGGGAACGCCGCCGCGCGCGAGGCGCTGGAGTCCTGGGCCGGCCGGCGCGAGACCGCCGGGGCCACTGCCCTGGCCATCCTCGACCCGCTGCTCGCGCAGAGCGGAGATCACGCCCGCCGCGCGGCGATGCGCGAGGCGCGCCTGCAGGTCTCGCTGGATGACGGCGAGCGCGAGCGGCTCTCCAACGAGCTGCGCTCGCTCTACGAGCGGGAGCTGCGCCAGCCGGATCGGGCCTTCATGGCCGCGCTGCGCGCGTTCTCCTCCGGGATCGGCCGCGAGCGCTTGATCGACGAGCTCGAGCGGCTCGCCCAGGCCGCCGGCGTCCCAGAAGAAGTCGCGGACATCTTCGAGAGCGCCGCGGATCAGCTGATGCCCGGAGATCCCCAGCTCCCCAAGCTCCTGCGCCGCGCCGCCGGCTACCGCGAGGCGCTCGGCGAGCTGGAGGCCGCCACCCGGCTCTGGAACGAGCTGCTCGGCGAGGCGCCCAACGACGCCGAGGCCCTCCAGCACCTCTCCGCGCTCTACGCCAAGGGGCAGAACGCGAAGAACCTCTCCGAGGTCTACGCGCGCCAGGCCGCGCTCGCCAAGAGCCCCCAGGACCGGCGCGAGCTGTTGCTCAAGAGCGCCAAGGCGTACGAGGAGACCGGCGCGGACGAGCAGGCGATCTCCGCCCTGCGCGGCGCGCTGGAGGTGGAGCGCACCGCGGACGCGCTCGCCGCCCTGGATCGGCTCTACGGCCGGACCAAGCGCGGCGCGGAGCAGGCGGAGGTGCTCGCCGGGCTGGTCGAGCTCACCCCCGCGGCCGCGGAGCGCTTCCCGCTGCGCGTCCGACTGGGCCAGCTGGAGGAGAAGCTGGGCCGGCCGGAGAAGGCCGGGGCCGCCTTCCTCGCCGCGCTCGGCGAGGCGCCGGCTGACCAGCGCGGCGGGAGCGTGCACGAGGCGGCCCTCTCCGCCCTGCAGCGGCTCTTCAACGACGGCAACGCCCCGGCCGCCGCCGGCGAGGCGCTGGAGAAGCTCCACCGCGCCACCGGGGAGCGCCGCAGGCTGGCAGAGGTGCTGGAGCGGCTCTCCGAGCGCGAGCCCTCGGTGGACCGCTACGCGGAGATCGCCGCGCTGCGCGCGTCCCTGGGCGAGCGGCTGGCCGCCTTCGCCGCGCGGCTGCGGGCGTTCTCGCTCGTGCCCGGGGACGAGCAGAACCGCAAGGAGCTGGAGCGGTTGGCCCGCGAGCTGGACAGCCCCGAGGAGCTGGCGGCCGCGTACGAGGACCGGCTCGAGCGCGGCGTGGACGCCGCCACCGAGCAGCGGCTGTGGCGCCGGCTGGCGGAGCTCCACGAAGATCTCGGCAAGAGCGACCAGGCCGCCCGCGCCTGGGAGGAGGCCGCGCGCCGCGCCCCGGAGGATCTCGAGCCCCTGCGCGCGCTGGCGAAGCTGCACCAGCGCGGGATGGCCTTCAAGGAGCTGACGGAGGTCCTGCTGCGGATGGTGGCCCTGGAGCCCTCCGCCGAGCGCAAGGTGGATCTGCTCTACGAGGCCGCCACCGTGGCCGAGGACTCGCTGGCGGACGCGGCCACCGCCATCCGCTGCTACCGCGAGGTGCTCGAGCGCGCGCCGCAGGAGGCCACCGCGCGCAAGTCGCTCGAGCGGCTCTTCGCGGCCCAGGGAGATCACGCCGGCGTGGCGGCGCAGCTCACCCAGGAGCTCTCGCTCCTGCCGCCTTCGCAGGCCGAGCGCGCGCTGGAGCTGGAGCTGTCGCTGGCCAAGCTCAAGCTCACCAAGCTCTCCGCCCCGCTCGAGGCCTTCGCCCACGTGGAGCGGGCGATCGCCCGCGCGCCCAGCAACCCCGCCGCGCTGGAGCTGCTCCAGGGGATGCTCGCCCAGCCCGAGCTCTCCGCCCGCGCCGCGGAGCTGCTGGAGAGCCTGGTCGCCAAGAGCACCACGCCCGCCAAGCGCGCCGAGCTGCTCGAGGCCCAGCTGGCCTCGGAGCCGAACCGGCCGCGGCGCGCCGAGCTGCTGCGCCGGCTCGCGCAGGAGCAGGCCGGCCCGCTCCGGGAGCCGGAGCTCGCCTTCCTCACCGCCGCGCGCGCCCTGAGGGAGTCTCCGGGCGAGGCGGCCTGCGTGCAGCAGTGCCTGGAGCTCGCGGAGGCCGCGGACGCTCGAGAGGCGCTGGACGGCCTGCTCGAGGAGCTGGTGCCTGCGGCCCCCAACCCCGAGGCCAGGCTGCTGCTGGCGCGGAGCCTGGCCCGCCTGCGCGATCGCGCGGGCGAGGGCGCGGTCCCGGCCTGGCGCGCGGTGGTGGCCCTGGCCCCGCAAGATCCCGAAGCGCTCGAGGCGCTCGAGCGGCTCCTGCGCGACGGCACGCCCGAGGAGCTGGTGGCGCTGCTCCAGCAGCGGCTGCAGACCACCCGCGCCCCGGCGGCGGCGGTGGAGCTGCAGCTGCGGCTCGCGGCCGCGCAGGAGGCGGCCGGCCAGCACGACGCGGCCATCGGCTCCCTCCAGCAGGCCTTCGCCCTGCAGCCGAAGGCGGAGCCCCTGGTCGCGCTGGAGCGCCTCTACGGCAAGCTGAAGCGGCCGCGCGAGCGCGCCGAGGTGCTGGTGCGGCTGGCAGACCTCGCTCCGGATCCCGCCGCCCGCGCCAAGCTGCTCTTGCAGCGCGCCGCCCTGCTCGAGGCGCTCCCGGATCTGGACGGCGCCGTCCTCGCCTACGGGGAGCTCTTGGACTCGCCGTCCGCGGACGCCGCCATCCTCGCGCTCGAGCGGCAGCTTCCGCACGGGGGCATCGGCCTGCGCGCGGCGCGCCTGCTCGAGCCGGTGTTGCGCTCCCGCGGGGACAAGAAGCGGCTGGTGGCGGCGCTGGAGACGCGCCTGTCCGCCGCGGACAAGGACGGGCGCAAGGCGCTCCTGGACGAGGTGGCGCAGCTGCGCGAGGAGGTGGGCCAGACCAGCCTCGCCTTCGCGGCCCGGGCCCGCGCCTTCGTCGAGGCGCCTGGCGATGCGCAGGTCCGCGCGGAGCTGGAGCGGCTGGCCACCGCCGGCGGGCTGCTCGAGGAGCTGGCCGGGACGTACGAGGACGTGCTCGAGCGCGGCTGCGGCGAGCCCGCCCGGACCGCCCTGCGGCGCCGCCTCGCCGAGCTGTACGCCGGGCCGCTGGCGCGCCCCGCGGACGCGGCGGAGGTCTGGCGGGAGGTCTCCCGGAGCGACCCCGCGGATCCCCACGCGCTGGCCGCGCTCGCGGAGCTGCACCGCAAGGCGAACGCGCACGAGGCGCTGGTGGAGGTGCTGCTCAAGCAGGTCTCGGTGGAGCCGGCGGTGGACCGGCAGGTGGAGAAGCTCTTCGAGATCGCCGAGCTGGCGGAGACCGCGCTCGCGGACGACGAGCTGGCGGTGGACGCGTACCAGCAGATTCTCGAGCGCGCCCCCACCGAGCGCGGCGCGCTGCGCTCGCTCCAGCACGCCTACGAGCGGACGCGCCGCTTCGGCGAGCTGGCGGACGCGCTCTCCCGGGAGATCGCCCTGCTGCGGGCCAGCAAGGAAGAGCCCGCGGCGCACGAACGGCAGGTGGCGCTCGCCCAGCTCCAGGCGGATCACCTGAATGATCCCGAGGCCGCGCTCGCCACCTTCCGCTCGGTGCTCGGCGCGGATCCTTCCCACGCGGGCGCGCAGGCGGGGCTGGAGGCCCTGGCGCTCTCCGGGGGCGCGGTGTGCGCGGACGCCGCCAAGCTCCTCGAGCCCCTGCTGGAGAAGCAGGGCGCCCACGAGCGGCTGGTGGCCGTGCTCGAGGCGCACGCCCGCGCCGAGGGCGCCGCCGCCGCGCGCGCCGCGCTGCTGCGCTGGGTGGCCGGCCTCCAGGGGAGCGCGCTGCGCAACCCGCCGGCCGCCTTCCTCGCCGCCGCGCGCGCCCTGCGAGAGTCGCCGGACGAGCCCGCCTCGCTCGAGCTGTGCCTCACCCTCTCCAAGGGCGCCAACGCCGGCGAGGAGCTGGTGACGCTGCTGGAGGAGCTCGCGCCCCTGGCCGCGGATCCGGACGCCCGCCACCGGCTCCTGCGCACGCTCGCGGCGCTGCAGACCGAGGAGGGCGAGCTCGGCGCGGCGATCGCCAGCTGGGAGGGCGTGCTGCGCCAGCGTTCGAACGACGCGGAGGCGATGGACGCGCTCGAGCAGCTCTTCACCCAGGGACGCCGCCACAAGGAGCTGACCGAGCTGCTCACCGCCCGGATCGGCCAGGAGCAGGGTGAGCGCCGCCTGGAGCTGCTCGTCCGCCGCGCCCAGGCCCAGGAGCTGGCGGGGGATGATCCCGGCGCCATCCTCTCCCTCACCGAGGCCTGCGAGGCCGGCCCCCGGCGCGATCGGCTCACCGCGCTCGCGCGCCTGCTGGAGAAGACCGGCCAGAAGCGACAGCAGGCGGTGGTCCTGGCCACGCTCGCCGAGCTGCCGGACACCGCCCCCGAGGCGCGGCGGGAGCTCGAGGTGCAGCGGGCCGGGCTGCTGGAGGAGCTGCAGGAGGCAGCGGACGCGGCGGAGGCGTACGCGAAGATCCTCGAGCGGACCCCGGATCATCGCCCCACCGTGGCCGCCCTGCGCCAGCTGCTCTCCGTGCCCGGGGCGCGCAAGCGCGCAGCGCAGGTGCTCGAGCCGCCGGCCCGCGCCGCCGCGCAGCAGGATCCGGCCTTCCTGCTCGAAGTCCTCGAGGGCCGCGCGGATCACGCCGCCCCCGCCGAGCTGGCCCCGCTCCTGGACGAGCTGGCGCGCCTCCACGAGCGGCGCGGAGATCTGCGCACCGCCTTCGCCCGGCGGCTGCGGCTGTTCCGTGCGCAGCCGGGGGACGGCGAGAACCGCGCCGCGCTGGAGCGGATGGCGGATGCGCTCCAGGGCCACGAGGAGCTGGCCGGCGTCTACGAGGACGAGGCGGAGAAGAACGCGCAGATCCCCTCCGGGGTGCTGCGCCGCCTGGCCCGCCTCTACGAAGGGCCGCTGAGCAACCCGGCCGGCGCCGCCCGCAGCTGGGAGAAGCTGGCCGCGCGCGAAGAGGACGCGCCCGAGGCGGTGGGGGCGCTGGTGGCGCTCTACCGCACGCTGGAGGACCCGCCCGCGCTGGCTAGGGCGCTGGAGCGCGCGGCGCTGCTCGAAAAGGAGCCTCAAGGCCGGCTCGCCCACCTGCGCGAGCTGGCCGCGCTCGCGGAGGGCGAGCTCACCGAGCTGGACCGCGCGGCGGAGGCCTACCGGCAGGTGCTGGCGCTGGCGCCCGAGGACCCGGACGCCCGGGCCGCGCTGGCCCGGATCTACACGCTCGAAGGCAGCTACGAAGCGCTGGCGGAGCTGATCCTGCGCGAGGTGGACGCCGCCACCCGCCGCGGGGCCCACGAGGAGGCGCAGGATCAGCGGGTGCGGCTGGCGCGGCTGCAGCTGCTGCAGCTCAACGACCCCAACCGCGGGCTGGAGATCCTCCGGGGCGTGCTGGACGCCGCGCCGAACCACCCCGGCGCGCTCGCCGCGCTGGACGAGCTGGTGGACGCGCCCGGCCCCGCCCAGGTCGCCGCCGCGGAGCTGCTCTCGCCCATCGCCGAGAAGGCGAACGACGCCGGCCGGCTGGTGAAGGTGCTGCGCGTCCGCGCCGGCGCCGCCGAGCCCGTGGCCAGGGCCGCCCTGCTGCGCAGCGTGGCCGCGCTCTGCCTCTCCCCGCTCGAGGATCTCCCCGGGGCCTACAAGGCCTCCGCGCAGGCGCTGGAGGCCCACCCGCCGGACGAGGCCGCGCTCGCGCAGTGCCTGGAGATCTCCCGGAAGGCGGGCCAGGACGAGCAGACCGTCCAGCTCCTGGAGCGGCTGCTGGCCGCCGCGCCCCCGCGCACCCTCTTGCCGCTGCGCCGCGCCCTCGCCCGGCTCCAGGAGTCCCTCTGGAGGCCCGAGCAGGCCCGCTCCGCCTGGCGGGCGCTGGTGGAGGCGGAGCCGGGGGACCTGGAGGCGCTGGACGGGCTGGCCCGCTCGCTCGAGGTCGCCGGGGCCTCTCAGGAGCTGCTCGAGCTGCGGCGGCGGCAGCTGGCGCAGGCGCAGGGGCCAGCGCAGCGGCTGCCGCTCTTCCTCAAGCTGGCCAGCCTCCAGCAGCAGCTGGGGGATGACGAGGCCGCGCTCGCCAGCCTGCGCAAGGCGCTCGAGCTGGACGAGCAGAACGAGGAGGCGCTCTCGTCCGCGGACCGCCTCTGTGAGCGGCTCGGCCGCTGGGAGGAGCTCTCCGGGGTGCTCGAGCGGCGCCTGCGGGTGGTGACCGGCGAGAACGCCACCGCCCTGCGCTTCCGGCTCGCCGAGGTCCGGGAGACCCGCCTCAGCGACCGCACCGGCGCGCTCGCGCAGTACCGGCAGGTGCTCTCGCTGGCGCCGGGCCACCCCGGCACCGTCTCCCGCCTGGAGGGGCTGGCGGCGAAGGAGACCAAGAACGTCGCCCTGCTGGACGCGCTGATCGACGCGTACCGCGCGGTGAAGGACGTCCCCAGGCTGTGCGCCAAGCTGGAGGCGCGCGCCGCGCTCGCCCCGGACGCCGCGGAGAAGAAGCGGCTGTACCTGGAGCTGGCGGAGGCGCGGACCACGCTGGTAGACGAGCCAGAGCTCGCCTTCCTCGCCCTCTCCCGCGCCTTCTCCGAGGAGCCCACGGACGAGGCGCTGCGCGAGAAGCTCACCGCCACCGCGCGGAAGGCCAACGCCGAGGACTCGCTCGCCGCGCTGTACGCGCAGCAGCTGCCCCGCCTGGAGCCCGCGCAGGCCGCCCCGCTCCACCTGGCGCTGGCGGAGCACAACCTCGCCGCGGGTGGAGAGGCCGGCCTCGCCGCCGCCGCCGGTCACCTCGAGGCCTGCCGCGCCGCGCCCGGCGCGGTGGACGAGCTCCGGGTGCTCTCGCTCCAGGAGCGCACGTATGGCGCGCTGCGGGCCCACGCCAAGCTGGCGGAGGTGCTGGCGCGGCAGATCTCCCTCACACCCGAGCCCGCGGCCCAGGTGGAGAAGCTGCTCGCCCTGGCGCAGCTGCAGGCCGGGCCGCTCCAGGCCCCCGCGCAGGCCGCCGCGTCCCTGGAGCAGGTGCTCGCCGCGGCCCCCGAGCACCTGGAGGCCGCCTGCCGGCTGGAGGCGCTCTACGCCACCACCGGGGACGCGGCGAAGCGGCTGACCGTGCTCGCCCTCCAGCAGCGCCTCACCTCCGGCGAGGAGCAGGAGAAGGTGACCTTCCGGCTGGCGGCGGCCCAGGTGGACGCGGGCCAGGCGCCGCAGGCGATCGCCCTCTACCGGCAGATCCTCGAGCGCGCGCCGCGCCACGCCGAGGCCTTCGACGCGCTCGCCACCGCGCTGGAGAAGACCGGCCAGCTGGACGCGCTGCGGGACGCGCTGGTGGACCGCATCTCCCGGACGCTGGAGCCCACGGAGCTCGCCGGGCTGCACGGCCGGGTGGGCAAGCTGCTCCACCGGGGCTTGAGCCGCCCCGAAGACGCCATCGTCCACCTCAAGGCGGCGGTGGAGCGCGCCCCCAACCGGGTGGACCTCCTGGAGGAGCTCCAGGCGATCTACGAGAAGCTGCAGCGGGGGGATGATCTCGCCTCCGTCCTGCGGCGCCGGATCTCCCTGGAGACGGACGAGCCGGCCGGCCACGCGCTGCGGCTGCAGCTGGCGGAGGTGCTGCTGGGGCTGGAGCGCCAGGACGAGGCGCTGGAGGCCGCGCGCCCGCTGCTGGACGCCTTCCTCGCGCGCGGCGAAGGCTCCGGCGTGGACGCGGCGCGCCTGCAAGCGCTGCTGGTGAAGCTGGACGCCAAGGTGGAGCAGGCGCGGCTGCTCCAGGCGCGCGCGGAAAGTCAGCTCGCCAGCGGCTCGCAGGCCTCCCGCGAGGTGCTGCACCAGGCTGCCGCGCTCTGGCTCTCCTCCTCCGAGCCCGAGCGGGCGGCGCCGCTGCTCGTGCAGCTGCTGAAGCTGGCCCCGGACGACCGCCGCGCCTACGACGCGGCCCGCGGGCTCTACACCTCCCAGTCGGCCTGGGCGGAGCTGGCCGCGCTGGTGGAGGGGTTCCTCCCGCACCTGCCCGCAGCCGAGCAGAAGGATCGGCTGCTCGAGCTGGCCGAGCTGTACGAGGCGAAGCTCGCGCGCCCGGCGGACGCGGTGGCCGCCCTCTGCCGCGCGGTGGCGCACACCCCGGACGACGCCGCCCTGCGCGGCCGCCTGGAGGCGCTGGCGGAGCGCGCGGGGGCCGCTCAGGCCGTGGCCGCCGCCTACGAAGCGCTGGGCGAGACGCTGCCCTGGAGCCCCGCCGCCGAGCAGCTGTGGCGCACCCTGGCGCGCCTGTACGACGGGCCGCTGGACGACGTGGCCCGCGCCGAGGCCGCGCTGCGGCGGATCCTGGACTTCGATCCCGGCAACGCGGCGGCGCTGGAGGGGCTGGAGCAGCTCTTCATCCGGCGCGGCCTCTTCGACCGCGCGGTGAAGGTGCTGGAGGAGAAGCTGGAGGTGACGGGCGATCAGGCCGCCCGGAAGAAGCTGCTCCGGGAGATCTCCCGGGTGCAGGCCCAGAAGCTCAACGACCCGGCCAAGGCCGCCGCCACGCTCGAGCGCTCCCTGCAGCTGGCCCCGGACGTGGCCACCTACAGCGAGCTGATCGAGCTGCACCGCCAGGGCAAGCGCTGGAAGGACGTGGTGGCCACGCTCGGGCGGGCGCGGGACTTCGCCGCCACCGCGGAGCAGCGCGCCAACCTCCAGGTGGAGATCGCCGCCGTCCAGGAGCAGGAGCTCAAGGACGTCCCGGGGGCGATCGCCTCGCTGCGGCAGGCGCTGGATCAGGATGGCCGCTGCACCGCCGCGTTCACCGAGCTGGAGCGGCTCTACGCCGGGATGGACAAGCCGGTGGAGCTGCTCGCGCTCTACGAGCGGCAGCTGGCGGTGACCGAGGCGAAGGACACCCGGGTGGCGCTGCTGCGGCGCTGCGCCGAGCTGTGCGAGACGCGCCAGAAGAACCCCGGCGCCGCCGAGCGCCACCTCGAGCAGCTGGTGGCGCTGGCACCCAAGGACCTGGACGCGCTGCGCGCCCTCACCCGGCTCAAGCGCTCGCTGGAGCGCCACGCGGACCTCACCACCCACTTCGAGCGGCTGATCCCGCTGGTGCCGAAGGAGGAGCAGTTGGAGCTCCTGCTCGAGGCGGCCACCCTCTTCTCCCAGCGGCTCAACCAGCCGGAGCGCGCGCTGGCGGTGCTCGGGCGCGCGCTGGAGCTGGATCCGCGCCACCGCGGCGCGCTCCGGGCCTCCGCGGAGCTGCACGAGCGCGCGCGCAGCTGGCCGGCGGCGCTGGACTTCCTCCAGCGCGAGATCCGCGTGCTCGGCGCCGCGCCCGAGTCCGCGGACCTCCAGGCGAGGATGGGGCGGATCCTCGACCTGAACCTGAAGGACCGCACCAAGGCGAAGAACGCGTTCCAAGAGGCGCTGCGCCTCGCCCCCACGCACGTGGAGGCCACGGACGCCCTGCTGCGCATCTACCAGGAGGAGGGCAACTGGGGGATGTACGAGCGGACGCTCACCCACCGCGCGCAGCATGGCGAGCCAGGGGCGCCCAGGGCCCGCGCGCTCGTCGCGGTGGGGCGCTTCTTCCTCGAGCGCCGCAAGGATCGCGAGGGCGCGCGCAGCTGGTTCGAGCAGGCGATCCGCGCGGATCCGCAGTGCGTGGAGGCGGCGAGCGCGCTGGCGGATCTCTACCTGAGCGCGGAGGACTGGCTCGCCGCGGAGCGGATGCTGGACGTGGTGGTCCGGGATCTCACCGCCCGCGGCGCCACCACCCCCGGCTCGCCGGACGCGGCGGCGCTCTGCGCGGAGCTCACCCGGCTCGCCGAGGTCTCCCAGCGGGTGGGCGAGCAGCCCAAGGCGCTCAAGTCGCTGGAGAGCGCGCTGGCCTTGAACCCCACCTATCTGCCGGCGCTGCGCAGCCTGGGGTCGCTGCGCGTCACCCTGCGCCAGCCGGCCGAGGCGCTGAAGATCTTCGAGAGCCTGCTGCTCCACCACCGCGCCGCGCTCACCCCGCGCGAGGTAGCGGATCTCCACGTCCGCACCGGCGATCTGCACCTGTCAGTCGGGCAACGGGACCGCGCGCGGGCCGAGTTCGACCGGGCGCTCTCGGTGGACAGCCGGCTCGCGCCGGCGCTCAAGGGGCTGGCCCAGGTCCACGACGCCACCGGCCAGGCGGACCGCGCGCTGGAGGCGCGCCAGCGGCTGCTCCCGCTCACCGAAGGGGACGAGCGCTACGCGCTGTGCCTGGAGATCGCCGCGCTCGCCAAGGAGAAGGTGAAGAACCCCACCCTGTGCGTGGAGGCGCTGCTGCAGGCGCTGAAGGTGCGCCCCGGCTCGGTGGAGGCGCTGGACAAGCTCTACGTGGCCTACCGGAGCTCCCACCAGGGCGCGCGCGCGGCGGAGACGCTCCAGAACCTGCTCAAGGCGCCCGAGGTGAAGGCGGACGTCAACCGGCTCAAGGCCGTGCAGGTGTCGCTCGCGGAGACCTTCCGGGACGAGCTGCGGGACGTCGAGCGCGCCGCGGCGGCGTACAACGCGGCGCTGGATCTGGACTGGCGCTTCGTGGAGGCGCTTCGGGGGCTGGAGAAGCTCTACACCCAGAGCAAGCGCTGGCGGGAGCTGGAGGAGGTCTACACCCGGATGATCCGCCGGATCCCGGAGGCGCCGGACACGCTCTCCGCGCGGATGACGCTCTGGCGCACGCAAGGAGATCTCCAGCTCAAGGCGCTGAACCAGCCGGACCGCGCCCTCACCTCCTACCAGGCGGTGTGCAAGGGCTCGCCCGAGGACGCCGAGGCCCAGGAGCTCTTCGCCCAGCTCGCCGCGCAGCGGCCGGGGATGGAGGACGCCGCGGCGGAGGCGTACCGCCAGGCGATCGCCCACGCGGCCAACCCGGCCACCGCGGCGGTGGGCTTCGCGGAGCTGGCCGCGCGCCGCAAGCAGTACGACGTGGCCTACCTCGCGGCGCAGGCCTGCACCGCGCTGCTGGGAACCTCGGGCGCGGGGGAGGCGGAGATCCTCGCCAAGCTCGGCCCCTTCGCCAAGCGCAACGAGGCCACCCGCACCCACCTCACGGACCGGCTCTGGAAGAGCCACCTGCTCCACCCCAAGGCGCGCGGCCCGCTGGCGGAGCTGCTGGCGCTGCTCGCGGATCAGCTCTCCGAGAAGCTGGCGGTGCCGCTCTCCAAGTACGATCTGCACCCCAAGAAGCACCGGATCGAGCTGGCGTCTTCCGGAGAGCCGCCGATCCACGCCCTGCGCTACGCCTCCGGTGCACTGAACATCGCCTTCCCCGAGCTCTACTCTTCGTACCTGGCCAACGTCCGCGAGCGGGCCGCCCGCAAGAGCGGCGGCAGCGGCGTCTTCCCGGACGTGCTGGTGGGGGTGGAGATCTGCCAGACGCACCCGCCGGCGCTGCGCGTGGGCGGCCGCTTCATCGGCGAGACCGGCCAGAAGGAGCTGCTCTACTCCTGCGGGCGCGCGCTCGCCCTGTTGCGCCCGGAGCTGCAGCTGGTGCAGCGGGTGGAGCCGCCGCGCCTGCCGCAGCTGCTCCAGGCCGCGGTCTGGATGTCTGGCGCCACGCCCCCCGGAGATCTCCGGCTGCTGGAGAAGGAGCGGAAGTTCCTGGAGAAGGCGCTCTCGGAGACGGGACGGACCGCGCTACAGCGGGTGGGCAAGCAGGCCGCCGCGGCGGTGGCGGATCCGCAGGCCCTGCCCCGCTACGTGGAGGGGGTGGAGCTCACCGCGATGCGCGCCGGCGCGCTGCTCGCGGGAGATCTCCAGGCGGTGAAGCGGATGGTGGTGGCCGAGGGCGGACGGTTGGGCGACAAGGCGAAGCTGAGGGACCTGCTGCTCTTCTACGTGTCCGAGGATCTCGTCGCCCTGCGCACCGCGCTGGGGAACAGCATCGAGATCAAGGGCTAGCCTTCACCTGCGCGTACATGCGGGCGGCCAGGAAGTACTCGGCCTCCTTCAGCTTGGCGTGCTCCGCGGCCACCTCCAGCTGGTAGGGGCCGCCGTTGGCGGAGGAGACCACCGCGCCGTCGCAGAAGAGCCAGCGCACCGCGCCCAGGTCGTCCCGGTACGCGTGGTAGATGGCGTTGGGCGCCGAGAGGCTGGGGCCGCCGCACTGCGCCTTGGCGAGCAGCTCCTCGCCCTGGCGCTGGCGATCCCAGCGCTCGTAGCGCAAGCGATGCTGCGCGAAGGAGATCACCCCCGGCAGCTCGGCGAGCTGCGCCGCCGCGGCCTTGGCGCGCGCCTCGCTGCGGTCCAGCATCGCCGGGAAGTACTCCGTCCGGCTGAAGGCGCAGCCGCGGGCGGCGGAGAGGTTCTGGCGGTGCGCCTCCAGCACCGGCCCGAGCGCGGCCGCGGCCTCTTCGATCAAGGGCAGCTCGCTGTCCTTCCACGCGCCGCCGCGCGCCTTGGCGAGGAAGGCCTCGAGCAGCTCGTCCACCGAGCGCATCTCCTCCAGGAGCCAGCTGCCCTCCGAGTCGCAGAGGCTGGCGCGGCTGCCGGCGTAGCTCCGGTAGACCGCTGACCACGGGCCGATCCGGACCTCGCGCAGCGGGGGGTGCTCCGGCCCGAGCAGGCTGCAGCGCAGCGGCACCACGAGCGCGAGGAGGGTGAGCCGGAGGAACATCGAGCGGCGCAGGCTAACCCACCGCGTGGGCGGATGGGGCCCACCGTACGCCTCGAGGCCCCCCGGTCACCTCGAGCGTAGAGGCGGTGGTCCCTGAGGGACCCACCACCCTTCGTGAAAGTCCCCCGTTCCCCCCGAGCGAAGTCGAGGGGCAGCTCGGACGTCGACTCTCGATCGCCCCTCGACTTCGCTCGGGGTGAGCGGAGGAGCATCCGTCCACTTTCATGGCAGGCCGTCAGGCCCTACTCGAGAGGCCGCACCCACGCTCGAAGCGACGCAGAGCTGTTCGCTGGCTGAAACTTGCCGCGCCCCGCTCAGCCCGAGCGAAGTCGTGGGCCCACCGATCGTAGGGACTCTCGCTCGTGGGGCCCTCGACTTCGCTCGGGCTGAGCGGACGGCTCACGTTTCTTGCCTTGATTGATCCGCCAAGTGGGCGGCGGCCTCACTACGCTCGGGGAGAACGGAGCGGCCCTACCCCACGACCTTGCGCGCGCGGTTGAACACGTTCGCGGAGTCTGGCTGGCGCAGCGGAATCACGATCTTGAAGCGAGCGCCCTTCCCCTTCTCGGTGGCGCACTCGATCGTGCCGCTGAGCCGGTGGACCAGGGACTGGCAAATGGAGAGTCCCAGGCCGGCGCCCTTCCCTGCCTTCTTGGTGGTGAAGAACGGCTCGAACAAGCGCGCCTTCACCGAGTCGTCCATGCCGCACCCGTTGTCGGCCACGGTGAGCTCCACGCCCTTGGCGCAGTCCCGGGACTGGATCGTGATCCGTGGCGCGGCCGCGCCCTGCACCGCGTCCGCCGCGTTGGAGATCAAGTTCTGGAGCATCTGGCTCAGGTAGCCGTTGGGGGCGAGCACGGTGGCCTCGTGCCCGAGCTCCACCCGCACCTCCACCTGGGCGAGCTTCGGCTTGCAGGCCACCACCGCCGCCTCCACCTCCTTGGAGAGGTCCAGCGCGCCCGGGGCCTTGTCCGGTTCGGTGGCGAAGCGGCCGAGATCCCGGACGATGGAGCGGATGCGGTTGAGCCCCATCAGCACCTCCTCCTTGATCTCCGCCACGTCCTGCACCACCTGATCCCGATCGGCCTTCTTCACGTCCGGCCCGGCCAGCTCGTCCACCGCGTCCACCAGCTGCTGGACGCCGCTGATCACGAAGGAGAGCGGGTTGTTCACCTCGTGCGCCACGCCGGCGGCGAGCGTGCCCAGGGTGGCGAGCTTCTCCGCGGAGAGCAGGTCCTGCTGGGTCTGGATCAGCCGCTGGTTGGAGGCCTCGAGCCGCTGCTGCTGCCCCAGGATCTCCCGCTGCGCCTCGCGCAGCCGCAGCAGCGAGCGGACGCGCGCGAAGAGCTCGCGCACGTGCACCGGCTTGGGGAGGTAGTCATCCGCGCCCTGCTCCAGGCCAAGCGCCCGGCCGTCCCGGTCCTCGCTGGAGGTGAGCAGCACCAGGGGCGTGTCCTTCAGCAGCGGCTGCTCCCGGACCTTCCGGCACAGCTCGTACCCGTCGTACGGCTCCATCACCACGTCCGAGAGGATCAGATCCGGCGGGGACGCGAGCGCGGCGGCGATCGCGGAGGGTCCGTCCGAAAAGGTCTCGCAGTCGAACTCGGACTTGAGCATGTGCTGGAGCTGCACCCGGATCGTCTTCGAGTCGTCCACCACGAAGATCCTCGGGCGGGGCTCGGTGGCTTTGCTCTGGGCGGCATCCATGCGGGAGGCCTGCGTTGCAGGCGCCGTTCCAGCCCCCTGGGTAGAGAAGACCGCGCTGCCGCAAGGCTTGCGTCTCCACCCGCCAGGGTCCCCGGCACCCGCCGGGTCCCCGCTGCCTCAGGCGCGCTTACCCGCGCCTACCCCGGGCGGCCGGCGAGGCTGGCCACCAACGCCATCAGCTCTCCGGGTTCCACCGGTTTGGAGAGGTGGTTCTGGAAGCCCGCCTGGAGGGCCCGCTGCCCGTCCTCGGCGCGGGCGAAGCCGGTGACGGCGATCCCCGGGATCCGCCCGCCGTTCTCCGGGGGGAGCGCGCGCACCTTGCGCATCAGCGCGTACCCGTCCTCGCTGGGAAGGCCAATGTCGCTCACCAGGACGTCGAACGGGCCGCGCCCCATCTCCTCCAGCGCCCCAGCCGCCGACTCCACGGCCACCACCTTGGCGCCGTGCAGCTCGAGCAGCTCGGTGAAGAGCTCCCGCGCGTCCGGCGTGTCGTCCACGAAGAGGACCTTCACCCCCTCCAGCGCCACCTGGCGCAGGCCAGCGGGCGGGGTCTTCGCTCCAGGGCGCATCCACTCCTCGCGCTGCTGCTCCACCTGGATCACCCGCAGCGGCAGCCGCACGGTGAAGGTGGCGCCCTTGCCCTCCCCTTCGCTGAAGGCGGAGACCACGCCGCCGTGCAGCTCCACCAGGTGGCGGACGATCGCCAAGCCCAGCCCGAGCCCGCCCTGCGTGCGGGTGGAGATCCCATCCTCCTGGCGGAAGCGATCGAAGACGTGCGGCAGGAAGGACGGGCTGATCCCCCGGCCGGTGTCCGTCACCCGCAGCTCCACCTGCGAGTCCTGCCGCTCCAGGGTGAGCGTCACCTTTCCGCCGCGCGGGGTGAACTTGATGGCGTTGGAGAGCAGGTTCCAGATCACCTGCTGCAGCCGGTCCGGATCTCCGGTGGCCTCGTCCGCGGTGGGGTCGATGTTGGACTCCAGCTCCACCCCGCGCGCGTCCGCGGTGGGCTTCACCGTGTCCAGCGCCGCCTGCGCGATCTGGATGCAGCTCACCTTGCGCAGCTGGATCCGCAGCTTGCCGCTGACGATCCGGGAGACGTCCAGGATGTCCTCGATCAGCTCCTTTTGGACGGTGGCGTTGCGGACGATCGTGTCCACCGCGCGGTCGAACTTCTCGGGCGTGAGCATCCCGCTCTTGAGCATGCGGGCCCAGCCGAGGATCGCGTTGAGCGGCGTGCGCAGCTCGTGGGAGACCGTGGCGAGGAACTCGTCCTTGGCGCGGTTGGCCAGCTCGGCCTGGGCGCGCGCTTGCCGCTCGGACTCGAGCAGCGCGGCGCGGACCTCCTCCGCGCGCTTGCGGTCTTCGGCGTCCATCGCCGTGAGGATCCACCCCTCCACCTGCCCCTGCTCGTTGAGCTCCGGCACCGCGCGGCCGAAGTGCCAGCGGTAGACGCCATCATGCCGGCGCAGCCGGAACTCCAGCTCCAGCGGCACCTCCTTGCGCAGGGCCGCCACCGCGGCGCGCACCACCGGCTCGTCCTCCGGGTGCACCAGCTCACCGCTGATCAGGCCGAGCAGTTCCGACTGCGGCCGGCCGGAGTACTCCGCCAGCGTGCGGTTGCAGTAGTAGGCCTCCCCGTTGGGGCGCACCGCCCAGACGCAGGCCGGCATCAGATCCGTGAGGGCCCGGAAGCGGCGCTCCAGCCGCTGCTCCAGGGTCTCGCGCTCCTTCTGGCGCAGGAGCAGCTCCTGCTGGCGCAGCTTCACGGACTTGAGGTGCAGGTCCACGAAGACGGACACCTTGGAGCGCAGGATGTCCGGGTTCACCGGCTTGAGCAGGTAGTCCACCGCCCCCTGCGAGTAACCCTTGAAGATCGTCGCGCCATCGCGGTGGATGGCGGTGATGAAGATGATCGGGATGTCCTTGGTCTTCGGCCGCTGCTTGATCAGCCGCGCGGTCTCGAAGCCGTCAATCCCCGGCATCTGCACGTCCAGGAGGATCACCGCGAAGTCCCGGGTGAGCAGGTGCTTCAGGGCCTCCTCGCCAGAGGTGGCGCGCACCAGCTCGTGTCCCAGCGGCGAGAGCACCGCCTCCAGGGCAAACAGGTTGGCGGGGTGATCGTCCACGAGCAGGATGCTCGCGGCCTCCACCTCACCGCGGCGCACGCCCTCCTTCTCGGCGGCGCCTCCCGCCGCCATACGCTCGCCACCCTCCGCTTCTCGCAGTTCCATTGTCAGGATTCAGCCCGCCCCTGCCCCTTGGTCTGGGACGTCCAGAGGCGCATCAGCTCGAGCAGCTTCTCCGGGTTCACCGGCTTGGGGAGGTAGTCGCTCGCGCCCGCCTCGATGCACTTCTCGCGGTCGTCCTTCAAGGCCTTGGCGGTGACGGCGATGATCGGCACCGCCTTGAAGCTGGGATCCGCCCGGATCGCGCGCATGGTCTCGTAGCCGTCCATCTCCGGCATCATCACGTCCATCAGGACCAGGTCCACGTCCGGGGTGGTGCGCAGCATCTCGATCGCCGTGCGGCCGTTCTCCGCGTACATCACCCGCATCTGCTGGCTCTCCAGCACGCTGGTCATGGCGAAGATGTTGCGCACGTCGTCGTCCACCACCAGCACCGTCTTGTTGGCGAGCTGCCGGTCCACCTCGCGGTAGTTGGACAGCATCGTCTGCGAGCGCTCGGGCAGGTTCTTCTGCACGCGGTGCAGGAACAGCGCGGTGTCGTTGAGCAGCCGATCCGGAGACTGCGCTGAATCCTTGATGATCACGGACTCGGCGAAGCCGCGGAGCTTCTTCTCCTCGGCGTGGGAGAGCTCCTTCCCGGTGTAGACGATCACGGGGAGCTGGGCGAAGCGGATCTGCGTCTTCACCTGCTCGATCAGCTTGATGCCGTTCAAACCGGGCAGCACCAGATCCACCACCATGCAGTCGTACTCGCGCTCCTCCAGCGCCTTGAGCGCCTCCTCCGCGGAGGAGACCGCGGTGACGCTGACGTCGTCCCCTTCGGACACGAGCTCCTTGATCGACGCGCTCTCGGTGGCGTCGTCCTCCACCAGCAAGAGCAGCTTCACCTTGCGGTCGAGGAAGTGGCTGATGTGGCGGAAGGCCGCCTCCAGCCGCTCCTTGCTCACCGGCTTCTCCATGTACGCGAAGGCGCCAAGCGCGGCGGCCTTCCGGTTGCGCTCGGTGACCGAGATCACGTGCACGGGGATGTGCGCGGTGCGCGGGTTGCGCTTGAGCCGGTCGAGCACGGACCAGCCGTCCACCACCGGGAGCTGGATGTCCAGCGTGATCGCGTCCGGCTGCAGCTCGTTGGCGAGCGCCAGGCCGGAGTCTCCGCGGGTGGCCACCACCACCTTGAAGCCGCCCTCGCGGGCCAGCCCCATCATGATCTTCGCGAACTTGAGATCGTCCTCGATGATCAGGACCACCCGGTCGCCTTCGCGCAGGTGCTCGCGATCATCTTCGATCGGGCGGGTGAGGCTCGGCTCGCTGACCACGGGGAGCGGCTGCTCCTCCATGGCGGGCTCCTCCCGCGCGTGCGCCGCGGCGATCCGCTCGTCCTCCTCCGCGCCCAGCGGGCTCTCCCACCGCTCGGGCAGGTAGAGGGTGAACGTGCTGCCCTTGCCGGGCGAGCTGTCCAGCTGGATCTCGCCGCCGAGCAGGCCGGACATCTCGCGGGAGATGGACAGCCCCAGGCCCGTGCCGCCGTACTTGCGGCTGGTGGTGCCGTCCGCCTGCTGGAAGGCCTCGAAGATGATCCGCTGCTTGTCCTTGGGGATACCGATACCGGTGTCCACCACGGAGAACGCCAGCACCCGCTCCGCCCGGTTGAGCACCGGGTTGAAGAAGCGGCTGCGCTTGTCCGCCAGGCTCACCTTGAGCCGGACGAAGCCGGACTCGGTGAACTTGAAGGCGTTGGCGAGCAGGTTCTTCAAGATCTGCTGCAGCCGCTGCGGGTCGGTGCGGATCTTGTCCGGCAGGCCGGTGCGCACCTCGGTGGTGAACTCCAGCCCCTTCTGCTCCGCCACCGGGCGGAAGCCGCGCTCCACGAACTCCGCCACCTCGCGGATGGGGACGTCCCGCGCCTCCACCTGCATCTTCCCGGCCTCCACCTTGGAGAGGTCCAGGATCTCGTTGATCAGCGCGAGCAGGTCTCCGCCGGACGCGTAGATGGTCCGCGCGTACTCCACCTGCTTGTCGCTGAGGTTCTTCTCCTTGTTGTCGGAGAGGAGCTTGGCGAGGATCAACAGCGAGTTGAGCGGCGTGCGCAGCTCGTGGGACATGTTGGCGAGGAACTCGGACTTGTAGCGGGACGCCAGGGACAGCTGCGCCGCCTTCTCCTCGATCGCCGCGCGGGCCTGCTCCACCTCGCGGTTCTTGATCTCCACCTTGGTGTTCTGGTCCTCGAGCAGCCGCGCCTTCTCCTCCAGCTCGAGCGCCTGACGCTCCAGGGCGGAGTTGGACCGCTTGAGCTCCTCCTGCTGCTGGGTGAGCTCCTTGGACTGGCTCTGCAGCTCCTGGGTGAGGCTCTGGGACTGCTGGAGCAGCTCCTCCGTCCTCATGTTGGCGCTGATCATGTTGAGGACGACGCCGATCGACTCGGTCAGCTGATCCAGGAACAGCTGGTGGATCGCCGAGAACGGGTGGAAGGACGCCAGCTCGATCACCGCCTTCACCTCGCCCTCGAAGAGGACCGGCAGGACGATGATGTTCAGCGGGGTGCTCTCCCCCAGGCCCGAGGAGATCTGGATGTAGTCCGACGGGACGCGGGTGAGCAGGATGGACTTCTTCTCCAGCGCGCACTGGCCGACCAGGCCTTCGCCGAGCCGGAACCGGTTCGCCACGCTCTTGCGCTCCCGGTAGGCATAGGTGGAGGTCAGCTTGAGCAGCGGCTGGTTGGAGTCCACGTCCATCATGAAGAACGCGCCGTGGTGCGCGGAGACCAGCGGGGTCAGCTCGCTCATGATCAGCCGGCTGACCGTGCCGAGGTTCTTCTGCCCCTGCATCATGGAGGAGAACTTGGCGAGGTTCGTCTTCAGCCAGTCCTGCTCCTGGTTCTTCTGCGTGGTCTCACGCAGGTTGATGATCATCTGGTTGATGTTGTCCTTCAGAGACGCGACCTCGCCCTGCGCTTCCACGTCGATGGAGCGGGTGAGGTCACCCTTGGTCACCGCGGTGGCCACGTCGGAGATCGCGCGCAGCTGAGAGGTCAGCGTGCCGGCCAGCTGGTTCACGTTGTCCGTCAGCTGCCGCCAGGTGCCCAGGGCGCCCGGCACCTTGGCCTGACCGCCCAGCTTCCCTTCGATGCCCACCTCGCGGGCCACCGTGCTCACCTGATCGGCGAAGGTGCCCAGCGTGTCGGTCATGTTGTTGATGGTCTCGGCGAGCGCGGCGATCTCGCCCTTCGCCTCCACGCCCACCAGCTTCTGGGTGAGGTCTCCGTTGGCGACCGCGGTCACCACCTTGACGATCCCGCGCACCTGGGTCGTCAGGTTGGAGGCCATGAAGTTCACGTTGTCCGTGAGATCCTTCCAGGTGCCGGACACGCCCGGCACTCGGGCCTGGCCGCCCAGCTTCCCCTCCACGCCCACCTCGCGGGCCACCGTGCTCACCTGCTCGGCGAAGGTGGAGAGCGTGTCGGTCATGTTGTTGATCGTCTCGGCGAGCGCGGCGACCTCGCCCTTCGCCTCCACGGAGAGCTTCTGCTTCAGGTCTCCGTTGGCGACCGCGGTCACCACCTTCACGATCCCGCGCACCTGGGTGGTCAGGTTGCGGGCCATGAAGTTCACGTTGTCCGTGAGGTTCTTCCACACGCCGGCGACGCCCTGCACCTCCGCCTGGCCGCCCAGCTTTCCTTCGGTGCCCACCTCGCGGGCCACGCGGGTCACTTCCGAGGCGAACGAGTTCAGCTGATCCACCATCGTGTTGATGGTGTTCTTCAGCTCGAGGATCTCGCCCTTCACGTCCACCGTGATCTTCTTGGAGAGATCTCCGCGGGCGACGGCGGTGGTGACCAGCGCGATGTTCCGCACCTGGCTGGTCAGGTTGGAGGCCATGAAGTTCACGTTGTCCGTGAGGTCCTTCCAGGTTCCGGACACGCCCTTCACTTCCGCCTGACCGCCGAGCTTTCCGTCGGTGCCCACTTCCTTGGCGACGCGGGTCACTTCCGAGGCGAACGACCGCAGCTGCTCCACCATCGTGTTGATGGTGTTCTTCAGCTCGAGGATCTCGCCGCGCGCCTCCACCGTGATCTTCTGGGAGAGGTCGCCATTGGCGACCGCGGTGGTGACCTTGGCGATGTTGCGCACCTGGTCGGTCAGGTTGCCGGCCAGCACGTTCACGTTGTCGGTCAGGTCCTTCCAGGTGCCGGACACGCCGCGCACTTCGGCCTGGCCGCCCAGCTTCCCTTCGGTGCCCACCTCCTTGGCGACGCGGGTCACTTCCGAGGCGAACGACCGGAGCTGATCCACCATCGTGTTGATGGTGTTCTTCAGCTCGAGCACCTCGCCCTTCACGTCCACCGTGATCTTCTGGGAGAGGTCGCCGTTCGCCACCGCGGTGGTGACCTTGGCGATGTTGCGCACCTGATCGGTCAGGTTGCGCGCCAGGCCGTTCACGTTGTCGGTCAGGTCCTTCCAGGTCCCACTGACCCCCGGCACCTCCGCCTGCCCGCCCAGCTTTCCTTCGGTGCCCACCTCCTTCGCGACGCGCGTCACCTCACCGGCGAAGGACCGCAGCTGATCCACCATCGTGTTGATGGTGTTCTTCAGCTCGTTCACCTCGCCCTTCGCGTCCACCGTGATCTTCTTGGACAGGTCGCCCTTGGCGACCGCGGTGGTGACCTCGGCGATGTTCCGCACCTGCGCGGTGAGGTTGTTCGCGAGCAGGTTGACGTTGTCGGTCAGGTCCTTCCAGGTGCCGGCGACTCCGGGCACCTCGGCCTGGGCGCCCAGCTTCCCCTCCACGCCCACCGTGCGGGCCACGCTGGTGACCTGCTGGGCGAAGATGTTCAGCGTGTCCGTCATGTTGTTGAGCGTGGCGCCGAGCGCGGCGATCTCGCCCTTGGACGGCACGGCCAGCTTCTGGGACAGGTCCCCGTTGGCGACCGCGGTCACCACCTTCACGATCCCGCGCACCTGGGTCGTGAGGTTGGAGGCCATGAAGTTCACGTTGTCCGTGAGGTCCTTCCACGTGCCGGAGACGCCCTTCACGTCCGCCTGGCCACCCAGCTTCCCGTCGGTGCCCACCTCCTTCGCGACGCGCGTCACCTCCGCGGCGAACGAGTTCAGGTTGTCCACCATCTGGTTGATGGTGCTCTTGAGCTCGAGCACCTCGCCCTTGGCGTCCACCGTGATCTTCTTGGAGAGGTCTCCCTTGGCGATCGCGGTGGAGACGTCCGCGATGTTTCGCACCTGCGCGGTGAGGTTGTTGGCCAAGAGATTTACGTTGTCGGTGAGGTCCTTCCACACGCCGGAGACGCCCGGCACCGCCGCCTGGCCGCCCAGCTTCCCTTCGGTGCCCACCTCCTTCGCGACGCGCGTCACTTCCGCGGCGAACGAGGAGAGCTGATCCACCATGCTGTTCACGGTGGTGCCGATGCGCAGGAACTCGCCCTTCACCGGCTGGCCCTCGATGTCGAGCGCCATCTTCTGGGTGAAGTCGCCTTCGGCCACCGCGCTGATCACGCGCGCGACCTCGGTGGTCGGCTGCACGAGGTCGCCGATGAGCGCGTTGATCGCCCGGACGCTCTCCTCCCAGCCGCCGCGCACCTCGCCGAGCGACACGCGCTCGGTCATCCGGCCTTCTCGTCCCACCACCCGCTCGATCCGGATCATCTCGTGGGCGAGCGTCTCGTTCATCCCCACCACCGAGTTGAACGCGGCGGCGATCTCGTCCATCACCACCTCGCCGGTGTCGAGCGGCAGGCGGACGGCGAAGTCACCGCGCTGGGCGGCGCGCAGCGAGTCCAGCAGGAGCCGCAGCGGAGGCTGATTCATGCCGCCGCGAGCAGGGCGCGCGGTGGCGCGGCCCAACCGCTGGCCTGAAGGCGCGGCCGCGGCCTTCTGGGCGCCGTGCCCATTCCCGTTGCCGTTCCCATTGCCGTTGCCGTTCTGGCGGCGGGGCGCGTTCTTCCCGTTGTTGCCGGGGTTCTGGATGTCCATGGCGTGCGGTTCCTAAGGGCGGCGGAAGCTTCAGCGGTGACGGAGGGATACGAAGGGACAAGCGAACGATCAGAACGTGAACGTGTACAGGGCGCCGGATCGTCCGCGCACCCCACTTGTTCGCTTGAGGACATCTACCCGGATCTCAGCGTTGGCCGCCGGACCCTCTCACCGCGCCGGAGGAGCTCGCGTGCTCAGGGAGCGTTCTTCGCCTGTGCCTCGGCCGACTCACCGGCGGCCTTCTCCCGCTTGGCGACCGGGCGGGCAGGCGCCTTCTCCACCGCGAAGATGCGGGAGCCGGGCGTCACCACGTGCACATCCAGGGAGACCTCCGCGCCATCCACCGTGGTGAGGTGGACCGTGGTGCGGCCGGTCTCCTTCCCGGTGAGCGTGAGAGTCGAGCCCTTGTAGGAGATCTCCACGCGGGCCGCGTCGCTCGTCTCCACCTTGGCGACCTTCTGCGAGACGGTGACGTGCTTCGTCTCTCCCACGCCGAGCCCCACGGGCGAAGCGAACGCGAACGACGAGACGACCAGGGAGAGCAGCAGAGACCAGCGCATGAAACCCACCGTGTAGAGCGACCTGGAGAGGGAGCCTCCAGAGAAGGAGAAAGTAGCACAGAGGCTGGTATTCTCCGCCACCGGTGGATCCTCGGAATTCCCCAGACTCGCTGGCAGTGGGCGGGCTCGAGCGCGTCCGCGTGACTCTCCCAGTGGCTGGCGTGGGTTACCGCACGCTGGCCTATCTCCTTGACGCGCTGCTTCTCTTCTTCGCGGGGACCGCGGGCTACTTCATCCTGTCTTTGCTGGCGGACGTGGTGGGGGCGTTTCAAGCGCTCTCCACGCTCCTTCAAGTCCTGGTGGTGGTGGGGCTGTTCGCGGCGCTCTGGGTGTACTGGACGGCCTGCGAGACGCTCTGGCGCGGGCAGACCATGGGCAAGCGGCTGCTCGGGATCCGCGTGGTCCGCGTGGACGGCTCTCCGGTGGGGCTCTACGAGAGCGCCGTGCGCAACCTGCTGCGGGTGGTGGACTTCCTCCCCGCCATGTACGGGCTGGGCGTGCTCAGCCTGCTGCTGACCGAGCAGCACCGCCGGCTCGGAGATCTGGTGGCCGGGACGCTGCTGGTGAGGCAGGAGCGGATCGCCCTGGAGAAGTACGTGAGCCCCGCGCCGAGCGGACCGATCGCCGTCCCCGCCAACGCGCCGCTGCCGCCAGGCGAGGTGGAGCTGATCCTCCAGTTCCTCGAGCGCGCCGCGCAGCTCGACGAAGGCCCGCGGGAGCGGCTCACCCGCGCGCTCCTGGCGCGCTGCGCGTCCGGGCTGTCCGCGCCGGAGCTGGAGGCCGCGGCGCGGGAGCCGGAGCGGGCGCAGGCGCTCCTGCGCGCGCTGGCCACGGGGGGCGCGTGGCCGAGCCCCTGACCGCGTTCGTCTCTCGGCGCAAGCCGGACTGGGACGCGCTGGGCGCGCTGCTGGCGCGCGCCCACGACCGCGCGCTCACCCTGCCGGACGTGGAGGCGCTGGATCGCCTCTACCGCCGCGCTGCCTCGGACCTCGCCCAGGCCCAGTCCTTCTTCCCGGACACGGACGCGCACCGCTTCCTCAACCAGCTCTGCGCCCAGGCGCAGGGCGCGCTCTACCGGCGCACCACCGACCGCGCGGCGGCGATCGCCGCCTTCTTCCGAGCGGAGTTCCCGCGCACGCTGCGAGCGAGCCTCCCCTTCGTGCGCACCAGCGCCGCGCTGCTCCTGGGGGGCGCGCTGGTGGGCGCGCTGCTCATCCTCTGGGATCCGCGGGCGGGCGAGGCGCTGATCCCCCCCGCCATGCGCGAGTTCGTGAAGGGCGGCCGGCTCTGGACCGACAACCTCTTCGCGCTGGGACCGCCGTCCGTGCTCTCCGCGGGGATCGCCACCAACAACCTCACGGTGACGCTCACCACCTTCGCCACCGGGCTCGCCGGCGGCGTGGGGACGGCGTTCCTCTTGCTGTTCAACGGCGTCCACGTGGGCAGCCTGCTCGCGTACTGCGCCAAGGCGGGGCTCTTGGGACGCCTGCTCTCGTTCATCTCCGCCCACGGGCCGGTGGAGCTGTCCATCATCGTGATCGCCGGCGCGGCCGGGCTGCGCCTGGGCCACGCGCTGGTGGCTCCTGGCGAGCGCACGCGGCGCGCCGCGCTCGGGCACGAAGGGCCGCAGGCGGTGCGCCTGGTGCTCGGGTGCGCGCCGTTCCTCGCGGGGATCGCCGTGGTGGAGGGCTTCATCAGCCCGGGGGACTTCTTCCCGCCCGCGCTCAAGGCCGCCCTGGGGCTGACCCTGTTCGCGCTCTTCTGGATCTACCTGTTGACCTCGGGCAGCTCGGGAGAGGGCTCCACGCCGGAGGGGAGCGCGTCCAGCTTCCGCCGCTCGCGGTGGTGGAGGATCCGCTCGTAGGCCAAGTTCAGCTCCTGCATCTGCTCCACCGAGCCGCCGCGGTCCGGGTGGCAGGTGAGCGCGCGCTCGCGGTACTTGGACCGGACCTGCTCCACGGTGTCCATGGGCGAGCAGCCGAGGATCCGGTACGGGTCCTGGTCGTCGATCGCCGCCAGCCACCGCTCCAGCCGGCCCTTCACGTCATCGAAGTTCTGCGCCTTGGGGGAGGCGTCCTTGGGGTGGGCCTTGTAGCGGGCCGAGCTGTTGAGCACCTCCCGGTAGACGCTGGAGACCCAGCGCGAGCAGGAGGAGCACTGGAAGTAGCGGACCACGCGCCCGCTCCCCAGGTGCGTCGTCATGCGGGTGCCGCAGTGGGTGCACTCGACCTCGACGTGATCCAGCGTGTCGAAGCGCTCTTCCACCCGGGCAGTGACCTTCACCTTCATGTCCCCTCCGCTCCAGCCTTGTTACGGCTGCTACAGGCCTCTTCAGGGTCCTTCTACCCCCCTGGTGCGGGACGTCAAAAAAAGTGACTCGCACCCCGAATGGGCTTAACCGGGCCGGACTTGGGCTAGAACCGGCCGGATGAAGCGAATCGCGTTCATCGCCCTCCTCGCGGTGGGCGGGATTGGCCAGGCCGCCCTGGCCCAGGCCCCCGCCGCCCCGGACTCCTCCAAGGCCGCCAGCAAGAAGGCCCGCGCCGCCGCGCTCGGCTCCCCCAAAGAGGACGACGAGCCCGCGCCCACCACCTCCCGGAAGGGCAAGCGCCCCGAGGCGGCGCCCCTGGGGACGGTGGACGCGGAGATCGCGCTCGGCCGCGCGCTGCTCTACGCGGTGGAGCCGGCGCCCCAGGAGATCCGCGTGCAGGCCGTGGAGGATCTGGGGCTCCTCGGGGACGGCCGCGCCCTGAACCTGCTCGCGCAGCTGATCTTTGACGCCAACCCCGCCATCCAGCTCTCCGCCTTGAAGACCATCACCCACTTCCAGGCGCCGCGGGCCGAGGAGATCCTGGCCAACGTGGTCCGCCACCCCCAGGTCGCCGAGTTGCTCAAGGTGCGCGCGCTGGAGGGGCTGGTCTTCCAGCGCTCCCCCACCTCCAAGGAGTTCCTCGAGGAGGTGGCCCGGCAGCCCCGCTACAACTACAAGCTGCAGTCCACGGCGCGCCTGGCGCTGCAGGACTGGAGCGGCGCGCAGGCGGGGGCGCAGCGATGAGCGGCGCCGCCCCGGAGCTGGCCGGCAAGAAGATCGCCTTCCTCGGCGCCGGCAACATGGCCGAGGCCTTGATCAAGGGGCTCTTGCGCGGCGGCACCGCCAAGCCCGAGCACGTGCTCGCCACCGCCCGGCGCCCCGAGCGCGCCCAGGAGCTCGAGGCCCGCTACGGGCTGAAGGTGGGCAGCGACAACGTGGCCGCGGCGGCGGCGGCGGACGTGGTGGTGCTCTCGGTGAAGCCGCAGGCCATGAGCAAGCTGCTGGACGTGGTGGCCCCCGCCATCGACCACCGCAAGCTGGTGGTCTCGGTGGCCGCCGGCGTGCCGATCGCGGCGCTGGGCCGCAAGCTCGGCTCGGGCGCGCGGATCGTCCGGGCCATGCCCAACACCCCCGCCCTCGTCGGCGCGGGCGCCTGCGCCCTCTCCGGGGGCGAGCACGCCACCCCTGAGGACCTGGAGCTGGCCTCCAGCCTCTTCAAGGCGGTGGGCACCACCACGGTGGTGGACGAGGTCCTCCTGGACGCCGTCACCGGCCTGTCCGGCAGCGGTCCGGCCTACATCTTCTTGATCATCGAGGCGCTCTCGGACGCAGGGGTGAAGGTAGGACTTCCCCGCTACACCGCGCTCTCCCTGGCCGCCCAGACCGTGCTCGGCAGCGCCAAGCTCCTGCTGGAGACCGGGACCCATCCGGGCAGCCTCAAGGATCAGGTGACCTCCCCGGGTGGCACGGCGATCGCCGGGCTGCACACGCTGGAGGCGGGCGGCCTGCGCACCACGCTGATCAACGCGGTGGAGGCGGCCACCCGGCGCGCGAAGGAGCTGGGCGAGCAGTTCCTCGACAAGCCCTGAATCCCGGTCACCCCGGGAGGATTGGGGCCGCCGGTCACCCCGAGCGAAGTCGAGGGGCGCCCGTGCCCGCGCTCCGCTCGAATGGGGTAACCTTCCGGCGCCATGAAGATCACGCCCCTGGACATCCGGCAGAAGCGGTTCGAGACGGCGCTCCGAGGGTTCGAGCGGCGCGAGGTGGAGGCGTTCCTGGAGCTCGCCGCGGGCGAGTTCGAGGAGATCGTGAAGGAGAACATCGCGCTCAAGGAGGAGCTCAAGCGCACGGTGCTCAAGGTGGAGCAGCACCAGCAGCGCGAGCGGACCCTGCAGGAGACGATGGTCACCGCGCAGCGGATCTCCGAAGATCTCAAGGCCGCCGCCAAGAAGGAGGCGGAGATCATCCTCGCGGACGCCGAGCACCAGGCCGAAAAGATCGTCCAGAACGCGCACGTCAAGCTGGTCCAGGTGGTGGAGGACATCAACGAGCTCAAGCGCCAGCGGGTGCAGTTCGAGTCCCAGGTGCGCTCGGTGATTGACGCCCACCACAAGCTGATCGAGTCCTTCCACCAGGCCACCTTCGCGGACAAGGACTGGGAGCGGGTGGAGGACAACGTGGCCTTCCTGCAGAAGAAGAAGCTCGGCTCAGACAGCTGACGATGGTGCCCTGGGCCCGCGAGGAGGCCGGCGCGGTGGTGCTCGCCATCTACGCTCAACCGCGCGCCCCGCGCTCCAAGGTGGTGGGCCCCTTCGATGGCCAGCTCAAGGTCGCGCTCGCGGCGCCTCCGGTGGACGGGGAGGCCAACGCGGAGCTCCTGCGCTTCCTGGCCAAGTGCCTGGCGCTCCCCCTGCGGCAGCTGGAGCTGCTCTCCGGGGAGGGCTCCCGCCGCAAGCGGGTGCGGGTGGTGGGCGCCACCGTCAGCGCCGTGGCCGCCGCGCTGAGCTGACGCTCTGCGGCGTGTCTCGCGGCCGGAGACACAGGCGAGTTCCCTCCGCGGACAGTTGTGGGAGCCAGGGGACCGCTTGTTATGAATGGGGGCTCGTGATGCGCCTCCTGCGGATCCTGGCGGTGGTGGCGGCCCTGTGGGCCGCGCCGGGCGCGCACGCCCAGGCCCAGGCACCGGGCTTGAGTCCCGAGCCAGACGCCGCCTCGGAGCTCGAAGGCGAGCTGAAGACGGCCCGCTTCCGCATCCGCTACACGCCTCGGGCCCGCGGCGCGGCGCAGGCGCTCGCCCGGGAGATTGAGAGCACGCGGGACGGCTTCGCGCGCGTGCTCGGCCGGGACTGGGAGGGGATCACGGAGGTGCGGATCGGCGTGGGGCGCGAGGAGCTCGAGCGGATCGCGCTGCCGGGCGGCCGTCCTCCGGGCTGGGCCATGGCGCTCGCCTACCCGGAGCAGAACGTGATCCTGCTCGAGGCGCTCTCGCTCATCGAGCCCAAGAACGGCGCCACCGTGCGGCACGAGCTGGCGCACGTGGCGCTCGGCCGGCTGGGCAAGGGCTGGCCGCGCTGGTTCCAGGAGGGGATGGCCCAGCGGCTGACCGGAGAGGGCAACGGCGTCACGCAGTACGCGGCCATGTTCCGCGCCCTCCACGGCAGCCGGCTGATCCCGCTGGAGGATCTGGCGGAGGGCTGGCCCGAGCGCCCCGAAGACGTGGAGATCGCCTACGCGCAGAGCGCCTCCTTCGTCGGCCACCTGCTGGAGGTCCACGGCTCGGCCACCCTGGGCGAGCTGATCGATCTGGTGAAGGCCGGGGCCCCGTTCGAGACCGCCTTCGCGCGCGCGTTCCACACCTCCCTGCGGCTGGAGGAGGAGAGCTGGCTGGCCACCCTGCCCGGCCGCTACTCGTGGCTGCCGATCGTGACCACCGGCACCACGCTCTGGGCGGTGGCCGCCGGCCTGTGCGTGGGGGCGTGGGTGCGGCGCCGCCGTTCCAAGCGGCTGCGGCTCTTGGAGATGAAGGCCGAGGAGGCAGCGGAGGACGCCGCCGCGCAGCTGGCCAAGGCCGAGGCCCAGCGCGCCAAGGCGGACGCGGTGGCCGCGCACCTCGAGGCGCTGCAGGACGTCACCCCCGCGCTCCAGGACTTCACCGAGGAGGAGCTGGAGGAGACCCAGCCCCCGTCAGGCAAGCCCACCGTCCACTGACTTCAGCGGGACGCGCGCAGCTTGAGCCAGGGCACCGGATCCACCGCGCGCGCGCCGAGCAGGCCCAGCCGGTAGACGCCGAAGTGCAGGTGCGCGGGCGTGGTCTTCGCGTTGCCGGTGTTCCCCACGAATCCCAGGGTCGCGCCCGCCGCCACCTTCTGCCCTTCGTGCAGGTCCGGCGCGAAGTCGTCCAGGTGGGCGTAGTAGTAGACCGCGCGCCCCTCGCCCAGCACCTTCACCACCCGGCCGCCGAGCCGGTCGTTCCCCACGCGGATCACCCAGCCCGCGGTGGCAGAGCGCACGGGCACGCCCTTGCGCGCGAAGATGTCCGCCCCCCGGTGGGTGCGAAGGCCGCCGTCCCGGGGCGCGCCGAAGGTGCTCACCAGATCGCGCTTGCGCACGCCCTCCACTGGCACCTCCACCTCGGCGGGCTCGCGCAGCACCAGGCTGAGGACGGGTGAAAAGCGCAGGTACGCCGTCAGCGCACCGGCGAGCACGCCCAGCGCGCCGAGCGCGAGCGCCCAGCGGAGCGCCGTTCTCCCCGAGCGAAGTCGAGGGGCGGTGGTGGGGGGCAGCGGCGCGGGGTCGAGGATCATGGGGCCCCACCGTCTGCAACGCCGGATCCGCGCGCCCACCCCCAGGCGCCACGGGCGGATGCGAAGGGCCCCGCGGGCGGCGGCCCACCCGCCGCGGCTGCGCGCCCGCGTGGCTAAAGCAACGGCGAAGGGCCCCGCCGTCTGTCGGCGAGGCCCTCCGGTGAAACGAGCTTTGACGCTGCCGTCTACCCGCTGATCACGCAGCAGATGACCGGCGGAGGAGGCGGCGGGAACCGCGTGAGGAAGGAGCCGAAGATGTTGTCGTAGTTCACGTCCACCGTGTAGCTCTCACCGGCCGCCGCGGAGAGCGTGAAGCCCGCGGAGACGGTGCTCGAGACCGCGTCGGTGCGAGAGGTGCCGAGCGAGACGGTGGTGGTGAAGGTGCCGGCCTGGGTGACGCCCACGCCGATCAGCGAGAGCCAGCCCGGGTGGTAGTTCTTCACCGTGGTGGTGGTGTTCATCGTGCTCGTCTTGTCGGTCTGGGTGACGGTGTGGCTGATGGAGTTCGAGAAGGTGCTGCCGGAGAGGATCAGCGTGGTGTCCTTCTTGAAGCGCGGGGAGCGCAGGAGCACGCCGCCCAGGGCCACCGAGCCGGTGTTCACCGTGCTCAGCGCGCTGGTGGAGGCCAGCGGGTCCAGCCGGATCAGCGCCTCGAGCGTGGGGACATCCAGCCCGGTGACCGGGGCGCCGGTGCCAGCGCGCGCGGAGAACAGGTCGCTGCGCAGCGTGGCCACGCTGAGCATGGCGAGCGGCCCGTGATCCACCAGCATGAGGGAGACCTTCCCCTCCTCCATCGCCCAGACGACGCGGGCGTCCTTGTAGAAGACGATGATGTCGCCCAGGCCCGGCCCCAGCTTGGCGTTGGTGGTGATGTTCTGCGCGCTCACCTGGGTGAGGCCGAGCGTGGAGTCGCTGTTCACGGTGGTGCCGGTGGTGGTGCTGCTGTCCACGCTGCCCAGCAAGGTCTTGCTCACCGACAGCGCCGTCTTCACCGCCGCCGCCGGCTTCCAGTGCTTGGAGAGGCGATCGAGGATGTCCTTCATCACGATCCCGGTCGCCCACTCCGGCTTGGCGGTGCTGCCCGAGCCCTTGGAGACGGTGGTGATGGTGGTCATCTCCTGCCGGAACCCGATGGTGGCGCTGTTGGTGCGCGCGGCGTTCATCGGCGGCTCGTAGACGATGGAGATGGGGAGCGCGGCCACGGTGAAGGCGCCGGCGCCGATCACGCCCGGGCGGGTGACGATGAACTTGTCGCCCCGGCTCCAGCCGCCGGCCTGCAGCGTCCAGTCCACCGTGGAGTCGATCCCCACGTTCACCTTCACCTGGTTCGTCCCGGTGGCGGTGCGGCCGTTCGCGGTGACGGTGATCCCCGAGCCGTTGATCACGTTGAACACGGCGATCGCCTCGATCGCGTCAATGCTGGCGAACGGGGTCATCGCGCGCGGCTTGTGGGTGATCGGATCAATCCGATACGTGGTGGTGAGCCCGCTGAAGGTGCCATTGGACGCGTCCAGCGTCCCCACGACGATCTCCTGCGTGGGCAAGGGCTGGGTGAGCAGCCCCTCCACCTCGCGCAGCTTGTTGTAGAGGTCATCGACGACGAGCGACTGCTGCGCCTTGCCGATTCCCTCCCCGGTCACCGGATCGAAGCCCTCCTCCATCCCGGGACCACACGCGGTCAGCACCGCCAGCATCACCACCAACGCTCGTCGAATCGAAACCATGGGGACCTGCTCCTTTCGGAGCGGGGCCTTGAGCAACCGTCGTGCCGGGGCTGGCCGCACCCCTTCCTGAGGGAGCGGCGCGCGCCCACCGCGCCGAATCAGCGCACCCGTGCCGGCTCGGCGCGCTGCCGCTACCGGGAGGACGCGGCGTTCACCGGCACCGCGCCCTGGGCAGCGGCCGCGAGCGCCTTCTTCGCGCTGTCGTAGCGCAGCGGCTCCTGAGCGAAGTCCTCCGGCCCCGGGGCCAGCTTCCGGGCCCACCCGCGCGCCGCCGCCGCGCCCGCCGTCCGCTCCACGCCCTTGAGCAGCTCATAGTCCTCGAGCCCGTCCCGCAGCAGCGCCAGCCTGACGCTGGGGATGGCGAGCGGCGCCCCTTCGCCCAGCGCCACGCTCGGGTAGAAGAGCGCGCCGTGGTCCAGCCCCTGCGCGAAGCTCGCGGTGCGGAAGCCGTCAAACGCCTGGGTGTAGCGGACGCCCGCGGCGCCCGCGCCGTACGCCAGCCAGCCCAGGGCCCGCACCCCGGCGGGCGGCGCCCCCAGCGCCAGCGGCTCCACCGGCAGCAGCCACCACCGCCGGGCGCCCTGGGCCTGAGCGCACTCCTCCCAGCTCCCGAAGGCCGTGGAGCGCGGCTGCAGCGGGGTGCTCTCCGAGGACGGCAGCTCCACCGCCCCGCGCTCCCACCCCTGCGCCTTGAGGTGCTGCCGGAAGCTCAGCGCGTACTTGAAGCGGTTGAGCGCGTTCTCACCGGGAGGGCTGGGCACCAACACCGCGCTCCCCTTCGCGCCGTCCAGCTCGGGCAGCCCCTCCATCACCGGCCGCACCTGCGCGTCCCAGCCGGCGAAGTCGATCTCCACCTTCCCTTCCCCCGGCGTGAGCCGGTAGGGCGGGACGCCGCCCAGGCCCAGCAGCGTGACCCGGCTCGCCAGCGCGCCGCCCGCCAGGGCGCGCGTCAGCGCCTGCGGCTCCGTCCCCGCGGGAGCGCCAAAGAGCGCCTCCTTCTCCGAGTAGTCGAAGGCGGCCGGGAGGCTCGCCCGGGCGGGGAGCGCCGCGTTCAGGACCTCGAGCCGGATCGGCACGGCCGAGAGCGAGTGCCCCACCGAGACCTGGAGCGCGCCGGTGTACACCCCCGGGCGCGCTGAGCGCGGCACGCTGAGCTCCACGAAGAGCGGCAGGTTCTCCGCCTCGCGGAAGGGCGGGCGGACCACCACCTCCAGCGGCAGGAGCGCATCCGCGTGCAGCGCCCCGCCCTGCTCCACGAAGGCGGCGCGGCTCACCTTCACCGCGCCCTGTGGCAGCGCGCCCGCCTTGCCCCGCAGCGCGGTGGCGCGCGCTTCGATCTTCTCGCCCGCCGGCGCGCCCCTGAGCACCACGAAGAAGGACTCGCGCTCCCCGCGCGCCGCCACCAGCGACGCTGCCTCCGAGGCGTCCTCCGCCACCCCCGCCGCCGGGATCCGCGCCGCTGACGGCGCCACGTACAGCTCCAGCTCCGTCAACGCCTTCGGCTCTACCGCTCCCCACGCCCTCGCCCAGCCCAGCGCCACCACGCAGAGCACCAGCACTCTCGCCATCGCCGCCTCCTCACGCCCGCGTTCCTCTGGAGCAAGCAGCGTGCCTTGGGCGGACTGTCCGGGAGGCAACGCGCGCCAGGCGCTTGGGGCGGGTTTCCTTCTCCGCGTGGGAAGCGCAGTTCCTTCCGGTGCCCGCCCATCACCAGACGGGAGTTCTTTCTGCTCTCCAGGGGCGCCCCCTGCGAGGGTCACCCCCAACCCACCAGATTGCTTCGCCTCCTCGTCGGATCGAGCCGTGGCAGCGCGCTTGCTACTGCCCACGGCGCAGCAAGTCGGTCGCGGGGGACTTCATGCACGGTGAGAGCCTCGAGTTGGCGTCGTCGGTGGGACGGATCTTCTTCCAGCAACCGGAGCGGATCGCCGCCGCGTGGCGGCGCGCGCTGGGCGCCCGTCCCCGGAAGGCGCCGGCCTGTCAGCTGCTCGACTGTCTGGTGGAGTCCTTCATCCAGGAGATCGGCCTGATGCTGGCCGGGAAGGCGGGAAGCCCCTGGAGCCGCACCACGGGCGTGCTGCGCGTCTCGCAGGAGCGCGGCTCGCGCGGCCTCTACGAGGAGTTCTCCGCGCTGCGCCGCTGCCTGGAGGACGCGCTGGACGTCCTCAACGGCACCCACGCGGACCGGCTGTGCGTGCAGGGCGCGGTGGACGAGGCGCTGGACTCCGCGCTCTCCCTCCACCAGCGCATGGTGGATCCCACCGCGGACGCGCCGGTCGTGCCGTTCGGCGGGCTGGTGGTGGAGTTCTTCGAGCGCGCGGGCGGCGGGGCCCGGGTGACGCTGCCGGAGATCGCGGCCTCCTCCGTCCACTGAGCGGGTCGATCGCAGGTCACCCCGCTGACCTCGAGCGTAGGCCTTCAGGCCGTAGTCGAGAAGCGGCACGGGGCTCGTGATCCGGTCAGCGCCGCTTCGAGCTTGCGTGCCGCCCACCGACTACGCGCCTACGGCGCTGACCTGAGACTTGCCGCCCGGCGAGCGCACCACCGCTCCCCGAGCGGAGTGAGGCCGCCGCCCGTTGGGCGGATCAATCAGGAATGAAACTCCCTGCGCTCGGGTCGGGGAGACCGGCGGCGCTCGCACCACCGCCCAGGGCGCTGAGGGCTCTGGGATGTTCGGGTTGCGCGGCCTCGTTGCACGCATGGTTCCCGCGGTAGCGCTTCGGACCGCGCCGGGCTGCCGTGCCACCTCCCGCTGACGGGAGCCACTTGCGCGGCATGAGCGCCGCCTACCGATACGTTTGGTGCAGAGAATGCCGGAATGCGCCTCGGAGAGGCCTCGCACGGCATTCTCTGCTCGTTTCGTAACGGTCCGCGCTGTGCTTTGACCGTTCGAGCGCCCGCGGCGCTGGCTCTGCCTGTGCAACCCGCCGCGGGTGGAGCGCAGCACCGAGGGGCCCATCCGCGCACCCAAGAAGCGCGACCCTGACCTTACCCGTCCCTAAAGGCTGCTGAGTGCCCAGCTACGCGGGCGGGCGGCCCGCGCACTCGGCGCTAGACCAGCACGGGCAGGCGGACGATGAAGGTGGTCCCCTTCCCCGCCTTGCTCTGGAACTCCACCGTCCCGCCGTGCTCCTCGGCGATCGTCTTCACGATCGCCAGGCCGAGCCCCGTCCCCTCCTTCTTCCCGGAGGTGACGAACGACTGGAAGAGCGTCCCGGCGATCTCCTCGGGGATCCCCGGGCCGGTGTCCGCCAGCCGCAGCACCAGCTGGCCATCCTCCTTCTCCGCGGTGAGCGTGAAGCGGCCGCCGTCCGGCATGGCCTGCACCGCGTTGCGAGCGACGTTGTAGACGAGCCGCTTCAGCTTGGTCTCGTCCGCGCGGATCGCGCCGGTGAAGTTGGGCACCACCTTCAGCTCCACCCCGGAGCCCTCCATGTCCCGCGTCAGGTACTCCCCCACCTCCTTGAGGAAGTGCTGGAGGTAGAGCTTGCGCCGGAGCACCGAGCGCTCGCCCCGCGCGAAGGCCAGCGTCTCGCGCATCATCGCGTTCACGTGCTCGAGCTGCTTCTCGATCACGTCCACCGTGGCCTTGCGCTGCTTCTCGTCATCCTCCAGCGAGATCAGCTGCGCGTAGCCGCCGATCACCGTGAGCGGCGTGCGCAGGTCGTGCACCACGCCCGCCAGCATCTGGCCGATCGCCTCCATCCGCGCCCGCCGCTCACCGGCCGCGCGCGCCTGGCGGGAGAGGATGGCCCTGCCCGTCTGGCCCGCCAGGAGCGTGGCCAGCCGCTCGTCCGCGGCGGTGAAGCCGCCCTCCTTGTTGAGCAGCTCGAGCGCGCCCAGGATCCGCCGCTCCCCGGGGATCGGCACGCAGAGCACCGACTTGACCTGGAGCCCGAGCTTGCGCGCCAGCGCCTTGTCGTGCTGCGCGGACTGCGCCGCGTCCTCCAGCCGCACCGTCTCCCCGGTGCGCGCCACGTGGCCGGCGATCCCCTGGCTGGAGGGCAGCCGCACCCCGGTCAGCCCTTCGCTCCGCTCGCCGCGCGCGCTCTTGAAGTAGAGCGCCCCCTGCTCCTCGTCACACAGCAGGACGGAGGCCGCCGGGGCGTGCAGCACGGACGTGGCCTTGGCGAGGATGTGCTCAAGCAGCTCCGCCTCGGTCTCGGTGGAGCTGATCGCCCGCTCCACCTCGTAGAGCAGCTCCAGCTCCGAGTTCTGCACCGCCAGCTGCTCGTAGAGCCGCACGTTCTCCAGCACCGCCGCCACCTGCGCGGCCACCGCGCGGACCAGCGCCAGATCTTCCTCGCTGAACGCGTCCACCTTGCGGTCCAGCACCTCCAGCACGCCCAGCACCTTGCCGCTCGCGTGCTGCAGCGGCGCCGCCAGCACGCTGCGGGTGCGAAAGCCGGACTTGCGGTCCACGTCCGGGTTGAAGCGAGCGTCCTCGTACGCGTCCCCCAGCCGCAGCGCCGCGCCCGTCTGCAGCACGTGCCCCACCAGCCCCGTCCCGGCCGGCACGCGGATCTCTTGGAGGGAGGAGCCGCGCAGCACCTTCGACCAGAGCTCGCGCCGCTCCTCGTCGTAGACGAAGAGGGACGCCGCCTCGGCGTCCAGCAGCGCCCCCAGCCGGTCCACCACCAGCTTGAGCAGGTCGTCGGTGTCCCGCGCCGAGGAGATCGCCGCGCCGATCTCCAGCACCGCGGCGAAGCGCTCTCCCTGGCGCGTCACCGCGCGCTCGAGCTGTCCGAGCTCTGCCGCGAGCCCGCCGAGGAGGCCGCCCTCGCCGTCGCGTGTCCCTGCGGAGCGCGCCATCTGGCTGGACTCTACGCCCCCAACCCAAAGGCGGGGCAGGTGGGAGCCGCGCGGCCACAGCCCCGTAGCGGCCTGTGGCGGGGAAATATCGTCCGGCGGGTAACGGCGCTTTCCGTTCCGGCGCACAACCCCGCGAACCGCCAGCCCGAAAACTTCGCTGGGACGATCCGGAAGACCCTCATGACCCTACCTCTTGTCGAGTCCATTCGCGGTGTTGGCCAGCGCGTTGCCCGCCGGCTCTCCGCGGACGCCCAGCGCGAGCTGCTCGAGGCCCGGGCCGGAAATCTGGTGATCGACGCCGCGCCCCAGGGCGGGCTGCAGGTCCGCGCCTTCGGAGATCTCGAAGGCGTGGGGCGCACGCTGGACGCCTACGACGCGCGGCTGCTGCGCCGCGAGGGCGCCGCCCACACCGCCGCCGTCACCGAGGAGCTCAAGGCGCTGCGCACCAGGCGGGACTTCCTGCTCGGCGGCCAGGACCTGCGGCCGCTGGTGGACGAGCCCGCGCTTGGCCCCACCCACTCCCTCCTCCCGGACGAGGAGCTCCGGCTGGAGCGCCTCTCGCTGCGTCAGGGGCCGGTCTCCGGCGGGCCCGTCCGCAACTACGCCCCGCTGCGCGCGGAGCAGGATCAGTCCCAGGTGGTCACCTTCGAGCTGCCGCGGCTCCCGGTGGGCCAGAGCCCCATCGGCGCCGAGCCCAAGGTCACCCTGATCGAGCGCGGCGGCCGCGCGCTGGAGACGCCGGAGGACGTGAGCGTGGGCTACAGCACGCTCTTCGACGGCAGGACGCAGGGGCAGTTCGTCCGCAGCTGGACCGAGCCCGGCTGGAACTCGCACGCGACCTTCCGTTTCGAGTTCCCGGATGGGCTGACGCACCAGGTGCGTCTGCTGCCCCAGGCCTACTGAGGTCCAGCGGTCAGTGCGCCGCCGCCCAGGACTGGGCGGCGCCCACCTCCACCTTGAGCGGGACCTTGAGCGTGGCCACGCCGGACATGGCGGTCCGCGCCAGCGCCATCACCCGCTCCACCTCCGCGTCCGGCGCCTCGAAGAGGAGCTCGTCGTGGACCTGGAGGAGCATCTGCGCGGAGAGCCCCTCCTCGCGCAGCCGCCGCTCCACCACGATCATCGCCAGCTTGATCAGATCCGCGGCGGTGCCCTGGATGGGCATGTTGATCGCCGCCCGCTCGGCGGCCGAGCGCGCCTGCCAGTTCTTGCTCTTGAGATCCGGCATCCAGCGCCGGCGGCCGTACAGCGTCTCCACGTAGCCGGTCTCCCGCGCCTTGGCCACGGTGCCTTCCAGATAGCCGCGGATCCCCTGATAGCGCTCGAAGTACCGGTCGATGATCGTCTTCGCCTCCTCCTTGGGGATGTCCAGCCGCGTGGAGAGGCCGTAGGGGGACAGGCCGTAGGCGATCCCGAAGTTCACCGCCTTCGCCTTGCGGCGCATGTCCGGGGTGACCTCAGCCCGCGGGACGCCGAACACCTCCGCCGCGGTGCGGGTGTGGACGTCCTCGTCGTGGGTGAAGGCCTCCACCAGCGCGGGGTCCTCGGTGATGTGCGCCAGGATCCGCAGCTCGATCTGGCTGTAGTCCGCGCTGATCAGCTGGTGCCCCGGCTCGGCCACGAACGCCTTGCGGATCTCCCGCCCCAGCTCGGTGCGGATGGGGATGTTCTGGAGGTTGGGATCCGAAGACGAGAGCCGCCCGGTGGCGGTGGCCGCCTGGTGGAAGGTGGTGTGGAGCCGGCCGTCCGTGGCGATCAGCTCGGGGAGCGTCTCCAAGTACGTGCTCTTGAGCTTGGAGAGCGTCCGGTGCTCGGTGATCGCCGCCGGGAGCGGGTGCTGCTGCGCCAGCTTGTCCAGCACCTCCTGATCCGTGGAGGGGCCCGTCTTGCCCTTCTTCAAGATCGGCAGCTTGAGCTCGGTGTAGAGGACGTCCGCGAGCTGGGTGTTGGAGCCCACGTTGAACTCGTGGCCGGCCAGCTTGTAGATCCGCTCCAGATGGATCTGCGCCTCGGCGTCCACCTTCTCGCCGATGGTGGAGAGCGCCTTGGGATCCACCTTCACCCCCTTGCGCTCCATGTCCGCCAAGATCGGCAAGAGCGGCAGCTCCACCTCGCGCGCCAGCTTGGCCAGCCCCGCCTGCTCGATGTCCGCCCACAGGAGCGGCACCAGCCGCCGCGCCCCGTCCGCGGCAGATCCGTACGCCGCCGCGCACTGCTCCACCGGCACCTCGTAGAGCGCCGGCCCCTTCTTGCGCACCACCGCCGCGGTGGGGTTGGGCGGCAGCTCCACCAACAGCCGCTCCCGGCAGAGATCGGTGAGCGCGTGCTCCCGCCGGGACGGGTTGAGCAGGTACGAGAGCAGCTCCACGTCCCCCTCCGCCCCCGCGATCCGGATCCCCAGCCGCGCCGCCAGCACCAGCAGCGTCTTCATGGAGTGGCCGGACTTCTTCACCGCCGGATCCGCGAGCGGCGGGCCCAGCACCTCGCGCAGCACCGCGGGCGTCAGCTGCCGCGGCGCCCCCAAGTAGTGGTGCGTGAGCGGCACGTAGAAGGTCCGCCCGCCCGGCAGCGCGGCCGCCAGCCCCACCAGCTCCGCGGCGTAGGGGAGCCCTTCGTAGGCGGGGACGAGCGTGACCTCACCCGCCTTCGCCAGCTCCTGCGCCAGCGCCTCCAGCTGGGGCCGCTCGGTGACGATCTGCGTCTCCACCGTGAGCGGCGTCACCGGCGGCGGCGGCAGCTCCTGGAGGATCTTGTAGAACTCCAGCTCGCCGAAGAGCGCGCGGGTCTGCGCGTCGTGGATGGGGCGCCGGGAGAGCTCCTCCACACCCAGCTCGAGCGGCAGCTCGAGGTTGAAGGCCACCAGCCGCTTGGCGGTGCGCAGCTGCTCGACGTTCGCGGCGAGCGCCTCGCGGATCTTCGGCTTCTTCACCTCCGAGACGTGGGCGATCAGGTTCTCCACGTCCCCGAACTGCTGGATCAGCTCCACCGCCGTCTTCGGGCCAATGCCCGGCACCTTGGGGATGTTGTCGATCGCGTCGCCGATCAGCGCCAGGTAGTCCTGCATCTGGGCCGGCTTGATCCCCAGCTCCGCCTCCACCTCCGCAGGCCCCAGCGTCCGCTCCTTCCACGGATCGTAGAGCTTCACGTGCTCGTCCACGACCTGGATGAAGTCCTTGTCGCTGGAGACGATCAGCACGTCATAGCCCTGCGCCCGCGCCTGCCGGGTGAGGGTGCCGATCACGTCGTCCGCCTCCCAGCCCGGCGCCTCCAGCGCCGGCACGTTGAGGACCTCCACCACCTTGCGGATCAGCGGGAACTGCGGGACGAGATCTTCCGGCGGGCCTTCGCGGTTGGCCTTGTAGTTGGGATCGATCGCCAGCCGCCCGCTCCGGCTGTCCTTGTCGAACGCGAGCGCCAGGTGCGTGGGCTCGAACTCCCGCATCAGCTTGAGCAGCATCCGCGTGAAGCCCAGCACCGCGTGCGTGGTGGTGCCCTTGGACGTCGAGAGGTGCGGCAGGGCGTGGTAGGCGCGGAAGATGTACCCGGACGCGTCGATCAGCGTGAGGATCTTCCCGGAGTGCTTCACCTTCGCGGCGGCCATCGCCACCGCCCTTAGCACGCCCGCCCCGGCGGGCTACAGGCAGTTCAGCTTCACCTTCTTGTCCTTCACGGCCTCGGTGTACCCGTCTCCGGGCACCGTGTCCGAGAAGTGCGGCACCGCGAAGTCCAGCACCTGCTCCAGCGCCTCGCAGCTGCTCGCGTTGTCGAACGCCGCCTTCGCCTTGCTGGAGCAGAAGTTCATCGCCTTCAGCAGATCCATGTGACCGGTGGAGAACTCGAAGCCGGACTTCCAGATCCGGCAGGCGTCCCGGTAGTTCTGCCGCTCGTCCGCGAGCAGCCGCCCCCGCCGGTACGAGGCGCTGGCCATGTCCTGGCGGATGCCCCGCGCGTACCAGGAGGGGTACGGCTCCGCCTGATCCTTCATCAGCTGCCGGTCCAGCGCGAGCGCCTCGCGGAAGGGATCCACCGCCTTCTCCGGCGCGTCCGCCTTGAGGTGGGTCTGCCCCAGCCCGAAGAGCTGGTGCACCTGGGAGATCTCCTTGAGCAGCTCGCGCGCCACGCCGTGGAGGGTGGTCTTGTCCGGATCATCCACCAGCTTCTGCAGCCGGGTGATCGCGTCGTTCCCCTTGCCCCGCCAGTAGTCCATCAGCGCCATCACCAGGGAGCGGTCCTTGAAGCGCTCCTTGAAGACCTTCTCCAGCTCCTCCTTGGCGTCCGAGGTCTCCCGGCCCCGCTTGAGGATCTCCAGCTCCGGGCACTCCCAGAGCGCCGCCCGCGGCTCCAGCTCAAGCCGCGCCTGCAGCAGGTTGCGCAGCATGGGATCCGCCGGGCGCCACTCGTTCTTCCCCAGCTTCCCCTTGAGCTTGAGCTTCTCGCCCGGCGGCGGATGGAGATCGTCCTTGCTCATGTCCTGGCAGGCGATCCGCATGTACGCCTGGCAGCTGGCCTGGGCCTCCTTCCAGAAGCTGCGCGCCGTGTAGCGCTTGCAGTCCTCCGCCGCGCGCTTCTTCACCCCGGCCGCCGCCTCCAGCGCCCGCGGCTTGGCGCGCAGGTAGTAGGGGCTGTCCGTGGCGATCTGCTGGAGCTGCTCGAGCGCCTCGTCGTCCGCGTTGCGCGCCATCGCCTTCTCGGCGGCGAGGTACGAGGCGTGCGAGTCCTTGTCCCGCCGCACCCGCGCGAGCAGCTGCACGGCGTCCGCGTCGATCGGGTTCTTCTCCACCGCGCGCTGGCAGGCCGCCTCCGCCTTCTCCCAGGAGGGGTTCATCAGATCCGCCGCCGCGTAGGTGCGGCAGGCCGCCAGGAGCCGGTCCACCTCCTGCTTGAGCGCCTGGCGCGGATCCACCGGGACCTGGGGCGTCCCCGGCGTGCCCGGCGTCAGCGCGGAGGGCGGGGGCGGCTCGGGCGCCATCACCTTGGCGATCACCCCCACCAGCACCAGCGCCCCCACCCCCACCCCGGCCAGCAGCATCACCTTTGACCGGTTGAGCGAGAGGGAGTGCTCCGCGGACTCCGGGGCCAACCGCGAGGGGCCGCGGTCCCTCCGCCGCACCGGCGCGTCCAGCTTCTCGGGCTCGAGCACCTCGAAGACCAGCTCCACCACGCCCACCTGCACCACGTCCCCGGGCTTGAGGACCACCTCGTCCCCCGCCACCGGCTCGCCGTTCACCAGCGTCCCGTTGGCGCTGCCCAGATCCCGCACCACGTACCCATCCGAGGTCCGCGCCACCTCCGCGTGGCGCCGGCTCACCGAGTCGTCCTCGATCAGGACCTCCACGGCCCCGGTCCGGCCGATCACCAGCTTGCGGTCCACCCGGAACACCTGGTTGGCCCACGGACCGGTCAGCCCGCGCAGCTGCGGCCCCGAGTCAATGCCCGCGGGCTCGCTCGCCACCATCGCCGCGCGCTTGCCCGCGCCGCCCTTCACCGTGGGCATCACCGAGGTCTGCCGGCGCACCGGGGCCAGCTCCGAGCCCGGGCTGACGCCCTTCCCCGCGGGGCGCCGCGCCTTCCCGGCGCCGTTGGCCAGGCGCAGCGAGTAGCTGCCGATCACCAGCTCCGAGCCGGGCGCCAGCGGGGTCGGCGCGTCGATCTTCTGGCCGTCCACGAAGGTGCCGTTGGCGCTGGCGGCGTCCTCCACCAGCACCTCGTCCCCGCGAACGGAGAGCCGCGCGTGGCGCCGGGAGACGCCGCCCTCGGTGAGGATGAGGTCGTTGCCTTCCGCGCGGCCGATGGAGAGCTCGGAGGAGAGCTCGTGCTCTTCCGTGCGCCCGTCGGGATGTTGGACCACCAGCCGCGCCATGTCGCTTCGTCACTCCTCGCGGAAGATGCTCATGTTGACGGGGATCCCGCGCCGCTGCAGGTCGTCGTAGAACTTCGGCACGAAGCCGGAGGCCACGAAGCGCCCCTTGATCTTCCCGTCCTCGGTGAAGCCGTCCTGCTTGAAATAGAAGATGTCCTGCAGGGTCACGATGTCGACCTCCATGCCGGAGATCTCCGTGATGAAGCAGACCTTGCGGGAGCCGTCCGAGAAGCGCGTCTGCTGGACGATGATCTGGATGGCCGAGGCGATCTGCTCGCGGATCGCCTTCACCGGCAGGTCCATGCCGGCCATCAGCACCATCGTCTCCAGGCGGGCCAGGGCGTCGCGCGGGGTGTTGGCGTGCAGCGTGGTGAGCGAGCCGTCATGGCCGGTGTTCATCGCCTGCAGCATGTCCAGGGTCTCGCCGGAGCGGCACTCGCCCACCACGATCCGGTCCGGCCGCATGCGCAGGCAGTTCTTCACCAGGTCCCGGATGGTGATCGAGCCCTTGCCCTCCAGGTTGGGCGGCCGGGACTCCAGCTGCACCCAGTGATCCTGCGGCAGCTGCAGCTCCGCCGCGTCCTCCACCGTGATGATCCGCTCGCTGTCCGGGATGAAGGAGCTGATGATGTTGAGCGTGGTGGTCTTCCCCGAGCCCGTACCGCCGGAGATCACCACGTTCTTGCGCGCCTTCACGCACATCTCCAAGAACTCCGCCATCTGCGGCGTGATGGTCTTGTAGCGGATGAGATCTTCGATCCGCAGCGCGTCCTTCTTGAACTTGCGGATGGTGATGCAGGGGCCCTTGAGCGCCAGCGGCGGGATGATCGCGTTGACGCGGCTGCCGTCCTTGAGCCGCGCGTCCACCAGCGGCGAGGACTCGTCGATCCGGCGGCCGATCGGCGCCACGATCCGCTCGATCACCCCGAGCACGGCCTGGTTCGAGGAGAAGATCTTCTCCGAGAGCGTTATCCGCCCCTTCCGCTCGATGTAGATCTGGTTGGCGTGGTTGACCATGATCTCGCTGATCTCTTCGTTCGCGAGAAAGGCCTCCAGCGGGCCCAGGCCCAGCGCCTCGTTGAGCACGTCGGTGAGCAGCCCCTCCCGGTTCACGTCATTGGGGAGCTCACCGTCCGCCTCCATCTGGTCGATGATGTCCTTGATCGCCTTTTCGGTCCGGCGCCACAGCTCCTCGTCGCCGAGCCGGTCCATGTCCATCCGGCGCAGATCCAGGTACTCGATCAGCCGGTCGTGGATCTCCTTCTGGAGCTTGGTGTAGCGCTCCACCCGCGGGTCCGAGCGCTTCTTCTGGCGGGCCAGCGCGGCCGCCATGGAGGCCGGCATCCGGGTGGGCGGCGCCGCGCGCGTCTCCCGAGGCGCGGGCGGGTTGGTCTGCGCCGCCGGCGCTGAAGGTTCGTCCTCCTCCGGCGCCGCCTCCTGCTCTTCGTAGCCGGCCTCTGCGGGCTCGCCGCCGTTGGTGACGCCGTTGGCCGTCTCGTAGGGGATCCCGTTGGCCTCGGGCATCTCATCCGGGCCCGCGCGCGTCTCCGGCCCCCGGGCGCCGCCCTCCACGTTGATGATGTAGTCGCCGATGTAGATCTTGTCGGTGGGGCGGATCACCTGCGGCGCGGCGATCTTCTTGCCGTTCACGTAGGTGCCGTTGGTCGACTTCATGTCGACCAGGATGAACTTCCCGTCCTTCGCGACGATCCGCGAGTGGTACTTGGAGACGTTCCCCTTCGCCAAGACGATGTCGTTGCCGGCCAGGCGGCCGATCGTGACCTCGCTCTTCTCGAACTGGAGCTGTTGGGAGCCGCCACCCTTCTCGGCCAAGGTGATCAGAAACATGCGCGGATCCTACACGGAAAGGTGGCTTGAAGACGCTTAAGCCCCAGGGGAGCGGCCGGACGGCAAGGCGCGCGCAGCGCTAGTCGAAGACGTTGAAGTTCACCTCGCCACGGGCCTGCTTGTAGCGCCCCTTCACGTCCTCGATGATGTCGCGGATCTTCTCCGAGTCCGGATTGACGATCCGGGGGGTGACGAAGATCACCAGCTCCCGCTTGTCGTTGTCGAAGCTCCGGTTCTTGAAGAGCTCGCCGATGATCGGGATGTTCCCCAGCCCCGGCAGCTTGGAGACGTTCTTCTGCTCGTCGTGGCTGAAGACGCCGGAGAGGACGATCGTCTCGCCGTGGCGCACGGTGACGTTGGTCTTCACCTTCCGGGTGCGGAAGCCGGGGATGTTGATGGACCCGCCGATCGCCACCTGCACCGTGCTGTCCACTTCCGAGGCCTCGGCCTCGATCTCCGTCTGGATGTTGCCGTTCCGGTCCGCGGTGGGGCGGATCTTCAGGATGATCCCGTACTGCTTGTACTCCACCGTGAACTGGTTGTTCGTGATCAGCGGGATGGGGATCTCGCCGCCGGCGAGGAACTCCGCCTTCTCCCCGCTCGCGCAGACCAGCTTGGGCTGGGCCAGGAGCCGGCCGTAGCCGTCGTTCGCCTGGAAGCCCACGCTGGTGTCCGAGCGCAGCGCGCTGCCGATCGCCCAGGACCCCTGGTTCTGCAGCTCGAAGGTGGGGAAGTTCCGGCTGAAGTTCACGGCGGCGTTGGTGCTGCCGGTGAGGTCCGTGGGGTACTTGATCCCGTAGCGATCCCGCGAGCTGCGGCGGATCTCCACGAACTGGACCTCGGAGAGGACCATCCGCTTGATCCCCACCACGAGCAGGTTCTCCACCTTCTCGCCAATCGCCTTGGTGATCAGCTCCGCCTTGGCGAGGTCCTGCTGACTCTCCACCGAGCCCTCGAGGAAGATGGTGGACCCCACCACGTTGGCCTGGACGTTCTTGAGGCCCGCCTTCTGGAACGCGGCGTTGAGGTTCTGCGCCACCAGCTTCTTCGCGTTGGGGGCGATCTTCACGAAGCTCTTCACGTTCGGGTACAGCCCCACCACCTGCTCGATCCGGTCCGCGTCCTGCGTGGTGTACGCCTGACCGTCCAGGTAGATCCGGTCGCCCACCTGGCGGACGTTGACCCCTTCGATGTCGCCCAGCAGCTTGCGGATCTCCGCGATCACCTCGTTGGGATCCTGCCGCCGCACGGCGATCTGGTAGCTGGCGCGCTGGCCCGAGCCCTTCCAGACCAGCAGCGTGGTCTTTCCTTCGCCCACGCCGGAGATGAGGATCTGGTTTCCTCCCAGCGGCTTGGCGTCCGCCACGCCCGGATCGCCGATCGCGATCCGCTGCACGCCCGGCACGCTGATCACCCGCTGCGTGCCCACGCCCAGCGTGATGGTGGATGACTCCTGCGCCGCCGCCGCACCCACGAGCGCCGCGCAGGCCAGCAGCACCAGCAGGCGGGAACGGTCTTCCTTGCGCCACGCACGTCGCATCCCGTGAGTCCTCTCTGAATTCCTCATCCGCCGGTCGTCCCCTGCCACCAGACCGTCCACGCGCTCCCGAGCGCGATCGCCACCCCGTACGGGATGTGCTTTCCCTTCGGCTCCGCCAGCGGCGCCGCCTTGGGGAACAGCCGCGCCCGCAACCGCCGCCCTACCCCCGCCAACGTCTCCCACACCGCCCCCAGCCACAACAGCGTCACCACCGCCTGCACCGCGCCGACGAGGCTGATGAAGACCAGCGCGCTCAGCACCAGCGGGTAGCCGAACGCCGCCCCCACCACGCCCATCAGCGCCACGTCCCCCCACCCCATCCAGCCGGAGCGCGCCAGCAGCGCGAAGAAGGCCGCCGCGCCCGCCGCACCGATCAGCCCGGAGACCAACCCGGCCTCCGCGTCCCCCACGCCCCCGCCCACCCAGCGGATCCCCAGCAGCACCAGCAGCGAGGGGTACGTCACCAGCTCCAGGATCCGCCGCTGCAGCAGATCCGTGACCACCGAGACGAGCAGCGCCACCCCGAGGACGGCCCACAGCAAGGGGTTGATCTGCATTGGCCTTTGGGTCTCGAGCGTCCAGGAGACGACGGACTACACCAAGGCATGCCTGGGGCGTCAATCACAGAGACCCACCCGCACTTTTTCTGCAACCTCGGGGGCTTCGGCTGTCCCCGCGCCGAAATGACGAGGGCGGGCGAAGAGGGGGCCGTTTGGCCGCCGTCCTCCACCCGCCCCGCATCGCGTACGAGAGCGTCTGGGTCAGCGCATGACGAGCTTAATCTTCTCGCTGCAGATGAAGTACTCGTCCCCGTCCTCGACCTTGCGGCGCTTGATCCGCTGCTTGTTGAACCAGGTGCCGTTGGAGGAGCCGAGATCCTCGATGTAGTAGTCCGCGCCCTCGCGCACGATCACCGCGTGCTCGCGGGAGACCTTCCCCGAGTTGATCACGAAGTCGCAGTGCTTGCCGCGGCCGATCACGAAGCGGTCCTTGGCGATCTTGTCGAGCTCGCCGCCCTCCGCCATCAGGTAGAGGTGGCCGCCCTCGCCCGAAGGCTCGGCGCCGTTCTCCAACCCGGAGCCCTCGTCGCCACCCATGGGCTCGTCTTCTTCACGCCCCTCGTTCTTGCCCTTGATCAGCCGCTCCAGCTCCGCGGCGGTCTCGAGCACGCGCTCGGCGACCTCGCGGCGCACCGGATCGTCGTCCAGCTTCCCGCCGCCGCGGTCATCCACCGCGCGCGCGTTCGAGCTGCTCATGGACTTGCCGCCGACCGGCGCGAGCACCGGCGGTGGGCCACGCGGCACGGAGACCGAGCGCGGCGCGCCCGAAGCACCGTTGGGGCGCCCCACCGAGGTCTCCATGAAGCCGTTGAGCCGGGCGAACATGAACATCGCCTGGTTGATCAGGCCATCGCGGTCCACGCCCATCTGCTGGGCCATGTCTTCGAAGACATCCCAGATGTGGTCGGCGATCGCGACCTTGCGCGCGGGGCGGGCGGAGTTCTGTTCCATCATGACCTAGTTATGCCTGAGGGAAGGGTTCTTGGCCAAATTACCGATAAGGGACGTAGTTTTGGGTGTTCTGGGCCCCCGGCGCAAGCGTCGGGAGGTTGACCTCGAGCAGCCCCTTGGACGCGGGGTAGCTGATGAAGACCCGCCACCGCTCCTTGCCGTCGTAGACGCCGTGCCGGTAGGCGATGGCGCTGGGCACCGCCAGACCGGCGGCGAAGGTCGCGTCGTAGCTCAGGTCGAAGGTGACGGAATAGGGGGCGAATCCGGAGGTGGTGATCAGCTCGAAGCGATCGCCTGTCTGGAAGTCAGGGCTCCCATCCTCCATGTAGAAGTGGATCTGCGGGGCCGGGAACATCGCGTTGTAGGTGTCGGTGCGCGTGTAGTAGCGGGTGACCTCAGGTAGGAACTCGGAGTTGTTCTTCACGCGCCCCAGGTACCCGCTCACCTCGCCGGCCACCACCCAGAGCTCGTGCGTGGTGTCCTTGTTGTCTGCCCCGGGGGCGGCCCGCACCGCGTAGCGGATGGGGCGGCCCACGCAGCTCGGCGGCAGCGCCTCCACGGTGGTGATCGCCGCGGCGGTGACGCTCGCCACCCTGACCTGGCCCGTGCACGCGCCGTCCGTGGAGGCCAGCTCCAAGCCGTCATCCGGCCGCAGCCGGCCGATCGGGGCGCCTGGAGCGAGCGGGAGCTGGTGCGGATCCGTGGGCGTGGCGTTCAGGCCCACCCAGCCGGGGATCAGCCCGCGCAGGGTGACGCCGATGATCTCGTTGAGCGTGGAGCCCTCCGAGACCGTGACCGCGGACTTCGGATCGGTCTGCGAGGTGGTCCGCAGCCCGTGATCCGGGTAGGTCCCCTCCGTCCCATCCGCCTTGCGGTAGAGCACGCCCACCGTCGGGACGCCCACCGTCTCGCCATTGACCACGCGCGTAGGTTGGATGTCGAAGGCGCGCAGCGCCGAGGCCTCGAAGAGGACGATCTGCCCGGTGGCCACCGTGACGAACCCCACCACGGCGTACTCCAGGCTGCCGCCGCCGCTGGGCTGGTTGATCCGCGCGTTGCTCACCAGGATCATGCTGGTGGGCAGCGAGGTCCCAAAGCCGATCGGCAGCATCGGGCCGGCGTCCTTGCCGCCGATGATCTGGTGGGCGATCTCTCCGGTGTTGCTGTCCACCGCCATCACGCCCCGGCACGGCGGGGTCACCGCCGCGGGGTGGTTGGAGTCCGGCTGGAAGCGGTCCCGGCAGGAGGACTCGTCCAGCACGCCGTAGACGTAGCGGCCGGCGCGCAGCACCACCGGGCGCGGGATGCTCGGATCCGGGTTGGGGACGGCATCGGTCGGCGCCGGCACCGGCTCCACCGCCACCGCGTGGGTGGCGAGGATCCGCACCGGCGCGGGGAAGTTGTACACGCGGCTCGTCTTGAGGACGGTGTCGATCTCCAGCGTGCGCCCGCTGCGCCCTTCTGCGCTGCGCGTGGCCACCACCAGCTTGTTGGGATCCGGGAGCGGCAGGAGCGCCACCACCGCCTCGTTCGGGAGCAGCACGTCGTTGAAGATCCCCAGCGACCTGGAGGCCAGGCTGGCCTCGTCGGCGGCCCCCAGCTGGTCCAGCCCCGGCAGCTCGCGGAAGCGGATCTCCGCCCGGGCGCCGTCAAACAGGGCGATGTAGAGCCGGCTCGGGTCCCCCGAGTTCTGGGCGCCACGCGCGGCGATTGCGGTGACCGGCGCCGCCTCGCGGAAGCGCCGCAGCTCGGCGAAGCGGCGCGCGTCCGCCTCCGCCGCGCTGATCGGCCCGACCACGGAGATCTCCGGCGAGCCCTCGCTCATCGCGTAGACGTATGGCCCCTCCACCTCCGCGACCTCGGAGGCCACCGCCAGCTGGCCTTCGGGGAGCGCGGCGGACGGGTAGCGGACGTCCCGCGCGAGCGCCGTGGGGCGGTCCAGCACCGGGATGGAGAGCGGCTCGAGCACGTTGGGCGCGCTCACGAACTCCAGCTTGCGGGTGGGCTCGTCCGAGCGCTGGATGGGCGGCACCAGATCAAGCACCCGGAGCTCGGAGCGGTCCGAGGAGGTCACGAAGAGGAAGTCCCCCACCGTCACCAGGTCCCGCGTGCCGGACATGTTCGCCAGCGGCGCGCTCGCGGTCTGCGAGCAGCCGGCCAGAGCGAGGCAAGCGGCGGCGGCCGTGGTCAGCAGCGCCGAACGGAACGAGGCGGCGGTCACGGCGTCACCCCCTGGCAGGTCGGGTCTTGGGGGCGGACCACGCAGGTCTGCAGCGCCCCCAGCCGCGCCACCATCCGCGCGCGCTGCGGCCGGTTGAGATCGTCGATGTCCACCACCGCCACACTCCCGTCACCGAAGTTGGAGACGAAGACGCGCGCAGCGTTGCCGCGGCGGTCCACCGTCAGGCCGTAGGGCTGCGAGCCCACCGCCGGCACCTGCGCCACCAGCGCGCCCACGTCCTCGTCGAACACCGCGAGCACGCCGGCGGAGGTGCAGGTCATCAGGACCAGCGCCCCGCGCCCCGGCCGCTCCAGCAGCGCCAGCGCGTTGGGCGCCTCGGGCGCGGCCACCGCGCTCACCACGCGGATGGTGGGGAAGTCCCCCTCCGGATCATCCACGTCCAGCACCACCAGGGAGTCCGGCACCCGCGTGGCGAGATAAATCCGCCGCTCGTCGGACGCCACGGCGATCCCGCGCGTGTCGAGCGCGTTGAAGGTGTCGCTCACCAAAACCGAGCCAGAGACGCTCGTGTAGATCACCCGCTGGGGAACCCGGGTGTCCACCAGCCGGATGGTGGGCGAGTTGAAGCGGCCCGTGAGGTACGCGTAGCGCTTGCCCACCGCCACCGAGTTGCTCCCGGTGTTGGAGCCCTGCCCAATGGAGGTGAAGCTGTCCGCGCTGATCCCCGTGGGATCGTCCGCGCGCAGGTGGACCACGTACGACTCGAAGTTCTCGCCCGTGCCCGTGGGGTTGTCCGCCGGCTGGATGTGGGCCACGAAGACGTCCCCCGCCGGAGAGACGGCCACGCCCATGGGCTCGGCCGCGCGCGGCTTGGCCACGCGGTTGCCGGGATCCCACTCGGTGAGCGAAGGCGCGCTCGGGCGGCAGTCCTTCCCATCCCCGCCCGGCACGCAGGTGAGGGTGCCGTCCACCGCGTCAATCGCGTGGAGGCGCGAGCCCTCGGAGCGGGTGGGCAGGAACAGACGCGTGCCGCCATCCGGCTCGGCGAAGGCCGCCATCTCGCCGGCGAAGCTCTGGATCACCACCTCGTCGGAGATGGCGCCGGTGAGGTCTTCGATCTTCACCGCGGCGGGCAGCCCTGCCCCGGGGTCCGCCCCCGCGCCCAGCGCGGGCAGCGGCGTGGACGCTCCCCGCAGCGCGGAGAGCTGCAGCGCGGTCACCTTGCCGTAGGCGAAGCGCTTGTCGAAGTTGGAGGTGGCCACGTAGAGGTACCCGTCCTCGCTGGGGGAGGCGGCCGAAGAGCGCACGTGGGCGATCCCGGTGGGGTAGTAGAAGCGCCCGGCAGGGGGCGCCTTCTCTTCGTAGGTGGAGCAGGCCGCGAACAGGAGCGCCGCGGCACAGAGGATGGAGGGGCGCATTCGAGGGGGGCGGACTCTAGGAATCGTCCGGTCCTTTCACAACCTTAAACACCACCTCGTCACCGGTGTTGGAAAGGGGCTGGCGTCACCCCTCCGACTGGATCTTCGAGAAGTCGGCGACGGGGCTGAACAGCGAGCCAATCTCCACCAGGAGCCGGATCCGGTTCTCCCGGAGCTCCTTGTCCTCGGCCATCACCATCACCTTGTCGAAGAAGGTGTCCACCGCCGGCTTGAGCGCGGTGATCTCCTTGAGCGCGGAGGCGTAGTCATCCGCCTTCACCGCGGCCGCCACCTTGCCCTTGGCCTGGGTGAAGGCGCCGTGGAGCCCCTTCTCCGCCGGGTCGGCGAGCTTGCTGGGGTTCGCCTGCCCCGCGCTCACGTCCTTGCCCTGCTTCTCCACGATGTTGACCACCCGCTTGAAGGCCACCGCCAGCGGCGCGAAGTCCGCCCGGCCCACCAGCGCCGAGAGCGCGGAGAGCCGCTTCTCCGCGGCCACCAGATCGTCGAACCCGGCCGAGAGCACCGCCTCCACCACGTCCGTCCGGTGCTTCTCCGTCCACAGCGGGCGCAGCCGCCCGCGGACGAACTCCAGCACCGCCTCGCGCGGCGCAGGCTCCCCGGCCTTGCGCTTCACGTCGCTCACCTTGGGGGCGTGCAGCCGCAGGGCCTCGTCCACCGCCGCGCCCAGCGAGTACCGGTAGCCCTTGGCCAAGGTGAGGTTGATGATCCCCAGGCAGGCCCGGCGCTGGCCGAACTGGTCCGCCGCGCCGGTGGGCACCTTGCCAATGGCGTGCAGCCCCACCACGGTGTCCAACCGGTCCGCGATCCCCAGCAGCGCGCCGGCATCCTGGGTGGGCAGGGAGTCGGACGCGTTGCGCGGCAGGTAGTGCTCGAAGATCGCCAGCGCGACCTCCGGCGTCTCCCCGCTGGCCTTGGCGTACTCGCGCCCCATCACGCCCTGCAGCTCGGGGAACTCGCCCACCATGCCGGTGACCAGGTCCGCCTTGCAGAGCGTGGCGGCGCGGTCGATCGTCTTGGCGTCGCCCTTCCCTGCCTGCTTGGAGAGGAACGCGGCCAGGGTCCGGATCCGCTCCACCTTCTCCGCGTAGCTGCCCAGCTTGCCCTGCCAGACCACCCGCTGGAGCTTCTCCACCCGGGCGGACAGCGGCGCGCGTTGATCCTCGTCGAAGAAGAAGCGCCCGTCCGCCAGCCGCGAGCGCAGCACCCGCTCGTAGCCGCGCAGGGAGAGCTTCTCGTCCTTCACCGGCGTGTTGGAGACGGCGATGAACTTGGGGAGCAGCTTCCCCTGGCCGTCCAGCAGCGAGAAGTAGCGCTGGTGGCTCTTCATCTCCTGCACCAGGACCTCCGGAGGGAGATCCAGGTGGCGCTGCTCGAACGTGCCCACCACCGGGCTCGGCTGCTCCACCAGGTTCTTCACCTGGTCCACCAGGGCGTCATCCTCCAGGAGCGCCCCGCCCGCGTGCTTGGCCGCGGCGCGCACCCGCGTCAGCAACAGCTCGCGGCGCTTGCCCAGATCCGCCACCACGTGGGCCTTCTCCAGGGCCGCTTCGTAGTCCGCCGGGCGCTTCAGCTCGATCGCGCCGGGAGCGAGGAAGCGGTGGCCGTACGTCACCCGCCCGCTCTTCACGTCCCCGAAGATCACCGGGAGCACCTCCTCTCCCAGCAGCGCCACCACCCAGTGCACGGGCCGCGCGAAGGTGGTCTCCGCGTCGCCCCAGCGCATGGACTTGGGGAACTTCAGCTCGTGGATCGCCGCGAAGAGCACGTCCCGGAGGATCTCCGCGGCCCGCTTGCCCTTCTCCTGCACCTTGGCCGCCAGATATTCGCCCTTGGGCGTGCTCACGCGGGCCAGCGCGGAGACCTCCAGCCCCACGCTCTGCGCGAACTTCTCCGCCGCCTTGGTGGGCTTGCCTTCGGGGTCGAACGCCGCGCGCGCGGACGGCCCCTGCACATCCTTGGTGAGATCCGGGCTGGCGTCCGCCACCTCGCGGACCAGGACCGCGAGCCGCCGCGGGGTGCCGTACAGCTTCACCTCTCCGTGCGGCAGCCGCGCCTCGGCGGCGCGCGCGGTGATCGCCGCCTTGAGCTGCTCCAGCGCCGGCTCGATGAAGGAGGCCGGGAGCTCCTCCGCGCCAATCTCCAGCAACAGATCCGTGGCCACCCTCACGCCTCCTTCTGCTTCGGCTGGTTCAGCTTCACCGTGGACCAGTACTCGGAGGCCGGCTTGCCCTCGAGCAGCGCCGGCTGCTCCCCCACCGTCCACTTCGTCTTGAGCAGCGGGTAGCCGAGCCGCTCGCGCATCTTGAGGTAGCCCTCCGCGCACAGCCGCGCGTTGTCCCGCACGCGGTTGATGAAGTTGGCCCGCTCGGTGACGGAGATCGCCCCGCGCGCGTCCAGCAGGTTGAAGGCGTGGGAGCACTTGAGCGCGTAGTCGTACGCGGGCAGCGGCAGCTCCTTCTCGATCAGCCGCTTGCACTCCTTCTCGTACGCGTCGAAGAGGCCGAAGAGCATCTGCGGGTCGGACTCGTGGAGCGCGTACTTGCTCATCTCCACTTCATTGGCGTGGAAGACCTCGCGGTACTTCACGCCCTTCACCCACTCCACGTCGTAGATGCTCTCCACGTTCTGCAGGTACATGCAGATGCGCTCGAGCCCGTAGGTCAGCTCGGCGGAGACCGGCTTGCAGTCGAAGCCGCCGCACTGCTGGAAGTAGGTGAACTGGGTGATCTCCATCCCGTCACACCAGACCTCCCAGCCCAGCCCCCAGGCGCCGAGCGTGGGAGAGGCCCAGTCGTCCTCCACGAAGCGGATGTCGTGGGCGAGCGGATCAATCCCGAAGGCGCGGATGGAGTCCAGGTACAGCTGCTGGACGTTCTTGGGCGCCGGCTTCAAGATCACCTGGAACTGGTGGTGCTGGAACAGCCGGTTCGGGTTCTCGCCGAAGCGGCCGTCCGCGGGGCGCCGCGAGGGCTGGACGTAGGCCACGTTCCACGGCTCCGGCCCCAGCGCGCGCAGGAAGGTGGACGGGTGCATGGTGCCCGCGCCCACCTCCAGATCGTACGGCTGGCCGACGATGCAGCCCGCCTTGGCCCAGTGGTTCTGCAGGGTGAGGATCAGGTCCTGGAAGTACATGGCGCGCGCGGTCATAGCGCGATTCGACGCGACGGGGCACGACGAACCCACCTGACGTTCAGCGCCGGGCGTTACATGCCGTCCACGCGGGCGTTGGCGATCGCGTACGGGGCGAGCTTGCTGAGCGTGCAGCGCGTGGTGGTGTAGCTGCCGTTGCCCACGTTGAGCAGGTTGAAGGTGGCGTTGGCCACCACCTGCTGCGCGCCCTTGCCGGGCTTGAGCTCCAGGTCCCCCAGGCTGCTCACGAAGAGGGTCGGCTTGAACAGCCGCTTGCCGCAGTCGGTCTGCTGGCAGCCCACCACGTTCTCCACCGTGCTCACCGTGAAGGGGGCCGTGTCCGCCGCGGCCAGCAGCGCGCCGTTCTGGGCGGCGTCCGCGGCCAGCAGCAGGGCGCCCGCCTCGGTGCGGATCACCACGGCCCGGTTGTCCGGATTCATGGTGGTGGAGCCGTCCAGCACCTTCACGTTCAGCGTCTCCCCCTGCATCAGCGGGACGGCGAAGTTGGGCGGGAGGGTCACGTAGAGCGTGCCGGTCAGGTTCCCGCCGCCGGGCGCCGGCCGGGAGAGCCGCACCGTCATGGTGCCGCTCTGGTAGCCCACCGAGGTGGCGGTCCCCTTGCCCGAATACGTGGTGAGGCCGGTGGCCTGGGCCACCTCGAAGAAGCCGGAGTTGTCCGGCTCGGGGACGCGGATCTGCCAGCCCGGCCCCACCTCCGGGAAGTCGTTGGCCGGGCAGGAGGAGGTGCACGTCCCGTCGAAGCAGAGCTCGCCGGGGAGCACGCAGGCGGCGTGGCTCTGGCAAGCCACGCCCTGGCCCGGCGAGAGCTCCACCTGGCCGTCCTGCACCTGGAACTCGCGGGTCACGCAGACGGTGCTGCCGGGTGGCAGCGTCCCCGGCACCGGGGTCCCCGCGTCCGGGCTCTTCACGCCGGGCACGGAGAGCGCGTAGCAGAGCTGGGCGCGGAAGGTCTCGTTCACCGCCGGGTTCTGCGGCGTCAGGCAGGCCGGCGCGCCGAAGCAGCTGCCCCGCCCGGAGATCTGCACCACGCCGTTCCAGATCCGCTCCTGCGTCTGGTTGGCGGGCAGCAGCACCACCTTGGTGGGGGACTCGTCCGGGCACGAGCAGCCCTTGCACACCGCGTCGCACGCCAGGCACTCACACGCCGGCGTCTCCACGAAGGGCACCCACTCCCCGCCGATCGAGCGCTGGATGCGCACGCCCAAGCGGCCCGCGGTGGCGTCCACGAAGATCGGCGAGCTGAGCCCGTTCTTCACCCGGACGGTCACCGCGGTGGGATCCGGAGGCTGGCCGCACTGGCAAGCCGGCAGCGCGCCGAGCAGGCACAACAGGAGGATTCGTCTCATGGGCTTTGGGGACGCGCCTTCCATCTGCACCGGCCGCGAGATCTCCTCGGGAGCCTTCTCAACTTTGCGCCGGGGTGTCAACGCGCGCGCCTGTCGGCAGAGCCGACGCTCGTGGGACATGGATGTCCGGGTGAGCCGGGTCTCGGAGAGAACAATCCTCTGAATTTCAGGCCAGGTCCCTTTGGGCTCGGCGCTTGCTACGCGTAGGGCGTTTGGCCATTCTCGCCGCCCGCATGCTCCGCGCCGCTCCCCTCTCCGCCGCCGCCGCGCTCGCCCTCCTCGCGCTCGCCGCGTGCGACACCAATGGCGGCGAGTCCGGCCGCGGCGAGGCCCGCCCGCTGGTCGCCCCACCCAAGCTCTCCCGGGTGGAGCTGCTGCCCCCCACGGTGGATCGCTCCACCATCAACCGGGTGGAGGTGCGGGACCCGCTGGCGGTGGCCGCCACCCAGATCGATCTCCACAAGCAGTCGGACGGGATCGTGGACATCCTCTGGGTGATCGACGACTCCGGATCCATGAAGAACCAGCGCAGCACGCTGGTGAGCAACTTCGACCGCTTCATCCAGGAGCTGCTCCAGCTCCGGGTGAATTTCCAGATCGGCGTGATCAGCACCAACGCCACGGACAAGGGCGAGCTGCGCGGGACCACCACCAAGATCATCAAGAACACCACGCCCAACCCGCGCACCGTGTTCCTCGCCAACACCAGCTTCCCGGACTCCCGCACCCGCTGGGAGCAGGGGCTGCGGATGATGCAGCTGGCGCTCACCCCGCCGCTGGCCACCACCGGCGCGAACATGGGCTTCCTTCGCCCCAACGCGGCGCTCGCCGTCATCGCCGTGAGCGACGAGGATGACGGCTCCTACGGAGACCCCGCCTACTACGTCCGCTTCCTCCGCGAGGTGAAGGGCAAGGGGAACGAGAACCTGATCTCCTTCTCGGTGATCGCCGGCACCACCCCCAGCGGCTGCACCCCGCCGGGCGAGGAGATCTTCTGGGGCAGCCTGGCCGAGCCCGCCTTCCGCTACAGCTCGGTGGCCACCAAGACGGGCGGGATCGTGGGCTCCATCTGCGACGCCTCGTTCGAGGCCACGCTGGTCAGCATCGCCCAGGCGCTCAACACCCTGCGCCGCGTCTTCCCGCTCTCGCTCAAGCCGGATCCAGCCACGCTCTCGGTGCTCGTCAACGGAGTGCCGGTCCCCAAGGACGTGGTCAACGGCTGGCAGTACCGGCCGGAGACCCAGAGCATCACCTTCTCCGGCAGCTACGTCCCCCCGCCCGGCGCGTCCATCCGCGTCGAGTACGCCTTCACGCCGTGACGACCATGCGCTCTGTGGCAGCCAACATCGGGTGGAGCGCGCCGGGGCTGTTGCTCGCCCTCTTCCTCTCCGGCTGCGCGCGCACCGCGCTGGAGCCGGCCTGCCCGCTCGGCTTCACCCAGGACGAGGACGGCCGCTGCATCTGCTCCACGGATCAGGGCTGCCCGGACGGGATGAGCTGCGAGCAGGGCACCTGCGTCTGCCACGACACCCGCTGCTGCCCCACGGGCTTCCAGTACTCCACCGAGTCCTTGAGCTGCGTCTGCCGCGCGGAGGAGTGCTGCCCGGCCGGCCACAAGTGGCTCGCGGACCAGAACAAGTGCGTCTGCGGCGAGCAGGAGTGCTGCCCGGACGGCTACACGTTCGACGCCAACGTGGGCGCCTGCCGCTGCACCGCGGACCAGTGCTGCCCCAACGGCTTCCACTTCGATCCGGTGGCCAAGCTGTGCACCTGCTCCTCGGATCTCTGCTGCCCGGTGGACTACCGCTGGGACGCCACCAACAAGCAGTGCGTCTGCGCCAAGGACGCGTGCTGCCCGCCGGACCACAAGTACAACGCGGCGGTGAAGGCCTGCGTCTGCAACGGCAACTCCTGCTGCCCCGCCGGCTACGTGAAGGACGCCGCCAAGGAGCGCTGCGTCTGCACCGCGGCGGCCTGCGGCCCGGGCAGCTTCTGCGACGCGGAGTCCGGCGCCTGCCGCTGCAACAGCGCGGCGGGCTGCAAGACCGGCCAGTACTGCAACGCCTACGGCTTCTGCCAGTCCGTGGCCGGCTGCACCGCCAACCCGGACTGCCCGCCCGGCACCTTCTGCGACATCACCACCAACCGCTGCACCGCGGATGGCCCCTGCACGCTGGATGAGCAGTGCGGCTTCGGCGCGCTGTGCAGCCCGCTCCAGGCGTGCCTCGGCGGCTGCCGCAAGGACTCGGACTGCCCCCAGAAGCAGGCCTGCCAGAGCGGCGCGTGCAAGGACTTCTGCCGCAGCAACGCGTCCTGCCCCGTCAACCAGTTCTGCGACACCACGACCGGCGCCTGCGCCGTGCGCGGGTCCCGCGTGGACTGCCGCAACTGCACCAACGACGCCTCGGTGTGCGGGCTGGGGGGAACCGCCTCGTGCCTCGGCTTCGTCGCGGAAGGGCAGGCCAACCAGCGCTTCTGCGGCGTCCACTGCACCCAGGACTCGGAGTGCCCCAGCGGCTTCGACTGCACCGGGGTGATCTTCACCTGCGGCGCCGAGGGCGCCTCCTGCCAGCAGGACGGCAGCGCCCCCGGGGAGACCATCCGCTGCAAGGGCTTCCAGGTGGAGAACGAGACCGGCACCCAGTTCTTCTGCGCGGACTCCTCCGGCGAGCCGCACACCTACTTCAAGAGCTGCGCGCCCTCCTCCGGGTTCTGCCCCGCCACCGCCTCTCCTTGAGGCGCGGGTTTGAATATCCGCCGGGCCTTTCCGTCCGCGGGCGCCATGCTCCTGCTCGCGCCGCTGGTCTCCGTCCTGCTGGCCTCCGCCCCGCCGCCCGCCGCCGAGCCCGCCCCGCCGCCCCCGCGCGCCCCCGCGCCCAAGCCGGAGTGCCACACCTCCGGCCAGAGCCGCGCCTGCGGCTTCCACTGCAAGGCGGGCCTGGGCGAGGTCGCCTGCGCCCGCACGCCGGACGGGCTGTGCGTGGCGCTGGAGGGGAAGCTGGTCTGCTGGGACCCGCCGGACGCGGTGCGCTTCCACCCGCCCAAGCGCGCCACCCCCGCGAGCTGCCGCGCCAAGTTCAGCGAGCTCGCCTGCGGCTACGCCTGCGAGACCTCCGCCACCCACCTGGGCTGCGCGAAGACGCCCTACGGCACCTGCAGCGCCCGCTACGACGCGGTCACCTGCTGGGACCCGAGCGACGCGCTGATCCACGCGCTGGGGCCGGAGCTGCCCCGTCCCCAGTGCGTCACCGCGGGAGATCGCGTGGCCTGCGGCTACCAGTGCCAGAGCTCGCGCAGCGAGGTCGCCTGCGCGCAGACGCCGGGCGGCACCTGCTCGCGCGAGGGAGATCGGATCACCTGCTTCGATCCGCCGCTGCCCCAGTCCGATCACGACGCCCACGCCCAGCGCTAAAGGGCTAGCGGCCCCGCAGCGCGGGCGGCAGCAGCGCCTCCACCTCCGCGCGGCGCGGCAGCGCGCTCACCGCCCCCAGCTTGGTCACCACGCGGCTGCCCACCTCGCAGGCGAAGCGCGCCAGGGACTCCAGGGTGGCGCCATCCGCCCGCTCCAGCTCCGCGCGGGAGGAGAAGAGGCGCGTCAGCCCGAAGAGCAGCGCCGCGGTGAAGCCGTCCCCCGCGCCGGTGGTGTCCACCGCAGTGACTTGCGGCGCCGGCACCGAGCGCAGCTCGCCCTTCCAGAGCAGGTGCGCGCCGCGCGGGCCGGCGGTCACCACCGGCAACAGCACCCCACGCTCGCGCAGGCGCGTGAGCGCCTCGGGGATCTCCTTCGTGCCGGTCACGAACTCGATCTCGTCATCCGCCAGCTTCATCAGGGCGCAGCGGGGCATGAGCAGCCCCAGCCATTCGCGCAGCTCCGAAGGCTCCTTCCAGAGGTGCAGCCTCAGGTTCGGGTCCGAGCTCACCAGCTGGCCGGCGGCGAACGCCGCGTCCACCAACTGCAGCACCGCCGCGCGGGCCTCGGGGTAGAGCAGCGAGTTGGTGCCGCAGTGGAGGGCCCGGGCGCCGCGCGCGAAGGCGTGATCCACGTCCCGCTGATCCAGCAGGGACTCCGCCGCGCGCGTCCGGAAGAAGGAGAAGGAGCGCTCGCCGGAGGCCGTGAGCGAGATGAACACCAGCCCCGTCTTCCCCTCCCCCGTCTGCCGCAGGTGGCTGACGTCCACCCCCTCCGAGGAGAGGCTCTGGCGCAGGTAGATCCCGAACTCGTCCTCGCCGATCACCCCGAGCATGGCCGAGCGCGCCCCCAGCCGCGCCACCCCCACCGCCACGTTCGCGGGCGAGCCGCCGGTGCAGCGGCGCCACCGCTCCACGTCCCGGACCTTCTGCCCCGGCTCCTCGGGCAGGAAGTCCACCAGCGCCTCACCGATGCAGAGCACGTCGTGCATGCACGGCATCCTGCCCCGGAACCCACCTCTCAAAAACGCAGAACTCGAGGAAGCGCAACCGGCACCCAGGGGAGCGCGAGAAACCTCCACCCCCCACGCTCAAACAGGAGAGGTTCTCCTTGGCCGCGATGAGTCAGATGGTCTCCCGCCTCCCGTACTTCCGGAAGCCCGCGATGGAGACCTTCATGGAGCCCGCCGAGCACGCCAACGTGCTCAAGCGGATCCACGGCAAAGTCCAGGACGGCGCGCTGCAGATCTCGGCCGGCCTCACCACGCTCTTCTGGATGGCCGAGGGCGCCGGCGAGCGGACCTGGGAGCTGGGCGGCACCGGCGCCGCGCTCGCCCTCGCCACCGGGGCGCGCAACCTGCGCCAGGCCCGCGGCGAAGTCACCCAGGTCGGCCGGATCGAGTCCGAGGCCGCGGCGAAGGAGCTGGTGGCCCGCGAAGGCATCCAGGCGCTGATCGATCGCCGTCCGCCGCTCCCGAGCCAGACGCGCTCGCAGCAGGTGAAGGCCTCGCTGGCCGCCCTGGCCGGGGCCACCACCTTCGCCGCCTTCGAGCTGCACGCCCCCGGCACCGGGCTGCACGTCCTCACGGGCATCAACGACGTCCTCCCCGCCGCCGCCCCTGAAGTCGTCCGCGCGGTCGCAGAGAACTCTCCGCTGATCGGCAAGGGGCTCGTCGAGCTGGGCGCGGGGATCGTGGCGGTGGACGGCCTCAACGCCCGGGCGCTCGCCAAGGCGGAGCGCCACGGGTTCAAGGCCTGGACCACGGTGCTGCAGGACACCGTGAAGAACGGCTCCCCCGAGGACGCCGAGCTGGCCCGCGCCGCGCTGAAGGACGCAGGCCAGAAGGTCCCGAAGACGCCCTGACGCTCTAACCGCAGTGGGGGTTGGGGCCGCTGGGCGAACCCTGGCGGTAGAAGAAGTAGTCCGCCTCGTACGGCACCTCCACCAGCGCACCGGCCGCCGCCGCGTCGCAGCCGGTGGCCGGCGCGAGCCCGCCCACGGTGCTCAGCCGCTGGATGCTGGTGACGTAGGTGAAGAGCCCCTGCGTGGCCCCGTGCGAGGTGGCGCTCAGCAGCAGCCAGGGAATCGCGGTGGGATCCGGCGAAGGCGCAGACGCCACGCGCGCCCCCACCACGCTGCTCCCGTCGATCAGCTCCCAGGTCGGCCCGGCGTAGTGGGTGCCCAGCTTGAACCCGAGGAAGGTGAGATCCGCCGCCGGCGCCTTGAGCGTCCAGGCGAAGGCCCCGGTTGCGGAGGCCTTGCACTCGTAGATCTGCGCGCCTTCTCCGCGCAGCTTGAGCATCAGCCGCTGGTCCGCCGGCGGAGCCAGCGTGGCCGGGACGCCCGGCGGACACTGCAGGAACGCCAGCTCCTGCTGGGTGCGCTGGAGCTGCTCCGGGGAGACGCGCTCGGACGGAGGCGGCTGCCCACCGCCACAGGCGAGGAGCGAAAGGAACGGGAAGGCGAGGAGCGCGTGACGCATGGCGGTGTGACCTCCGGTGTTGGGTGTGGCCGCGCTACGCGCGAGCGCGCCGGAGGTTTCTCGAAGCGGTCTTCAGTCCAGGCCAACCTGGTCCATGAACTCCACGCTCTTCAGCTTCCGCCCCAGGTGGTGGGCGATGAAGAGGTTGAGCAGCGCGCGCGCCTTCTGGCGGATCTCCGCCGGCACCGGCGTCCGCTCGCCGCGCTGCAAGGCCGCCAGCGCCAGCAGCACCCGCGCCGGCACCGGCACGCCGAACGCCGCGCGCGGGCCGCACGCGGCGCACACCGCCCCGCCGTGCTCGGGATCGAACCGCGCGTCCTCCCCCACTTCCCGCCCGCACAGCGAGCACGGGGCGAAGCGCGGCATGAAGCCCGCGTGGGCCAGCGCGGAGAGCTCGAAGGCGATGAGTGAGGTAGGCCCGGCCGCCTTGGCGTCCAGGGACTCCAGATAGGCCACCAGGAGCTCGAAGAGCTGGGGGTGCGCCTCGCGGTCCCGGACCAGCTCCCGGCACAGCTCCACCGCGTAGAGCGCCCGGGCGATCAGCGGCAGCTCCTGCCGGACGTGGAAGAAGGCGCGCTGGATGTCCGCGCCGTCCAGGCGGAAGGTGTCCCCGCGCCGCTCCACCAGCTGCGCGCGGATGGCGGTGAACGGCTCCAGCGCCCCGGCGAAGCGGCGCTTGCTCTTGCGCGCTCCGGCGGCGAACGCGGAGAGCTTCCCGTGCTCGCGCGAGAAGAGCGTCACCACCCGGTCCGCGTCGCCGTAATCCACGCAGGAGAGCACCACGCAGTCTGCGGCGAAGCGCTCCACCTCAGCCGCCCCAGGGCGGGGGGACCTTCCCGGCCCAGAGCAGCAGGCCGTAGACGACCGCCGCCGCCAGCACCGCGCCGAGCACCAGCGTGAGCAGCGCGCTCTTCTGCCGCGCCCGCTCCAGCGCCGCCGGCGGCGGGATGGTCTTCACCGTGGAGTCCACCTCTTCGTACCGGAGCACCGCCTCGTCCGGAGAGAGGCCGATCACCCGGGCGTACGCGCGGATGTAGTTCACCACGAAGACGCGCGCCGGGAGCTTCTCCACCTGGCCGGACTCCAGCGAGAGGATCACGCTCATGGGGATGCGCGTGGCCCGCGCCACCTCGTCGCGAGACATGCCGCGCAGCTCGCGCTGCTGGGTGAGGAACTTGCCGAAGTCCGCGTAGTCCAAGTCGTTCCCGCGTTACAGGCGGTTCCTTACTTCAGCTGGTCCGCGAGGCGGCGACAATCCTCCTTCACCGTCTCGCTCCCGTTCTTCGCCTGGCAGTCGCCGAAGCTCTTCTTGGCGGCCTCGGCGTTCCCCAGCTTGGCCTGGCACACGCCCGCGCGGTAGTGCGCCTCGGCCACGTCCGGGCAGGACTCCTGGAACTTGGCGAAGTAGCGGCAGCTCTCGTCCTGCTGCCCCTGCTCGTCCAGCATGATCCCCAGGTTCCGGAAGCCGAGGCAGAACTTGGGGTTCGTGGTGACGGCGGCCTTGGTGCTCTCGATCCCCTTGCGCGCGTTCCCCTTCTTGTAGAGCGCCCACCCCAGGTTGGTCTGCGCGATGTACGGGGTGACGTAGAGGATGTCGTTGAGCACCTGCTCGTAGAGGGTGATCGCCTCGTCGTAGCGCCCTTGATCCAGGTACACGTTGGCCAGGTTCACCTTGGCCTCGGAGAAGCCTGGGCGGATCTCCAGCGCTTCCTTGTAGTGGCCGATCGCCTCCTCCGGCCGCTTGAAGGTCAGGTGGAAGAGCAGCGCGATCGCGTTGTGTGCCTCCGGGAAGCGCGGATCCAGCCGCAGCGCCTCTTCGTACTCCTTGTAGGCGCCCTGCAGATCTCCGGTGCCTTGCGCCTGGATCCCCAGGTCGTAGTGGATCTGCGCCCCCTGCAGCTCCTTCTCGGTGGGCACGTGCTTGCAACCGGCGAGCGCGAAGGCGAGCGCCAAGGCGGGGGCGGAGCGGGAGATGGGCATGGGGCTCTTTAGAACGCCGAGAAGATCTTTCCGAGGCTGGCGGCGGGGTTCGGCTTGGTCTCGGCCTTCTTGCCTGCCGCCGGTCCCGCCAGGGAGCGGGGATCCCGCTGGAAGACGGGCAGCGACTTGAGCAGCTCCTCCTGCTGATCCTGCGGGAGCCCCCGGTAGTTCGCGTTGTCCATCATGAAGCCCATGGACTCCACGAAGCCGAGCGCCTCGGCCTCCTCCCCGGCGTACTCCTCGGGAGAGAGGTTGCGGCGCGGGGAGACGTAGACGGCGCAGTCGTGGTGCTCGGAGAGGAAGAGGTAGACGAAGACCGCGAAGCCGCCCGAGCTGCGCAGTCCCACGATGAAGGCCTGCGCGGGCCCCGCCTGCTTCCCCGGGATCGCCAGGTGCGGCGCGTTGATGCTCTGGAACAGCGCCACCACCTGCTCGCGGCTCGCCGGCAGCCCGCGGATCCTGTCGTCGATGTTGAACAAGGCGCTCCTTCTTGGAAGCCCGCGCGTTCTAGCGCGTGGTGAGCGTGTACTCCTGGGAGACGTCGTTCGCCTCGGACGCCTTCCGCTCGAACTTCACGATCGGGTTGTCGATCATCACGTTGTCCCCGCCCACGTTCCCTTCTCCGATGATCACCCGGAACACGTGCTCTGGCGAGAGGCTCCTGCGCGCCCCCACCGCCACCTTGTGCGCGGTGAGCAGGATGGTGTTGCGCCCCGGCAGCAGCTGCTTGGTGATCTCCTGGATGATCTGCTCGTCGTTGTTCCGGATCTTCCGGACCCACTTGGCGTTCACGTAGAGATCGATGTCGAACTCGGTCATCCCCGGCACCGTCTGCTCCGTCACCAGCCAGTAGCGGCGCGAGAGGCGCGCCGGGCCGTCGTCTCCTTCGTTCCGGTTGCTCTTCGCCGGCCCTCCCTCCACCGACTTCACGGCGTAGCCCGCCGCTTCGATCAGGACGTTGCCCTTCTCGTCGATCCGGACGGTGGCCTTCTCGAAGCGCTGGTTGGTCACGCCGTCGATGTTGGTGCCGTTCAAGTAGACGGAGCCCGCCAAGGCGATGGCGGGCACGGCCAGGGTCAGCGGGAGCAGCAGGGCCAGCGCGGGGGAGCGGCGGCTTCGCATGAGTCGAACCTCCTCAACGAGCTCAAAATCCTGAGCAGTCCCGAATGGATAGACTTATCGCAGGGAAACCGCCCCACGACAAGAAAGCAGGACATGCCCAGCTCGAACGGCTGGGGAGGCCGGGTATTCGTTCTTGGGTCAGGGCGCCGCGGGTGGGAGCTGCGCCAGCGCCCAGTCCCCGCCCAACCCTTCGCCCTCGCGGAAGCGCCGGTAATCCCGGCGGACGAGCTGGGGGTAGCGCCGGAAGGGGTCCAGGTCCCGCTCCTTCATGAAGCGGCGCAGCTTGGTGGGGCCGGCGTTGTAGGCCATCAGCGCCAGGTCCAGGTCGTGGAAGCGGTCATGCAGCTGGCGCAGGTAGCGGATGCCCAGACGGACGCAGAGCGCGGGGTCCGCGAACACCTCTTCCCGCGTCAGCCGCAGCCCTTCTCGCTCCGCCAGGAAGTGGAGCGTGGTGGGCTGGATCTGCATCAGCCCCCGGGCGCCCTTCTCGCTCACCGCCTGGGTCTCGAAGTCGGACTCCACGTCGATGATCGCGAGGATCAACAGGGGATCGTACCCCGCCCGCCGTGCCTCCTCGGCCACCGCCCGGGCCACCTGGCGCCGCAGCGTGAGGCCGAAGTCCGGGGAGCGCTTGGCGAGGACGGTCTCGATCAGCTCGAGATCCGTGCTCGCCCGGGCCGAGATGGCGGTGGGCTCCGGGGCCGGCGCGGTCTGCGCCACCACGGGGGCCAAGCGCGCAGCTCCAATCAGGACGAAGGCCCCGATCAACGGCAGCTTCCCGCACCCGGTGGTGAGCGTGTGAAGAGCCGCGTAGAGCCGCATTCGCCTCGCTTCTGCCTACCGCCGGGTCAGCGCCTCAACGCGCTGGCTCAGACGGTCGAGCCTGTCTTCAAAAGCCTGTAACTCTTCACGTCTTGGCAACCGGAGCCGCGCCACCGCCCGCTTCACCCCATCCTCCACGTTGCGCTCGAGATCCTTGCGCTGCGTCGTCAGCCGCTCGGTCAGCTCCCGAACCTGACGCTTCGCCTCCTCCTGGCTCCAGCCGGCGAACTCGGACAGCTTGTTCGCGACCTTGGCTGCCTCCTCCTCCGCCGTCGATACCGCGAGCAGCGCCTGGCTCCACACCTTCTCGAAGACTTCCGGCAGGGCCCGCTTCTCTTTCGCCGCTTCGTTCTTTTCCATCGTGGTCACCCGGTTGAGGAGCCCTTGCCGACATCCGCCGATGTCGGACAGCCCGCCGGGCGGGACGCTCCATGAACTAAGCACAGCCGGGCGAGGGGAGGGAACCCCCAACCGCCCGAGGCGGAATCTACAGTTGTTTTATTGACTTAGGCCCGAGGCTCGGCCTTCGAGGCGGGCTTCTTTCCAGCCAGGGCATCCAGCTTCTTCGCCAGCTTGCCGAGCTCCTTATGCAGCTCCTTCACCTGGCTCTGGCTGGCCACTCCGGCGGCCTCCACCACCCGGCTCTGCAGCGCGTCCAGCCGCCCGAGCACGTCCACGCTCGCCTGCTCGGCCTTCTTGCTCCAGCGCTTCACCCAACGGGGGTCCAGGAGCTCCCCAGCGTTGAACCGGGCGACGAGCGTCTCCAGCTCCTTCCGCTGCGCCTTGCCCTTGGCCAGGAGCTCCTTGAGCGCTCGCTCCGCCTCCTCTTCCAGCGCGGTGAACCGCTTCTGGGCCTCCTCCAGCTGCTCCTTCACGAACCCCTGAAGCTGCGACGCCTTCCCGTTCCCGTTCTTTGCTGCCATGAAAGACTCCTGTGCCGGACAGGCCCGGCGGTTTGTCGGGCATGATGATTAACGCACCGCGCCAATATGTCAATCCACAAGGTCGCACATGGCGTGCGCCCTGAGAACGCCCCTCCGGACCATGTCGACCCCCTCGCCGCCTGACACCGGCTGGCCGTGGCCGGAGGCCCCCCGCCTTGCGCTCGGCTGCATGCGGCTCTCCACGGACCCCGGGCGGGACGGAGCCCGGTCCGCCGCCACGTTGGGTGCCGCCTGGAACGGCGGTCTGCGCGTCTTCGACACGGCCCGCGCCTACGGCCTGGGGGAGGACGAGCTCGGCCACAACGAGCGGCTGCTGGGACAGGCGCTGAAAGCCCGGCCGGCGCGGGTGATCACCAAGGGCGGGATGCGGAGGGACGGAGGCGCCTGGATCCCGGACGGACGAGCCCGGTCCGTGCGCGCGGACTGCGAGGCCAGCCTGGCGGCGCTGGACGGGCTGCCCATCGCCCTCTACCTGCTGCACGCGCCGGATCCCCGGACCCCCTGGGCCACCAGCGTCCGGGGCCTCAAGGCCCTGCTCGACGCCGGCCTGGTGGAGCGGATTGGCCTCTCCAACGTGAGCCGCCCGCAGCTGGAGGAGGCCCTGCAGCTGGCGCCCATCAGCGCGGTGCAGGTGGCGTTGGGGCTGGGGAATGACGCCCCACTGCGGGGTGGGCTCGTCGAGCTCTGCGCGCAGCGGGGGATCTGCGTGCTCGCGCACTCGCCGCTCGGCGGCGCCCCCCGCGCGGCGAAGCTGCTGCGAGGCCAGGCGCTGGGCGCGCTCGCGGCGCGGCTCGGCCTCACCCCCGCCGCCGCCGCGCTGCACGGCCTGCGCTCCGTCCACCCGGTGATCGTCCCGGTCGTCGGCGCGCGTTCCCCGGCCACGGCGAGCGCCTGGGCACAGGTCGCCGCGGCCCCGGTGGACGCCCCAGAGCTGAGCGCGATCTACCCTCCCCTGTCGCTCCCGCCTGCCGCGCCGCGCCCGGATGGCGCCGAGGTCGTGCTCCTCATGGGGCTCCAGGGCAGCGGGAAGTCGGACGCGGTGGCCGGCTGGGTGGCCCAGGGCTACGAGCGGCTCAACCGGGACGAGCGCGGCGGCACCCTGCGCCGCCTCCACGCGCTCCTGGACGAGCGGCTGGGCGCGGGCGCGCTCAAGGTGGTGCTGGACAACACGTACCTGACCCGCGCGGCCCGCCGGGAGGTGCTGGAGGTGGCCGGCCGCCACGGCGCGCGGGTGCGCTGCCTCCACTTCGACACCCCGCTGCCGCAGGCCCAGGTCAACGTGGTGCTGCGGATGCTCCAGCGCTTCGACCGGCTGCTCACCCCGCTGGAGCTCCGGGGCGCCAGGGACGCCTTCGGCGTCACGCCCGGGCCGCACCACCGCAGCGCCCGCCAGCTCGAGCCGCCATCAGCGGACGAAGGCTTCGCCGAGGTGCGCATCGTCCCCTTCTCCCGCCGGGACGGCGCACCGGGGAGGGCGGCGCTCCTCGCGCCCCTGGAGCTGCTGGACGCCGCGCTGGCGCGGCCGGATGCGCCGATCGCGCTGTTTGGATGGAAGCCCGAGGCTTCGGACGAGGCGCTGGCCGCGCTGGCGGCGGAGCTGAAGGCCGCGCACCCGCGCGTGCTGGACGTCCGCGTCTGCAATCACCCCGCGGGCCCGCCGCGCTGCTGGTGCCGCCCTCCCCTGCCCGGCCTCGTCTTGGAGCTCGCCCACCGCCACGGGCTCGACCTTCGCCGCTCCGCGCTGCTCGGCCGTGGTCCCGCGCACCGCGCGCTCGCGGAGGCCGTGGGCGCCCGCTTCGAATGAAAATGGGGACAGTCCCCATTTCGACTGGCCGTCCTTGTCGCGCAAAAGCGAACGGGCCGCCGAGATCGCTCCCGGCGGCCCGCGCGCTGTCAGTCTTTACCGGGCGGCGTTACGCCACGCCGGTCTCAGGGCTCTGGCGCTGCGCAGGCGCTGGCGGCTGCATCGCCGCGGCGTCTCCGTGCGTGGCGGCGAGCGCCGCCTCCATGTCCTGGATCTCGTCCGCCGGGCTCTCCACCTCGATGTCGAGGTGCTTGTACTGCGGCAGGCCCGTGCCGGCCGGGATCAGCCGGCCCATGATCACGTTCTCCTTCAGGCCGCGGAGGTAGTCCACCTTGCCGTTGATCGCGGCCTCGGTGAGCACCTTCGTCGTCTCCTGGAAGGAGGACGCCGAGATGAACGACTCGGTGGAGAGGGACGCCTTGGTGATGCCGAGGAGCAGCGGCTCGCCAACCGCCGGCCGCAGGCCCTTCGCCATCGCCTTCTCGTTCTCCTCCTCGAACACCCACTTCTCGACCTGCTCGTCGACCAGGAAGTTGGTGTCGCCCACGTCCGAGACGCGCACGCGGCGCAGCATCTGCCGCACGATCGTCTCGATGTGCTTGTCGTTGATCTTCACGCCCTGCAGCCGGTAGACCTCCTGCACTTCGTCCACCAGGTAGCGGGCCAGCTCCTTCTCGCCCAGCACCTTGAGGATGTCGTGCGGATTGGCCGCACCGTCCATCATCGGCTCGCCCGCGCGGACCCGGTCTCCAGCGTGCACGCTGATGTGCTTGCCCTTGGAGATCAGGTACTCCTTCGCCAGGTCGGAGCGCAGCTCGTTGTTCACCTCGGGGGTGATGATGAGCTTGCGCTTGCCCTTGGTGTCCTTGCCGAACGACACCACGCCGTCGATCTCGGCGATCACCGCGTGATCCTTCGGCTTGCGCGCCTCGAAGAGCTCCGCCACGCGCGGCAGACCGCCCGTGATGTCCTTCGTCTTCGCGGACTCGCGCGGCACCTTGGCGATGATCTCGCCGGCGTTGATCTCGTCGCCGTCGTTGACCGTGATGGTCGCGCCCTGGGGCAGGAAGTACGACGCCTGCTGATCCGCCTTGGAGAGCGCCTTCACCTCGCCCTTCGCATCGCGCAGGGTGATGCGGGGGCGGGCCTCCGGGTCCTTGGACTCGGTGATGGTCTTACGGGAAAGACCGGTCACCTCGTCCACCGTCTCGTTCATCGTGACGCCTTCGATGATGTCCTCGAACTTCACGACACCACCGACCTCGGTGAGCAGCGGCATCGCGAACGCGTCCCACTCCGCGATCAGCGTGCCCGGCTCCACCTTCTGGCCTTCCTTCACGGACAGGCGCGCGCCGTAGATCACCTGGTAGCGCTCGCGCTCGCGGCCGGACTCGTCGACCACGACCAGCTCTCCGTTGCGGTTCATCACCACCAGCGAGCCGTCGTTCTTCTTCACGGTCGCCAGGTTGGAGAACTTCACGATGCCGGCGTAGCGGTTCTCCAGCGAGCTCTGCTCCGCCCGCCGCATCGCCGCGCCGCCCACGTGGAAGGTGCGCATCGTCAGCTGCGTACCCGGCTCGCCGATCGACTGGGCCGCCATCACGCCGCAGGCCTCGCCGATGGAGACCTTCCGGCCGCGAGCGAGGTCGCGTCCGTAGCACTCCACGCAGATCCCGCGCCGCGCCTGGCAGGTCAGCACCGAGCGGATCTTCACGCGGTCCAGACCCGAGTTCTCGATCTTGGCGACCTTGCCTTCGTCGATCTCCTCGTTCGCCCGGACCAGCACGTCGTTGTTCACCGGGTCGTGGATGTCGTCCAGGGCCACGCGGCCGAGGATCCGCTCACCCAGCGGCTCGATGATCTCGCCGCCCTCCACCAGGGCGCCGATGTACAGACCGTCCATGGTGCCGCAGTCGTACTCGGTGATGATCGCGTCCTGCGCCACGTCCACCAGGCGCCGCGTCAGGTAGCCGGAGTTGGCGGTCTTGAGCGCCGTGTCCGCCAGACCCTTACGAGCGCCGTGCGTGGAGATGAAGTACTGCAGCACCGAGAGACCTTCGCGGAAGTTCGCGGTGATCGGCGTCTCGATGATTTCGCCGGAGGGCTTGGCCATCAGGCCGCGCATACCCGCGAGCTGACGGATCTGCTGGGCAGAGCCGCGCGCGCCGGAGTCGGCCATGATGTAGATGGGGTTGAAGGACGGCTGCTTGCGGGACTCCCGCTTGCCCTCCTTGTTCTCCCCGCTGACCTCCTCCTGGGAGATCTGCTGCATCATCTCGCCGGCCACCTTCTCGGTGACCTGCGCCCAGATGTCGATCACCTTGTTGTAGCGCTCGCCGTCGGTGATCAGACCCTCCTGGTACTGGGTCTCGATCTCGCCCACTTCCTTCCGGGCGTAGTCCAAGAACTCCTGCTTCTTGGGCGGGATGATCATGTCCTTCAGCGCGATCGAGATGCCCGCCTTGGTCGCGTTGGTGTAGCCGAAGGTCCGGATGCGGTCCGCGAGGAGGACCGTCTCCTTCTCACCCGTGAGCCGGTAGCAGACGTCAATCAGGTTCCCGAGCTGCTTCTTGTCGAGCACCTTGTTGATCGCGTCGAAGCCCACGCGCCGCGGGACGATCTCCCAGAGCAGCACGCGGCCCACCGTGGTGTCCTTGCGGACGCCGTCGATGCGGCAGGTGATCTTCGCCTGCAGCGCGACCTCGCCGTGATCGTAGGCGGCGCGCACCTCGTCCGGAGACGAGAACACGTGCCCCTCGCCCAGCGCGAACTCGCGCGGACGGGTCATGTAGTAGATGCCGAGCACCATGTCCTGCGTGGGGACGATGATCGGCTTGCCGTTGGCGGGGCTGAGGATGTTGTTGGTGGACATCATCAGCACGCGCGCTTCCATCTGGGCTTCGATGGAGAGCGGCACGTGGACCGCCATCTGGTCGCCGTCGAAGTCCGCGTTGAACGCGGCGCAGACCAGCGGATGGAGCTGGATGGCCTTGCCCTCGATCAGCACGGGCTCGAAGGCCTGCATGCCCAGGCGGTGCAGCGTGGGCGCGCGGTTGAGCATCACCGGGTGCTCGCGGATCACGTCCTCGAGGATGTCCCAGACCTCGGGGCGCTCCTTCTCCACCATCTTCTTCGCAGACTTGATGGTGGTGACGTAGCCCTTCTCTTCCAGCTTGTTGTAGATGAACGGCTTGAAGAGCTCGAGCGCCATGATCTTCGGCAGGCCGCACTGGTGCAGCTTGAGCTCCGGGCCCACCACGATCACCGAGCGGCCCGAGTAGTCCACGCGCTTGCCGAGCAGGTTCTGGCGGAACCGGCCCTGCTTGCCCTTGAGCATGTCCGAGAGCGACTTCAGCGGCCGCTTGTTGGGGCCGGTGATGGTCTTGCCGCGGCGGCCGTTGTCGAACAGCGCGTCCACCGCCTCCTGCAGCATCCGCTTCTCGTTGCGGATGATGATGTCCGGCGCATTGAGCTCCTGGAGCCGCTTGAGGCGGTTGTTCCGGTTGATCACGCGGCGGTAGAGGTCGTTCAGGTCGGAGGTCGCGAAGCGGCCGCCGTCCAGGGGGACCAGGGGGCGCAAGTCAGGCGGGATCACCGGGATCACGTCCAGCATCATCCACTCCGGCTTGTTGCCGGAGATCCGGAACGCCTCCACCACCTTCAGCCGCTTGGCGAACTTCTTCCGCTTCGCCTCGCTGGTGGTCTCGCGCATGTCCTTGCGCAGCTCCTCGGACATCTTGTGGACGTCCAGGTTCTTGAGGATCTCGCGCACCGCCTCGCCGCCCATGGCCGCGGTGAAGCTGTCCTCGCCGAACTCCTGGAGCGAGCGCTGCAGCTTCTCCTCGGAGATCAGCTCGTGCTTCTGCAGCGGCGTGCTCTTGGGATCGAGCACGATGTAGCTCTCACAGTAGAGGACCTTCTCCAGGTCCTTCAGCGTGATGTCGAGCAGGTTGCCGATGCGGGACGGCAGCGACTTGAGGAACCAGATGTGCGCCACCGGCGTGGCCAGGGTGATGTGGCCCAGCCGCTCGCGGCGCACCTTGGACTGGATGACCTCCACGCCGCACTTCTCGCAGACCACCCCGCGGTGCTTCATGCGCTTGTACTTGCCGCAGTTGCACTCGTAGTCCTTCACCGGACCGAAGATCCGGGCGCAGAACAGCCCGTCCCGCTCCGGCTTGAAGGTGCGGTAGTTGATGGTCTCCGGCTTCTTCACTTCACCGTGGGACCACTGCCGGATCTTGTCCGGAGACGCCAGCGCGACGCGGATCGCGGCGAACGAGAGCGGGTCCTTCGGCTTCTCGAAGAAATTGAAGATGTCCTTCACGTGAGCTCCGTTTCCACAGGACTTGAAAGAGTCAACTAAGTCGTTTCGCTCAAAGCTTCAAAGGGGCGAAGGCTGCCTGCCCGTGTCCGAGCAGCCAGCCTTCCCGCCCGCCGCCCGCTACGCCTCGGTCCCCGTCTTCGCCTCGCGGCTGCCACCGCCATCGGAGAGGCCTTCGCCGAAGGAGCGCTGCCGCTCCGGCGGGGCCTGCTCGAGCAGCTCCACGTCCAGGCCGAGCGACTGGAGCTCCTTGAGGAGCACGTTGAACGACTCCGGCAGGCCGGACTCGAGCACGTTGTCGCCCTTGACGATCGCCTCGTACATGCGCGTGCGGCCCACCACGTCGTCCGACTTGACGGTGAGGAACTCCTGCAGCGTGTACGCCGCGCCGTAGGCCTCCATCGCCCAGACTTCCATCTCTCCGAGCCGCTGACCGCCGAACTGCGCCTTGCCGCCCAGCGGCTGCTGGGTGACCAGGGAGTAGGGGCCAATGGACCGGGCGTGGATCTTCTCGTCCACCAGGTGGTGCAGCTTGAGCATGTACATCACGCCCACGGTGACGTTGTTGTCGAACGGCTCACCGGTGCGGCCATCGAAGAGCACCATCTGGCCGGTGCGCGGCAGGGCCGCCTCGTCCAGCAGGCTGTGGATCTCGCCTTCGCGGGCGCCGTCGAACACCGGCGTGGCCACGTGGATGCCCTTCTGCAGCTTCTGGCAGAGGACGACGATCTCCTTGTCCGCGAGCGTGTCCAGGAACTCGCCGAAGGCCTTGTCGTCGTAGATCTGCTTGAGCTGCTTGCGGAGCTGATCGCCGCTCCACTTCTCCTCGATGTACTTCTGCAGCCGCTCGCCCACTCCGCGAGCCGCCCAGCCCAGGTGCGTCTCCAGGATCTGCCCGATGTTCATGCGCGAGGGCACGCCCAGCGGGTTGAGGACGATGTCCACGCAGCGGCCGTCCTCGAGGTACGGCATGTCCTCCTCGGGGAGGATGCGGGAGACCACGCCCTTGTTGCCGTGGCGGCCGGCCATCTTGTCGCCCACCGCCAGCTTGCGCTTGATGGCGACGTACACCTTCACCATCTTGATCACGCCCGGCGGGAGCTCATCGCCCTTCTTGATGCGGGCGATCTTCTCGCCGAAGGCCAGCTTCACGGCCTCCTTGTTCTCCTCGAGGTTCTTGAGGATGTCGCGCAGCTTGGCGTCGGTGTTGTCGCCGACGGTGATCTCGGACCAGTACTTGTACGGAACCTCGGCCAGCAGCTGGTCGTTGAGGACGTCGCCCTTCTTGAGCAGGACCTTGCCCTTGTCGTCCACCAGCTTGCCCTGGGCCTCCTTGCCGCCCAGCATCTTGCGCAGGCGCGCGAACGCCGAGTCCTGGATGACCTTGATCTCGTCGTTCTGATCCTTGAGGAGCTTGGCCTCTTCGGCGCTCTCGATCTGCTTGGCGCGCTCGTCCTTCTCCACGCCCTTCCGGGAGAAGACCTTGGCGGAGATGACCGTGCCGGAGACGCCCGGCGGGACGCGCAGCGAGGAGTCCCGGACGTCGCCGGCCTTCTCGCCGAAGATCGCGCGCAAGAGCTTCTCTTCAGGGGAGAGCTGGGTCTCGCCCTTGGGGGTGATCTTCCCGACCATCACGTCGCCGGGCTTCACCTCCGCGCCGATCCGGATGATGCCCGACTCGTCGAGGTCCTTGAGGGCCTCCTCGCCGACGTTCGGGATGTCCCGGGTGATCTCTTCCTTGCCCAGCTTGGTGTCGCGGGCGATGCACTCGAACTCTTCGATGTGGATCGAGGTGAAGATGTCGTTCTTCACCAGGTTTTCCGAGAGGAGGATCGAGTCTTCGAAGTTGTAGCCCTGCCAGGGCATGAACGCGACGACCACGTTGGCGCCGAGCGCGAGCTCGCCGGTCTCGGTGGCCGGCCCGTCCGCGATCACGTCACCCTTCTTCACCTTGTCGCCCTTGCGGATGATGGGCTTCTGGTTGAGGCAGGTGTTCTGGTTGGAGCGCTGGTACTTGAGCAGGTTGTAGATGTCGACCTCGCTCGCCACGTCGGAGAAGGCCGCGGGGACCTCCGCCTTCACGACGATGCGGGACGCATCCACCGCCTCGACGATCCCGTCACGCCGGGCCACGCAGGTGACGCCGGAGTCCCGGGCCACGATCGGCTCCAGGCCGGTGCCCACCAGCGGCGCCGCCGTCCGGAGCAGCGGCACGGCCTGACGCTGCATGTTGCTGCCCATGAGCGCGCGGTTCGCGTCGTCGTTCTCCAGGAACGGGATGAGGGACGCGGCCACCGACACCAGCTGGTTCGGGGAGACGTCCATCAGGTCCACGTCCTCCGCGCGGGCCTGGACGAACTCGCCGCCGCGGCGGGAGGAGACCAGCTCGGCGGTGAACTTGCCCTTCTTGTCGAACTCGGCGTTCGCCTGGGCGATGGTGTGCTTCTCCTCCTCCAGCGCCGAGTAGAAGGCCACGTCCGGCAGCACGTTGCCGCCCTCGGCCTTCCGGTACGGCGTCTCCACGAAGCCGAACTCGTTCACGCGGGCGTAGGTGGAGAGCGACGCGATCAGGCCGATGTTCGGACCTTCCGGCGTCTCGATCGGGCAGATGCGGCCGTAGTGCGTGGGGTGCACGTCGCGCACCTCGAAGCCGGCGCGCTCGCGGGTGAGGCCGCCCGGCCCAAGGGCCGAGAGCCGCCGCTTGTGCGTCACTTCCGAGAGCGGGTTCGTCTGGTCCATGAACTGCGACAGCTGGCTGGACCCGAAGAACTCCTTGATCACCGCCGTCACCGGCTTGGCGTTGATCAGGTCGTGCGGCATGAGCGTCTCGATCTCCTGGAGGCTCATGCGCTCCTTGATCGCGCGCTCCATGCGGACCAGACCGATCCGGTACTGGTTCTCGAGCAGCTCGCCCACCGCGCGGACGCGGCGGTTGCCGAGGTGATCGATGTCGTCGATCATCCCCTTGCCGTTCTTCAGATCGATCAGGTAGCGGATGACCTCGAGGATGTCCCGCTTGGTGAGGATCTGCCCGTCCAGCGGCTCCTCCAGCCCGAACTTGAAGTTGAGCTTGAGGCGGCCGACCTTCGAAAGGTCGTAGCGCTCGGGGTTGAAGAACAGGTTGGTGAAGAGGTTGGTCGCGGTCTCCGGGGTCGGCGGATCACCGGGGCGCAGCCGCCGGTAGATCTCCATGATCGCGTGTTCCTGGTTCTCGATCTTGTCCATCATCAACGTCTCCCGGAGGTACGGGCCGACGTTGAGGTTGTCGATGAAGAGGACCTTGAACTCCTTGATGTTCCGCTTGAGCAGCTCGTCGACCTTCTCCTGCGAGACCTCCTCGTTGCACTCGAGGATCACCTCGCCGGTGTTCTCGTCGACCACGTCGTAGGCGGAGACCTTGGTGAAGAGCTCGTCCGGGTCCACCGGCAGCGTCTTCATCTTGGCGGCTTCCAGCTTCTTGATCGCCGCGCGGGTGAACTTCCGGTTCTTCTTGACGATCACCTCGCCGGACTTGGTCTTCACGTCGCGCGTGGCGCGCTGGCCCGGGAGCAGCTCGAGTTCCACCGACTTCTCGAACTCGGTGTTGTTGACCAGGAAGATGGTCTCGGTGGCGTAGTAGTAGTTCAGGATCTCCTCGGTGGAGCCCTTGAACTCGATCGGGTTCTTCTTGGCCGTGTCCGGCACCGCGCCCAGCGCGCGGATGAGCACCGTGGCCGGCAGCTTGCGGCGGCGGTCGATGCGGACGTACAGCAAGTCCTTGTGGTCGAACTCGAAGTCGATCCACGAGCCGCGGTACGGGATGATCCGCGCGTTGTAGAGCAGCTTGCCGGACGAGTGGCTCTTGCCCTTGTCGTGGTCGAAGAAGGCGCCCGGGGAGCGGTGCAGCTGGCTCACCACCACGCGCTCGGTGCCGTTGATGATGAAGGTGCCGTTCTGGGTCATCAGCGGGATTTCGCCGAAGTAGACCACCTGCTCCTTCACGTCCCGGATGGACTGGGCGCCCGTCTCCTCGTCCTTGTCCCAGACGACCAGGCGGACCACCACGTTGATCGGCGCGGCGTACGTCATCCCGCGCTGGTGGCACTCGTCCACGTCGTACTTGGGCTTGGCGAGATCGTAGCTGACGAACTCGAGCGAGCTGGTCTCGTTGAAGTCGCGGATCGGGAAGACGGACTTGAAGACGCCCTGGAGCCCGATGTCCTCGCGCTTCTCCGGCGGTACGTCAGCCTGGAGGAACTTCTCGTACGACTGCTTCTGGATGTTGATGAGGTTCGGGATGTCGATGATCTTCTGAATCTTCGCGAAGCTCTTCCGGACGCGGAAGTTGTTCTGAATCGTCGCGGGCATTCGGTCTCCAGGAACTAACGGCGCGAGGGGCAAAGAGGTGTAACGCCTGACCTGCGGCTGGGAATTTCCTCAAGCGACAGAAAGGGCAAAGCCGGCGACCCTCCCAAGGGATCGCCGGCGATGGTTTTGGCCCCCTCGAACCCCCTCGAAAGAGGAGCGAGGGTGAAGGCCAGGCCCCGACTACTTGATCTCGACGGTGGCGCCAGCCGCGGTGAGCTGGTCCTTGAACTTCTTGGCGTCGTCCTTGTTGACGCCCTCCTTCACCGTCTTGGGGGCGCCCTCGACGAGGTCCTTGGCCTCCTTCAGGCCGAGGCCGGTGATCGCACGGATCTCCTTGATCACGTTGATCTTGTTCGCGCCGGCGTTGGCGAGGACGACGGTGAACTCCGTCTTCTCCTCGGCCGCCGCCGCCGCCGCGCCGCCGCCGGCCGCCGGGCCAGCAACCGCCACGGCCGCCGCGGAGACGCCCCACTTCTCCTCCAGCTTCTTCACGAGGTCCGCCGCCTCGAGGACGGTCAGGGAGGAGAGGCTCTCAACGATCTGGTTCAGGTCTGCCATGTTCGTGTTTCCTTGTTCCGATGATGACCCGTTCGCCACAAAGACTTACGGGTCGAAAGAAAGGGTTGGTTGATTACTCGCTTCGTTTCGCTTGTCAGGACGCCTTGCCGAGGGCCTCTTCGCGGGCCTTGAGGACGCGGGCCAGCTGCGCCCCAGGGGCCGCAATGGTCCGAACCAGCTTGCCGGCAGGCTGATTGATCATGCCGAGCAGCTTGGCGCGGAGCTCCGGCAGACCCGGCAACTTCGCCAGCGCCTTCACTCCGTTGGCATCGACCTTCTTGCCATCGACCATCGCACCGCGGACCTTGATGGTCTCCAGGTCCTTGATGAACTCGGTCAGGATCTTCGCCGGCGCCACCACGTCCGCGTAGCCAATGCAGAGTGCCACGGGACCGTGGAACTCGTCGCTGAGCACCTCGACACCGGTGCCCTTGGCCGCCCGCTTCGCCAGGGTGTTCTTGAGCACCTTGTACTCAATCCCACCATCGCGGAACTTCTTGCGGAGCTTGGTGACCGTCTCGACGTCGACCTTGTTGAACTCGACGGCGATCGCGGCCTTGGCCCGGGTGAACTTGTCGTTCAGGTCCTTGATGACTGCTTCTTTCTCGCTCTTGAGCACTGTTTCACCTCCTCACATTCGCTCGGCGGATGCCGAGCTCGATGCCTGGGCCACAGTGGCAGAGCGAGAGGAACTCACAGCGAGCACCAACCGCTTTTCCAGTCTCGGCAGGGTTGACCTTTCGGTCGTTTGAACCCACCTTCGTGTCGCCCAAAGAGCCGACTCCTCGAGTGCGGGTCCCTGCTGTCTTGGACCAGGGAACAAGGGCGGTGCGGTCTCATCGACCTGGCGCCCTGTTTGCAAAGCCGGCCGCCTATAACCGCGCGCCGACTTCGTGTCTAGTACTTTCTGCGTTGCGCCAAAAAGCCGAACCCCGGAGGGACGCCCCGGGGCGGCTTGGCTGACCAGCGACCTAGCGGTGGCGGGCGTTGATCTCGGTCGTGTCGACCTTGATGCCCGGCCCCATGGTCGTCGAGACGCCGATCGACTTGAGGTAGACGCCCTTCGCCACGGCGGGCTTGAGCTTCATCACCAGGTCGACCAGGACGTTGAAGTTCTCCGTGAGCTTCTCCGCGGAGAAGGAAGCCTTGCCCACCGGGGCGTGCAGGATGCCCGCCTTCTCCACCCGGAACTCCACCTTGCCGCCCTTGGCGTCCTTCACGGCCTTGGTGACGTCCATGGTGACCGTGCCGACCTTGGGGTTCGGCATCAGGCCGCGGGGACCGAGCACCTTACCGAGCCGGCCCACGACGCCCATCATGTCGGGGGTGGCGATCACGGTGTCGAAGTCCATGAAGCCCTCCTCGATCTTCTTTTGGAGGTCCTCGGCGCCGACGATGTCCGCGCCCGCGTTGGTCGCCTCGGTCTGCTTCTCGCCCTTGGCGAACACGGCCACCCGCATGGTCTTGCCGGTGCCGTTGGGGAGCACGACCGCGCCACGGACCATCTGGTCCGCGTGCTTGGGGTCCACGCCCAGGTTGATGGCAACGTCCACCGTCTGGTCGTACTTGGTCTTGCGCGTCTCCACCGTCTGCTTGAGGAGCTTGAACGTCTCCTCGATGGTGTAGCGCTTGTTGCGGTCAATCAGCGCGGCGGCCGCGCGGAACTTCTTTCCACTCTGAGGCATGGCTTTGGATCCTTGGAGAAAAGAGAGGGGGTCAGACGACGTCGATGCCCATCGAGCGCGCGGTGCCTGCGATCGTCCGCATGCACGCCTCGAGAGAGCCGGCCGTCGTGTCGTTGAGCTTGGTCTTGGCGATGTCTTCCAGCTGCTTCTTGGTGATCTGCCCGACCTTCTCTTTGCCCGGCTTGTGAGCGCCGGAGCCCTTCTTCTTCTCCGTGTGCAGGCCCGCGGCCTTCTTGATCAGCACCGCGGCGGGGGGCGTCTTGAGGATGAAGGTGAAGGAGCGGTCCTGATACACGGTGATGATCACCGGGATGATCAGACCTTCCTTCGCCTGCGCCTGGGTCTGCGCGTTGAACTGCTTGCAGAACTCCATGATGTTGACGCCCTGCTGACCGAGCGCGGGGCCGATCGGCGGCGCCGGGTTGGCCTTGCCCGCAGGGATCTGCAGCTTGACCTGTCCTGTGACCTTCTTCATTGGGGCTTCTTCTGCCTTTCAACTCCGTGGTGCTGGCGAGCCGTAGACGGCGGCTCTCCCACGGTCCTTCCCGGCGGAGGACCCGACGGGAAAACTGCTTTCAAGAACGCTCTACCGCCCTACCCGCCCGTCTTCTCCACCTGCATGAAGTCCAGGTCCACGGGCGTGGCGCGGCCGAAGATGGAGACCAGCACCTTGAGGCGGCCCTTGTCCGGGTTCACCTCTTCCACGGTGCCGTTGAAGTTGGCGAACGGGCCGTCAATCACGCGCACCGTGTCGCCGTCCTCGAACTGCACCTTCGGCTTCGGCTTGAGAGTGCCTTCGGAGATCTGCGAGGTCAGCCGCTGCACCTGGATGTCCGGCATCGGCGGGGGCTGCTGGTTCGGCGCGCCGCCCACGAAGCCCGTCACCTTGGGGGTGTTCTTCACCAGGTGCCAGGTCCGGTCGTTCATCTCCATCTGGACGAACATGTAGCCGGGCATCATCTTCTTCTTGGACGTCTTCCGCTCCCCCTTCACCATCTCCACCACGTGCTCCATGGGGATGAGGATCTCACCGAAGTGCTCGGTGAGCCCCTCCATGCGGATCTTCTCTTCGAGGCTCTTCTTCGCCTTGTTCTCGAAGCCGGAGTAGGTGTGGACCGCGTACCACTTCTTGTCACCCATTGACGACCTTCTTCCAGACGACGGGCAACCAATCCACCATCAGCTTGTAGGCGAGCGTGTCGATCCCGAAGAGCACCACCGAGGCGATGAGCGAGGCCACCACCACCGCGATGGTGGAGACGCGGGTCTCGGCCCAGGTGGGCCAGGTCACGCGCATCAGCTCGCTGGCGACCTCCAGGGAGATCTGCTTCAGCCTGGGGTGGAGGAACCCGGCGGCGACGATGCCGCCCGCCAGCGCCAACCCGAGCAGGCTGGTGAGGCGCCAACCGAGCCCCTCGCCGATCTCCGGGTTCTTCCACGCCAGCTCTCCGAAGAGGCTTTCGAGGATGTGCCCAAAGAACAGCGCGAGGATGATCCCGAGCGCCAGGTAGAACACGACCACCAGGCGCTGCGGATCCATCCCGGAGCGGTTGGCTTGCTGGCTGGCTTCATCTGCCATGGTTGCTTCCTTGCGATACGGCCGCGCCCAACTGCGAAAGTTGGCAGGCGAGGAGGGATTCGAACCCCCAACACGCGGATTTGGAGACCGCTGCTCTACCGTTGGAGCTACTCGCCTATGCCTTTAAACCTTGCCCTCTTTGTGATCCGTGTGCTTGCGGCAGCGCGGGCAGAACTTGCTGAGCTCCAGCTTGTCCTGCTGCTTCCGCTTGTTCTTGGTCGTGGAGTAGTTCCGCTCTTTGCAGACCGTGCACTCGAGCGAGATGATGCTGCGATTTCCCTTGGGCATGACTTCAATCTCCTAAACGCCGACAGTCGATAGCGGCAGTCGCGAGGTACCGCGACCTGCTATCGACTGTCGTCTTTGCTTGTTCGCCTGGGTATCAGGCGATGACTTCGGCCACCACGCCCGCGCCCACCGTGCGGCCGCCCTCGCGGACCGCGAACCGCAGCTCCTTCTCCATCGCCACCGGGGTGATCAGCTCCACCTCGATCGTGATGTTGTCCCCCGGCATCACCATCTCCACGTTCGCGGGCAGCTCCACGCTCCCCGTCACGTCCGTGGTCCGGAAGTAGAACTGCGGCCGGTACCCCTTGAAGAACGGCGTGTGACGCCCGCCCTCTTCCTTCGTCAGCACGTAGATCTGCGCCTTGAACTTGGTGTGCGGGGTGAT